>NZ_JAFBCP010000001.1:1205052-2410104 GCF_016907735.1 Brevibacterium paucivorans | reverse complement strand
CGGAGTGGATCCCGAGGTGACGTGGTGAGTTGTGCAAGTCCCGCGCCGCTTCCAGAACAGGGCCGGGCACGTGGGGTGGTTCGTCGGCGTCTGGGGACAGGGCTCCGCGGTGGGCGGTTTTTGCGAATGCGTCCTGCTGGCCGGGGCTGTACCCAAAAGCCGAGGCGGCGTCCCGGATCGCTGATTTTGTGCGGT
Organism: Brevibacterium paucivorans; assembly: GCF_016907735.1. Taxonomy (NCBI): domain Bacteria; kingdom Bacillati; phylum Actinomycetota; class Actinomycetes; order Micrococcales; family Brevibacteriaceae; genus Brevibacterium; species Brevibacterium paucivorans. The sequence goes on along the minus strand of NZ_JAFBCP010000001.1, from coordinate 2,409,909 downwards.
ACGTGATGACGTTGGCGACTTGCGCTGCCCGCGTCCGATCGTATGTCTGGTACACGTATTGGATCACTTCTTCGCGCCGGCCCGATTCAATGTCAATGTCGATGTCCGGGTACCCAGCTCTCTGCGGGCTTAAGAACCGATCGAAGAGCAGCTGGAACTTCACCGCGTCGACTGCGGTGATACCCAAGACAAAGCACACCGCTGAGTTCGCGGCTGACCCACGTCCTTGGCAGTAGATGCCGTTGGTGTGACAAAACCGGGCAATGTCTTCCACGATGAGGAAGTACCCGGCGAACCCCATCGAAGTGATCGTGGCCAGTTCGGTGTCGATCTGTTCCCACGCGCGCGGGTATTCCGAACGCTCACCATACCGGCGCCGAGCCCCCGCGTATACGAGTTCACGTAGGTGTTCATCTGCGTCCCGCCCCGGGGGAACTGGCGCCTGCGGGAGTCCCACTTGGGCACCCGACAGCTCAAACGCACATTCTTGTCCAATCCGGTGGGCTGTTTCCACCGGACCAGCCCCAAAGCGTTCCTGCATGTCATGGGGTGTGCGGATATACGCGGTGGCGTCGGCCGGTAGCCACCCGGCCAGTTCGTCCAAGGAGGCGTGCGATCTGATAGCAGCGCGCACGTGTGCCCCGCGGTATCCCGACCTGTGCGCATAGTGAACCGCGTTCGTGGCCACGGTGGGAAGTTTCGCACGGCCGGCTAAACCGGTGAGGTGGTCAATCCGCGCATCGTCAGTGGGGTATCCAAAGCGGGTCAGTTCGACCACAACCCGGTCTGGAAACAGCTCGGCCAGACCACGGAGTGCGCTGATGCCCCCGTCAGGGTCGCCGAGGTGGGGAATGAGTGGCCCTTTGCGACACCCCGTGAGGATGTACCAGTCGGGGTCTAAGGCAGCGAGTTCTTCGAGGTGGAAAACCGGGCGGTTTTTCTCGCCGTGTTCATACCCCCGAGAGATCGCGCGTGACAGTTGCCTGTACCCGTCGACACTGCGGGCAAGCACTAGAAGGTGAGTGGCCTGCGGGTCTTTTTGCCCTGGAATCTTGTGCGTGAGCCCCACGGACAGTTCCGCCCCAAAAACAGTGGGAATTCCCACGCACTGGGCTTCTTGCGCAAAACGCACGGCACCGTACAGCCCGTTGTGATCGGTCAAAGCCAAGGCGGACAGCCCTGCAGCATGTGCCGCGTGCACGAGTTCTTCCGGGTCTGAGGCCCCGTCGAGGAACGAGAAGTTCGAATGCGTATGAAGTTCGGCGTACATCACGCGTACCTCCCCACGATGGCCCACTGCCCGGCTTCTTTGCACAGCACGTACGCTTCACCGGTTTCGGTCACAATCTGGCACCGCACGTGGTACTGGTGCTTACCCCACCACTGCGTGTCTACGGGCCAAGCGGAAGAAAAGTTGGTGACAGCCTGCGTGCCTTCCCGAGTGCGAAGAACCCGCGGGGTGCTGTCCAGCCCGGCAGGTCTGGCAACAACCGGCTCACCGTATTCGTTGAGCAGGTCTACGGGCGTGTTTTCTACCAAGGTGGGCCGAGGTGGTGGCAAGGCTCCGGGCCACGGCGCCTGGGGGTCGCGGGCGGGTTCAGTGCTGTGCCTCCAAGGGGTCCACAGGTTCGTTTCCTCAGGTGATCGCCCTCCCTGCAGGGCTGGGACGTTCACTGCGTCGATTCCGAAAAGTCCTTGGATGCGTTCGAGTGCGGCACTGACGTCGTCGGTGTGTGGGGCAAACAGGTTCGACTGGGCGCGTAAGGGGGCGACGAGTTCTTGTGCGAAGAACTCGATGTGGTGTATTCCGTCCTCGTTGGCATCACTGCCACCGCTGTCTTCTGCGTGCGGGGTTTTTTCGGTGCGTGACCCTTGCCATCCTGCGGCTTGCCAGCGCACACGGTCGGCCAGCGTGGTTTCGGTGAGCGTGTCTAAATGCCATGTACGTTCATACGTGTCGTTGGATGCGTGTAGCACGATGCGCACGTGCGTACAGACCAGTCCGGCTTCTCGAATGCGCTCAACGAAATCGATGGCCAGTTCGCGTGCTTTAAACGAAATGATGTCGAGCCTGCCCGTGGGCGGTTCAACAGGCGCGCTCACGGTAAAATCGCGAGATCGCACATGTTCCCGGGGAAGTTCGTAGGTGTGCCCGGAGGCAAGAAGCCACGCACGCGCACCTGTTTCCCCGAACCGGGTGTAGACCTGGGTGCGTGGCAGAGTCGCTAACTGGCCCAATCGGTCGATTCCTAAACGGTGCAGAAGAACGGTGAGCGGAGTGAACTGGGAGTCGACAAGCCTCAGCCGATCCACACTTAACGGCGCTAGAAACTTCCCCGTTCTCCCCGGTTCGACGCGGGTTTGCGAGTCTGCCGCCAAAAGGGCGGCGAACGGGGTGTCCGCAATTCCTGCGAAAACCTCCCACCCGGTTGCATCGATGAGTTCCGTCAGCAGATCATGCACGGCACGCTCTTCGTTTTCATATGTGCGTTCAAGGGAAGAGATGGGGATCGTGACCGTTCCGGGGTGAAACAGGCTAAACCATGCCACCATGTGGTCCAGAACAGTCACGGCGGTGGCGAACTCTTGATGGTCACGGTCCAGGTCGAACGGGTAGACGTGCGCGTGCGGGCACCGCAATTGCGCACTCCGAGTGTTCATTCCACGTACAACACCGTGTTTTCTGGCGCTCGCGTTCGCCGAATACACAACGCCTGCCCGCACAACCATGACGGGTTCGCTCACGTTGATGTCTTCACGGAGCGTAACGGCAAGCGCCGGCCAGTCGGGAACCGTGAGAACGAGTGTACGCGCACCTTCAGACAAGACGAATCACCTGCGAAGACACCTGTTCCGCGCCGGGTAGTTCGATGCGTGTACTCCCCATGGCAGGGTTCGTCACGCGCACCGAATAGCCACTGAGGTGCCCTGACCCGTGGTCGAGCCCTTCCCACCGCGGTTCAGAAACAGTGAGCTTCTCCCCCGCGTGGGGAAAGTCGCGCAGAACAATCAGCGACATGTTCTTTTCGCGCACTTTGCTGTGAAGGCGAGACCGTTGCCCCGGGCTCATCTGTACCGGTTGCGTAATGACGATGGCAAACGTGTCGATCAGAATCGACAGAGCTTGCACGCGATCCCCCGGCTCAACGGCAACATTCACAAAATGGTCCAGCGCAACGTCGAAATCCCCCAGGGCCGCGACCGCGGGAACGCCCACCCCCAGGCTGGCGCACCAATGACGTTCCTGCGTTGCCTTCGACACGACCGCCAGAGCAACAGAAAACCCATGTGTCCCCACAATCTGGGTGATGTCGCCGCGCCGCAAACCACCTCGGGAAAAGACAGAAGGCAGCGCACCGGACACGGGGAACACTGGCCGTGACGTAGCCAGGTCCCCCGCGGTACGCACGCCCGGTAGGCTGCGGAGCTTATCGAAATCACGCAGAGCAGACACACAAACATTATCGAACACATGTTCGAAGTATGCAAGGTTTGCCGGCAACCCGATTAGGATTGCACCATGCCCATTCAGATCGTGTTCCACACCCCCGAAATTCCCGGCAACACCGGAAACGCCATACGTTTAGCGGCCGTGACAGGCGCGCACTTGCACCTGGTTGAGCCCCTGGGGTTCGACCTTAGTGACGCAAAACTCCGCAGGGCGGGACTGGACTATCACGATCTGGCGCATGTCACCGTCCACCCCACGATCGAGCACCTGTGGGAGGAGCTGGGACACAAGCGCGTCATCGCGTTCACCACGCACACCACCCACACATTCGACACAGTGGAGTACACCTCCGACGACGTTCTCCTGTTTGGAAAAGAGTCCACGGGGTTGCCCGCCGAGGTCGCAGAAGACCCGCACGTGGACCTAGCCGTCCGCATTCCCATGTTGGAAGGCAGGCGCAGTTTGAACCTGGCGAATTCGGCCTCAATCGCCACCTACGAAGCATGGCGCCAGCTGGGGTACCCGGGCGGAAAATAGCCCGCTGGCCGCTCATATAGAATCTGCACGTTCACGTAATCATTCACACGTTCACTCACAGGAGGACCTATGACACGCCGCGCGCTCACATTTGCCGGTCTCGATGTTTCCGGAGGGGCAGGACTTTCCGCAGACCTCAAAATGTTCGAAGAGTACGGAGTTTTTGGCTCCACTGTCGAGACCTGCATCGTGACGTTCAACCCAGACAAGGAATTCGTCCACGAAATCGAGTTCGTGGCTGAAGACATCGTTGCACGCCAGCTCACTTCGGTGCTGGGCGTCCACTCCTTCGACGTCATCAAATCCGGCATGCTGGGTTCCGTTGACAACGCGCTGGTTCTGGCGGACCACATTGAGAAGGCACATATCCCGTACGTGTTTGACCCGGTCCTGGTATGTAAGGGCGCAGGCACCATGGTGGACCTGAGAGACCTGTTCCTGGAAAAGCTCGTTCCGCACGCCACCGTGATCACCCCCAACCTCGAAGAAGCAGCCACCTTGGTAGGGGCAGAGTCCTTGGACAGTGTGGAAGGCATGGTCGAGGCGGCCCGCACGTTGCACAGCAAGGGTGCAAAGAACGTGATCGTCAAGGGTGGCGCGCGCCTCGACGGGCCAACCGCGGTCGATGTCATCTTCGACGGAACCACCGTCACCGAACTGTCGACAACCAAGGTCAACAACCACCTGGTCAACGGTGCCGGTTGCTCGTTCGCATCATCGATCGCTGCCGGGCTGGCAACCGGACTTGACGTGGTAGCCGCGGCGACCTCGGCGAAAGAAAAAATTGCTCACGGCATTGCCGCCTCAATTCAGAACGAGACCGGCGTGCGCTCTCTCCTCCACTGCGCGTGGCGCACCCAACCCACGGACAGCATCACCGTGGAAGCGCGCACGCTGTAGGAGCCATAAAGAGCTCAACAAACAAGAATGGCCGGCACATGAACGTGCCGGCCATTATTGATATACGTGTTACTTGCGCTTTCCGAAGCCCTTGTAGCGGTCCTTGAACTTCTCAACGCGTCCAGCGGAGTCAAGGATGCGCTGCTTACCGGTGTAGAACGGGTGCGAAGCCGAAGAAATTTCAACGTCGACCAGTGGGTAGGTGTTTCCGTCTTCCCATTCGATGGTCTTTTCGGTCTTCACAGTCGAGCGCGTGAAGAACTTGGTTCCAGATGCCAGGTCGTTGAACACAACCGGGCGGTATTCCGGGTGAATATCTTTTTTCATGGTGATCCTTTGAATCTCGAGAGCCCTGATGCAACCGGGTTGCCCGCCAGTGCTCAAATTCTTATGGCTGACGTGTAAAACGCCAGCAACCAACTATACCCGAATGTGCGCTCAGTTCCACATCGAACAGCCCCGTGGCGCGTTAATCGCGACACACGTGTGCGATGAGCGGCTCATACAGGTGTGGCGGAATGTTGTCGTCCAGTGGAACACACACTTCGACCTGCTCTTGAGCCTGCGCTACGAACAGCGCTGGGTCATTGCAGTCCGCGAATCCCACGGTGCGGATGCCGGCGCTTCCGGCAGCCCCTGCCCACCCGTGATCGGCGACCACCAGATCTGGCGCTTCTACCTGTTCCAGCACCGCCTGGGCGGGCTCAGCCAGGTGGGTGTGCGGGAGTCCGCCGTGCTGATGCCACACCCAAACTCCCAGCACCGTGCGCGCGTCTCCCCCGATCTCAACGGGCACAAAGTCCGTCTGCTCGACCGTGCGCGCGCCCAGGCTTACAGCCCAGTCCCGCATGCGCACATGTACCGGCAACAACCCGCTGGGGTGGCCGGTCGCAAACAGGATGCGGCCACCTCGGGAGGCGACGTCCTGAATGGCGGTCCGCATCAGGTCTAATTGTTCGATGCACCGCTGCGTGGAGATGGTGTCCACGCCTTCCGTGAAGTCTGGGTCTGGGTTTATCCCGCACGCGTCGACCATGAGCTGAAACACCGAGTCATAGTCCCAGTCGCGGGTCAGCGTCACCCCAAAGTCGAACTGACGCTCCCCAGCGAGGAAGCGGTGGATGTGGAGGAGGTTAATTTCCCGAGGTGTCGCGACCTTTCCGGTGATGGCCGCCTGTTCGAGTTGCTGTGCGAGTGTTTCCACGTTTCAGTCCTTATGTTGGGTGAGGGCGAAGCATGTGACGGCAGCTGCGGCTGCGACGTTGAGCGAGTCGACGCCGTCGCCGAGCAGATCAGGCGGACGGAGGCCTCCGGCGATCTCTCCGGTGACCTGCTCGTCTTGGCATGCGGCCAGTTGAAGCTGGTGATGACCCCGGAGCTGGTGCGTCTGCGGCGCACGGTGATCGCCGAAGCCGAACGGTTCCCCGAACTGGCCGAGGCATCCTACCAGCGCGGGCCCGGGCGCCCGATCGCGGTGCGGCGCGAGCTCAGGATTCTTGCCGACCGCCATGAACAGGGACAGATAGACTTCCATCTCCGCCCACCGCTCCGGACTCAGCGGCAGGAACTCGCAGGCAACGGCCTCGACTTCGCGGCGATCAGTCACAGGGAGCAACGGCTCAACGCGCCGGCGCACCCTCTCGAGCACCAGCTCCAGGGCGAACACCAGCAGCTCATCCTGGGTCGCGAAGACATGACGCAGGGAACTGACCGTCGGGTCGGCCTCTGCGGCAACGTTGCGCACCGAGACCCGGCCAACACCGTCCCTCAGCAGGACCCACCAGGCAGCATCGCCCAGTTCCTCACGGCGACGGGCATGGTCAGTCAGCTTCGGCATGCCACCACCGTAACGGTACGATCGTGTCACCACAATCCGAAGTGAGAATCAAGGGACGAGGCGTTAGATTGTTCGCTCCAGCAGGCCTCGACGCGGTCCCAGTCCGTGACATCACGACGCAGGCTAGCGTTTCACCGAGCCTCGCCATTGGGCACTACGGCTCGAAGGACGGAGTGCACGCCGCAGTCGACGGTGAGGACGACTGCGGAGCGGTTTAGTCTAGATCATGAACCAGAATGCTATGGTCAGGTCGACCTTGTCAGGAACCGGGCCGACGAGCTCGTTGCGAATGATGTCGGCGAAGTCGCCACGATGCTGAATCGCTTCCGCCCCAGCGTGGGAAAAAGCGACGTTCTGCAGCCACCTGCCCAACGATTGAAGATTCGGGCAAGTCGGAATCGGACAGCCGCAAATTCGACCGAGCACAGCCAAGGTGCCGGGCACGCTACTGACGGGCCTTCTCGATCATCTCCGTCATCTTGCGGTCGCGCTCGGTCTCTGGAGGCATTGCTTCGAGAAGCGCTCGAGCTTCTGCCGGTACTCCGGGTTCATCTCATCGGCTCCGACCGCAGCCGGGTCGAGCTTCCGCGTAGTCTCGGCGATGCGGGTATCCACGAAGCCCGCGCTGGAAGACTGGCCGCTTACGGCGATCCTCGACCTGTTCGTCCGCCGTGCCGCCACCGCGCTGAATGACGGTTTCGCCCGCGACCTCGTCTGTCAGATCGCCGGAGCCCTCATCCACAAGATGCTGCTTTGGGGCGACCGGTCGCCAAGCACCGACCCGAAAGCCTACGTCGAAGCGGTCCTCGAGGGCATCGGATTCCCCTGCCGATCCGGCCAACAGAAGTAATCGCGGCCGCAGCTCTCCATGAGCGGGCACGCCGAACACATCCCGTTCATCGTGTTCGGATCGTCGGCGATTTAGCAGGACCCGTGGCCTGCCCGCGATGTCCGCGGCGTCTCAAGAGAGTTGCTCCGACGAGTGCCGTCCAGAGGCTGAGGGTGTCGAAGGAGAGTCGTTCGGCGCCGCCGAAACCCACCCAGTGCACCTCGACGCCCTCCAGCGCGGCGAGGAACGCTGCGAACCCGACCAATGACACCACCAGCGCCACGATGGTGAGTCGCCGGAAGTGCCCGCGTTCAGCGGCCACGGCGAGCAGGCCCATGGCTAGCCACTGCGTGACGGCCTGGCCCAGTGCGGCGAAGTCATGCACGCCAGGATGCGTGTCCCACGGTGCCAAACCGACGATCGACACCGACAGTCCGGTCAGTGCGATCACGCTCGTCCCGGTACGACCCGAGCGGCTGTCCCACCAGCCGTGCAGCAACAGCGCACCGATCACGATCAACACACCGGAGACGACCATACCGGCGTTGAACAACTGGTGCCAGGGAGAGCACACCTCGCGCACCTGCTGGCCCTGCTCGGAGAACCCTCCACAGACGGTGACTCCGAGATCGCTGATGGCGTTGTCCCTCACCGAGTACCCCTGGGGCCACCGCAGCGCGACCAGCAGCTGTACCGGAAACAGCACGGCGCTGGCCAACCAGGCCACGGCTCCAGCGCGGTATCGGTTCACGACATCCTTCGTCAATTACCATACGTTCGTATGGGAAGCATACCGAGTGCTTCAGACGACCACAACCCCGCCCGCGTGGCCCGAGGAGCACAGCCGGTGATGGACGCTGTCGTGCGCGTGCTGGTCCGCGGCGGACGGAACGGGAAGGGCCGGAATGCTCTCGGCCGTAGGTGCGGAGACACAGGTAGAGTCGCCGCCGTTCATGGCGTCTGCACACCCGCCGGAACCGTGCACCGCGCGCTGCGCCCCGGACGCGCTCGACATGGAGGCGGTAGTCGTCGTTCCGGCCGACTGCGAGGATGCATGAGCCGACGACGCCATGGAAGTCGTCGACGCTACCGACCCGCCGATAAGCGCGTGCATGCCGAGGAGACCCATGATCAGCAGTGCAGTGAGTACGACGAGCTGCAGCCAGTGCTGGCCGCGACAGGGTTCAGGAGTCGCGCTCTTCACAGCCACAGCATACCCCGGTGGCGTATCACCTCGAAACGTTGGGTCCATTCAAGAGCGAGCCCGACTCACCTTGCAGGAATACCCTATATGGGTATATGGTTCACAAGATGGTACCCACCGGGGGTACCCAAGTAGAGAGGGTTATCCGATGACTGCCAATGAGTACCAAGTAACGGGCATGACTTGCGGGCACTGCGAGGCGTCAGTCCGCGAGGAGGTCGGCGAGATCGCCGGTGTCACCGGCATCGAGGTCAGCGCTCAAACCGGCCGGCTGGTCGTCACCGCCGAGGGCGACCTCGACGACGCGAAGGTCCTGGCCGCCGTCGAGGAGGCCGGCTACTCGGCCGTGCGCGCCTGATGAAGGCCCCGGCCAGCCTCGCGGCCCACGGCACTGCATGGCCGCGGCAGAGCAGAGAGAAGGAAGTGACATGAGCACACCAGGGCCACTGAGTGCGGACAGCGACATCGAGCTGGAGGTCGGTGGGATGACCTGCGCCTCCTGCGCGAACAGGATCGAGCGCAAGCTCAACAAGCTCGACGGCGTCACCGCGAGCGTCAACTACGCCACCGAAAAGGCCAAGGTCACCGTGCCCGCCGGCTATGACCCGGCCCTTCTGGTCGCGGAGGTCGAAAAGACCGGCTACACCGTCGCCCTGCCCCGGCCCGAAGGTGCGACGACGGACTCCGAAGGCAACGATCAGGACCCAGCCGATGACCCCGAACTGACCTCGCTGAAGCAGAGGCTGATCGGGTCGATCGTGCTCACCGTCCCGGTAATCGCGATGGCCATGGTTCCGGTCCTGCAGTTCACCTTCTGGCAGTGGGCCTCGCTGGCTCTGGCCACGCCGGTAGTCGTCTGGGCGGGCTGGCCGTTCCACAAGGCCGCATGGACCAACCTCAAGCACGGCACGGCCACGATGGACACGCTCGTCTCGATGGGCACGAGCGCGGCGTTCCTGTGGTCGCTCTATGCATTGTTCCTCGGCCATGCCGGCATGCCGGGGATGACGCATCCCTTCGAGTTCACCATCGCGCCGTCTGACGGCGCGGGCAACATCTACCTCGAGGCCGCCGCGGGTGTGACGATGTTCATCCTCGCCGGTCGCTACTTCGAGAAGCGCTCCAAGCGACAGGCCGGTGCCGCGCTGCGCGCCCTGCTCGACCTCGGGGCAAAAGAGGTCTCCGTCCTGCGCGACGGCGTCGAGACCAAGATCCCGATCGGAGAGTTGGCCGTCGGCGACGAGTTCGCCGTCCGCCCCGGCGAGAAGATCGCCACCGACGGCACCGTCGTGACCGGCACCTCGGCCGTGGATGCCTCCATGCTCACCGGCGAGTCCGTTCCCGTCGAGGTCGTCGCCGGCGACGCGGTGACTGGGGCCACGGTCAACGCCAGCGGGCGTCTTGTCGTGCGGGCGACCCGGGTCGGGTCGGACACCCAGCTGGCGCAGATGGCGAAGCTGGTCGAGGATGCCCAGTCCGGCAAGGCCGCCGTCCAGCGCCTGGCCGACCGCATCTCCGGCATCTTCGTGCCGATCGTCATCGCCATCGCCCTCGTCACGCTCGGCGCATGGCTGATCTTCGGACCCGGCGTCTCCGCCGCCTTCACCGCAGCGGTTGCGGTCCTCGTCATCGCCTGCCCCTGCGCCCTCGGCCTGGCCACCCCGACAGCGCTACTGGTCGGGACCGGTCGCGGCGCGCAGATGGGCGTCCTCATCAAGGGCCCCGAAGTCTTCGAATCCACACGCAAGGTCGACACCGTCGTCCTCGACAAGACCGGCACCGTCACCACCGGCAAGATGACCTTGGTCGACGCAATCACCGAGCCGGACATTGACCGCACCGAGCTGCTTCGCCTGGCTGGCGCTTTGGAGGACGCCTCCGAACACCCGATCGCCCAGGCCATCGCGAAGGCCGCGGCCGTGGAGGGCGGGCAGCTGCCGACACCGGAGGATTTCGCCAACATCGAAGGCAAGGGCGTCCAGGGCGTCGTCGACGGTCGCGGCGTGCTCGTCGGCCGAGAGTCCCTGCTGGCCGACTCGTCCCAGAAGCTCTCCTCCGATGTCGCAGCCGCCAGGGCCGAGGCCGAGGACGAGGGCAAGACCGTCGTCGCCGTCGGCTGGGACGGACGGGCCCGCGGGATCCTCGTCGTCGCCGACGCCGTCAAGCCCACCAGCGCCGAGGCGATCCAAGGACTGAAGGACCTGGGACTCACTCCGGTCCTGCTCACCGGCGACAACGAGGCCGTGGCCCGCCGGATCGCCGCCGAGGTCGGCATCGAGAAGGTCATCGCCGAGGTCCTGCCCACGGACAAGGTCGACGTCGTCACCGGCCTCCAGAACGAGGGCAAGGTCGTCGCGATGGTCGGCGACGGCGTCAACGACGCCCCGGCGCTGGCGCAGGCCGATCTCGGCCTGGCGATGGGCACCGGCACCGACGTGGCCATCGAGGCCTCCGACATCACCCTCGTGCGCGGGGACCTGCGAGCCGCGGTCGACGCGATCCGCCTGTCCCGCAAGACCCTCGGCACGATCAAGACGAACCTGTTCTGGGCCTTCGCCTACAACGTCGCTGCGATCCCGATCGCGGCGCTGGGCATGCTCAACCCCATGCTCGCAGGCGCGGCGATGGCGTTCTCCAGCGTGTTCGTCGTCGGCAACAGCCTCCGCCTGCGCGGGTTCCGCAGCGTCGCCAAGCAGTGACGCCGCAGAACCAACCATCATCCGAACACACGAAAGGTATGCACCGAGAATGAGCAACGAAGACCAGGCACCCACCAGCTGCTGCAGTACGTCCCCCGCAGTCGAGGCATCCGTCGCCGAGGAAGCTGTCAGCGCTGGTTCCAGCTGCTGCGGCACGGCCGGCACAGAGAACCCCGCCGCCGATTCCGGCCATCGCGAAAACCTTTTGGTCGAAGGCAGCGACGGCATGACCACTTGCCCCGTCATGGTCGGCAATCCGGTCAACAAACAGGACGCCGAAGAAAAGGGCCTCTTCCGTGACTACGACGGGCAGCGCTACTGGCTCTGCTGCCCCGGCTGCGGACCGACCTTCGACTCCGACCTCGCCAAGTACGCCGCCAACATGGCCTGATCCTTCGACGGCCCGGGCCTGCAGCATCACTGCTATTGCCCCGGGTCGACCGGATCGTAACTAAACGATTCCACGCCCGCCGATCGACATTTGACTTATACCCCATGGGGGTATATGCTTGATCGGGTCAGACTGATGAATTGGAGATTTCATGCGTAAGCGCCTTATCACCACCGTCGCCACGGGAGTGCTCGGCGGAGCACTCGTGCTCACCGGCTGCAGTACTGGCGGAGACCAGGACCAGGCGACGCCATCGTCGACCAGTCAGCACGAGGGCCACGGAAGCGGTGGCATCAACGACGGCGGCGGGATGGAGCATCCGATGGACGGCGGCCCCGCCCCAGAGGGCATCGAGAAGGCTTCCTCGCCGAAGTACCCGGCCGGCACCAAGGTCACGCTCACCGCCGACCACATGGAGGGCATGGACGGCGCAAACGCCACGATCGTCGGCGCGTTCGACACCTACACCTATGCGGTGAACTTCACGCCCACCACCGGCGGGGATCCGATCAAGGACCACAAGTGGGTCGTGCAGGAGGAGATCAAGGACGCCGGCGACCAGCGCCTGGCCGACGGTACCGAAGTCACCCTCGAGGCCAAACACATGGAGGGCATGAAGGGCACTCACGCCACCATCGCCTCCTCCACCGACGAGACCGTCTACATGGTCGACTACGAGTCCGACGGTATGACCATGACGAACCACAAGTGGGTCGTCGAGAGCGAGATCAAGCCGGCCTCCTGAGCCGGCCGCTGGGGCCCTGAAGGGTCCGCGGCGAGACACGACCCGATCGAAGGAAAGACCGGGGAAGAACGAAGGGAAGCGAAGAGCAGTGACGGACCCGACCACGCATCACCATCACCATGACCACGACGGCGTCGCGACCACCGAGTCCGGCCATGTTGACGACTCGCATGCCGAGCACGAAGGCCACGCCGTGAAACACGGTGCCCACGCCGGGCACGGCGATCACGGCAGTGGTCATAGTGGTCATGCGGGCCATGGCGACCACGTCAGCCAGTTCCGTCGACTGTTCTGGATCAACCTCGTCATCGCCATCCCGGTGGTCGCGTTCTCCCCCATGTTCGCCATGCTCCTGGGCTACTCGGTGCCCAGCTGGGCGGGCTGGGTCGCCGCGGTGCTCGGCACCGTCATGTACGCCTGGGGCGGCACACCGTTCCTCACCGGTGCCGTCAGCGAGCTGAAGAGCCGCAAGCCCGGCATGATGCTGCTGATCGCGCTCGGGATCACCGTGGCGTTCCTCGCCTCCTGGGCCGCCACCGTGGGGCTCGTCCACCACGAGCTCGAGTTCTGGTGGGAGCTGGCGCTGCTGATCGTTATCATGCTGCTCGGCCACTGGATCGAGATGCGGTCCCTGGCCCAGACAACCTCGGCGCTGGACTCCCTTGCCGCGTTGCTGCCCGACGAAGCGGAGCGCGTCGAGGGCGACGAAACCGTCAAGGTCGACCCGGCCGAGCTGCGCGTCGGCGACGTCGTCATCGTCCGCCCCGGAGGCAGCGTCCCCGCCGACGGCACCGTCATCGACGGCCGCGCTGACATGGACGAGTCGATGATCACCGGCGAGTCGCGCCCCGTCGCCCGCGGCGAGGGCGATGCGGTCACCGCCGGCACTGTGGCCACTGACTCCGGTTTGCGGGTGGAGATCACCGCCACCGGCGACGACACGGCACTGGCCGGCATCAACAGGCTCGTCGCCGAGGCCCAGGGGTCTTCGTCCCGCGCCCAGCGCATCGCCGACAAGGCGGCTGCCTTGCTATTCTGGTTCGCCCTCGGGGCCGCTCTGATCACTGCCGTCGCCTGGACCCTCTTCGGGCTGCCCAACGATGCCGTCATCCGCACCATCACCGTGCTCGTCATCGCCTGCCCGCACGCGCTCGGTCTGGCGATCCCGCTGGTCGTGTCCATCGCCACCGAGCGCGCCGCCCGCGGCGGCGTCCTGGTCAAGGACCGCCTCGCGCTGGAGTCCATGCGCCAGGTCGACGCAGTGCTCTTCGACAAGACCGGCACCCTGACCAAGGGCGAGCCCACCGTCACCGGCGTCGAGCCGATCGCCGGCCTGGACGCCGAGCAGGTACTCGCCCTAGCCGCTGCCGCCGAGGCCGACAGCGAGCACCCGCTCGCCCAGGCCATCGTCGCTGCCGCCAAAGACAAGAGCCTGACCGTCGAACCAGCCAGTGGATTCTCGTCCTCGCCGGCAGTGGGGGTCACCGCGACCGTGGCCGGCCAGGAGATCCGCGTCGGAGGCCCCCGACTGCTCGAGGAGACCGGGCAGCACGAGATCGACGCCGCCGAGGAGTGGCGAGCCGCGGGCGCGATCATCCTGCACGTCCTACGCGACAATACTGTGATCGGCGGGCTCAAGCTTGCCGACGAGGTCCGGCCAGAGTCCCGCGACGCCGTCGACGCGCTTCATGAGCTCGGCGTCGAGGTCGTCATGATCACCGGCGACGCCGAGGCCGTGGCGAACGAGGTGGGAAGAGAGCTCGGCATCGACCGGGTCTTCGCCGGCGTCCGCCCCGAGGACAAGTCCGCCAAGGTCGACCAGCTGCAAAAGGAAGGCAAGAAGGTCGCCATGGTTGGTGACGGCGTCAACGACGCTCCGGCGCTGGCGCAGTCCGACATTGGTATCGCCATCGGCGCGGGCACCGACGTCGCCATCGCCTCAGCAGGGGTCATCCTCGCCAGTTCCGACCCGCGCAGCGTGCTCTCGGTTATCCAACTCTCCCGTGCCGCATACCGTAAAATGAAGCAGAACCTGTGGTGGGCTGCCGGGTACAACCTGCTCTCTGTGCCGCTCGCGGCCGGTGTGCTCGCACCCGTCGGCTTTGTCATGCCGATGTCGGTTGGCGCGATCCTGATGTCGATCTCCACCGTCGTCGTCGCCCTCAACGCCCAGTTGTTGCGTCGCATCGACCTCACCCCAGATGCAAGCACTCGTTCCGTCCTGGAGCGTCAGAAATGAAGGACACAATCATGACTACCGACACGGCCACCAATGACACCGGCGGCGACACCGAGACCCACCAGCACGGCTACATCAGCGACAAGGCCCGCTACCGCAGCCGCATGAAGCGCATCGAAGGCCAGGCGCGCGGCATCGCGAAGATGATCGATGACGAGAAGTACTGCATCGACATCCTCACTCAGGTCTCCGCGCTCACCCGGGCACTTCAGGGGGTCGCGACCGGCCTGCTCGATGACCACCTCAAGCACTGCGTGCTCGACGCCGCCAAGCAAGGCGATGAGGACGCGGCCATCGCCAAGATCCAGGAAGCCTCCGATGCCATCAACCGACTCGTGCGCTCCTGACACCATCTGATTTCGGTTGACACCAGACGCCTCCCAGGCTGTTGCACCCCAGACCAAGACTATGCTTTCGACGTCTCCGGGCTGGCGTGGACTGCCCCTCGTCTGGCCCTCGGCCCCCGACGAAATCGGGCCGCCTGAGGTCGAATCGGTCGATATGAACATTTTCACCTGAGAAAAGAGTTGGCCATGCCCCTTGCCATTGTTACTCCGATCCACCCCTCCAGGAGCCGCCTGAGACTCTGCGCGACCATAACCGCGCTGGCGACCAGCGCCGTCCTCCTGCTCAGCGGCTGTGCTGATGCGGAACCGTCCGTCGACGCAGGGTCCGATCACTCATTGGTGGCCGAGCACGATCTGGACGGCCTGAATGCACGGGACGTCATCAAGCGCCTCGACACAGCGAAGGTGTCAGATCGCTCGTCTGAACTCATTGCTTCGATTGAACCCGAACAGTTGGTCCTGACCGACGATCAGAACAAGCAGACCACTCTGCCGATGCCAAAGGACGAATTTTACGTCTCTATCGCTCCCTATCGCGGGCAGACTCACGAATGCTACTTCCACAGCCTCACAACTTGTCGCGGCGAGCTCGCCAATACTGACGTCGACGTTACCGTGGTCGAGGCGACGTCTGGGAGGACCATCCTCGATGAAACGCTGAGGACTTACGACAACGGATTCGTGGGGATCTGGCTGCCACGCGGAATTGACGCGTCGCTCACAGTCTCAGCCGAAGGCCGCACCACAAAGCAGGATATATCGACCCGCGCAGATGACCCCACTTGCTTGACCGGATTTCAATTGACTTAATGCTCGGACTCCAAGCTCACCACCAGAGTGCCGGCTTCAGTACAGTCCGTCGGCAGAACTGCATCAGGGCAAAGGCCCTAGTGGCGCAGATCACACTCGCCACAACGATATTCGCGCCGGTGAAAACGGACTGACTCGACCACCTCTGGACAGTGACGCTACCTCTTGTGGCGCAACCTCGTCGCATAGAGCGCGATTGCCGAGGCCGCCGCGACGTTTAACGAGTCAACTCCGCCCATCATCGGGATCGTGACTCTTCTGTCGAGCCGCTGCTCAGTCGCTTGAGTCAGCCCAGGACCCTCGGAGCCGAAGACGAGAGCGAGCTTCTCATAATCTTCAGCGACCAGCTCGTCCAAAGTGATCGCGCCCTCGCCTAGAGTCATGCCCGCAACGACGAACCCTGCATCCTGGAGGGTGTCGATGCTCTCTGGCCAAGGATCGATTCTTGTCCACGGCACTTGGAAGACCGTACCCATCGACACTCGGATCGCTCGCCGGTACAAGGGGTCGGCGCATCGGGGTGTTACCAGGACGGCGTCGGCGCCAAGGGCGGCTACGGAACGGAAGATCGCGCCCACGTTCGTGTGATCCACCAAATCTTCAATGACGACAACGACCGAGGCGTCTCTCACCACCTCGGCAACGTTGGGAAGGTGGGGACGCTGGGTACTTGCCAGGGCACCTCGGTGGAGGCGAAAACCGGCAACCTTTTCTAGATCAGCTTCGCTTCCCACGTAGATGGGGACGTCGTGGTGGGCGATGACCGGGGCGAGCGGTTCGAGCCAGTGGGCGTTGAGGAAGAACGAACGGAACTTCATGCCGGCGTCGTGGGCGCGTTGAATGATCTTGGATGATTCGGAGATGAAAAGGCCGTTTTCCGGTTCGAGTTTCTTCCGGAGGTCCACGTCGGTCAGGTGCGTGTAGTCCTCAGGCGGGGGTACGTGAGCCAGGTGTTGCACGCGGGCGGGGTCGATGCCGTGTTGTTCGCATAGCGCTTCGATGTCTTGGGGGCTCAGGTCGGCTTTCTTGGGTGTGTTCATGCGTGGATTCCCAAGATGCGCACAAACGCGACCATGCCCAGGATCACGATCACGGCGCGCAACACGGTGGGGTTGAGTTTTCGGCCGATGCGCGCACCCACATAACCGCCTACGAGCGATCCGGCCGCAATGAGCAGTACGGCCATCCACGAGATCTTGTTAAACCCGATGACGGTGTAGGCGGTTGCTGATACGAGGTTGACGAACAGGACGAGGACGTTTTTGTATCCGTTGATCGTTTGGAGTGGCTCATCGAGGACTATGCCTAGAAGCCCGATGAGAATAATGCCTTGGGCCGCTGCGAAGTAGCCGCCGTAGATGGCGGTGAAGAACAGGACGCAATACACCGCGATGGTGCTGTGTGTGACGGCGTTGGATTGGCGAGCCTTGAGGTATTTCTGGAGGCGTGGCTGTATCACCACCATGACGAGCGCGAGAACGATAAGGACCGGCACGATGAGCTCGAAGGACTTTTCCGGCAGGATCACCAAGAGTGCGGCACCGATGAGGGAGCCGGCCATCGATGCGGGTATCCAGCGTTTGAGTTTGTCGCCGGAGCCGCGGAGATCTTCACGGTATCCGAATGACGATGCGATGTTTCCTGGGATGAGCCCAAGCGCGTTACTCATGGTCGCGGCTTGGGGTGGCACGCCAAAGGCCACGAGCGCGGGAAAGGTAATCAGAGTTCCGGAGCCCACCACCGCGTTGATAGTGCCAGCGGCCAGCCCCGCAAGGAAGATGAGCGTGCTGGTGAGCAGATCAAACGTCACTGTGCCTGAGCGTGGAAGCGACCACCGACAGTGGTGAGTTCGATGTTCGAGCCAAACGTTTCAGACAGGTTCTGGGAGGTCAGGGTCTCCTCCAAAGGACCAGCTGCTGTCACTTTTCCGTCGCGAAGAAGCAGAGCGTGCGTGGTGCCCTGCGGAATCTCTTCCACGTGGTGGGTGACCATGAGGGTGGTAGGTGCGTACTTTCCGCCGATGATCTCCGTGAGCGCCTGCAGCAGGTCTTCGCGGCCGCCCAGGTCGAGTCCCGACGCTGGTTCGTCCAGGAGCAGAATCTCCGGGTCAGTCATGAGTGAGCGGGCAATCTGCACACGTTTACGTTCACCTTCAGACAGAGAACCAAATGTGCGGTCTTTGAAATCACCAATACCAAAAGCGTGCAGAAGGTCGTGGGCGCGTTCTTCGTCGATCTGGTCGTACTCTTCAGTCCAGCGACCAACCACTCCGTATGCGGCGGTCATGACGGTGTCGAAGGCGGTTTCGCTGCGTGGCAGACGGTCGGCAAGTGCGGACGATGCATATCCGATGCGCGGACGCAGTTCAAACACATCGATGCGGCCCAGCTGCTCACCAAGAATCTTCACGGTTCCGCTGGTGGGGTGCATGCGTCCGGATACGAGTTCCAACAGTGTGGTCTTGCCAGCGCCGTTGGGGCCGAGGATCACCCAGTGCTGTCCTTCAGATACTGAGAGGCTCAGTCCGTCCAACAGGTGGTGAGGACCACGGCGAACAACAACATCTTCTAAGCTCAGCACTTCGCTCATATGTCAAACCCTACCCCACGGGTAATCTGTGCGTGTGCACAATCAGCGAGTTTTCCAGACTGTTCTTGTCACGACTGCGCTCAATGCGTGTGTCGCACGGACACTGCCACCCGATTCGGTGGCGACGATCTTCCACGACGCCGGGTTTGAGGTGCCGGTCATCAACGACGATGCCGTGCTTGGCGAGCCACACACCGGCCTGTTGTTGTGGGCGGCTGCGGCGCGAGAGCTTGGGGTTGACCGGTTTCGTACGGAGTTGATCCATCCGGCGCTTACGCTGACGGTTCCGCAGGTGTCCAGGGAGCACAGTCGCGTGGTTGCGCAGGCGCCCGCCGTGATTGTCGCCGAGGTGTCCGGCGAGTCCCGTGCGGTGTTGGTCGTCCATGCGGAGGGCAATGTGGATGTGTTTCCGTGTGCGCACGTTCCGTACACACCCTTGGGTGCGCGTTCTGGTGCAGAGGCTGTACGCCACTTGCGTCAGGTGGTCATGCGGGGGTTGTCGCTTGTTGAGCGCGGGATTGCCGATGAGTTTCGGAATCTTCCGTGGAGGGACTGGCAGGAGGACTTTGCCGCTGAGCACCGGCGGGCGGGGTCGTTCTTCATGGATTCCCCTGTTGAAGCCGCGTGTTTTTCCGCTGTTGATATCCACAGTGCAGTGCGGTCCGTTATGGCGCCTGCCGCGGTTGAGCCGCCGGAGTTAGGTCAGTTGCTGGCTCAGCTCCATGGGGCGGCTCACGATGTGGTGACCACGACCACGCGGGAAAGTGCCACACCGATACGATAAAGCTATGCAACGGGTATGTGTTTTCGACTCTGGTCAGGTTCGCCACGATGTTTTTGACCCTGATGCCTTGCCACCGGTTCTGGCTGATTTGCGTTCAGAAAACGACGATGTTCAGGTCCTGCCCTCAGAGGTGAGTCTTGCGCCGCCTGAGCTGGTGGTTATGGATGTGGATTCCACACTGATCAACGAAGAAGTGATTGATCTGCTGGCCGCTCACGCTGGTGTTGAAGACCAGGTTGCAGCGATCACGGAGCGGGCCATGGCTGGCGAGTTGGATTTTGAAGAGTCGTTGCGCGAACGCGTGGCGTTGCTCAAGGGAGTCCCGGTGAGTGCGCTGGCCGAGGTGGCTGACCAGGTGACGCTCACCCCTGGAGTACCCGAGTGGGTGGGGGCCTTGCACGAGGTGGATTGCCACGTGGCTGTTGTGTCCGGTGGCTTCATTGAGATTGTTCAGCCGCTTGCGGACAGTGTTGGCATCGATGACGCGTTTGCGAATCAGTTGGAGTCCTCCGGCGGAGTGCTCACTGGCAAGGTCACGGGGCCTGTTGTTGACCGGGCGTTCAAGGCCCGCACTCTTGCGCAGCTGGCCGAACGTGTAGGCGCTACGCGGACTTTGGCTATTGGTGATGGTGCGAACGACTTGGACATGGTCGAGCTGGCGACCTGCGGGATCGCGTTCTGTGCGAAACCCGCGTTGGCTGAAAAGGCCGATTTGGTCATCCGGCACCGTGACATGCGTCAGCTTGTAGAGATTTTCTGCGCACCGTACATGCGCTGAGCGCCTGTTTGAGGTCTGTGCGTTTTAGTTTCCGAAGTACCGCACAGTGGGTTCTGGGAATGTGTCGACGTCCCAACTGGGTAGCCGGAATACTGCAACGGATGATGGTTTGAACTTCTTGAGGTTTACACCGCTGAGCTGTTCAACTGTTTCCCACACGATGGGGTTGTGCCCCACGATATATGCTCCGGGCACGTCTTCGGGGATCGCGTTGATGGTGTCGAGCCAGGTTTGAACGGTGGCGTCGTATAGAGCAGGTTCGAACTGCAGTTCTACGGCGTTGAAATCTGGGCGTCCGCGGTAGGCGTCGTTGAGCGCATCAACAACTGCTTGCCCAGTCTGGGTTGTGCGTTTTGCCGGCGACGACACCAGGTGAGTCAGCGGGAACTGTGACAGAAAGCGGCCGGCGAGGGCCGCCTCGGCCTCCCCTTCATCCGTGAGATGACGGTCGAAGTCTGGCATGGGGTCATGAGTTGCGTGCGCGTGGCGCGCCAAAACGAGAGTGGGCATACCTACCAGTGTAGATATGCCCACCCGAAAAGTGCAGGAGGTTATGCGTTAGAGGCTATGCGCCTGTTGAGTGCAGGCCTCCGTCGACGTGGACCATTTCGCCGGTGGTGGCGGGGAACCAGTCGGAGAGAAGAGCGACGATGGCTTTCCCGGCTGGTTCGGTGTCGGTTTGGTCCCACCCGAGTGGCGCGCGGTCGCCCCACACGTCTTCGAAGGCTTCGAAGCCGGGGATGGACTTGGCGGCGGTGGTCTTGAGTGGTCCGGCGGATACCAGGTTGACGCGGATCTTGTCCGGTCCCATGTACTTGGCGAGGTAGCGCGAGGTGGATTCCATGGCTGCCTTTGCCACACCCATCCAGTCATATGCCGGCCATGCGACGGTTGCGTCGAAGGTCAGGCCCACGATTCCGGCGCCGGGGTTGAGCACGCTCTTTGCGGCGACGGCGATGGACTTCAGCGAGTAGGCAGACACGTGGATCGCGGTGGAGACCGATTCAAATGGGGTGTCGAGGAACACGCCACCGAGTGCGTCTTTTGGTGCGAATGCGATCGCGTGGACGATTCCGTCGATGTTTCCGCCCAGACGCTCAGGTAGCGCTGCCAGGTCTTCTTCGCTGGTTGCGTCGAGTTCGATAACCGGGGCTGGTTTGGGCAGTCGTTCAGCGATGATGGTGGTGATCTTCATCTGACGGCCGAAGCTGGACAGAATGACTTCTGCTCCCTGCTCCTGCGCAAGGCGTGCGGCCGCGAATGCGATTGACGACTCTGTGAGCACACCGGTGACGAGGATGCGCTTTCCTTCAAGAATTCCCATGATGACCTTTCTGTTCGTTCTTTAGTGTCCCATTCCCAAACCGCCGTCAACGGGAATGACAGCACCGGAAATATAGCTTGCGTCATCGGAAGCAACCCAGCTGACGACCTTGGCTACTTCTTGAGGTTCCGCGAAACGCTTTGCGGGGACAGCCTGCAGGTATTCCTTCTGCTTGGATTCAGGGAGTTCGTCCGTCATGTCGGTGCGGATGAACCCGGGGGCGACGACGTTTGCGGTGATGCCGCGCGAGCCCACTTCGCGGGTGATCGAGCGGGCGAGTCCCACCAGGCCGGCTTTTGAAGAGGAGTAGTTGGCTTGGCCGGCGACCCCGTAGAGACCGGATACCGATGAGATAAGGATGATGCGGCCCCACTTTGAGCGGATCAGGTTGGTGATGCCGCGGCGGACCGTGCGGTAGACACCAGTGAGGTTGGTGTTGATGACGTCTTCGAATTCTTCGTCGCTCATGCGCATGAGCAAGTTATCGCGGGTGATGCCAGCGTTTGCGACGATGATTTCAACGGGACCCAGTTCGTTTTCCACCGTGGTGTAAGCGGCGTCGAGCGAGTCGGAGTCGGTGACGTCGGCGGCGACGGCGAGGGCACCTTCTGGGGCGTCTCCGTTACGTGAGGTGACAGCGACGCGGTCGCCTTGTGCGATGAATTGTTCAGCGATTGTGCGTCCGATTCCGCGGTTACCGCCGGTGACGAGTACTGTGCGTGGCACTGAGGCTCCTGGACATAGATGACTAGTGGACAGTTTCTTTCCTAACCTATCAACGATTGCTCTGACCTCAGAGCTTTTCTGTTGTTCGGGGAGTAGACTGGCGTATCGAACTGAACGCAGGAGGTGTGTGTGAGCAAGGAACAGACTGTTCGTGTTACCGATGCTCAGCACTCCCACGAAGCCGAGTCGAACGGGCGTATGCGTCAGTACATGGTTCTGATGGCGATTCGCTTGGCGTGCTTTTTTGTCGCGGCGCTCACGTCAGGGTGGGTGCGCTGGACGGCTGCTGCAGGGGCGATTGTTCTGCCGTGGATTGCGGTCACGATTGCGAATACGGTGCGGCGGCATTTTTACACGGATACTGACGAGATTGCGGGTGCTCCTACGCCGCAGGCTTTGGGTGATGAACCTGAGGATGATGACGATGAGGAGCCCGATGTGGTGATGGGCGAGATCGTTGGGGTGTTGGAGAAGCCTCAGGGCGAGCAGGGCCCAGACCCAGACGATAGGGGGCGCGCGTGAGCGAGCTTGTGTGTTCTGCGAAAGGTTGCCGAGCACGTGCGGTTCACGCTTTGTTGTGGAACAACCCGTCGATTCATACAGCTGCGCGGAATAAGGTGTGGTTGGCGTGTGATGAGCACCGTGATTTCTTGAGTGAGTTCCTTTCGTTGCGAGGGTTCTTGCGTTCTGTGGTTTCGGTTGATGAGATCCCGGAGGGTGCGGGCTGATGTTGCGGAACTATTCGTTTCTGGCGTCGTCTGCGTGGATTCGGTATATCGTGTTGGCACTGGTAGCGGCGACGTTGTGTGCGTTTCTTGCGATGTGGCAGAACGACCGTAGGCAGCAGCGGGACGCGGAGATTGCCACGATTGAGGCCAACTACAACGCTGCCCCGGTTGAGCTGGCCGAGGTGGTGGCGGACACCTCGGCGGGGTTGGCCGCTGAGGATGAGTGGACCAAGGTGGAGGTCCGCGGGAAGTACGAGCCGGAGCTTACGGTGTTGGCGCGGAACCGGACGGTGAATAACCAGCCGGGGTTTTATGTGATTGTGCCGTTTACGACGGTTGCGGGTGACCAGATTCTGGTGAATCGCGGGTGGGTGCCGGCGCCGTCGACTGGGTCGGCCAGCCCGGATGGTGTACCTAAGCCGCCTGCGGGTGAGGCGACGGTGACGGGCTGGTTGCGGCCCACGGAGGATGGCAGTAAGGACGATAATCCGGATGGCATTATTCGCGCGATTGATACTGAGCGCGTTCCGGGGTTGAAGAGTCCGTATAAGAATGCGTTTGTGCAGGCGGGTGCGGAGGATCCGGCTGGCGATGCGGGGTTGTCGCCTTTGCCGCCGCCGTCGTTGGATCCGGGGTCGCATTTGTCGTATACGTTTCAGTGGATTGCGTTTGGGATCATGATTCTCATTGCGATCGTGTTTACGATTGTGCGCGAAAAGAGGACCCGCGAGTCGTCTCCGGATGCGCCCACGACGTATGTGGTGGTTGACAAGGAAGCGCTCAAGCACGGGTCCAAGTCCGGTTCAAGGTACGGCACCAGTCTGCACCGCACCCGAGACAGCGCCACCCATCGCGCCCGCCGACCTGTCAAGGACGAAGACGCCGAAGACGCCGAGCTCAACCAACAAGGGCTCTAGTGTCCGGGCCCTGTTTAGAACGGCTCTGGTTAGAACGGCCCAAATCAGAACGGTGATGGCGAATCAGAATGGGGGTGGCTCGTTGCTGGGTTCCCATGGGCGGGTGTCACCGTTGAACACCTCCCCTGCTAGCGCGTACTCGTCAGCGACCGCGGGGTCGTGTTGCGAACTATGGGCGCTTGCTTGTTCTGTTGCTAGGTAGTCGTTGATGGTGTCGCTGATGTCTTGGTCACCGGTGTCGAAGTACTCGATTAACCGTTCGTACTGGTATTGGTTGATCCTGGATTCTGGCGGGTAGACCAGCATGGCACCAATCCGTGGGAACACGCACGCCAAAGAACCGTCATCCATCCTGTCGACGCGGAGTCGTTTCTGGGTTTTCAATTGATGATGCCGCTTACACAACGGGTGCAAATTCTCCATCACCGTCAACCCACCGTTTTCGGGGTCTTTGTGGTTGAACGGTTCAATATGGTCTTTCTCGCACACCCTGGCAGGCACCGCACACCACGGGACACTGCAAAAAGGATGCCTAGCCTCAACCATGCGCTTCAAAGCTGCCGGTATGTAATACTTCGTCGGCGCAGATTCCAAGACCACACCGGTTTGTGGGTCGGTGAACATCCTGTATAACCACTTCGCCCGCGCAATCACCTCATCAGCAGTCTTAGTGTCTAACGGCACCCGGTTATTCATCATCACCGGCACACGCGCACCCGAGTCCACCTTGACCGGCAACCCAAAATCAAACTCACTACCAGCACCCACAGGCTCGCTGGCACTCACGGGTTCCTCAGTGTTCAAGAACTCTTCGGAGTTTAGGGTTTCTTCACTACCCGGCGGCGCATTTCTCCCCTGGTCATTGAATAACTGTTCGCCTTGCCCCGGCCCAACGCCTGAAGGCGTGCTACTCCCTTGGTGCTCAAATACTTGTTCTTCGGTTTCGTGTCTTCCAACATCTTGTTGTTCGGGCCTGTGTTCATCTAGCCCGGGGGCTTTTCTGGATCTTTGTCTCTCAGTTCTCTGTTCCTCAGGTATTCCCTCTGTACCTGGTGGTGGGTTGTCCATGAGGAAGTGCAGCACCGGGACCGTGAGGTTAATGCTGGCTTGGGATTTCAGCCATTCTTCTTTTTCAGGCATCGACACGCACAACTCAAGCTCACAAACCTGCTCAGCCTGCTTAGCTTCACACCTGTCAGCCCACACAGAACCAGAATCTCCCGGACCAGAAGCAGCTGCACCAGGCCCGTCAGTTGCAGAAACACCGTTTACATCAGCACCGTTCGCGTCAGCACCAGTAGCGTTCACGCCTTGGGCTTGCGCACCAGCAGGGTTTCCGGTTTGGATGCGGGTGCCGTTTTCGAGGATCGCTTCAGCGTCTTCCGCGCTCGGGTTATCTGGTTTGGTGTAGGTGACTTTGATGGGGGCTTGTTTGCCTGTCCGGGTCACGCGGACTCGTAGCGTGGTTGATGGTTTAGCCCCTGTGATCAAATCCAGGGTCAGTTGGTCCATCAGCCGGTCATCATCAACCTCAACCCGACCTAGATCACCAACTCGTACTTCAGAAACGTCCCCGTTGTTTTCGGTGATGAACAAGGCTTGTTGTTCATCCGTCAACGTGGCAGTGAAAGGTTCTATGTGGTTCGCCATGATCGCTCTGGCAGTCCCGCGTACACGCTGATAAAACGCTTCCATCTCCAACACCGGCCCAGTAAGGCTCAGGGTGGCTGTCCCGTCATCGTTGACCCAGTAGGACACTGACCGGTTACGTTTCGCGTTCTCCGCCCTGGTTTCTGGGGTGGTGAGCATGGCGAGCACTTCAGTGACGTGCCGTTTAAAGGTTTTCCATGACACGTCTACCCGTTTACTGGTGAGCAGTTCATCAAACACCGGGATACACACCCCAGCACGACCGGCCCTGCCAGCGGTATACAACACCCGGTCGAATCCGATCACGCCTTGTTTGGCTAGTGACCATAGTTTGGGCATGAGCACTGCTGCTGTCATGATTTTCCGCACCTGGGTCACCACCTGGGCGCGCGTACAATCCAAGATTTTCGCTAGCACCCCTTCTGTTGGGGTCGGTAGCTCCTCTGGTACACGTTCGACACTGGCAACCGTGCATACTTCACCCGAAGGCAGGGCCACACACGCCACCACATCATCCACACCAACAGACCCACCACGGGAGGCAATTGGGTTCGCATTTGTACTTGCCCCTGCTACTCCGTTGGTCACGAGTGGGCCTGTTCCGGGGTTGGAGGTGAATACTGCGTGCATGCCGTCAGTGAAGTCATCCAACGGTGTCACGTGGGCGCTGATCAACGCAGCGACTGCTTCGGCTTGTTTCACGCGTGCTTCGTCCATGAGTCGTGTGGTGGTTTTGACTGTTTCGAATAGTTCGACAGCCGGCCCGTCGTACATGTCGTTGTGCTGGTCGTGGATTGTTGTGGTCATGTGGTTTCACCTCCTTGCATGTTTCTATTCTATTTGTGTTCGAATGCGCGAGTCAAGGGTTTTGTTCGTTTTGTTTCGATTTATTTTCGAACGAATGTTCAATCAAAGAAGCCACAAACACTCAATTCGGAAACCGAAAAGGCGCCTCCCTTAACGGGAGACGCCTCGGCGCACCAAACACGCACTTAAGCCAGCGACACCAGGTCCAGATACGAGTCGTTCCAGTGGTCCTCGTCGCCGTCGGGCAAAAGCAGCACCCGGTCGGGGTCCAATGCCTGCACCGCACCCTCGTCGTGTGTCACCAGAATGATCGCGCCCTCATAGCGCCGAATCGCGGACAAAATCTCTTCCCGGCTGGCCGGATCCAGGTTGTTCGTAGGCTCGTCCAACAGCAACACGTTCGCCGACGACACCACCAACGTCGCCAGCGCCAACCGCGTCTTCTCGCCACCGGACAACACCTTGGCGGGCTTACTCACGTCATCGCCACTGAACAGGAACGATCCCAACACCGTACGCACCTGCGTGTCGTCGAGATCCGGCGCGTTACTCCGCATGTTCTCAAGCACGGTGCGATCAAGATCAAGCGTCTCGTGCTCCTGCGCGTAGTAACCAAGTTTGAGCCCGTGCCCGGCCTTCACTCCCCCAGTATCCGGGCTTTCCAAGCCAGCAAGAATCTTCAACAGTGTGGTCTTACCCGCACCGTTGAACCCCAAAATCACGACCCGCGAGCCCCTGTCAATCGCCAAGTCCACGTCCATAAACACTTCCGTCGACCCGTACGACTTAGACAACCCCGAACCAGTCAACGGCACCTTTCCGCACGCGGCAGGCGTGGGAAACCGCAAACTCGCCACCTTATCGCTCTGGCGTTCCTCCTCAAGCCCTGCCAGCATGCGTTCGGCGCGCTTGAGCATCGACTGCGCTGCCACCGCCTTGGTGGCCTTCGCGCGCATCTTCTCGGCCTGAGCCACCAGCGCAGACGCCTTCTTCTCCGTATTCGCACGCTCACGCTTGCGCCGCCGCTCATCCGCCTCACGCTGTTTCAGGTACTGCTTGTACCCCATCGCGTAAATGTCAATGACCTGCCGCGTCGCATCCAGGTAGAACACCTTGTTCACGACCTCCTCAATCAGGTTGAGGTCGTGCGAAATAATGATCAGCCCTCCAGAGTACTTGGCCAAGTAGTCGCGCAACCACTGCACGGACTCCGCGTCGAGGTGGTTCGTTGGCTCGTCCAGAATCATCGTGTCGGGCTGGTGAAACAGAATCCGCGCCAGCTCTACTCGCCGTCGCTGTCCACCCGACAACGTCTGCAACTCTTGCCCCATCAGCTGCTCGTCCAGCCCCAGGTTCGCGGCAATCGCCAACGCTTCCGACTCCGCCGCGTACCCACCGGCCGCAATGAACTCAGCCTCGATTCGCGGATACTTGTCGATCGCTTTCGCCGCCACGTCCGGATCCGGGTCGCTCATGGCACGCTCGGCCTTGCGCATCCGCCTGGCAATCACATCCAGATCCCGCGCCCCCAACACGCGCTCCTTAGCGGTCTCCGTAGGCTTTCCGCTTCGCGGGTCCTGCGGCAAGTACCCCACGGACCCGGACACCGACACCGTCCCGTCCGACGGCAACACCTCGCTCATCAGCACCTTGGTAAGCGTGGTCTTCCCCGCACCGTTCCGGCCAACGAGCCCAACCCGGTCACCCTTGTCCACGCGGAAGTTCACCTCCGACATGAGCGTGCGCGAGCCCACCATGATCTCCAAGTTACTTGCCGCTATCACGGTGTTCCTTCCACCCCACTTCAATGACCTGCGCCAAAAGCGCGTGCGGGGTCAGTCCCAGCGCCTTCGCGCGCTCCACAATCTGATCAGCCAAATCCTTCTCCAGCGGGCACCACACGTTCACGGTGTCGACCGGCTGCCCAGTCACCTCGGTCTTTTCACCAGTCCCCAACCCGGGCCCGAGGTCTGGCTCGCCTTTGTCGCGAATGGCAGTTGCGACGGCACGGGCGCGTTGGTCTGCCGCTTCGTTGAGCTCATGGTTGGAGTGCCCTTTGACCCACTGGAACTTCAGCTTACGACCCGACTTTTCGAGCGCATCAACCTGCTCCCACAGCTCTTCCATGAGGTCGCGGTTGAGCACGTCTTGCCCGTTGGCTTTTTTCCACCCTTTGAGCCTCCACACCGGCATCCATTTGGTGACCGAGTTAATCACGTACTTGGAGTCGGCCAGAATCAGGAGGTCTTCATGCGTGTGCGCAGTCGCTTTGAGAATCTCGATGACCGCTTGGAGTTCGGCCCGGTTGTTCGTCGACTCTTCCCACCCGCCGGCTGCCCAGCGTTTGTCGTCAATGACCCACGCCCAGCCCGCTGGTCCGGGGTTGCCTAACGCGGAGCCGTCGCATGCGACTTCCAGCACATTACCTCCAAGTGTGAACGGAGTTGTTGATCAGTCCAATACACTAACCCTATGACCTTCAACCCGAACTCTCAGCTTGACAGCTCCCAGGTTTCCCGAGGTCGTGGCGCGCCCGTCATGATCGGTGGTGGCATTGGTGGAGTTGCGCTTCTGGTTCTCGGTTTGATCTTCTTTGGGCCAGAAGCAGTCCTTAACCAGTTGGGCTCGGGTGAGCAGTCCCAGCAGAGCCAAGAGGACCTCTCCGAGAAGTGCCGCACGGGCGAGGACGCCAACCGCGACGTCGAATGCCGCATCGTGGGTACCGTCAACAGCCTAAACGACTACTGGCCTACGGGCACAGGCGAGCTGGGCGAGCAGTACCGCAACCCCGGCGTGCAACTCACCAGTGGCACGTGGGACACGGGTTGCGGTCAAGGGAACAGCAACATGGGGCCGTTCTATTGCCCTGCCGATGAAACCGCGTACTTCGACACGTCCTTCTTCGAACAGATGCGCCAACAGTTGGGCGCTAAGGAAGGTCCGCTCCCTGAAGAGTACGTGGTGGCCCACGAATTTGGGCACCACATTCAGAAGATCACGGGTGACATCACCCGGAGCCGCGACGGAAAAACGGGCCCGCAGTCCAACGCAGTTCGCCTTGAACTTCAGGCCGACTGCTACGCGGGCGTGTGGGCTGGCAACGCCACCAAGACCCACGGGCCTCAGGGCCAGCCCTACCTTGAACCTCTCACGGACGCAGACATCGAAGCCGCACTGGGCACAGCGGAAGCGATTGGTGACGACCGAATCCAAGAGACCTCGGGCGGTCGAGTCACACCCGAGAACTTCACGCACGGCTCAGCGGAACAGCGCATGACCTGGTTCAAACGCGGCTACGACTCCGGCTCACCCACCGAGT
Source organism: Brevibacterium paucivorans (assembly GCF_016907735.1). Taxonomy (NCBI): domain Bacteria; kingdom Bacillati; phylum Actinomycetota; class Actinomycetes; order Micrococcales; family Brevibacteriaceae; genus Brevibacterium; species Brevibacterium paucivorans. Next base: position 2,380,298 of record NZ_JAFBCP010000001.1, on the reverse strand, counting down.
GCAACACCTTTGACGTAGACCGCGTTTAAAACGAATGCTTGACTCTTTTGGCGTTAGTGCCTTGCTTGTCTATTCGTTTTCACTGTATGGAAATGGCAGACTTTGCGTCGCGATTGCTCTTTACCACTGAAGGATTTCGTCAGAGGTCATAGCTGCGGACAAAGCTCTTCAACAGTTGCCTCAGCCACATGCTTTCCGGCAAAGAGTCATCGGAAACCTTCCACGTCGCAGATATAGTGAAGCGTCTCGTCTTGATTGGAACTGACGAAGTTTTCACATCAATCAAATCACTGATGCGTCGAGCAGCAGGTTCCGGCACAGTTGCAATCACTGGTAAATCGCGTAGTAGCGGCACTAGACCCAAAAAGTGACTTGTAGTGCACAACGTCTTACGACTATGACCCATTACCGACAAAACATCGTCAACCCAACCACGTTGACCTTCGAAGGAGACACGCGCATGCCTTGTCTCAATGTATTCACGTTCACTAATCGGGTCTGAAAGGTTAAGTTGACGTGGGTTATATAGGCAGCAATACTCCGCAGAAAACAAAGGTTCAGATTGGACGTCAGCTGGCAAGGTTACTGGAGTGGTGGTCAGAATAACGTCGATAAGTGGGTTATCAATAGTCATCTTCCAAAGATGACTATTTGTTTGATGAATGGAAAACCCTACGCTCCAATCATGGTCCATTTTCTGTCGTGCGATCCAGGGAGCGAACAGCACCTCTACGTCATCGGACATTGCCAGGTGAAACGTTTTCGAGCTCTTCCATGGTTCGAACTCACTATCTTCCAGTATTGCTTTCGCAATTGCATTAAGACTCGGACTTAGGTTTACAGACAGCGCCAGTGCTTTTGATGTAGGGGCCATACCGCCACGGGTACGTTCAAACAGCGGGTCATCAAAGAGCTTACGAAGTCGTCGGAGAGACGCACTCACCGCGCTCTGTGAAAGGTTCAGCTTATACCCCGCTCGCGTAACATTTCGCTCTTGCATGAGGACTTGAAAAACAACGAGCAGGTTCAGGTCAACCTGGTTCAAAGAAATTCTGTCAATGTTACCGATCATAAATATTTGTTTGACGAATTACAAGACCAACGAGAAAGTGGGAGCACATGACCGTACTTATTGGTTAGGGCGTCATCAAAGGAGGTCAAAGATGTCTTCAAGTTCAATCGACAACGCTAACCACGAACAACCTGAAACTGCGCAGAGGCCTACTGAGCGCAGACATCAATTGGCGGCAATTGGTATCGGCAACTTCTTAGAGTGGTTTGACTTTGCCATTTACGGGTACTTTGCCGCAGTCATCGGTTCACAGTTTTTCCCCACGGGTAATCCGACCACAGAAATCCTTTCCTCATTCGCCGTTTTCGCGGTCGGATTTCTTTCTCGTCCCTTTGGGGCCTTTATACTCGGCCCAATCGGCGACAAACACGGACGCAAAATCGTACTTTTCGTAACCGTACTAGGCATGGGAACGGTCACTGCACTTATAGGACTAATTCCTTCATTTCACCAGATCGGTATCATCGCACCGATCGCAGTTGTAGTCCTGAGACTTCTTCAGGGTGCTTTCGCCGGTAGTGAATGGACGAGCGCTGCAACCTATATCGGCGAGGTCGCTCCTTCCGAAAAACGCGCTGTCTATGCGAGCGTTATCACTGGCACTGCTGCACTAGCTTTCCTCTCCGGCACTATTTCGGCAGCTTTCCTGTCAGGTTTGTTGACTGGTGATTCGCTTTACTCATGGGGGTGGAGAATTCCTTTTGTCGCTTCCATCATCATGGCAGTCATCGCTGTCTATATACGTCGTCGCTTAGAGGACACCCCTGTATTCGAGACTTTAGAGAAACGACGTGCCAACAACCTTGTGAAGCCTATATCCACCAAACAAAAGCTCAAGGCTTTCGTTATGACGTTAGCATTTTCTGGTGTTTTCGGCGTCAGCCTCTACTACTTAATTACCTACATGAACAATTTCTTGTCAGGCTCAGTTGGGATGAATCGGTTTCATGCCCTGTTGATCTGCTCAATCGCGACAGCCTTCTACGTCGCATTTAATCCATTGGCAGGATTTCTCACGGACAAATTCGGTCGACGACCAGTGCTATACACGGCACTAATCGGTCTAATACTTTGGAGTCTACCGGCATTCTTACTTATGAGTACTGGAAACTTTTTCTTCGCGTTGTTTGGAATGACAGGATTTGCTTTCTTTGTAGCTTGTTCTGCAGTTGTTAACAACGTTTTACTCGTTGAGGTATTTCCTGCGTCAATTCGTGCGACAGGGTCTGCGATCGGCTACAACGTTGCTTATGCTGCCCTTGCCGGCCCCGGACCATTTATCGCGACTTTCCTTGTAAACACCACTGGAGTTCTGGTCTCACCTAGTTTCTACATTATTTGCGTGTGTTGCTTTGCACTGATCGTTCTTTTTCCACTACTTGAAGAAACAAAAGGTGTCGATATTAACCAAGGGTAGTAATCGAACTTGCTACATCACACATTTATAGAATGTTCACACTGAAACAGGAGAAGTTCCATGACAAAAGTTGCAGTTGTACAAGCGGCAAGCGTTCCATTCGACGCCAAGGCATCTACGCAAAAAGCAGTTGCGTTACTAGCTGAGGCTGCAGATACCGGAGCAAAACTAGTAGTGTTTCCGGAAGCATTCATAGGCGGGTACCCAAAAGGCCTTGCATTTGGTGGGTATGTAGGATTTCGTACAGATAAGGGTCGCGCCGAGTACGCGCAGTACGTCGCAGGAGCTGTTCGTATTGAAGGCGACGAGATCGCAACGCTGACCGAGGCCGCTTCTGCTCACTCCATCAACGTCGTCATAGGAATTATCGAACGCGACGGTAATACTCTGTACTGCACAGCTCTCATGATCGACCCCAAACGCGGAGTGGTGGGAAAGCACCGCAAACTCATGCCTACTGGCACGGAACGTCTCATTTGGGGTTTTGGGGATGGATCCACTCTTGACACCATGGACACACCCGCAGGACGCACCGGTGCGGTCATTTGCTGGGAAAACTACATGCCGTTGCTCCGACAAACAATGTACTCAAAAGGCGTCGAAGTCTACTGTGCACCCACAGCAGACGACCGGGAAACGTGGGTGTCCACAATGACTCACATCGCTCTTGAAGGAAGGGTACACGTCCTGTCTGCTTGCCAATACATCACTAAGGAACAATATCCAGAAAACTATCACCTCGACCATGACCTGCCAGCCGGCGATACCGTTATGCGTGGTGGAAGCCTCATCGTTGACCCAACAGGAAAACTCCTAGCAGGTCCCGTCTTCAATGAAGAAACAATTCTTTACGCTGACATTGACCCAGAAGCAAAAACCCGAGGTCACCTGGACTTCGACTCTGCGGGGCACTACTCGCGTCCAGACGTGTTCAAGCTGAGCGTTGATACCTCGCCACAGCACTCGGTCAGCTTCGAGTGAGCAGCAACCAGGTACCTAACGCCCAGCTTTAACCAAAACCCCTAAATATTGAAGCCCAGGGCGCGCATCTGCTCACGCCCATCTTCCGTGATCTTCTCGGGACCCCACGGCGGCATCCACACCCAGTTGATCCGGAACGCTGGCACGATTCCGTCCAACGCGTGCGCACACTGGTCTTCGATCACATCGGTGAGCGGGCACGCGGCAGAGGTCAGCGTCATTTCAATGATCGCTACACCTTCTTCATCCACGGTCGCGCCATACACCAGCCCCAAGTCCACGATGTTCACACCCAACTCCGGGTCCATGACATCCATCAGCGCGTCAATCACTTCTTCCGGAGTCGCATTCGTCGGTTGGTCAACGACCTCAGTCATGCTGTCCTCCCTCCTTACTACTCTCAGCTTGTGACAGAGCGTCCTTTATGGCAATCCACGCGAGCAACGCGCACTTAATGCGCGCCGGGAACTTACTCACCCCGGCAAACGCGGCTGCGTCAAACAGCACGTCCTCATCGGCCTCAACGGCACCGCGCGAATGCATGAGCTCGTGGAACTCCGCCTCCGCACGGTCAAACGCTTCACGACCCTCGTCGTCATAAATCTCGCACGCCACTGACGCTGACGCCATCGAGATCGAACAGCCGTCGCCTTCCCAGCGCACCTCCAGCGCGCCATCGTCCCCGGCGACGACCTCGGCGGTAATTTCATCCCCACACATGGGGTTCACCTGGTGGGACTTACCCAACACTTCCCGCTCATCAAACGGGACATTGCCGTGCCGTTCCTTTGAGTGATCCAGAATCACTTGCTGATACAACTGATCCAGATTCATGATTCCACCCCAAAGTAGCCCCGCACACGCGCCAGCGAATCCAAGAACCGCTCGCACTCTTCAACCGTCGAATACACGTACGCAGACGCCCGCGTCGAGGCACGCACGCCCAGACGGGCGTGCAGTGGCATCGCACAGTGGTGCCCCACGCGCACAGCCACGCCGTCCGCGTCAAGGTACTGGCCCACATCGTGCGCGTGTACGCCCTCGACATCCACGGCCACGGTCGACACGCTCCTGTTGGCGGGCCCCAACAGCCGCACACCAGGAATCTTCGCGACGCCTTCAGCCAAGATCTGAGCCAACTCCTGCTCATGCTGAGCGATTCGATCCATTCCCACATGAGTGAGGTAGTCGACCGCCGCCGCGAGTCCCACGGCCTGTGCGACCGGCTGGGTTCCAGCCTCAAACCGCTGAGGCGCAGGCAGGAACGTGGACTCCTCCATGGTGACGGTTTCGATCATCGACCCACCCGTCAACACCGGAGGCAACGCGTTCAGCGCGTCCTGCTTGCCGTAGAGCACGCCAATGCCGGATGGTCCCAGCATCTTGTGTCCGGAAAACGCGGCGAAGTCCACACCCATTGCAGGGAAGTCAACCTGCATGTGCGGAACAGACTGGCACGCGTCAAGAACCGTGACCGCACCAATCTTCTTAGCGTGCTCAACCAACTGATCAACCGGGTTTACCGTCGCCAACACGTTAGACACATGCGTGAACGCCATGACCTTGGTTGACGCATCAGCAATGGAGTCCACATCACTCAGGTCCAGCGTGCCTTCGTCCGTGATCGGAATGTACCGCAACTCAGCACCGGTCCGAAGCGCCATCTGCTGCCACGGCACCAGATTCGCATGGTGCTCCATCTGCGTAATGACAATCGAATCGCCAGGCCCCAGCGCAAGCGGACCATCGGTGGCGAAACCCATCCCCATCGCCACAACGTTGAGCGCTTCTGTCGCATTCTTCATCCAGCACACCTGCGACGGTTTCGCTCCCACGAAAGCCGCCACCTTGGCACGCGCGCCCTCAAAGGCGTCGGTCGCCTCGGTGGCCAGCGTGTGCGCGCCACGGTGAACCGCTGAGTTGTGACGTGTGTTGAACTCCTGTTCAGCGTCAATCACGCATTCGGGCTTCTGAGAAGTCGCACCAGAATCCAAATACGCGAGCGGTGATCCCGCCACCTCCCGCGTCAAAAGCGGGAAGTCGCTTCGTAAACGTGTGAATTCCTGCGTCGTCATCACTTCTGGAAGCGGTCGTAGCCTTCAGCTTCGAGCTGGTTCGCAAGCTCGGGGCCACCTTCTTCGGCCACCTGCCCGTTGACCAACACGTGTACGTAATCAGGCTTGATGTACTGCAGGATACGCGTGTAGTGGGTAATGAGCAGAACGCCCACGTCCGTGTTGCTCTGCGCACGGTTGACACCTTCAGACACAATGCGCAACGCGTCAACGTCAAGCCCGGAGTCGGTTTCGTCCAGAATCGCAAAACGTGGCTTGAGCAGTTCCATCTGCAGGATCTCGTGGCGCTTCTTCTCACCACCAGAGAACCCTTCATTCACGTTACGCGACGCGAACTCGGGGTCCACCTTCAGTTCGCTCATCGCCTGGTTGAGCTCCTTGGCCCACGTACGGAGTTTGGGAGCTTCCCCATCGATCGCGGTCTTAGCAGAACGCAAGAAGTTCGTCACAGTGACACCGGGAACTTCGACCGGGTACTGCATAGCGAGGAACAGACCAGCGCGTGCGCGTTCGTCCACGCTGAGCTCCAGCATCTCTTCACCGTCCAGCTTCACCGAACCACCTTCGATGTGGTATGCCGGGTGTCCTGCGATCGCGTACGCCAGAGTGGACTTACCGGAACCGTTTGGCCCCATGATTGCGTGGGTTTCGTTGGACTTGATGTCTAAGTTGACGCCCTTGAGGATCTGCTTGGATCCCTTGTCGGTTTCTACGCTGACCTTGAGGTCGCGGATGGAAAGTGTGGACATAAATCTCTTCTTTCTTTAAAGCTTGACGTAGATCTCGCCGTCGCGTTCCGTGCATTCGTACACTGCGACGGGGTCGAAAGCGGGTGGGTTTTGGGGTTCACCGGTCCGCAGGTCGAACGTGGAGCCGTGCAACCAGCATTCGATTGCACACCCCATCACGTCACCTTCGGACAGTGACACTTCACCGTGGGTACACAGGTCGTCGATAGCGTGCAGTTCGCCGGTTTCGGTGCGCGCAACACACACCTCAACCCCGTCGACCTTCACGCGAATCGCGCTCCCCGGTGTCACATCGGTAGATTTCGCAACGGACTTCACAGCACGCTCCGGGAAAGTTCTTCTTCAATCTGTTCTGTGAGCACTTCTTCGATCTGTTCGATGTCGATCTTCTGGATCACTTCGTTGAAGAAGCCACGCACCACCAACCGGCGCGCTGTTTTCTCATCGATTCCTCGGCTCATGAGGTAGAACAAGTGCTCTTCGTCGAATCGGCCGGTCGACGACGCGTGCCCTGCTCCCTCAATTTCACCAGTCTCAATTTCGAGGTTAGGCACGGAGTCCGCGCGCGCACCCTCGGTCAGCACCAGGTTGCGGTTGAGTTCGTACGTGTCGATCCCCTTGGCTTCCGGGCGAATGAGAACGTCACCGATCCACACGCTGCGTGCGTCCTTCCCCTGCAACGCGCCTTTGTACAGAACGTCCGAGGTGGCATTCGGCGTGTTGTGGTCCACGTACGTGCGGTGTTCCAAGTGCTGCCCGGCGTCGGCGAAGTACAGCCCCAGCATCTGGGCCTCTCCCCCTGGACCGTCGTAGGACACATTCGAGTTCAGGCGCACGATCTTGCCACCCAGCGTGATAGCAATGTGCGTGAACTGCGCGTCCTTGCCCACGACCGCGTCGTGCTGTCCCAGGTGTACCGCTTCGTCATCCCACAGCTGCAGAGTCACAAGCTTCACCCGCGCTCCCGGCCCCACGATCACGCTGAGCAGTTCAGACAGCTGTGCGTGACCGGTGTGCTTGATCACGATGGTTGCGCTAGCGTTCGCTCCCACCGTCACCACAGTGTGGTTATGTGTGGGGCTCTCGCTGTCCGCACCTTCCGTAGTGATGATGGCTGGGGACTCCAGCTCAACACCTTCGCCGATGTCGTAGCGGGTCACGCTGGGTGCGCGAGTAGCCGCGATGACAGCTGGCAGGTCTTCCGGCGCCGAAACACCCAGCTGGCGCGCCTCGTCGAGGCTGATCTGTGACACGTCTACCCCGGCTGGAAGTTCACGTGAGACCGCAAGCTCCGCTGTGCTTTCTTCATCGGTCAGCAGCTGGGTAAGCTTTTTGACCGGAGTGAAACGCCACTCTTCTTCACGGCCGTTCACCTGCGGGAAATCCGCCACGTTAAAACTCCGGGTGCGTTCGGAACGCGACTTAGCCGGAACGTGTTCTGTTGCAATTGTCATGTAATGCGTCTCCTCTGCGCTTAACCTACCGCGCCTTCCATCTGAAGTTCGATCAGACGGTTAAGCTCAAGCGCGTATTCCATGGGAAGTTCTCGGGCGATCGGTTCGACAAAACCACGCACAATCATTGCCATCGCTTCGGTTTCGTCGAGTCCACGACTCATGAGGTAGAACAGCTGGTCCTCGCTCACCTTCGACACGGTTGCTTCGTGCCCCAGCGCCACGTCATCTTCACGAATGTCGATGTACGGGTAGGTGTCCGAGCGCGACACGTTATCCACCAGGAGCGCGTCACACAGAACCGTGTTCGACGACCCCTTAGCACCCGGGTGAACGTGAACCAGTCCGCGGTACCCGGCACGTCCTCCGTTACGGGCAACCGACTTCGACACAATCGAGGACTGCGTGTGCGGTGCCGCGTGCACCATTTTCGCTCCAGTGTCCTGGTGCTGGCCGTTCCCAGCGAATGCCACGGAGAGGGTTTCGCCCTTTGCGTGCTCACCCGTGAGCCAGATCGCTGGGTACTTCATGGTGACCTTCGAACCAATGTTTCCATCGACCCATTCCATGGTCGCGCCTTCTTCAGCAACCGCACGCTTGGTCACCAGGTTGTACACGTTGTTCGACCAGTTCTGGATGGTCGTGTACCGCACTCGTGCATCCTTCTTGGCGATAATCTCGACCACTGCGGAGTGCAACGAATCCGACTTGTAAATCGGAGCCGTACACCCTTCGACGTAGTGAACGTACGAGCCTTCGTCAGCAATGATGAGCGTGCGCTCAAACTGACCCATGTTTTCCGTGTTGATGCGGAAGTACGCCTGCAACGGGATCTCCACGTGAACACCCTTGGGCACGTAGATGAACGACCCACCGGACCACACGGCAGTGTTAAGGGCGGCGAACTTGTTGTCACCGGACGGAATCACGGTACCGAAGTACTCTTCGAAGATCTCCGGGTGCTCCCGCAGACCCGTGTCGGTGTCAAGGAAGATGACACCCTGACGTTCGAGCTCTTCGTTGATCTTGTGGTAGACGACCTCTGACTCGTACTGCGCGGCGACACCCGCAACCAGACGTTGCTTTTCCGCCTCGGGAATCCCCAACCGGTCGTACGTGTTCTTAATGTCTTCAGGCAGGTCTTCCCACGACTGCGCCTGACCCTCAGTCGAACGCACAAAGTACTTGATGTCGTCGAAGTTGATACCGCTAAGGTCGGCACCCCAGTGCGGCATAGGCTTCTTGTCAAACAGCTTCAGAGCACGGAGACGACGCTCAAGCATCCACTCCGGTTCCTCCTTCAGCTTGGAGATATTGCGCACAACATCTTCGTTCAACCCACGTTGGGCATCGGCCCCGGCGTCGTTTGAGTCGTGCCAACCGTATGCGTATTGTCCAATGTCCTTAAGTTCTGGATTCATCTCCAGAATAGGATTGGAATCGGTGGTGTCAGTCACCTTTCTCCTCCTTTTTTAGAGTTGCTCTTCCCATCGTGGGTGCCAAGCAAAGGGCGATTCAGGGTGGATGTGGGAATGTGCGTGGTACACACGTGTGCCCCACTCGCCAACGTCGAAAGACGTCGCACGTCCACTCCTAAAATGTCGCCAAACTGTTCAAGTTCAGCTTCACAAAACTCTGGGTACTCTTCCGCGACGTGCTGAATGGGACAGTGCCCCTGGCACAGCTGCATCGCTTCCAGCGGGGTTCCCACAGCAACCGGTGTCGCCGACGCCGCATATCCCTCTTTGTCCAGCGCCGCCGCCAGCCCGCGCGACCGTGCGGCTACGTTCCCGCCTTCTTCTAAACGCGCTTCAAGCTTTTCGCGCAACTCTTGCGCTCGCTCGCGCGCGAACCGCTCCACCGCCTCTCGGCCCATTTCCGATCGCACAAAGTCAAGCGCCTCCACCGCAACTTGGTCGTATGCGTGGGAAATCTGCGCGTGACCCGCCGAGGTGACGACATAGTGGCGTGCGGGACGACCTCGGCCTGCTTTCACTCCCGCTAACTCACGCACCTCGATCGCGTTTTCCTTTTCCAAAGCGTCGAGGTGGCGGCGGATAGCCGCCGGCGTTAGATCAACCAGACGCGCAATACCCGAGGCGCTGATGGGCCCTTGATCGAGCACGATCGCCAGCACTTGCTGGCGGGTGCGCAGATCTTGTCCGGGGCGTGCGCTCACGTAAGTCCTCTCTGAAAAGCGGGCGGTTCGCTATTCCACAACACTATTGTGCCCTAAATAATTCCACGTAAAACCAGGGTGACCTAAGTTCCCCACATTTCACTCATTACACTGAGGAATCGTGACCAAGCCGAACCATCCGTTAGAACTCGACGCCGTGAGCGTGAACTTCGGGAGCCTCCGTGCAGTCGACAACGTCTCACTCACCGTTGAGCGAGGCACCGTCCACGCACTCTTAGGACCCAACGGCGCAGGCAAATCCACCACCATCGCCGCCTCGGTAGGCCTCCTCAAACCCACATCAGGTCACGCCCGCATCTTCGGATACGACCCTGTTAAACAGCACACGCACTCCAGCGCGCTCGCGGGAGTCATGTTGCAAGACGGCGGACTGCCCATGGCGTCGAAGCCACTCAACATTCTGAAGAACCTTTCCCGCATGTACGCCGACCCTGCGGACTACCACGAACTTGCTGAACGCTTAGGCATCACCGCGTTCGCCAACCGCACGATACGACGCATGTCGGGTGGGCAGAAACAACGTGTAGGAATGGCAGCCGCGCTGATCGGCAAACCCCAGCTGGTGTTTCTCGACGAACCCACGGCCGGCCTGGACCCACAGTCACGCCTTGCCGTGTTCACGATCGTCGAAGAGCTACGCGAACAAGGCGTGGCGGTTGTTCTCACGACTCACGACATGGACGACGCAGCCCAGCTGTCTGACTACGTCACCATCATTGACAAAGGCCAGGTCATCTCCCACGGCACAGTCGACGAACTCACGGGCGACGGCAGCTCGACACTGACGATCCGGGCCCACCACCTCGGCCAGAACCTTCTGGGCCAATTCCGCGCATATGGCGAGGTGGACCTCGCAAAGGACGACGTCGTCACCATCACAGGTGACTTCACCACCCAAACGGTCCACGCGATCACCGGCCTTCTCAACGACGCCGGTGCTGACATCACATCCCTGTCCCTGGCGTCCCGCTCGCTTGACGACGTCTTCCTCGACCTGACAGGAAGGACACTGCGCTCATGAGTTCACCGCGAATCGCACCCCTGGCTCAGCGCGTGTGGGCACAGTCGCTCTTTGAGTTGCGCACCACCCTGTCCAACGCCGAACAGCTCTTCTTGTCCTTCGCTCTGCCAATCGGCGCACTTGTGGTGCTGGCAATGACCGATGTCGTCACCGTTTTTGGGTACGAAGAGAACCAGCGGAACATCATCGCCGCGTCGGCCGGCCTGGGGCTGTCAATCGCCGCCTCCGCGTTTACCGGTCAGGCAATCGCCACCGGATTCGACCGTCGCTACGGCGTACTCCGGCAATTAGCCACTACTCCCCTGGGCACCACCGGCCTAATTCTTGCCAAGATTGTGTCCGTCTACATCGTGACCGCAGTGCAGCTACTGGTCATGTTCATTGTTATTGCTGTTCTCCCCGTGAACTTCGAAATCACCGCCTCCCCGACTCAGTTTCTGGGCATCTTCCTTTCGTGGTTTTTAGGTACCGCCGCGCTGACCGCGCTTGCGCTTGCTTTCGCAGGAACCGCCCGCGCCGAGGCCGTACTCGCCGGATCGAACATCCTCTGGGTTGCGGGCGCCGGAGTTGGTGGGCTTGTAGTCAAGCATCCGGACCTGTGGGGCACAGTTGCATCGCTCACTCCTTTTGGCGCATTGGGCGATTCGTTGCGCACAGCACTGATATCCGGAGGTGTAGACTGGAGTGCCCAACTCGTCTTGTTGGTCTGGGCTGTGCTCGGTATCATCGCCGGAGCCACATGGTTCTCTTTTGAAAGTAAGTGACATGTCGAAGTCGTCTTGGCAAGCAACCGAAGTCAACCGATACGTGTACTGGCTTGCTGTTGGTCTCCTGTTCTTGCAGGCCCTCATCGTGTTCACCGGTGCTGCTGTACGCCTGACCGGTTCGGGACTGGGGTGCCCACATTGGCCCATGTGTACCGAATCTTCGCTAACCAACACCCCCGAGATGGGTATTCACGGGTTCATCGAGTTCGGCAACCGTGTCCTGGGTGTCATTCTGGGTCTGTATTCGCTCTTCGTCGTGATCGCCCTGTGGCCCCTGCGGTCTACCCGCTCCGACCTGTTCCGCATGGCCGTTCTGCTCTTTGCAGTCGTCCCGTTCCAAGCCATTCTGGGTGGCGTCACGGTGCGCACTCAGCTCAACCCGTGGATCGTTGCCGCCCACTTCATTCCTTCGGCCCTAGCCGTTGCTCTTTCCGCTTACATGGTCAAGCGCACGCGTGACACCGGCGACAATCCTCGTCCTGTCGCCTCGCGCACACTCGTCACCGTCGCTTGGGCCGTGGGCATCCTGTGCGCCGTGATCGTGCTCATGGGCATGCTGGTCACTGGGGCGGGCCCACACGCGGGTGATGAAGTCAGCGCCCGCAACGGCCTCAACACCCTGCTCATGTCGCGACTCCACGCAATCCCCGTGTGGCTCATGACCGCGGGTACCATCTACGGTCTTGTTCTTGCACGCAAGGAAAAAATCGCCAGCGCCACACGCGCTTTCACCTTCCTGCTCATCGTCGAAGTGGCACAGGGAATCATCGGTTACACGCAGTTCTTCACAGGACTGCCGGTCCCGGTGGTCATGGCGCACATCGCGGGCCTGTGCCTCGTCATTACGGCCGCGGTTTTCGTCGTCGACAGCGTCTACACACGGGACCCACTCCCCACCTCGGTCGCAAAAAGCCCAGCAACCACCTCGGCATAGACTGGCTCTGTGCTTTTCGCGATCTTTAAACGCTACGTCAGCGCATATCCAGTAGGACTCATACTGGTTCTGGTTTTTACCCTCGCCCAGGTGATGGGTTCCCTGTTGCTCCCGGCCCTCAACGCGCGCGTCATCGACGACGGAATCGCCCACGGCAATCTGACACTCGTGTGGCAACTGGGCGGAATCATGCTCGTGGTTGCCGTCGCACAGCTTGCTACAGCCATTATCGAGGTGGCAGCCGGCTCCTACGTATCGATGGCAGTTGCCCGTGATATTCGCCGTGACTTCTTCGCAAAAGTCATGACTTTTGGCCACCAAGAGGCACAGACCTTTGGGGTCTCTAGCCTCATCACCCGGTCAACCAACGACGTGCGCCAAGTGCAGCAGTTCCTCACCATGGCCATGACAATGATGGTGATGGCCCCAGTCATGGCGTTTGGTGGGCTCATCATGGCCTTCGCGCAGGACCTCACCCTGTCGTGGGTGATTGTGGTGACTGTGGTCATTCTTGCCATTGTCATGGCGTTGGCTGTTCGCGGCATGGTGCCAAGTTTTCAAGTCATGCAGCAGCGCATCGATGCAATGGGGGCGGTTCTCTCCCAACAACTCGCTGGAACCCGCGTTATTCGCGCGTTTGGCAAAGAGGACGTTGAGAAGAAACGCTTCGCCCAGGCTAATCGCGACATGACTCGCGCAAGCCTCATGGTTGGTCGTTACTTTGTTGCGCTGTACCCCATTGTTTTCGCTCTCATTAATGTGGGGACCGTTGCGGTCGTGTGGTTCGGTGCGCGCGGGGTGGAAGCAGGAACCTCGCAGGTAGGTACCGTCGTCGCATTTATCCAATACCTCATGCTCATCATGATGGGCGTTCTCATGTTCGCCTTCATGTCCATGATGGTCCCCCGCGCCGAGGTGGCTGCCGGCCGACTCGTCGCCGTCATGGATACGCGGGTCCACCTTGATCGGGACAGTGGGCGCGTTGATGAGCTCCCCCGTCCTGGAACGTTCGAGTTCCGGGACGTGACCTTTTCCTACCCAGGTGCGGAAGAACCGGTTGTGCAGGATGTTAGTTTTTCCGCCGAGGTGGGATCCACGGTCGCTGTTATCGGTGCTACCGGATCCGGAAAAACCACCCTTGCCAAGCTTCTCGTACGGCTCCTGGAACCCACCTCGGGCACCGTACTCCTAGGTGGGGTACCCATCCAGGACATTTCCCGCCAAACCCTGGGCACGCAGTTTGGCTATGTGGCACAGAACCCTTACGTGTTTGGAGCAACGGTCGCCCAGAACCTTCGCTTGGGAAACCCGGAGGCCAGCGATGAGGAACTATGGGAAGCTTTGCGCACCGCGCAAGCAGAGGACTTTGTGCGCGAACTCGACGGCCAGTTGGACTTTGAAATCAACCAAGGCGGAAAGAACCTCTCAGGTGGGCAACGGCAGCGCATCGCAATCGCAATGGCGCTTGCCAGACGCGCACCCGTTCTGGTCTTCGATGACTCGTTTTCTGCCCTCGACACGGCAACAGACTTACGACTACGTCAAGCGTTGAGCAACGTATCGGCAACCAGCCTCATCATTACGCAGCGTATATCCTCAGCCCGAACCGCCGACATCATCGTGGTGCTCGATCATGGCCGTGTCGTTGCGCAAGGAACCCACGACGATCTCATGGCAACCTCACCGGTGTATCGCGAGATCGCAGAATCGCAGGCAACCCAGGAGGCACTGTGAGCGAAGAACAAGAACCACACGAAAAGGCCCAGAATTTCTGGTCAACAGTTTCGACGCTCGCCCGGGAGTTTAAGTATGAACGCCTGCCCATGATTCTTGGTTTCGTGGGCGTCATGGTAGGAACCTGCCTCACAATTGCAGGCCCTTACGTTTTGGGACTTGCCACAGACGTTGTGTTCGATGGCTTCACAAGCGACGCCGGAATTGATTTTGGATTACTGGCCAGACTGTTGCTCATCGTAGTGGTGTTACACCTTGTCGCCGAGTCTTTCACCTTTGCTGGCGGCTGGCTCTTCAACGAAGCCATTCAGCGGGTGCTCTACGGTCTCCGTGAGCGCGTCGAAAACAAGGTCCACCGCCTTCCGCTTAAGTTCTTGGATTCGCAAAAACGCGGAGACCTTCTCTCGAAGCTCAACAACGACCTGGACAATCTCAACACGGCTCTCAACCAAAACATGGAAACGATCGTGACGTCTGTTATCACAGTGTTGGGTGTCCTTGCCGTCATGTTCTGGATTTCGTGGGAGCTCACGTTGGTAGCGTTGACCACGATTCCTCTCACTGCTGTTGTCATCGGAATTCTGGGCGTCAGGTCGCAAGCCCAGTTCCGCATGCAGTGGTCGCAAACAGGCAAACTCAATGCCCACATTGAGGAGTCGATCTCGGGTCACGAACTTTTGGCAATCTACAACGCCACGCCCCAGGCAACGGAAACGTTCGCGCGCAGCAACGATGAGGTCTACAACGCATCACGGAAGGCGCAGTTCTTGTCCGGCTCCATGATGCCGTCGATGATGTTTGTGTCGAACCTGGTGTTTGTGGGAATTGCAATTGTGGGTGCGGTCCGGGTGGCATCTGGCGCGATGACTCTGGGTTCCGTCCAAGCCTTCATCCAATACTCTCGCCAGTTCTCGCAGCCGTTGGCCCAGTTGGGCGGGGTTGCGTCTCAGCTACAGTCAGCGGCCGCCAGCGCGGAACGCGTCTACGAGCTCCTCAACCAGCCAGAAGAGGTCGCCGACACTGGTCACCACCCCGACTTCGCTCTCACCCACGGAAAGGTGGAATTCCGTTCGGTGGACTTCTCCTATGACCCAGACCAACCCTTCATCAGCGACCTCAACCTCACAGTTGACGGGGGTCAGACGGTTGCGATCGTGGGACATACCGGTTCAGGTAAAACCACCCTGGTCAACCTGCTCCTGCGCTTCTATGACGTCACCGGTGGCGCCATCTACCTCGACGGCGTGGATATTCGCGACATCGACCGCCACCAGCTTCGCTCCCCCATTGGCATGGTTTTGCAGGACACGTGGCTGTTTGGTGGAACCATCTACGACAACATCGCGTACGGGCGCGCCGACGCCACACGTGACGACGTCATGGCTGCCGCTGAGGCCGCATATGTAGACCGGTTCGTAGCCCATCTCCCTAACGGCTATGACACGGTGATCGACGAAACGGGTGGCAATGTTTCGGCTGGTGAACGCCAACTCATCACGATCGCCCGCGCATTCGTGTCCAACCCTGACATTCTCGTTCTAGACGAGGCGACGTCATCGGTGGATACCCGCACCGAGGTGTTGGTTCAAGAAGCTATGAACCGTCTGCGTTCCGGCCGCACTAGCTTCGTGATCGCTCACCGGCTTTCAACGATCCGCAACGCGGATCTGATCGTTGTCATGGAAGCGGGGCGCATTGTGGAGTCGGGAACTCATGAAGAGCTCCTTTCCCGAGGTGGTAAGTACGCTGACTTACACGCAGCTTCCGTAGGTGAGGCTTAAACGAAGGGGTTGAGGAACGGGTCGATCGCAACGGCGAGGAACAGTACCGAAAGGTATGTGATCGATCCGTGGAAGACCTTCATAGCGCGCAGACGCGTTCCAGATAGACCCTGTTTGGCGCGACGCACGAACGTGTAGCACTCGTAGAGGAACCACGCGCCAGCCAGAACAGCAACGCCAATGTAGAGTGGCCCCATAGGCGCAAGAGGAATAAGCACCAGGCTTGAAAGCACCATGGCCCAGGCGTACAGAATGATCTGCTTACCTACCGAAGCCGGAGGTACCTTGGACGGCAACATGGGGACACCGGCAGCGTCGTAGTCGCGCTTGTACTTAATGGCCAGTGGCCAGTAGTGCGGTGGAGTCCAGAAGAAGACGACCAAGAAAAGAATGAACGGTTCAAGCGCCAGCGAACCGGTAACAGCGGACCAACCGATGAGCACTGGCATACATCCGGCGGCCCCACCCCATACGATGTTCTGTGTGGTGTGGCGCTTGAGCATGATGGTGTAGAACACCACGTACAGGAGGATGGCGATAGCGGTCAGACCGGCGGCGACCCAGTTGGTGAATCCGCCCATCCAGAAAATTGATCCGATGCCCAATGCGAAAGCGAAGATAAGCGCTTCCCGTGGGCTCACTTCGCCTGTGACAAGTGGCCGGTTCTCCGTACGGTGCATCTTAGCGTCGATGTCGCGGTCCAAGTAGCAGTTGAACACGGACGCAGATGCCGCAGCAGCAGAACCACCGATGAGGGTAGCCAGGATGAGCCACCAGTCTGGGAGCCCGCGCTGAGCGAGGAACATCACGGGAGCAGTTGTGACCAGGAGCAGTTCGATCACGCGCGGCTTGGTCAGCGCAATGTATGCCCTGAATTTGCTACGTGGCTTACTGCCTCGTCGACGTTCGTCGATCACACGCTGGAGCGGAGCCTCTTCAGTTGCTTCGCCTCCGGTGGTGCTGACTACGTCACGGTGACGTGAACTCACCTACTGACTCCCTCCACAAGATGTGTACGGTGCGTGCGGGCATCAACAGCGCGCACGGACAGAACAATTCTACTCGCTTCCCAGCATATTGCCAGTCATAGCGCTACATGTCGTAGAACCTCTCCACTCGTCGCCCAAAGTCGCTCAAACCTTGTACAGTTTGAAATGAATACCGCCTACAGGAGGAACGCCCTTTCATGAGCTCGCTCAACTGGTCCGACACTGATCGAATGGCGGTCGACACCGCCCGTCTTTTGGCCGCAGACGCTGTACAGAACGCGGGTCACGGCCACCCCGGTACCGCCATGAGCTTGGCGCCAGTCGCCTACTACCTGTACCAGAACGCTCTCACCCACGACCCCGCCAATCCTCACTGGCTGGGCAGGGACCGTTTTGTTTTATCGGCGGGCCACTCGAGCCTGACCCAGTACATCCAGTTGTTCCTCTCCGGTTACGGTCTGGAACTCGACGACCTCAAGGCCCTCCGCACATGGGGCTCGCTCACGCCTGGTCACCCGGAAGTCGGGCACACCGACGGTGTTGAAATCACCACAGGTCCGCTTGGCTCAGGCCTGGCATCAGCAGTAGGTATGGCCATGGCCTCACGCCGTGAGCGCGGGCTCTTTGACCCTGAAGCACCTGCCGGAGAATCCGTTTTTGACCACTTCATCTACGTAATCGCCGGTGACGGCGACATCCAAGAAGGTGTCTCCGGTGAAGCGTCCTCACTTGCGGGCACCCAACGCTTGAACAACCTCATCGTCATTTGGGATGACAACCGCATCTCCATTGAGGACAACACGTCTATCGCATTTACCGAAGACGTAACTGCCCGTTATGACGCATACGGATGGCACACCCAGCACGTGAGCTTCCTCGACGAAAACGGCGGCTACACGGAAGACGTCGACGCGCTCCACTCGGCTATTGAGGCTGCTAAGAAGGACCCACGTCCGTCGTTTATTCGCTTGTCCACCATCATCGCGTGGCCTGCACCTAACAAGCAGAACACGGGCGCTTCGCACGGATCGGCTTTGGGTGACGACGAAATCCGTGCCACTAAAGAACTCCTGAACTTCCCTGTCGACGAAACCTTCGTCGTTGCCCCTGAGGTTCTCGAACACACGCGCGCCGTCGCAGAACGTGGACGCGCGGCGCACGAAGAATGGAACACCCGCTTCGAAACGTGGCGCACCGAAAACCCAGAACGCGCTGAACTGCTGGATCGACTCAGCGCACGTGAGCTTCCGGCGGGACTCGAAGACGCACTCCCAACGTTTGAACCGTCGGACAAGGGGGTCGCAACGCGCGCGGCCTCCGGCCAGGTACTCAACGCAATCGCACCACTTATGCCAGAACTGTGGGGCGGTTCGGCCGACCTCGCCGGATCCAACAACACACTCATTAAGGGAGAACCTTCCTTCTTCCCCAAGGACCGCAGTTCCTCCGCATTTGATGGCAACGAGTACGGTCGCAACCTCCACTTTGGTATCCGCGAATTCGCGGCCGGTCTTGCGTGCAACGGAATGGCTCTGCACGGACTCACCCGTCCGTACAACGGCACGTTCCTTGTATTCTCGGACTACATGCGCCCTGCCGTTCGCTTGGCTGCCCTGCAGGAACTGCCCGTCATCTTCGTGTGGACCCACGACTCGATCGGCCTGGGCGAAGACGGCCCAACCCACCAGCCGATTGAGCACTTGAGCTCGCTGCGCGCAATCCCTGGCCTGGACGTTGTGCGTCCCGCTGATGCGAACGAAACCGCTGTGTGCTGGCTGGAAATGCTCCGTCGCACCGACGGCCCAACCGGAATGGCGCTCACCCGCCAGGCAGTCCCCGTGCTAGACCGTACGGAACTGGCGGCCGCCTCGGGCGCGGCACAAGGCGCCTACGTCCTTTCTGATGAGGATGACTTTGAGGTCATCCTCATGGCTTCCGGGTCCGAGGTGGCAATCGCCTTGGACGCAGCCCACCAACTGCGTGCGGAAGGCACGCGCGTCCGCGTTGTGTCCATGCCTAGCCACGAATGGTTCGAAAAGCAGGACGACCAGTACAAGGAATCCGTTCTTCCGGTCACCGCTCGCGCACGCGTGAGCATCGAGGCGGGGTCCGCAATGAGCTGGCACCGATACGTGGGCACGGAAGGACGCTGCATCGCACTCGACCACTTTGGGGCATCTGCCGATTACCAGACGCTCTACCGTGAGTTCGGAATCACCCCGGGAGCTGTTGTGCAGGCAGCTCACGAATCCATCGCCGCTGTTCAAGCTCTTTAACACCAGTCCCCCACCAACAGACAGAGGTAGGCCATGGCAACTCCAGTTCCTTCTCTTCAAGCACTCAGCCACGCCGGAGTTTCGGTCTGGCTCGACGACCTGTCCCGCACCCGGATTACATCCGGAAGTCTGAATGACGCAATCGAAACGCTGTCTGTGGTGGGTGTGACCACTAACCCCACCATCTTCGCGGCCGCGCTTGCCGGTGACGGCTATGAAGAGGCCGTCGCCCAGCTCGCGGCGAAAGGCGTGAGCGTCGACGAAGCGATTGACGCCCTCACCACCCAGGATGTCGCGGAGGCTTGCGACATCCTGCTACCCGTGTACCAAGCGACCGGGGGCGAAGACGGACGTGTGTCGATCGAGGTGCCACCGCACCTGGCTCACGACACGGAAGGGACCGTCGAATACGCCAAGAAGCTTCACCAGATGGTGGACCGAGACGGCGTCATGATTAAGATCCCTGCGACCGAAGAGGGGCTCTTGGCAATCACCCGCGTGATTGCAGAAGGGATTAGCGTCAACGTCACGCTGATCTTTTCGCTGGATCGGTACCGCAAGGTGGTCGAAGCCTATGTCAACGGGCTGGAACGGGCGCGGGAAGAAGGCCACGACATCAGCAACATCCGTTCGGTGGCCTCGATCTTCGTGTCGCGCGTCGACACCGAGATCGATAACCGGATCGACGAACTGGTAAACAACGGCGCTGACAAGGAACTCCTGGAGCTCAAGGGCAGGGCCGGTCTCGCGAACTGCCACTTGGCTCACCGTATTGCGTCGGAGATCTTCGAGTCGGAACGCTTCACCGTGCTCGCTGCCGCTGGCGCCCACAAGCAGCGCCCGCTGTGGGCATCGACCGGAACTAAAAACCCGGCGTACTCCGACACCATGTACGTCGATGGCCTGATCGCCGCCGACACAGTAAACACCATGCCCGAAAAGACGCTGCTGGCGTTTGCCGACCACGGACAGGTTTCCGGCGACACGGTGTTTGGTCGCTACGAAGAAGCCGACCGGATTCTCGACGCGCTGTCCGTTGCAGGCATCCACTACGGCGAGGTCATGGACAAACTTGAACGCGAAGGCTTGGAAAAGTTCGACGCCAGCTGGAATGAGCTCGTTGAAACCGTGACTACTGCACTGGAGAAGGCACAGTGACAACTACATCTTCTGTCATCAACGATATTCTCGAAAACCGCATTGCTTCCCGCATCGCGGCCCAAGACGCTACCGTGTGGGGACCCGAAGCACAGGACGAAGCGAGCAAGCGCCTGGGGTGGGTCGACCTGCACACTCGCGCTAACGACATCATTGAGAAGGTCACTGGGCTCGCCCAGACGTGTGAGCCCGACCGCGTAGTTCTGGCCGGAATGGGCGGATCCTCGCTGGCCCCTGAGGTCATGAGCAACGCGTACGGAAAAGACCTCATCGTGTCCGACTCCACCCACCCGGACCAGGTCTCGTACACGGCCCAGGACCTCGACCGCACGCTGGTAATTATCGCGTCGAAGTCCGGCTCCACCGTCGAAACGGACTCGGCCCGCCGGTTCTTCACCCAGAAGTTCCGTGACGCGGGCATCGACCCCAGTTCGCGTCTCATCGCTATTACCGACCCCGGCTCACCTCTCGATCAGCGCGCTGCGGAAGAGGGCTGGCTGGCGGAGTTCCACGCCGATCCGTCGGTGGGTGGGCGCTACTCTGCACTCACACCGTTTGGTCTGGTCCCCGCTGGTCTGGTGGGAGTCGACATTGCTCAGGTGGTTGCTGACGCCACATCGATTGCACCTCAACTCGAACAGGACTCAGAGGACAACCTCGCCGTGTATTTGGGCGCGCTCTTGGGTGCTGCCCACGAAAACGGCTACGAGAAGCTCGCGTTGGACCCGCACACTGAACAGTTCCAGGGGTTGGGCGTGTGGATCGAGCAGTTGATTGCCGAATCCACAGGTAAGGACGGCAAGGGCATTCTTCCGATCGCACCGCAGGACTGCGAAAGCGCTACCACTGTGGCGTTGGGCGCGTCCGATGGCCGTCACGCCGATGTTGTCGTCGACCTGCCGTTGGGTGCCCAGTTCCTTCTGTGGGAGTACGTGACGGCAATCGCGTCGTACGTCATTGGCGTCAACCCGTTTGACCAGCCCAATGTCGAGTCTGCCAAGGCTGCTATGCGTGAACTTCTGGCAGGTGGTGAACAGACGGGCTCTGCGTTGCCGGTGTCGCTTACGGATGGCGCGCTGACCGTGTCGGGTCCTGCTGATCTGGTGGAAGGTGCACAGTCCGCCGCCGAGGTCGTTGACCGTTTGCGTGCTGTCATTCCGCAGGGCGGCTATGTGGGTCTGCAGGCGTTTGTAGACCGGATCGGCCGGTCGGATCTTGTACGGTTGCGGCCTCAGTTTGCTCAGCGTTTGGGTGTTGCGACCACGTTTGGTTTTGGACCCCGCTACTTGCACTCAACGGGTCAGTACCACAAGGGTGGTCACGCCAACGGTGTGTTTGTGCAGATCACTGACGAAGCGTCCACAGACTTCGATGTGCCGGAAACTGGATTTACTTTCGGCCAGTTGATTGCTGCGCAGTCACGCGGAGATGCGAACGTGCTTAACGATGCTGGGCGACCGGTCCTCCGTTTCCACTTGAGTGGTGAGGACGGTTACGCGCAGTTGTTTGATCTATAAGCTAACTAGCGGTCTAGCCAGCTTCGAGCCTGCTTAGGCTTGGAAGCTGGCGATCAGGCCCAGCAGTACGATCGAAGCTGCCCACACGATTGCGATCAGTGTGGTGTACATGTTGAGGTTCTTTTCGGCAACCCCGGACGAACCCAGGTTAGCGCTCATTCCTCCACCGAACATGTCGGACATTCCGCCACCCTTACCTTTGTGCAAGAGGACAAAGGCAATGAGGATGAAGCTGGTAAGGATGAGTACGCCAGTCAGAATCCACGTCAAAATTTCCACGTCGCCTACCTTAGCACTGTTCGGTTCACAAGCGAACCGACGCTGCGATGAGTCGCGCGAAAGTGTCGGGGTCGAGGCTCGCGCCACCCACAAGGGCCCCGTCGACGTGTTCGGACTGCATAATTTCAGCCACGTTTTCAGGTTTCACGGATCCGCCGTAGAGAATCCGGGTCGATTCGGCAACGGACGCGTCGTAGCGCTGGGCCAACCACCCACGGATTTCTTGCGCCATCTCATGCGCGTCGTTTGCCGTGGCAGTCTTGCCGGTGCCAATAGCCCACACCGGTTCATACGCAATCACGAGTTCTTCAGGAGCATCGATCTGGGCAAGGGCTTCCTCACACTGCTCAAGAGTGAACGACACGTGGTCGCCGTTTTCGCGCTCAGTCAGGGATTCGCCCACACACAGAATGGGTGTGAGTTCGTGGTCAAGTGCTGCACGCACTTTGCGTCCTACCAACGCGTTGTCTTCGTGGTGGTCGTTGCGTCGTTCGCTGTGTCCCACAACGACGAAGTCGCAACCGAGCTGTTGCAGGAAGCGACCGCTGATGTCACCCGTGTGAGCGCCTTCCGCATGTTCGGACAGATCCTGGGCCCCATACGACAGCGGTAGCTTGTCGCCTTGAATGAGGGTCTGCACGGAACGGATGTCGGTGAAGGGCACCAGAACAGCTACCTGTGCTGTGTCTTCACTGATCTTCGCGTCGCGCAGTGCCCACGCCAATTTTTGGACAACGGAAATCGCTTCCAAGTGGTCGTGGTGCATCTTCCAGTTTCCGGCCAAAAGCGGAAGGCGGTTCGTCACGGTGTCTCCTCTGTGTGAGTTCTGTTCTAGTCCAGAACGGTCAGTCCGGGAAGCTCTTTGCCTTCGAGGAATTCTAGACTAGCGCCTCCGCCGGTCGAAATGTGACCGAAGTCGTCGTCGCCAAATCCAAGTGCTCGAACAGCGGCCGCGGAGTCGCCTCCCCCAACCACGGTGAGACGACCCTGGTCGACTCCTCCGTGTGCGGTTGACAGGGCTTCGGCAACAGCTTTGGTTCCTGCTGCGAACGCTTCGAACTCGAAAACACCCATGGGGCCGTTCCAGAACACGGTCTTCGATTCGGCAATGGTCTTCGCGTACGCCTTGGCGCTCTCGGGACCAATGTCCAAACCAAGTGCAGACTCACCAGCCGGAGTGTTTTCCAGTTCGTCGACACCCACGGTCCAGTGCTCTGCATCAGCAGCGAACTTTTCGGCCATCACAATGTCGGTAGGCAACATGATGGTGACGCCCTTGTCCTGCGCGGTCTCGAGGTAACCCTTGACCGTGTCGATCTGGTCTTCTTCCAGCAACGACGCACCAACGCCCTTACCCTGAGCCTTCAGGAAGGTGTACACCATGCCACCACCGATAATGAGGGTGTCCGCACGTTCAAGCAGGGATTCGATAACGCCCAGCTTGTCCGACACTTTCGAACCGCCCAAAACAACCGTGTACGGACGCTGGGGGTCTTCCAAAAGCTGGCGGCTCACACGCACCTCGGCCTCAACGAGACCACCTGCGTAGTGCGGGAGCTTCTGCGCAATGTCGTACACACTGG
Source organism: Brevibacterium paucivorans (assembly GCF_016907735.1). Taxonomy (NCBI): domain Bacteria; kingdom Bacillati; phylum Actinomycetota; class Actinomycetes; order Micrococcales; family Brevibacteriaceae; genus Brevibacterium; species Brevibacterium paucivorans. The sequence continues at coordinate 2,356,311 of NZ_JAFBCP010000001.1, read as the reverse complement.
CCTGCTTACGGTGAACAACACCAAAGCCGTCAGACACGAACACGTCGGCCAGGCTGGCCAACTGCTGTGCGAACTCATCGCGCTCAGCGTCGTCCTTGGAAGTTTCACCAGGGTTGAAACGCAGGTTCTCGAGAAGCAAAACCTCACCGTCGGTGAGCTGTTCAGCCTTGGCGCGCGCGTCCTCACCCACGGTGTCAGAGGCGAACTTCACTTCGCGTCCCACTTCTTTTGCAAGCTCCCCAACCACAGGGGCCAGCGAAAACTCTGGCTTCACTTCACCCTTGGGGCGCCCCAGGTGAGCCATCACCATCACCCGGGCGCCCGCCTCGGCGAGATCACGGATGGTAGGAGCCGACGCCTTGATGCGGCCCGCATCCGTAATCGTGTCGCCGTCCATAGGCACGTTCAGGTCACTGCGCACCAAGACGCGCTTGCCGGCAAATTCGCCGAGGTTGTCAAGAGTTTTCATTTACTTCTCCAGTTTCGCTGCTACCAGTTCGACCATTTCAACGAGTCGTTCCGAGTAGCCCCATTCGTTGTCGTACCATGCAATAACTTTGATCTGGTTGCCCACCTTGCGGGTGAGTTCAGCGTCGAAGATCGACGAGTGGCTGGCCATCACGATGTCCGAAGACACGATGGGGTCTTCCGTGTATTCCAGGATGTGCCCGAGGTCGCCGCTGGCTGCTTCCTTGACCGCCGCGTTGATCTCTTCAACCGATACGTCGCGGGAAGGAATGAATGTCAGGTCGACGAGCGAACCGGTAGGAACCGGTACGCGAACGGCAAAACCGTCGAGCTTACCGTCCAGCTGAGGCAAAACCTTACCCACAGCTTTTGCCGCACCCGTAGTGGTGGGCACCAAGTTCACAGCGGCAGCGCGTCCACGGCGCAGGTCCTTGTGAGGACCGTCCACCAGGTTCTGTCCACCCGTGTATGCGTGAACCGTGGTCATGATTCCCGATTCGATACCGCAGAATTCGTCCAGAACCTTTGCCACAGGAGCCAGGCAGTTGGTGGTGCAGCTGGCGTTGGACACGATGTGCTGGTTAGCGGGGTCGTACTCGTTGTCGTTGACACCCATGACAAACATGCCGTCAACGTCTTTTCCGGGAGCGGAAAGTACGACTTTCTTGACCGTTTCGCCCAGGTGCAGGGCCGCCTGGTCGCGCTTCTTGAACTTACCCGTACACTCGACAACCACCTCGGCACCGGCACCTGCCCAATCGATGTCAGCCGGGTCCTTGTGAGCCGATGCGGCGATGCGCTTACCGTTAACGGTCAGCGACTCGTCGTCATATGTCACTTCACCGTCAAAACGACCCCACACGGTGTCGTACTTGAGCAAGTGTGCGAGCTGTCCGTTGTCTGTCAGGTCGTTGATTGCCACGACCTCTAAATCCAAGTCATTCTCCAAAACGATACGGAGAAATGAACGTCCAATACGACCAAAACCATTGATGCCAACGCGAGTCATGTCACTCCTGATGAGAGAGATTGTCGTGCATCTCCATCGTAGTACGCCACACGTGTGTGGCACATGTGTGAAAGGTTAAACGTCTTCTAACATTTCGGGTGTCAGATTAGCTTCGGTGTCGGGGATTCCGAGTTCGGCAGCCTTTTTGTCGGCCGTTGCCAGGAGCCTGCGGATGCGCCCAGCGATCGCGTCCTTGGTCATGGGCGGTTCAGCGAGCTGGCCCAGTTCCTCCAGCGACGCCTGCTTGTGCTCCAAACGGAGTTTGCCCGCGTACTTGAGGTGTTCGGGCACTTCGTCCCCCAAGATCTCAAGAGCGCGTTCCACCCTGGCACCGGCAGCCACTGCAGCACGCGCGGACCTACGCAGGTTGGCATCGTCGAAGTTTGCCAGGCGGTTGGCCGTCGCGCGGACTTCCCGTCGCAAGCGACGTTCCTCCCACACCAGGCGGGTCTGTTCGGCACCCATCGAGGTCAAGAGAGCTCCGATCGCTTCGCCGTCGCGGATCACCACGCGGTCCACTCCGCGTACTTCGCGGGCTTTCGCAGAAATCCCCAAACGGCGCGCCGCCCCCACGAGCGCAAGTGCCGCCTCGGGTCCCGGACTGGTCACTTCAAGGGCAGATGACCGACCCGGTTCGGTCAATGAACCGTGCGCCAAGAACGCTCCCCGCCACGCAGCCTTCGCATCGGAGAGAGAACCGTTGACAACAGCGGCTGGAAGGCCACGCACTGGGCGCCCCTGACCGTCGATGAGACCGGTCTGGCGAGCAAGCGCAACACCGTCGGTGGCAACCCGCACCATAAAGCGCGAACCCTTTTTCAGCCCTGAACCGTTCACCACGACGATTTCGGCAACGTGACCGTACAGGTCCTTAATTTCAGCGCGCAGTTTCCGGGCAGCCGCACCCGTGTCCAGTTCAACCTCGACGACGATGGAGCCCGCAACGATGTGCAGCGCAGAGGCAAAACGCAGAAGCGAGGACACTTCCGCTTTACGTGCAGCGGTCCGCGGTTCGACGAAACGCGCAAGTTCATCCTTTACTTGTGCTGTCAGAGCCATGCCATTCCCTTCTACCACTGCTCGTTCGTTGGAATCCCCGCATCGGACAAAATGTCACGGTAGCACGCGGCCAGTTTGAGGCTGTCGTGAACGCCGGGGGTGCTGGATTCCACGGACGCGAACCACGTGCGAGCCCCAAACAGGTTCGACGCGGTGGTCGCCAGTCCGGTCTGCCCGCTACCTGCTTCTTCATCCACGAGGACGTAGTCAATGCGCAGATCAGGCGCGTGTTCGTGGAGCACTCGCACGAAGTCACGCATGTGCATTCCGCGCCCTTCGTCCGTATCTCCGGGCAGGTTGAGTGTGAGGATTCGCACCGCGTCGCTCTCTCGGATCGCCTTCTGTAGCTGGGGCACCAGCATGTGAGGCATGACCGAGGTGTACCAGGACCCCGGCCCCAGGTTGAGCACGTCGGCGTTGGTGACGGATTCTAGGGTTTCCCGGCGGGCGGGCGGCGAGTCGGGTTCCAGGTGGACCTGTTTCACCGTTCCCGAGGTGGTTGCCACGTTGCACTGCCCGGATACCTTTTCGAGGTTGCCAGAGCCGTCGTCGACATCGGCGGTAATGGTGAGCGGGATACTCGACATGGGCAGGACGCGCCCTTGAGCGCGCACCAGCTGGGCCATCCAATCTAAGCCGTCAACCGGGTCGCCCAAGTGTTGCCACAGTGCAGTGATGAGCAGGTTACCTGCCGAGTGGTCATTGAGCGGTCCGTCGGAGACGAACCGGTGCTGAATGACGTCGCGCCAGGTTTGGCCCCATTCACTGTCGCCACACAGCGCGGCGAGTGCCATGCGTAAGTCCCCGGGTGGCAACACGTCGAACTCTTCGCGCAAACGACCGGAGGATCCGCCGTCGTCGGCAACCGTGACAACGGCGGTGAGGTTCTTAGTCAGTAACCTGAACGCTCGAAGCGCGGAGTAGAGTCCGTGGCCACCGCCAAATGCGACCACTCGAGGCCCGGCCATTTTTGACCGGGAGAAAAACACAGGTAGTTCGGTTGTGGGTATTTCCATTTATTCCCGCCCCAAGTCTCGGTGGCGCACGGTTACGCGTGCCTGGGTGCGGTCGGCTAAGCGTCGTGCGAGTTGTTCAGTGATGGCTACTGAGCGGTGCTTCCCTCCCGTACAACCGATAGCGACGGTTGCGTACGAACGGTGTTCCCGCAGATAGCCGTGAATAATTACGTCAAGCGTACTCAAGTACCTGTCGACAAAGGAAAGCGCCCCCGGCTGTGACAGCACATAGCTGGACACGGCTTCGTCTTCTCCGGTCATGGAACGCAGGTGAGGAATCCAGTACGGGTTGGGCAAGAAACGCACGTCAACAACGTTGTCTGCGTCCTTTGGAAGCCCGTATTTGAATCCGAAGCTCATGACTGTGATGCGCAGGGCAGACACGTTCTCGGTGTCGAAAATTCGCTTGATCTCGGCACCCAGCTGGTGGACGTTGAGGTCCGAGGTGTCGACCCGGTAGTCGGCTTTGTTACGAATCTCTGAAAGCATCGCGCGTTCCGCGTCGATTCCGTCAATGAGGGTTCCGTCTTCCTGCAACGGGTGGGGACGTCGCACCGATTCGAACCGCCTCACGAGCACTTCATCGGAGGCGTCGAGGAACAGGATTTTGATGCGTACACCTTGGTCCTGGTAGTCGGCCAAGGAGTTTTCTAGCTCGCTAAACGTGTACCGGCTTCGCACATCGGCGACGACCGCGACCTTGGGGAGTTTGCCGTCGGCCCTGGCGACCAGTTCCACCAGCGGAATGATCATCTGCGGTGGCAGGTTGTCAACGACGTACCACCCCAGGTCTTCGAGCGTGTTGGCAGCCGTGGACCTCCCGGCCCCGGACATTCCCGTGAGAACAAGAACTTCGAAGTCGCCACCCAGGATCGGCCCGGTCTGTTCAGTCATGCGCACGCCCTTCTGTCGGTTCTTCTACCGTACCCGCATTTTGCTCATCTGGTTGAGCTGGAGTGAAGTGACCATGGATCTTGTCAGCTAACTGGGGGCCGATCCCGCGTGCCTGCGTCAGCTCTTCAACGGACGCGGCTTTGATCTTCTTGAGTGACCCAAAATGCTTGAGCAGGGCTTTTTGTTTGGCAGCCCCGAGCCCCTCGATCGCGTCGAGTTCGGATCGCGTCATGGATGCCGAACGCTTTTGCCGGTGGTACGTGATTGCAAATCGGTGGGCTTCGTCGCGAATGCGCTGAAGCATGAATAGGCCCTCCGAATTACGCGGAAGAATGACGGGGAATTCGTCCCAGGGAACCCAGACTTCTTCTAAGCGTTTCGCAAGTCCCACCACGGTGATGTCGGGAATGCCGAGGTCGTGAAGGGCTTGCGTGGCCGCGTGGACCTGCGGAAGTGCCCCGTCGACGACGAGAAGGGACGGGCGGTATCCGAATCCGGAGTCATCCTTGCCCATGTTTTCCAGATAGCGTTCGAAGCGCCGGCTGACCACGTTGTACATCGCCGAGGTGTCATCCCGGGCGGCGTCCCCGGTCACTGAAAAACGTTTGTAGTCCTTCTTTTTGGGCAGGCCGTCTTCGAATACCACCAGCGAGCCCACCACGTTTTGGCCTGACGTGTGGGAGTTGTCGATGCATTCGATGCGTAGGGGTGGTTCTGTGAGGTCGAGTGCCTCGTGGATCTCGTTCAAGGCTTGAGAGCGCGTGGTGAGGTCTGAGGCGCGACGGGTTTTGTGCAGGGCAAGTGCTTTGTGTGCGTTGAGTTCGGCGGTTTCAAGGACCGCTTTCTTTTCTCCGCGCTGAGGGACGCGCATGTCGATCTTGGCTCCACGGACTGACCTGAGCCACTCCCCTAACAGTTCACTGTCCGTGGGTTCGTGGCTCGTCAGAATCTCGGTGGGGATCGCGTGAGTGTCCACATCGGTGTATGCCTGTCGGATCGCGTCTTCGATGAGCTCACCGGGTGCCTTGTCTTCCATGCGCTCAATGATCCAGCCACGCTGGCCCCGGATGCGTCCTCCGCGAATGTGGAACACCTGCACCGAGGCTTCCAGCTCTTCTGCGTAGAGACCAAAGACGTCGGCGTCCGCGTTCTGCGAGAGCACCACGGCGTTCTTATTCAGCACGGTTTCTAAGGCTGCGATTTCATCGCGCAAACGTGCAGCAGTTTCAAAGTCGAGGTTCGCGGACGCTTCCTTCATGGCCTGCTTGCGAACCGAGATGAATTTCCCGGAGTTACCTGACATGAATTCGATGACGCTTTTGACCAGTTCTGCATATTCGTCTCTGTCGATCTTCTCCACGCACGGTGCGGAACACTTGTCGATGTATCCCAACAGGCATGGACGTCCTTGACGCTGGGCCCGGTCGAACACCGTTTTGGCGCAGGTACGCACGGGGAATGCTTTCAGCAGTAAATCTAGGGACTCCCTGATGGCCCACACTGCGGTAAACGGGCCAAAGTACTTCACGCCCTTCTTGCGTTTGCCTCGCGTAACAAATACGCGCGGGTACTCGTCGCGCACCGTGATCGCCAAGTACGGGTAGGACTTGTCGTCCCGGAACATCACATTGAACCGTGGATTGAATTCGTTGATCCACGTCCATTCGAGTTGCAGGGCCTCGACTTCGGTTTTCACCACGGTCCAGTTCACACTGGCAGCCGTGTGAACCATGGTGAACGTGCGGGGGTGCAGACCCGCGGGGTCGGCAAAGTACGAATTCAACCTGTTGCGCAGGTTCTTCGCTTTGCCAACGTAGATCACGCGCCCGTCGGCATCGCGAAACGTGTAAACACCGGGGTCGGTGGGGATCTCCCCGGTTTTAGGCCGGTAGAGCTGTGGATCCACTACAAGCGTTCCCGTATCGCCGGCATGTTTGCAAGGAACCGTCCAGTGTGGCTGGCTTCTACCCCAGCAACCTCTTCTGGGGTACCGGTGGCAACCACGGTGCCACCACCTCGGCCGCCTTCCGGACCCATGTCGATGATGTAGTCCGCGGACGCGATCACATCCAGGTTGTGTTCGATGACAATGACCGTGTTGCCCTTGTTCACCAGCCCCTGCAGAACGCCCAAGAGTTTGCGAATGTCTTCGAAGTGCAGACCCGTGGTGGGTTCGTCGAGGACGTAGACAGTGCGACCTCGGGAGCGTTTTTGCAGCTCAGCCGCCAACTTGACGCGCTGCGCCTCTCCCCCAGACAGCGTGGTGGCAGGCTGCCCCAAACGGACGTACCCCAGCCCCACTTCGACAAGGGTCGACAGGTGGCGGTGAATGGCAGGGACCGCCGAGAAGAACTCGGTGGCTTCTTCGATGGGCATGTCCAGAACGTCAGCGATTGACTTGCCTTTGAATTTCACGTCCAGGGTTTCGCGGTTGTAGCGCTGACCCTTACACACTTCGCACGGGACGTAGACATCGGGGAGGAAGTTCATTTCGATCTTGATGGTTCCGTCACCGCTACAGTTTTCGCAGCGCCCACCCTTGACGTTGAACGAAAAGCGCCCTGGTTGGTATCCGCGGATGCGCGCGGTTTCGGTTTCCGCGAACAGTTTGCGCACGTGGTCGAATACGCCGGTGTAGGTGGCTGGGTTGGACCTGGGGGTGCGCCCAATGGGTGACTGGTCCACGTGAATGACCTTGTCCAGATTGTCCAGGCCGGTCACTCGCTTGTGCAGGCCGGGCACCTGTTTGGAGTTGTTGAGCTCGTTGGCCATCACGGTGTACAGAATGTCGTTCACCAGCGTTGATTTACCGGAACCGGATACACCGGTCACAGCGGTGAAAACGCCCAGTGGGAAGTCGACCTTGACGTTCTTCAGGTTGTTGGCACGTGCGCCTTCCACCGTGACGGTCCGTTTGGGATCGCGCGGGCGTCGATCCTGGGGGATCTCAATGGCCTTAGCTCCCGACATGTACGCACCGGTGATGGACTTCTTTTCTTTGAGAAGTCCTTTGTAGTCACCGGAGTAAATGACTTCACCACCGTGTTCCCCGGCGCCGGGACCAATGTCCACGATCCAGTCGGCGGTCTCGATGGTTTCTTCGTCGTGTTCGACCACGATGAGCGTGTTGCCCATGTCGCGCAAGCGCTGAAGGGTTTCGATGAGGCGACGGTTGTCGCGCTGGTGAAGCCCGATCGACGGTTCGTCCAGCACGTACAGGACACCCACCAAACCGGAACCGATCTGGGTAGCCAAGCGAATACGCTGCGCTTCGCCACCGGACAAGGTGCCCGCCGTGCGGTGCAGGGTCAGATATTCGAGCCCCACGTCGAGCAAGAAGCGCATACGCGCGCCAATTTCCTTGAGCACTTGCGCTGCGATCTGAGCGTCGCGTCCGTCGAGGTCCAGATTGGTAAGGAAGTGGGCAGCTTCGTCCAGTGGCATGTCGCTGACATCGGCAATCGACTTTCCGCCCACCAGCACGTGAAGTGCTTCCGGCTTGAGTCGCGTACCGTCGCATTCGGCACACGGAACTTCGCGCATATACGACTCATAGCGGGCACGCGAGTGTTCCGACTCGGTCTCTTGGTGCTTGCGCAGAATGTAGGCGAAAACGCCTTCGAAACCGGTGGAGTACGTGCGTTCGCGCCCAAACCGGTTGCGGTACTTGACGTGGACTTGGTAGTCCTTGCCTTCCAGAATCGCTGTGCGGTGTTTCTTACTCAGGTCCTTCCACGGGGTGTCCATGGAAAAGCCGAGGTCGTCCGCAAGTCCCTGCAAGAGTCGAGTGAAATATTTGGCTGTCGTCTTCCCCATGCTCCAGGGCGCGATCGCACCTTGTGCCAGGCTCAGGTCTTCGTTGGGGACGACAAGCTGCTGATCGACGTGCAGCCGCGTTCCGATTCCGTCGCACACGGGGCATGCTCCGAAAGGCGAGTTGAACGAGAACGTGCGTGGCTCAATTTCGTCGGTGGTCAACGGGTGTTCATTGGGGCACGAGAGGTGTTCCGAATACGTGCGCTTCTCCCCTGTTTCAACCAGTTCCACGTCAACGCGGCCGTTTGCTGTGGCAAGGGCGGTTTCCACAGAGTCGGTGAGCCGCTGGTGAATGCCGTCCTTGGCAATCAGGCGGTCGACAACCACGGAAATGTCGTGTTTGTACTGCTTCTTGAGCGTGGGTGGTTCGGTCAGGCTGACGGTTTCTCCGTCGACAACTGCACGTGAGAACCCTGCTTGTTGGAACTGTTGAAACAGATCGGTGAACTCGCCTTTACGCTGACGCACAACGGGGGCCATCACGATGAACTTGGTGCGTTCCGGCAGGGCGCTGAGCTGGTCAACGATCTGTTGTGGGGTCTGTCGCGTAATCGCTTCCCCACACGTGGGGCAATGCGGCTTACCGATACGCGCCCACAGCAGACGCATGAAGTCGTAGACCTCGGTAATGGTTCCCACGGTTGACCGGGGGTTGCGTGAGGTGGATTTCTGGTCGATCGAAACAGCTGGCGACAGCCCTTCGATGAGATCGACGTCTGGTTTGTCCATCTGCCCCAAGAACATGCGGGCATACGAAGACAGAGATTCGACGTAGCGTCGCTGCCCTTCAGCGAAAATTGTGTCAAACGCCAGCGAGGATTTTCCAGAGCCGGAAAGCCCCGTGAACACGACAAGTGAATCACGCGGAATCGAAACGTCGACGTTCTTGAGATTGTGCGCGCGGGCGCCTTTGACGAGCAATGTATCCAGATGCGAAATGCCTTTACTCACGCTCATTAGTGTATGCGCTTTCGAATATATATTCGATGTGAGATGCCTGACCTGTGCGAACCTCAGTCCTCAATTGCAAGGCAGAACACCTCAGCTCCCAGTCAGCGGCCCTACGTCAAGGATCTCAACAACGACCTCGCCGGCTTCGTCACTCGCGGGCAGATCCACGCGCGCAGTGATCGCCCAGTCCATGTCCCCTTCCGGGTCGTCAAGGATCTGACGAACCGTCCATTCTTCATCGTTTGTGTCGAGAAGCGTGAAGAACTTGGGTCCGCGCGAGTCGTTGCTCACGCCCAGGTCGCCGTATTCGTCGTAGAAATCTTCGATTGCGTCTTCCCACTTCTTCTGTGTCCAGCCGGATTCTCCGTCGAGGTCTCCCAGCGCGTCATATGCCGCCCGCTCAGCCAGAATGACCCGGTGGAACATGGCATTCCGCACGGCGCGAGTGAACGCCTGGGTGTCAGATGAGAACGTGCGGGACATATCCAAGGCGGGTAACACCTCGGCCTCATCCCCGGCATTCTTGAGCGCTTCCCACTCTTCCACCAGCGAGGAATCCACTCGCATCACGGTGGGACCTAACCATTCGATGATGGACGTGAGTTCTTCATTGCGCAGGTCGTGGGGCACGTTCTGCACGAGCGAGCGATACACGTCCGTGAGGTACCGCAGGAGCCCACCTTCAACGCGGGCTAGCCCGTAGTAGTTGACGAACTGGGAGAAGTTCATCGAGTGTTCCACCATGTCGGCAACCACGGCCTTGGGGGTGATGCCGATTTCGCGCAGCCACGGCGCGTTGTGGGTGAACGCGTCAAAGGCTTCTTCAAGAACCTCTCCGTTGGGTTGCGGGTAGGTGATTTCGTCCAGGATCTCCATACGTTCGGCATAGTCGACGCCGTCAGCTTTGAGCGCCGCCAACTCTTCGCGTTTGATCCGGTTGAGCTGGCCTTTGAGCACTGCGTAGGACACCTCGGTGGTCGCTTCGATCACTGAGAGGACGTCCATCGCGTACGTGTCGGATTCGGGGTCGAACAGTTCCAGCGCGGCAAGCGCGAACGGCGACAGTGGCTGGTTGAGCGCAAACTGTGGTCCCAAATCTTTCACGGGCGCATATTCGACCCGGTCCCCCACCACGCGACGCTCGATCACGCCTGCGTCCAGTAAGTTGCGCCCAATGCGCAGGGCACGCAGGTACATATCGAGGGTGTTGTCGTCGTGGCTGGAATCGATGAAGTCCTTGACGGTGTCCACGCTGGCGTGAGGACGGCTGAGCAAGTTGATTACCGTTGAGTGGGTAATGCGCATGCGGCTCTTGAGTTCTTCGGGCTTGCCTTCGACCAGGTGGTTGAACGTGGTTTCTGACCAGTTCACGAATCCTTCCGGAGCTTGCTTCTTGACCACTTTTCGGCGTTTCTTGGGATCGTCTCCGGCCTTGAGTAGCGCCTTCTTGTTCTCAATGACGTGTTCGGGCGCTTGGGCGACCACAAAACCTTCTGTATCGAATCCAGCGCGCCCGGCTCGCCCGACGATCTGTTGAAATTCGCGGACCCGCAAGCGACGTTGGCGGAACCCGTCGAATTTGGTGAGGCCGGTGAGCACCACGGTGCGGATGGGCACGTTGATTCCCACTCCCAACGTGTCCGTACCCGAGATCACGGACAGCTTTCCGTTCGACGCCAAGTGTTCAACCAGTCGCCTGTATTTGGGGAGCATGCCGGCGTGGTGGACTCCCACTCCCGCCAAGAGCATCCGCTTGAGTGTGACGCCAAATCCTTTAGAGAACCCAAACCCGCGGATCTCTTCTGCGATTTCTTCGCGCTGTTCACGTGTTGCGAGGTTGGCGTTGACCACGCTGCTGGCCAGTTCCACCGCGGCGGCTTGCGCAAAGGACACCACATAGATGGGGGCTTTGTTGTCGCGCACCAGTTTGCTCAGGGTTTCGTGGAGTGGTTCTTCCGAGTAGGCGTAGCTGAGTGGTACCGGCCGGTGGGCGGACGTGATGAGTGAGCATTCGCGTCCGGTGAGTTCGGTGAGGGATTTTTGAATCGCCGAGGTGTCCCCCAGGGTCGCCGACATGAGGACGAACTGTGCGGCGGGGAGGGTGAGAAGGGGTGTCTGCCACGCCCATCCGCGTTGCGGGTCGGCGAAGTAATGGAATTCATCCATGACGACCATGCCCACGTCTAAGGTGGCGCCTTCGCGCAGGGCCTGGTTGGCGAGGATTTCGGCTGTTGCACAGATGATGGGAGCATCTGCGTTGACGGTGGAGTCGCCTGTCACCATTCCCACGTTCTCAGCGCCAAAGATGTGAGTGAGGTCAAAAAATTTTTCGCTCACGAGCGCTTTGATGGGCGCGGTGTAGTACGTGCGTTGTCCGCGACACAGCGCAAAGAACGCGGCGGCTAACGCAACCATCGATTTCCCTGAGCCTGTGGGCGTTGCCATGATGGTGTTGTCGCCGGTGAGGATCGCCAGAATTGCTTCTTCTTGCGCTGGGTACAGCGTTATGCCCGTGTCCTTTGTGTACTCGACAAATGTCTCAAAAAGCGTGTCGGAATCTGCGAACTCTTCCGGGACACGATAAAGATGTGGCAAGGCGAACAACTTTCCATCAATTTCGTCTACATATCGACCCTAACAGGGAGGCACACATGGCGACTTTTGCCGTTGTTTACGAATACGGACCCGACACCGAGACCCGCATGAACGCGCGTCCTGAGCACCGCGCGTGGCAGAAGCGGTTGAACGAAGCGTGCGTTCTGCTCGCATCTGGCCCGCTGGAGTCAGAGGACCAGCCTGGCGGGCTCTTGATCTTCCGTACGGACGATCAAGCAAATGTGGAGGATCTGTTAGCCCAGGACCCCTACGCGGAGATCGGAGTGATCGCGTCCACGCAGGTGCGTCCCTGGAACCCGGTGTTCGGACCGTTTGCTAAGGCTTAGTCGATGTGGGCCTAGCTGTCGTCTTTTTCGTGGTGCGTCATCGAACCGAACGTAATGCGGTCTGGCGTGCGACGCGCCTTGATCAGACTTGCGATCGTTGCGATGAGCATCGCGGAGACGATGAAGCCCAGTGATACCCATGTGTTGATTTCGGGAACACCCGGGAACCAGGTTTCGTGCATGGCGTGCAGGATGAGCTTGACACCAATGAACGCCAAGATCGCCGCGATCCCGTACTTGAGGTATTCGAGCCTGTCCAAGAGACCACCCAGCAGGAAGTACAGCTGACGCAGACCCATGAGAGCGAACAAGTTCGCGGTAAACACAATGAACGGGCTCTGGGTGATACCGAAGATCGCGGGAATTGAGTCCAGCGCGAACATCACGTCGGTAGTTCCAACCGCGAGGAACACTAGCAACATGGGCGTCCAGTGCTTCACACCATTCACTCTGGTGCGGAGTTTGTTGCCGTCGTATTCGTCGGTGTAGTTGATCCGCTTCTTAAGGAATTTCACGAAGCCGGTGTCTTCGTCGCTTTCTTCTTCATCACCAAATGCCTGTTTAAACGCGGTGTAGAGCAGGAAGATACCGAAGATGTAGAACACGCCCACGAACAATTCGATGATCCATGCCCCGGCAAGAATGAAGGCGCCGCGGAAAATCAAAGCAACAATGATGCCCACCATGAGCACTTCTTGTTGATATTTCTTGGGGACCGAGAACCTGCTCAAGATGATCACGAAGACGAACAGGTTGTCGATTGACAACGAGTATTCGGTGAGCCAACCCGCTAAGAACTCAACGCCGTGGTCCGTGTCGCCAATCGCGAACATCAGTCCCGCGAAGATGAGTGCCAAGACCACGTAGAACACCACCCACCCGGTGGCTTCTTTCATCGAAGGGATGTGTGGTCGTTTGAGAATGATCAGAAGATCAAAGACCAAGAGGAGCACGAGGACGATCAGCGAACCGACCTCGAACCACAAGGGTAAAGCTGTAGACATGCGAGCCTTTCGTCGATTACTCGAAAGTCTCTCCCGCGTGTGTGACGCCTAGACTCCGGGTGCCTGTACACCGTGATGACGAAGTCTCGTTATGGGATACTCCCCTTCGCAAACTTCTTCAGTCTAGCTGATCCTCTTAGGATTCGCGTTGCATTGTGCGCAGTTCCTTCTTGATGTCTTGGAGTTCATCACGCAGGCGGGCAGCCAGCTCGAACTGAAGTTGTTCGGCCGCTTCGTGCATTTGTTCAGTGAGTTGGGCAGCCAGTTCTGCGAGATTTTCACTGGGCGCAGTCGTGACATCGGGTTTGAGCGTGTCAGATTTCACAGAGTTGAATCCACGTTTGCCCTTGCCGTAATCAAACTCGGTGAGCAGTTCGCGTGTGTCTTCGTCTTCGCGTTGCAGGCGTTCCGTAATATCTGCAATCTTCTTGACCAGAGGCTTGGGGTCAATTCCGTGCTCTTTGTTGTATGCGAGCTGGATCTCGCGACGACGGTTGGTTTCGTCGATCGCTTCCCGCATGCTCGGAGTGATGGTGTCTCCGTACATGTGTACTTCACCGTTGACGTTACGAGCGGCGCGTCCAATCGTCTGGATGAGTGACTTGGACGACCGCAAGAACCCTTCTTTGTCGGCGTCCAAGATCGCTACGAGGCTCACCTCAGGAAGGTCCAGACCCTCACGAAGCAAGTTGATACCTACGAGCACGTCAAACACGCCGGCGCGCAGTTCACTTAAGAGTTCAACGCGTTTGAGCGTGTCCACGTCCGAGTGCAAATACTGGACTTTGATGTCGTGTTCAAGCAGATAGTCGGTGAGGTCCTCTGCCATTTTCTTGGTGAGCGTGGTGACCAGAACACGCTCGTTTTTCTCGATACGGTCGCGGATCTCCCCCAGAAGGTCGTCGATCTGTCCGCGCGTGGGTTTGACGGTGACCTTGGGGTCCACCAGACCGGTAGGGCGAATGATCTGCTCGACGACACCTCGGGACCGTTCGAGTTCAAAGTCACCCGGGGTCGCTGACAGATAGACGGTCTGGCCAATCCTTTGGAGGAACTCGTCAAACTTCAACGGGCGGTTATCCAAGGCGCTGGGCAGTCGGAAGCCGTGCTCTACCAGCGTGCGTTTGCGGGACATGTCGCCTTCGTACATGCCACCGATCTGTGGCACGGTGACGTGGGACTCGTCGACGACCAGCAGGAAGTCTTCCGGGAAGTAGTCCAGCAGGCAGTTGGGAGCGGTGCCTGCCGCGCGCCCGTCAATGTGCCGCGAGTAGTTTTCAATACCCGAGGTGAATCCCATCGACTGCATCATCTCGAGGTCGTATGTAGTGCGCATTTTCAAGCGTTGCGCTTCGAGAAGTTTGTTTTGCTTCTCAAGTTCCGCCAGGCGCACTTGCAGTTCGTCTTCGATCGCTGCGATCGCCTTACCCATCCGGTTTTCGCCGGCCACATAGTGGGAAGCGGGGAAAATGTGCACGATGTCTTCGTCACGGATCACTTCGCCTGTGAGTGGGTGCAGGGTGTGAAGTGCTTCGATTTCATCGCCGAAGAATTCGATGCGGATGGCGAGTTCTTCGTACTGCGGGATGATTTCGACCGTGTCGCCGCGTACCCGGAAGGTTCCGCGGGTGAACGCCATGTCGTTGCGGGTGTACTGCATTTCGACGAAGCGTTTGAGCAGCTCATCGCGGTCGACTTCTTCACCGACGTCGAGCGAGACCATCCGGTCCACGTACTCTTCTGGGGTTCCCAGACCGTAGATACAGGAGACGGTGGAGACCACGACGACGTCGCGTCGGGTGAGCAGTGAGTTGGTTGCCGAGTGGCGGAGGCGTTCCACTTCATCGTTGATAGACGAGTCTTTTTCGATGAATGTGTCGGTTTGTGGAACGTACGCTTCTGGCTGGTAGTAGTCGTAGTACGACACGAAGTATTCGACCGCGTTGTGTGGCAGAAGCTGTCGGAACTCGTTGGCCAGCTGCGCGGCCAAGGTCTTGTTGGGCGCCATGATGAGCGTGGGTCGTTGGACTTTTTCGATCAGCCACGCGGTGGTTGCCGATTTACCGGTACCGGTAGCACCCAAGAGCACGACGTCTTTTTCGCCGTCGTCGAGCCTGCGCGCGATCTCCTCAATCGCTGTTGGCTGGTCACCCGACGGGCTGTACTCGCTAACCACCTCGAACGGGGCGACGCGCCGCTGCACGTCAGGGCGGTGCCCAATCGCCGGAACGGGAATGTTGGCAGGAGTGCTCGGCTCAGTGCTCATTCTCCCAGCCTAACGCGTGAGGAAAACCGAGTAGATCGGACCCGCGCGAACGGACTATGTAGCAGAAAAAGGAATCGGGTTCATCGCGATGAGACCCACCGAGGTCGTAACGAGGGCTGTGACTCCCGTAAGTACCAGCGCCAGCCCGGGTGTGTATTTCCACGACCACAGGAAATATGAACACGTACCAATGGTCGCGCAAATCAGAGGGCCATAGTGTGGAAAACCGGAGGCAAGCATCCACCCCACTAAATACCAGACCACGGCAAGCAGAACTATGCCCACACATGCAAGTAACCGGGACAACCCTGGCTTCATCACCATCATTCTCCAAGCCTAACGCGTGAACACGCACATCACGCCCGGTGACGTTAGCATGAAAGTAGCTCTCTAACAGAAAGGCTTCTTATGTCCGTCATTTCTAAGGCTCAGGCAACGTGGACGGGTTCACTTGCGTCCGGCAACGGAACCGTGTCGCTGAACTCGTCACAGCTAGGCAACTTCCCTCTCACGTGGAAGGCCCGTTCAGAAAACGCGCCGTCTGCAGACGCAACGACTCCAGAAGAACTGCTGGGTGCGGCTCACGCCAGCTGCTACAGCATGGCTCTGGCAAACCTGCTGGCTCAAGAAGGTGTCGCAGTCGAATCGATTTCCACCGGTGCAGATGTCACCTTTGATCCGGAGAAGGGCATCACCAAGATTCATCTGTACACCGTGGGTCGCGTTGAAGGACTTGCAACAGCCAACTTCGAAACGATCGCGCAGCGCGCTAAAAAGGACTGCCCGGTCTCACGCGCCCTCAAGGGTGTCGATATTGACGTGACTGCGTCACTCGCGTGAGATAAACCGCTCCCACATCTGTTCGAACTGGGCGCGCAGGTGTTCGATGTCTCCCGAATTGTCGAGAGCAACATCGCACACCGCGCGCCTTTGTTCATCCGTGGCCTGAGCGGCGATGCGTTTCTTCGCGTCCTCTGAATCCATGCCACGGAGCTCTGTGAGCCGCTGCAAGCGAACTTCAGCCGGGGTATCGACCAGGACGGTCAGGTCGTAGTTCCCTGCCAAACCGGCTTCTACCAACAGTGGAACGTCGTGGACAATCACTGAGTGTTCACCGCGTAGCGCGTCGATTCGCTTTGACGTTTCCGCACTGATCGCTGGGTGCATGATGGCATTCAGGGCTTCGTGCGACTCAGCGTCCGCGAACGCGACTTCTGCGAGCTTCCCACGGTTGAGCTCGCCATCTGCGCCCAGAATACTGTCCCCAAAGTGTTCCACCAGCTCGGCAAGTGCGGGCTCCCCCGGCTTTACCACGTCGCGGGCAATCGCGTCCGCATCGACAATGGGCACGCCCCGCTCTTCAAACAGCTGAGCCACTGTGGATTTTCCTGCGCCGATTCCGCCTGTCAGGCCAATGAGCATCACCATGCACACCATGGTAGACGCTCCACCCGCCTACAACTGGATCACGTACACCCCGCCCACGAACTGGACTTGAGCATTGGACGACTCCGAAACTGCGCGTGCAATATCGCTCGCCGGGTGTTTAAGCCCAGCACCCGAGTCCGTCACCGCGACGTACTCCACGCCCTCCCCGCGAAGCTCCTCCACAGCTTCACGCACCTGGTGTGGTTCCGGCATCGCGTCATCCTTCATGATCTCGTCCAGCTGAGTCGTTTCCGACTGGTACGCCACCGGTACGTTCTCACGTGATCCAATGAAATACCCGTCCACCTGTTTGAACCACATGCCGGACACTGCCTGCCCCACGAGCGATTCGTTGCTGTGAGGGCTCGCGGACGCCACCGGCCGGGGCATCATTTTCACGGTCGAGCCCCGCGGAATGTGCTCACGAACGGCGTCGTCATAGAAGCTGGGGTAGGCAATGTTGCGTGTTTCTACCGTTCCCGAGGTGGTTGTCAGCGCGATGAGGACCGTCGCCACCGCCAGGAGCGGGGTGAAACGCGGGCGAACCGTGTGCCATGCGATCGCCAACAGCAGTGCGAGCATGAGCGCTACGTGAACGCTCATGCGCATGGGGAGCACGTTTTCCAGAACCGGTGTGCTTTCAACCAAACGGAACGGACCGGTGTTCACGGTGGCAGTTCCGTTGACAAACATGGGTGAGCCCATCGACAAAATGAACATCACAACGGCAACCACCGCGAAGGTGCGAACGCGAGCCGACATCGCGTGGTTGATACCAAGAACCACCACGATCACGGCGACCGTCAAAAGCCACGGCCACCCGAGGTATCCCCCGATCTCGGCGTCATCGATACCAATCACACGTTGAATCTCTCGCCCGGCAGATATGAGGGTGAACTTTCCCGGTGTCACGGGGTCCAAAAGGTCGTTATTCCAAATTCCATGGGGACGAATGGGACCTTCAGGCTTCCCTGGAAGAGCAAACATCGTGATCAACAAGGGCAGTCCGCACACAACAGCGACGCCTACCGCCCCTGCACCACCTACAGCGATACGACGTACACCTTCGCGAAACTCTGTCCACCGCAGAGCAACTGTGACAACAAGAAGCACCACTGCCATGAGGAACGTGTGCGCCAAGAGTTCATTCGACAGATAGAACTGCCAGCCCACCGCACAGCCCAGCAGAACCGCATTCACCCAGGTACGACCTCGGCCGGTCACTAACCTTTCCACGAACCCAACTACCAGAGGCGGCAACACCGCAAAAGCCAGGTTCAAGTGGCCGGCAGACTGCGCGATCACATACGTGGAAAAGCCGTATGCGATTCCTGCAACAAAGGCTGGCCGGCGCGACACGAACTGCGCGACTGCCCACGCGGCCGCCAGCGCGCACGCGACCGGGGCGCACATGATCGCTACGTTGTACGCAACAACCGGCCCCCACACCAGCGTCACGGGAACCAGTGGCACGGCCAGTCCCATGACCGAGGTGTTCCACCCGCCATTGACCCCTGCCGGGTAGTTCATCGAAGTGGTGTACAGCAGGTTTCGTTCCCCGGAGCCTAAACCAATCCAGGACAGCACCACGTCAGCTGCATGGGCGAACCAGAAGATGAACAGGGACGAGTCGTCGTTGCTGGCGAACACGCGATGCCCCATGTCACCCACCAAGCGCCCGTATGTCAGAACTGACAGCAGAACGCACACGGCAAAGAACAAAAACCATTCCCGGCGTGAATCAGTGAGCCAGGAACGCAACCGTGTGCGTGACGGGATCCAGCGGGTGACAGTCATGGGCAGTCCAAAGGGTCGGAGGTGAACACGGGAATTCGTGGCATGCAAAAGGCTCCCGCACCGCGGTGCGGGAGCCTTCTACACAGAGCTATTAGTTACCAGCGAGCTTTTCGCGCAGAGCTGCGAGAGCTTCGTCAGAGGCCAGCGTACCTTCGTCGCTTGCTTCTTCCGTGCTGTAGTTAGCTGCAGGCTCGGCTGGAGCTTCAGCAACGGCTTCTGCGTCGGCGGCGATTGCGCGTGCAACCTGCTTCTTGTGCTCTTCCCAACGGGCCTGAGCGGCAGCGTACTGCTGTTCCCAAGCTTCGCGCTGTTCGTCGTACCCTTCCATCCATTCCTGGGTTTCTGGGTCGAAGCCTTCTGGGTACTTGTAGTTACCGTCTTCGTCGTATTCCTGAACCATTCCGTACAGGGCTGGGTCGAGGAACTCTTCAGCGTCAGGGTCGACACCTTCGTTAGCCTGCTTGAGCGACAGCGAGATGCGACGACGCTCGAGGTCGATGTCAATAACCTTGACGTAGACGGTTTCGTCAACCGAAACAACCTGTTCAGGCAGGTCAACGTGGCGAACAGCAAGTTCAGAGATGTGAACCAGACCTTCGATTCCGTCTTCAACGCGAACGAACGCACCGAATGGAACGAGCTTGGTGACCTTACCAGGAACGATCTGTCCGATAACGTGCGTGCGAGCGAAGTGCTGCCATGGGTCTTCCTGAGTTGCCTTGAGCGACAGGGAGACGCGTTCGCGATCCATGTCCACGTCGAGAACCTCGACGGTGACTTCGTCGCCAACGGTAACAACTTCGTTGGGGTGGTCGATGTGCTTCCAGGACAGTTCGGAAACGTGAACCAGACCGTCTACGCCACCCAGGTCCACGAATGCACCGAAGTTGACGATCGAGGAAACAACACCCGGACGAACCTGGCCCTTCTGGAGGGTCTGCAGGAAGTCGTGGCGAACGGTGGACTGGGTTTCTTCCAGCCATGCGCGACGCGACAGAACAACGTTGTTGCGGTTCTTATCGAGTTCGATGATCTTAGCGTCGACCTTCTGGCCGATGTAGGGAGCGAGGTCACGGACGCGACGCATCTCAACGAGGGATGCAGGAAGGAATCCGCGAAGCCCGATGTCAACGATAAGTCCACCCTTGACAACTTCGATGACGGTACCGGTGACGACACCTTCGTCTTCCTTGACCTTCTCAATGTCTCCCCAAGCACGCTCGTACTGTGCGCGCTTCTTGGACAGCATGAGGCGACCGTCTTTGTCTTCCTTGGTCAGAACCAAAGCCTCGATGGGGTCTCCCACCTCGACGACCTCTGCTGGATCTACGTCGTGCTTGATCGACAGTTCACGCGAAAGGATGACTCCTTCCGTCTTGTAGCCAATGTCGACCAGAACTTCGTCGCGATCTACTTTGACGATGGTTCCTTCAACGATATCTCCGTCGTTGAAGTACTTGATGGTTTCGTCTACGGCCGCGAGGAATTCGTCAGCAGAGCCGATGTCGTTAACGGCAACCTGCGAGTTCTTCGCCGTTTCCGGCGTGGTGGTGGTCATAAAGGTAGGGACTCCGTAAATGGACTTACACCCAGTAATTCACGTTCATGGTCTGTCGTGAGTCACCAGGAATATGGTTGACAACATGGACAATGTATGACGTAAACAGCGCACATTGCACAGTTCGCGCATACGCTAAGAAAGTGTAACACTATCTTGCAGTTCTTGACAGCGACACTGCCTACCACCTCGGCAGTAGTCAGACGCCCATGAAAGGTGAAGCGTGGACGAGACCGAAAGCACAGCAGAGATCATTTCCGGGGGCTACATCCCCATTGACGAAGAAACCTCGGTGCGCGCGAACCGCACGTATTGGGATGGCTCGGCTTCGGAGTACCTCGCTGAACACGGTAGCTTCCTGGGCGCGTCCGACTTCATCTGGTGCCCAGAGGGCGTTCACGAGTCCGACGCCGGGCTTTTGGGCGACGTGTCCGGCAAGTACGTGCTGGAAGTTGGGTGCGGCGCCGGCCAGTGTTCGCGGTGGATCGCTAAGCAGGGCGGTTTTGCGACCGGCGTGGACTTGTCGTCCGGTATGCTCGAGCAGGCGTCGCGTCTCAGCCGTGAGCAACCTCTCACCGGCGGCGCCGTTGAGCCCACGTTCTTGCAGGCTGACGCGCGTAAGCTTCCGTTCCCGTCCGGCTCGTTTGATGTGGCGTTTTCGTCCTATGGGGCGTTGCCTTTTGTGAAGGACGCCGAGGTCGTTCTCAGTGAGGTTGCCCGTGTCTTGCGTCCGGGTGGAGCGTGGGTGTTTTCCGTCACCCACCCTCTGCGTTGGATGTTCCCTGACGTACCGTCGGAGGCCGGGCTGACCGTGGAGTACTCGTACTTCGATCGAACCCCGTATGTGGAGCTCGACAGTTCAGGCAACCCCATCTACGCGGAACACCACCGCACGATTGGCGACTGGGTGAACCTCATTGTGGATGCAGGTTTTGAACTGCGTGGCATCACCGAACCCGAATGGCCCAAGGACAACCACACCGCGTGGGGTGGCTGGTCACCCCTGCGCGGTGAGCTCATGCCGGGCACCGCGATTTTCTCGACTGTGTTGCCTTAGTGCGCGGCGTCCTGCCAGTTGGGCCCAACGCCCACGTTCACATCGAGTGGCACGCTGAGCTGGGCCGCCTGGCTCATGTTCTCGCGTACGAGTTTTTCAACCTGGGTCGCTTCACCAGCCCAGATCTCCAGGATGATTTCGTCGTGGACCTGCAAGAGCATGCGGGACTTCAGTCCGGCCTCCTGCAAGGCGTCATCGACCCGCTTCATGGCTATTTTCATAATGTCGGCGGCACTGCCCTGGATGGGCGCGTTGAGTGCTGCGCGTTCCGCCATTTCCCTAAGCTGGCGACGGTCTGATCGCAACTGTGGCAGGTACCGGCGACGACCGTACATGGTTTCGGTGTACCCACGTCCGCGTGCTTCTTCGACCACCTGGTCCAGATATTCCTTCACGGCCCCAAAGCGCGCGAAGTAGTCATCCATGAGTGCGCTGGCTTCGCCCGTTGGAATGCCTAGCTGGCGCGACAGCCCGTACGCGCTCAAACCGTAGACGAGTCCGTAGGACATGGCCTTGACCTTGGAGCGCTGCTGGTCAGTGACGTCTTCAATGGGCACGTCAAACACTTGCCCAGCCACGTACCGGTGCAAGTCTTCGCCGTCCTTGAACGCTTGAATGAGAGCTTCGTCACCTGACAAGTGGGCCATGATGCGCATTTCGATCTGCGAATAGTCCACGCTCATGAGGCTTTCGTACCCGTCGTCTTGGGCTGCTTGGAACACGGAACGGATACGTCGCCCGGCCTCGGTGCGGACCGGAATGTTCTGCAGGTTGGGGTCTTTTGAGCTCAGTCGTCCGGTCGCCGCCACCGTCTGCAGATACGTGGTGTGGATGCGTCCGTCGTCGGCCACAACCTTTTGCAGTCCCACCACAGTTTGTTTGAGTTTGGTGCGGTCGCGGTGGGCCAGGAGGTGCTCGAGGAACGGGTGCTGCGTCTTGACGAGCAGGTCCGCAAGCGAGTCGGCATCCGTGGTGTAACCGGTCTTGGTGCGTTTGGTCTTGGGCATATTGAGTTCGTCGAACAGCACGGTCTGCAACTGCTTGGGCGAATTTAGGTTCACTTCGTGCCCAATCGACGCATACGCCTCCGACGCACTCTGCTGAGCCGCTGCCTCAAACTCTGTGATGAGCTCGTTTAACACCGGCTGGTCAATGCCGATGCCCGCAATCTCCATGCGCGCCAGGATTTCCTGTGTGGGCATCTCGATGTCGTCGAAAACATCCTGCAGGTGATTGCGTTCCAGGTCCTGACGCAAACGCGGGTACAGCGCCACCGTGACCCACGCGCGGTGTCCCAACTGTTCTCCCACATCGGTGAGCAGGTCGCGGTCTTCGTCCATAACCACGCCGAGGTCGCTGGCCATGTCCGCGAGGCTGTAACCGCGTGCGTCGGGTGCGAGTAGGTAGGCGGCAAGTTCGGTGTCCATGATGGGCCGAGGTTGTGTGAACCCCCGTTCGACCCACGCGTGTACCTGCGGCTTGACGTCGTGTGCGACTACCCGCTTTGTCGAAAGGAAGGTGTCGAGGGCGCTGAACGCTTTCTCGTCGAGATCGGTGAAGTCGACCCAGATTGCGGAGTCGTTGCTGGCAAGTCCCAGCGTGTCATCTTCGAGTGCGAAGCCCACGGGCTCTTCCGACGCGTCCAACCACGCCGGAAGGTCCGCGCCCGAGGTGGCGACGACCTCGGGCAGTTCAACCTGCGGGACCTGCTCAACGTCAGCGAAAAACAGGGCGTTCACCCGCTCAGCCAGCTGGCGGAACTCCAACTGGTCGAACAGCGCGGTGACCTGGTCGTGGTGCGCGCCCTCCCCCACCTGGGTGTCCAGTGGGTCGATGTCGAGGTCGAGGTCTTCGACGAGCTTGTTGAGACGGTAGTTTCGTTTGACGTCATCGAGGTGGTCGCGCAGGCTTTGGCCCACTTTCCCGCCAATGTCCTCAGCGTTGTCGATGATCGCGTCGAGGTCGCCGTACTTCGCTAGCCACTTGGCTGCCGTTTTTTCACCTACCCCGGGCACGCCGGGGAGGTTGTCGGCCTTTTCTCCCACCAGGGCCGCCAAGCCACGGTAGTTCGCAGGCGTCACACCGTATTTGTCTTCAACTGCCTGAGGTGTGAACCGGTTGAGCTCCGACACGCCACGCTTGGGGTACAGAATAGTCACAGTATCTGAGGCCAACTGGAACGAGTCCTTGTCGCCGGACGCGATTTGGGTGGTGACTCCTCGGTCTGTTGCCTGCCGGGCAAGCGTTGCCAGGATGTCGTCTGCTTCGAAGCCTTCCCGTGTGAGGACTGGGATGTTGAGCGCGCGCAACATGTCCTGAATGAGGTCCACCTGACCGGGGAAGTCTTCCGGTGTGCGGGCCCGCCCGGCCTTGTATTCGGGGTATTCGTCGAGCCGAAACGTTTGCCGCCCGAGGTCGAAAGCAACCGCTACGTGGTCAGGCTTCTCATTTTCGAGCACGGTGAGCAACATAGAAAGGAATCCGTACACTGCGTTTGTGGTTTGCCCGGTCGAGGTGGAAAAGTTCTCGGGAGGCAACGCAAAATAAGCACGGTAAGCGAAAGAATGTCCGTCAATCAGAAGTAGAGAGCTCACACTCACACGATAGCTCACAGGCCCAAAGGAGTAGCCATGCCAATGCTCACACCAGACATGACCCCCGAAGAGTTCGACGCCGTGTTGAAAAAGGTCGGCCATATTGGCGACGACACAATCATGAAGCGCACAGGCATGCAGTTGACGCGGATTGGGTACGACTTTGCTGAAGGAACCATGCCCGTGGCTGGAAACTTGCAACCCATGGGCCTGTTCCACGGGGGCGGACACGTGGTGTTGGCCGAATCACTGGCGTCGATGCATGCGTTTGCCCGCAACGACGGGCGCCCCGTGGTGGGTGTTGACCTCAACGCGACACACGTACGTGCCGCGCGAGAAGGGACAGTGCATGGACGCGCAGAGACTATTCACGCGGGTCGCACGATCATCAACCACGAAGTGCGCATGACCGACGACGACGGGAACCTCTTGTCGATCGTGCGGATCACGAACTTCCTGCGACGTGAGTCCAAATAGTTCTTGTGGAACTAGTTCTTTTCGAATTAGTTTTTTTCGATCTGGTTGAGAACCGTTTCGGCAACTTCACGCATGGTGAGGCGACGGTCCATCGAGGTCTTCTGGATCCACCGGAAGGCTTCGGGTTCCGTCAGCCCCATGTTTGAAATCAGCAGGCTCTTGGCGCGTTCCACCAGTTTGCGGGTTTCAAAACGGTCGGTGAGGTCGGAAATTTCGGCTTCGAGAGCCGTGATTTCTGCGTGACGTGACAGGGCGATTTCCAGGGCTGGAACCAGGTCTGCCGAGGTGAACGGTTTGACAACGTATGCCATTGCGCCGGCGTCGCGCGCCCGGTCCACGAGTTCCTTCTGTGAAAATGCAGTGAGCAGGACAACGGGAGCGATCCGGGCCTTTGCGATGTGTTCTGCAGCCGTGATGCCGTCCATCTTGGGCATTTTGATGTCCATGACCACGAGGTCTGGGCGCAGTTCATCGGCGAGGTGGATTGCGGATTCGCCGTCGGCAGCCTCGCCGACGACGTCATAACCAACCTCACGGAGCATCTCCACAATGTCGAGACGAATGACCGATTCGTCTTCTGCTACGACTACTCGTCGGACTGGATGCGATTCTGCTGACGCGTTTTCTGAGTTAGACACGCTACTCATCCTAGTTCACATTGGTAAGGACCGTAAAACATCTGGTACTGTTACTTAGGTTCTCATCGCGAGAGCCATGCCGGATTGGCGGAATTGGTAGACGCGACGCACTCAAAATGCGTTGTCGAAAGACGTGTGGGTTCGAGTCCCACATCCGGTACTCGCCTGGGCTAATGCCCAGGCTTTCCCTTCATCAGTCCTCACGGATCACGTGTTGCGAACCCGTGGGCGGTTCTGGAATCTCCCCGTAACCACCGGATTGGTTACGATCCTGATCTTCGCGATACACCGGAGCCACACCTTTAATGGTGTCCCCAACCGCGTGAACGCGCAGAGCGTTCGTAGATCCAGCAATTCCTGGAGGCGAACCCGCAACGATGACACACAGCTGTCCGTCCTCAGCCAGACCAGAACTCAACAAGATCTCATCGACCTGACGCGCCATTTCATCCGTATGGCGCATGGGGTTGACCAAGAACGTGCGCACACCCCATGACAGAGCCAGCTGGTGGCGGACGCGAACATCGGGGGTAAAAGCCAGGATGGGCTTGTCTGCGCGAATACGCGACATGCGACGCACCGAGTCACCCGACTGCGTGAACGTACACAACAGGTCGATCTTGAGCTGACGTGCAATCTGAACAGCCGCTGCCGTAATTGCGCCACCGCGGGTGTGCGGTTCGGTTCCCAAGGGCGGAACGCGTTCCAGGCCATGCGCTTCAGTCGACTCAATGATCGAAGCCATGGTGCGCACGGCTTCTTTCCAATACGTTCCCACTGCGGTTTCACCACTGAGCATGAGGGCATCGGCCCCGTCCAGCACGGCGTTCGCGCAGTCGGACACCTCGGCGCGCGTCGGACGCGACTCATCGATCATCGACTCCAGCATCTGCGTGGCAACAATGACCGGCTTAGCTTGACGACGGCACAACTCGATGGCCCGCTTCTGCACAATGGGCACCTGCTCGAGGGGCAGTTCGACTCCCAGGTCACCTCGGGCGACCATAATGCCGTCAAAGGCACCCACGACATCCCGCAAACTTTCCACGGCCTGTGGCTTTTCGAGTTTTGCGATCACCGGGATCCAGATTTCTTCTTCCGCCATGATCTGGCGAACGTGGGCCGCGTCTTGTGCGTCGCGCACGAACGACAAAGCCACCCAGTCCGCACCCATGTGCAAACCGAACCGCAAGTCCTCAACGTC
The DNA here is from genome assembly GCF_016907735.1 of Brevibacterium paucivorans. Classification (NCBI taxonomy): domain Bacteria; kingdom Bacillati; phylum Actinomycetota; class Actinomycetes; order Micrococcales; family Brevibacteriaceae; genus Brevibacterium; species Brevibacterium paucivorans. Next base: position 2,330,133 of record NZ_JAFBCP010000001.1, on the reverse strand, counting down.
TTTTTCCGACAGGGCGGGCACGGACACGGGAACGCCCGGAAGGTTGATCCCCTTGTGGTTCGACACGTTGCCGGGAACCTCAACTTCGGTGACGACCTCGGTATCCGTCACCTCGACGGCGCGCAACCGCACGCGACCGTCGTCAATGAGCAACGGGTCCCCCACCTCGACATCCGTGGGGAGCTTCTTGTACGTGGTGCCGGAAAGTTCGCGGGTGCCAACGACATCGCGTGTTGTGATGGTGAACCGGTCGCCGCGTTCCAGTGCAATGGGCTCAGGTGTCTCAAACTCACCGAGGCGGATCTTAGGGCCTTGCAAGTCGATCAGAATTGCAATTGCGCGCCCAGTTTCTAGTGCCGCCCGACGGGCCCACTCATAGCGACGCTGGTGGTCTTCGTGGGTGCCGTGACTGAAGTTGAAACGAAGGACATCGGTGCCTTCGTCGATGAGTGTACGGATTGCTTCGTATGAATCTTGCTTGGGACCTAGTGTTGCGACAATTTTCGCGTGCCTCATACTGCCACTCTAACCCGAATAACCCGAACTCAGCGCGTCTGGTCTCCCCGTTTATCTGGAACCTGCGGAACGATCGAAATCGTAGACGTGACAGCCCCGTAAAAGCCGAATGATTTATCGCTTACAGGCTCCGCTTCTTCGACGATTGGTAGCGACATGGTCTGAGGGCCAAAGCCCACTTCGCGAACGCCGGGAGCTGTGGCTCCGCGAGTGTAGGGCGGGAAGTCGTCCGGGTTGTCGTGCGATTTCGCGGCGACGTCGTATGCGACCCGCTCACGTGAGTGGGCAACGTCTGTGCCCGCACCGTAGCGGCTCCGGGACACGATGAACAGCACCGCGCCAAGAACGAACACCAGGATGGATGTCCACACGTTGAGTCGCAAGCCCAGGATGTGTTCTGCCGTGTCGATGCGCAGTGCTTCGATCCACACGCGACCCAGCGTGTAGTAGCAGATGTAGGCGTAGAACACTTGCCCGTGCTTGAGCTGGAACTTTGTGCCTGCCCAGATGAGGAGCACCGCGCCAATAACGTTCCACACGCTTTCATACAGGAACGTGGGGTGGAACAGCGTGTCTGCAGGGAGTGAGGGGTCGGGCCAGTTGGGGCTGGCCGGGTCGATCTGCAGTCCCCATGGAAGAGTCGTGGGCGCTCCGAACAGTTCTTGATTGAACCAGTTTCCCCAGCGGCCAATCGCCTGGGCGAGGATCAGCCCCGGGGCGGCCGCGTCAATGAAGGACAAGAACCGAATCCCATAGTGCCGGGCCACCAGATACGCGACCAAAACACCCAGCGCAACGGCACCCCAGATGCCTAAGCCACCGTTCCAAATGTAGAGCGCGGCTACAGGGTCACCACCGGGGCCAAAGTACGGCGCCGGGGTAGAAAAGATGTGGTACAAGCGCCCACCGATGATTCCCGCTGGCACCGTCCACACGGCGATGTTCCACAGGTCGTCGGACGTTCCGCCACGGGCGATCCACCGCTTGTTGGTGAGCCACAGAGCAACCGCAATTCCCGTCAGAATACACAGCGCGTACGCGTGGATCGTCAGAGGTCCAAGCGAAAACCCACTCCATGTGGGTGACGGGATTCCGTTCATGCGGTAGGTTCCTTCAGTGTTCCGGTATGCAGTGACGCGGCGAGTTCACCCACGGCTTCCGGCCCTCCGGAGGTGAGTGCTTTTACCAGCGCCGAGCCCACAATAACGCCATCAGCGTATTCGGCAAGTTCGGCGACCTGCTGGGCGTTGTTCACACCCAGGCCCACGCACACGTGCTGGGCCCCGGCTGACTTGAGTCGTTCAACCAGGTTACGGGCGTGCGAATCAACCGAGTCACGCGTGCCAGTGACACCCATGGTCGACGCCGCGTACACGAACCCGCTTGAACTATTCACAATCGTGGCAATGCGTTCAGGCGTGGACGACGGCGCAGCTAAGAAGATCCGGCCGAGGTCGTAGCGGCTAGCCACGTCGATCCAGTCGTGTGCTTCGTCCGGAATCAAGTCCGGGGTGATGATCCCCGCGCCTCCGGACTCGTGCAGGCGTTTGGCGAATGCTTCGACTCCGTACTGATAGACGATGTTCCAGTACGTCATGACCACGGGCAGTGCCCCGGCCTCAGCAACTGCTGAAACCGCGCGGAACAAGTCTTCTGTGCGGACCCCATTTTCGAGCGCGGTTTCAGCCGCATGCTGGATCACCGGACCATCCATGCCGGGATCAGAGTACGGCATGCCCACCTCAACGATGTCGCACCCGTTTTTGGCCAGTGCCACCATCGCCTCAATCGACTCATCGACCGTTGGGTAGCCCACGGGCAAGTAACCGATCAGAGCGGCACTACGACCCTGGTTGGCAACTGTACCCAGTAGTTCACTCACGGCGGTCATGCTTGCGTCGCCCCTTCGTCAATGTAGTTGAACCACTTCGCTGCAGTGGTCATGTCTTTATCGCCACGGCCAGACAGATTCACCAGAATCGTGGCATCTGGACCCAGTCGCTTCCCCACACGCATGGCGCCTGCAAGCCCATGTGAGCTCTCAATAGCTGGGATGATTCCTTCGGTTCGCGACAAAAGCTTAAACGCTTCCATGGCTTCGTCGTCGACAACGGGTTCGTAAATCGCACGACCAGAGTCGAACAGGTGCGCGTGTTCCGGCCCCACGGACGGGTAGTCCAGACCGGCTGACACGGAGTGCGACGGGAGCGTCTGGCCGTCCTCGTCTTGCAAAATGTAGGTCTTTGAACCGTGGAGCACACCTGGCCTACCACCGGAGAAACGTGCAGCGTGGCGACCCGTGTCGATACCGTCTCCCCCAGCTTCGAACCCGTACAGCTGAACGTCGGAGTCATCTAAGAACGCTGCGAAGATCCCCATCGCGTTCGATCCGCCACCCACACACGCGCACACGGCATCCGGCAACTGGCCCGTCGCTTCCAGAATCTGCGCGCGGGCCTCATCACCAATGATCCGCTGAAAACTGCGCACCATGGCCGGGAACGGGTGTGGCCCAGCGACGGTCCCAATCAAATAATGCGTATCCGCAACGTTGGCAACCCAGTCGCGCAATGCCTCGTTCATGGCGTCCTTCAAGGTGGCGGTGCCGTTCTTCACGGCAACGACCTCGGCGCCCAAAAGGCGCATACGCGCCACGTTCAACGCCTGCCGCTGGGTGTCCTCATATCCCATGTACACCGTGCATTCCAGGCCAAAGAGCGCAGCCGCGGTAGCCGTCGCAACACCGTGCTGACCAGCCCCAGTTTCAGCGATCACACGCTTTTTACCCATGCGCTTGGTGAGCAGGGCCTGACCAATGACGTTGTTGATCTTGTGGCTTCCCGTGTGGTTGAGGTCCTCGCGCTTGAGGAACACGCGCGCTCCCCCGCAGTGAGCGCTAAACCGGGTCGCTTCGGTCAACAAACTGGGACGACCCACGTACTCAGCCTGAAGGCGGGCCAGTTCGTCTTTAAACTCGGGGTCGACCATCGCTTTTTGCCAGGTTTCGTCGATTTCGTCCAACGCAGGCACGAGCGCTTCGGAAATAAAACGCCCACCGAAATCACCAAAATACGGTCCCATATGTACCTTCCTGACAGGCGCGGACTTACTGACGTCCAGCGCGTGTAAATTCTTCAACCGACGCCCTGGGGTCGCCCGCTTTCACGAGCGCTTCACCACAGAGCACCACATGAGCACCGGCAACTGCGTATGTGCGGATATCCTCGACGGATTCCACACCGGACTCCGCAACCAGAGTTGCTCCCTGCGGTGCGTCCGACATGATAGGAGCCACGCGCGCAGTATCGACGCTGAGGTCCTTGAGGTTGCGCGCGTTGACACCAATGAGCCCCGCGTCCAGCGCCCGCACCCGTTCCATCTCTTCTGGCGTGTGGGTTTCAACCAGGGCTGTCATCCCGAGGTCGTTGCTGAGTGCGTAGAAATCTTTCAGTTGCGTATCGTCCAGGGCAGATGCCATGAGGAGGACGAGGTCAGCACCGTGAGCACGCGCTTCATAGATCTGGTATTCCGTGACGGTGAAGTCCTTGCGCAGGATGGGAATGTTCACGGCTGCGCGCACAGCGTCGAGGTCGTCCAGACTTCCGTTGAAGCGTCGCTGTTCGGTGAGCACGCTGATCGCTAGCGCTCCCCCGGCCGCGTACTGGGCGGCCAGTTCAGCGGGGTTGCTGATGTCCGCCAAGTGCCCTTTTGAGGGTGAGGAGCGTTTGACTTCGCAGATCAACCCGAATTCTTCAACGGGGAGAAAAGGGAGTGCCGGGCTTGCGTCATCTGCGCGCTTCTTGCACTCCGAAAGAGAAATCCGAGCCTCACGTTCTGCAAGGTCGGCTCGGACTCCATCAATAATGCTGTTAAGTACGCTCACTTGGCTAGCGTGTTGTGGTGCTTCTTAGGTCCCAAACCTGCCTTGTGGAGGATGGGGGCCAGAAGAATTGCCAAAACAACCAGACCTACGCCAACCCACACCAGCATGAAGGGGCCAAACACGAAACCAATGGTTCCGGAAATCGCTGCAAGCATCACCATGACTGCTGGCACCCAGCCTGCAACCGAGTGTCCGTGGCCGGGGTCTTGAATCGCTTCGTAGTCAATTGTTGACTTGTCGAGGTCAAAGGCCCCGTTGCGGTACTGAGATTTCATTCTTCTCCTTATGCTGGTCTCGCGGTCATTGTCTCATGGAGTTCTCAGGTTTAGAAAACCGACCCGCCTGCATCACGTGGGGTCTTCTCCTCTGGTGAGCGCGTCCCAGTCGGAAACAGAGTCGGGCTCGTCGGTAGACGTGTGCGCGTCACGGTCGTACTTGTTGCGCGTGGTCCAGTCTCCTGAAGCGCGTGCGATAAACAGGCTCAGTCCAGCCCCCAGAACACCCACGGCAAGGCCTGCCCACCGCAGAATGCCTGCATCGGTTTGAGCAACCGCAACAACAGCAAACACCATGGAGCTCAACGCGTACATCACAGCGACGACCCACCGGCCAAACCGCCCCACCATCGCGAGTAGAACAGCCAAAACAGCAGCCACCGCTGCCAAAGCAATGCCCACACGGTTCGTCACCGCCTCACTGCCCACATCCTGGACGCCCTCGGGTGTCTGATTCACGACCTCGGCGCCCCAATTCTGGGAACCCAGCACCCACATCACCCCGGCACACACAAGCAGGGCCACCACGGCGGTTGAGCGTTTCACTCGTCCTCCCCGCGTGTCCCCACAGAACCGAGGGTGTTCGCGGCCGCGCCGGCGTTGAGCACGGAGGCGGCCTTGTTTTTCGATTCCGTGAGTTCTGATTCTGGATCGGAGTCGGCCACGATTCCGGCGCCGGCGTACACCGTGAGTGTGCCTGCGCGCATGACACCGGTGCGGATCGCGATCGCCAAGTCCAGGTCACCCGCGAAACTCATGTACCCCACGACCCCGCCATACACGTTGCGGGAGACGGTTTCGAGTTCGTCAATGATCCGAAGGGCCGACGGCTTGGGAGCCCCTGACAGCGTGCCGGCGGGAAACGTGGCCTTGACGACGTCCACGCCCGTCACACCGTCGCGCAACTGACCCGTGACCGTGGATCCGATGTGCATGATGGTGCTGTACCGTTCAATCTCCATGTATTCGACCACGTCAACGGTCCCGGGAACACACACTTTGGCCAGGTCGTTGCGCGCAAGGTCCACCAACATGAGGTGTTCAGCGCGTTCCTTCTCATCAGCCAAGAGCTCGCGAGCCAGCGCGGCGTCCTGCGCATCCGTAGTGCCACGTGGGCGCGACCCCGCAATGGGGTGGGTAACAACTTCAGAGTCTTTCACGGTCACCAACGCTTCCGGGGACGAGCCGATGACAGTGAAGTCGTCGCCGTCGACTCCCGGCATGTTCATGATGTACATGAACTGGCTGGGGTTGGTGTTGCGCAACATGCGGTACACGTCAAGTGGTGTGGCGTCCACGTCCATGTCGAATCGCTGCCCCAGCACCACTTGGAAAATATCGCCGTCGACAATCCGCTTCTTCGCTTCGTCGATCGCTGCCAAGTAATCCGCGGGTTCCGTCCTGTACGAGACCTCTGGGGTGGGTCGCGTGTAGACGCTCAAGGACGGGTCACTGGACGTGTTGATATCGGCCAGCAGACGTTCAACCCGCTCAACCCCACGTTGATAGGCCGCTTCGATTCCGGACTCTTCACCGTTGACGTTGACTACGTTGGCCACCAACGTGAGCTCGTTGGTGTAGTGGTCTACGATCACCACGTCGCCGGGAATCGACATGGACAGTTCTGGAAGCGCGTCCTCGCGCAACGGGCTGGGCCCCAGGTTTTCAATGCGCCGGATAATGTCCCAACCCAAGTACCCCACTAAGGACGAAATCATGGGCGGCAAAGATGGGTGCGGAGCCGCCTGCAGAAGCTCGAGCACATCTTCCACTACTGACAACGGGTCACCCTGCGTAGGCGCACCTTCGGGAACCTCGCCCAACCACACGACCTCACCGTTGGCGTCAGCAGTGATGGTGGCCAGAGGGTTACGCCCCACAAAGGAGTACCGTGACCACGTCCCGTTTGAAGCGGACTCAAGCAGGAACTCGCCGGGGTTGCCTCGTGTGATCTTGCGGTACACCGACAGTGGCGTTTCGTTGTCAGCCAACACGGTGGCGTACACCGGGACGATTCTGTGTTTATCGCCTAAGCGCGTGAACTCACTCAGTGACGTCATCTGCATTGAGCCTTCTTCCTGTGAAGCACGTGGGTGTGAGCGTGTGGCATGCGGCCCCGGTCTGTTCAACTTCGAGAAGAACGGTATCAGCGTCACAATCCACGTGCACGCTCACTACCTTCTGCGTGTGCCCGGAGGTTTCACCTTTCACCCAGAGCTGTTGTCGTGACCGTGACCAGTACGTGGCCTTGCCCGTTGTCAGAGTCAGACGCAGGGCCTCTTCGTTCATCCAGGCGAGCATGAGCACGTCCTTTGTGTGCGTGTCTTGCACGACTGCAGGCACCAGCCCGTTAGGGCCGTAGGACACGTCCGTTACTGCAATTTCACTCATCGAACGTCGATTCCTTCGCGTTTCAGTTCCGCTTTCACGTCCCCGATCGTGAAGTCCCCAAAGTGGAATACGCTGGCTGCGAGCACGGCGTCGGCTCCTGCGCGAATCGCCGGCGCAAAGTGTTCGACCGCGCCGGCCCCACCGGAGGCGATGAGTGGCAGGTCCACGACCTGGCGTGCCTGTTCGATCATCTCGAGGTCGAATCCCTTTTTGGTGCCGTCTGCATCCATGCTGTTGAGCAAGATTTCGCCGGCTCCCAGATCCTGGGCTCGCGCCAACCACTCCAGCGCGTCGATCCCCGTTCCCGTGCGCCCGCCGTGCGTGGTGACTTCCATGCCCGAGGTGGTCGCGGGTGATCTGCGAACGTCGGCTGACAACACCAACACTTGGTTGCCAAAGCGCCTGGCGATCTCCGAGATGAGTTCGGGACGTGCGATAGCAGCCGTGTTCACCCCCACTTTGTCCGCACCTTCGCGCAACATGCGGTCGACGTCGTCACACGACCGGATGCCACCTCCCACGGCGAACGGGATGAAGATTTCTTGGGCCACCTGGTTGACCATGTCATAGGTGGGTGCGCGGCCGGAGCTGGACGCTGTGACGTCGAGGAACACCAGTTCGTCGGCGCCTTCAGCCGCGTAGGCGCGGGCACATTCGATGGGGTCTCCGGCGTCGCGGAGGTCCATGAAGTTCACGCCCTTGACCACTCGACCGTCTTTGACGTCGAGGCACGGAATGACACGAGCTGCGAGCGACATTACAGCCCCAGTGCCCGGTACCGGTCCAGACGCTGGCCGTAGCGTCGGTGGATGGGTTTGCGCATGAGGTCGATGATTTCGTACTCGAGAGCTGATGCCACCCGCTTGACGAACTCTTGCGGCTCATCGGTTGCGTCGGGCTTTTCCGCAATAATGCGGTCGGCAATTCCGTTGGCTTTCAAGTGTTCCGCCTGCACCTTTTGGTATTGCGCCATCTCGGCAGCGTGTTCGGTGTCCCGGTACACAATCGCCGAGGCCCCTTCCGGCGGAAGCGGCGACAGCCAGCCGTTCTGTGCGGTGAGAACCCTATCCGTGGGAATGAGTGCGAGTGCTCCGCCGCCGGATCCTTCACCCATGATGAGTGACACGGTGGGCGCTTTGAGCGTCACCAGGTCCGACAGCGATCGCGCGATTTCACCTGCGAGCCCACCTTCTTCGGCCGCCTTCGACAGCGCCGCACCGGGCGTGTCGATGACAGTGACAAGAGGAATGTGCAGTTCACCAGCCAGGGCCATTCCGCGGCGGGCCTGGCGAAGTGCCGCCGGGCCCATGGGTTCGTGGCTACGCTGACGGCGTCGGTCTTGTCCCAGAACGATCGCGGGCGCCGACCCAAAGCGAGCCAGAGCCAGGAGCAGACCTCGGTCACTTTCACCTTGGCCGGTTCCAGACAGTGGCACTACATCGCTGGCACCCCACCGCAGGAGTTCGCGCACACCGGGCCGGTCTGGGTTGCGCGACGCGGTGATGATGTCCCACGCGTGCGTGTCTTTGGGCTCAACTTCCGGGGCCGTGTGTGGGTCGGCTACAGGGCTGGGGACTTCGCGGGCACCCATGAGGATTCCCAGGACCTTGGAGACGGTCTCCGGAATCCGTTCGGGCCCAATGATTCCGTCGATAATTCCGTGGCGGTGCAGATTGTCTGAAGTCTGCACGCCTTCAGGGAATTTCTGGTTGTAGATCTGTTCGTACACGCGTGGTCCCAGGAAGCCCACGAGGGCTCCGGGTTCGGCCACGGTGAAGTGTCCCAGCGAACCCCAGGAGGCGAACACACCTCCGGTTGTGGGGTGGCGCAGGTACACCAGGAATGGCAGACCTGCTTTGCGGTGAGCGTGGACGGCCGCGGTGATCTTGACCATCGAAAGGAACGCAACTGTTCCTTCTTGCATGCGGGTTCCGCCCGAGGCCGGGCCCGCCAAAACCGGAAGCCCTTCGGCCGTTGCGCGCTCAATCGCTTGCACTAAACGTTCGGCTGCCGCCACACCGATCGAGCCGGCGAGGAACCGGAACTCACACGCGACCAGGGCCACGCGCCGGCCTTTCACCATGCCTTCGCCGGTGACAACGGCTTCGTCAACCCCGGACTTCTCGCGTGCCGCCTCAAGGTCAGCCGCGTAGTCCTCGGAAATCCCTCCCGCGGGGACAATCGGTTCTTCGTCCCAACTTTGAAACGTGCCTGGGTCTACAACGATGTCGAGGAGCTCGGAAACTGAGAGGCGTTTCATGCTTCCTCGATCCATGCGCGGATCTTCTCGTCATCCGCGTTGAGAAGAGGAGGAGCCTGATGTTCAAGGCGGGTGGTTTCGGTTTCGGCTCCCCCGTCCACGTCAAAGAACCGGATGGCTGGACCGGGCAGATCAATGTCGCCCAACACGGGGTGGTCAACGGAGATCTTCAGGTGCTGGGACAGAGCCTGCTCCCATTCATACACCTCGGGAAGGGTCCGTACCTTACCCGCAGGGATACCGGCCTCGGAGAGCTTCTCAAGCAACTCCTGAGCCGGGTACTGTCCAAACTTCTCTTCCACGGCCGCGGTCACAGCGGGACGGTTGGTCACACGTTCGGTGTTGGTCGCCATCCCTTCGGCGCCCGCGTCCAAACCAAAAGCGTCACAGAACTTCTGCCACAGGCGTTCATTACCCACCGAAATTTGTACCGCACCGTCCTTGCAGTTGAACATGCCGTACGGTGAGATCGATGGGTGGTGGTTGCCACCGGGCAGCGGGGTTTCGTGTGCCACGGTTGCGCGGGTTCCCTGGAAGGCGTGAACGCCCACCATGCCAGAAATGAGCGAGGTGCGCACCACCTTTCCCTGACCCGTGCGCTCGCGCTCCAGCAGGGCCGCCAAAACACCCAGGGTTCCGTGGATACCTGCCAGAAGGTCCGCAATGGGGACACCCACGCGCTGCATGTTGTCCTTATCGGGTCCGGTCAGGCTCATGAGCCCGGCTTCACCTTGCGCGATCTGGTCGTAGCCCGCACGCATCGCTTCGGGTCCGTCGTGGCCAAAGCCGGTGATTTGCAGAATCACCAGGCGCGGGTTGATTTCGTGCAGCTGTTCGGTCGAAAAGCCCAGACGCGCAAGAACGCCTACGCGGAAGTTTTCAATGAGAACATCGGCTTTGCGAATGAGCTTGGTGAGGACGTCTTTTCCGTCGTCGCTCTTGAGGTCCAGCGCGATGGATTCCTTGTTGCGGTTACACGACAAGAAATACGTGGCTTGCTGGTTGTCTTCCGGCCCCACGAAGGGTGGGCCCCATGAGCGCGTGTCGTCTCCGGCAGCCGGGTTTTCGACTTTGATGACCCGTGCTCCCAAGTCGCCGAACAATTGTCCCGCGTGCGGGCCAGCCAATGCGCGTGAGAGGTCTACAACAGTGTATCCGGTCAGTGGTCCTGTCATTGCTCGCCTTTCGTGTTGGTTTCGATGAGTGTACGTAATCGGTTGATCTCGCTCCGTGCCCGCCCAGCATCTGAGTGTTGGATGGCCATGACCGAGGTGGTTGTTCCGTCGTTGAGGTCCAAGACTGCCCAGGAGGAACTTAAGGGCAGGTGGGCGTCGATGATTTGGTTCCACTCGTAGAAGTGGGTGGAGAAGATGTTGCGGACGGTGAGGCCTGTGGGGCTGGGGCGCGCTTCAATTGCTCCCACACGCCACACAACGAATCCGAAGAGCAGTCCAAGCAGGTTCATCCACACGATGTCGTAGCCGTGCCAGGACTTCCATTCGATGACCGTTAAGGCAATCGAGAGTGCCAGATAGGCCAGCACCACAATAGGTGCGAGCGTGAAGCACAGCGCACGCACCTTGCGAGCTCTGAAGGGTTTAAATTCTGCAGGCGCCAATGTTGGTCACCAGAATCGCGCGGGCCCCAACGTCGTACAGCTTGTCCATGACTGCGTGGACGTCCTTGGTTTTAATCATGGAACGCACCGCGCACCATTCGGGGTCTTGCAGAGTTGAGACCGTGGGGCTTTCCAGCCCTGGAGTGAGTTCGGTTGCGCGTTCTAAGTCTTTGACCCGGATGTCGTAGTCCATCATGACGTAGGTGCGTGCAACGCTCACGGATTTGAGGCGACGCAGAAGAACGTGGGCGCGTTCGGGAAGGTCTTTGTCTTCCACTCCGTCGCGCGCGATGAGAACCCCTTGCGAATGCATGATGGGGTCCCCAAAGGTTTCCAGACCAGCTTGACGCAGGGTCGACCCGGTTTCGACGACATCGGCGATAGCGTCGGCGACACCCAGTTCAATCGACACTTCCACGGCACCGTCGAGCTTGACGGTTTGCGCGTTGACGCCGTGTTCGTCCAGGTGCCGTTTCACCAAGGTGGGGAAACTGGTGGCGATCCGTTTGCCTTCCAGGTCGTGCACACTGTTGAAGGTCCCGGGGAGGGATGCGTAGTGGAACCTGGAAGCGCCAAAGCCCAGTTCCATGATCTGGTGGGCATCCGCTGCCGATTCGGCCAACAGGTCACGCCCTGTGATGCCCAGGTCCAGGATCCCCGAACCTACATACACCGCGATGTCGCGCGGGCGCAGGTAGAAGAACTCCACGTCGTTTTCGCTGTCGCGGTGGACCAGCGTCTTGGTGTTGGATCGCAGATGGTAGCCAGCTTCTCGCAGCATGTGCGCGGACGCTTCTGACAACGCACCCTTGTTGGGTACGGCAATTCGCAACATGGGATCTCCTGCTAAAGCTGTTTGTACACGTCTTCTGGGCTGACACCTTTTGCGAGCATCATGACCTGGACGTGGTAAATGAGCTGGGCCGCTTCGGCGGTGAATTCTTCGACGGTTTCGTGTTCGGCAGCCATCCACACCTCGGCGGCTTCTTCCACGATCTTCTTCCCGATCGCATGGACTCCAGCGGCGTGTTCTTTCACGGTTGAGGAGTCCGGGTCCCCTGTTTCAACTTTGTGCTGAAGTTCTGCAAAAAGCTCGTCAAAAGTCTTCACGCCTTCATGCTAGTACACGTCATCTGACGTGAATGTGGTGGCCCGAGATGAGGGATGGGTCACGGTCTGCCGGCTCCGTTTTGCCCAGTCCACGATTCCCACAATCACCATGATGAGGAAGATGAAATACACGATCCCGGAAAACAGCAGACCACCCATGATGGCTAGGGGAATTCCCACCAGGTCAACTGCCAGCCAAACGAACCAAAATTCGACGACGGCTTTTCCTTGCGCGTACATGGCTACCAGCGAGCCCACGAAGATATACGCGTCCGGGAACGGGTTCCACGACCAGTTGCCCAGGTGCAAAATGTATCCGAAGCCCAGCGTGCCCACGAGCAGGGCGACCACTAGCACCACGCGTTCACGCGCAGTTGCCCAGCGCACGCGCACTTCACCGGATTCTTCGTGGCTCTTCTTCCACGTCATCCAGCCCCACACCGCGGCGATGATGATGACCACCTGCCGACTCGCATTACCGCCTAAGTGAGCAGACACCGACGCAGAAAACAGGAGTACTGATCCCAGGATCTGCACCGGCCACGACAAGATGTTGCGTTTGAGCGCCAGGTACACGGTCAGTAGAGCGAAGATGTTGCCCAGGAAGTCGGACCACGGGACCGGTTTGCCCAGCAGTTCAAAAACCGGTGTGTTGAGCCATGTGAAAAGTTCCATTACTGGTGAGCCAGTGCTTGGGCGCGCAGTTCGTCGATCGTGGCTGCGGGGTTTTCGGTTCCGTACACGGCAGAGCCTGCGACAAAAACGTTGGCCCCGGCTTCGACTGCTTGGTCCAAGGTTGAAGCTGAGATTCCGCCATCAACTTGGATGTTGACCTTCATGTTCTGCTCGGAGATCGCTGCACGCAGACGCTTCACCTTGGGCAGGCACACGTCCAGGAACTTCTGGCCGCCAAAGCCTGGCTCCACCGTCATGATGAGCACTTGATCGAACTCCCCTAACAGGTCGAACAGCGGCTCGACTGGGGTGGCCGGCTTGATTGCCACCGAGGCTTGCGCACCCAGCCGGCGCAGTTCCCGGGCTAGACGCACGGGAGCGGTAGCGGCTTCGAGGTGGAACGTCACGGATTCGCACCCCATTTCTGCGTACACGGGTGCGTTGCGGTCGGCGTCGGCGATCATGAGGTGAGCGTCGATGGGAACCGGCGACACGGCTTTGATCCGTTCAACCACCGGTGGGCCAAATGTCAGGTTGGGCACGAAGTGGTTGTCCATGACATCGACGTGGGCCATGTCGGCGTTGCTGATGCGCTTGAGTTCGGTTTCGAGGTTGGCGAAGTCGGCAGAAAGAATAGAAGGGTGAATTTTCACGGCTCAGTCTTTCTTCAGAAGGGCTAGGAACATTCCGTCGGTCGAGTGGATGTGTGGCCACAGTTGCACCACACGTCCGGAAGCTACGGTTGCTGATTCAAAAGTTTGGGCCGGCTTTCCGGACAGCTGGGCAACCACCTCGGGGGCGTCCATGACCGTCACCGGCTGCTTCTTCACGATGTCTTCGATCACCATCAGGGTTTCTGCCACGTGCGGTGAGCATGTGGTGTAGGCGATGACCCCGCCGGATTTGGTGGCTTCGATCGCAGTGCGCAGAAGATCGCGTTGGACTCCCCCAAGCGCGCCAATGTCGCTGGGTTTGCGGCGCCACCGGGCTTCGGGGCGACGTCGGAGCGCTCCGAGGCCGGAGCACGGCACGTCGACCAGCACCCTGGCGTACGTGTTGGGGTGGGCCGCCGCGAATTCGCGACCGTCGTCGTTAACTGCCTGCACGTTGTCGAACGCGCGGGTGGAGTCTTTCACGAGTTCCGTACGGTGTGCCGAGGCGTCGACCGCGTCCACCTTCTTGTTGCCCGCGTGCGCGGCCAGCACCGAGGTCTTTCCTCCTGGGCCCGCGCACAGGTCAAGCCATGGGTCAGAAGGGTCTTCGTGGGCTTCCGCTTCCACGAGCGCCAGGGCGACGAGCTGTGACCCTTCGTCCTGAACCCGGGCGTGCCCGCTGGCAACGGCATCCACGTGCGCGGGGTCGCCGTGGGTGAGGGTCACTCCGATGGGCGAGAGTTCGGTGGGTTCGCCGTGCTTCTGCGCTACCTGGTCGCGGGTTCCGTCCAGAACGGATAGGCACACGCGGGCAGGCGTGTTGTGGGCTTCGAGCAGTTGTGTGAGTTCCTCGGCGTTTCGCCCGTTGGCAACAAGTGCTTGGCGAAGTGACCGAATGATCCAGGCCGGGTGGGAGGTGGAGATTTCCAGGCGTTCGTCGTCACTGAGCCCTTCAGTCACGACCTCGAGCCATTCTTCGCGGGACTTCTCCGTGATCCGGCGCAGAATCGCGTTGACGAACCCGGCGGCGCGGTTCGCAATCTTACTGTCAGCGTTCTTGCTGATCACGCCCACGGTTTCAGAGACGGCAGCGTGATCTGCCACGCGCATGGCCAGGATTTGATGGGCGCCAAGGCGCATTGCGTTGAGCACGGCGGCTTCGATCTGATCAACGGGACGGTCAGACACTTTTTCGATGATGGCGTCGTAGAACCGTCGGGCACGCAGGGTTCCGTACGTCATTTCCGTACACATGGCCGCATCCGGCCCACTCATGCGTGTGCGCTCAAGTTTAGCGGGCAACAACAAGTTTGCGTACGCATCGTTGAGGTCCACATCGCGCAGAACCTCCCACGCGATCACCCGGGGGTTCGCCTTGGGACGTTCCCGGTGACCCTGAAACTTCTTACCACCTCGGCCGCGGCCCCCTGGCCCACGACCTCCGCGCGAGCCACGCGAGTTATTCTTGCGATCTGATGCGTCTGTCACGTTACTGTCCTTCTACGTCAAACACGGCGTTGGCGTTGCCGCGCACAAAGTCGTGGGCGTCCATCATGGGTTTTCCAAACGGCTGGATGCGTTCTACCTGGACTGCGGTGGTTCCCGTTCCGATGAGAATCTGGCCGTCGAGTTCGCGGATCTCCCCTGCCGGAACCTGAACCTGGGTTTCGCTGAGCCCGGCGAGTTTGGCGCGTTTGCCGTCGATCGTTGACCACGGCCCTGGCATGGGTGACACGCCGTGGCTGCGGGCCACGAGTTCGCGGGCCGGCAGGGCGAAGTTCAGGTGTGCGTCTTGCGCGCTGAGCTTGGGTGCGTACGTCGCCTCGCCCGATTGTGGTTCCAAAGTGGCGTCACCGTTTTCGAGTCGCGTGAGCGCCTGTGTGAGTTGCTGTGCTCCAGCGTGGGCGAACTCTTCGAGCATGTCGCCAGCGTCTTTGCTGGGTAGCGGGTATTCGCGTTGGTCCAGCACCGGCCCGGTGTCCATGCCCCGGTCCAGTTGGAACACGGTGAGGCCGGTTGTCGTGTCGCCGTTGATGAGCGCCCATTGCACGGGTGCGGCGCCGCGGTAAGCCGGGAGCATGGAGAAGTGCAGGTTGAACCAGCCGTGCGTGGGTAGCGAAAGCGCGTTGTCTTTCAGAAGCGCCCCGTAGGCCACAACGGCTCCGGCGTCTGGCTGGTACTGGGCTATGCGTTCACACACCTCGTCGTTGACCTGTGACGCTTCGATCACGTCGATTCCGGCGTCCAGGGCCGCGGTTTTGACCGGGCTGGGGGTCATGATGCGTTTGCGTCCCACCGGCGCGTCGGGCCGGGTGAGCACGGCGACCACGTTGTGGTGTTCACGCAGGGCGTGGAGTGCGGGCACTGCGACGGATGGGGTTCCAGCAAAGACGATTCTCACGCCCTCCATGCTACAGGGCGTCGGGGTCGTCTATCCGGATGCGGGGGGCGGGTTTGCCGTGCATGATCGCCGAGGTGGTAATCCGCTTGAGAAGTTCCGTCACCTGGGCGGACGCGTGTCGTTCGATACCGATGACGGCGGTGATAGTTGCGTCGTCGTCTGTGCTGTTGCGTGTGTAGTGGGAGCGGGGTGGTCCTTCGCGTTCTTCGAACAGTTTCACCCCGTCGATGGCCTTCAGTTGAGCCAGCGTTTGGTCAACGACGGCGCGCGTCCCGGACACTTCACCGGTGCGCACCACGGGTGGCATGCCCAGTTCCTCGCGGATCTCGAGTTCGTGCTGAGCCCATCCCACGGGGTCGTAGTGGACAAGTGTGCGGATGATGTCGGGGTTTTCGTCCAGCACTAGAACGCGCCCGGGTGCGGGACGCACCAGGTTGACGGCTCGCATGCGACGGGCGATTGCGGTTTGCGTGGAGCGCAAACTGGGGCCGGGCCACAGCGTGTCAAAGAGCAGTGCCAGAGCGTACCCGCCTTCCGTGTACGGCTCAGCGCCGGTGGTGGCCACGACGATCTGCGGTTCGGGGTCCACGCGCGAAATAATCCGGTCACCGCCACTGCGCACAACAGGCACGCCGGGGAATGCGCGCCCCAGCTCGTAGTGGACGGTTTCCAAGCCTTGGCCGGCCGAACGGAATCGGGTCGACCCGCATTCGCACGTCACCTGGTCGATGCGGTTCCCGCACGCGGAACACGCAAACGGGCCGGTCACACTGGCCGCCTTGATGGGTGCTCCACATGAGCAGCGCACGGTTTCGCGGCACCGCTCACACACCACAAGCGTGATGTATCCGGTGCGCGGAACTTGCACAAGCACCGGACCCACAAGCCCTTGGGTTTTTGCCCGGCCCAGTGCTTGGCGCATGAGGTCGAAGGCCCGTTCGGGTAGCGAAGAGAAGTCGGCGATTGACCGGGTGAACCCCGAGTCCAGGACCACCGGTGTGAGTTCCCGCATCCGTGGGCGTGGCAGCGTCACGTCACCCATCCACCCCGCGTCCACCAGGCGTTGCACGTCGACGCTACGTGCGTGATCAACGAACAGGGTGGCTACCTGCGTCTGCGCGACACGTTCACACACAACAGCTCTGGCATGGCAGTAAGGCGCCCTGGGTTCGATGAACGCGTCCTCATCGTCAAAACACATGACGATGAGACCCAAATCCGGCATGGGAACATACGCGCTGGCACGGGTGCCCACCACCACGCGCGCCTTCCCGGTCGCGGCTTTCACCCAGGCCGACCAGCGTGCTTGCGGGCCTTGTTCGTGCGTGAGTGTCACGGCAGCCGGGCCCAGCAACGACGTCACGGCTTCGACACTGGACTGGTCGGGCACCACAATAAGCACGGAGCGGTCAGCCGCGACGACCTCGGCGGTGGCCCGCAGGGCGGCATGCACCCACCCCAACCCGGGCCGCTCCCCCGGTGGCACCGCGAACGCCGCCCGAGGTCCGGGCACCAGCCCATCCGCCTGCACCCACGTGCGCAAGGCGGTGAGGAAGTCCGTTTCGCTGTCGGCTATGGGCGCGGGGAGGTCGGTGAAGGTGGGGGTCGCCGAGGTGTCCGCCCCTAACGCTGTCTTCTCGCCGCCCGCGTGGCGGGGTGGGATGGCGAGCCGGACTACGTCCGGGACAGTTCCCGCATACTTGTTCGCAAGCGAGGTACACAGGTCCAGAAGTTCGGGCGTGAGAACTGGCACGGGTGAGGTGACGCGCTCCAAGGCGTGGAGTTCGCCGTCGTGATCGGTAGTGTCCGTGCGCGCCACGATGAACCCGCTCATGAGCCGGCCGGAAAACTTCACGCGCACTCGCGCACCCGGTTGGGCTTCGTCGTGCAGGGTGTCGGTGACCGCGTAGTCGAACGTGCGCGCTAAGTGCGGCACGGGCGTTTCCAGGAGGACGGCCGCGACGGGTTGGGACGGCGCCGGGGTGAGTCCCCCACGTATCCGCAACTGGTGGTCGAAGCCGGGTAATTCCATTCTTCGAGTCTAGTGGTTATCCCGGCGTCGCCACCGCGGGCAGGGACCGTGGTTTAGATTGCTTGTGTGAGGGCTTCTGCGCGGTCGGTGTTTTCCCACGTGAATTCGGGAAGTTCGCGCCCAAAGTGACCATACGTGCTGGTCAGGTTGTAGATGGGGCGGTTGAGCGCGAGTTCGCGAATGATGGCTGCCGGTCGCAGGTCGAACACTTCATCGATCGCTTTTTCGATGCGCGCGGGGTCTTCTTTTTCCGTGCCGAACGTTTCTACGTACAAGCCCACGGGGTGCGACTTCCCGATCGCGTAGGCCACCTGAACTTCAGCGCGGTCGGCCAGTCCGGCTGCCACGACGTTCTTGGCGACCCACCGCATCGCGTAGGCGCCCGAGCGGTCCACCTTGGATGGGTCCTTACCCGAGAACGCGCCACCTCCGTGACGGGCGAAACCGCCGTAGGTGTCCACGATGATCTTGCGGCCGGTGAGCCCCGCGTCACCCATTGGGCCACCCACGGTGAAGGGCCCTGCGGGGTTGATCCAGAATTCCGTGCCCGAGGTGTCCAGTCCGGAGTCTGCCAAGATGGGGTTGATGACGTGCTCGCGGATGTCGCTTTCCAGTTGGCGGTGGTCGGTACCTTCCGCGTGCTGCGAGGACAGCACCACGCAGTCCACGCTCACGGCCTTGTCGCCGTCGTAGCCGATCGTCACCTGAGTTTTGCCGTCGGGTCGCAGATAGTCCACGGTGCCGTTCTTGCGCACTTCGGAGAGTCGTTGGGACATGCGGTGGGCGAGGTGGATAGGCATGGGCATGAGTTCAGAAGTCGCGTTGTCGGCGTATCCGAACATGAGTCCTTGGTCTCCAGCGCCCAGACGTTCCAGTGGATCGTTCCCGCCGGCGCGGGCTTCGATCGAGGTGGTGACACCGTCGGAGATGTTGGTGGACTGCGAGCCGATCGACACGGTGACACCGCACGAGTGCCCGTCGAATCCCATGTCTGAGTTGGTGTATCCGATTCCGGTGATGACGTCACGTGCAATCGTGGCCACATCGGCGTAGCCATCGGTAGTAACTTCACCGGCTACGTGAACGAGGCCGGTTGTGACCAGGGTTTCGACTGCGACACGGGACCGCTGGTCTTGCGCCAGCAGATTGTCCAGAACTGCGTCAGAAATCTGGTCGCAGATTTTGTCGGGGTGCCCTTCGGTAACCGATTCGGAAGTAAAGTAACGCAAGCTTTTCACGACAGACAGTCTAGCTGGGCAGCAACTGAGCTACCGACTCCATGACAACGCGTGACACTTCCTGCTTGGAACCTGAGGCGCGTACAAGCTCACGTACCTGGCTTCCGTGGCGCTCGTACACAATGACCGAGGTGGCATCGTCACCGAACACTGCCCCCTGTGCCACGCTGTTAAACACCAGCGCACGACACCCTTTGCGTAAAAGTTTTTGTTGAGCCAGAGTTTCGGGTGTGTCGTCGGCTGTTCCCGTTTCGGCGGCGAAGCCCACAATGTTTTTGGTGTCACCGAACCGTGCGACAAGGTCTTTGAGGATGTCTGGATTCTGAACCAAGGACAGCGTCATGCCGTCATCGCCGGACTTCTTCATCTTGTGTTCAGCGATTTCTGCCGGCCGGTAATCTGCGACGGCGGCTGCCATGATGATGAGGTCGGACTTTTCTCCGTGCGCCACACATTGCTCATGAAGTTCCGCGGTGGTTTCGACTGGCACGATCGTGGCTCGGCCACGGATGGGCTCAAGTACATCGCTGGCGATGTTTGCCGCACATACGGTCACGTGAGCGCCCAGTTCCAGGGCAACCTGTGCCAAGGCAACGCCTTGTTTTCCTGAAGAGCGGTTGCCCAAGTAGCGCACGGGGTCCAGGGGTTCGCGGGTTCCACCGGCGGAAATCAACACGCGAGTTCCAGCGAGAGCGTGGTTTCCAACCGGAGGTGTCTCCCCCGCCTTCGAAAGCGCGTACTCAACGATGTCTGCTGGTTCAGGCAAACGCCCGGGGCCGGAGTCCGCCCCTGTCAGACGACCCGATGCGGGTTCCATGACATGAGCACCGCGGTCGCGCAAGGTCGCAACATTGTCTTGCGTGGCTGGGTTGAGCCACATTTCGGTGTGCATCGCCGGCACGTACACCACGGGGCAGGTGGTCACAAGCAGGGTGGCTGTGAGCATGTCATTGCCCATGCCGGCTCGGGCACGGGCAAGAAGATCGGCGGTTGCGGGCGCAACGATCACGAGGTCGGCGCCGTGTCCCACGTTGACGTGTTGGACTTCTTCGACGCGGTCAAAAACGTCGGTGGCCACGGGTTGGCCCGACAGCGCTTCCCAAGTGGGGGCTCCCACGAACTTCAGGGCCGCCTCGGTGGGCACGACACGCACGCTGTGCCCTTGTTCTTTGAGCAACCGGACCACATGGCACGCTTTGTACGCGGCGATGCCCCCGGCGACTCCCAGAACGATATTCACTTAGGCTTCGACGTCCTGGTCAAAAGTGAAACCGAGGTCGTCGGTAGCAGCAGGTTCAGGTTCCGGAGTTTCGAAGTCGGCTTCGGTTGCCTCGCGGATGATGATCTTGTCTTCGTCGATTTCACGCAGTGCGATCGACAGAGGCTTCTCGTTGGGTTCTGGTGTCACCAGCGGACCCACGTTTTCGAGCAGACCTTCCTGGAGCTGTGCGTAGTACGCGTTGATCTGGCGTGCACGACGGGATGCTTCGATGACCAGTTCGTACTTGGATTCGGTCTTTTCGAGCAGGTCGTCAATAGGCGGGTTGGTGATGCCTTCAGGTTGAACGGACACTCATTCTCCATCTAGGTTTGCGGAACGCGATAGCAGTTCCGGCTCAGTTTTCGGGGTTGTCAATAGACAGCCCCATCAATGTTACTAGTTCTTGGGCCGCAGTTCTAACATCGTTGTTGACCACGGTGTGGTCAAACTCGTCTTCGGCGGCCAATTCGACTTTCGCGGTTTCTAAGCGACGGGCTTGTTCTTCTTCTGATTCCGTGCCACGGCCCACGAGCCTGCGCACGAGTTCGTCCCAGCTGGGTGGGGCCAAGAAGATGAAGCGTGCTTCCGGCATGCGCTCCTT
The DNA here is from genome assembly GCF_016907735.1 of Brevibacterium paucivorans. Taxonomy (NCBI): domain Bacteria; kingdom Bacillati; phylum Actinomycetota; class Actinomycetes; order Micrococcales; family Brevibacteriaceae; genus Brevibacterium; species Brevibacterium paucivorans. The sequence goes on along the minus strand of NZ_JAFBCP010000001.1, from coordinate 2,309,219 downwards.
GACTTGGCGTGCTCCGGCAAGGTCGATCTCCAGAAGTGGGTACTTACCTTCGTCCAACGCCTGCATGACCGGTTCTTTTGGTGTGCCGTACTGGTTACGGCCGTGGACCACAGCGGTTTCGAGCATTTGCCCGGACTTCACCATGTGGTCAAATTCAGCCGGCGACACGAACTGGTAATGCACACCGTCGATCTCACCGGGCCGCGGGTCACGCGTGGTAGCCGAAACGGAGAACCACACGTGGGGAAAGTGTTCCCGGATATACGCACCAACGGTGCCTTTACCTACCGCGGAAGGTCCAGTGAGAACGGTGAGTCGTGGTGTCATGCGTTGTCGAATTTCTCCAAGAGTGCTGCTTTTTGGTGGATACCCAGGCCTTTGATGCGACGCGACAGGGCGATCCCTACTTCTTCCATGATCCCATGTGCGCGCCGCTCCCCTACACCCGGGATGGACCTGAGTAGGTCAACGACCTTCATCTTGCTCAATGCTTCGTCGACAACAGCTTTGTCCAAAACCGTCTTCAAAGACGTCTTTCCCTCTTTGAGTTCAGCTTTGATTCTTGCTCGGGCTTGTCGAGCCTGGAATGCCTTTTCCAGAGCTGCTGACCGTTGTTCTGGTGTCAATGGTTCTAGTGCCACCGTGTACTCCTAAGCCAGAAGAAACTTACGGTCAGTCTATAGGGCTTCACCACGAATTTCGCTACTAATTGTTCGAATATGGTGCTTTATTTTCTTGGGTCCAGAATTTGAAATGCCTCGAGAGACGTTGACAAAAACTTTGTCGAACGCGTTCCCGAATACCGTGTGCAGGTCCTCAACAGTTGCACCCTGCGCCCCGTAACCCGGTGACAGAATGGGCCCGTTAAAAGCGCCGAGGTCGATTCCGAGTTTGCGTGCCGCGTCACCGATCGTGGCACCGACGACCAGTCCGCCCAGCGGTGCGCCAACGGATTCGTTGAAGTTGTGTACCGTTTCAAAGACCTGGGCGGCAACGGCGGTCCCATTGTTCTGAGCATGTTGCACCTGTGGCCCAGACGGATTGGACGTGAGAGCCAGGGCGAAGAACCCGGTTCCGTATTTTTCGGCGGCTTTACACACCGAGGTGAGGCTGTCGGTACCCAAGTATGGCGACACGGTGAGCGCATCTGTGGCAAGTGGCCTGGCCGGATTGAGGTAGGCGTCGGCGTAACCGTCCATGGTGGACCCAATGTCTCCACGCTTGGCGTCGGTGATGACGACCATGCCCAGGTCCTTGGCAATGCGGTGGACGCTTTCCAGCACTGCGATCCCGGCTGCGCCGTGACGTTCAAAGAACGCGGCTTGAGGCTTCACGCACCACGCCTCCATGTGGCATTGCTCCAACATGGTGGTGGCGAATGAAGCCAGCCCTTCTGGCGAATCTTCCAGACCCCACGCTGCGAGCGTGGCGGGAGCTGGGTCGATGCCCACACACAGCGGGTTACGCGCGATGGCCGATTGCCACAGATGCGCGAAACTCATGCCCAGTCCTGCAGGGATGCGACTCCGAAGTCAGCCGTGCGGATCGCTTCGATCGCGGACACCGCTGCCGCGAATTCGGCCGTTGTGGTCAGAATCGGCAGAGGTGCCGCCGTCGCTGCTGCACGGATTTCATATCCATCGGCGCGTTCTTGACGTCCGGACGGCACGTTGACCACCAGGTCGATCTTGCGTTCTGCGATGTCGTCCAGGATCGATCGTTCGCCGTCTTGGAGTTCAAAGTACTTCTTCATGGCCACGGTTTCGATGCCGTAGCGTGCCATGACTGCAGCGGTGCCTTCTGTGCAGATCACTTCAAAGCCCATGTCGATGAGCTTCTTCACGGGCAGAACCGCTGCACGCTTGTCACGGTCAGCAACCGAAACGAACACGCGACCCTGAGTCGGAAGCGAAGCACCTGCTCCCATCTCGGCTTTCGCGAACGCCACTGGGAAGGTGGGGGCGATACCCATGACTTCACCCGTTGAGCGCATCTCGGGGCCAAGAATCGAGTCGACAACACGTCCGTCGGTGTCGCGGAAGCGGCGGAATGGAAGAACCGCTTCCTTCACGGCAACTGGGCGGTCCAAGTTCACATAGGAACCGTCATCTTCGGCCTCCAGTAGCGTTCCACGCATCGACGCGATCGTGTCGCCCACGGCAATCTTCGCGGCCGCCTTGGCGAGCTGTGTACCCGTGGCCTTGGATACGAAAGGAACCGTACGCGATGCGCGGGGGTTTGCCTCGATGACGTACAGAACGTCGGCTGCGATTGCGAACTGGATGTTGAGCAGACCGCGCACTCCGGTGCCTTCTGCGATCGCGCGGGTCGCGGACCGCACACGCTTGAGTACGTTTTCGCCCAGGGTGATCGCAGGGAGGACACATGCTGAGTCACCCGAGTGGATGCCCGCTTCCTCGATGTGTTCCATGACGCCACCGATGTAGAGGTCTTCGCCGTCGAACAGCGCGTCAACGTCGATTTCGACAGCGTCTTCCAAGAACCGGTCTACCAGGACGGGGCGGGTGGGTGACACCTCGGTCGCGGAATCCATGTACGAACGCAACTGGGCGTTGTCATACACAATCTGCATACCGCGCCCACCCAGCACGTAGGACGGGCGAACCAGAACCGGGTAGCCAATCGATTCGGCGATCGTTTCAGCTTCTGCATACGTGGTGGCGGTTCCGTGCTTTGGAGCACGCAGACCGGCCTGGTCCAGAACGCGTCCGAATTCGCCGCGGTCTTCGGCCAGGTCGATGGCTTCGGGTTGGGTACCCAAAACGGGAACACCGGCTACTTTCAGACGAGCCGCAAGGCCCAGCGGGGTCTGGCCACCCAGGGTACATACGACTCCCTTGATAGGTCCGGCCGCCAGTTCTGCGTTGTAGATCTCCATAACGTCTTCGAACGTCAGTGGTTCAAAGTACAGACGGTCGGCCGTGTCGTAGTCGGTGGAAACGGTTTCGGGGTTGCAGTTGACCATGATGGTTTCGTAGCCGGCTTCGGCAAGCGCCATCGTGGCGTGGACGCACGAATAATCGAACTCGATTCCCTGACCGATTCGGTTGGGACCGGAGCCCAGGATGATCACGGCTTCGCGGTCGCGTGGTTGGACTTCGGTTTCCTGGTCGTAGCTCGAGTAGTGGTACGGCGTGTGTGCGGCAAATTCGCCTGCACACGTGTCCACGGTCTTGTAGACCGGGCGAATGCCCAGTGCGTGGCGAACGCCTGTCACCACTTGGGCGTCCAGGTGACGCAACGCCCCAATTTGTTCGTCCGAGAAGCCGTGACGCTTAGCCAACTTCAGAACCTGCGGGGACAGATCCTGGGTGCGAACGACCTCGGCGACCTCACACAGAAGCTTCATCTGGTCCAAGTACCACGGGTCGATGTCGCTGGCTTCGTGGATCTCTTCGATGCTCATGCCAGAATTCAGCGCCGTGATCACGGTGTGGATGCGTTCCGCGGTTGGGTGGGCCAGTTGGGCCAGCACCTGCTTCTTGACGTCCGCGTCCTCCAGGTCAAGGCGCTTAGTGAAGTCGAACTGCGAGCCCTTCTGTTCCATGGAACGCATGGCCTTTTGCAGCGCTGTGGTGAAGTTGCGACCCAGCGCCATGACTTCACCCACGGACTTCATGGTGGTTGTGAGGGTGGGGTCGGCGGCCGGGAACTTCTCGAACGCGAAGCGTGGAACCTTGACCACAACGTAGTCCAGGGCAGGTTCGAACGACGCCGGGGTTTCTTGGGTGATGTCGTTGCGGATCTCGTCCAACGAGTAGCCCACGGCCAGTTTGGCGGCGATCTTTGCGATCGGGAAGCCGGTGGCCTTCGACGCAAGAGCCGACGAGCGGGACACGCGCGGGTTCATTTCGATGACGACGATGCGCCCGTTGTCGGGGTTGATGGCGAACTGGATGTTGCAGCCACCCGTGTCCACGCCAACTTCGCGGATAATCGCGATACCGATGTCGCGCATCTTCTGGAATTCGACGTCGGTGAGCGTCATGGCGGGTGCGACTGTGATGGAGTCACCCGTGTGGACGCCTACCGGGTCGAAGTTTTCGATTGAACACACCACCACGACGTTGTCGTTGCGGTCGCGCATGAGTTCGAGTTCGTACTCTTTCCACCCCAGAATCGACTCTTCGAGCAGCACCTCGTTGGTGAGTGAGTCGTGCAGACCGTCGCCTGCGATGCGACGCAGGTCGTCCTCGTTGTACGCCATTCCAGAGCCCAGGCCACCCATGGTGAACGACGGGCGCACCACCATGGGGTAGCCCAGTTCCTTGGCTGCGTCGAGGCATTCGTCCATGGTGTGGGCGATGCGGGAGCGGGCCACTTCAGCACCGCAGGCTTCGACGACGTCTTTGAACTGTTGGCGGTTTTCGCCGCGTTCAATTGCGTCGACGTCGGCACCGATGAGTTCGACACCGTACTTCTCGAGTACGCCGGCCTTGTGCAGGTTGATGGCCGCGTTGAGTGCGGTTTGTCCACCCAGGGTGGGCAGAAGCGCGTCTGGGCGTTCCTTTGCGATGATCGCTTCGATGACTTCGGGGTCGATCGGTTCGACGTAGGTGGCATCGGCGATGTCCGGGTCGGTCATGATGGTGGCTGGGTTCGAGTTGACCAAGATGACGCGCAGGCCTTCTGACCGCAACACGCGGCACGCCTGGGTACCGGAGTAGTCGAATTCGCAGGCCTGGCCAATGACGATGGGCCCCGAACCGATGACAAGAACTGACTGTAGGTCTTTGCGCAGTGGCACGGGTCCTCCTTATGCGTCGCTCATGATGCGAGCGAACCGGTCGAAAAGGTTTTCTGAGTCGTGGGGTCCCGCGGCGGCTTCCGGGTGGAACTGTACGGAGAACGCTGGGATGTCTAGGCAGGCGAGCCCTTCTACCACGTTGTCGTTGAGCCCGATGTGGCTCACCTGCACGCGCCCGAACTTCTCGTTGGGTGCGGTCACGGGGTCCCCGATGGGTGCGTCCACGGCGAATCCGTGGTTTTGTGAGGTGATTTCGACCCGTCCGGTTTCAACGTTCATGACGGGCTGGTTGATGCCGCGGTGTCCAAACCGGAGTTTGTATGTGTCGAATCCCAGAGCGCGGCCCAGCAGCTGGTTTCCAAAACAGATTCCAAAGAAGGGAATCTTTTCTTCCAGCACGCGGGTGAGCACCTCGACTTGGTGGTCTGCGGTTGCGGGATCACCGGGGCCGTTGGAGAAGAACACACCGTCTGGGTTGTAGGACTGGAGTTCTTCGAACGTGGTGGTTGCGGGTACCACGTGGACTTCCATGCCGCGGGCGGCCAGGTGGAATGGTGAGCGTCCCTTAATGCCCAGGTCGTAGGCAACGACGGTGAATTTCTTTTCGCCTTGAGCTTCCACGGTGTACGCCGAGGTGGTGCTCACCTCCCCTGCCAGAGCCGAACCTTCCATACGGGGTTGGGCTTTGACCTGTTCGAGCAGTGCGGCGTGGTCGTGTGACGCTTCTTCCCCTGAGAAGATACCTACGCGCATGGACCCTTCTTCACGCAACCTGAGGGTGAGTGCACGCGTGTCCACATCCGAGATTCCCACGATGCCCAGGCGCTTGAGGCGGGTTTCGAGGTCTTCGGTGGAGCGCCAGTTCGACGAGATGCGGGAGGCGTCGCGTACGACGTAGCCTGCGACCCAGTAGTCGCGTGATTCGTCGTCTTCGTCGTTGACCCCGGTGTTTCCCACGTGTGGGAACGTCTGGATGACCACTTGTTTGTGGTAAGAGGGGTCGGTGAGGGTTTCTTGGTACCCGGTCATTGCGGTGACAAATACCGCCTCGCCAAAGGTTGTTCCTCGTGCACCGTATGCGGAGCCTTCGTAGACGGAACCGTCTTCTAGGACTAGGACCGCAGGTTCAAAAGTGCTCATTTCACCTTCTCTGTCAGGGCTAAACTTTCAAGAATTTCTGTGCGTGCGTGGGCCAGACGTGGTCGGAAACCGGTGGCGACCTGCGTGTCGCCCAGGGTCCATACGATCACCACTAGGCCGTCTTTTTCAACGAACTTGCCAACCATCCCGGATGCTGTGGTGACCTGGTCAATCGCGGTGAACGGGATTTCAATTCCGTCGATCCCGTCGAGCATGAACACCACGCGGTCGTCCTCAATGTGCAGGGTCCCGTTGGTGCGCACGCCGAGGTGGTGGACGTTGATGCGTTCAAGGGGATCCGTTGCGTACGTGGTGGCGACGTACATCCCTGGGTGCCCGGGTCCGGATGGTTCGCCCGTGGGCCTGGGTGGTTCAGGGATGTGTGTCTGTGACGCTTGGCGGTTCTTCCAGCCCTTCCACATGAGGAAGAACAGAACGGCCAGGACAGCTAGAAGTATGAGGGCTGGAATCAGGCGATCCACGCTTGGCCACCTCCTGAGATGGGGTGTGGTTCAGCGAGTTCCCCGTTTCGTACAACGTGGGCGCCGTACAGGAAGGTGTGGACGACTTGAGTGTCAACCTTGAAGCCCTTGAACGGGTTGTTGCGACCCAGAGTCGCGTGGTCGTTCGGTTCTATGGTCACGTCAGCCGCTGGGTCGATCAGGACGATGTTGGCCGCTGCACCCGTATCCAGTGAACCGTGCGTGGTGAGCCCAGAAATCTGGGCGGGCCTGGCGCTCATCACGCGGGCTACGTCGTGCCAGTCGAAGTCGTGGTCTTTCATGGCTTCGACAACGATGGCCAAAGCTGTTTCCATTCCCACCATGCCCATTGCGGCGGCGGTCCATTCGGCGCACTTGTGCTCGGCGGTGTGCGGTGCGTGGTCCGTTCCAACAATGTCGATCGTTCCGTCTGCTAGGCCGTCGCGCACCGCCTTCACATCTGCTTCTGTGCGCAGTGGCGGGTTCACTTTGTAGACGGGGTCGTAGGAGCGGACTAACTCGTCAGTGAGCATGAGGTGGTGTGGGGTGACTTCGGCGGTGACGTTGACTCCCCGTGACTTTGCCCAGCGGACAAGCTCTACGGAGCCTTTGGTGGACAGGTGGCACACGTGGAGGCGGGATCCCACGTGTTCTGCCAGAAGGATGTCGCGGGCGATGATGGCTTCTTCGGCCACTGCGGGCCAGCCGGGCAGTCCCAGTTCGGCACTGACTACGCCTTCGTTCATTTGGGCGCCTTCGGTGAGGCGTGGTTCTTGCGCGTGTTGCGCGATGATCCCGTTGAACGATTTGACGTATTCCAGCGCCCGGCGCATGAGCAGTGGGTCGTGGACACACAGGCCGTCGTCGGAGAAGATGCGAACCCCGGCTTCCGAGGACGACATGGCCCCGAGCTCCGCCAACGCGGTACCTTCTTGACCTACCGTGACAGCGCCAATGGGAACGACCTCGGTGTAGCCTGCCTGGCGTCCCAGGTTCCACACCTGTTCAACTACTCCAGCGTTGTCTGCTACCGGTTGCGTGTTGGCCATCGCGTGGACGCACGTGTACCCACCTCGGGCAGCCGACTGTGACCCGGTGAGCACGGTTTCGGCGTCTTCTTTGCCGGGTTCGCGCAGGTGCGTGTGCAGGTCCACCAGGCCGGGAAGGGCGATGAGGCCGGATCCGTCGATCGTGTTATCCGGGTTGTCGACGTGTGAAACGATTCGCCCGCCGTCAATAGCGATGTCGGTGGGTTCGCCACCAAAGGGTTTGACTGACGTGATGAGGATCGACACGGTTAACCTTCCTGTCCGGTGAGTAGGCGGTACAGGGCGGCCATGCGCACGGCGACCCCGTTTTCTACCTGGTTGAGAACGACTGCGCGGGGTGAGTCAGCGGCCGCGGAGCAGATTTCGAATCCGCGGTTCATGGGCCCGGGGTGCATGATCCACGTGTCGTCGCCCAACGCGCTCAGTCGTTCCTGCGTGAGTCCCCACATGCGTGAGTATTCGCGGGGGTTGGGGAAGAACGCTTGGTGCATGCGTTCGAGTTGCACGCGCAGCATCATGACGGCGTCAAAGACGTAGTCTGCAATCGCTTCGTCGAATGAGTAGCTCACGTCGCACGGCCAGGTTTCCACGCCCCACGGCAACAGTGTGGGTGGGGAAATGAGCACCACGCGCGCACCCAAGGTGTTGAGTAGGTGGACGTTGGAGCGGGCCACGCGCGAATGCAGCACGTCACCCACGATCGCCACGGTTGCGCCTTCAAGCGTGCGCCCGTGGGAGCCGTCCGCCGGTCCGGATGCGGGCTGCCCGGAAAGGACCCGGCGCAATGTGAAGGAGTCCAAGAGGGCTTGGGTGGGGTGTTCGTGGGTGCCGTCCCCGGCGTTGAGGACGGGGGCGTGCAACCAGCCCGAGGTGGCAATCCGGTGCGGGGTTCCCGATCCTGGGTGCCTGACCACGATCGCGTCAGCACCCATGGCGCCGAGCGTCTGGATGGTGTCTTGCAGGCTTTCACCCTTCGACACGGACGAGCCTTTGGCGGAGAAGTTCAGGACATCGGCTGAGAGGCGTTTAGCGGCAGCTTCAAATGAGATTCGTGTACGAGTGGAGTCTTCGAAGAACAGGTTGACTACGGTGCGCCCACGTAGCACGGGAAGTTTTTTCACTTCACGTGCGGATACCTGCGTCATTTCTTCTGCGATGTCGAGGAGTCCAACGGCGTCGTCACGTGAGAGGTCTTTGGTCGACAGCAGGTGTTTCATCACGCCTCCGAGATGGTGACAGAATCCTCACCGTCAATTTCTGTGACGGTGACGGATACACGTTCCGAAAGGGACGTGGGCAGGTTCTTACCCACGTGATCGGCACGGATGGGCAGGGCACGGTGACCTCGGTCAACAAGAACGGCCAGGCGCACGGCTTCGGGCCTGCCAACATCGGCCAGGGAGTCCAGGGCCGCACGGATTGTTCGCCCAGAGAACAGAACGTCGTCAATGAGCACAACGGTCTTCCCGTCGACTCCACTTCGGGGAATGTTGGTGGGTTCGGGAGTGCGCAGTTTGCCCGCTTTGAGGTCATCCCGGTACATGGTGATGTCGAGGCTACCCACGATTTCTGGGACGTCGACGCCCGGTTCAATCTGCCCAATGCGTTCTGCCAGACGCTGTGCAAGGGGCACTCCGCGCGTGGGAATTCCTAATAGAACAAGGTTCTGTGCGCCCTTGTTCGCTTCAATGATTTCGTGGGCTATGCGAGTAAGCGCTCGAGCCATTTCGTTAGCGTCGAGAACTGTACGTGTTCGCATGACTCCTCCTTCTCCGCCTCACGGGACGGTGGTTAAAGGTGGTTTCATGACAAGCATACCTAAAGCGTGTCTTTAAGTTTGCTGATCCTGTCCAACAGAGCGTTGACGAAAGCTGGTGAATCGTCGGTGGAATACTCCTTGGCCAGGGTGACGGCTTCGTCGATCGCTACCGGATCGTCGACGTCATCGTTGTAAAGAATTTCCCACAGGCCGATCCGCAGAACAGCGCGGTCGACCCGTGGCATTCTCTCCAGAGTCCAACCGTGCGCGTACGTCGAAATGAGTTCGTCCAGTTGCGCACGGTGAGTCACGACCCCGTCGACGATTTCGCGTGCATACGGCCGTAGAGGGTACTCTTCGTCGTTTTCGCGAAGCTTAATCAGCTCCGCTTCTGGGAGGTTACGAGCTTCGGATTCAAAAAGGAGTTCGAGTGCCCTGCGACGTGCTCGATACCGGGCGCTCACTCTTTGACGCGCCCCATGTATTCTCCGGTGCGGGTGTCAACGCGCACCCGAGTACCGGTTTCGAGGAACAGAGGCACCTGGATTTCGTATCCAGTTTCCACGGTTGCTGGCTTGGTTCCACCGCTGGAACGGTCACCCTGCAGGCCAGGTTCGGTGTGGCTGATGGTGAGTTCCACAGCGGCAGGAAGTTCGATGTAAAGCGGGTTGCCTTCGTGGAATGCGACCTGGACGCTCTGGTTCTCGAGCATGAAGTTCGCAGCGTCGCCTACCAGGGCGTCGGACAGTGGGACCTGGTCGTAGTCCTGTTCGTCCATGAAGATGTAGTCGGAACCGTCGTGGTACAGGTACTGCATGTCGCGGCGGTCCACGTTAGCGGTTTCGACCTTGGTTCCTGCGTTGAAGGTGCGGTCCACAATCTTGCCGGACAGCACGTTCTTGATTTTGGTGCGCACGAAAGCCGGGCCCTTTCCTGGCTTCACGTGCAGGAATTCAACAACCTGCCAGAGTTCGTTGTCGAGCTTGAGAACCATACCGTTCTTCAGATCGTTGGTGGTTGCCACGCGATTCCTTTCATAGAAGTGAGGGCCAGTGCGCCCAGAAGATTGTAACAGGTGGTTTAAATCGTCCGCACAGGCGAGTCGACTCCAATGGCTTGATACGCCGTGTACAGCAACGAAGTGTCAGGCACTTCGACGACTACGGGTTGTGCAATGTCACGAAGCACAACAAAACGCATGAGGTTCCCGCGCGCTTTCTTGTCCCGCTTCATGGTGTCGAGCAGTTGCGGCCAGCGGTCGGAACGGTACCCGGTAGGAAGCCCGAGGTGTTCCAAGATTGCGCGGTGACGGTCCACCACCTCGGCGGGTAGGTTCTTCAGCATCACTCCCAGTTCAGCTGCGAACATCATGCCCACGGCCACGGCGGCTCCGTGGCGCCACTGATAGCGCTCATTGCGTTCGATTGCGTGGCCCAAGGTGTGGCCGTAGTTGAGGATTTCGCGGGTGCCGGATTCCTTGAAGTCACCGGAAACCACGCGGGCTTTGACCTCGATGGTGCGTTCGATGATCTGGCGCAGTTCGGGTGATTCGTGGTTGGCCAGAACGTCCTTGGGGGTGTTCTCGATGAGTTCGAGGATCGTAGGGTCAGCGATGAAACCGCACTTGACGGCCTCGGCCATGCCGGTGAACAGTTCGTTCTCTGGCAAAGTCGCCAGCGTGTCCGTGTCGACAAGCACGCCGGCTGGTGAGTGAAACGCGCCCACCAGGTTCTTACCTTCTGCCGTGTTGATTCCGGTTTTGCCACCTACCGCGGCGTCGACCATGCCCAAGAAGGTCGTGGGGATGTTGACGAAGGTGATGCCGCGCAACCAGGTGGCTGCCACGAAACCGGCGACGTCGGTGATGGCTCCCCCACCCACGGCGACAATTGCGTCGGAGCGCGTGAAGTCGGACTGGCCCAGGATTTGCCAGCAGAACTCCGCAACCCGAATGTGTTTTGCTTCTTCGGCGTCGGGGATTTCAGCGGCGATTGCGTCGAGTCCGGTGCTGGCCAGGTCTTCGCGCACGAGTTCGCCGGTTGTGCGCAGTGCGCGCGGGTAGATCACCAGGACGCGCTGGACTTGTGAGCCCAGCAGTTGGGGCAGTCTGCCCAGGAGTTTAGATCCGACGATGACGGGGTAGTCGCCTCCGCCGGTCACGCGGATTTCAGTCAATGGTCTCCTCCTGATCAAAGCGGGCGTACTCTTCTTCACGTTGCAGTTTAGTGAGCACGTCAACCACTCGGTTGACCACTGTTGAGGGTGGTTCGTTCGACGCACTCACGGTTGCGGTGGACACGGACTCATATAGTGGCCGTCGTTCGTCCACGAGTGCTTGCCACGCGGCTACGGGGTCGGCGTCGTCGTCTAAGAGAGGACGGCGTGACCCGCCCAGGCGCACGCGCGCAACATCGGCGTCGATCATGATGGTGATGACTTTGATGGCCGGGTGCTTGAGCTGGGCGCGGGTTCCCGGGTTGAGGATCGCTCCCCCACCTAGGGAGACCACTCCGGGGCGGTCCAACAGCTCGCGCAGGGACCTGCGCACAACCTCGCGCTCAATTTCGCGGAACCGGGCTTCACCTCGGGAGGCAAAAATCTGCTGGATATCTCCGTGTTGTTCGACGATGCGGGCGTCGGTGTCGCGCAGTGGAATGTCCAGGCGTTCAGCGAGCAACCGTCCAATTGTGGACTTCCCCGCTGCCGGTGGACCGATCAACGCGATTCGCGCGCCCGCGGCCGGCACTGGGTTGAGTGGGGGTGCTGGCCTGGGGACGGGCTCGACACTCATTGGCCCAACAGGAACGGATCGATGTGGCTGAGGTATGCGTCGCGGTTGCGTTTGACTTCATCAACGGAATCCCCGCCGCACTTCTCCAGCACAGCTTGGGCAAGTTCCAGCGCGACCATGGCTTCGGCGACCACACCGGCCGCGGGCACGGCACATACGTCGGAGCGCTGGTGGTGTGCCTTGGCTGGTTCCTGGGTGGCCACGTCGACCGTGGACAGGGCGCGAGGCACGGTGGAAATGGGTTTCATGGCCGCGCGCACAATGATGGGTTCGCCGGTGGTCATGCCACCTTCGATACCGCCGGCGCGGTTGGTCAGACGCTTCACGCCGTTTTCGGCGTCGATCTCGTCGTGAGCCACGGAGCCGCGACGACGTGCGGTTTCAAAGCCGTCGCCAATCTCCACGCCCTTGATCGCTTGGATGCCCATGAGTGAGGCAGCCAGGCGCGATTCCAAACGACGGTCCCCGGTCACGTGCGATCCCAGACCAGGGAACGCGCCGTACACAATAACTTCGACGACCCCACCCAAGGTGTCACCAGCCTTCTTGGCGTCTTCGACCTCGGCGACCATCCGTTGCGAGAGCTCCGGATCGAAGCAACGCAACGGGTCAGCGTCCAGCTGTTCAACGTCAGCGGCCGTGGGGCGTGCCAGATCGCGTCCTCCTTCCACCGGGCCAATGGCCACGGTGTGGGACACGATCTCGATGTCGAGGGCCTTGAGAAACTGGCTCGCGACAGCGCCCAGGGCCACGCGGGTTGCGGTTTCGCGGGCGGAGGCGCGTTCCAGGATTGGGCGCGCTTCGTCCCAGTCGTACTTCATCATGCCAACGAGGTCGGCGTGGCCCGGCCGAGGTCGCGTCAGCTTAGCGGCCCGAGCCTGCCCTTCCAGCTCGTCAGGGTCGACGGGGTTGGGGCTCATGACGGTTTCCCATTTGGGCCATTCGGTGTTGCCCACTTCGATTGCTACGGGTCCGCCCAGGGTCTTGCCGTGGCGAACACCTCCGACGAGGCGTACCTTGTCGGCTTCGAACTTCATGCGGGCGCCTCGGCCGTAGCCCAGGCGGCGGCGCGCGAGTGCGCGGGAAATATCTTCAGTGGTGACATCGACGTGTGCGGGGAGTCCTACGAGGATTCCTACGAGCGCTTCGCCGTGCGATTCACCTGCGGTCAACCATCTCAACATTTAACTAACTCTACAGAATGAGTGGTGTAAGTAACGCGGCGGTCCACGCGCCAATGAGCATGTGTGGCCCAAACGCAACGTTGCGGCGTTTGCCAAAGTGCATGAGGAAGTACACCAGGGCCGAAACGTTCATGATGATCAGGGCTACGATGAGGCCCCATTGGCTGGCCGTTCCGGCGACCATTCCCACAGGAACCGCGAGTTTCACATCGCCCAGTCCCAAGGTTTCTTTGCCCAGGGCCAGACCAAAAAGGTAGACGATTGCGAAGATGACCACGGTGATTCCGGCGCCGGCGAGCCCGGCGAGTGCTGGGGTTGCGCCGCGTGCCCACAGTTGGTCGAACGCTGATTGCTTGCTGGTAACACCCAAGATCATGGACACCAGGTAGGCCACGATCATGAACCCGGCTATTGGCATAACGATCAGGTTGGGAAGCCGGTGCAGCACACTGTCGATCCAGAACAGCCACGCCGTGGCTCCGGCGAACACGCCCAGGGCCACGATGATGGGGATGTCGGCGTAGGTGCGCGACATGAACAAGGGCAGGAAGAACCCGGAGATCCACGCCAGAACCAGTCCGGTTGCGGTCATGACGAAGGACACGAGCCACACGGGGCGGTTGTCCGTGCGCAGACCGTTGAGGAGGCGCAGTCCCGCCTCGTCGTTGATGAGCTTGGGGAACATGAACCAGATGACAACGGATACGGCGATCGCTGCCCCAACCGCAAGTGACAGTCCTGCGACTAGTGAGACGGACTCCATGAGTCTCCTTTCGGCGGGGTCAGGTTGACGGCTTCGTACATAGCAACGGTAGCCCGTTGAACCTCGGACGCGCTTAACGACCTGCCGGTGACGCCCACAAAGTGAATGAACTGGGCGACAGCCTGCTCCACCAACATTGCCAGGCCGGGGACCACCTCGGCGCCGGCTTGCTTAGCCTTCTCCCCCACTGACCCGTGCGCGTACGCGACGTCCAGCACCGTGGCGGACAGACGGGCGGGGACGTCCAGGTCCACACCCGTGGGCAAGGTGCTCACGATGACGTCGTGGTCCCAATTGATCTTCTCCAGGCCAGCGTGGGTGGCGTCCATGTCCAGTGATTGGGCGAGTTGGGCCAGGTCAGCACGGGTCCGTTGGTTGCGGGCGTAGATATCCACGGTCGCGCAACCCAGTTCTTTGAGGGCGACAAGCGCGCTGGCTGCGGTGGCGCCGGAACCCACAATGGCCGCCGAGGTGACAGAGGTTCGCAGGGCGCCCACGATTCCAGCGACGTCAGTGTTGTAGACGGACGGCGTGGGGGTGCGCACGAACGTGTTGGCGACCCGGGTGGCGGTCACGGTGGGGTCGATGTTCCAGTTTCGTTCGTACGCCAGTTGGGCCAGGGTGGTTTTGAGCGGCATGGTGCACGACATGCCCACGAGTTCCGGGTGCGTGTCGATGTGGGTGGCCAGTTGATCTTCCGTGAGTTCGACCGAGCCGTACTCCCCCGGAATGCCCAGTGCTGTGAGCGCGGCCGTGTGCAGGTCCGGAGACTTGGAGTGCGCAATGGGCGACCCGGCCACGCAGGCGTTGAACTTATCCATTTTTCTTGCGGTGTTCGCGTAGCCACTTGCGGAACTCTTCGACGTTTTTCTGGTGCTCTTGGTAGTTGTTGGCGAACTTCACGGTGCCGTTGTCTGGGTCGGTTGCTACGAAGAACTGCCAGTCACCCTTGGCGGGTTTCATGGCCGCGCGCACTGCGGGTTCGCCGGGTGAGTTGATGGGGCCGGGCGTCCACCCTTTGTGTTTGTACGTGTTGTACGGGTTGTTGCTTTCGCGTTCCTTCTTTGTGGTGGTCAGGTCCTGACGCGCACCGTGGATATAGGCCACGGTGGCGTCGGACTGGAGCAGACCGCCGGTTTGGGACTTCTTCCCCACGCGGTTGACGAACACGCGCGCTACCTTGGCTTGCACCTCAGGGTCACTGGTGGCTTCTTTTTCTACCAGGCTGGCAAGGGTCAGGTAGTAGTGGGCGTCGTCGTGTGGAATGGCGAGCCGGTTGAGTTCGTCCTTGGTCTTGTTGACCATATCTTGGACCAGGGCTTCGGCGGGGCGTGACGGGTCGATGTCGTAGGTGGCCGGGTACAGGTAGCCCTCGAGGTTGGGCGCGTCGATGTCGAGGCCGTAGTCCTTGGGTTTCTTCTTGTCGATGGCCTTGTCGAGCTGCTGTTCGTTGACGCCGGCTTTGATCGCGTTGGCTTTGATGGTCTTGATGGTGTGGCCTTCTGCCACGGTGAGGCGTTGCGCGGCGGTGGCGTCTTCTAGGGCGTCGACGGCGGCGCTGGAGCTCATGCGTTTGCGCATTTTGAACGTGCCGGCTTTGATGACGAAGCCGCGACTTTCGACTTCTTTGAGGAAGGGGTCGGCGGATCGGATGACGTCTTCTTCGACCAACTGGTTGGCGACCTGGCTGGCGGACGCGCCCGGGATCACAGTGACGTCGATGCTGCCTTCGCCTTCGCCTTCGTAGTCCTTCTTGGCACCGAACAGGTTAGAGAACGCGCCCGAGGCCGTGCTGACTGCCACAACCCCGCTGACTCCGGCTATGAGGGCGAGCACTACAACGATGGCGGTGATGCGACGGCGCCGAATTTTCCGGTTGTGCCTGCGCTGCCGGGCGTCCTTGCGGGTGCCCTTGTTTTCGAATACGTCGTCAATCCCCACTGTTGTCCTCACGTGCGAGAGCGTCGAGAGCTGTTTGCAGGATCACCACGGCGGCTTGCGCGTCCACGGTTTCGCGTCGTTGCTTAGACGATTTTCCTGCTGCTTGTAACATCAGGTGCGCTTGTGTGGTGGTAAAACGTTCATCCACGTACCTTACCGGGAGTCCTGTGCGGTCCACGATCTTCTGGGCGAAACGCCGAGCTTTGTCCGCGGACTGGCGCGCTGTGCCGTCTAAGGACGTGGGGTCTCCTATCACCAGTTCGACCGGGTCGACTTCCTCCACGATCTCTTGGATTCGGCGCAGCGCGAAGTTGTCGCCACCTCGGCGGTTAACCACTTCAAGAGGTGAGGCGAGGATCCCGTCGGGGTCGCTGTGGGCGATTCCCACGCGCACCGCCCCCACGTCGATTCCTAAGCGCCGGCCGCGCCTCACGAGTTCGCTACCTGGTCGCGCACGTTTTGGAGTGCTTGGGTCACCTTGGTGGCGTCCTGGCCACCACCCTGTGCGAGGTCGGGCTTGCCACCTCCGCCGCCGCCCAGGGTTTTGCACGCCGAGGTGACAAGAGCTCCGGCTTTCAGACCGGCTTGCTGTGCGTCAGGGCCTACCGCGATGACGACGGCGGGTTTGTCGTTGGCCAGTCCAACTGCTGCGATGACGTGGGCTGGGTCGTCCAGGCGGTTGCGAACGTCAAGGACGAAGGAGCGGACGTCGGCGGCGTTTGCCACCTCACCGAGCTCCGTTGTGACCACGGTTGCGGGGCCGAGTTTCTGGGCGCTGGCGGCTGCGTCGGTTGCGCGGGCCAGGACCTTTTCTTGGTTGAGTTGAGCGATGGTGCGTTCGGCTTCTTTGATGCGGTCCATGAGGCCGGTGACGCGCTGGTAAACCTCGGGGCCGGGCACCTTGAGAAGCTCCGACAGCTGGGCCACGGTGGAGCGTTCGCGTGCCAGTTGCTTCATGGCGTCAAGTCCCACGCTGGCTTCGATGCGGCGGGTGCCGGAGCCCACGGAGGCTTCGCTGGTTAGCGAGATGGGTCCGATTTCTGCGGTACGGGTGACGTGGGTTCCTCCGCAAAGTTCGCGGGACCAGGTGCCGTTTATGTCAACCACGCGCACGATTTCTGGGTAGCGTTCACCGAACAGGGCCATGGCGCCGGATTTCTTGGCCTCTTCGAATGGCAGGAAGTCGTAGCCCACTTCGAAGTTGTCGCGGACTGCGGTGTTGGCACATTCTTCGATTTCTTGGCGGGCTGCTGGGCTGAGTGCTTCAGGGTACGAGTAGTCGAAGCGCAGGTAGCCGGGGTTGTTGAGCGATCCGGCCTGGGTGGCGTTCGAGCCCAGAACTTCACGCAGGGCGGCGTGGATGAGGTGGGTTGCCGAGTGTGCCTGCTGGGCTTGGTAGCGGTGGTCTGGATCGACCTGCGCGGTGATGAGGGCGCCGGTTTCCAGCTCACCGGTTTCAACCGTGACCTTGTGCGTGGGTAGCCCGGCCAGGATGTTCTGAACGTCGGTGACACGAGCGGTGAGGTCAGGGCCGGTGAGGTGGCCGATGTCGGCGGTTTGGCCACCGGATTCGGCGTAGAACGGGGTGATGTCCAGGACAACGTCGACCGTGTCGCCGGCGTGTGCCACGGGAACGGCTTCGCCGTCTTTGATGATGCCGCGCACGGTGGCCAGAGTGTTGAGGTTGTCGTAGCCCACGAATTCCGAGGTGCCGGCTTCGAGTAGGTGGGAGTAGGCGGTGAGGTTCGCTCCCCCGCCCTTCTTGGACTTCGCGTCGGCTTTGGCGCGTTGGCGCTGTTCTTCCATGTGGGCTTTGAAGCCGTCGACGTCGACTTCCACGCCTGCTTCGTGGGCCATTTCCACGGTGAGGTCGATCGGGAAGCCGTGGGTGTCGTGGAGGGTAAATGCCACGGCGCCGTCGATAGTGCCACCTTTACCCACCTCGGCGACGGTGCGGGTGAGCAGCTGGGTGCCGGATTCCAGGGTGCGCAGGAACGCGGTTTCTTCTGCGTAGGCGATCTTGGAAATGCGGTCGAAGTCGGTGTCGAGTTCTGGGTAGGACTGCTTCATGGCGTCTTTGGAGACGGGCAGCAGGTGTGGGAGCACGGGTTGAGTGACGCCCAGCAGGCGCATGGCGCGGATGGCGCGGCGCAGAAGGCGGCGCAGGATGTAGCCGCGGCCTTCGTTGCCGGGACGCACGCCGTCGCCGATGATGACGAGGGCGGAGCGCACGTGGTCGGCGACAACGCGCATGCGGACGTCGTCGTTGTGGTTGGTGCCGTAGGTGTGGCCGGAGAGTTCTTCGGCCTTTTTGATGACGGGGTAGACTTCGTCGATTTCGTACATGTTCTCGACACCTTGTTTGAGGAACGCCACGCGTTCCAGGCCCATGCCGGTGTCGATGTTTTTGGCGGGAAGGTCGCCTTTGATGTCGAAGTCGACTTTGGTGCGGACCTCGGAGAGTTCGAACTCCATGAAGACGAGGTTCCAGATTTCGATGTAGCGGTCTTCGTCAGCGACCGGGCCGCCTTCTTTGCCGTATGCGGGCCCGCGGTCGTAGTAGATTTCGGAGCAGTAGCCGCCGGGGCCGGGTTGGCCGGTGTGCCAGAAGTTGTCTTCGTTGCCGCGCATTTGGATACGTTCGCGGGGCATGCTGGTTTCTTCGAGCCACAGGTCGATCGAGGCGGCGTCGTCTTCGTGGACGGTGACCCAAAGGCGGTTGGGGTCAAAGCCCAGGCCACCGTTGTCTTCTGGGGTGGTGAGCAGTTCCCAGGCCATGGCGATGGCTTCGCTCTTGAAGTAGTCGCCAAAGCTGAAGTTTCCGTTCATTTGGAAGAACGTGCCGTGGCGGGTGGTTTGGCCCACTTCTTCGATGTCGGCGGTGCGCACGCACTTTTGCACGCTGGTGGCGCGTGGGAAGGGTGCGGGTTCGCGGCCGGTGAGGTATGGGATGAACTGCACCATGCCTGCGATGTTGAAGAGGATGGAGGGGTCGGACGAGATCACGGACGCAGATGGCACCACGGTGTGGCCTTTGGATTCGAAGAATTCCAGCCAGCGGCGCTTAATTTCTGCGGTCTTCATGAGTGTCCTTCCCTGATTGGCGGTGCCTTGAGCGCTGCGCTTCCCGTGTTCCACGGTTGTTGCATACAGGCCACACCGATTCTAGTAGAGACCAGGCCTGATGTGCACGGTTGTCTGTGCGCATGAAAAAATAAACGTGTGGCACAGACATATTTGGAATCTCTTGGTTTTCTTCCGGACTGGCATGACACCCTTTCATTGCTGAGGAACGACATGCTCTTAAGCGTGGACGCCTCCGACTTCGACCATATGGTCGCCTACGTAGATCCGTCAGGGGCCACACTCGCGCTATACCAGCCCTTGGACGGCAGACGCGAAGATTCTGTTTCAGTAACAGGTCCTGCTCGCGTACCTGTTGATGCGTGGCAGCCGATCCCTGGATTAGCTGCGATGAATGTATATGACCCATACGGTTCTCTGTTCACTAAAGTGCTGGTGGCGGTCGATGATCCGTTTATGTATCCGGTGTATGCGGGAAACGACGTTGGTGAGCTTGAACCGTATCCTTCGTATTGTCTTGGTGCCGTGGCCGTTGATGTTGAGGTGTTTGAGTCAGTTGATGACTGGCGCGCCCAGCAGACACCGATTGATGCTTCGTCGCTGGCCGATGTGGCTGACGGGATGCCCGCTGAAGTTACGTTGGGTCCAACGTTCATTGCCAGCCCGGGGCTGTTTCATTTTTCGACCGGCGCGGCTGAGCTAGAAGAGTTGAGTTCGGCCAGTATCTTTAAAGCGGTGTGCGAAGAGGTTGAGGTGGTGACCAATCAACTCACGGGTAAGCAGTGGTACCGCGTCGTTGCCGACTGCGGCATGATGGTCAACCTGGCACTTCCGATTGATATTGAACCTGCTCCGCGACCCGGTTCTGTAGTGGACGGTACAGCGTTATTGACCGGCACCACCGGCGTGTGGAGGCAGTAGGTACGGCTTACAATTATAATTGTTTACAACACGACCGGTTCCGCTACCCGTTTTCGCGGGAGTCCAGGGCCGGTCTTTGATTTACCCAACAGGTGCGCAATTCGCTCTGACTACCGTTCAAGACATACGCGCAACAGGTTGAACTGTTACCAGCCCAGGGAACGATTACATAGAACATATTTTTCTTACCGAACATCTAGGCATAGTTACACTGGCACCTAATGCTTGCAAAGACGACACATTGCTACCCTTTAAACACCCAGATCGTTAGTTAAAGTAGGCTTCGAATAAATAGAAAGGCGGGCAATCAATGAACAAAGTACACCGGAGAACATACGGGTGGGTGCAGAACCCGTCTAACTTTGAGAACTTAAAGCTTGTCGTTCAAATCTTTGACTCCTCAACTGCCCATTACAAAGCCTTACGTGACGATCTCGTTTGCCGCCTGATCCCTTTTATCGATCTACGAAACCAATTGCACGACAAATTACTAAACTGCACTGAAACGTTCACATATAAAGAACTAGTTGGCACCTCAAAGGACAAAAACAACGAAACGCCAAAACGAAGAAGTGATGCAGTTGCGGACGGCTTAATCCAAGTGACCATACTTCCTCAAAACCATAAAACCACAGGGAAAGAGTGGACAGACAATTGGACCTCAGATGGCTACTTACGATGGGCGCTCAGTCTGGGCCTAGTCACACACAATCGGGCCACCGACACTTGTTCACTCACAGAAACAGGGCGCGAATTCGCCCAGTCTGAGAAGTCACCAGAAGAGGATCAAACGCTAATAGACTCTCTGCTAGCCTACCCACCAGCAATACGAATACTTCAGCTTCTAGACGAGTCACGCAAACCCGTAAACAAGTTCTATCTTGGCTCCAACCTTGGATTCAAGGGCGAGCGAGGGTTTACCTCTTACGAAGATGCAACAATGCGTGATTGGCTCAAGTTATCGACTTCCAAAGAAGAACAAACGAAAATCCGGTCCGACATTGAAGGAACCGCTGACAAGTACGCGCGAGGAATAGCAAGCTGGCTTGAGAAACTCGGGTTCGTCGTTTCTCACTCCACCACAATACAAACCTCTTTGGGTGTGTGCGCAGGATTTAGAGAGTTTTCGATAACTGCAAAAGGACGGCACGCTTTACGCCGATCAAAAGGCTCTTCAAAAAATAGACGCATTCCCAAGTATGTAAACTGGGAATTTTTAGCCATCGATGGCAATACTGATGAAGAAAAACAGAGAAAGGACTACGTAAGAACTCGTCGCGCACATATCATTGAAATTCTATCGACAACTAAGTCGTTCAAGAATCTAATGACTCGCCTCAAATCGCTTGGCTTCCACGATTCAGAAACTGTTGTCCGCGCTGACATTGAAGGGCTACAGGGTATCGGCATTTCAGTCATCACTAGCGGCAACAGTGTAACTCTGAAGGACACAATAAAAGGATTAGATATCCCACCTCTTGGCGTTACCCCTGAACGACAGAGGACAATTCACGATAAGCGCAAAGAAAAGATCATGGAACGGACTTCCCTACCGTTAAAGTTCTATGAGCTATACGATATCGCTTTCGACCCCAAGAGGTCTCGTGACTTTGAGATTCTCACAGTGGAACTGTTCAAACTAGCAACTAATACAAATGCTCGAGTTCTTGGTGGATCCTTGCGACCAGATGGCATTGTTTACCAACAGGCCGACGGACAAAGTCCAGGAATCATCATTGACACGAAAGCGTATGCTGATGGTTACTCAAAGATAAAAAGCCAGGAAGACGAGATGGTGCGGTACATTGAGGACAATCAGTTTCGCGACCCAAAGCGCAACCCAACCAAATGGTGGGAATCATTTCCCAAAACAATTTCACCCAAAAATACGACTTTTCTTTGGGTTTCAAGTACCTTCACAGGCGCCTTCGATGAGCAACTGAAGTCCACTTACCATCGAACAAATGCAAACGGCGGAGCTGTGGCAGTTGACCAGCTCTTAATCGGAGTGGACAAGGTATGCCGGGGTGAACTCACATCAGAAGAGCTGTTCGATTCACTCAAGCGAAATCAGATTGCAACTTTCTAAACATCAACCGCGGCACGCCCATCTCTATCTAGCCTGTAGTTTGTAACCAGAACCTCGCGGCTGCCTCGCGACTTGCTGTTGTGAGATGCATTATCGTAGTTGTATTGCAGGTTGAAAACATGGAGTCGTTCTTCCGAAATGAACTCCTTAAGAAGTTCATTGGACCTCCCTTTATGCTCTAAAACGTTACTCAAGGCAAACGGTACGCCACGCTGTGTAAGTTGACGCATCCGATCAAGCAACGATAGCTCAGACGTTTCATTCCAATTGCGAAATCCTCTGTTGCCATCGTTGTAGCTACCAGTTGTAATTAGATAAGGCGGATCTAGATAAACGAAGTCATCCTGCTGGAGAAAACTAAGGTCCAGGTCCTCAAAATAACTGTCTATGAAACATGCGTCGATACAACTGAGACGTTTAACAAAACGCACCAGATTGCGTTCCATGCTGCGTGAGAATGAGCTTCTATTTCTGCCGAATGGATTATTAAACTCCATATTTGAATTGAATCGAAACTGATAATTATAGCTATATGAAGTTAGCACATAGAGCGAAATAGGGTCAGGACACTTATTGTAGTGTTTTCGAAATCTTAGAAACGCCTCCTCATTAGTCTTGGATAAGCCCCACTCATCAATAGTCTCATGAATCGAAGAGATAACTTGTTCAATAGGAGTCTTCTGAAAATATCTAAATAACTCGTTAATACGCTCATTCATGTCGATAAACATGTGCTTCTCGGCACTCGCATTGATGCCAACATTTGCACCACCACTGAATAGATCGACGAAGGTGTGTGAAGACTGTGGCAGCAAAGGCATGATTTGTGGAAGAAGGCGATACTTTCCACCGATATAATTAAGTGGACTTTTAATAAGAGGAAACACTTTTTCAGTGAGCCCTGTGGTTGTCACTGACTTTGATGGCGGCTGGCTTTTTCGCGCATAGAGAAGTAGCTCATAGACTGAGCGCGAAGATGACGATCTTCTTGAGGAGTATCTTCTGTACGGAACACGAACTACTTCGATCTGATTATCAAGTGAACAACTGCGTGCGAGATGAACCAGATCTTCCTCATTGAGGAGGCCTTCAGAGTTGTAGCTAATGACCATGTGTCGCGCTTGAACGCTGGCAATAAGGTCCCCCATAGCGTCTTTAACGCTACGTTTTGAACAATAAGAACTTCGTTCGTCAGCCCAATCGAAAAGACGCGTTACACCACGCAATTCTGGTTCACTATTACGCGCGATATTTTCAAGAACGTGATAGTTTGCAACATACTGTCGCGAATTGTACGGAGGATCGATATAGACAATGTCTGCTTCGATCTCTTTTACAAGCTCATTCGCGTCCTGCTGAAAGCATTTATTTTCATACTGATTATTGTAAATGGCGCTCGGGGTTAGGCGTAGTGTATTTAAGGCACGCTTATCCCAGTGTTTTAGGAAAGCACCGTACGTGCCGGTGGTGTTGCTTACAGATGGAACTGCGTTAATTAGCGCGTCTACAAGGTAAGCATTCTCTTCATTTGTAGTCCAACCATTGTGGTGCCACATTGCGATTGTTGAACGGATTGAGTCGACACGCTTTGCGTTACTAGAAGTCAAGTACATTGAACCTCCGGTTGGACTGTAACTCAACTCGTAGTATCCCTCTACGTTTCGTCCGAGGTACGATTCGGCTTCTTGTTCCAAAAACTTCAAAGGCGTGTCGATTCCTCGTTGTGCCAAACCTCGAAAGGTTGGCACATGGTTGAGGCCTATGCGGGCCACCGCATTGATATAGCTAAAGTAGAGTAGATCATTCGACAACATGGTGTACCGTGGCTTGAAATACGCCCCTACAGCGTTGGTGCCAGCAAAAAGATCAAGAAATGTCTGCTCATCACCATCAACATGCCGCTCTAACAACTCTGCAATGTGAGTAAGCATGCCATTTTTTGCCCCTATATATCGCATAATCACATCCTACACATCCCAGTTGCAAAACTTCGCGTCTTCGAAGCGCCGTAGCTTCACACGAGTAGTCCGCGCCAACGTGGCTCCGGAGGCGCAACGCCACAATTCGGTCGCGCGGACTAACTTGGGCACGGTTTTTGTCTCTAGCCACACTTAGGAACAGACAAAACACTGTTGCTATGCATACCTTGCGGTCTTGAGTACTCCTCTACAGAGGCAACTTCTTTCACGTTGTTCCATTCGCGCGAACAAGCTCGCTTCTTTGACAGGTAGGCCTAAAGAAAGGTCGTGCGCAAGAAACAATCGCGAAAGTGAACGAGCCATCGAGCAAGCTTGAGGTACTTTAGCATCGCTGAAATCGAGTATTGGCACCCTTGATCGCGATAGAACAGACGAAAGGGCGCGTTAAGCGATTACGAAGGCCGTGTCTAAGTGCTACCGGAGCTAGTGGCGGACTGGCCGTGAGACGAACATACGAACGGCGTTCATCCGTCTTCCTATTAAAAAGTCGTTAAAAAGCTGAATTGCGAATGGCCACCAAATAACCCATTTACTCATTGACATAGGTATCGCGCATAAATGAACGAGCAGGAAGCCAACGTCACCCCAACCACCGCAATACGCGAGGAAGTATAGGTTTACTCAATCTGAAGGGCTACTCAACTGCTACCACACACGAGCCCTGCCAAGCTCGACGTACAAGCGCCAACCAAATGATGCCACAAGCGTTATTGGACAGATCTTTGAACTCATCTACGCAATCTTCCAATGAGCCATTTGCGACTCGTTGCCAACTACAGTGTAGGCGACCAAGAACAACTTTCAGAACGTTTCAGCCACTGCTTTCGCCTCTGACTCCTCAATCTCGCGCAAAGTCTGGCCAGAATCATTCTTCCAAACTACTCGCCCATTCACCGAAGTTCCGAGAAGAAAAGAGGCCGCTGCAGACGGTGAGCCAAATAACGTGTCGCGTTGTAACTCTCCAGCGCTGTTAACCCGGTTGCTATACCGAAATCGATTCTCACGTGCGGCCGCAGGAACGGACCCTGTCATTTCCGCACGCAATTTCGACCCTGCAAACAGGACAAATCCATCAGTAGATTGTCTACCTGTCCCGTTCGCTTCCGCAGCGTTTAAGTACAACGTCGGCTCAGCTTCATCAACAGGGCCGGTCGACTGCGACAGTTCAGGCTGCTTAACATCGTCGACAGCATCAAACACTCGATAGCCAAGGGTTCCAATAAGAATCTTTGCGTTCAGTATAAAATCATCGAGCGCAGCTCGCTGCTCTTCTGTAACGTTCGCTGGCGATGGAATGCTCTTGTTCTTCAACTTCACACGGCCAGCAACCATCGCAAGCTGATGGAACGCGTTCTCGAGATAAGAGACATCTGTCGGCCCAAACGAGTTCTCGGAGTCTATGATGCAAACGACATGAGTGAAGTAATCGAGATGTTCGTCTCCAATATGCTCAACTACACGGCCAAGAACACCTTTGCCGTTTTGACGTTCCTTTGCCTGTCCCACGTACAGGAATTGCTCACCAGTGTCAGCCTCAGTACCGAACAGCAGGTAGACACCAGTTTGATTGAGGTGTACACGGTTCTTTGAACGTTCAATCTCGGTACGCGGAATCAGGTAGACTTTCCCTATCCAGTTCGACAGCGAACACTTAATCCGCCCGTTGGGAGTGCCGTCTATCAGAAACAAGTGCGCTGTTTTCTGCGAAGCCACCGCCTACCTCACCTTCGTCTAGTGATCAACGCTACCGATGTACACGCATCAGAACTTACGAATATGATGATATACACAAACTTCTGCGTTTTGACGGCGGTTACATAAATTCACTCACAACTCATAAAAACAATATGTTCTCTTAAGTAGTCACCATTTTGTAAATCGGTTCCTAAATCTGTTCCGTAGGAACCTCCGCCATATTCATTAGATCGATGTAGTGGCCTTTTAGATGCGTTTTAGTTACGACTTCTCCCTACAAAATTGCGCAAAGCAGAACAACTAGGGAGTGCACCTACGAATGAACTCCGGCAACAATGTTCACGGTTAACCGTTCACGCGGCAGAAGTGTATGCCTCAGAAATCGCTCTTGCTAGATGGTGTTCTAACTGCGACACCAGATGAACGATGGTTTAGCGATACGCTTTTCCTCAGCAAAACCGTCAATTCTCCAGGACGAATTCCACAACAGCTCGCACTCTCAAACGAGGGGGTGCCGCGCCAAAACTTGCCTCACTGACGAAGTACACAGTCCCACTCGGTGGAACACCGCATCACTCCTCAACGGCAGACACCATTCGCATGAAACCGCCCAGCTGCTCTGACGCAGCAATGCTTGTGGGGGTCACCTCAACCAGGTGTTCCGAGTAGACCACATAGGCAGCCCACTGCGCGCGAGACACAGCTACATTCAAACGATTGCGGTTCATCACAAAATCCGCGCCACGGGGAGAGTCAGTAGCGCTCGAACATGTCATCGAAACAATCACGATTGGCGCCTCCTGCCCCTGGAACTTGTCAACTGTTCCGACCCGGACTTCAGCCAAATCCACCGCTTTAAGAGCGGCTCGCAGAGAAGTGACCTGAGCATTGTAAGGAGCTACCACCAGAACATCTCTCTGCGTCACTTCTCGATCTGCGTTGGGCGTGTGCCAAACAGTGCCTCCAGACAACAGCTCGCGCGCGATCTTAACGACCTCGTCAACTTCTTCCTGAGACTTAGTTGAGTTGCCCTCATGCTTAAGCCGAACACCATGGATTCCGCTTTCGACCGGATAAGTGCATGGCGCTGATACACTCAAAGATCGTTCATTGGCAGCGTCAGCCGAAACCAACTTGTTGCGATACGAGAGCGCTGACACCTTCGTGGTCAGATCACGTGTCATCCGCCACGTCTGCTCCATAAAGTACCCCCGATCCGCAGGCAGAGTGGCTTCGTTGTTAGCCCACCAGCCAAGGGCAGACGACTCTGCTCCGCCCCAATGTGTTCCTTGCACCACTTGCGGTAGCTGTCGCGGGTCACCCAAAAGGAGGATACGTTTAGCACGACCGGCGGCCGCCAGGGTAAAGGCTAACGAGTATTGCGCCGCTTCGTCGATGACAAGCAGATCAAATTCCCACTCGTCACCAAGAGCATCGATTCCCCAGGCCGTAGCACCGTAGACGGCACCCCGATGTTGATTCGTTTCAACAAAACTCGGCCCGCTCACCTGGCACTCAGGCAACTTTCCTATATTTGTGGGCCACCCCGCCTTATTCACTTCTATTGGGTTTGGAGACTTGGAGGAGCCGCCAAACAAACAAAGCCAGCCGGGGTGGAGATCTACCGGTGGGCGCACAAACGTCTGGTTTGCAAGCTTCTGCGCGTCGTTCTTATCGAATTTGGGAAGTCCAAGCGCTTTGCGAAGCTTCGTGTAGCTGACAAACTTTTTAGATTTCGGCTTCTGCAGAACCTGCGTCATATAAAGAACAGGGTTTTCCTGATTAGGGTCATATTCGTCGCCGGGATTGATGCCCCATATTTCAGTCTCATTGGATTCGAAATCCCTTCCAAAGCCAAGTGAGTTAAGACTCGAGGGTGTCACTCGTCTTGCTGACGCCAACAAGTTAGCGATAGTTTCATGTCCTTGTGAAAGAACCCCGATCTTCCAGCTCTCCTGAGCCACAAGTGCGGCTATCACATGGCCACCCACGAAAGTCTTTCCGGTTCCTGGTGGCCCCTGAACTGCCAGTACGGTACCAGGTTCTGATCGTTTCAAGGTATTGAAAATGTTGACAGCGTGCTGAGCGTGTTCGGTTTCAGGAATGCACTTGACGCGTTTACGAATCAAGTTCCAGCGAACGTCATTGTCTAATGTTGACATGAGCTTATGAATTTGCTCATGAGAAAGTGGGCCAGAAAGATCCCCAACACTCAGACCAGGGATAAGAGAATCTGAGGACTCAGATTCCTCGCCGTCCATTTCGCCACCAGAAATTCCGCTCGCAAGAGTAGCTATAACCGAGTCAAGGATAAAGTTCGCTAGCTTCTCTTTGATCGGATCTTCATCGATGAACTCTTCGCGCCGCACCGCGACAGGAAGCTGTTCGGATGTGAGCTTACAGTTAGAGTCTTTAACATTCTCATAGAAGTAGATGCGACCGTCACCTGAAACAAGCGTTGAACTTCCTTCTTCACGCCTGAAACGCCGACTTTCCACTACGCCACCACTATTCAATCGCACGCGAGCTGCAAAATCCGCTCCCCAAACGTCTGGTAGATGCTCAGGCACAGGTGTCTCGTAGTACAAAAAGTACGTACCCGCTGAGTCTGATTCGTTCTGATTGGCATCCAAGATTGTCGAATCTTTCGGCGCGTACGTTACTTTTGAAGACAAGTAGCGCCGTTCAGCTTTTCGATTTCGTGGCCAACACCAACCGTCGTAATCCTCCGAACCTTTGCTACTGTCATTTACAAGTGATTCGACAGGTACTTTAGTTACGCCGTTGTCCGCTGATTCATCTTCATTACTCGCGGCAACAAAATCACCATCCTGATATTCGAGCGGTTCACAGCGAACGTCATCAAGGATTAGCGAATCGGCATTTGACTCCCACTCGGATATATCTTCAGTCATGAGACGCAACGTGTCTGAAAGCTCCGGTAAGTCTTCGGCAATAAAATAGTTTGTGAGGCCGAGCAGAAGCTTCAAATCAGCAGTAATCTCTCCGTTGTCATACTCATCGCCATCCGGGCTGATCACTATTGGAGTCAGGAGTGCGCGGGCCTCTGCCAGGGCTTGTGCACCCGGGTTACTTTCGCTCTGACCAGTCTCTTCATCTTCCTCATTTTCTAAGTCGGATATGTCACTCGTGTCGAGCAGTTGACGTTCCGGTGGCACACCGCTGTCGAGTGGGCCCCAAAGCTGCAACTCCGGATCCGCGTCACGAGCAACTGAAATAAGCCACTGGTGCAAAAGCATCGTCGAAACAACGTCGTATTCGTTATACAGCTCAAGTGTTTCAAACTCGTTTTTCAGCTCAGCGCTTATACCCTCATCTTGATGCGTTGAAAAGCCATTTTCCTTTAACTTCAGCGCTGCTTGAGCATACATGGCGATAGAGTCACCAGCGTTGTCAAGAGCTTCGAGGCGAGCTATCGCGCCCATGTAAGCAGGTTCGAGTTTCTTAATCGAGTATGACGACTGTGAGACCGCCACACTGTTGCGCACTACCGGCAAAAGGTCGACAAAAACGCCACTTGAAATTAGATCCTCTACTTCTTGTACAAAGATTCCATTCCGTTCTGCGATTCGTCGAAGTGCCGAAATTTCATACGCATGGTAGTGATAAACGTGAAACTCTGGGTGAGCATCTCTGAGCTTCAGCAAGCGACTAATGAACTCAACAAAACGTTCAAGCTCTTGTGTTTCATCATGAGACCAGCCTGCATGAAAACTACCTCCGAAGGATGTCGAAAGGCTGTTCACTTCACGATGTTCAACCTGTGGATGGCCCTTACGCCACACGTCAATACTTCTACCTGGGAGTTCAGAACCCGAGGTTTTGGCACCGGGATGGAACTCACCCCACAGATACTCAAGTCCCCAGTCTTCCCTTCCTCCGTCTCTCAAGAAGAGCGGATCGCCCTCAAAGTCAAAATAGATATCATGGGGCGTTGCAAGTGGAATTCGAGCGATTGGGTCAGTGTCAAACACTTCCCATTCCACGTCTACCGGTGGCTCAGCCGCCTTGGACGTCGTGTGGCTGCTGTTTTCGATGTCGCGAGCCATCTGTCCGGCCTGTAACCGCGCTTGACGGTGCAACACTTCAAGGTTTGAAACGCCAAGTTTCGACAAGGACTTCACATCACCCTCAACAAAATCATGCACACTTAAGATCTTGTTGTCACGAAGTACCTTGCGTTGTTCTGGTCGAATTCGCGCAATCAACTTAATGTCATTGGTTGCGTCGATAGCTTGCTGGCACCACTCACACGTCTCACAAGCTGCAACTTCAAACGCCTTCCAGAATTCGATTGCATCTTTCGGTTGTAATGCCAGAAGACTATCCAGATGCTCAAGTCGAGAATCCAGTAAGAACGAGACCTCAGCAACATTGACTTCCGCACTGCGTCCGTTCCCAGTGAGCACGAAAGCATAATCGCAAAGCCGTGGACGGACTGATGCCGGTACGGACTCAAACAGATCTGTCAACATGCGCCAGTAGACGGCGAGCTGAAGTGCCGCTTGAGCAGAGCCTTCACGCGCTAACTTCGCGTCAAAAATTGTCCACCCGTCGCCAGTCCGTACAAGGAAATCAAGCGTCCCTCTATAACGCCCGCTTTTCAGGGGCAACTGATACAGAACTTCTGCTTCACTGTCCAAAAGGTCTGCGAGTTCCACACCGTTTATGTTTCCACCGTTATGCTCGTCATCGCGTTCAGTCAGGTCAACAACGTTGTACGGTTTAACTCCGACACCGATTCCCTCCAATAAGGCGCCACCTGATTGAAAAGCCTGCAGAAGTTCTGTTTCATACGCTCGGCCCAACTCGGCGGCCCGTTCTGCAGTTGAGTCCACAACTTGCTCAGGAGCTGTAATGCCAGGAGTGTTACTCATGACAAATGCATAGTCACAGTCATATGCTCGCGCGATTTGTGTAGCGCTATATTGTGTGGTCATTAGTTTTCGCCTTTCACCCGGCCACATGATTAATTCTAAGCTTTCTTGAGAACCGCGAGAATATTGAGCAACTTACGGTTGGTGTAGACATTTTTCTGGTCGAAAAGGAACTCTGCAATCTCGTTCACTGTAGAATTTGCGTCCGCCATGCGGATACCTGAAGGACAATACGAATTGTCATAGACGAAACTCTCTCTACCTTTGACCGGGTGGATGCATACCCACGAGCGAACTGTCGCACCCGCGTAGCCGACATACTCCTCATAGTTCTGCTGCGCCTTTTCCATGTGAATAGTGCGAAGCGTTCCGTCACCTTGACGAATAGTTTGGTTGTCGGCCCATTCGTACAGATCCGACGGCCAGAGTTTCGAATCAATGAGCGCAACTCGGTTTCCATAAACAACTGCATGGTCGACATCGGCGTTTGAACTCATTGAAAACTGAAGGCCATGGAATACATACACGCCAGGCGCGTCGAGCAAGAATGACAAGGCTTCGGCTGTCGCCCTCTCTCCAGCAATCCCCGCTTGAATATTCGCTTCGCTAAAGTCACTGTCTTTTAAGCCATCGCCCGGACGCCCAAACGTATTACCGTTCGCAATAAAATCTACAGGAATGATGTACGCACCAGACCGTAACCGGTTGGGCGCAGCACTTGTAATTACAAAGGCAATCCATGCCAATGCGATCGCGATGATGAACCAGAGTTCTCCATCCACTAAGTTCGGATGACGCGAAAGCAGGAAAAGCAAGACCGGAAATACCCACCCAAAGAACCGAACGCGCGCGGAAAACACGCTTAACAAGCCGACCAAAGACACCAGCCCGCGAAGCCACCACAGCAGCATCAGGAAAAGCGTCAAGAATGGACTTCCACCGCCATCAAAGTCCAATCCATGAAACACAAGAAAATACATTTCGGCTAAATAGGAACCGATAAACAAAAGAATCGACAACCAGTGAAACGCATGAAACCTGCCGTACGATGGCGAGGGGCGCATGGGTGGCATGTTTGACGGGACTGAGAAATTGGGAATTACGGGCGTTGAAAGGAATGCGAAATCCCCGTTGCGTCCCCCGGCCATTCGTGCAGTCCGACGGCCCGAATACTCAGAATATGACGGGTTCTCGCCTGGCGCATCTTGTTCCCCGGGAGCATCTTGCGCTGTAGATTCCGGTTGTCCTGCAGGGTTGGTACCATGAGTTGACGATGTCGTTTGGCTATTCACATTCGCATCGCCTTCAGACGCCGTTGACGGTTGTGTATTGACAGGAGACTCTTGGGGTGACGCCCCATCCAAGCCCAGTGATTGGTCATACAAAGCGCGACGAGACGGGTCCAAAAGCACTTCAGATGCGTCTTGTACGGCAATGTATCGAGTGGACGCACGGCCACCGTTCATGTCTGGATGAGTCTCCCGGAGAGCTCGTCGACAAGCCTTTTTAATCTCGGCCTGCGTAGCAGACGAAGTCACGTCAATAAGGTCATAGAGAGTTGGGATTTTAAACATTTGTGCTCCATTTAGAACCTGAGAACATACTATTCGTTTCTAGTAGTAAAGGCGCGACTCGTCCGCCCGTTAAAGTGCGAATTCGATTGAGGACCTCCGATGATTAGGACCTAGTTAAGCCCTTTGCGCGTGTATAGAATTTCCACAGTCCTATTTCTGAGCCGGATATAAGCAAACTAAGCTCAGTGTGTGGGTTGATGAACATGACGTCCCCGGTGGGAGCCTCTAGGTTGGTATATGGCGCGTAGTCTGTTGATACAAGAACAAGTGGAATGTCGTGATCCCAGCTGCCTGCTACCTCTACCGGCACAGACCGATCTGACACGATAGCCAAACGTTCACTTTCGGTGAGGCCATCTGGTATACTTACGTGTTCGATGAACGCCTGCTGCGTAACATTCGCATAGTGGACCGCTGCATCTGCCCGCGCAAAAAGAGCCTCGTCGTCTCCCTCATCTGTGAAAGCTATTTTGTCGTAATTCTGAATAAAGAATCCAATGCACTCGCCCAGCGTGTCAGCGAGCATTGTTTCCCCCGTCATGTCGATAGCGTGCAGATAAGGCTCGCCGTTACGCTTGACCGGGAGTTCTGTATCCGTGCTGTCAATGATTGTGTAACTCATCGCTATTCCTCCGTTTCTGGTAGTTATTTACAACGTAGACGGAGGCACTGACACAGTTTTTCTCCCGGCAATCACACCCCACTCACGCACTCACCTTCAACCCCACAAGATCGGCGCAGACGGCTACCAGACTCGATTCAGATTCGAATAATAAATTTTCTCTGGATTTTTCGGCGCGCATCATCTTGCGAACTTCAAACCCTGCCAGTCGAAACAGGTGCGGCGTGTGCCTAGTTTTTCTGGGCTTAGGGGATTTCCAGGAGGAGGGTGATCATGTGCAGGGCCTCTTCACGAAAATCGAAGTGGATGAAGTGGTCGCCGATCTCGTAGCGTCGCCACGTAGTACTACCACAACCGATAGCTTCAGGTTCCTCGAAGATGGCATCGGCTCGTTCTGGGGTGATGTCCGGTGCCACAAAGCCGTCAATAAGCGACCCCGACATCGCTTGCAATCTGCGAGACCTTTGGGTCATCGATTGTGCATCCGATGATCTCGTTGAAGGCCACGATTGTTCTGGGTGCTTACCCTCCCACAGGTTCGGCGCAGACGGCTACCAGAATCGGTTCAGAATCGAATAGTACGTTTTCTCAGAACCTTTTCGGCGCGCACCGTTTTGCGAACCGCAAGCCCTGCCACCGTTGGCACCACCGCGATAACAACTCTGGGCGCGCCAACCGTTTTTACCGTGAAAGGGAAACTTTGACGTTTCTAGGAAGAGCCAGGCGCTACTGTGTCCGAAAGCCAGTCAAAACACTCATCATTTTTGTTGTCCTCATCATCATGGCCACAGTGGTCATGGCGGCCAGCGCTGTCACCCGCTCGGCTGACCAAGTGTCAGAGGAGATCGACGCGAAAACCGGCCGCGGGTTCGTCCTTGAGAACAACCCTCAGAACAACCTCGGCACACCCCGAGGTGCCGGCACCGTCAAGGCTGCGGACATTGACACGCTCTCAAAACTGGACGGCGTGGAATCCCACGTCGCCCGGCAAAACGTCACCGCTGACCTGGTCAACGCCAAGGTCCAGAAACTCGACCACGACGACTATGACGAACAGCGCGAAAAACAGTTCGGCAACGCTGTCAACGTGTGGGGCGTCAACAATAGCGAGATCGACAACAATTTCCGCAGCGGCTCCCTCAAACTCACCCAGGGCCGCCACCTCACCCCCGACGACACCCACAAAGCCGTCATTCACGAAGACCTCGCCAAAGCCAACAACCTCAAGGTAGGCGACACCCTCACGCTTAAGGGCAACAAGTACGACGTCGACAACCAACGCCAGTCCACCAAAGAAGTCAAAACCCAGATCGTAGGCCTGGTGTCAGGCAAAAACACCAAACCGGCGGCCATGCGCAACGAACTTTTCGCCAACACCGTGTTCACTGACCTGGACACCACCCGCGAGCTCTACCAGTTCACCCCTGACACCGAGATCTACCAAGACGCCAACTTCTTCGTAGCCAAAGACACCAACTTCGACGACGTCACCAGGGCCGCTAAGGCCAAACGCATCGACTGGCAGAACTACCAGATCTCCCCGTCCACCCAGTACCTGTCTGGCATCACCGGCGCCGTCGACGGCATCAAGAGCATCATGCGCAACACCACCGTGGGCGCCACCATTTTCGCCGCCGCGATCGTCGCACTCGTCCTGTTTCTGTGGCTGAACGAACGCAAAAAAGAAACCGGCACTCTGCTGTCTATAGGCGTCACCAAGGCCAGCATCGCCGCCCAATACCTCGCCGAACTCATCCTCATCGCCGTACCCGCCTTCATCTGCGCGTACTTCGCCGCCAGCCGTTTCGCACAGTGGATGGGCGACACCACCCTGGCCAGCGTCAACAAGTCCGCGGCCCAGGAAATGGCGCAGGCCGGTCAGTTCGGCTCCGACCTGGAGTCCTCCGCGTCCGCCCAAACCCTGGACAACCTCACCGTGGGGCTCTCCCCCACCTCGGCCATTCAGGCGTCCATCATCTGCGTGGCTGTGATCGCCGTGGTCGTCGCCATCACAGCGGTGCCCATGTTGCGTAAGAGCCCCCGCGCGATCCTCGTGGACGCGGCATGACCCACCCCTGGTCCCGAGCAATCCGCTGCGTTACCCGCAAACCGCGCCGCAGCCTCCTCATGATCCTCATCATGACCGTGGTGTTCACCGCGCTCGTCGCCCAGTCCGGTGTGCGCTCCACCATGGCCCACGTCAAGCACGCCATCAACACCAACGTGGGTGCGGGCTTCACTGCGACCAACCCCAACCACAACGGTGACCCCAGTGACAGCCCCAGCTCTGGCATTGACCCTTCCCTGGCTGACCGGTTGGCTTCCCTGCCCGAGGTGGCAAAGCACAGTCTGGAAGCGTCCACCCTGGCGCGCCCTAAGGACGCCACGCCGGTGGCTGGCACCAGTGGCGTCCAGTTGGATCCGAAGTTCGCAGGCGACGTCAGCGTCACCGGCGCTCACAACTCCGAACTCAACCCGGCGTTCCAAGGCAAGCTGTACCAACTTACCGAGGGCACGCACGTGGGCACGGGCACAACGCAGGCGCTCATCCACCGGGAGTTCGCCAGCCACAACCACCTCGGGCCCGGCGACACCTTCACGCTCACCCGAGACGGTTCCAGCGTGACCGTCACCGTGGCGGGCATCTTCGACGGCAAAACCGAGAACCCTACCGGCCTGCCTTCCGGGGCGTCGCAGAACCAGGTTTTCGTGGACCTGGCGTCAGCTCAGAAACTGGGCGCGCCACTGACCACCGGCCGATACTTCACACACAACGCGCAACAACTCACCAGCGCACTCGACGCCGCTAAGCGCACGGCCCCCGACCTCACCCTGGAGGACAACTCCGCGCAGTTCGCGCCCGTTCTGCAGGCGATCGCGGGGGTTGACCGGCTGCTGACCATCCTGTTGCTCACCTTGTGTGTGGCAGGCGCGGGTGTGCTCACGTTGGTGAGCACGTTCTGGGCCCGAGGTCGCTTCCACGAAATCGGCATCCTCCTGTCCCTGGGGAAGAGTAAGGGCAATGTGCTTGCCCAGTTCGCGATCGAGTCCAGTATCTTCGCCGCCGTCGCAACCCTCATCGCAGCTGGGGCGGGCACGGTGCTGTCGAACCACCTCGGGCGGGCGGTGTTTACCCAGGTTGGCGGGGAGACGCTTTCTTCCCTGCAACTGACCACCAGCGCCGGAGACGTTGTTGCGGCGGTGGCGTTGGGGTTCGTCCTCGTGCTCATGGGCGTATCCGTGGGCGTGCTGCCGCTCATCACGCAACGCCCCAAACGAATTCTTGCAAAACTCAGTTAGGAAACATCATGACCATCATGCAACTCGACCACGTCAACTTCACCTACGCCAGTGCCGCCAAGCGGGTGCTCAGCAATGTCAGTTATGACTTCGAGGTGGGCACGTTTTACGCGATTGTGGGCTCGTCAGGCGCGGGTAAGACCACCATGTTGAGCCTGCTGGCCGGGCTCGACGCACCAACGCAAGGCGCGGTTCTGTTCGACGGGAAGGACCTCGCCACCACCGGTTACACGCGCCACCGCAGGGACCAGATCGCGTTGGTCTTCCAGAACTACAACCTGATCGACTACCTCACGCCGTTGGAGAACCTGCGTCTGGTCAACCCCAAGGCCAGCGTTGAGGACCTTACACGGTTGGGAATCGACGAGGCGGCGGCCAAGCGCAACGTGTTGGCCCTGTCCGGTGGGCAACAGCAGCGCGTGGCGATTGGGCGCGCATTGGTGTCGTCAGCACCCGTGATCCTGGCTGACGAGCCCACGGGCAACCTGGACGAGGACACCGCCCAGGGTGTCATCGAGATCCTGCGCGACGCCGCCCACGAACAGAACAAGTGCGTGATCGTGGTGACCCACTCGCGGCAGCTGGCTCGCGCCGCCGACGTCACTCTGCGTCTGGAACAGCGCAAGCTGGTGGAGCGGAAGAAAGCATAGGGGCTTGTGCGCTTGGGGCTCAGTAAATCCCGAGCCCACCACCACACATGTTGTACGGTTGTGATACGCGTCACCTGTCGCGCATTGGTGCCGAGGTGCGCGTAACCCGGTAAGTACCCACCTCGACAACGGAGGAGCAGACGAGCAGCCATGATCACCGACGGTTTCTTCTTCCTGGCCACCCTGATAGGCATCGCAGCGATCCTGGTGTACTTGGAGAAACGTCGGGGTATGGCGGTGTTCAAGTACGTGCCCGGGTTCGTGTTCCTGTACCTGATCGCGGCCACGTTGAACACGCTGGGCGTGTTTGGGCAGACCGACTCGATCGACACCGTGGGCTCTGGGGTCAAGGACGCGCTACTACCGGCGATGATCATGTTGTTGCTGTTCCAATGCGACGTGCGTCAGATCATCAAACTGGGGCCTAAGCTCATGCTCACGTACGCGGCTGCGGTCGTGTCGATTTTCGCCGGGTTTGTGGTTGCGTTCCTTTTGTTCCGAGGTCTTGTGGATTCCGAGGCGTGGAAAGGGTTCGCGGCGCTGGCAGGTTCGTGGACCGGTGGTTCGGCGAACATGGTGGCCGTCCAGGAAATCCTTCAGGCGCCCGAATCCCTGTTTGGGCACGTGCTCATCGTGGACACCATCGTGTACTCGCTGTGGCTACTGCTGATGTTTTCCGGAACGGGAATCGCCCAGCGCTTCAACGCATGGGTTAAGGCCGACACTTCCTACCTCGAGACCCAAGCCGCCGCGGTCGCGAACTCGGGTGACACCTCGGCGGGGGTAGGCGGCAAAAACAAGGGCGGTGGCACCAACGGCAGCGGTGAGACCCTAGACCTGGTGGCGCTCTTCCGGGTCATTGCGTTGGGGCTGTTCGCGTCAACGGCGGCCACGTGGGTGGGTAACCAGCTGCCAGAGATTGGCGTGGTCGTCACCTCCACCACGTGGACCATTCTGATCGTGAGCGTGTTGGGGCTGATCATCGGGTCCACGCGGTTTGGCAAGATGCCCGGCGCCTCCGAGGTGTCCCACATCATGCTGTACATCATCATCGGGATTATCGCGGCGGGGTCAGACTTCAGCTCCCTGGTCGAAGCGCCGCTGTACCTGCTGGCCGGGTTCGTGGTGGTTACCATTCACCTGTTGCTCATGGTGCTGTACGCCAAGCTCACCCGCACAGAACTGTTCAGCCTGGCCGTCGCCTCTACCGCCAACATTGGTGGTGTGGCATCTGCGCCCGTGGTAGCCAGCGCGTACAGCCAGCAGCTGGTACCCGTGGGTGTACTGTATGCGCTCATTGGCGCGTTTGCGGGTACGTTCTTCGGGCTGGCTACCGGGCAGATACTCAGTATGTTGAGCTAGCCCCTCCGCGCGCGAGCCTTATCCATGAGTCGCGCGTGGAAGCGCGTCTCGCCGATGAGCTCCGGGTGGAAAGACGTCCCCAGAAGGTTGCCCTGCTCGACCGCGACCACCTCGCCTCCCGGGAGGGTGGCCAGCGAGCGGGCCGCGGGGCCCACCTCGGCGACAATAGGCGCACGGATGAACACGGCGCGCACCGGTTCCTCCCCCAGGTCAGGGGCGTGCAGGTCCGACTCGAACGAGTCGATTTGGGAGCCGAACGCGTTGCGCCGAACCGTCACGTCAAGACCGCCGAAGGTCTGTTGCCCTTCGATGCCGTCACAGATCCGGTCCGCAAGCAAGATCAGGCCCGCGCACGTGCCGTAGACGGGAAGGCCGGCCGCGATCGCTGCTTGGATGGGTTTCTGCAGGTCAAACGCACGCGACAGTTTGTCGATCATGCTCGACTCACCGCCCGGAAGCACCAGCGCCTCGACCTGCGCGAGTTCACGTGGGCGGCGCACTAGAGTGACCTGAGCGCCCAGGGATTCACACGTGTTTGCATGTTCTCGCACGCCACCCTGGAGCGCCAGGATACCTACGCGAACGGGCGCGTTCACCAGCCACGCTCGGCGAGGCGGTGCGGTGCTGGGAGGTCAGCGACGTTGATGCCCACCATGGCTTCGCCCAGTCCACGGGACACGTCCGCGATGACGGCCGGGTCGTCGTAGAACGCGGTGGCTTTGACGATCGCCTGTGCGCGTTTGGCCGGATCGCCGGACTTGAAGATGCCCGAGCCCACGAACACGCCGTCGGCGCCCAGCTGCATCATCATGGCGACGTCGGCGGGGGTGGCGACTCCTCCGGCGGTGAAGAGGACAACGGGGAGCTGGCCGGTGCGGGCGACTTCTGCGACCAGGTCGTATGGGGCCTGGAGTTCCTTTGCGGCGACATAGAGTTCGTCTGGGGTCAGGGCGCGCAGGCGGTTGATTTCAGCGGTGATGGTGCGGATGTGCTTGGTTGCTTCCGAGACGTCACCGGTTCCGGCTTCACCCTTGGAGCGGATCATGGCGGCGCCTTCCGTGATGCGGCGGAGTGCCTCACCCAGGTTGGTGGCGCCGCACACGAATGGCACGTCGAACTTCTGCTTGTCGATGTGGTTGACGTAGTCGGCAGGTGAGAGGACCTCGGACTCGTCGATGTAGTCCACGCCCAGCTCCTGCAGCACCTGCGCTTCCACGAAGTGGCCGATGCGCGCCTTAGCCATCACCGGGATCGACACCGCGTTGATGATGCCGTCGATGAGGTCCGGGTCGCTCATGCGGGCCACGCCGCCCTGGGCGCGGATGTCGGCGGGCACGCGTTCCAAGGCCATGACCGCGACTGCACCGGCGTCCTCTGCGATCTTCGCCTGGTCCGGCGTCACCACGTCCATGATGACGCCACCCTTGAGCATGTCGGCGAGTCCGCGCTTCACGCGGCCGGTGCCGTGGTGGTTTTCATTCGAGGTGTCACTCGAGTTCGTCATGTTGGGCTCCTTTGTCTGTACGTGCCTGTACCAGCGCTTTTAGTTTTGGTCTAGGCCAAAAGAATGTACCACGTCACAGCCTAGACTGGGGCTTGTGACTCACCACGTGGAAATAACTGGGCAATCTGCGAGCGACATCGCCGACTCGGTCCGCACCCTCATCGACCGCGGGCACCTGCGCCCCGGCGACCTGTTGCCACCCGTGCGCACGCTCGCCCGGGATTTAGGCGTCAACCGCAACACCACCGTGGCTGCGTACCGACTGTTGGCAACCTCCGGACTGGTGGTTGGGCAAGGGCGCGCCGGCACCCGAGTTGCCGACCTCTCCCCCGGCCCTCAGGACGGGTACGCGACGGATGGGGCGGATGACACCTCGGCCCAGCTGGTTGACCTTGCCAGTGGCAATCCGCTTCCAGCGCTGATTCCCGATCTACGCCCGGCGCTCACCGCCGCGGCTGGGCACACGGTGCTGTACGGCGAGCCGGTGATCGACGCGGGGCTTGCGCGGTGGGCGCGGGACTGGTTTGCGCCGGATGTACCGGGGGCTTCGGGGGATTCAGGGACTCCGGCGTCGTTTGAGCTGTCGGTAACCTCGGGTGCGGTGGATGCGATTGAGCGGTTGTTGGCGCAGTCGCTCATGCGCGACGACGCGGTGGGCTTGGAGGACCCGTGCTTTTTGGCGAGTCAGCAGACGGTGCGGTTGGGCGGGTATCGCACGGTGCCGATTGCGGTTGATGAGCGCGGCATGACGCCTGCGGGGCTGCGGGTCGCGCTTGAGGCAGGCGTGCGCGCGGTGGTGTGTACGCCTCGTGCGCAGAATCCCACGGGCGCGTCGATTGATGCCGAGCGCGCCCGGCAGTTGCGTGAGGTTTTGGCCGATCATCCGTATGTGTTGGTGATTGAGGACGATTATTACTCGTTGTTGTCGAGGGTGCCGTTTGAGTCGATTGTGGGGCCCGAGCATCAGCGCTGGGCACTGGTGCGTTCGCTGTCGAAGTTCATTGGGCCCGATATTTGTGTTGCCCTGGTTGCTTCTGACCGGGAGACGGCGGCGCGGTTGGCGTTGCGGTTGAGCCCGGGCACCACGTGGGTGAGTCACTTGTTGCAGCGGATCGCCCTGGCGCAGCTCACCGATGCCAACGCGCGGGCGCTCATTGAGCGCGCCGCCGGCGTGTATGCGGATAACAACGCGGCGTTCGCGCGGGCGCTTGCTGAGCGCGGAGTTCATGTTGGGGTTGGCTCTACTGGGGCTGGCGCTGTGCGTGCTGGCGACGGTATCAGCGTGTGGGTGCCGGTGAAGGCTCCCGCCACCGAGGTGGCCGCCCGCTTAGCCCGTCACGGCTGGACTGTGCGTCCTGGCGATGAGTTCGGGCTTACCGAGGGTGGTACTGCCAGCCATCACATCCGCGTTACTGTCCATGAGCTGACTGAGTCGCAGGTTGAGGCTTTTGTTACCGACCTTGTCGTGGCTGGCGGGTATGCATAGGCGACGCACAGTGATCACGTGACCCGTTCACCACTATGAAAATGACTTGGCGAACGCTTCGAGCTGCTTGTAATGGCTCTGGTTCAGCGGCGATGCGGGAGGGTAGGACAGCACGGTACCGATTCGTGGGAACTCCCACTCCACTCCCCCATCATCTGTGCGCCGAGCGCTAAGATGCCCCTCAGTTTTGGCCTGGTGGTGCCTGCGACATAGGGGCTGCAGGTTCTCAAGTATGGTCTGGCCACCGTTCTGCGGGTTGGCTTGATCGAACGGTACGATGTGGTCTTTGTCGCACGCTTTGGCCAACCGGCTACACCACGGCGCGGAACAGTACACCCATCTGGCCTCGAGCGTCCGAGCCATCTGCTTGGTCACCCTGTACCTGGTCGGCATAATTTCGCACACTTCTCCCGTGGAGGGGTCAGTGAAGTACCTGTATACCGACGACGCTTGTCTTAATAGTTTGTCTGTGGTGTAAGAATCCAACGCGAATTCGTTGTTCACCATCACCGGCACTGGCGGACCTGTCGAGCCTCGACTTGTCGCCGGGCCTTTTCGCTTCTGAAGCTCAGTTCTGCCCAATTCGTGTGGCCCGTCTCTATCTATTGCTCCAGGCTCGCCTTCATCTATATCCGGTAGATTATCTCCACCTATTTCTGCTGGCCTGTCCCCTATTTCTGGTGGCCTGCCTTCGTTGTCCATGAACTGGATCAGCGGAACCATTACGCTGATGCCCGCTTGGGACTTGAGCCACTCTTCGTTAGTGGGAATCGAGATGGTAAGTTTGACTTCTTTCACTTCCGAAGCACCGCGAGCCTCGTCCTGTCCGAGCCACATCTCCACGGCTTCGTCAACACGCTGTGGCGCCGGAACATCGTCATTTTGAGTTACGCTAGCTGGCTTCGTCTTTCCCGTACGAGTAATCCGAGCCTTTATCTGAGTCGCAGGCCGAGCCCCAATGGCCATGTCGTACATCACCTGGTGGAGCAAACGCTCTTCGTCTATTTCTACCTCTCCCATGCTGCGCACTGGGACTTCTGTCGTGGGCGTGAACTCTTCACTTCCGATGTGTGCCGAAAAGCTGCCGATAGCCCCATGAATAACGGCGCGGGCTCCACCTTCAAGCCGTTTGAACATTGCTTCGATCTCAATGCTGGGACCGATCAAACTCAACACTGATTCCCCACCTGGATTGTGCGTACACACTACCCGGCGGTTTTCCTTCACGATTTCGTTTGTTTCTTGAGGAGTGGAGAGCATCGCGATGATTTCATTGACGTACTTCCTAAACACCTTTGGCGAGACATCCAGCCGCCGATCCATCATCAACCGATCGAACGCAATAATGTCGATACCGGCCATTGCCACCTGCGCGGCGGTTGCGC
The DNA here is from genome assembly GCF_016907735.1 of Brevibacterium paucivorans. Classification (NCBI taxonomy): domain Bacteria; kingdom Bacillati; phylum Actinomycetota; class Actinomycetes; order Micrococcales; family Brevibacteriaceae; genus Brevibacterium; species Brevibacterium paucivorans. The sequence continues at coordinate 2,266,793 of NZ_JAFBCP010000001.1, read as the reverse complement.
GCACGCGTTCATACGACAGTTGACCGTTCTGGACGTAGCTCCACAAGCCTGGCATCAGAAGCGCCATAGTCACGATGGGTCGCAGACGGGAAGTCACCTGCCGTCCGGTGCAATCGAGAGCTGTTGCAAAAATCCCCACGTCTTCGATGGGTAGTTCGTACTGGAGTCGCACAATGTCTTCGACGAGCACATACCCCACACCATCTATCCGCACATACTTGGTGGGAGCGCCACGGGTACCAGATAACTCAGCCAGCTTCGATGCCTCCAGCCTCGCTTTTTCGAGCTGCTTGGGCGTCATTACCGGGAGGCATTCCACGAAATGTTGGACGACCACACGCGCCAGCGCAGCGAGACCTGCATCGGCTACACGCCGAGCTTTAGTCAATACATCAATCTCACGGCAACTGCGCTCTTCGATGCCTCGTTCATACATGATACTCACCTCCTCACGCCTCTATTCTATTATTATTCGAACGGTAGCGCAAGAGTGAATATGATAGTTTTTCGATTTATTCTCGATGGCCCCAGAACGACACATCACCGGACCGTCACCCTTCGAGTTCGGGCACCTCGGCGCGGGCTTGTTCAAAAACTTCCTTGGCGGCGTGCAGGTTAATCACGCCAATGACCAGCCCCACAGCCACGTCCGGCCACACGCTGGCCCAGAACACGGTCACCACGCCAGCAGCGATGATCAGCACGTTCGCCAGCGCGTCATTGCGCGCCGCTAGCCACGCGCCCGTCATGAGCGCACCACCACCGGACCGCACCCGGAACAACAACACCGCGCTCACCACGTTGATCACCAGCGCACCCACCGCGGTCACCGACAAAGTAAACGGCTCCGGCGGCTCCCCCGACGCCAGCTTCACCGCCACCATCACGAACGCCGCCACCGCAGGTATCAAGATCAGGCCGGCCAACGCGTAACTGGCCTTCCGCCGCCCCGCCAGCGACCAGCCCACCGCAGTCAACACCAGCAGGTTGATCAGCGTGTCCTCGAGGAAGTCGGCCGCGTCGGCAAACAACGACGCGGAACCGATCACCAACGCCACGACACTCTCGCCCAGGAACCCCACAAAGTTGATCGCCGCCACGATCGCAATCGCCGTGCGCGCCTTCCCGGACACATTCGCCGCGTTAATGTTTTCCGGGTTGGTCCCGCCCGGGTTGTCGTTCTCCTGGTCATTGTCTCCCGAGGTGCCAGCCGGTTCCAGCTCAGCCATAGTTTCCTTCCAAATAGGTGAGGCGCACCCTCGCCACTTCCCTATTTACCCAACAACCCGCACAAAGCAAAACCCGAGGTGACAACCACCTCGGGCATGTTATTCATGCTTTCATGTAACGGCTACTCGTTGATTGTTTACTCTTCAGCACCACTCCGAGAACGAGCCACAACCAAATGCCAAACACCCGCCCACAGAGCTAACGGCACCCCCAGCGACAGGACAACGAGCGAAGCAACCCCAATGCTGATCCAACCGTCGCCAGCAAACTGTGACCAGACAAGAAGTCCGAGGCCAGCCACAATCAAAACCGCTGAACACCACGTCACACCTTTAAGTAAACCCGGCGTCGTTTTGCCCGCACTTATTGTCATGCCCTGTTTCCTTTGCTTGTGCAGTGACACCTTCAGAAACACAAAAGCCCGGGGCCATAAACGACCTCGGGCTTTTGAAAAAGCTTTAGCGTGAGTAGTGCTCAACAACCAGCTGAACGTCACAGGTCACTGGAACTTCTTCGCGCTTAGGGCGACGCAGCAACGTAGCCTGCAGAGCTTCCAGGTCAACGTTGAGGTAACCAGGAACAGCAGGAAGCACGTCGCGGTGCGCACCAGCAGCAGCCACCTGGAACGGGTCCATTGGCTGTGAACGTTCGTGCACGTGGATCATCTGGCCTTCCTTCACGCGGTAGGAAGGACGGTCCACACGCTGACCGTCAACACAGATGTGACGGTGAACTACGAACTGACGCGCCTGGGAAATGGTGCGAGCGAAACCTGCACGCAGAACCAGAGCGTCCAGACGCATTTCCAGAAGCTCAACCAGTGCTTCACCGGTCAGACCGGACTCTTTACGAGCTTCCTTGTAGGTCTTGAGCATCTGAGCCTCGCGAATACCGTACTGAGCACGCAGACGCTGCTTTTCCTTCAGACGGATCGAGTAGTCAGAGTCATTACGACGGCGAGCGCGACCGTGTTCACCCGGTGGGTATGGACGGCGCTCAAAGTACTTTTCAGCTTTAGGGGTCAGTGGAAGACCCAGGGCACGCGACAGGCGAACCTGACGGCGTGAACGCATTGCAGATGACATGTTTACCTTTCGGTTTGGTATTGCGTCACACCGCGACGTGGCCGTCTGCACAGCCCAACTCGGATCGTGGTGCAACAGTTGTTTCCCCCTGTGGGAAAGCAATCGACGCATGCGAGTCCACGCGCACGAAGGCCGCCCGAAAACGGGCACAACAGCAGAAAACTCTACCACGGTAGCCATAGCAACCGCCAGTTCGTACACTGAAGACATGGCTGAGACACCTCGCACCAAGTCCCACCTATCCCAGATCCGCTCGTGGTGGAAAACCCTGAGCGACGATCACTTCATCGCCCTCGACCCACCCACCACGGACCGCTACACACAGGGCCACCTCCACGAAGACGCGGCAGAAGCTAAAGCCCAGCACGACCTTCCCCAGGACATCTCCTACGCTGGCTGGCACTGGCAAACCCACTCGCGCACATTCACCAAGAAGGGTGAACTCCTCGAACCCCTGTACATCCACTGGGGTGGCGACCGCGAAACCGTCCGCGCCCACCTGACCAACCTTCCCGACGGCTGGAAGCTGACCGGTGGCGAGACCGACACACAGTCATTCCAACTCGACCTCGACACCCCACGCGAACTCCCCGCGTTCACCGACCACAACGCCACCTACCGGCTCCTCGACCGACTCAAAAGGGAGATCCACGAGCTCGACCAGCGTGAGAATCGCGATGATCCTTTAGACGATCACAGCATCCCACCGGCCACGCAAAAATGGCTCCACGACCTCCTCGCACACACCACCAGCGCGCAGCAAGCCGAAGATAACCCATCAAACCAGCCAACAGACCACACCACCGACATCACGGACTCCCTCCTCATCGTGATGTTGCAGACCGCGCTGTTCACCCACGACGAACTCGACCAACTCACAACCAAGCCCTACCCAATCCCGCACAGCACCACCCTCCTCGAAGCGCTTCTGGAGGCCCAACACCCGAACGCCCGCGAATACGCCCGCGAAATGGGCAAGGAAGCAATCCACGTACTCGAGCACCACCCCAACGCCATCACGCTCAGCATTCTCAAAGACCTGGCCCCAACCAACCACTCCGCGCTGGGCGACTACATCACGGTGCGCGCCCACGTGGAAAACGCCCACGCCCAGGGCACAAACGCCCCCGACATCGTCGCTGCCGCATTAGCCACGATCGACGAAATGCCACCCGACTCCTGGACCCACCTACGCAGATCCGCCGTGACCACCGCAGTGAGCGACTGGTTCACCGACCAGATGAGCGATGATGCCTTCTACCCCCGTTGGAACCTCGGCACCCTGCGCACAGTGACCGACGAACGCCTCCCCGTAGAATTCCGCGCACCCGCCGCACGCAAAGCACAAACCCTCCTCAACGCCCTGGACGTCGCTCCACAACTGGCCCCTGCCGTCCCCACCGCATGGAAACCAGCCGCCCACGACGCGCGCCATGTCCTCCCACAACTCCTCGAACAGTCACCCCCGTGGCTCAACGGCGACCAATACAGACTCGCTGACTCCTACGCCGAGTTCACCACCGTCGACGCCACCCACGAAACCTGGTTGCGCGACGCCCTCACCCAACCTGACCGCACCATCACCGCTTACGCGTTCATCCTGGGCACCCTTGTTGACCACGACCTCGGCACCACCCACGACATCGACACGTGCACCCCGCTCTGGCGCAAAACCCTCACCAAAAAGGACGACTACAGCTGGGTCTTCCGCCACCCCATGGTCGCCCTCACCGACCTGTGCATCCGCCACGATCACCCGCTACTGAAAAAGCTCCTCGCCTGGTGGGACACAGCCACGCCTAAGTGGAAACACGGCCTGAAGCCGCTCGTGGAACTCATGACGCACGCCCCGTCCACCCACGCCGAGGCGGTCGACCGGTTCCGTACCGTCCCTTACGGGGAGGCGACCCACCAGTTCTTCACCCAGTACGTTCTGTCACGCGCCCGCGCCCGGGGAACCGATCCGCGAACAGAAGCCCTGGAACTCGTCGAAGACCCCACGTTCACCGATCTCAAACTCACCGCGGACCGCGAACACATCCTCATGTCCGTCGTCGTCCCCGCACAGCCCCTGTGGGGCTACGACCACCACCAGGCACTGGACCGCGCACTGCGCGTTCTCGAAGACCCCGACTCCCCACGGGCCTTCATCGACGCCGCCCTGTACACACTGAACACACCCCACGTGAAAAATGACTACGACGCCACCCACCTGGAGCGCGTCCAACTCCGCGGGATCCCGCTGGCCCTGCGCCGGCAGCGGGCGCTCGAAAAGTTCGGCGCCAGTGACGATGCCAGCGAAGCCTAATACTGCCCGCTACTTAGGCTCCCGCAACTGCTGCAGGATCGCCAGCCGTTCAGCCATGCCCTTTTCGTAACCGTTGTCGGTGGGGTCGTAGTACTGCGTGCCCACCAACGAATCCGGCAAATACTGCTGCGGCGACACCGAATGCGGGAAGTCGTGCGAGTACTTATACCCCACGCCGTGTCCCAGCCCTTTGGCACCCGGGTAGTGCGCGTCCCGCAAATGCGGCGGCACCTCACCCGACTTGCCGGCCTTCACATCGGCCAACGCCTTGTTAATCCCCATGTACGACGCATTCGACTTAGGCGCCAACGCCAAATACACCACCGCTTGCGCCAACGGAATCCGGCCCTCCGGCATCCCGATCCGCTCCACCGCCGTCTGCGCGGACACCGCCACCGTCAACGCGTTCGGATCGGCCATGCCAATGTCCTCCGACGCCGCAATCACCACGCGCCTGCAAATGAACCGCGGATCCTCACCCGCTGAAATCATCCGCGCCAAATAGTGCAACGCCGCATCCGGGTCCGAACCCCGAATCGACTTAATAAACGCACTAATCACGTCATAGTGCTGGTCCCCCGCCCGGTCGTACCGGACAACGGCGGCCTGGGCCGCCTCGGCCGCGTGCCTCTCCTCAATCACGGGCGCCCCAGGGTCCTTCCCAGCGTCCTCAGTGCCCGCGTCCCCCTCAGCCTTCGCCGAGGCGGCCGCCGCTTCCAGCACGGTCAGCGACCTGCGTGCATCCCCGCTGGCGACCGACACGATGTAGTCGAGCGCCTCCTCGGACAGTTCGAACTGCCCCGCCAAACCCCGCGGGTCCGTCACCGCGCGTGTCACCAAGGTGCGCAGGTGCTCCTCTGTCAGCGGTTTGAGCTGCAACACCAACGACCGCGACACCAACGGCGCAATCACCGAAAACGACGGGTTCTCGGTGGTCGCCGCCACCAACACCACCAGCCGGTTTTCGACCGCCGGCAACAACGCGTCTTGCTGCGCCTTGGAGAACCTATGTATCTCGTCCAAGAACAACACCGTGGTGAGCCCGCGCACCTCCCGGTCGCGCCTGGCGTTCTCGATCACCTCGCGCACGTCCTTCACACCCGCAGTGATCGCGGACAACTCCACAAACCGGCGCCCCTCGGCGTGGGACACCGCGTGCGCAATGGTGGTCTTCCCCACCCCGGGCGGGCCGTACAAAATGACCGAGGTGGCCCCGGCTACCCCACGCGGGTCCGACTCGGCGAGTTGCCTCAGCGGCGAGCCCTTAAACGTCAGATGGTCCTGCCCCACGAGTTCGTCGATAGAGCGCGGGCGCATACGAACGGCCAGGGGATCAAGCACCGATCCCCCGGCCGCGTCGTCAAAAAGATCCACTCTTATTCGTCGTCTTCCGGCGTGTAGTCCACGCCCGCTTCCTTACGCTGCTGGTCCGTAATCGGAGCAGGAGCAGCCGTGAGCGGGTCGTACCCGTTACCCGACTTGGGGAACGCAATGGTGTCGCGAATCGATTCGGTTCCCGCCAGCAGTGACACCAGGCGGTCCCATCCGAACGCGATACCACCGTGCGGAGGCGCACCGAACTTGAACGCGTCCAGCAGGAACCCAAACTTCTCCTGCGCGTCCTCCTGGCTGATCCCCATGACCTTGAACACGCGTTCCTGAACGTCGGGCCGGTGGATACGGATCGACCCACCACCGATCTCGTTACCGTTGCACACGATGTCGTACGCGTACGCCAACGCCGAACCCGGATCCGTGTCGAACGTGTCCGCGAACTCTGGCTTAGGCGCGGTGAACGCGTGGTGCACAGCAGTCCATTTACCGTCGCCAACTGCCACGTCCCCGGCAGCCACTGCGTCCTCGGCGGGTTCGAACATGGGCGCATCCACGACCCACACGAACGACCAGTCGCCTTCCTTGATGAGTCCCGTGCGCTCACCGATCTCAACGCGCGCGGCACCCAGCAGCGCACGCGAGTCCGTAGCCTTACCGGCTGCGAAGAAGATCGCGTCACCCGGGTTGGCACCAACAGCAGCAGCCAAACCGTCCTTCTCTTCATCCGACAGGTTCTTGGCCACCGGACCGCCCAGCGTGCCGTCTTCGCCCACCTGCACGTATGCCAAGCCCTTGGCACCGCGCTGCTTAGCCCATTCCTGCCACGCATCGAACTGGCGACGAGGCAGCGACGCTCCACCCGGGTACACAACAGCACCCACGTACGGCGCCTGGAACACGCGGAACCCAGTGCCCGCGAAGTACTCCGTGAGGTCCGTCAACGGCAGACCGAACCGCAGGTCAGGCTTGTCGCTTCCGTACTTTTCCATGGCGTCTTTGTACGTCATGCGCTCAATGGGCGTAGGAATCTCAACGTCAATGAGCTTCCACAGCTCAACCAGAATCTCTTCGGCCAACGCGATGATGTCGTCCTGCTCCACGAAGCTGGCCTCGATGTCCAACTGCGTGAACTCAGGCTGGCGGTCGGCGCGGAAGTCCTCGTCACGGTAGCAACGCGCAATCTGGTAGTAGCGTTCCATTCCGGCCACCTGCAACAGCTGCTTAAACAGCTGTGGCGACTGTGGCAACGCGTACCACGAACCCGGCTTCAGGCGAGCAGGCACCACGAAGTCACGCGCACCTTCAGGCGTCGAACGCGTCAGCGTAGGCGTTTCAATTTCAATGAACTTGTGCTTGTCCAGCACCTGGCGAGCCGTCTTGTTGACATCCGAACGCAGACGCAGCACGTTACCCGAGGCCGGGCGACGCAGATCCAAGTAGCGGTACTTCAGGCGCGTTTCCTCGCCCACCTTAGAGTCTTCCGCGTGCTCCGACACCTGGAACGGAAGCGCTGCCGACTGCGCAAGAATCTCGACATCCGTGTCGACAACCTCGATCTCACCCGTGGGCAGTGCGTCGTTCGTGTTGCCTTCTGGTCGTGGCTTCACCGTTCCGGTGACCTTGACGACCGTTTCGTTCTTCAGTTCATCAGCAACGTCTTCGTGAACCACGACCTGGACGATGCCTGACGCGTCACGCAGATCAATGAACGCCACCCCACCGTGGTCGCGACGACGATCAACCCAACCCGTCACCGTCACCGTCTGATCGACGTGGTCAGTACGCAAGCTTCCAGCTTCGTGAGTACGTAGCACCGAAGAGTCTCCTAGAGTAGAAAAGTCAGTATTCACATCCTAGGTTAATCCAGGATGATTCCCGAACCAGGAGAACGCATGGAAACTCAACCCGAGGACGTTGACAACCCCACCTCGGCACAAGTGCAGGTGGCGGCCGAAACCTTCCGCATGCTCTCCTCGCCCACCCGCCTGCTCACCGTGTGGTTTCTCACCCACAACGAATACGACGTGACGGGACTTGCCGACGCGACCGGCACCTCGGTCCAGTCCATCAGCCAGCACCTAGCCAAAATGCGCCTCGCTGGGCTGGTGTCCTCCAGGCGCGACGGCCGCCGCATCTACTACGTGGTCGACGACCCGCACGTGGTCACCATGGTCACCCAAATGTTCGAGCACATCGCTCCCGACGGCTCGCTGGCCCCGGACCCGGAGTAGAGAGGCCTTACACCACGCGCACGACCTGTGGCCACAGATCCGCAGCCGGCGGAAGCCACTCGTCGGCAGCTGCAGCTTCCTGCTTCCCCGATCGAATGTCCTTGACTTCGTGCCCCGATTCGCCGTCGGTAAACCACACGAACGGGATCCCCCGCTTATCTGCAAACTTGATCTGCTTGCCGAACTTTGAGGCCACCGGCGACACATCCGCAGGAATCCCCCGCTCACGCAAGGCCCGCGCCACGTTGTTAGCTTCCGCGCGCGTCTCTTCGTCGGTCACAGCGACCAGAACAGCCGTGGGAACCTCGCGCGTTGCCGTGAGCACCCGGTCCTTACCGATCAACCGCGACATCAACCGCGAAACCCCAATGGACATTCCCACGCCCGGATACACGCGCTTATCCGTGCGCGCCAACGCGTCATAACGACCGCCGGAGGCCACCGAGCCCAAGGACTCGTGCCCCTGCAACAAGGTTTCGTACACGGTGCCCGTGTAGTAGTCCAGACCTCGGGCGATCTTCAACTGCGCCACCACAGACCCTGGCGACTGCGCGTGCGCCTGATCAATGAGCTTCACCAGCGCTTCTACGCCTTCGTCCAGCATGTCGTTGCTGACACCCAACGCCGCCACCCGCTCGGCGAACTCCGCCGTTGCAGACTCAATGTCTGCCAGTTTGAGGCAGGCCTCCGCCTGGGCCGAGGTGGCCCCCGCCTCCTCCTGAAGAAGTTCGGCTACCCGTTGCGGGCCGATCTTGTCGTACTTGTCGATACAGCGTAAGACCGCGGTGATGTTTTCCAGACCCACACCTCGGGCAAATCCCTCAATGAGCTTGCGGTTATTCGCAACCACCTTCACCGGCGGCACTCCCAACTCACCCAGAGCGTCAAACGCCTGCACGATGACCAACGGCACTTCGTATTCGAAGTGCTCAGGCAGAGTGTCTTCGCCGATCACGTCGATATCGGCCTGGATAAACTCGCGGTAGCGGCCGTCCTGGGGTCGTTCACCACGCCACACCGGCTGGATCTGATACCGCTTAAACGGGAAATTCAAGTGACCAGCGTTTTCCACCACGTAACGCGCAGTAGGAACCGTGAGGTCGAAGTGCAACCCCATAGGGTTCTTTTCGGCACCCTCCGAGTGCAGACGCGACACCGCGAAAATTTCCTTGTCGATCTCACCGTCTTTAGCCAAGGCCGAGAGTGGTTCAACCGCGCGCGTATGAATCCCCGCGAAACCGTTGAGCTCAAATGTGTGCTTGAGAAGATCGATAATCCGTTCTTCAACAGCGCGATCGGCGGGTAACCATTCGGGAAAACCTGAAAGTTTGGCGGTTGCCACAGTACTAACTCCTTATATGCCCAGATTTCTGGCCATACCTATTATGTCAGCGCTCACGATGAGAGCGCGTTGCGGTTACAAAAACGGGTTCACGCGCTTTTCGTGGTCAAGCCGCGTAGCAGGACCGTGGCCCGGGTACACCGGCTGGTTCGCAAGCCCCTTCACGATCTCCAAGGACCGCTGCATGGCCTCCGGGTCACCGCCGGGCAAGTCCACGCGCCCAATCGAACCAGCGAACAATACGTCGCCAGTGAAGAGAAGGGACTCGCTTCCTTCCGTCACTTCGAACACGCACGAGCCTTCTGTGTGGCCCGGCGTGTGAACGATCCGGATGTCCAGTCCGGCAAGCTGCAACACATCGCCGTCTTCATAGCGCTGCACCTGAGGTACTTCCCACTGCGCAACGAGTGGCGCGAGCATTGCCTTGAACTGCGGATTCATGGTGTCAGCTGGACGTTCCACCCGGTACACGTCGTCCGAGTGCAGGTACGTGGGCAGAACACCGAACTCTTCGTAGAAATGCGGGAGCCCCAGAATGTGATCCGGGTGCCCGTGAGTGAGCACGAGCGCCACCGGAGTGAGCCCCTCTTCTTTCAGCAACTCGTGAAGTTCAGGAGCACCGTTGAGACCAGCGTCGAACAGCACACACTCCGATGCACCTTCACGCGCTACCGCGTAACAGTTGACACCCAAGAATTCGGCCACACTCGAAAGAACAAACATAAAGCAAGTGTACGAAGATCCCCCATAACCCGCGAAAACAGCTATGCTAAAAATGTTGTCAACACTGCCGAGTGATCACACGTGATTCGACCGGCACCGCAAAACAGTAATCCTAGGTAACTATGTCTGACTCACCCGCACCCAAGCCTCGTCCTATCCCACGCCCAGGAGCAACTCCTCAGCCGGGAACCCAGCCGGTAGCACCCGTTGCCCGAGACCGAGAAGCGGAGCTGGAAAAAGCACGCGCATTCGGCCGTGTGGACGAAAACAACACAGTCTTTGTCAAAGTGGTGGGCGGTGAACGCGAAGTTGGCCAGTACCCCGACGCTGACCACGAGCAGGCCCTCAACTACTTCGCCAAGAAGTACCTCGAACTTGTCGAATCAGCAGACCTCCTAGCCGAACGCCTCAAGGCCGGTGCAAACGGTGAGACCATTCGCCAGGCAGCCGTCAAACAGCGCGAAGCACTCGCAGACGCGCTCGTCGTTGGTGACCTGAACGCTCTCGAAACCTCTCTGACCGAACTCGAAGAACGCGCAAAGGTTGCCCACGCACAGCAACAGAAGCAGCACGAACAAGCTCGCGAAGAAGGACGCCAAGCACGCGCGGCCATCGTCGAAGAAGCCGAATCGATCGCCGGAACCGACCCCGCGCGCGTGCAGTGGAAGAACTCCAGCAAGCGCATGAACGAACTGTTCGACCGCTGGAAGGAACTCCAGTCCACCACCCCACGCTTGCCTAAGGACCAGGACCAAGAACTGTGGGGACGCTTCTCCAAGGCCCGCAACAGCTTTGACCGTCACCGCCGTGAGTTCTTCAACGAACTCGACAAGCGCTCCGCAGAAGGCAAGCGCATCAAAGAAGGCATCGTAGCCGAAGCTGAGTCCCTGTCTAACTCCACCGACTGGCGCGAAACCGCGGCCAAGTACCGCAAGCTCGTTGACAAGTGGAAGGCCGCACCTCGCGCACGTCGCAAGGAAGACGACGCTCTGTGGGCACGCTTCCGCGCAGCTCAAGACGTGTTCTTCAACGCGCGAAACGCACAGAACGAAGCCATCGACGCTGAATACCAGGAGAACCTCAAGGTTAAAGAGGAACTTTTGGAACAGGCACGCGCCCTGTTGCCTATCGAAGACATTGAAGCGACCCGCACAAAACTGCGCACCATCCAGGAAAAGTGGGAAGACGCCGGCCGCGTCCCACGCGCCGATGTATCCCGTATGGAAGGCGGACTGCGCGAAGTTGAGCGCGCGCTCGCCGACGCTGAAAATGACGAATGGAAGCGCACCAACCCCGAAACCAAGGCCCGCACCAGCGGCGTCATGGCTCAGCTCGAAGACGCTCTTGAGGATCTGCGCAAGGAACTCGAGGCCGCACGCGAAAAGGGTGACTCCAAGCGCATCTCCCAAGCTGAAGAAGCTCTCAACACCAAGCAGGCGTGGTACGACCAGCTGAGCAAGACCGCACAGGAACTCGGCTAGTTATCCACAGATCCTTCTCCCCCTCTATGAATTGACCGCAAAACCGGTCACAGTTGTTACATGACACAACTGTTCAGAGCGGGAGAAGGACTCTCACACCACCAGCTCATCTCACTTGAACTGGATGGACTACTGACCCCACTGACAGGTCAGTGCTGGGTCGCATCAGGTGAACCCATCACCCCCGCCGTGCGGTGCAACGCGCTCACTACCCCCGGTTTCACACACGTGGCTTTCTCTCACGAAACTGCCTACTGGGTGTGGTGGGGAGAAGGCATGGCGCCGGAAACCACCTCGGTCTCCCCAACCAGACGCAAGCGGATCCGCACAATTCACAACGGATACCACATCCACGACAACCTGGTACCCCAGGGGCACACAGTGAAACTCGGTGAGAACTTCGTGACGTCCGAATCCGCAACGCTCTACGCGCTCATGTACGAACTGTGCGAAGACCGCGTTGCACCAGAAACCAGCGTGAAACGCGCACGCGACCTGCTTCTGAGCATCCCCGCTGAAACACGCGTGGCCTTCGCCAATTTCCTGCGAGGCCTGTACCGTCGCCCGCGCTTGACCCGCCTACGAAGACTGGTCCGCCACGCTGACCCGCTGATCGCGAACCTAGGTTGATTTCAAACGGTACACGTCGAAAACACCATCGACCTTGCGCACCGCATTGAGCACATTGTCCAAATGGCTCGCATCGCCAATCTCAAACACGAACCGCGACTGAGCCACACGCGCCTTCGACGTCGCAACAGATGCGGACAAAATATTCACGTGCGTCTCGCTGAGCACGCGCGTAATGTCCGACAGCAACCCGGCACGGTCCAACGCTTCCACCTGAATCTGCACCAAGTACACGCCCGACGACGTGTCGTTCCATTCGACCTCGACCAAGCGCTCCGTGTCATAGGACGCCACGTTTGTGCAGTCCTTGCGGTGAACCGAAACCCCGGACCCGCGCGTCACGAACCCGGTAATCGGGTCACCGGGAACGGGGGTACAGCACCTAGCCAGCTTGATGAGGATGTCGTCGACCCCCACGACGCGCACGCCTTCGGACGAGGAGTGGTGGCCGCGGGACTTACCCGTGGGGTTCGCCGGTGGGATCGTGGTCTCGTTCGAATCGTCCTGCGAACTGTCGACTTCTTTGGCCAACAAGTCAACCACGTGGGCCGCCGAAATCGTGCCCTGCCCAATCGCCGCATACAACGCCGTCACGTCGGGCAACCGCTGCTCGTTGGCGACAACCACCAGCGCTTCTTGGCTCATGAGCCGCTCAGCCGACAAGTGGTGGCGTCGCATCGCACGTGCCAACTGATCGCGACCGTTTTCAACGGCCTCTTCGCGCCGTTCCTTAGAGAACCACTGGCGAATCTTGTTGCGCGCCCGCGGTGACGCGACAAACGCCAACCAGTCACGCGACGGCCCAGCGTTTTCGTCCTTGGACGTGAACACCTCGACAACGTCGCCGTTCTTCAACTGTGTGTCCAACGGGAGCAAACGCCCGTTGACGCGCGCGCCCATGGTCTTGTGACCCACCTCGGTGTGTACCGAGTACGCGAAGTCCACCGGAGTCGAATTCACCGGAAGCGTGATGATGTCACCCTTGGGCGTAAACACGTAAACGTCCGCGCTTTTGACCTCGTAGCGCAGGTTGTCCAGGAACTCGTCCGGGTCGGTGACCTCACGTTGCCAGTCCAACAGCTGGCGTAGCCATTGAACCTGGTCGACTTCGCCCGCGTCGCCCACTTTTGCCATGCGTCCCGAGGTGGTTCCGCTCGCCTTGCGACGGTCCTTGTACTTCCAGTGGGCAGCCACACCGAACTCTGCACGCCGGTGCATCTCGTGCGTACGGATCTGGATCTCAACCGGCTTGCCCGTAGGCCCGATCACCGTGGTGTGCAAGCTCTGGTACATGTTGAACTTGGGCATCGCGATGTAGTCCTTGAAACGGCCCGCCACCGGTGACCATTTCGCGTGAACAATACCCAAGACCGCGTAGCATTCGCGTTCCGTTTCCACCAGAACACGCACACCCACCAGGTCATAAATGTCGGCGAACTCGTGCCCGCGCACCACCATCTTTTGGTAGATCGAATAGTAGTGCTTGGGACGTCCCGTAATGGTGGCCTCGATCTTCGCCCCGGTGAGTTCGCGTCCCAGCTCTTTAGACACGGTCGCCAGGTACTTTTCGCGTTCGGGCGTGCGCTCTGCGACCATGCGCACAATCTCGGAGTACACCTTGGGATACAGAACCTGGAATGACAGGTCCTCCAGTTCCCACTTGATGGTGTTCATCCCGAGGCGGTGGGCCAGGGGCGCGAAGATATCCAGGGTTTCGCGGGCCTTGCGTTCAGAAGACGAGGCAGGCACGTACTTCCAGGTGCGTGCGTTGTGCAAGCGGTCGGCCAGCTTGATGACCAGGACGCGGATGTCGCGGCTCATGGCCACGATCATTTTGCGTACGGTTTCCGACTGTGCCGCCGCTCCGTACTGGATCTTGTCGAGCTTGGTCACGCCATCGACCATGAGCGCGATTTCGTCACCGAACTCTTCACGGCACTGGTCCATGCCGTAGTCGGTGTCTTCGACAGTGTCGTGCAACAGCGCTGCCGCCAAGGTCACCGGCATCATGCCGATCTCAGCCAGAATCGTGGCCACCGCAACCGGGTGCGTGATGTACGGGTCGCCACTCTTGCGCGTCTGCCCGCGGTGGGCTTTTTCAGCTACTCGATACGCCTTGAGGACAATGTTGATGTCGGCCTTGGGGTGGTTCTCCGCCACCGCTGAAAGCAACGGCCCCAAAGCCTTGGGAACTTGCGGAGCGTTCTGGCTCCGGGCAGTCCAAAAGGCCAGGCGAGAAATCCCGCGAGGCCTTCTGGACGTCGAGTCAGGTTGCGCCATTGAGCCCTACTACACAGCGGCGGGCTCTGCGGTCTTTTTCGACCCGCGTGCTTCCAGAACAGCCTCTTCCTGTTCACGCACAGCCGGCTCGTTCTTCCGCAAGAAGTAGTACAGCGGTGAGGCAACAAACAGGGTGGACGCGGCTGCCGTGATGGTACCTACGAACAGCGACAGGGCAATATCGACCAGGGTTCCCGCACCAAGCATGAACACACCGATGAACAGAATCGACGCGATGGGCAGGATCGAAATCACCGTAGTGTTAATGGAACGCACCGTGGTCTGGTTGACACCCAAGTTCACCAGCTCGCCAAACGTCTGCTTGCGGTTCTTCTTGAAGTCCGCCGTATTTTCGCGGATCTTGTCGAACACCACCACGGTGTCGTACAGCGAGAACGACAGGACCGTCAGGAACCCAATCACCGCCTCGGGCGTCACTTCAAAGCCCGAAGCCGAATAAATTCCCATGGTGGTGATCATGACGAAGAACAGACCAGCAATAGCTGCCAGCGACATCTTCCACGTGCGGAAGTACAACGCCATGACGATCATCGAAATGACCACGAAGATCACCAGGGCGCGCGTCATCTTGTTGGTGATGTCCTGACCCCACAGCGGACCAACGAAGTTGGACGTAACGTCCTTGTTTTCCACGCTGTACGCCTTCACCAAGGCTTCGCGCACCTTCTGCATCTCTTCGTCGGAAAGTTGGCGGGTTTCTACCCGGACCGAGGTGTCCGACCGGGGAACGCCCGTTGCCTCGGCGTTGTTGACTGTCTTGTTGGTTGCGTCGATGCCGGGCTGTGGGTCGTTGGACTTCACGTTGGAAATCTCGAACTCGGAACCACCTCGGAAGGCGATACCCAAGTTGAAGCCACCCACCACGGGGATGAGCAGGGACAGGATCACCAGCACTGTAGCGATCGACAGCCACAGCTTGCCCTTTCCCACGAACGGGATTGACGTTTCACCCGAGTGGAGGCGGTTACCAAACTCAAAAAAGCGCTTCATTATGCGTCTTCCTCCGTGGTCTTCGTTTTGGTGTCCACGGTTGAGGCTTTACGTTCAGCCGCTTTCCGTTCTGCCAAGGTCGGGCCCGACTTACGCGCACGGGATTCATCGCGTCGTTTGGCTTCCTTGTGGGAGCGACCCGTGCTCTTCTTCCGTGCCTTTTCCAGATCCAGTCCCATGGCACCTCGGTACGCTTCCGCCTTGACACCCAGCTGGCGGGGGTCCATACCCGACATGGGGTGGCCCTCACCAAAGAAGCGCGTGCGCGCCAGCACCTGGAGCATGGGGTGCGTGAACAGAACAACGATCACGATGTCGACGATCACCGTCAAACCGAGCGTGAACGCGAACCCACGGACGGACCCCACAGCCAGAATGAACAGAATCACGGCGGCCAACATGTTCACGGCCTTGGAGGCGTAAATCGTGCGACGGGCACGGTCCCACCCGACCTCAACGGCCGAAAGAAGTTTCCGGCCCTCACGCAACTCGTCACGCACACGTTCGAAGTACACGATGAACGAGTCGGCGGCCATACCGATACCGATGATGATACCGGCGACACCGGCAAGCGACAGTCGATAGCCATAGCGCCACGACACGAACAACAGCAGTCCCCATGTGAGAACACCGGCGACCACCAAACTGGACACGGTCACCAAGCCCAGCACGCGGTACTGCAGGAGCGAATAAACGACCACCAACAGCAGACCAATTCCACCGGTGATCAGACCCACCTTGAGGTAGTCGGCACCCAGTGTGGGTGAAATCTGCTGCTCACTCTGCACCTTAAAGCTGATAGGCAGAGCACCGTTCTTCAGCTGGTTCGCAAGCGTTGACGCCTCTTCTTCGCTGAAGTCACCAGTGATCTGAGCGCGACCGTCAGTCACCGCGCTCTGGGACACCGGAGCCGAGAGCACCAGACCATCAAGAACGATTGCAAACTGGTTATACGGTTGCTGAGCACCCGTGACAGCCGACGTCACCTTACCGAACACGTCGCGCCCAAAGTCGTCGAACTCCATCGAAACAGCCAAGCGGTTGGTCTGGGTTCCCTGCGAGGTCGTCTCATAGCCGAAGCTCGCATCCTTCACGTGAGAACCGGCGAGCTCAACAGGCCCCAGAATGTACTTCGCTTCACCCGATTGATCACACGACACCATCGGTTCATCGCGTGGACCGGAGTCTCCACCAACCCGGTTTTCCGGCTTGGTGCAGTCAAGCTTTGCGTATTCCTGAAGCAGTTCGGGGTTCATCCAGGACTGCTGATCTTCCGGCTTGAAACGTGGCACGTCGTCCTGGGAACCAGGCTCGAAATCTTCAGGAAGCTTGGAAGGCTCTTCCTTCTTTGGCTCTTCTTCAGGCTTCTGTTGTGGTTGTTCGCCCTCTTTTGGTGGGGCTGGCTGCGCTACCGGGCGGATGTTGGTAGAACCGGGGTTCGCGGGTTCCTGGGGGCCCTCAAGCCCAGGAGCGGGGGCAGGTGCGCCCTGTTCTGGCTGGCCTTGTTCTGGCTGACCTTGCTCAGGGGCTCCCTTTTCGGGCTGACCCTGCTCAGGAGCTCCCTTTTCGGGCTGACCCTGCTCAGGCTGGCCTTGCTGACCCTGCCCATTCTGGCCACCCAACAGGTCATCGAGCTTCTTCTGATCCTCTTCGGACAGCTCTGGAGCCTTGTCCTCTTCGGAATTTTCCTTCTGCTGCTGGTCGATAGGTGTTGGCGCACCTACGAGCGCGACTCGCCTAAATGCCAACTGGGCTGAAGAGCGAACGAGGTTACGAGTCTCTTCATCGGGGTTGCCCGGCAGGTTCACCACAATGTTGCGGTCACCCTGGGTGCTAATTTCAGCTTCTGACACACCAGTTGAGTCCACACGTTGGCGAATAATCGCAACCGCCTGTTGCAACTGCTCGCGTGTGACCTGTTGGTCTTCAAGCTGTGGCTCCAAGATGATGGACGTTCCACCTTCGAGGTCAAGAGCCAGTTTGGGCGACCAGGTCGCGTTCGACCAAACCGCGCCACCGCCCACAAGGGCGAAGATAATTACTATAAAAGCTCCGAGCGCCAGGAACCGGCGCACAGGACGAGGCTTTTTGTCAATAGATGCCACGATGATTACTTCTTGTCGGAATCGTTCTTGTCAGCGGGGTCGTTGTCTTTGGCGTTCGTGTTCTTAGCGTTGCGCTTGGCTTCGTTCATAGCGTCGAGTTCAGCGTCGGTGATGCGCGGCGCCTTGTCGGCGTCAGTTTTATCGGCGTCAGATGTGTGAGCGTCAGGCTTCTCAGCAACGAGGTCTTCCTCGGTGGTCGTTTCAGTCGTCGCGCCCGCACCAGCAACAGGCTCTTCGTCCTGAGGTGCCTCAATCTGCGCAATGGTCTGCCGGTGGATCACCACGCTTGTTCCAGGTGTCGTCTCGACAGTGACTTTGATCCCGTCATCGTCGACGTCGGTCACCGTACCGAACATCCCAAAGCTGGTCATCACGGTTGCGCCTACACGCAAGTTGTTCGAAAGTTTCTCTTGCTGTGTCTTCTGCCGTTTGCGCGTGTTGAGCATAAAGAACAGCAGGAGCCCACCAAGAGCTAACAGAAGAACAATCTCCACGACCAAACCCTTTCGATGTCAATTAACGCCAAAATTGTAGTCTAATACCTAACTGAGCAACACCCAATTAGCAACAGACCACGCGCATCACGAAAACAACGCCGGGTCGTCTGGCGGAGTCAAACCGATGTGTTGCCACCCTGTCTGCGTGGCGATTCGTCCGCGCGGCGTGCGCGTCATCAGGCCCTCACGCACCAAGAACGGTTCAGCGACCTCTTCAACCGTCTCCGGTTCCTCACCCACACTCACAGCCAACGTGGACAGACCCACCGGTCCCCCATTGAACCGTTCGCACAAAACTGAAAGAACTGCCCGGTCCAGACGGTCGAGGCCGCGTTCGTCCACCTCGTACACGTTCAACGCAGACCGCGACGCGTGCAGATCAATGTGACCGTCACCTCGGACCTGCGCCCAGTCACGCACGCGCCGCAACAGTCGGTTCGCAATACGCGGAGTGCCCCGCGACCGGCGCGCAATCTCGGCCAAACCCGCTTCATCCGCTTCGATGCCCAACATGCCGGCTGAGCGCTCAAGCACCCGTTGCAAATCCTGCGACGTATAGAAATCCAGGTGCCCCGTGAATCCAAAGCGGTCACGCAACGGCGCAGGCAACAACCCCGACCGGGTGGTGGCCCCCACCAATGTAAACGGCGGAAGATCCAGCGGAATCGCGGTGGCTCCAGGCCCCTTCCCCACGATCACATCGACACGGAAGTCCTCCATGGCCACGTACAACATTTCTTCGGCAGCGCGCGCAACACGGTGAATTTCGTCGATGAACAGCACTTCACCCTCATCCAGCGACGACAGAATCGCCGCCAAATCACCCGCATGCTGAACGGCAGGGCCCGACGTAATGCGAATGTGCGAACCCATTTCCTCAGCAATAATCATGGCCAACGTGGTCTTACCCAGACCGGGCGGCCCAGACAGCAACACGTGATCCGGTGTGCGCTTACCGGCCTTCGCCGCGTCGAGAACCAGCGACAACTGCTCGCGCACCTGTTTCTGCCCCACGAACTCCGCAAGCCCCTTGGGACGCAAAGCCGCTTCCTGCGCGCGCTCAGCATCACCGGCCCCGGAACGCATGAGGCGCTCTTCTTCTGCCCCCGTGAGACCGGAGTCGCCAAAATCTACCTCATAGGACTTGTCGCTCACCGCGAACCACCGAGTTCACGCAACGCCGCCTTGAGCAAGTCGGCCACCGACGCCCCGTCCATATCCGGTGCCACCGTCTCCACCGCTTTGATCGCAGCCGCTTCTTTCCAGCCCAGACCCACAAGAGCCTGCACCACCTCGGCGCTGGCGGGCCCTGCTGCGGAAGAAGGAACGGCCGAGGTGGTAGGCACCTTACCCTGCAAGTCCACGATGAGCTTGGCGGCGACCTTGGGGCCAACTCCCGGTACCGCCGTGAGCACCTTAGGAGTGTTGTCCGAAATTGCGCCGTACACCTGGTCCGGTGACAGCACGGAAAGAATCGCCAAGGCGAGCTTGGGCCCGACCCCGTTTGCACCCAACAACGTGGAAAACAGCTTCAGTTCGCCGGGCGTATCGAAGCCGTACAAGGTCAGCGCGTCTTCGCGAACAATGAGCTCGGTGTGCAACGCGACTTCTGAACCCGTGCGCACCCGGCCGGCTACCGCAGGAGTCACAAAAACTTCCCGCCCAACCCCGTAGGTGACAACGGTGAGCGAATTGGCCGAAACTGTGTGAACTGTGCCTTCGAGGTACCGAATCAATGGACATCCTTTGGGAACATATGTGCGATTAATTCTACGTTAGCGCATGTATCCACTGGGATGTGGGACCGCTCTAGCGCGCGTCCCTGATCGCTTGTGCCCACGCACGTTGCGCCGGTGTGAGATTGTCACCCTGCCGGCTAGCGCGTTGCCGGTCCACCACGTCCTTCGTGGCCCCCGGGGTGGAAAGACCAGCCGAGGCGCCTCGCCACAGGTGGCAGATCGCCAACGCGAGAGCGTCGGCGGCGTCAGCCGGTTTTGGCGGGCTGTCGAGTTTAAGAATGCGCGTCACCATATGGGTGACCTGCTTCTTGTCGGCCCGCCCGTTTCCTGTGACAGCCGCTTTCACCTCGGACGGTGTGTGCATAGCCACGGGGATCCCCCGGCGCGCGGCCAGCCCCATCGTGAGCCCGGACGCTTGCGCGGTGCCCATAATCGTGGACACGTCGTTGCGCGCGAAAATCCGCTCAATACTCACAACATCCGGCCGGTAGTCGTCCAGCCACGTGTCGAACGCATCCGCGATGCGCCCCAAACGCACATCCGAAGAGTCGTGTGAAGGGGTGCGAATGACGTCGACCGCCACCATGCGCGCTTGCCTGGCACGGCCCGCGTCGATCACACCCAAGCCCAGGCGAGTCAACCCCGGGTCGACTCCCAGAATGCGCATTAGTCCTCTTCGGCCTCCAGCTGGGCCATCACTTCGTCGGTGACGTCGGCGTTCGAGTACACGTTCTGCACGTCGTCGAGGTCTTCGAGAGCGTCGATAAGCGTGAACACTTTCTTGGCGGTTTCCGCGTCCAACTGCACTTCGAGGTTAGGCACGAACCGGGCTTCAGCACTGTCGTAGTCGATGTCGGCTTCCTGCAGTGCGGTACGCACAGCAACCAGGTCGGTGGCTTCCGAAATGACTTCCAGAGTGTCACCCTGGTCCTTCACTTCCTCAGCTCCCGCGTCCAACGTGGCTTCCAGGATGGCGTCTTCGCTGGTGCCTTCGACCGGCACAGCCACGACGCCCTTACGGTTGAAGTTGTAGGAGACCGAACCGGGGTCTGCCATGCTTCCGTTGTTGCGCGTCACAGCCACACGAACTTCCGAGGCCGCACGGTTACGGTTGTCGGTCAGACACTCGATGAGGAGCGCGACTCCCCCAGGTGCGTAGCCTTCGTACATGATGGTCTGGTAGTCAACACCGCCACCGTCAATGCCTGCTCCACGCTTGACCGCGCGTTCGATGTTGTCGTTTGGAACAGAGGACTTCTTTGCCTTCTGAATCGCGTCGTACAGCGTAGGGTTACCTGCTACGTCAGCCCCTCCGTTGCGCGCTGCAACTTCGATGTTCTTAATGAGCTTGGCAAAGAGCTTGCCACGCTTCGCATCGATCGCTGCTTTTTTGTGTTTTGTCGTCGCCCATTTGGAGTGACCTGCCATGAACAGTTCCTTTCGTAAAATCTGAGCGCTATTGTACGCGCCTCTTCTGGTTGCGTCTTTTAGTCGAGCACGAGCGGGGATTCGGGCACCTGCCCGGAACTCACCAAGTCCATCAGGTCAACCAGCTGGCGGGGGTAAAAGGTCTCCGAGGTGGTTTCCAGCTCTTCGCGGGTCCACCATTTGGCACCCACGATCGAGGCTTTCTCAACGTCAGTCCACAGTGCCTCTTCCAAGTCCACATCTGAGTCATCCACGAGACCAAAGAACACTTCGTCCTGGTGGAGCGTGTGGCTCGTGAACTCCATGACCGCATGCCGGTGAGCGAGTGGACCCACGAGTTCGGTGGGCTCACATTCGATCCCCGTTTCCTCAGCGAGTTCACGCGCTGCGGTCTGTGCGGGGAGTTCCCCCATTTCTTCGCCACCCCCACATGTCATCCACCACGTTTTACTGGAGTCACCGAGGTCTTTTGCTTTCAACATGAACACCGAACCCTGGGTATTCATGAGCACAACACGTGCTGCATAGCGGACTTTCAATCGGTCTCCTTGGAACGAAGTTGCACATACACATTACTCATACGTTGCGCGATGGTGATACAGCACAACACAACGAGTATCGCGAGAGCTATAGTAAGCACACTATCGGGAAGTCCTAGCCCCACCAAACCCGTCACGACCAGCGTCACCAGTAGCCTGTCGGCGCGTTCAGCGATCCCCCCGGATGCCTGCACACCCAACCCCTCACCTCGGGCACGGACGTATGACACGATCGATCCCGTCACCAAACAAGCGAGAGCCAAAAGGGCCGTCAGAGGATCGTTGGCACCAAGAAAATACCACAGCGCCAGACCCACGAATACGGCGGAGTCTGCCAGACGATCCATCGTCGAATCCAGGAACGCTCCCCACGTGGAATTACGTTCCAAAAGGCGCGCCATAATCCCGTCAAGCATGTCACCAAAGACGAAGAACGTAATGACGACGGTTCCCCAAAACAACTGCCCCATAGGGTAGAGCACCAAAGCGCCAAGGCATACGCCTAACGTCCCCACCACGGTGACAGCATCGGGGCCAAGTCCGAGCTTGATGAGGAGTTTTGCGAGCGGCGTGAACAATTTTGTAAACGCCGCGCGAGCAATTGCGTTGAGCACGTTCGAACCTAACGGGACTACGGTTGAGGGCAGTAGTGTGTGCGCGAGCCTTTACGCATCGGGCGTATTCCAGGATTCAGAATACATTTCACGAACCTGGCCGTGAACGAGTGGCAACGCTTTGGTTTGCGCAATGATGGGGAAGAAATTCGCGTCCCCACCCCACCTAGGAACCACGTGCTGGTGCAGGTGCGCGGCAATACCAGCACCCGCGACCGCACCCTGATTCATACCCAAGTTGAAACCGTGAGGCTTAGAGACCCGGCGGATCATCCGCATGGCCTCTTGCGAAAACTGTGCGAACTCTAGCGTCTCTTCCTGGGTCAGGTCCGTGTAGTCCGGCACGTGGCGGTACGGGCAGATGAGCAAGTGACCCGGGTTGTACGGGTACAAGTTGAGCACTGCGAACACGGTTTTACCGCGGGCAATGATCAGGCCGTCTTCGTCGGACTTGGTGGGTGCCACACAGAACGGGCACTCATTCTCGCTACCGTCCTTGGGTTTGTTCTCGCCACCCACATACACCATGCGGTGGGGAGTCCACAGCCGCTGCAGACCGTCCGGTTCGCCGGGAAACCCGGCAGCTGCCTCCGGTTCAGGAATCATGGATTACACCTGCGCTTTAGTTCTGATCGCTTCCACGATACGTTCCACGGCCCGTTCCACTGGAACACCGTTTTCTTGCGAACCGTCGCGGAACCTAAACGACACGGCCTCAGCGTCGCGGTCCTCTCCCCCGGCGATCAGCGTGTACGGCACCTTTGACTTCGAGGCGTTGCGGATCTTCTTGGGGAAACGGTCCGTGGAGTCGTCGATCTCAACGCGAATGCCGTGTGCCTTGAGCTTCTGCGCGATCTCTTCGACATACGGAACGAATTCGTCGGCGACCGGCACCAAAACAGCCTGCACGGGCGAGAGCCACACCGGGAAAGCGCCCGCGTAGTGCTCAGTCAAAACGCCCAAGAACCGTTCGATCGAACCGAACTTGGCCGAGTGAATCATCACTGGGCGCTTACGGCTGCCGTCGGCGGCCTGGTATTCGAGGTCAAAACGTTCCGGCTGGTTGAAGTCCAGCTGAACTGTGGACATCTGCCACGTGCGTCCAATAGCGTCGCGCGCCTGCACCGAGATCTTGGGTCCGTAGAATGCCGCACCACCCGGGTCCGGAACCAGTTCCAGACCAGTTGCGCGGGCCACTTCTTCAAGCGTCCGAGTGGCTTCCTCCCACTGTTCATCAGAACCAATAAACTTGTTGGCTTTTTTGCCTTCCGCGTCACGCGTGGACAGCTCAAGGTAGAAGTCGTCTAGTCCAAAGTCGCGCAGAAGCGACAGCATGAAGTTAAGCAGGTGTTTAATTTCACTGGCCGCGTCCTCGACCGCTACGTACGAGTGCGAGTCGTCCTGGGTGAGCGCACGCACGCGAGTCAGACCGTGGACCACACCCGATGCCTCGTTACGGTACACCGTCCCAAACTCAAAAAGCCGCAGTGGCAGATCCCGGTAGGAACGACCTCGGGAGCGGTAAATGAGGTTGTGCATGGGGCAATTCATCGCTTTCAAGCGATACGGCTGTCCCTGCTTCACGATTTCATCGTTTTCGTCGCGCTGTTCGTCCACCTGCATGGCAGGGAACATGTTTTCGCCGTAGTACGGCAAGTGTCCCGAGGTGTAGTACAGGGCCTCTTTCGAGATGTGTGGGGTGCCCACGTACTCAAAGCCCTCTTCAATGTGGCGGGCGCGCACGTAGTCTTCCATTTCGCGTTTGATGACCCCACCTTTGGGGTGGAAAACGGGAAGGCCCGATCCCAGTTCGTCGGGGAAGCTGAACAGGTCGAGTTCGGCACCCAGGCGACGGTGGTCGCGACGTTCGGCCTCTGCGATGCGTTCTTGATACGCCTTGAGGTCGTCTTTGCTTGCCCACGCGGTTCCGTACACGCGCTGCAGGCTGGCGTTGTCTTGGTCGCCTCGCCAGTATGCGGCCGAGGCGCGGGTGACGGCGAAACCGTTACCGATGAGTTTGGTGCTGGGCAGGTGCGGTCCACGGCACAAGTCTTGCCACACGACTTCGCCCTTGCGGTTGCGGTTTTCATACACCGTCAGTTCCGATCCGCCCACTTCGACGCTGGCTCCTTCAGCGCCTTTGCCCTTGTCTTGAATGAGTTCGAGCTTAAACGGCTCGTTGGCTTCGCGGCGGATCGCGTCTTCCTCGTCAACGACCACGCGGTGGAAGGTCTGCCCTTCCTTCACAATCCGCTGGGCCTTTTTCTCGATCGCTTTGAGGTCTTCAGGCGTAAACGGTTCTTCGACCTGGAAGTCATAGTAGAAACCGTCGGTGATGTACGGGCCGATACCGAGTTTGGAACCTGGGTACAGTTCCTGAACCGCCTGTGCGACGACGTGCGCGCACGAGTGGCGCAAAATGTCGAGCCCGTCTGGTTCAGAGATAACGATCGGTTCAACCGTGTCACCCGGCTGAAGCTCTCGGTCCAGATCGGCAGGCGCCCCGTTCAGCCGGATCGCAATAACGTCTTTGCGCCCAGCGAAGAACTCCGTGGCTGTCATGCCGTCCTCGAAGTCGATTTTCTCACCGTCGAGGGTCACGATGTCTGCCACGTTTGTCTCCTGTCCAATTGATTGCGTTGTGCACTGAGCACAGCACCGATTCTATCCCTTCCGATGATACGCAAAAGGCCCAGGTATTTACCTGGGCCATATGCGAAGGAGAGGATCAGCTGTTCTTGAAGTCGTACTTCTTGCCGCCGAGTCGCACCGTGACCTTCGCACGCTTTGCGTCTGCACCCGTCACAAGGAATCCAGTTTGGTAGATTGCTTCTTCACCAGGGGCAATGGAACTAGGCCAATCGCCTGCACCTTTCTTCTGGTTGTCGATGTCGGTGACTCTGTCGAGGTTCTTACCATCGAGATCTGCCGTAATGAGTGGATACGGCACCTGGTAGTCGGATGAGGAGTTGTTCTTGAGGCTGACCTCGATGAACATGTATTCGCTGTTCTGAGCTTCAGACGGGACAGCATACGAACCAGCCGTAACCTGTTTGGAGCGAACCGCCAGGTTGATCCCGTTGTCGATTTCAGGGGCCTTGCCGCCGCCATCGCCGCCATCGCTACTACCGCCGGAGCCACCAGGTTCCTGGCCACCAGAACCACCAGGTTCTTGGCCGCCGGGTTCTTGGCCTTGAGATCCGGGGCGCTCTGGCGATGTGGGTTCGGTTTTACCCGAGCCGGCGCCGATAGCACCGGCTGCGATCAAAATGATGACAATAACGCCACCGATCAGGCTTCCAAGCGAGGTGAGGATACCGGCGATCAAACCGGTGAGTGCCTGCCCCTTGTTGTCGGCTTCGCCGTTCTTGACGTTCTTCAGCCCGATCATACCCAT
Organism: Brevibacterium paucivorans; assembly: GCF_016907735.1. Classification (NCBI taxonomy): domain Bacteria; kingdom Bacillati; phylum Actinomycetota; class Actinomycetes; order Micrococcales; family Brevibacteriaceae; genus Brevibacterium; species Brevibacterium paucivorans. Next base: position 2,240,818 of record NZ_JAFBCP010000001.1, on the reverse strand, counting down.
GATGGCACCGGGGAGACCGGTGAGGAGACCAAACACAATTCCGGCCAGACCCAGGATCATCGCCCAGAGGCCGATACCGTTCTTTTCGCTGGTGTTACCAGATCCACCGAGTGGACCACCAGGGTACGAGGGGCCACCTGGGCTACCAGGGCCACCGGGGGTACTTGAACCGCCAGGGTACGAAGGACCTCCCGGGCTGCTTGGGGCACTTGGTGCACTCGGCGATCCTGGAGCGCTTGGAGTTGATTGCCCGGCAGAGCTGCCGCCGTAGCTTCCGCTTCCGTAGTTGCCGCCCCCGTACTGAGGAGCTTGAGGGGAACTGGGTGAGGGGGGCTGTGATCCAGGAGCTGACGGTGGGGTGTTGCTTCCTCCACCTGGGTAGCTAGAGCCACCGTATGGGTTAGACATCTGATCTCCTTTGTTGAAAATACATTCCTAGCCTAATGACTTCACACAAACAATGGTGAGCTGAGATGTTGCTAACCTGTTGCGATTCTGTTTCAAACGGCAATTTCAAGAGCTGGGAACGAAAAACCCCGGCCTGAACCGGGGTGATGTGTGCGCGATACTGGGATCGAACCAGTGACCTCTTCCGTGTCAGGGAAGCGCGCTACCGCTGCGCCAATCGCGCATGTAAACATGCGTATTTAGTTGTTGTGCACATGTGCTGAACACGCGTGCGCGATACTGGGATCGAACCAGTGACCTCTTCCGTGTGAAGGAAGCGCGCTACCGCTGCGCCAATCGCGCCGGTCGAGGTGGCGACGGGATTCGAACCCGTGTATACGGCTTTGCAGGCCGCTGCCTCGCCTCTCGGCCACGCCACCGCGGAGGCGATCGCCGAGTCCAGATCAAACTGACCGGCGCCAGAGCGGATGACGGGACTCGAACCCGCGACCCTCACCTTGGCAAGGTGATGCTCTACCAACTGAGCCACATCCGCGTGTCAGGTTTCCCTGGCAACGAATAGAAACTCTATAACGTCTTTTCGCATATGCCAAATCGAATCACTATGACGCGTGTCACGCTTCGATCTTTGACCCCTCACATCGGTCACTCGGACAGCACCGGTACGCTTAATTCCATGCCCGGCACACGCGACGACACACACGAATCACCGTATGAGTCTCGGCCGCGTGCGCACCGCCCTCGCTGGATTCGTACGAGCCATTTGAGCTACTTGCGTTGGAGACGGTCAATTGCTGCCCACCCCACCACGGAAGCGTTCTACAAGTGGACAGTTGGATTGATCGGCGCAATTGTGATTGCTGTGGGGCTCGTTCTAGTGCCGCTCCCCGGGCCGGGATGGTTAATCGTCCTGTTCGGAGTTGCCGTCGTCGCGTCGGAGTTTCATTGGGCACACCGGTTGCTCATGTGGGCGCGAAAAAAGTTGCACGCGTGGACGCTTTTCATCAGACGCTCTCACTGGTCAGTTGGAGCCGCAATCGGGCTCGTCACGTTTCTGTGCGTGACGTTTGCAGTGCTATGCGTCCTGTGGTTCAGCGGGATTGATTTCGCGCGCTTCTTCTAAGCGCGCACGTTCGGTCTCCACATCAAATTCCGGCGGTGGCCACGCCACGTTCATGCCCAGCAAGTGGTGAATCATTATCCGCGTCACTGCCCAGCGCGCGTACCACTTGCGGTCGGCGGGAACCACATACCACGGGGTGTCGTTCGAGTCCGTTTCGTCCATGACATCGGAGAACGCTTGCGAGTAGTCATACCAGCGCAACCTGTCATCGACGTCGCCAGGAGAGTACTTCCACAGTTTGTCTTCGCGACTCAAGCGTTTCGAGAGACGCTCGTACTGCTCTTCTTGGGATACCGTCAGCATGATTTTGACCACGGCTGTTCCCGATTTCACTAAGTCCTGTTCAAACTGGCGGATCTCTTCGTAGCGACCGCGCCACACGGACTCAGGAGCCAGGTTATGCATGCGCACCGCCAGAATGTCTTCGTAGTGGGAGCGATCAAAAACTCCAATTTGGCCGTGCGCCGGGAGCTTCTTCTTGATCCTCCACAGGAAGTGATGTTGCTTTTCTTCTTCGGTTGGAACACCAAATGATGCAATTGACACGCCGTGCGGGCTCAAGACTCCAGCAACGTGGTTGACGATTCCGCCTTTGCCGGCAGTGTCGCGTCCTTGAATGACAATGAGCAAACTGCGCTCATTCCCGGTTTTCGCATTCGCGTACAACCGTTCCTGCAGATCGTTCAAGACCTCGCTGTCGGCGCCTCGGGCCGTTTTCCCTTGGTCTTTGTTTCCGCTGAACCCGGGTTTAGCCGTGGGGTCAACAGAGTCGAAAGACGCGCCGCGTTTCCACCGCAACATTTGGACGAGTTCAGCGGGCGAGGCCTGGTCGACTTCGTCTGCGAGCTTGGGTGAAAGCGCTGGTTCAACACTGTGGGCTGGTTCGACAATGGGTCCGTCGTTGAGCTTCATCGTTCCTCACCTGTTGCCAGAGCGGTCAACCGTGACAAACACCGCATGTACTTCTTGCGGTATCCCCCACCCAGCATGTCTTCGGTAAAAATTTTGTCGAGGCGCACTCCCGAATTGTGGATCGCCACACCGCGGTCGTACATGCGGTCGACAAGAGCAACAAAGCGCAACGCAACATTTTCGTTTTCAATCGTGTGTACGTCTTGCCACGCAACGGCGTCAATGTCGTCTAGGAGCAGGCGGTACCGCGACGGGTGAACGCGTGGCAGGTGCTCCATAAGCTGATCGAACTCGTCACACGCGATCGTGCCTTCGAAGCGCTCGGCTACGGCTTGCAGCTCGTCGTTCGACACAGGCTCGGGAGGGTTAGGAATCCCGCGGTGACGGTAGTCGTCCCCGTCGATGCTCAGCACCTCAAACTGATCGGCCAGGGCTTGGATTTCACGCAAGAAATCTTGTGCGGCGAAGCGCCCTTGCCCCAGAGCTCCCGGCAAGGTGTTGGAGGTGGCAACAATTTTCACACCCGCGTCGGTCAGTTCCCGCATGAGTCGGCTCATCATGACCGTGTCGCCCGGGTCATCGAGTTCAAACTCGTCGACACACACAAGTTTGGATTGCGAGAGATCGGCCGCCGCCTGTTTGAACCCTAAAGCTCCAATGAGGTTGGTGTACTCGACAAAGGTTCCAAACGCGGCCGGTTTTTCTGACCGGTGCCACGCTGAAGCCAAAAGGTGCGTTTTACCCACACCGTAGCCACCGTCCAGGTACAGACCACGGGCCGAGCTTTCCGACTTCCCCAGCATTTTCTTGAAGAAGCTCTTCTTGGTGCTCTTGTCAGTGAATTCCCGCAACGCATCACGCGCTTTGCCCTGTGACGGTTGCGTGGGGTCCGGTTTATAGGACTCAAACGACACGTCTTGAAAGTGTGGTGGTGGAACCAACTGGGCGATCAGTTCGTCGGGGCTGATACTTGGAGAACGATCTACGAGGTGTACTGAAGTCACAATGGCTAAGTCTATCCGTGCCTACGAAAAGTCAAAGCCTAAGCGCCCCAGCGCCTTGGGATCGCGTTGCCAGTCTTTAGCGACCTTGACGTGGAGGCTTAAGAACACGGGAGTTCCCAAGAGCGCTTCAATTCCCTGCCGGGCCTGTGAACCGATCTGTTTGAGCCGAGCACCTTTCCGCCCAATAATGATGGCCTTCTGACTGTCACGTTCCACGTACAGGTTGACGTGTACATCCACAAGAGGCTTGTCCTCTGGCCGGTCTTCTCGTTGAATCATCTCCTCAACTTGAACGGCCAAAGAGTGGGGCAATTCTTCGCGGATTCCCTCTAACGCAGCCTCACGCACGAGCTCAGCAATCAGCACAGACTCAGGCTCGTCAGTGATATCGCCGTCCGGGTACAGAGGCGGGCTTTCCGGCAAGTACTGTGCCAAAACCTGATCCACCGTATCCACTTGGAAGCCGTCGACCGCGGACACTGGAACGACCTCGGCGAAGTCCCCCAACTCATTCACAGCGGTCAGTGCCTCTACCACCTGCCCCTTGGGCACGGTGTCGGTTTTCGTCACGATCGCAACCACGGGGGTCTTGCGCGCGATCATCTCCAGCTGTTCGGCGATGTACCGGTCCCCCGGCCCAATTTTTTCGTTAGCCGGCAGGCAAAAACCAATCACATCAACTTCAGCGAGCGTAGACGCCACCAAGTCGTTGAGGCGGGACCCCAAAAGCGTCCGAGGTCGGTGGAGCCCAGGCGTGTCCACGACGATCAGCTGGTGATCGTCCCGGTGGACAACCCCGCGGATCGTGTGGCGGGTAGTCTGTGGCTTGTTGGACGTAATGGCCACTTTGGTTCCCACAAGCGCATTCGTCAGCGTGGACTTTCCCGTATTGGGACGGCCCACAAAGCATGCGAACCCGGCACGAAACCCACTGGGCACTTCACGAAACAGGCTCATCTGGCTCCTCAATTCTTTTCACAATCACATGGTGGACGCGGTGGCGTCGACCCTGCCCAGGTTCGGCTTCGATACTTAAGCCCGCACATTCTGCGCGCGACCCTTCAATGGGCACTTTGCCAATCAAGGTGGTCAAGAGCCCACCTACCGAGCTCACGTCGTCTTCGTCAATTCGGACGTCGAAGAATTCGGCGAGGTCGTCAATGAGCATGCGTGTATCCACACGGTACACGCCCGGCTCGATTTCGACGATCTCGTCGTCTTCGGAGTCGTATTCGTCGGCGATCTCGCCCACGATTTCTTCCACGATGTCTTCAATCGTGATGATGCCCGCGGTTCCACCGTATTCGTCGATGACAACGGCGACGTGCGTAGCTTCGTGTTGCATTTCGCGCAACAGGTCGGCGACAGGTTTGGTTTCAGGGACGTATGGAACAGTACGGGCGAGCTCCCCCGCATGAGTGTTCGCTTCTTCGGGCGCCTGGTACAGCTTGCGCGACACGTCTTTGAGGTACAGGACCCCAATCATTTCGTCGATGTCGCCGTTCACCACCGGAATGCGACTAAACCCAGAGCGGAAGAACAAGGACAACGACTCACCTAAAGTGTCGGTCGTGTCGATGGTGACCACGTCCGTGCGCGGCACCATGACCTTGTACGTGCGTGTGTCGCTCAAGGTGAAGATGCGTTCGATCATGTCGCGTTCGTCATCTTCGATGATGTTTCCAGCGCTGGCCCGTTCGACCAGGTCGCGGAGCTGTTCTTGTGTCACAAAGGGACCGTCGCGGTACACCCTGTCCGGGGTGAGCATGTTGCCCAGCCAAACCAGGACGCGGGCAAGCGGGCCAAGCATGGTGCGCAGACCGGCCACTGGGCCTGCGAGCGCCAGGGCCACGGGCAGTGACCGGCGTCGACCAATGGTGCGTGGAGATACCCCTGCGATGACGAAGATGGCAACACTTCCGGTCACTGCGGCTGCCAGTAGGCTTTTCCAGTTGGCGCCTAAGACTTCGACATACCCCCACACGATGAACACCACTGCGTTGGCTTCGAAGAGTTGGCGCACAAACGTGATCACGTTGATGTGTGTGGGCAGTTCACGCACGATCTTCAATGCGCGTTCGCCACCGCGCGCACCGTCTTCAGCGGCGTCGTGGATTTCGTGGTGCGATACCACGCTGAAAGCAGAGTCGGCAGCGGCAAGAACCGATGCGAGCAGAACGCACACCACCGCTACCGCGAAATAGATAAAGACGTCCACTGTTTACTCTTCTGTGGGTTCGGGAACGTGTGTGCGACCGGGTTCTATCTGGGCGAACCACATGAGCAGAAGCTTGCGTTGAAGAGCGAACATCTCTTCTTTCTCATCTGGTTCATGGTGGTCGTACCCCAGCAGGTGCAAGATTCCGTGCACCGTGAGCAGGTAAATTTCATCGCTCATGGAATGACCCGCTGCGGTGGCTTGTTCTGTTGCCACCGAAGGGCTGATCACAATGTCACCCAGCACCCCCGGTTCGTCGTGTCCGGGTTTGAGTTCGTCCATGGGAAAGGACATGACATCTGTTGTTCCGGGAAGCCCCATCCACGTGTCGTGGAGTTCGCTCATGACGTCGTCGCTGATAAACCGGATGGACAACTCTACGGCCGGGTGAACGTTCAACGTGTCCAGAGCGAACCGGGCGCACTCGTGAACCCGTTCCAGATCAACCTGATGTTCGGTTTCGTTACCCAGTTCGATACTCATGCCCCACCACCAGACTGCGAGTCATACGCGTCAACGATCTTGCTTACCAGCGGGTGCCTGACAACGTCTTTACTCGTGAGGTTGAAGAAACAGATGTCGTCGACGTCCTTGAGGATGTTGGCCACAATGCGCAGACCGCTGGGGGTCGATCCCGGCAAATCGATCTGGCTGATGTCACCGGTCACCACCATGCGTGATTGGAAGCCCAAACGTGTGAGGAACATCTTCATCTGTTCAGGTGTGGTGTTCTGGGCTTCGTCCAGAATAATGAACGCGTCGTTAAGGGTGCGCCCACGCATGTACGCAAGCGGTGCCACTTCGATAATCCCCGACTCTAATAACCCTTTGATGCGTTCGGGTTCGACCATGTCGTGAAGCGCGTCGTACAACGGGCGCACATACGGGTCGATCTTTTCGTCCAGCGTCCCCGGCAAGAACCCTAGCTTCTCCCCTGCTTCCACGGCCGGGCGCGTCAAAATGATGCGCTTGACGTCACCTCGGCTCAGGGCATTCACCGCCATGGCCATGGCCAAATACGTCTTTCCGGTACCCGCGGGACCAATTCCAAACGTGATGGTGTGCTTACGGATCGCGTTGACGTATTCGTGCTGGCCAAACGTCTTTGGTCGGACCGTGCGCCCGCGGTGTGACACCACGTTGTCCGTAAGTACTTGCGCAGGTTCGGCGTGCTCCATGCCGTGGACTTGCTCAACCGTGCCGGACGTCACCTGCTGCCCTGCAGCCACTAACCGCTTGAGCTGCCCCACGGTTTTGACAACCGCATCGACGTTTTCCTGCGGCCCGCGAATTCTCAGCCCCCGGTCACGCGCCAGAATGTCGACTGAAGGCTCTAGACGTTCGAGCGTTTTGAGATTGGAATCGGCCGGGCCAAGAAGTGCAACGGGGTCAATCGAATCGGGAATGGTCAGCTGCACAGTGGGTGCGGTTTCCAGAGTGTTTCCTTTCGTTGAGCTATCACCAGTCTAGCCCGGGCTACTTCCAACGCCCCAACAACGTCTGCACAATCGCCAGCGCGACAGGACCCGCCGTAGAAGCCCGCAAAATGGTAGGCCCCAAAACAGCCGTCCGGGCGCCCGCCGACACGAGCGCGTCAACCTCGGCAGGCGTGATACCGCCTTCGGGCCCCACGATCACCACGATCTCATCGATGTCCCCCCGGGTAGTGCTCCCCTCCCCGAGGTCGTTCACCGCTTCCGTCAGCCCGCTGGATTCGGTTTCGTCCAGGACGATCACACGTGATGTGGGGGTCACGAGTTGCGTAACAGCGGTTCCCCGAATGAGCTCACCCAGTTCGGGCACGCGGGCCCGCCGGGCCTGCAGCGTGGCGGCGGTGAGGACGTTGGCCCACTTAGCAGCCATCTTGTGAGCCTTTTTGGCCGGCCAGTCTGCAATGCTCCGTTGCGCGGCCCACGGGATCACCGTATCCACGCCTACTTCGGTGGCGGCTTCGATCGCTTGAATGTCCCGGTCGTTCTTGGCTAGGGCTTGCACAAGAACCAGCCGAGGTCGTTGCTGGGGTTCCTCCGTCACGTCCGTGACGCTAAGCGTCAGGGACTCCGAGGTGCCCTCCTGAATTGTCCCCCGGAGGCGCACCCCAGTGCCGTCGATGAGTTCGAGTTCTTCTCCCGCACCCATGCGGCGCACACGCACTGCGTGGCCGGCGACCTCGGGACCCACCGTGATGGTCCCGCTGGCACCCGCCAAGGGTGTCTCCGTGAGAAAAACCGGAAGTGTCACAGGTTAAACCGGTCGCGTAGACGACTGAACGGTCCGCGGTGGGTGTTGCCCAGTTTGACGTCCGGGTTGGTTTCACCGCGCATGGTGGCGAGCTGTTCCAGAAGTTCGCGCTGTTTCGCATCGAGCTTGGACGGCACTTCAACGTTGATGGTCACCAGCAGGTCACCGCGGGACGAGCGACGCAGCCGCCCCACGCCCAAACCAGCCAGGGTCTCGGTGGTTCCCACCTGCGTTCCCGGCGCGATTTCAAGTTCGCGTTCACCGTCAAACGTCTCAAGACTAATGGTGGTTCCCAGGGCTGCTGCGGTCATCGGAATCGTGACCGTGGCACGCAGGTCGTCGCCGTCGCGGGTAAAGACGGGGTGTTCGCGGATGGCCACTTCGAGGTGCAGGTCGCCAGCGGGACCCCCACCGGGTCCTACTTCACCGCGACCGGACAGCAGAATGCGGGTTCCGTCCTTCACACCGGCTGGGATCTTGACCGACAAGGTCTCTTCGGCACGCACGCGACCGTCGCCGTTACATGACTGGCATGGGTCGGCGATGATGGTTCCGTAACCACCACAGTTGTTACATGGCTGGTTGGTGACCATCTGCCCCATGAGCGTGCGGGTCATCCGCTGCACGGAACCTTGTCCGTTACACAGCGAACAGGTCTGTGGCGAAGTCCCGGGGCGGGTTCCGTCTCCGTGGCACGTGTCGCACAGTTTGGCGGTCACTACCGAAACGTCTTCCGTTCCACCGAACACTGCGGTCTTCAAGTCGATCGACACGCCCACCAGCGCATCGCGACCTGGGCGTTTGCGCGACGCCGGCCCTGGCTGGGCACCGGCCCCACCGCCAAAGAATGCGTCGAACAGGTCCGAGAAGCCACCGAACCCCGACGCTCCCGGCTGGCCGTATTCGCCACCACCGGCGTCGTAGTTGCGTCGCTTCTGCGGGTCAGACAGGACTTCATAGGCAACCGATACCGCTTTGAACTCGTCGTCGTGGCCGGGGTTGACGTCCGGGTGGTACTTACGTGCGAGCTTGCGGTAGGCCTTCTTAATTTCCTCAGCACTCGCGTCGCGGGCAACACCCAGGGTTTCGTAGTGATCGCTCACGTGTGTCCTCATCTAGTTGTGGGTTGAAAAATCTACTTGTCCAAAATGACCGTAATGTAGCGCGAAACCGCGCGCACGGCCGCAATCGTGGTGGGATAGTCCATGCGGGTGGGTCCCAGCACGGCCAGGGAGGCGCGGGAATCCTCAGTTCCGTAGTTGCTTGCAATGACCGAGGTGGTTGCCAGGGACTCCGGGTTTTCGTGCCCAATGCTCACACTGACTCCATCGGCACTCATGTGGGCGAGGAGCTTGAGCAGAACCACCTGTTCTTCGAACGCCTCAAGGAGCGGGGCTACGTGTTCGTAGATCCCGCCCGAGGAGCGTGCCAGGTTGGCCGTTCCCGCCATCACCAACCGCTCTTGCCTGCGTCCCGAGGCCAACTCGGCAACGACCTCGGCGACGGTTGCCGCAGGGGCAGCCAGCGTTGCGGGGACGTCCAGAACCCGCAGGGCTGGTGCCACATCGTCGAGCGCCCGCCCGTCCAACACGCTGTTAAACAGGGTGCGCAAGGTGCCCAGTTCAAACTCGTCGATGCCCGTGCGCATCTCCACGATGCGCTGATCCACCTGACCGGAGTCGGTGATGAAAACGACCAGCAGGCGGTTGGCACCTAAGTCCACGAGCTCGAGGTGTCGAAACTTTTCGCGCGAACGCACCGGATACTGGATGACAGCGACCTGCGAAGTAAGGTCGGCCAACAAGCGCACGGTGCGCTCCAGCATGTCTTCAATGTCGACGGGGTGGGACAGAATCCGCGAGATCGCACGACGCTCAGCAACCGAAAGTGGCTTGATTTCGTCAATCGTGTCAACGAACTTGCGGTAGCCCTTGTCTGTGGGAATGCGGCCGGCAGACGTGTGCGGTTGAGCGATGAGACCCTGTGCCTCTAACGCGGCCATGTCGTTGCGAATCGTGGCGGGTGAAACACCCAAGCTGTGGCGCTCCACCAGCGCTTTGGAGCCCACGGGTTCCTTGGTCGCAACGTAGTCTTCGACGATTGCGCGCAAGACACGACTTCGCCGATCGTCGTTCACGAATCCCCCTCCACTGGCACTCTAGGTCGTCGAGTGCCAATTCTACGCCGGGGTGACAGCGGAACCAAACGCCCTCTAGGGTAATGGGGTGATGAACTACGGATCAGACGTGTTATCCGGCGGGCCACGATCCCACCGGCGCCCTACCTCTCGGAAAGTCCCGGCTCAACGTGGCCTGGTCGTTGAAGAAGTGAGCACCGGGTTCGTTGGCGCAATTCTGGGAATCGAAAAAGCCCCCGGCGGATTCGCAGTACGGCTCGAAGACCGCAACGGTCACGTGCAAAGCTTCCCGCTGGGCCCAGGATTCTGGATCGACGGCAAACCAGTCGAACTCACCCGCCCCACGGCCACTGCACCTACCCGCCCGCAGCGAACCGCCTCGGGGTCCGTAGCCGTTCCCGGCGCCCGCGCCCGCGTGGCACGCGGCTCCCGTATCTGGGTCGAAGGAAAACACGACGCACAACTCGTCGAGAAAATCTGGGGCGACGACCTGCGTATCGAAGGCGTGGTCGTCGAAGAACTGGGCGGGCTGGACGACCTCGAAGAGAAACTGGCACAGTTCCAACCCGACTCTTCGCATCGCGTGGGCGTTCTGGCCGACCACATCGTGTCTGGGTCAAAGGAAACCCGCATCGCTCAACGCGTGCAGGAACGGTTTGGTCCGGTCGTTCACGTGATTGGGCACTCATTCATCGACATTTGGCAAGCCGTGAAACCACAGTGCGTGGGCATTCAGGAATGGCCTACCGTGCCACGCGGGGAGGACTGGAAAACAGGCGTGTGCCGCAGGCTGGGGTGGCCCCACACCGAACCAGGCGACACTGGGCGCGCGTGGGCGCATATCCTGTCGCGCGTCAACACGATCGCCGACCTGGACCACTCACTGTCGGGTCGAGTTGAAGAACTCATCGACTTTGTCACCGTTGACCCTTGAGCAGTAGGGGATTCATTACACACATAGCAGGATTCCCTTACGGCTTTCTTCACATTCGTGCACATAAAGTAGATACTGAGACAGAGAACGTTTTCATCCTCTAGGAGAAAAATGACGAATCCCCACGGATCTGACGGCCCACCGAGCTTCGGTTCGAACCCAACAGGAGGTTTCGGGTCATCGCCTGCCTCCAACAACCCCAACGCCGAGGCTCCGGAAGCCCCTAAGGCTCCTGAAGCTCCCAAGTCGGCAGACGCTCCTGCGAATGGCGACGCGTACGGCGAGCCAAAACAGCAGCCAAAGTACGAACAGCCCAAATACGAGAGCGCGAACCAGAGTGCGCCGCAGTACGGAAACACTGGGCAGAGCCAGCCATACGGGAACACCGAGCAGGGTCAGCCATACCCACAGGCTCAGCCTGCGGATGCCGAGCTACCCGAAAACGCATACGGACCAGGATCCGAATCCTACTGGAACTCCAGCAATGACGACCGCACCATGGGACTCCTAGTACACATCTTGGGAATCCTCACCTGCGTAGTCGGACCTGCAATCCTGTACGTGATCAAGAAGGACGAATCACCGTTTGTGCGTCACCACGCAGCGCAGTCCCTCAACTTCCAAATCACGGTGTTGCTCGCGCACTTCGTCGCTGGAATTTTGTCGTTCATCGCAATTGGAGGGTTCCTCACACCGCTGATCTTCATTGGCTCACTGGTCTTTGAACTGCTGGCACTTCTGAAAGCCAAGGACGGCCAGGGCTACAAGATTCCTGTAGCCATCCCGATCTTCAAGTAAGCAATAGGTATTGCAGATTCAGCGCCTGTACACCGTTTAGGGTGTACAGGCGCTTTACGTATCTAACGTCTCTACGAGTTCACGCACCATGTAATCAACCATGAGGCGACCGGAAAGCGTGGGCGAAAAATAGGTGCTGTCATCGTGCAAGTACCCCATGCGCACGAACCGTTCAATGAGGCTGTGAGCATCGTGCGGTAAGGAGTCGAGCGTCAGACCGTCGCGCACACGCGCTAACAGCAGAATCCTTTCGACTTCCCGGGTAGGAGCGTCTAACACTTCTCGGCCAACTGCTGGGGAATGCCCGTGTGCCAGCCGGCCTGCCCATGCACGGGGGTGTTTTGCGTTCCAAAAGCGAACGCCGCCGATGTGTGAGTGGGCGCCTGGCCCAAAACCCCACCAGTCGTCGCCTGTCCAATAACTCATGTTGTGTTCGCAACGAGTGTCGACGGTTCGCGACCAGTTGGAGACCTCGTACCAGTTCAGCCCGGCCGAGGTAAACGCGGAATTGGCCCATTCGTATTTATCAGCCAAGTCGTCCTCATCGGGCATCGGTAGCTCGCCTCGCCTGACCTGAGCACCCATTTTGGTTCCCGGCTCAACGATCAGGGAGTACGCCGAAATATGGTCGGGCTCGCACCCGAGTGCGACGTCGACGCTACGTTTCCAATCGTCTAACGACTCCCCCGGTGTGCCATAAATGAGGTCCAGGCTCACTTGCAGGCCGGCGTCCTTGACCCAAGCGACGACCTCGGGAATGCGGTCCGGGTCATGCGTCCGATCCAAGGTCTGTAACACGTGCCCTACTGCCGACTGCATACCCACCGACACACGCGTGAACCCAGAACGAGCCAACTCACCCACATACTCCGGACTCAAGGTATCGGGGTTCGCCTCGGTCGTCACCTCGGCGCCGGTTACCACCCCGAACACCGATTTCAGGCGCGACAGCACGCTCCCTAGAACGGACGCGGGCAACAACGTGGGGGTACCTCCGCCAAAGAACACCGTATTCAACGCGCGCGGTTCACCCAATACTCGGGTCGCCAGGTCGATCTCGGAAGCAATCTGGTCCGGGTAGTCCTCGCGGTTGGCCCCTTCTCCAAGCTCGGTTGCCGTGTACGTGTTGAAATCGCAGTACCCGCACCGCACTCGGCAATACGGGACGTGAACGTACGCCGCTAACGTTCCAGATGAGTCGAGCGCCGAGTCAGGCAACGAACCGTCGAGCGGTGGAACGTCGCCCTGGGGTTGTGCAGGCACTTAGTTCTTCTTTTCAGCTTTGGAGTCGTCAGAGCTCAAAGCCGCGATGAACGCTTCCTGTGGCACCTCAACCGAGCCCACCATCTTCATGCGCTTCTTACCCTCTTTTTGCTTCTCCAGAAGCTTGCGTTTACGGCTGATGTCACCGCCGTAACACTTGGATAGAACGTCCTTGCGAATCGCACGGATCGTCTCACGCGCAATAATGCGCGATCCGACTGCCGCCTGGATGGGCACTTCGAACTGCTGGCGCGGGATCAAGTCCTTAAGCTTGGAAGCCATGAGCACACCGTAGTTGTACGCCTTGTCCTTGTGGACGATCGCCGAGAATGCGTCCACTTTGTCACCGTGAAGCAGAATGTCCACCTTCACCAGTGCCGATGCCTGTTCGCCGTCGTTGTCATAGTCGAGGGACGCGTACCCCTTGGTGCGGGACTTCAACGAGTCAAAGAAGTCGAACACGATTTCCGCGAGTGGCATGCGGTAGCGAATCTCTACGCGGTCCTCAGACAGGTAATCCATTCCCTGCATCTGCCCACGCTTGGTCTGGCACAGCTCCATGACCGCACCCACAAACTCCGAGGGGGTGAGGATCGTGGCTCGCACCATGGGCTCAAGGACCTCTTTAATCTTCCCTTCCGGGTACTCGCTGGGGTTGGTCACGGTGTGCTGTGAACCGTCCTCCATGGTCACGCCGTACACCACCGAAGGGGCAGTCGAGATGAGGTCGAGGTCGAATTCGCGTTCTAGACGTTCGCGAACGATTTCCAGGTGCAGAAGGCCCAAGAATCCGCAACGGAAACCAAAGCCCAAAGCTGCCGAGGTTTCCGGCTCGTAGGTCAACGCGGCGTCGTTGAGTTTAAGCTTGTCGAGTGCTTCACGCAGATTGGGGTAATCCGATCCGTCAATGGGGAACAGACCGGAAAACACCATGGGTTTAGGGTCACGGTAACCAGCGAGCGGCTCGTCAGCAGGTTTGCGCGCAGACGTCACGGTGTCACCCACCTTGGACTGACGCACATCCTTCACACCCGTGATGATGTACCCCACTTCACCCACACCGAGCCCGTTAGAGGCCACGGGTTCAGGGCTCGACACCCCAATCTCGAGGACTTCGTGGGTTGCGTGCGTGGAGATCATTTCGATCTTTTCGCGTGGTTCGAGCTTTCCGTCCACCACACGCACATAGGTCACGACACCTCGGTAGGTGTCGTAGACCGAGTCGAAAATCATGGCGCGCGCAGGAGCGTCCTTTTCGCCAACAGGCTCGGGTATGTCCTGCACAATCCGGTCGAGGACCGCTTCAACACCTTCGCCGGTCTTACCGGAGACACGCAGACAGTCCTCTGGTTCGCAGCCGATGAGGTTCGCGAGTTCTTGCGCGTACTTGTCGGGGTTTGCGGCAGGCAGGTCAATTTTGTTCAGTACCGGGATAATGGTGAGGTCGTTCTCAATTGCCAAGTACAGGTTGGCCAGTGTTTGCGCTTCGATACCCTGCGCCGAGTCCACCAACAGGAGCGCGCCTTCACATGCGGCCAGTGAACGCGACACTTCGTATGTGAAGTCCACGTGGCCGGGTGTGTCGATCATGTTGAGCGCATACGGGGTTCCGTCGACTTCCCACTGCATACGCACGGCCTGGCTCTTAATCGTGATACCGCGTTCCCGCTCAATGTCCATGCGGTCCAGGTACTGGGCGCGCATGTCACGCGGTTCAACAGCACCCGTGATCTGTAGCATCCGGTCAGCAAGTGTTGATTTGCCGTGGTCGATGTGGGCGATGATGCAAAAGTTGCGCAACTGCTCCGGCGCGGTCGAGGCAACCGTAATTGATCGTGAATCGCTCACCTTGGGCATGCAAAACGTCCTTTTCTTTACAGCGAAAACATCCACCTGACGAAAGTGGACCAATTACTCATTGTCTCATGTCCATCAACTGCGAAGAAACCGGTGGCCTAGTAGGCTTGAAGCCATGGACTTCAAGTCATTCGCCCGGCGACACGTGCAGTCAAGCATTCGAACAGGTATTAGGTTTGCAGCTCGGCAACTGAGCGACCCTAAGAACTCCGATCTCCTCAGCGATCTGCTAGGGCAAAAGTCCGATCCACCCAAACAGGAACAGCCACCGGCTCCCGAGCGTAAGCCGGCAACCACCTCGGGCCGCAAGAGCGGAGACTACACTGCCAGCCGCAAGGCAAAGCGTGACCGCCCCAAACAACGCTTCCCAAAACAGCCCGACGGCGGATACCCCGGCGACTACACGGGCTCCATCAAACCCCTCTACTCGCCCGACCTCGACGGCGACGCCGACCCAGGGGAAATCGTGTGGGGCTGGGTGCCGTACGAAGAGGACCACAAGAAGGGTAAAGACCGCCCCGTGCTCATTATTGGGCGCGACAACAAATGGCTCCTGGGGCTCATGCTCACCAGCAAAGACAACATACCCGGCGGCGTTGGTGAAGTGCGCGAATCCGAACACGGCAGTCGCTACATCAACGTGGGCACTGGCGATTGGGACAAGCAGAAGCGACCCTCTGAAATACGGTTAGATCGCGTCATTCGCATTGACGCCCGCGATGTCCGACGCGAAGGTGCCATCATGCCCATGAGCATGTTTTCGCGTGTCGTTGATGCCGTGGAGTAAATAGTGTAAAGTTTCACGCTGTGTGTTCACCAGGGCGTGTGTCTCGCCCAGGTCGGGTGTTCACACGCTTGAGCCGTTAGTGAACTCTGTGTTTCCCCGCAGTTTTCAAGCCGGTTCAAGAGCCCTCACGACCATGAACGTTTCGACAGAAGAGTGTTGAATTGGCAAACATTAAGTCTCAGATCAAGCGCAACCGCACCAACGAAAAGGCTCGTTTGCGCAACGTAGCAGTGCGTTCGGAAGTGAAGTCCGCGATCCGCAAGGTCCGCGAACAGATCGAAGCCGGAAACGCTGAAGAAGCACAGGCTGCTTTCGCTGCTGCTACCCGCAAGCTGGACAAGGCAGTTTCCAAGGGTGTCCTGCACAAGCGGAACGCTGCTAACCGCAAGTCGAAGCTGGCTCAGAAGGTCAACGCTCTCTAAGAGCTCCCTTCTCAGCACAGACGAAAATGTGGCCCGGCCTTGAGTCCGGGCCACATTTTGTTTCACCCTATTCACCCTGATCGAATGACATGCCGGCGATTTCCTTAAGCCCTTGCATGTGCGCTTCGAACACCTCGCGACCCTTTTTGCTCAGCGACAGACTGGTCTTTGGCTTCTTTCCCACGAAGCCCTTCTTGACGTTCACCAGACCCTCTTTCTCGAGTGCAGTGATGTGCTTTGACAGGGTCGAGTCGGTGACGGACAGTTGCTCTTTGACCGTTTGAAAGTCCGACCTCACGCATCCTTCCAAGCCTGCGACCAAAGCGAGGCGCGTGGGGTTGGACAGCAGCGGCGACAACTGTTCAAGTGCGTGCGTCGTCATTACTTACCTCGTTTCATCAGCGCCAGCATTCCTACTGTTGTGGCGACCAGCGAAACTGCAGCTCCGATATACAAGACGACCGGAGGTGCACCCGCACCCCAACCGATGATTCCTGCCAGGAATCCCAGCAGCTGACCACCAAAGACCGAGAAGAAGATAGGCGAATCAGTCTTTGACCACGACCGGGCGCGCGTGTACACGGTGAACCCGGGGATCATAAACGCCATTGCGAAGATGAACCCGATGACTGGGAATCCTTCGCTCACAGCCACCAAGAGTGGAATCATGGCCGCTGTTGCTCCAGTAGAAATCAACAGCCCAGCAAGTGGCAGGTTGTTGGCGGAGTCGAATGATTTGCGCGCCTTGCCCGCAACATTGAGGGCTTCAATCGCTTGTTCTGCGTTAACGTTTTCCGGGTTTACATGTGCCATGGGGTTCTCCTTGTGTGATCCAACCATCAGG
Source organism: Brevibacterium paucivorans (assembly GCF_016907735.1). NCBI lineage: Bacteria > Bacillati > Actinomycetota > Actinomycetes > Micrococcales > Brevibacteriaceae > Brevibacterium > Brevibacterium paucivorans. The sequence goes on along the minus strand of NZ_JAFBCP010000001.1, from coordinate 2,223,870 downwards.
CTGTTGTGGAATGTGCTTTCACACTATCCACTACTTTCCACTTTGGCAAGTACTTTCCGGAAACTACTTTTGGTTTGCGTATTCGGCTACACCCAGGATGAGTCGCTCGACTGCGTATTCGGGGTCGCGTCCCCCGCCTTTGACCGCGTGGTCGGCCCATGCAGTGAGCATGAGCGCATCACCTAGTGCTTCTGGACTCCAGTAACGGAGTTCGCGCCTGGCCTTGTCGATCTGCCACGGTGCCATCTTGAGCTCCCCGGCCAGTTGACCTGCACTCCCCCGCATTCCACTGACTTTGGCCAGCTGACGCAGTTTCATGGCAACCGTGGCCACCAAAGGAACAGGGTCCGTTCCGGTTTCCAACGCATGTCGCAACAGGCCCAGGGCTTCAGCGCGTTTCCCGGCAACCGCCGCATCGGCAACCTTGAAACCAGACGCCTCGATTCGCCCCGCGTAGTAGCGTTCCACGGTTGCGCGGTCAATCGTACCTTCGGTGTCCGTGAGGAGCTGTTCAATTCCTGCCGCCAGCTCGCTGACATCTGCCGACAGCGCCGACATGAGCGACGCAAACGCGTCTGGCTCGATCGACCGTCCTGCGCGCTTAAACTCGCCGTTGGCGAAGTCGCTTTTCTGAGCATCGGTTTTCAGTGGCGACGCGTCATACGTGGGCGCACCTTGCGCGGCGAGCGCTTTCAGAAGCTTCGCCCCACGGTTGCCGCCCCCGTGAAGAAAAACCACCACGGCGTCGGGGTTGGCGTCGCCTGCATATGACAAAGCGTCGGCCAGGAAGTCGTCACTCATCGACTCAAGCGAGTCCACAACAACGTACTTCTGGGCAGAAAACAGGCTGGCCATACACGCTTGCAGAAGTGACCCGGGCTCATAGTGCGACGCGTCCAAGCGCACTCGCTCGACATCGGGATCCACCTTGGCGCTGATGCGTTCCAGCGTTTTCCGCACTAAAACAGCTTCAGACCCCGACACCACGGCAAGCGGTGTGGGTTTCGCCTTGAGCCAGCTCACCAGATTCTTTTTCGCCACGCTCCTACCCTACCGAGTCTGTGTGCCTCACAACGTCCATATGCTTCACAACTGCGCACGGCATTCATGACCGGCAAAGTTGCCGTCTTCGTCAAGGACCAGGGTTCCGCACTGATCCGTGCGCAACACGGGAATGGGGCCAAAAGCTCTGAGCGCATGCCCTGTTGGGTGTCCGTACGTGTTGGGTCCCACGGACACCGCCCCCACTCGTGGCGCAACCGACCGGAAAAACCTTTCGTCTAGATCGCGTGACCCGTGGTGGGGTGCCAGTAGGATGTCGGCGGGTTCAATGTCGCGGGCCAGCACCCGCTGTTCGTCCTTGCCCACGTCACCGGGGATAAGTATGGACACCGTCCCCGAGGTGGTTGTCACTTCCGCTCGAATGACCAGCGAGGTGGCATTGGAGCCGGGTTTGCGTGTGGGCCCTGGCCACAGAACCGACCACGTGATCTGCCCGTGCTGGTACGCATGACCTTTTTCGACCGGAGTGAATGTTCCAGGTAAATGTAGGGTTTTCACCTCCTGCCCTTTAGCGTCGGGAGGTGACACGTACACGGTTCCTAGGGTGCGACCTCGGGAAACTCCTTCAATGGCACCTACGTGGTCTTTATCCAGGTGGGACAACGCCAGGTCTACGTGGGTGACGTTCAGGCTGCGGAGGCACGCGTCGATTTTGTCGTCGTAGGCACCCGTGTCGATAACGAGGGCCGACGACTGTCCGGTTTTCAGTACGGTAGCGCTGCCCTGCCCCACATCGCACACGGCAGCGACCCAGTGCGTGTAGCGAGGGGCCGCGATGAGGGGAACACAACTGCCCACGACCAGGGCAACAACGGCTAATCCGGCCCACCCGCGCGAACGCCGGATCACGGCCGCAGCACTCAAGGCACTGACGCACGCGGCCAGAGCGATTCCGGTAACTCCAGTGATCCACGCACTGTGTGCGCCCGGGAGCGTGACCGCGAACTGCGCGACTGCGGGTATCCACCACGAACACACCGCACCGAACCACGCAATCACCCCACTGACAAGCGGAACCATCTGGGTACACAGCACGAGCATGCCGGCAAGCGTCGCCGGCGCAATCACGGGAGCGCACGCCGCATTCGCCAGCACGGCCCATGCACTGGGCGGGTTCCCTAACGCGACTGACACGGGGAACACACCGATTTGCGCGGTGAGGGGAATCGCGAGCGCTTGTGCCACGAATCTGGGCAGTCCCATGCGTGTTCCGATCCGCGTCATGGGGTCGCCTAACACCATGAGCGCCGTGGTTGCTGCGACCGAGAGGATGAACCCGGCCGATACCGACAGTTCTGGGCGCATGACCAGCAGGATGACCACAGTGCTCGCGATGACCGAGATGCCAGCGCGTCCGGTTCCGCGGATGAGCACGATTGCACCTAAGAGCCCCATGCCGGCGGCGCGGATGACGGACGGGTCGGGCCCTACGACGAACACGTACCCTGCCGTCACTGCCACGGCGGCTCCCACCGTGACCAGGCGCCGGTTGGTGACCAGGCGCATGAGGCTTAACACCGTGAGTGCCACCAGCGAGATGTTGGACCCAGAGACCGCCGTGATGTGGGTGAGCGACATGGCTTTCATGTTTGCGTCCGAGGCGGCATCCAGTCCCGAAGTGTCCCCCACCACGAGGCCCGGGAGGAGCCTGGCTCCTGCATGTTTGTGACCCGAGGTGTCCCGCAAGTGAGTGCGCAAGGACGCGCGGACGCGCCAGGCTGCGTTGGGGGTTCCGGTGATGTGCCACGCGTCGACGAAGGCTTTGGTTCGGGGCCCGTCGCGGGTGCCGTTGGCGTCGATGTGGATGCGAGTTCCGGCTGCGGGGAGTTCCTTTCGGCTCAAGGCTGTGAGTACCCCGGTGCGTCCTGCGAGTTGTGCGACGTGTATTCCGGATTCGAGCCGTGTGGGGTCGGTGATGACGGTGAACTCGCCATGTATGTCCCCGGGCGGGTTGCGGGCGTGAACGCTGGCCACGGTGATTCCGCTTGCCCCGCATGCGAAAAGCATCATGAACGCCAACGCGCGCACGGGGGTGCGGGGCGTGGCACTGGATTCCCGTTCCGTCAGCCTCATGGTGACGACTGCCGCCACGCATGCCCCTGCAGCACACACTCCGGATACCCACAGAGGTGGCGCAAGAACAGCGCACGTCCATGCGGCAGCCGCTGCCACGGCGAGCCTGACCGTGGCCGGGAATTTCAGAATGACGCGCATCTCACACCGTGACGAGTGGCGTTAAGCGCTCAAGGATCGCCGGCCCGATTCCCGGCACATCCTCTAACTGTTCGACGCTTTCAAACCTGCCGTTCTCTTCGCGGTGTTTGACAATGGCTTCCGAGGTGGCAGGCCCCACACCGGGCAGCTCCTGGAGTTCTTTTTCCGAGGCGGTATTCACGTTGATCTTGCCACCACCTGTCGACCCGCCTGAAGTCTCACCTGACGCGCCGCTCGTTGAGCCCGGCGCCTCCTCCGACCCCTCGGGCTCACCCACCTTGGGCACTTTGATCTGCTCACCGTCGTTGAGCGGCTGGGCCAGATTCAGCGCCGATGGGTCGGCGTCTTTCGTCAGTCCTCCGGCGGCTTGGACGGCGTCGGTGATCCTTGATCCCGCAGGCAGTGTCAGCACTCCCGGTTTCTTCACTTCACCAGCGACGTGAACCGTGACATCACCAGCCGGTGAAGTCTCCGGTGACCCCACTCCCGTGGCAACCGGTGGCCCGCCATCTGTACCTCCCGCAGCTCCTCCATCACCTGCAGCGGCTTCGCCAGAGCCGGGCGACTGCTTGAGCGCGGTGAAGATAATGAGCCCAACAACCGCGACAACGACCACCGCCACGACTGCCACAATGACTACTCGCGTGGGCACGGGCCTGTTCCCCGGCACCAAGTCGTCGAGGTTGTCTTCGGGTTTCCACCCGCGACTCGACGCACCTACGAGGCCGGCAAAACGATCATCTGGTGAAGCTGACATGGCCTCACCCTACGAACGCCACGCACCCTCCCGCGCCGGGCACACACGCCCTGTGGAAAACGCCTTACCGTCCACACAACGGGTGCCGTCTACACGGGTGAACTATCCACTGGGACGCGACTGCACAAAAACACCCACGGTTCCCGGCCCCACATGCCCGGTTACCACCGTCGAAACCACCCGGGTTTCCACGTTCACCCGCGCATCCGCATCCGGACCAGCGACCACCTCGGCGACGGCATCCACCAGCTCACGCGCCGCCGCGTTGGCGCCATCGACATCCTGTTCCGAGTGAACCACCACAATATCCACAGGCGCTTCGCCACCCAGAACGTCACACGACTCCCGCACAAAGTCCACCAACTTTGCCACGGCCTTGCCGCGGGTTCGCACCTTACCGCGCGTCACCACACGGCCATCGGACAAGCCCAATACCGGCACGATCGACAAGGTCTTGCCAATCAGCGCGGCCGCGGCACCAATCCGCCCGCCAGCCTGCAACCAGTCCAAGGATTCGGGGATAAACGCGACCCGGGTGCTGGTCCGGCACCAGTGGGCGACTTCCTGGGCGGCTGTTGTAAGTTCCATGCCCGAGGTGTGCGCCGCCACCCGAGCGGCACCCACCAGACCTGCCGAAAGAGTGAGAGAGTCGACCACCTCGGCGGGAACGGTACTCGACGCGGCAGCGGCACGGGCGGACTTGAAGGTTCCCGACATCTCACCGGACATCGTGAGGATCAGAACGTCGTCAACACCGGCCTCTTCAAGCTCGCGGAGTGCGTGCGCGAACGCTTCGGGTTCTGGCATCGACGTGGCGACACGCTGACCGCGTCGAAGCGCAGAACACACCTCGGTGGGAGTCCAGGCTGAGTCGCGCCGGTCTTCTTCCCCCACGCGAACCGTGAGGTCCACCGTCCGTAGGACACAGTGAGCCGAAAGCTCTTCAAAGTCCTCTGATGTTAAACGGGCGGTGGAATCAACTATGATCCCGCGTGTCACGGGCGACCCAGCGCACGGTAGGACCAGCCGGCTTCACGCCACTGCACGGGGTCCAGCACGTTGCGACCGTCGACGATTGCGCGGTTCTTCACCAGCTTGCCCACCTCAACGGGGTCGAGGTCACGGTACTCACGCCATTCGGTTAACAGGAGCACCACATCGGCGTCTTGCAGAGCTTCTTCAGCGGTTTCCGCGTACGTGAGCTGGCCAAACAGTTTCCGGGCGTTCTCGATCGCTTGCGGGTCGGTCACCACGACCGAACCACCCTGGAGCGAAATGAGACCTGCCACGGCCAAGGCAGGCGAGTCACGCACATCGTCGCTGTACGGTTTGAACGCAGCACCCAGTACGGCGATCTTCTTACCAATGAACGACCCGTGGACCTGTTCACGCGCCAAGTCGACCATGCGGACGCGACGACGCATGTTGATCGAGTCGATCTCGCGCAAGAACGCAACAGCCTGGTCGGCGCCCAACTCACCGGCGCGCGCCATGAACGCGCGAATGTCCTTAGGCAAGCACCCACCGCCAAAGCCCAGTCCGGCGTTGAGGAACTTGCGTCCGATCCGGTCGTCCATCCCGATCGCGTCGGCGAGCACCGTGACGTCTGCACCGGCGGCTTCACACAGTTCGGCCATGGCGTTGATGAAGGAAATCTTGGTGGCCAGGAACGAGTTGGCCGCGGTTTTCACCAGCTCCGCAGTCGCATAGTCCATGATGAGGCGCGGAGTGTCAGTCTCTAGGTTGTGTGCGTACACCTCGTCAAGAGCGGCGATAGCCTTCTCACCGGCTTCGCCTTCCGGAACACCGTAGATGATGCGGTTGGGGGTGAGCGTGTCGTCAACGGCGTGTCCTTCACGCAAGAACTCTGGATTCCACGCCAAAACGGCGCCGTGTTCAGTCACGGCAGGTTCCATACGCGCGGCTGTTCCCACGGGAACGGTTGATTTCCCTACGACCACATCGCCGGGGCTCAGAATCGTGGCCACCGACTCAAAGGCCGCTTCCACGTATGTCATGTCGGCGGCGAACTCGCCTTTCCGTTGCGGGGTTCCCACGCACACAAAGTGGACCGTCGCTTCTTTGGCTTGTTCAATGTCAGTGGTAAACGTGAGGTTTCCGGACTCCTGGCCCTTTTTCAAAAGCTCTGGGAGTCCCGGTTCAAAGAATGGCGCGTCGAAGTTCGACAAGGCGCGCACTTTGTTTTCGTCTACATCAACACCGATCACCGTGTGTCCGACAGACGCCATGGCTGCCGCGTGAACAGCACCCAAGTACCCGCACCCGATTACCGATATTGTGCTCATGAAAATTTTTCCGTTCCGTAGGGTTCATGTCAGGCTCAATGACTGACAGGGGCTCTTTCCTCAAATCAGTATAGAAGTCCACAAACACGTACACGCTTTTAGCTAGACTTTCAGCCGTGAGGCGTTTTGGAGACTTTTTAGTGAATTCGTGGGCGGCGACTCTCATCCTTGCGGTCGCGGTCGTTGCTCTTATCCTGTTCCTGATTCCCCCGTTGCACTCAGTAGCGTGGATTATTGGGCTCATTCTGGTCGTGATTACCGCGTTGGGCGTTGTGGGCTTGGCCCATGAATGGTCGGCAACCCAGGCGCGGATTGACCGGTTGGGTGATGAGCTGACGCAGGCGTATGAACAGTCCAACCGCGTGCAGTTGAGCCAGGTTGAACACGAGCCACAGAACCCTGACGCAGAAAGCGCTGCCCGGATCCGTTCACTGTTCCCGCAAGACACCGGGCTTGTGCAGGAGTTGCGCGTGTCGCAGGTCGCCTCACTCAGCACGGAATCGCTACGAACGCTGGAAACGTTCCTGACCCAGAATGAGCACGCGTCATTCATTAACCGCGACGCTCACTACGCTTTTATGGACCTTTTCCGCACAGGCTCAGCACTGCGCGACTGGGTGAAGCAAGAAATGGCACCCGATGAGCACAACAGCGCTGAACTGGTCGTCAAACCCGGTGACACGCGCGAAGGTGGATGGCATGAATTCAGCCGCGCCCAGAACGACGGCGAAAACGTGGCTCATAACTTTGTGCAGGCGCGCTCGACATTTGAACGTGTCGTGTTCGAAAATTCGCTCGACTCGTAGTGTCGCGCTTGCTATCGCCCCTTCTGGTCTTCACCGGTGGCGCGCTGGGCACGTGGGCTCGCGTCGCGATCTTTCAGTTCGGTGAAACCGCCGGCCTCATCACGGTCAACGCCGTAGGAACCCTGATACTCGCAACCCTGTCCGGGCTCTTGTTCCATGCCCACGCACCGTGGGCAACACCCGTGAAACTTTTCCTGGGAGCCGGTGTGTGCGGCGCCCTCACCACGCAGTCCACGTTGGCCCTCGTGACCGTGCAAGCTGGGCTTGGCGGGCTCACGCTCACTGTGGTGTCCCTGGTGACTGGCGCCTGCGCCGCCGTCAGTGGGTGGTTGATTGGGTCGGCGTTGCGTCCGTCGCCGAGGTCGTCGTGCTGATCGCGGTCATCGTGGCTGGCGGAGTGGGAGCGGTATGCCGGTGGGCATGCGATACCACCTTGAGCCGGTGGTTGGAATCGTCGTGGCCAGCGGCTGTTTTCATCATCAACGTGGTGGGAAGCTTCCTCACTGGGTTCCTCACAGGAGCCACGGTCGAACTTGCGGTGTTCAACGTGTGCGTGACCGGCTTCTGTGGAGCCTTCACCACGTTTTCAACACTCATGGTGGGGTGGTTGGAGCTCACGCTCCGCAAACGCCCGGTTCACGGCGTGTTGTACGCAGTGGGAACAGTTCTCGCGTGCGTGCTCAGTGTGTGGCTGGGTCTGGTGACCGGTTCACACCTCTAGCAGCGGATCCACCACGTGTCGGCAGGTGTCACCGGCATGACACGTTTGTGATGGCTGCGACGGTAGCGATCCTCGATGGAAAACGCGGCGTCGTCTGCGACTGGTTTTCCTTCGAGGTAGTCGTCGATCTCTTCGTACGACAGTCCCAACGCGCTTTCATCGGTCTGCGCCGGCTGGTCATCCAGGAGATCAGCTGTGGGCACCTTCAAGTACAAGTGCTCAGGGCAACCCAGTTCTTGGAGCATTTCTCGGCCCTGGCGTTTGGTCAGTCCCGCAAGAGGTGCCACGTCAGCACCCCCGTCACCGAACTTGGTGTAGAAGCCGGTGACCGCCTCGGCAGCGTGATCGGTTCCCACGACCAACAGCCCCATGTCACCGGCGATCGCGTACTGGGCGATCATGCGCATACGGGCCTTCACATTGCCTTTGTTGAAGTCCGAGGTCTCGTGCCCCATCGCTGTGGTGAACTCTTTCGAGACTTCGTCGGTGGCTTCACCGATGTTGAACGTCACCACACGGTCCGGTTCGATGAACTCGAGCGCGTCTTGCGCGTCTTGCTCGTCCTGTTGCACCCGGTATGGCAGTCGCACCGCAACAAACGTCGCGTCGTAGTCGCGCCTGCGCAGTTCCTCAACGGCCAGTTGGCACAGTCGACCGGCGAGGGTTGAATCCTGCCCTCCTGAAATGCCCAGCACGAAACCTTTCGTGCCGGTCGTCAAACAGTAATCGACCAGGAACTGGACGCGACGCTGAATCGCTCCACGTGGATCGATGCTGGGGCTGACGCCCAAAGCCAATCGGATCTCTTCGGGTGAAACATTCATGCATTACACAGTAAACGTTTACCCGATCGTAAACGTCGCAAATAAGGCAGATCGTAACCAAGATTACGCGTGACTTTCGCCACACTTTGGTTACATGGGCACGATGTTCACGAGTTTGGGCGCACGCACGATCACTTTGCGCACCTCGGCGCCGTCCAGGCTACGCTGGGCGCCCTTAGAGGCAAGCGCCAACTTTTCGAGTTCCTCATCGGAGATGTCCGGCGAGACCTCCAAGCGGTCGCGCACCTTACCCTTTACCTGAACCACGCACGTGACGGTCTCTTCAACCAGGTAACGCTCGTCGACCTCGGGGAAGGTTGCATATGTGATGGTGTGTTCGTGGCCCAACTTGCTCCACAGTTCCTCCGCAATGTGCGGGGCAAGTGGAGCGAGCATGACGACAAGTGGCTCAATGACCTCACGCGGCGAGACTCCCACCTTGGTGAGGTGGTTGGTGAGCACGATCAGCTTGGCGACCACCGTGTTGAAACGGAAGTTGTCCATGTCGTCGCGCACACCTGCAATCGTGGAATGCAAAACGCGCAAGGTTTCCTCGTCGGCTGGCTGATCCGTCACCTTGAGTTCGCCGGAGTCTTCGTCAACAACCAGACGCCACACGCGCTGCAAGAAGCGCTGAGCACCCACGACTGCACGGGTTTCCCATGCGCGTGACACTTCGAGCGGTCCCATCGACATTTCATATACGCGGAACGTGTCGGCGCCGTACTCGTCGTACATGTCGTCGGGTGTCACCATGTTCTTGAGCGACTTACCCATTTTCCCGTACTCGCGCGACACTTGTTCGCCCTGATACCAGAACGTGCCATCTTCTTTTTCTTCAACCTCATTGGCTGGCACGTACACGCCCCGCGCGTCGGTGAACGCATACGCCTGGATGTACCCCTGGTTGATGAGCTTGTAGAACGGTTCAAAGCTGGAAATGTGCCCGAGGTCGTGGAGGACTTTGTGCCAGAAGCGGGCGTACAGCAAGTGAAGGACCGCGTGCTCAACACCGCCGATGTAAAGGTCAGCTCCCCCGGACTTCTTGTCTTCCCGTGGCCCCAGCCAGTACTTTTCGTTCTCGGGGTCGACGAGTGCACGGTCGTTGTGTGGGTCCGCATACCGCAGTTGGTACCACGACGAACCTGCCCAGTTGGGCATCGTGTTGGTCTCGCGGGTGTAGGTTTTGAGCCCATCTCCCAGGTCGAGTTCGACGGTGACCCAGTCGCGGTTACGCCCCAGAGGTGGTTCCGGTTCGGAGTCCACGTCATCGGGTTCGAAGGTCTTGGGGCTGAAGTTTTCCAGCTCTGGAAGATCAACCGGGAGCTGGTCTTCAGGAATCAGGTGTGGAGTGCCTTCTTCGTCGTACACGATGGGGAATGGTTCACCCCAGTAGCGCTGACGGCTAAACAGCCAGTCACGCAAGCGATACTGCGTGGTCTCTTCGGCAAGCCCGTGTTCGGCAAGCCATGTCACCACCCGGTTTTTCGCTTCATCGACGTCGACCGCGTTGACATCGATGTGTTCATTCGCCGAGTTGATCTTCTGGCCTTCACCCAAGTACGGCGTATCTTCGTCGTGATCTGCCGGAGGTTCAACCGTACGGATATAAGGCAGGCCGTATTCCTTAGCGAAATCCCAGTCACGGCTGTCCTCTGCGGGCACACCCATGACCGCACCGGTTCCGTACCCCATGAGCACGTAGTCCGCCACAAAGACGGGCATATCTTGTCCGGTTGCAGGGTTCTTCACATAGCTACCCGTGAACACACCCGTTTTGTTCTTGTCTTCCTGACGCTCGGCCGGGGTCTTCGCAGCCGCGGCACGCTGGTACTCGGCTACCGCCTCGGCGGGGGTTGCCGCCCCTTGCGTCCAGGTGGGGTTCACATCTTGTGGCCACGCACCCTGCACGAACTCATCGACGAGCGGGTGTTCTGGGGAAAGAACGGCGAATGTGGCACCGAACAGCGTGTCGGCACGCGTGGTGTACACCTCGAGCTGCGGGACATTGGGGCCGGTGAAACGCACCAAGGCACCCACCGATTTGCCAATCCAGTTGCGTTGCATGTGCTTGACCGCTTCGGGCCAGTCCACTGCGTCCAGGTCCGCGTCCAAACGGTCGGCGTACGCAGTGATCCGCATGTTCCACTGCTTGAGTTTGCGTGTGTAGACCGGGAAGTTCCCGCGCTCAGAGCGGCCCTCTGCGGTCACTTCTTCGTTAGCGAGCACGGTACCCAGGCCTGGGCACCAGTTCACTGGCGATTCGCTCACATACGCCAAGCGGTAGTTCTGCAAAACTTCTTCACGTTCACGTGGGCTCAAGTCCGCCCAGGCACCTCGACCGGTGTCACGCGCACCAGTTTCGAACTGTTCGATCAGTTCACTGATGGGGCGCGCCTTGGCTGCGTCAACGTCATACCAAGCGTCGAAAATCTTGGCGAAGATCCACTGCGTCCACTTCACGAACTCAGGATCGGTCGTAGCGAATGTACGACGCGGGTCATGCCCCAGTCCCAAGCGACGTAGCTGCCTACGCATGTTGTCAATATTCTGGTTAGTGGTGATGCGGGGGTGTTGTCCCGTCTGCACGGCGTACTGTTCAGCCGGCAGACCGAACGCGTCATAGCCCAATGCGTGCATGACGTTGCGTCCGCGCATCCGCTGATAGCGCGCATACACATCTGTTGCCAAATACCCCAACGGGTGACCCACGTGCAGACCGCGCCCCGACGGGTACGGGAACATGTCCATGAGGTACATGGGCGCCCCCAGGTCACGGTTGTCCCCGGCCAAGTCGCCCACCGGGTTGGGGGACGAAAAAGTCCCCTCTTCTTCCCAACGATCTTGCCATTTGAGTTCAATGTCTCCCGCCAGCTGCGCATCGTAGCGATAGGTGGGCTGCTCAGGAGCGTTACTCATTGGCGTCCTTTCGGGGTTGTCTCGGTCTACAGCTGTGTGTTTACAGCCACTTTAGGCTATCTCACACGCACCGGCGTAGCCATGTCAGCCATAAGTAAACTGCCGGGTAGAAAGAACGGTTCCAGCCCGTAGGATAAATACTTGAGTATCCACGCAGGTGGAGTCGCACACATACAGGGAGCCTCGATGTCCGCAATGATGAGTTCATCTTCCACACCTCTGACTTTTGACCTGCCGGAACGCGATAGCATCACCGATGTATTTATAGCCCGGGTCAAGGCTGACCCGCACGCGCACATGTTGTCTCGTTTGGAGGACAACCGCGACGTCGCTGTTTCGGCGCAGCAATTCCACCGCGAAGTCGTGGAGGTTGCCAAGGGACTGATCGCCCGCGGCGTGAAGCCCGGTGACCGGGTGGGGATCTTCGGAGCCACCAGCTACGAATGGACCACATACGACTTTGCGATTTGGTTTGCAGGTGGCGTCTCGGTCCCGTTCTACGACACTTCTAGCGAAGAACAGTTGGCATGGATTCTGAAGGACACTGGTCTGCGATTCGTCGTCGCAGAGTCCCAGGCACACAGTGACCGTGTGGCTCAGGCCCTTGAGACAAGCGACATCGAAGAACCCCTCGAGATGAGTGTGTGGGATGAGGCAGGCCACCGCTCGCTCGTGGCAGATGGCCGCAATGTGTCCGCCGAGGTCGTCGAGGCCGCCCGCTCAACGCGCGGCAAGTATGACGACGCGACCATCATTTACACCTCGGGAACAACGGGCCGTTCACGCGGTTGCGTTCTCACACACGCAAACTTCGTTGACACCTCGGCGAGCGCTGCCGTGCAGATCAACCAGGTTGTGGTTCCTGGCGCGCGGTGCCTTCTGTTCATCCCAACCGCGCACGTGTTCGCCCGCTTTATCGAAGTGATGTGCCTGTTGCACGGAGTCACCCTGGCGCACGAATCGGATCTCAAGCGCCTCACCGAGGCGCTGGGGATTTTCCGACCCACGTTCATTCTGGGAGTTCCGCGCGTTTTCGAGAAGGTGTTCAACTCCGCTCTTCAAAAAGCTGAAGCAGAGAAGAAGGCACCAATTTTCCGTGCTGCCGAAGCCGTCGCTGTGCAGTACTCAATTGCGCTCAGCGAAGGCAAGGTGTCCGCATGGCTTAAAGCCAAGCACAAGCTCTTCGACGTTCTGGTGTACTCCAAACTCCGCGCTATTTTGGGTGGCCAAGCCACCCACGCCGTGTCCGGCGGTGGCCCGTTGGGATTCCGTTTGGGCCACTTCTTTAAAGGTATTGGCGTGGACATTCTGGAAGGGTACGGGCTCACCGAAACCACAGCACCCATCGCGGTGAACACTCCCGGGAAGTCCAAGATCGGAACCGTTGGTGTGCCTCTTCCGGGCAACACGGTAGCGGTAGCTCCCGACGGCGAGATCCTGGCCAAGGGCGTCAGCGTGTTCAAGGAGTACCTCAATGACCCAGAAGAAACTCAAAAAGCCTTTGTCGACGGATGGTTCTGCACGGGTGACTTTGGGACCCTCGACGAAGACGGGTACGTCAGCGTGACAGGGCGTAAGAAGGAACTCATCATTACTGCGGGTGGCAAGAACGTGGCGCCTGCCCCGTTTGAAGATGAGCTTCGTCGCCACCCAGTTATCGGTCAAGCAGTAGTCATTGGTGAAGGCAAGAAGTTCGTCTCGGTCCTGGTGTTCCCGGATATGGAGATGTTGCCCACCTGGTTGGAAAACCGAGATCTCCCTGCTCTGTCGCTCGAGGACGTGCCTGGCAACGACAAGATCAACGAAGCCGTTGCAAAGGCCATTGAAGTCGCCAACCGCAGGGTGTCTCGCGCTGAATCGATTCGCGAATACCGGATCGTCCCGGCTCAGCTCACGGAAGAAAACGGGTATCTTTCGGCCAAGCAGTCAGTGAAGCGTCACATCGTCAACAAGGACTTCAGTTCCTACATCGACGATATTTACGGACCAGAGAACGCGTAATGACCAGCGTCACGTCGACTCTCATCACACTGGTTGTGGCACCCAGATAGTTCAAAATATAGACTTAACGGTATGAGTGAAGACACGCCCACCAATGACACCGATCCAACGGTCCCACAAGACGCAGAAAAAGGTGTCACTGCAGACGCTGACGCCAACCAGAGCGAACCAGCTAAGGACGCGCCTAAGTTTGAACTGACTCCTGAAGGTATTCCAGACTTCGCCAATGAAATTGACTCTCTGCGCTCCCTGCAGAGGCAGGTGGACGGAACCAAATCAAAGTCCAAAGCCTGGAAGAAGGGATACCCGTACCGCACCAAGATGGCGCGGCCGGCGTATGAGCGCGAAAAGCGCAAACTTCAGATTGAGCTCCTGAAGCTTCAAACGTGGATCAAGGAGACCGGCGAACGCGTCGTCATTATCTTCGAAGGACGCGACGCAGCAGGTAAGGGTGGTGCGATCAAGCGCTTCACTGAACACCTCAACCCGCGTGGCGCTCGAGTTGTCGCCCTGGAAAAGCCCACCGAACGCGAACAGACCCAGTGGTATTTCCAGCGCTACGTTCAGCACCTTCCCGCGGCCGGCGAAATCGTCATGTTCGACCGTTCATGGTACAACCGTGCCGGTGTCGAACGTGTGATGGGCTACTGCACACCGGCTGAATACCTCGACTTCACCCGCTCATGCCCGCAGTTCGAAACCATGTTGGTGAACTCAGGGATCAAGATCATCAAGTTCTGGTTCTCAGTTGGACGCGAAGAGCAACTCCACCGCTTCACTTCTCGGTCCACCGACCCTGTCAAGCAATGGAAGCTCTCCCCCACCGACCTGGCCAGCTTGGACAAGTGGGACGCATACACGGAAGCCAAAGAAGCGATGTTCTTCTACACCGATACAGCGCAAGCACCGTGGACAGTGGTCAAGTCCAATGACAAGAAGCGTGCCCGCCTCGAAGCGATGCGCTACGTGCTCGCACAGTTCGACTACCCCAACAAGGACCGCCGTGTGGCCCACCGACCCGATCACCTGTTGGTGGGGAGCCCCAAAGATATCTACGATCAGGGCGAGGGCCCCACGGACTTTAACGCTCTAGAGATCTGACGAGGATTGAATGTCACACGTAGCTCTTCTGACTAAGCGTTCGTCGGCTCTGGCGCGTTCGCAGAAACTGCTCAACAAGCCGTTTGTCGTTCACCTCAAGGACACGGTTGCGCGGTTTGGCGCCAGGTTGGGTAACCAGTTTGGTGCGGCAATCACGTACTTCCTCGTTCTTGCGATCATCCCCATCCTCATGTTTGCGTTCGCAATCCTGGGCTTCACGCTGGACGTGGTGAAGCCCGAGTGGGTTGGGGTTGTCAACGACTGGATTACCGAAACGGCTCCTGGCCAGGACGAACTTGTCTCCATGCTCCAAAACTTCCTGGACAACTGGGAAGCTGTAGGAATCGTGGGTATCTTGTCTGCCCTGTTCACCGCTCAAGGGTTCATCGGGAACCTCAAGGACGCGATTCGAGCGCAGCTCACCGACGACATGGACAACATTCCTAAAGAGCCGTTTGTTGCGCGCACTATCAACAATGTGTACACGCTTCTTGGAATTCTGGTTCTCATTTTCCTCACGCTGACAGCAACCGTGTTGGGTACCGGTTTGCAAAGCGCAATCGCGAACTGGCTGAACCTCCCCGGCTGGTTTGCGATCGTGTTTAATATCCTCACGATTGCGCTTGCGGTTGCCATGAACTGGTTGCTGTTCATGTTCATCTTCACCACGATCCCGGACAAGAAGATCCCTATGCGCACTCGTGCGATCGGATCCTTGACAGGTGCTTTGGCCCTGACCGTCCTGTTGAACTTGGCAACCGTGCTCATCAGCGTGTTTTCTGGTTCACCCACAGCAGCGCTGTTCGGGCCAGTGATCGCGATCATGCTGTCCATGAACCTGTTCATCAGGATTCTGCTCATGGTGGCCGCGTGGATGGGTACCAGCCACGACGACCGAGTTTTCAACACGGTTCCCCAAGGCAAACCACTGCAAGCTCAGCAGAAGGACGACGACATCGACCTCACCAGTTCTTTGCTTGCAGTGCTGACAGCAATCGGTCTCATCTTCTTGACACTGTTTGGACTCAAACGGTTCGAGGAACGTGATTAACCAATCACCACAACAATTTTCAACGCAGCAACCCTGCGAGCAAGATAAACCGGCACTATACGTGCACACAAACACGAAGGAGTCGCTGTGAGCGAAGTGGCTAACACCAAACTGCAAGAGTGGAACACCAAGTCCGAACTTGCCGAACAGATCCTGCCTGGAGTTGGGCGTCTGTTCCGCAACAACGACGTTCTGCTCACCATCTACGGACGTTCACTGCTGAACAAGTCCACAATCGGCATCGTCAAGGCACACCGCTACGCACGCCACTTTGACGGACAAGACCTGGACCTCAACGAAACCCTCGCAATCGTCAACGAGCTCCAGAAACTCAACCTGTCCGGTGCCCGCCTTGACCTTGGACGTCTGGCTGCCGGATACCGCGAAGCCGGCGGCGACCTCGGCGAATACCTCAAGAACGAACTTTCCGACGTCACCAACGGAGCCGAAACCCCAGAGCCACGCGACGTTGTGCTCTACGGCTTTGGACGCATTGGACGTCTGGTTGCGCGCATTCTCATTGACCGCAACGGTGGAACCGGAATGCGTCTGCGCGCAATCGTGGTCCGGAAGAATGGCGAAAACGACATCATCAAGCGTGCATCGCTCCTGCGCCGCGACTCGGTACACGGTAAGTTCGACGGCTCGATCACGGTCGACCAGGAGAACAACACCATCCTGGCAAACGGTGTCCTCATCAAAGTCATCTACTCGTCCGACCCATCGACCGTGGACTACACCGAATACGGCATCAACGACGCCATTGTTGTTGACAACACCGGTCGTTGGCGCGACGAAGAAGGCTTGGGCCAGCACCTGAAGTCCAAGGGCGTTGGCAAGGTCATCCTCACCGCTCCAGGTAAGGGCGACATCAAGAACATTGTGTACGGTGTCAACAACTCCGCTATTGAAGACAGCGACACGATCCTGTCGGCAGCGTCGTGTACCACCAACGCGATCACCCCAGTTCTCAAGGTGATCAACGACGAATTCGGTGTTAAGAACGGTCACGTGGAAACGGTTCACTCGTTCACCAACGACCAGAACCTCATCGACAACTTCCACAAGGGCGCCCGCCGTGGACGTGCAGCCGGCCTCAACATGGTGCTCACCGAAACCGGTGCGGCGAAGGCCGTCGCTAAGGCTCTCCCTGAGCTCAAGGGCAAGCTGTCGGGTAACGCGATTCGCGTCCCCACGCCTAACGTGTCCATGGCGATTCTGAACCTCAACCTGGAACGCGAAACCACGGTTGACGAACTCAACACGTTCCTGCGTAACACCTCGTTGCACTCGAACCTGCGCAACCAGATCGACTACATCCACTCCCCCGAGGTCGTTTCCACCGACTTTGTGGGCTCGAAGCGTGCCGGTGTTGTCGACGGTCTGGCAACCATCGTCGACGGCGACCGCGTAGTTGTGTACGTGTGGTACGACAACGAGTACGGCTACTCGTGCCAGGTGGTACGTTGCTTGGCCGACATGGCTGGAGTCGACTTCCCAGCTCTGCCTAAGCGCGCCTAAAGATGGGTTACGTTCTTTCACTCGACGAAGGAACGACGTCAACACGTGCGGTCATCTTCACCGAAGATGGCCGCACTGTTGCTCAGTCCTCACAAGAGTTCACACAACGCTTTCCGCGTGGCGGTTGGGTCGAACACGACCCTCTGGAAATTTGGCGCACTAGCCGTCAAGTCATTGGCTCGGCTTTGGGTAAGGCCCAGCTCACGGGAGCCGATATCGCATGTGTGGGAGTGACAAATCAGCGCGAAACCACGGTGGTGTGGGAAGCGTCTACTGGCCGGCCCATCTACCCTGCGATCGTGTGGCAAGACACGCGTGGAATTGAGTATGTGGAGCGGTTGAGCGAGGACGCCCACGACATCGCCACCATCACGGGCCTACCCGTCAACACGTACTTTTCGGCGATTAAACTCATGTGGATCCTGGACCACGTGGAGGGTGCCCGCGCACGCGCCGAAAAAGGCGAGCTACGGTTCGGCACGATCGACGCGTGGCTCTTGTTTAACCTCACGGGTGAGCACGTCACCGAGGTCACGAACGCCTCTCGTACCATGCTTATGGACATTCGGACCGGCCAGTGGTCGCAGCGCATGTTGGAGCTCACGGGGATCCCCGAGCAGCTTCTCCCCCGCATCTGCCCGTCGGTCGGTGAGTTGGGTACCGTGCGTTCCAACCAGCTTTTGAGCGGCACCGCAGTAACAGGGGTTCTGGGTGATCAGCAGTCGGCGGCGTTTGGCCAGGTGTGTTTCGGCCACGGCGATACCAAGGTCACGTTTGGTACTGGGTGCTTCTTGCTGACCAACACGGGTACCCAGATTGTTCGGTCGGATCACGGCCTGGTGTCCACTGTGGCGTATCAGATCGCGGATGAACCCCTCCAGTATGCGCTGGAAGGCTCGATTGCGGTTGCCGGTTCTTTGGTTCAGTGGTTGCGTGACAACCTGGGCATTATTTCGTCGTCGAACGAGGTCGAAAAGCTGGCCGCTTCCGTGGAAGATTCCGGTGGCGTGTTCTTTGTGCCCGCTTTCGCTGGGCTGTTTGCACCGCGGTGGCGCCCGGATGCGCGTGGCACCATTGTTGGCATGACGGGCTTTACCACGGCCGCGCACATTGCCCGCGCGGCTTTGGATTCTACGGCTTTTCAGGCCGCCGAGGTCGTTGATGCGTTGGTCTCGGATGTGGGCACGGATATGGGGACGATCCGAGTTGACGGCGGGATGAGTGTCAACGATGCGTTCTTGCAGTTCCAGTCCGATATCCTCAACACTCCTCTTGTGCGTCCAACAGAAACCGAGTCCACGGCTGTAGGCGCGTGCTTTGCCGCCGGAGTGGGTGCTGGTTTGTATGCGCATGACGACGTCGCGTCGTTGTGGAGAAAAGACCGGGATTTCAACCCGCAGATGGATGCGCGCACACGCGAAAACTTGCGTGCGCGGTGGAACGAGGCGGTAGAACGTAGCCTCAACTGGGAAAAGTAGTATGTCGCACAGTCAATTGCCACAGATTTTGCGTGCCATGCGGGTGACTTTGCATGTCGCGTTTGCCGTCATGCTGGGTGTGGGAATCGTGCGCTTTATCGTCACGTTTGATCAGCACCCGGCCGTGCTCGTGATGATCCTGATCTTAGCCTTCATGCTGGCGGGACTGTACCTGGTGGGTACGGTCGCAGAAATGCAGTACTCCAAACACCCAGAGCGCTTCAACCCGGTACCCCTGAAGTCGTGGTGGTTGGCAGCGATCTTAATTCTGTGGGCTGGGCTCATGCTGTCGTCCATGAGTTTCGCGTGGGTGAGCTTCCCGCTGTTCTTTATTGTTCTCCACGCGTACCGCCCGTATATTGCCGGACCGGTCATCCTAGTCATGGTGTTCACAATTCTTGCCAGTTCGTATCGCCACGGAGAGTTCAACGCGGGATTCCTGCTGGGCCCCACGATCGGGGCGTGCGTCGCAACCGTTGTGAGTGTTCTGTACCAAGAGTTGCGCAAGGAAGCCGAATCCATGGGTAACGCGTACCAAGAACTGCAACGCGCTCAGACGCAGATTTCCCTGAGCCAACACCGGGCCGGTCGTCTCGCTGAACGTGAAAAACTCGCAGCAGACGTACACGATACTCTGTCGCAAGGCTTCACATCGATTCTCTTGTTGAGCCGTTCCCTTGAACAGCACGTGGACCCAGCTGGCCGTGAGACGCTCAATCTGATTGAAGATACCGCCCAGAGCAACCTGCAACAGGCCCGCGAATTCTTACACGGGTCCCCTCTTGGCACCTCGGACTTGCATCCCACCTTGAGCGCCGAATGCCGGGCGGTTGAGCGGGCCAGTACCGCGGTGGGTGCCACAATCCAGTGCCAGTTCGAAGTGACCGGGGACGCGTACCCACTGTCACCAGAGGTCGAACAGACCTTGGTCCGGGCCACGCAAAGCCTGCTGTCCAATGTGACATTCCATTCACTGTGTACACGTGCAAAAGTGACATTGGCGTATTGGGATACGCATGTGAGCTTGGACGTCGTCGATAATGGAGTTGGTTTTGCAGGAGCCTACGGTTACGGCTTGCGCGCCCTGAAGGAACGCGTGGCTGGCGTACGTGGACAGCTCAGTGTCGAAACTGCCGTGGGCGAAGGCTGTTCGGTTCACATTGTGATTCCCGTGGAGAAAACATGATCCGAGTTCTCTTAGTCGATGACCACCCGGTTGTGCGCGCGGGCCTGAGCGCAGTTCTCAACACAGGCGACGACATTGACGTGGTGGCACAGGCCGGAACGGGACGCGAAGCGCTCGAGGTTCTGGCGTCCACTCAGGTCGATGTCGTTGTGAGCGATATTCAAATGCCCCAGATGGACGGGGTGGAGCTCACTGCTGAGTTAGGAAAGATCGGTGGCCCTCCGGTGCTGATTCTCACCACGTTCGACACGGAGAACCTCATTGTGGCTGCCATGAACGCAGGTGCGCAAGGGTATCTTCTCAAAGACGCTCCTCCCGAGGAACTCGCGCGTGCCGTCCGAGCAGTCAACGAGGGCAGGCCCGTCATGTCGGATCAGGTGACGGTGGCGCTGACGCGCAGGCTCACACAGCCGCGCACGTCCTTATCTGCCCGTGAGCTCGAAATTCTCGAGGCCGTTGCCACCGGGCACACGAACAAGGAAATTGCCCAAGAGCTGTTCATCTCCCAGGCCACGGTGAAGACACACTTGGTGCATATTTTCGACAAGCTAGGCGTCGATAACCGCACCAGCGCCGTTGCGAAAGCACGCGAACAGCAACTGATCGACTGACCTACATAAACTGCCGTAGGTGAACGCGTTGCTGTTCCAGCAGTGTGAGTTGTTGTAAGAGTTCCGAGGTCGTTGCGGTGTCACTGGGGTCCGTGCGTCGCAGGCGGGCGTGGAGAAGCCCGCTGATCCGCACCATGTCTTTGTCGAACAGGCGGGCGACGATTCCTCGGCTATAGCGCTCGATACCCTGGGCGTTGCTGGCAGGAAGCGAGGACATAGTCAGCTCGCTCACCAGGGGAACGAGTTCGTCCGGGGTAGCTTCGCGGACAGCGTCGGCCCACCCTGCGGTATCTTCAGCACCGCGGCGCACTCCCCCAGCGCGTTTCATCGCTTCGTGAATCGCACGGTGGCGAGGGTCATCGAACACCTTGCCGTTGAGCGCGTCAAAAAGTTTCGCGTTGACGTACTGCGGATATTGCAGCGCCACCATGAGCGCCCCGCGTTCCACCCGGTACCCGGCCGACTGGCTGGGGTCTGGCCCACTTGGCTGAGCCGGCCGCGGCTGGTGAAACTGTGGTTGAGGTTGGTTGGGCTGAGGCTGGTTTGGTTGGTTGCGTTGGCTCTGGTGGCGTTGGTACCCCCGGACCGCGCGCACCACTTGGTCGGTGTCGACTCCTACGAGGCCGGCCACGTAGCGTTCATATCCGGGACGCAGCGCCACGTCTTTGATTCCTGCGATCACCGGTGCGGCCGCTCTGATCGCTGCCACTTGGCCTTCGACAGTTGAGGCGTCGAACTGTGCGACCGTCGTGTCGATGACGAACTCGAAAAGCGGCCGCCTGGATTCGATGAGGTCACGCACAGCGCCTTCGCCTTTTGCCCGCCACAGGTCGGCGGGGTCCAATCCTCCCGGTTCGACCACGACCGAGGTCTGTGCCAAGAACCGCTGATCGTCACCGAACGCTTTCAGGGCGGCTTTCTGTCCGGCTTCGTCGCCGTCGAAGGTGAAGATCACTTCGGCGGTCGCGTCGTCGTTCATCATGCGCCGAAGAATGCTCACGTGTTCGGCCCCAAAAGCCGTTCCACACGTGGCTACGGCTTGCGTGACACCGCTGATGTGGGCGGCCATGACGTCGGTATAACCTTCGACAACAACCGCGCGCTTCGTCTTAGCGATAGGACGTTTCGCAAGGTCGAGCCCGTAAAGCACTTTATTCTTGTGATACACGGGAGTTTCTGGGGTGTTGAGGTATTTGGGGCCCTGGTCGTCGTCAAACAGTTTGCGAGCCCCGAACCCAATCACACGCCCGGTGACATCCCTGATGGGCCACATGAGACGACCTCGGAAACGGTCATAGTGACCGCGCCTGCCCGCAATGGCGAGGCCACCTTTTTCGATGTCCTCAACTCGGAAACCGCGCCCGCGTAAGTGCGACAGCAAACCATCCCAGCCCTGTGGGGAGAAACCCACACCAAAGGTGTCCAGCGTCTGCTGTTCGAAACCTCGGCCCGCCATATATTCCCGCGCAACCGACGCGGCAGGTGACGCGAACTGTTCACGGTAGAAGTCGGCTGCCACCTGGTGCATTTCCAGAATGTTTTGACGTACGGAGCCCGAGTCGCCGCTGGGTGCGCCGGTATAGGACAGTTGGACGCCGGCGCGTTCGGCCAGGCGTTGAACGGCTTCGACGAAGGTGACGCCGTCCATTTTCATGAGGAACTCGAAAACGTCGCCGGATTCCCCGCACCCAAAACAGTGATAGCGCCCCATAGACGGCCGAACGTGGAAACTGGGGGTGCGTTCGTCGTGGAAGGGGCACAGGCCCTTCATCGAGTCGACTCCCGCGCTCTTGAGCGACACGTATTCGCCTACGATTTCGTCGATCCGCGAGCGCGACCGAACCTCGTCGATGTCCTCCCTGCCAATGAGTCCCGCCATGGTGCCTACGCTGCCTACAACAGGGTCGCGGTGTTCGCTTGCATCTTGTGGTATTCCGCCCAGGCTGAGTGGTCGGTGAGCGAAGCCACCTGGTCGACGACGATGCGCACTTGTGCACTGTTGTCTTCGGCGTCTCGGTAGTCGCACCAGAACATGGTGTCCATGGACTCCGGATGGGTCATGTAGTAGTCGCACAGATCGCGTAGCACCCCGGCTTGGATGCGTTGGAGGCGCACGCGGTCTTCGGCCACCATGACCGTGACCGTGGCGAGTCCCTTGAGAACCGCGATTTCGTGGCGCGTGGTCGCCGGTACAACCACGTTACCCGCGTACCGGGTGAGGGGTTCCCACCCGTATTCTTCGCGCGTTGCAGCTTCGGTGGCTGAGGTGAACCGTCCGATGAGTTGGCTCGTCATGTGTTTAAGCGCGGCCTGTGCCCGACGGGACCCGTCGTAGGGTTCCTTGGGCCAGTATTTGGCGGCTTGCAGACGGTCGAACGCCGCCACGATGTCGTCATCGCGTGCCCCTGGCATGTACCACGATCGGGTCACGTCGATCAGACCCGCGAGCGCTTCGTCGTGCGTGTACGCGAACAGGTTCAAGTGGCCGGAGTTCACTGCGTCTTCGACGTCGTGAACGCAGTAGGAGATGTCGTCGGACACGTCCATGATCTGGGCTTCGATACACCTGGTTCCGCTGTCACGGCCGTCGCGCACGAAGTCGTAGACGTCGCGGTCGTCGTCATATACGCCGAACTTCCGGATCGACCCCGACGCGTTCTTGGGCGCAGGAGCTTCGTCTCGGCTCCACGGGTATTTGATGCACGCGTCCAGGGTTGCGCGCGTGAGGTTGAGGCCAGCAGACCGGCCGTCTTCCAGCAAGACTTTGGGTTCCAAACGGCTTAAGACTCTCAGTGTCTGCGCGTTCCCTTCAAACCCGCCAATGTCTTTAGTCACTTCGTCGAGGACGGTTTCGCCGTTGTGCCCAAAGGGAGGGTGCCCGAGGTCGTGGCTCAGGCACGCTGTTTCGACAATGTCTGGGTCCGCGCCTAGGTACCGACCGAGTTCACGCCCCACCTGGGCCACTTCGAGTGAGTGGGTGAGGCGGTTGCGAACGAAGTCGTCCGTTCCGGGTGAGACGACCTGGGTTTTTGCCGCGAGACGGCGCAGTCCCGAGGAGTGCAGGACACGACCTCGGTCGCGTTGAAACGCTGAACGGCGCGGGTTCTTTGCGGCTTCTTCGACCCACCGTTCGCGGTCGGTGTCGCTGTATTCGCCTGTCTGACTTACCAACACTTATCCGCCTGACACGTCGAGTTCAGCAAGGGACAACTCTTCGCGCAGATCTTCGCTGAAGGTACGCGATGACAGCCACCCGTCGGGAAGGTGCGGACGCTTCGCCCGGGTGGTGCGACCTCGGGACCCTTCTGCCGCCTCACCGGGGTACGGTGCGGTGTGGTCGAGTTCGTCTAACAGTGCGCGCAGTTCTTCCAGCGAGGACACATGTGCCAGGCGCTTGCGGAGGTCTCCGCCCACGGGGTAGCCCTTGAAGTACCATGCGATGTGTTTGCGCAGGTCACGCACGCCATAGAACTCGTCGTCATAGTATTCGGCCAGGTACACACCGTGGGTGTACACGGTTTGGGCGACTTCACCTAGGTTGGGGCGAATGCGTTCATCGGATCCGTTCAAAGCCGCCTGCAGATCACCAAACAGCCACGGTCGGCCCTGACAACCTCGGCCAATCACGACTCCGTCGCAACCAGTTTTCGCCATCATGGCTTGGGCATCCTCGGCGCTGAAAATATCGCCGTTGCCCAGCACTGGCACGGCGTCACCGATCGTGTCTTTGAGCCTGGCGATTGCGTCCCAGTCGGCGGTTCCGGAATAGAGGTCGGCGGTCGTGCGACCGTGTAGCGTCATGGCTGCGACTCCGGCACGGGCTGCGATCTGTCCGGCGTCGAGGTACGTCAAGTGGTCCGCGTCGATACCCTTGCGCATTTTCACGGTCACGGGAATGTCGCCGGCTTCGCGGACTGCGGTGGTAACGATTGCCGTGAAAAGATCGATCTTCCATGGAAGTGCCGATCCCCCGCCTTTTCGAGTCACTTTGGGCACTGGGCAACCGAAGTTGAGGTCGATGTGGTCGGCCCGGTCTTCTTCGACCAGCATCTGTACCGCCTGCCCTACGGTCACCGGGTCCACTCCGTAGAGTTGAACCGACCGAGGTGTTTCATAGGGTTCGTGGTGGATGATCCGCATGCTTTTGGGGCTGCGTTCGACCAGTGCGCGGGTGGTCACCATTTCGGTGACGTAGAGGCCAGCGCCGTATTCGCGGCACAGACGGCGGAAGGCCGTGTTGGTGATCCCAGCCATGGGTGCCAACACAACCGGGGAGTCCAATTCAATGGGACCGATTGAGAGCGCCGGCGGAGTGGCAGGCACATTGGGTCGTTCGATTACAACAGTCACCCTTCTATTGTCTCGTGGTAGTCAAATTGGGTGAAGCTAGAGTTACAACCATCCGCGTTTGGCAGCTTCTATTGCTGCCGTTGCGCGGTTGTCGACCCCGAGCTTGCTGATGGCTGATGACAAGTGATTGCGGACTGTGCCCTCGGATAGGAACAGTGAGTCTGCGATTGTACGGACACTCGCCCCGGTGTGGGCAACCGCGAGCACTTCGCGTTCGCGTTCTGTCAGCGGTGACGGGCCCAAGGAAATCGACTCGATTGCTAACGCCGGGTCGACGGCTTGTTCTCCGCGGTGAACTTTTCGGATGGCTTCCGCAAGTTCCTCCGCGGGAGCGTCTTTCACGACAAAACCTTTGGCACCAGCGACAAGTGCCCGTTGCAGATATCCGGGACGACCAAATGTGGTGACAATGAGGACCTTGGTATCGCACCCCTTGTCGTGTAGTTCACGTGTCGCCTCGATACCGTTGAGTCCCGGCATTTCGATGTCGAAAAGTGCGACGTCGACATTGTTGTTGAGGCACATGTCGACAGCGTCGGTTCCCGATGCTGCTTCGCCCACAACAGTAATATCGGGTTCCAGTCCGAGGAGTGCTGAGAGGGCACCCCGGACAAGTGCCTGATCGTCTGCGATAGCAATGTTGATGGTCATGCAAACTCCACACGTAGCTCGGTTCCGTCTCCCGTGTCGCTCAACGTCACGGTGCCGCCTGCTTCTTCTACTCGGCGACGTAGCCCGGTAAGGCCGTGGCCTTCACGGCTTCCTTCTAGGCCGTTTCCGTTGTCCGTCACGGTGACCCCGTTGTCATCAAATGCGAGTGTGCATGATGTCGCGCCGGCGTGACGGATGACGTTGGTACTGGCTTCGCGTACGGCCCATGCCACGACCGCTCGGCGTTCCGGAGCCCACGCCGCCCAGTCTCCGTGGCGAGTAACGTGAATACCGGCGGCACGCATGGCGTTTTCTGCTTCATCCACTTGGGTTGCAAGATCCGGTGTCCGGAGGCGTCCTACGGTTGTTCGCACATCCTCAAGCGCTCGCTTGTTCAGAGTCATGAGTTCAGTCAGTTCAGATTCGCACCGTTCTGGGTCGGTGTGCACAGTTGTGAGCGCAAGTTGAGTTTTCAGGGACACGACTGTGAGCGTGTGCCCCAGCATGTCGTGGACGTCGCGTGAAATAGCTTCACGCTCCTTAACAAGGTCGAGCTCGTTTTTCATCCTGTGCTCAGCATCTTCGCGAGCTTCGACAAACCTCACCAACGTCAAACACAAAGTTCCGAGAAATGGCGCTGTTACGGACACGAAAAAACTGTGCGGGCTGAAAATCAGCGGTACCAAAACCGTAAGCAGGAGGACGAATCCTGACCAGTACAGATCCGCTACCGCTGGCAGTCCAAAGACACCCAGAGACGCAAAATACGGAGCAAAGGACGTCACCGCCACACCCAAGGAGGGAATCGTCAAACACACCGGAATGAGCAGAAGACCCGCCGCGGCAACCACGTGTCTTACCTGCAGCGGTTCGTCCCTGTTAAATGGCTTCTGCCCACTCACCGCAATCCAGCAGTAGACCACACCGAAGAGAACCGTTCCGCAGCTCCCCAGGATCTTCCACCCGAGTGCTACCGGGTGCAACGTCCACACGAGCACCAACGGGATGACCAGAAAAACGAGCCATATCAACCCGTACATACTCCGCGCGTTCATGCCCTACTTCCTATTTGCGCCCCGTTCCGCGACGAGCGCCTAAGACACAAAGTACCGCGAAAACAATCGACCACGCCACCACATTGAGAAGGATCTGCCACAGTTCGTACTGAACCACACCTGTTTCTCCGTCGAAGCCTTCTCCTTGAGCAAGTGGGTACGCCGCCAACCGTGTGATGCCCCACACAGGGACAAACACCGACAGTTTGAGCAAGATTCCTGACAAAGGCATAAACCCGTTACCCAAAAACATCATGACAACAACGAGCCCGCTGGCAGCGCTCACTGCTGCTTCACTGCGGAACAGCAGTCCGAATGCTAGGCCATAGAGAGCAAACGTCACTGCGCCTACAATCAGCAAACCGAACGTCGCAAGCCACACCCACGCGTCCATACGCGTACCAACAAACAGCCCTGCAACATACACCGCTCCCACCGCGAGGACCGAATATGCGAGTGCAACGACAACTTTGCTTGCAATGAACCCAGCCGAGGGAAATGGAGTAATACCTATTTGCCGACCCCAACCCTGCTGAAGTTCGACCGCCGCGGCCCCGGCGAGTCCTGTCGTTGCCGTAATCGCGGCGTAGGCGCCCATATTCACCATAATGCTCGCAGTGACATTCCCCCGACCGCTACCAAGTTCATTGTTCGAGACGTCAGCCATAGTTCCGAAAATGACAAACATAAAAACCGGCAAGAAGACTGCGAAGAAAAGCCCCACGTACTGTCGTAGATTGCGCTTGAGGTCAATCCACATGTATCCCGTGTTCAGAATCGTGCTCATGAGTTCTCCTTGGTTGTGAGGTGAGCGAAAACGCTGTCAAGGCTGGCAGTGTGGATCTCTAGATCACGCGCTGTGGTTTCGGTGAGCAGATAGCGTGCAACGGAGTCCGCATCGTCACACGTGAGCTCAACGCGGTCTCCGGACCGCTGCACGTCCGTCACCCCCGGTAGCTTGCTGATATCAACATCAGCATCCAGATGCGCGGTGATTGTTTTGCCTCCTAGACGAGCGCGCACCTTACTCGTCGAGCCGTCGGCAATAATCTGCCCGTGTGCCATGAGCACCGTCCGCTGTGCGAAGTCCTCGACTTCCTTCAGGTAGTGCGACGCGAAGATGACGGTGCGTCCTTCGGTAGCTTCTGCGCGCATCGTTTCCCAGAACGCGGTACGAGCGTTGACATCCATCCCCGTGGTGGGTTCGTCAAGAATCAGCAAACGGGGGTCCGGAAGCAACGCCAAAGCAAAGCGGAGCCTCTGCTGCTCACCGCCAGAACACTTGGACACCCTGCGGTGTACAAGCGATTCAATGCCGGCCCGACTAATAGCTTCATCGACACCAATGTGATTGGTATGCGTGGAAGCGATCATCTGTACGGTCTCCTTGACCGTGAGGTCTCCTAACAGGGCACCCGTTTGAAGGATTGCCGACACGTGCCCTAAACGCACTGCTTCTTTGGGACGCACGCCTAGTACGCTCAGCGATCCGCTGTCTGGTTGCGACAGCCCTAACACCATGTCAAGGGTCACGGTTTTCCCTGCCCCGTTGGGGCCTAAAAGGGCCACGATCTCGCCTTTGCCAACTGTGAGCGAAAGGTCGTTGACCGCGCGTACTCGCTTACCCTTTGGCCCCCGGAAGGATTTAACGACGTGTCTGATTTCCAGTGCGGGGGTATCCGCACCACTGCCTGTGAGCGAGCTGTTATCGTTCATATTTTTATCTTTAAGGACCAAGCGTTTCAACACATGAGGCAGACATCATGATCTAGCCATGACAAATGTCATGCTGATAGAACAGAGAAGTGAATCCGTTACTCGCGTCTGTGCCCCTCGTGCTTCCGTGCGTGCTGTTGGCGTGCCGACTTTCGCCAACTGTTGCCGGCGTCAGCGCGGTGGGAGCAGCCGTGCTGGTGGTCCTGCTCACCGGCGTTCCCATCGACTGGCCCAGCCTGCCGGAGTATTTGGGCATCACCGCCGAGGTTCTCTTCATCCTTCTCAACGGCATGATCCTGGCCAGACTCATGCAGATCAGTGGCGCGATGCGCTCCATCGGCAACTGGGTCTCTAACGCCACTCCCGGAATCGGCGCTGGAACCGCGTTCGTGGTGTTTGGGGTCGTGCCGTTCGTCGAATGCGTCACCGGATTTGGAATCGGCGTGACCGTGGGCGTTCCGATCCTGATAACTTTGGGCCATAAACCGGCCAAAGCGGCGCTGTTTGGCCTTCTGGGTTTGTGCGCAGTTCCGTGGGGCGCATTGGCTCCGGGCACCGCCGTTGCGAGCTCGCTGACCGGTTTCGATTTCACCACCCTGGGAGTAATGTCAGGGTGGTACAACTCGGTGGTGCTCGTGGTCGTTGCGCTTACAGTTGCGTGGGGAACAGGGTTTGCGCGAGCCGCCCTACCCACGTTCGCCTCAGCCGGCTTCCTGTGGGGTTCAATCCTTGTGACAAACATGCTCATTGGAACACCACTTGCCGGCGTGATCGGCTCCGCGTTGCTCATGGGGCTGTCCTTGGTGGTGTACCGCATGGGTGGGGCCCGCATCCCGGCCCCTCCGGCTCGCGAACTCGTCCCTTATGCGGTGTTAGCAGGCGGTCTGTTGTGCGCCAGTGTGGTTGCCATGCTGGTTCCTGCCCTGGAGTGGTTGGCACTCCCGCCCGTGTGGTTGGCTGTCGCGTGTGTTGTTGCGTACCGGGTGTTGCCCGGGCAGTCAGGGATGATCGCCGAGGTGCCAGACGCCTTACGCTCATGGGTTCCCATTGGCGTGAGTACGGGTCTGTTTATGATCCTGGGATGGGTCATGGCGGCTACCGATATGAGTACCGCAATTGGGGAGGCCTTGAGTCCGGCAGGCGCGTGGCCAGGTCCCCTCTTGGGTGCCGTGGGGTCGATCCTGACCGGTTCAAATACCGCGTCAAACGCGATGTTCGCCCCTACCATTGCCACGCTCTCGGCAACTGGAAGCTTAAGCGTTGTCGCCGCGGCGAATGTGGCTGGTTCGTTTATGATCTTGGCGGCCCCACCGCGTGTTCTCATGGCCGTCACGTTGGCTGGCGACCGCGAGTCCTACGGCCGCACGCTCTTGCGCGCAATAGCAATCGCCAGCGCTCCCCCACTCGTAGGTGCGGTAGCGCTGGCGATCTGGCTGTAGTTTTTAGTCTTCGCCCTTCGACGTTCCCGTGGTAGCCGAGGTCTTGCGCTGCATGCGAGATTCGAGCCACCGCGCAATTCCGGCGACGACCAAGTTAATCGCAATGTAGATCACCGCGCCCACGATGAACGTGGGGAGCAAGTTACCGTACTGGCGACCAATGACGTTGACCTGGTGGAGAAGGTCTTGGTACGTCACCATATAGCCCAGGGCCGAGTCCTTAAGAAGAACCACGATCTGAGCGATCAGCGTGGGCATCATGGCCCTGAACGCCTGTGGCATCAGTACCAGACTCATCGTCTGGGAATCGGACAGCCCGATCGACTGTGCTGCTTCACGCTGCCCCCGGGGCACTGCCAAAATCCCGGCGCGAACGACCTCGGCGATCACCATACCGTTATACAGCGTCAGACCAATGACCACCGGCCAGAACGACCCAATGGTCTTTCCAAACAGCAGGTACGTTGCGAAGATCAACAACAGAACCGGGAGCCCACGGAAGAACTCCAGAACCAAAGTCGCAGGGACAGAGATCCACTTCTTGGACGACAAGCGCAGAAGCGCAAACACGACCCCCAGGATGAGCGCCAGAACAGACGCAACAACCGCAACCTTCAGAGTGGCGAGGAGGCCCTTAAACAGTGCCTTCTGGATCGTCGCGTATGCGAACGGTTCCCACTTAGCTGCATCGAGCTGGCCGGCAGAAGAGAACTTCCACACGACAAACGCAACAACTCCTACGAGCAGAACACCCGATGCGATCGACAGGATCACATTATTGCGCTTGCCTTTAGGGCCTGGCTCATCGAATAGCACTTGAGTAGACGCGCTCATCGGTGAATCACCCACTTGTTTTCCAGAATCGTGAATACCCGGCCAAGAATCAGCGCCAGAACAAGATACGACACGGCCGCTCCGGCAATGACCAGAAGCGTGATGTCACCGCGCACCTCGATCGCGTTGCGCATCGCAGAAATGATCTCTCGGTTGTTAAACGCTGATGCGATTGACGTGTTCTTCAACATCGCAATGATGACGCTTCCCAGAGGCGGGATCACCGTGCGAAACGCTTGAGGCATGATGATGTACCTCAGGGTCTGGCCGAAGTTCAGACCGATCGCACGGGCTGCTTCCGCCTGCCCTACCGGGATCGTTGAAATACCCGAACGCAGAACCTCTGCAACGAAACAGCTGGTGTAAGCGATCAGGGCGACGCACGCGAGCACGAACGAGTTGATTGCCGAATCGTGGCTTGCGCGAATGTCCAGGAACGGCAGCCCGAACACGCAGAAGAACATGACGAGCGTCAGTGGTGTGTTTCGAACCGTGGTGATGTACACCGAGGCGGCGGCACGCAACACCGGGGTTGGTGACACGCGCATCGCGGCGAGGATCGAACCCAAAACCAGGCACCCCACCAAGGTGACACCAAAAAGCTTGACCGTTCCCCATACACCGCTGAGGAACAGCATCAGAAGATCAGCGAAATCCACGAGGATCCTTCTCAGACTGGTGGTCGCCGGGATGACCCGGCGACCACATCAACATTAGTAACGGTCAGGTTGAGGCTGTTCAACACCGCTGGAGTCACCCAGTGTGTACTCGAACGCCTTCTTCCAGTCCCCGCTATCCTTGGATGCTTCGAGAGCGTCGTTCACTGCGTCACGCAGAGCCTTGTCGTCCTTTGGCAGACCAATTCCATAAGGTTCTTCCGTGAATGGTTCGCCAACCACCTTGAATTCGTCCTTGTACTGAGCGGCGTATCCACGCAGAATCGCGTCGTCAGTGGTGACGGCGTCAACGTTTCCGCTCTGAAGGTCAGTCACACACTTGGAGTATGCGTCGTAGGTGACCAGTTCAGCGTCTTTGTACTTCTCCTGGATGTTCTGTGCAGGAGTCGAACCGTCTACCGAACACACTTTCTTCCCAGCGATGCTGTCAGGGCCGGTGATGTCGGAGTCGGCCTTCACCAGAAGATCCTGACCAGCCACGTAGTACGGACCAGCGAAGTCGACGACCTCTTTACGCTTGTCGTTGATGGTGTAGGTTGCCACGATCATGTCGACGTTGCCCTGCTGCAGGAACGGTTCGCGGTTAGCCGACACCGTTTCGACGAACTCGATTTCGTCGTCCTTGAATCCCAAGCTTGCAGACACCATCTTGGCGATTTCGATGTCGAAGCCTTCAGGCTTGTCGGCACCGGCGCTGATGTTACCCAGACCAGGCTGGTCGTACTTCACGCCCACCTTGATCTTGCCAGCGTCCTTGGCTTTTTTCCATGTGGGGCTGTCTGCCAGATCGACGTCTTCAGCAACCTTGTACTCAGGTGCTTCGCCACCGGATCCCTGTTCACCAGGTGCGCCTTCTTTACCGCAACCGGTCAACGCGAGAATGCCCACAGCCAATCCCGCAACGAGTGTCGTTACTTTCTTCATTGGTTTCTCCTCAGTGAGTCAGGATCTTAGACAAGAAGTCTTTTGCACGATCCGATTGGGGGTTGGTAAAGAACTCTTCTGGTTCGGCGACTTCCACAATTTCGCCGTCGGCCATGAACACCACGCGGTTGGCTGCTTTTCGAGCGAACCCCATTTCGTGGGTCACCACCACCATGGTCATGCCGTCCTTGGCCAAGGTGACCATGGTGTCCAGCACCTCGTTGATCATTTCCGGGTCCAGAGCCGAGGTGGGCTCGTCAAACAGCATGAGTTTGGGTTTCATTGCCAAGGACCGGGCAATCGCCACACGCTGTTGCTGACCACCGGACAGTTGGGCCGGGTACTTGTGTGCCTGGTGGTCCACGCCCACACGCTTAAGCAGTTTCATTGCGAGTTCGTCAGCGTCCTTCTTTGACATTTTGCGAACCTTGATGGGGCCAAGCGTGACGTTTTCCAAAATGGTCTTGTGCGCAAACAGGTTGAAAGACTGGAACACCATTCCCACATCTGAACGCAGAGCTGCCAGCTCCGCGCCTTCCTGCGGAAGGTTCTTGCCATCGATCTTGATGGAACCTTCACTGATGGTTTCCAAGCGGTTAATGGTGCGGCACAACGTGGACTTACCGGAACCGGAAGGCCCAATGAC
This sequence comes from Brevibacterium paucivorans, assembly GCF_016907735.1. NCBI lineage: Bacteria > Bacillati > Actinomycetota > Actinomycetes > Micrococcales > Brevibacteriaceae > Brevibacterium > Brevibacterium paucivorans. Next base: position 2,191,020 of record NZ_JAFBCP010000001.1, on the reverse strand, counting down.
GACAACAACCTCGCCTCGGTCGACAGTGAGGTTGACGTTTTTCAGAGCGTGGAAGTCGCCATAGTACTTTTCCACGCCTGCAAGCTCCACCAGCGGAGTCGAAGTCTGTTCGGTCATATGGTGAACTCTAATGATTTATTGATCTACGTCACAATTCGGAACACCAGTAGGCGGTCAAAAACCGCATTTTGTAACCGTTTCTTGACCTAATCAGACGCTTTCACTCGCGCCTCATCATCGCTTGTGACGACAAAAGCAGCGATGAGCGTCGAAAGTGGAATGGCGCATACCAGCCCAATGGACGTCACGAGAGTGAGCACAACATGGCCCGCCATTTCACCCAAGGTGAGTTGAGTGAACAGATTGGCTCCACTTGTCAGAGTCACCAAGAGAACCGCAAGTGAGCTACCTGCGAATGCAAAAACCACGGTATAGACAGTCGAGGCGATGTGGTCTCTACCGATCCGCATGGCCGAGGTGAAAAGAGATCGCACAGAGGAACCCGGTGCGGTTCGTGCAAGCTCCCACACAGTTGCTACCTGTGTAATAGCGACATCGTTAAGAACACCAATACCGGAGATCAACACACCACAAATCACAATGTCAGATGCTGAAAGTCCGTAGTACGTGTTCAGAATGTACAGTGCGTCCGTATACAGCCCGCCCAGATGTGCCCAGCGCGTCCAGATCACCGCAAGAACTCCGGAGATTGCGACACCTGCCAACGTCCCGATGAGCGCCGCGGTCGTTCTGGCGTTAAAGCCGTGGGCTAGATACAGGACCGAAAAGAGAATCGCAGTCGATGATGTCAAGCCCACGCCGATCGCTGAATGACCACTCAGAATCGATGGGAGCATGAAGCCCACAATGACCACCATCGCGATACTGAGCCCTATGAGCGCACGCGCGCCCCGCAACCCTGCGACCACCAGAATCGCAACCACATAGATCGCGCTCAACACGCCCAGGGGAACACGCCGGTCATAATCAATGAAGACCACTTCTCCCCCAGCGTGGCCGTCCACGACGCGCACACTGTCTGACACCTCGGGAATGGACGCTTCTTTGGGAAGCTTCACCACATTGTCGCCGGCTTTCACCGTCACGCACGAAGGCGTGACCGCTTCCTGGCACGCACCCGCGTCAACAGCCGTGACCGTGACCGTGTAGATGTCGCGGTCGTCAGTGTTTTTGACATGGTGTGGCCAGTAGGCGATCACGCCTACAACCGTGAGTAGCGCGAAAGGTGCGAGCGCTACAAGCATGAGCGCCCACACGTATTTTGACGCGCTGGGCTGGCGCTGGGGAATGACGTGCACGCGCCGTTATTCTCCTAGCAGCCCAGGCCCTGTGCCAGGTAGTTTTCGACATCGTCGATAGCGATGCGTTCCTGGCTCATGTCGTCGCGCTTACGCACGGTCACCGCGTTATCATCGAGCGAGTCGAAGTCGAACGTGATGCAGAACGGGGTACCGACTTCGTCCTGGCGGCGGTAACGGCGACCGATCGCACCTGCGTCGTCGAAGTCGATGTTCCAACGCTTGCGCAGGTTCGCTGCCAAAGCGCGCGCCTGTGGTGACAGTTTTTCGTTGCGTGACAACGGAAGTACCGCAGCCTTCACCGGTGCCAGACGAGGGTCGAGTTTGAGCACAATGCGCTTGTCGGTTCCACCCTTTGTGTTGGGCGCTTCGTCTTCGCAGTATGCGTCGACGAGGAATGCCATCATGGAACGGGTCAGACCGAACGACGGTTCGATGACATATGGGGTGTACCTGTCTCCTGTCGCCTGGTCGAAGTACTGAAGTTTGGCACCCGAGGCGTCGGTGTGGTTGGACAGGTCGAAGTCCGTGCGGTTTGCCACACCCATGAGCTCTCCCCACGGGTTGCCCTGGAATCCGAACTTGTACTCCAGGTCAATCGTGGCGTCCGAATAGTGCGCGCGTTCATCTGCTGGCACATCGTATTTGCGCATGTTGTCCGGGTTGACACCCAGGTCAACGAACCAGTTCCAGCACGCGTCGACCCATTCGTCAAAGTACTTTTGCGCGTCATCTGGGTGGATGAAGTACTCGATCTCCATCTGCTCGAATTCGCGGGTGCGGAAGATGAAGTTTCCGGGAGTAATTTCGTTGCGGAATGCCTTACCCACCTGGCCGATACCGAACGGTGGCTTACGACGGGCGGCCGTAACAACGTTGTTGAAGTTCACGAAGATACCCTGCGCGGTTTCCGGGCGCAGGTAGTGCAGGCCCTGGCCGTCGTCAACGGCGCCCAAGAAAGTTTTCATCAGACCCGAGAACTGCTGTGGCTCGGTCCACTTGCCAGGCTGTCCGGTTTCTGGGTCGTTGATGTCGGCCAAACCGTTTTCCGGTTCTTTTCCGTGCTTTGCCACATACGCTTCAATGAGGTGGTCGGCGCGGTAGCGCTTGTGCGTGTGCAGGGACTCGACCAATGGGTCTACGAAGGTTTCAACGTGGCCCGATGCTTCCCACACCTGACGCGGAAGAATGATCGACGAGTCCAGCCCCACCATGTCTTCACGACCTCGGACAAATTCCTGCCACCACAGTCGCTTGATGTTTTCCTTCAGTTCCACGCCCAACGGGCCGTAGTCCCATGCCGAACGAGACCCGCCGTAAATGTCACCGGCTTGAAAAACGAAGCCACGTCGTTTAGCCAGGGTGATGACGGAATCTAGTGTCGATGCCACGAATCTCTCCTTTAGTGAATTGCAACCGGCTGGCTGCCGGGCCTATGTGCACGTGCGCACAGTGACAAGCGTACCCAAGATCACATGCCGGCTCATATTCGCCCCCTGCCAACCAACGGGTACACTTGAACAGCACCCAAACCATCTCATGGCTCCTCGTGCTTTCGGGTTGCACACGCGAGCCTCGGTAGACCGCCAAACAGTCATCTGCGGTCAAGTGTGTTCAATCAAGAAAGAGATATCCATGGGTAACGCCAACGAACAGGCTTCCGACAACACTGACATTCGTTTTTCCGACTTCGATCTCGATGGACGTGTCGCACGCGCAGTCGCAGATCTGGGATATGAGTCCCCCTCCCCCATTCAGGCCCAAACGATTCCGCTTCTCCTCGACGGTCGCGACGTCATTGGTTTGGCTCAGACGGGAACGGGTAAAACCGCGGCTTTCGCGCTTCCTCTTTTGAGTAGCATTGCCGGGCGGGAACGCCCACGGACCCCGCTGGCGCTCATCCTTGCTCCCACGCGCGAACTCGCAATCCAGGTAGCCGAGGCTCTCACCAGCTATGCCACCCACCTCGGCGACTTCTCCGTTCTCCCCATCTATGGCGGACAGTCCTACACTCCACAGATCTCCGGTCTGAAACGCGGCGCGCACGTGGTCGTGGGAACGCCCGGTCGCGTTATCGACCACATGAAGCGTGGCACGCTTGATTTAAGCCATGTTGAACATTTGGTTCTCGACGAAGCCGACGAAATGCTCAAGATGGGCTTCCAAGAAGACATCGAAGAGATCTTCGCGAAGACCAACCCTGACCGCCAGGTGGCTCTGTTTTCGGCCACCATGCCAGCCTCGATCCACCGGATCACCGGTCAATACCTCAACGACCCGGCCGAAGTTCGCATTCAGGCGAAAACCACGACCAGCGCGAACATTCGCCAGCGGTACCTCACCGTCATGCACTCGCACAAGCTCGACGCCCTCACCCGCATTCTCGAGGTGGAAGAGTACGACGGCATCATCATGTTTGTGCGCACCAAACAAGAAACGGAAGAGCTCGCCGATAAACTCAAAGCGCGCGGTTTTTCCGCTGCCGCCATCAACGGTGACATTCCGCAGGTCGTCCGTGAACGCACGGTTGAAGCACTGCGATCCGGGTCCATCGACATTCTGGTCGCCACCGATGTCGCAGCCCGCGGGCTCGACGTCGAACGCATCAGCTTGGTAGTCAACTTCGACATTCCACACGACACCGAATCGTACGTCCACCGGATTGGCCGCACGGGCCGCGCCGGGCGCACGGGTGAAGCGATCCTGTTTGTGACACCTCGGGAAAACCGCCTTCTCAAGGCCATCGAAAAGGCGACACGCCAGAAGGTCGAACCCCTGGTGATGCCCACGGTAGAAGAACTCACGGTCACGCGCACGCAGAAGTTCCAAGACCGGATTTCGCACACGCTGAACTCACAGGACCTGTCCGAACTGCGTCCCGTCATCGAGGAATACGTCAACACGCACAACGTCCCTGCTGAAGACGTCGCGGCCGCCCTGGCGAGCCTCGTGTTGGATGGGGCGACACTGACCGCCGAGCCACTTCCGGAACCGCACGTCCGGGCCAGCCGCAACGAACGCGCGCGCACGGCCGAAGGCATGACCACCTACCGCCTGGCCGTGGGTAGGATGGACAAGGTAAACCCCGGCGCGATCGTGGGTGCGATCGCCAACGAAGGCGGCATCAGTTCTCAGCAGATCGGCAACATTTCGATCCGGTCGAACCACTCGTTGGTCGACCTTCCGCAAGACCTTGATGCGAGCGTTCTCAAACGTTTGAGCAAGACCAAGGTCGCTGGCCGGCACATCGATATCCGCCCGGACCGAGGTCGTCCCGGCCGCCCGTTCAAAAAGCGCAGCAACGACAAAGGTGCTGGTGAAGGGCGCAAGTTCGGGAAGGACGGGTTCCGCAAGGACCGTCGCAAAGGTGGCGGCTTCGGCGGGAAGAAGTTCAAGAAATAGGAGAATTCGCGCATGAAGAGCCTCGCACGTTTTTGGCCCGATCTTCGTGCGCGAGCAGGCACATACACTTTCGTCTGCGTTCTCACCTTTGTAGTCGTCGCGCTACCCCTGGTGGTGCCGGTGATCACCGGGCGTATCGTTGACGGTCCTGTGGCCCACGGTAATGTGACGGGCCTGTGGGGGCCGGTCGCGTTCTTAATGGTCGTGTCCATCGCCGAGGTCGTTGCCCTGTGGATACGCCATTACGCCGTTGCCGGGATTGTGTCGCAGTGGGAGATCACGTGGCGACATCGACTGTTCGACCATTTGCAATACGTACCAGTGTCGACGCACGACGCATGGGAGTCCGGACAGTTGCTGTCTCGTGCCGTTAACGACATGAGTCAAATGCGCCGGTTCTTTGCGTTCGATCTGCCGTTTTTGGTGTGTTCGCCCTTGGCAATCATCGCCGGAGAAATCATCCTCACAGTCATCAGTCCGTGGTTTGGGCTCATCATGCTCATAGCGGCCGTACCCACCGTGATCGTCGTTGTGGTGTTCGAACGCAAGTACCGGATCACGTCCCGGGCGACGCAGGACGCGCTGGGCGAAGTGACCACCGCTGTAGAAGAGTCCATCCACGGCCTGCGGGTCATCCGGTCGTTTGGTCGTTCCCCATGGATGACGCAACGGTTTAAAGCGCTCGCGCTCACGGTTCGTTCGCGCGAAATCCGCAAAACGAAGCTGGACTCGTGGCTGTTCAGCTTTATCAACGTTGCAACCGCGCTCGCCCAGATCGCGATCGTAGGGTTAGGCACCTGGGGTGTGGTGCAAGGCTGGATCACCGTGGGTCAGGTAGTCGCTGCCGTCACCACCACCATGGTGATGCGCATCCCCATCGAAAGTTTCGGGTTCTTACTGTCGGATTTCCTCATGGCGGTCACCGTAGCCACACGATATTGGGAAGTCATGGACCTCCCCGTCAGCATTGCCGACGTAAAGTACAAGGTACCCGATGCGAAGGATCTGTATCAGATCTATACATACATGCAGTTTGCGCGTCTCAACGAGGCTTATATCATCTCACCTTCCGTTCGAACTGGAGACGTGGTCGAGACGTTCGACGGTCACCGAATCAAATGCCTTGGTTTGGATAGCAGTTATGCGATAGACGTCGACGCACTTGCTTCGAGGGTTATCGAAGCTCTGCGGTAAAGAGGGGTTGCTGCACGGTGGTTGAAGCCAACACTCGCTCAGCAGTGGCGAGGTATTCTGCGCTTACATCAAAACCGATATAGCTCCTCTCGAGCTTCTTCGCTGCAACGGCGGTAGTTCCAGCACCCATGAATGGATCAAGAACCACATCACCAGGGTCCGTTGAGATCGCGATGCAGCGCCCAGGACGACGCTGAACCGGGAACTGAGCCCCATGCCCATCTCGGCCAGAAGAGGTTGGCAAGTACCAGAAGTCACTAAGCTTGTCCGACTCAAGCAGCTGTCGCCCACCAAGGTCTGAAGGTAGCTCCAAGTATGCGGCCTTGTTGAACTTGGGGGTTCGTTCCCGAGTGAGATGCAGAATGTACTCAACATTTCTGCTGACTCGCGACTGCTGGGGTTCAGGAGTTGTGGCCTGCTTGCACCACGAGATCGTGCTCTTTACGTAGTAGCCGATTTGGGCAGCACGCTGAGCAATCCGTTGCGGGATCAAACACTGCTCACCATCTTTCAGATACGAGTGTACGGCGGAATACCGCAAGTACTCGTGATCTTTCCACGATCGACCATCCTTGCCTTGCATCGCATGCAGTGTCTCAACTGCACTACCACGGATTTGAGTGCGAGTGTTGTACGAATCCATGATGTTCCACCACACGGAGCCATCTGCAGCAATTTTCGGAAGCAATGCATGCAAGACCTCGACCGAATGGCGAATAAACCCTTCAGGTGTCTGCTCGAGACCAAACGAGCAGTTCTCGCCATCCGCCCAAAGGCGCTCACCAGGCTCGTCATAGACCCGCATAGCCCAGTACGGCGTTGAGGTGACAACAGTATTCACCGAACCATCTTTCAGTCTTCCAATCAACTGGAGAGCGTCTCCGACAACGAAGGAGTCCTTTTGAATGACCTCTTGACTCTCGGCAACGAGCACGGCTCCGGTGACGGCTCGACGGAGATATTCAAGAACTCTGCTGCGAGGAACGAACGTCTCGGAGAATGCATCTTGATCTAGAAGTTGCCGAACGTCGGCCTCGGACAAGATTGACTTCCTGCCAAGGGCACGCCTAATGAAGCTGTGAGTCATGCCCACAACGGGGGGCAACAAGCTCAATGGGGAACACTAAGTCGGTAGCACTGCTGTCGGGGGAGGCGACCGCCGTTTGAGGCTTGATGGTATATGCCTGCTTCATCTCACTCATTACGACCGTCGCCGGTTCCTTCCTCATAACAGTCTTCAAAAGCCAGAATGTCGTTGGGTGAACAATCCAACGCTTTACAAATCCGCCCAAGTGTCGCGGTGGTAACCGTCTGATTTCGACCCAGCTTCGTGATGGTTGATGAGCTCAGACCGGCAAGGTCTCTAAGCTCGCCCTTCCGAATTCCTCTGTCGATAAGCAACTTCCAGAGGTTTCTATAGTCCTCGCGAGGCGCGTTCGATGTGTCAACCATGCAGCCAGAATACCATATCGCATGACTATTCGTGCGATACAGCCAGCTTTGATCAAGGTGTACATTTGGGTATCGCATGACGCCCTACCGATACTTTTTACACCCTCGGGTGCTGCAGTGACTCGCAAACTCGGATCAGCTCTGCCCAGAGATCCTCAGCGGTCACTTTGCGTCCTTTCAAAACGCGAGAAACCCCTCGAGCTGCGCCTCTACGTAGGCTCAACGTCTAGCTCAAGGGACTTGACCCCGGTCGGGAGTTAGGTTAGGCTTACCTAAGTGGAAGGAGGTTTGCTGTGACAGACCGATCCGGTACAGTTCGACGCTCAGCTCGCGGGGGATTAACCGACTCAATTCTAGGTACCCGAAATCTCATGATGGTGGCCTCCCTGTCGGTGGTCGGCCTCATCATCCTCATCCCACTGAGCTACATCGCGCCGGCGGGTGCGGCTTCGCAGAGCGCAGTCTGGCTCGGGGTGTCCCTTCTCGGACTTTGGGTCATTCCCTACCTCCTTCCTCTGGCCGTTGTGCGAAGGCCGGGCGCTTCGCTGCTGGCCGCGCTGATCATCGGAGTTGTGAGCGTATTTACTACTCCCACTGGGCCTGCCGCGATTGTCGGTAACGTCATTGGCGGGCTCCTGGTTGAGTTTCCCATGGCGTTGATGCTGTACCGAAAGTGGACGTGGTGGGCGTATCTGATCTCCGCCGCATTCTTCGGGGCATTTAACAGCCTGTTGTACCTCACGCTGCTCAAGCACGCGGTGGGAATCTCGGTATCGGGACTGATCGTGCTGGTGGGAGTCACGTCGTCCGTCATTGGCAGTTTGGCCGTCGTCGGACTAACCCGTTTGCTCAACAATGCAGGCGTAGGCGTAGACCATCGTGAGTGAAAGGCTGGCCTCCACTTTGAGTAGCGAGCAACGGTCTGTGAGCGAGTCCGCGCGGGCGCTCCTGGCGGTTGAGGATCTTTCCGTTCACTACTTGGGTCAGGACCGGTGGGTGCTGCAACGTCCAAGCCTGGTCCACCTGAGCGGTCAGGTAACGGCCGTCATTGGGCCCTCTGGATGCGGTAAAACTACCTTCGTCCGAGCCGTGTGCGGCCTTGTGCCCCACTGTCTGCCGTCCGAATACTCCGGCAGCGTTCAAATTGCCGGCGCCGAAATCGCCGACGCCACGGTCCAGTTGATCGCTACCAATGTCGCCTACGTGGGACAAAATCCGGATGCCGCAGTCATTACCCGTACGGTGTATGACGATGTCGCGTTTGCGCTGCAGAACCTCTGCCTGCCTGTTCCTGAGATTGATCGACGGGTACGCGAGGCATTGGCTGCGGTTGGTCTGGAGACCAAGCTGTGGGAGAGCCCATGGAGATTATCGGGCGGCCAACGCCAGCGCCTAGCGATCGCAGTAGCACTGGCTATACAGCCCCGCTTACTTGTCCTCGATGAGCCAACATCGACTATTGACACGCAAGGCACGGACGAGTTTTACAGCGTCATCCAACAGCTGGTTAGCGATGGCGTGGGCATCGTGGTGATCGACCATGACCTCGACCCGGTCCTACCCCTGTGCGATCAAGTCATAGCGCTCAACGCGCAGGGCGCGGTGATCGCGCAGGGAACTCCACATGAGGTTTTTCTCAGCCATACCGCGGAACTTGAGGCGTGCGGAGTGTGGCTGCCCCGTGCGTTACGCGACGAATCCCCGCACCACGCCTTGACCTGCGAGCAGGCGGGCATTCGAGTTCCCCGCATCACGGATATCTGTGGTGATTCGGTGCAATATCAGCGGCGCACCGAAGCAGGATGGGAAACCATCGATGCGATTGACACGCTCGACGGTGGAGGCAGCGCCACGGTAGAGCTGGCAGATTTCTGTGTTCCCGGACGCTCCCCAGCTATCTCTATGCGGCTACGGGGTGGCGAGTTTATCGCGCTTATAGGGCCGAATGGCGCAGGCAAAACATCCCTGCTCGCGGCGCTGGCGGGTCTCATACCATCAAAGGCACAACGCGCTACGGTCTGCGGAGAGGTTGTGCGGCGAGGGCGGCACCAGGTCGGCTACGTGTTTCAAAACCCGGAACATCAGATGGTTTGTTCCACCGTGGCTGGCGAAATCTCCACGGGGGATGTTTCCGCGTCTAAAGCCGAGGCTATTGTGGAGCAATTCCATCTCTCCCAGTATCGAGACCAACACCCGTTGACTCTCTCAGGCGGCCAGATTCGTAGACTATCGGTGGCTACGATGGTCGCCGAGAGCCGCGATGTGATTGTCCTTGACGAGCCCACGTACGGCCAGGACTGGGCGAATACCTGCGAACTCATGGCCTTCATCGACGAACTGCGCGCTGAGGGCAGAACCGTCATCATGGCCACCCACGACCTAGAACTTGCCCTATCACGCTGCAGCCACATCATCGCGCTACCTGCTGCCGTTAGCGAAACTCGTGAAAACGCCGCATCCGCAGCACCAGCGAACCCGCCTTCACCGTCCGTGCCCCGTGGACTCTTCTCATCGTTCAATCCTGTGACGTTGCTATTGGCGCTAATCCCGGCGATGGTCATGGTGTTCGTATGCAAGGACCCGGCCGTCAATGTTGGAGTGCTCATCGCAGCGAGCCTGGCCATGGTAGCCGCGAGAGCGAGTCGCGCTCGAACGGTCATGTCACTGCTAGCACCCTGGGTCATCGCAGCTGTGCTACTGCCGGTGTTCCGCTACAACTACACCATTGAAGAGGTCAGCCCACTCTACAATCACGGTGGCGAGCTTGCGGCAGCGAGCGGCACCGGGGCACTGTTGTCCCTCATGCTGCTTTCAGGCATCAGCACTCATCCGGAAACGCTGCTTCGCACGTTGACGACGACGTTCAAGCTTCCCTATCGGGTCACTGCGGCGGGAACTGCGGCTGTCGCCTTCGTCACTCGTTTCCGGCAAGATTTCCAGCTGTTGCGCACAGCGCGGGCATTGCGGGGTATTGGGGCATCATGGGGGCCGTTAGCGCCCGCAATTCGATGGGTGGGTTCCCTCGTGCCGCTGGCGATCCTCGCCGTCCAGCACGGCGAACGGGTTGCCCTGTCGATGGATTCACGTGGCTTTGGCGCCTATCCGCGGCGCACGGAACTCCAACACACACCGTGGCAGGTGCGAGATTGGTGCCTGGTGGGCCTCCTTTGGGCCGTTACTGCGTTGCTGTGGTGGTGGCGCCAATGAACGTTTCGAAAGACTCGACTCGACAGGAGCCTGATGTGAGTATTTCCGTCGCCGCACTAATCCGCCCGGCCAAGGGCGCGATGGTCCTTTCCGCAGTCCTCACAGCCTTAAGCGCTATCGTCACGCTGGTGCCGTTCGTCGCCTTACACAACATGGCCGCGATCTGGCTTGACGGGCAGGTGCGCACCGGCTGGACCGGAAAGCCGTGGGTTTGGGCCGTGATAGCGGTGCTTTCGCTGTTCGTGGGCCAATTGCTCTACCTGTTTGGATTGGGTGTCACCCACGAGGCAGAAGCCAAGCTCCGACATCGGTTGCGCGGCAATGTGGTCCAAGCGCTGGGCAGTTTGCCCTTGGGTAGGGTCTCGCAGGTGCCGCACGGGGCCATCCGCAAGATGGTGTGTGACGATACCGCAGCCATCCATACTCTCGTTGCGCATGTTCCCGGTGATGTCACCAACGCCGTGGTCTCGATGGTCGTAGGCCTCGGGTATCTCGTGTGGGTCGATTGGCGACTGGCGCTCGCGCTCTTTGGAACGTGGGCCGTAGCGATCATGATCATCGTCAGCACGACCATGCGCGGCTATAGCGATATCACCGAGCGATTCGGACATGCCCAGACCGCACTGGCCGCAGCCACCGTCGAAATGCTTGAGGGCATTAAGGAGATCAAGAATTTCCAGGCCACCGATGCGACCCGAACGCGCTTTAACGCCGCTCGCCAGCAATTTTCTGCCATCTCCTTCGACTGGGTTCGTCGCTCCGGCAGAGCGATTAGTCTGCTCGGTTCGCTACTGCGTCCAGCCACGGTCTTCGTCACGGTCGCGTTACTGGCGGCGCTATTCGTCGCACAGGATTGGAGCACGCTGTCGGCGACGCTGCCATTCTTCCTGATCGCTCCCGGTATCCCGGAGGGGTTCACGGTGCTAGTCGGTCTGATGCAGCATATCTATGAGTCGCAGCTGGCGGCTCGCACCACGGCAGAGCTGCTTTCCGAGAAACCCATGCCCGAAGGCAGCCGCACCCAAGAAGAGGGCCCAAACCCCGGCCAAGTTGAGGTCTGTGAGGTTTCCTTCTCCTACGAGCCTGACGTGCCCGTTGTGCACGGTGTCTCCTTTACGGCTGAGCCCGGAACGGTCACGGCTCTGGTGGGCCCGTCGGGCGGAGGGAAGTCCACACTGGCCCGGCTAATTGCGCGCTTTTACGACGTCAATGATGGCGTGGTACGCATCAGCGGTGTGGATGTGCGCGAGGCGAGTTTTTCGTGGCTACTTTCCCGCGTCGCGATCGTCCTACAGGACGTAACGTTGTCGAACGATTCGGTCCATACCAATATCGCGCTGTCGAAACCGTCGGCAACGCGCGCCGAGGTCGAGGCAGCAGCCCGTGCGGCATGCATCCACGATCGCATTATGCGTCTGCCCGAGGGGTATGACACCGTGCTTGGCGAGGTTGGTGGCTTCCTCTCGGGCGGTGAGCGGCAACGCATCACCCTGGCGCGAGCATACTTGCAGGATGCGCCGATCTTGATTCTCGACGAGGCCACCGCGCAAGCAGACCCCCAGTCGGAGCGTGCGATCCACGAAGCGCTCAGCACCTTGGCATCCGGGCGCACGGTGATCATCATCGCGCATCGACTCGCCACCATCCGAGACGCCGACCAGATCCTCGTGATTGAGGACGGCCACATCACTCAGCGTGGTAGGCACGAGGACTTGGTCGACCAAGCGGGGACCTATAGCGAGATGTGGCGGGCCCAAGAACTCCATTACATGGCCTAAGGAGAGACACGCTCATGTGGAAACTAATGATCAGGGTCGTCAACAGGGCCGAGTTGCGTACGTTGGTGGGCTGGTTCGCCTTCTCCGCTGTCCTACAAGGCATCACACTGGCGTTGATGATCCCCTTCCTTCGGGCATTATTCTCCCGCTCTGAAACCCTTGGCACCTGGCTCGTCGTCGTTGCCATCCTCGGCGCGATCACGGTGACGGTCGACACCTTCGCGATGTACCGCTCCTATCGGATCAGCGTCTATGAAGTATGCGATACCTTAATTGATCGCGTAGCAGATCATGTCTTGCAGCTGCCGCTTGGGTGGTTTAATGCCAAACGCGAAGCGGACGTGGCTAATGCGACATCCAAGGAGATCAACACCCTGTCGCATCTGGCATCAATGGTGATCCCGAACCTGTGCAACGCCTTCATCGTGCCGTTGGTGATGCTCGTTGCCACCGCATTCATTGAGTGGCCGTTAGCTGTGGTCATGGCAGTGTCGATCTTGCCGTTTATTCTCACGTGGCGGAAAATGTCGGCGGCAACAACCAGAGCCAATGACATGGAAGACCGTACCTCGGCCGCCGCAGCCGGCCGGTTGATTGAGTTCGCCAGGCTACAACCGGTGCTTCGAGCCACGGGTGCCGCGACGTCGTGGGACCCCGTACAAGAGACTCTGCAAGCCGACTCTGAGGCGACGTTGGCCGGGCTTCGGATCAAGGGCCGACCTGCCCAAGGATTCAACCTCATCGCTAACGTGACTTTCGCGGTGGTGCTCGCCTTGGGGCTGTCGTTCGTGACCGGAGCGCGTCTGGACCCGATTGCGTATCTGGTGATCGCGGCGGTCAGTGCGCGCATGCTGCTGCCGCTCACAAAAGCCGCGCTCTACGCATCTGAGGTCGATAACGCCGCAGTGGCGTTGCGCCAGATGGGAATAATCCTTGATGCCGCGCCACTTGCCGAACCTGATTCCGAGCAGGCACGGGAACCGCGTGGGACGTCGATTGATTTCCGAGGAGTGTCGTTTTCCTACGAGTCAGGCCGGCCTGTCCTAGACGATGTCTCGCTCACCGCCCCGCAGGGAGCAGTCACCGCACTAGTGGGGCCGTCAGGGGCCGGGAAGTCGACGATCTTGCGTCTCACCGCAAGGTTTTGGGATGTCGACGCCGGTAGCGTGACCATCGGCGGGGTGGACGTGCGCGAGATTCCAACCACGCGGATCATGGAGCTGACCTCGATGGTGTTCCAGGACACCTACCTGTTTGACACCACGATCCGGGAGAATCTGCGGATTGCCCGTCCCAATGCGACGGACGCCGAGTTGGAAGAGGCAGCTCGCAAGGCGAGACTTGATCGGGTGATTGAGGCGCTGCCTCACGGTTGGGATACCGAAGTGGGGCCTGCCGGGCAGAGCCTGTCTGGAGGTGAGCGCCAACGAGTGGCAATCGCTCGGGCATTCATCAAGGATGCTCCGATACTGCTGCTCGACGAGATTACCTCGGCGCTGGACGGCGAGAATGAATCGGCGATTAGCGACGTCATCAGTCAACTATCTGAGGGCCGCACTGTGATCGTGGTAGCGCACAGACTATCCACCATAGATAGCGCCGATCAGGTGGTCTTCCTCGAACCCTTAGCGGATGGTGCTATCGTCGCCGAAACCGGCACGCCTAAGGAATTGTCTAGTCGGCCCGGACGGTTCCACGATTTCGTGGCTGCCGCCGATGCGTCGTATCGTTGGCAGCTGAGACACACCTCAGATTAGCGGACGCGGTCCCGGTGCCAGGCGCCAAGCCCTAAACCCACAGCTCGAATCGGAGTACCTCGACACGTTTGGCACACGTGGTGCTGTCGCGAACATGGCGCTAGTGGGATCATTTGCGAACAGCATCTCGCTGATGAGCGAGGGCGCTACTAATCACCAAGGGAGTTGAGTCCCTCATAGTGGTGTAGCGGGGTGGTCGTGCTGGACAGCAGGGCGGTCACCGCGTGGTCCTCGAGTTTCGTCCCCTACAACTCACTCGCGAAAGGCCACACGATGACCGCTACCCATATTGTCGCCCTGCCGGGCTGCTTGGCGAACTGCTTGCCGAGGCGTCACCTGTTGCAGACTGTGATCAACGAGTTGCTGTCTGCGGATGCTGATGCGGTTGCAGGTGCCGAGTACGGCCGCCCAGATCCTGACCGACGTGCCCAGCGCAACGGCTACCGCCACCGGCCTCTCGATACCCGTGTTGGGACCTTGGACATCGCGGTCCCGAAACTACGCCAGGGCACCTATTTCCCTGAGTGGCTGCTGGAGCGTCGCAAGCGCGCCGAGTCCGCATTGATCACTGTTGTTGCCGACTGCTATCTCGCTGGAGTCAGTACTCGCCGGATGGACAAGTTGGTCAAGACGTTGGGAATCGACCGGCTGTCGAAGTCCCAGGTCTCTCGCATGGCCGCCGAGTTGGACGAGCACGTCGCCGAGTTTCGACACCGTCCACTAGGCGATGCTGGGCCGTTCACGTTCGTGACCGCCGACGCGTTGACGATGAAAATTCGCGAGGGAGGTCGTGTGGTCAACGCGGTCGTCATGCTCGCGACCGGGGTCAACGCCGACGGGCATCGCGAAGTCTTAGGGATGCGGGTCGCCACGAGCGAGACCGGCCCGGCCTGGAACGAGTTTTTCGCCGATCTGGTCGCCCGAGGACTGTCCGGGGTCCGGCTGGTCACCTCCGACGCCCACCAAGGCCTCGTGGAAGCGATCGCGGCGAACCTGCCCGGTGCCGTCTGGCAGCGTTGCCGCACTCACTACGCCGCGAACCTGATGAGCATCACTCCCAAGAGCTTGTGGCCGGCGGTCAAGGCCATGCTCCACTCCGTCTATGACCAGCCTGACGCCGATGCTGTTCACGTCCAGTTCGACCGGCTGCTGGACTACACCGCCGAGAAACTCCCCGACGTCGCAGACCACCTCGATGCCGCCCGCGCTGACATTCTCGCGTTCACCAGCTTCCCGACCGAGGTCTGGCAGCAGATCTGGTCGAACAACCCCACCGAACGGCTGAACCGCGAGATCCGGCGCCGCACCGATGCGGTTGGGATCTTCCCAAACCGGGAAGCGATTGTCCGGCTCGTCGGCGCCGTCCTGGCCGAGCAAACCGATGAATGGGCAGAAGGCCGCCGCTACCTCGGCCTGGAAGTCCTCGCCAAGAGCCGCCTCAACCTGATCACCACACCCACAACCACGACCGATGCCGACATGCCCGCACTCGCAGGCTAAAACCCCAAACGAGAGGAAAACACCGTTACACCACTACAAGGGACTTGACCCCCAACTTGCTAAAAGCTTTGTAGTTGACTAGGAGTGCAGATGGTCGTCGGCCCACCTGCAAGAACGAATAGCAAGCGGTATCGTCTACAGGTAGAGGTGCTACCCGCATCATTTGTCGAGACCCCGCGTCTATTCTTGCGCGCGAGATCCCGACTGGTTCACCCCCTCTACGGACGCCATCCGGGTAGTGACGTGCCAGATACTCAGCGGTACAGCAGGCTAATCTCCAAACGTCCGCGGCAGCCGGAAATCCCAGTTCATCGCCGGTATCGAAGCTGTTCGATGGCCCTGCTCCGCACTGGGGTCTTGTATCCATCGTGACCACTTGTGCGAAACTTTCATGCAACGCTGGATACAAACGCGCGCGAACTACTGACGAACCCGGACTTCGCGCTCATGGCGCAGTCCTACGGTCTGCACGGCGAAACCGTGCGCTCGACCGATGAGATCGTCGACACTGTCGAACGGGCATTGATGAGCCCGACCGGTGCACTGCTGCACGTCATCACCGACCCGACGCTGCGCGCCCCCTCCCCGGAGGTGCCGGCCGGGGTAATGAACGGAGACCGACCATGACACACACGTCACAGGCTGAGGCATTCCTCGCCGACTGGAACGTCCACTGCACTTTCGGTGCGGTGCCCGGCACCCACGGGGTCGACCGGCAGGAGGCCACCGAGCCCGACGGCCAGCAGCGCCGCTGGTTCGCAGAGCTCCTGCAGCGCCACGGGATGAAGGTCGTCCGCGATGAGATCGGCAACCAGTTCGGGCCGGTCGAACTCGACCTGGCCGCGTATGCCGAGATCCACGTCGAGCAGGGCCGCAACATGGACGAGGACGGCGTCACGCGCTGCTCGGGGCGGCCACGCTCATCGTTGCCGCCCGCGAGCTCGTCGACGACTACGAAGAGGGCGTTCTGCATTCCGCGGTCGGTGAGATCGCCGTCTACCCGAACTCCCCGGTCGTCGCCAGCGAGGCCCGCATCCTGCTCGACCTGCGTTCACCGAGCATGGAGGTCATCGACAGCGCGGCTGCGAAGCTGCGGACGAGCATCGCCGAGGTGGAGGAGACCGTCGCTGTCGAGATCGACATCGTCCACGAGCACGCCTGGGACCAGAACCCCTACCAGCCGGAGGGCACCGCGTTCCGTCGCCAAGGCATTCGGCCTGTCCCATGGCGAGGTGCTGACCGTGGCCGGTCACGATTCGACGAACATGAAGGACCTTGTGCTGACGGTGATGCTGTTCGTGCCGAGTTTCGAAGGCGTCTCGCACAACCTCAACGAGTTCACCAAGGACGACGACCTGCTCGCCGGTCTCGACCACCTCACCGAGGTGCTGCGACGGATCGTGACAGATCCCGCGGTGGTGGCCGAGGCCGGGAACGGCTAATGCTGGCATAGGGGCTCGAACAGAACGACATGCGGAAGCGGCGAGGTGCATCCTCGCCGCTTCCTGCTTCTTCCGGAGGCTGCTGGCCTCCGGGATTCCGTTTGTCCAGGCAGCGCCAGAAGCTGCTCGCGGTCGCGTCGACATCGCCGTGGGTTCCGGTGTACGATCCCTCTTAAGGTTAAGCTAACCTAAGAAAGGCTTACATGTCCAAACGAGGCAATCTGCTTGAGAGCACCGCGAAGTCGACGATCCGTGCGGTCTACTCGCGGTCCATGGCGCTGCCACCGGAGCGCGACCACTGCCCCCAGTTCTCCGCTCGCGTCACCGCCGTCACCGACCTGACGCCGGCGTTCCGCCGCGTCACGATCACAGCCCCGGAGATCTCAGACGTGGCGCTGATGGGTCCGGATGAGTATGTGGGTCTCTTCATGCCGCCGTCCGGGCAGGGCCTCCAGATGCCCGACTACGCAGGTCTCAACCCACGATCGACTCTCTCGCGCATTCCGGAGGCCTCCCGCCCCGATCTGCGGTGGTACACAGTGCGCGAACATCGCGCGGCGCTCGCTGAGATCGACATCGACATCGTCAGCCGCGGACACGACGGTCCCGGCGCCCGCTGGATCACACGGGTGAAACCTGGCGATCCGGTCGGCCTGCGCTTTCAGACCGCGCCTTACGGCAGTGCTCCCGATGTCGGGCACCACGTGCTGATCGCCGATGAGACCGGTCTTCCCGGTGTGCTCGAAATCCTCTCCGCTCACAAATCGGACCCCGAGCTACGCTTCAGTGCGATCGTCGAGGTGCCGAGCGAGGACCATGTCCTGCCGGGTACGCGCGAAGCCGGCATCGCCGTCGTGTGCCGCGGTGGAGACGACCCCGGTTCTGCGCTCGCCGCTGAACTCGGCCAGCAGCAGTTGGGCAGGATTGACTACGGATGGGTGTGTGCCGAGGCCAAGACTGCCGCGCTCGGACGGCGCTTCCTGGTCAAGGAATGCGATGTCCCCCGCCGTCAGGTGATGAGCTCGGGCTTCTGGAAGGTTGGTCGTGCGCGCCTCTGACACACGAATCCGCAACGGATCCTCGAAAACCCGGCTCAGCGAACGGCGCTTCCTGCTGCTTCTTGCGCTGTATGCCTCCCAGTACTTCGGCATCGGGTTCCTCATGACCGGCGCTACGGCTATCCTCCGCGAGAAAGGGGTCGCACTCGAATCGATGGCAGCCGTGAGTGCCCTGGGGATGCTCTGGGCGGTGAAGTTCCTGTGGGCACCAGTGGTCGACCGATTCGGCCGCAACCGGGCCGGGGGCCACTACCGCAGCTGGCTGCTCGTTCTTCAGCCGCTTCTCGCCTGCGTCCTTGCGGTCATCGCCTGCCTGCCGGATGTGCGCGCACAGTTCGGGGTCTTCCTGCTGCTGGCCGCCGTCTACATCCTCCTCTCGGCGACGCAGGACGTAGCGGCCGATGCCTTGGCGATCTCTTCGATCCGCAGTGATGAACGCGGATTCGCCAACGGCGTCCAGGTTGCCGGGAGCTACATCGGCCTCATCGTCGGAGGCGGACTCACGACCGTGATCTACGGGTGGGCCGGCTGGTTCGCCGCCCTCGCGACTCTTGCTGTGCTCACCCTCCTGCCGACGCTGCTGATCGCCGTGAGCCCTGAACCCCCAGCCAGCGCCGAGGCGTGGGCCGCGCGGATCTCGGTGAACACCATCTGGACGGTGGTGCGCCAGCGGGGCGCGGGGATCTGGATGCTGCTTGTGGTGCCGATAACGTGGATGGGCCTCACTGCAGGCTACAGTCTCATCACCCCGAGCCTCATCGACCAAGGTTGGAGCGCCGAAGAGACAGCCACCCTGACTACGCTGCTCGCTGGTGTCTGCGGGACAGCTGCCGCCCTCGGCACAGGGGTGCTGATCCAGCGCTTCGGCAGGGAGCGCGTCCTGCTGGTCGGCTGTGCACTGGCGGTTATCGGAATGGTCGCGTTCCTCCCCGTCATCTCGGGTGTAGCATCCACGGTCTACATCGTCGCGGTGACGATCGTGTTCTTCCTCGGCTACACCGCCGGCTCCATCATCGTGTACTCGATCAACATGGACTACTCGCGTCCGGGCAGCGCTGGGTCGGACTACACCACGCTCGCCTCGTTCGCCATGCTCGTGTCCTTCGGCGCTGGCGCGGTCTCCCTGTCTGTGGCCGGCCAGCTGGGCTACGTGTCGGTGTTCGTCGGTTCGAGCATCCTCTACGCCATCGGCGCGGCACTGACCGTGTGGCACCAGCGGCGATACCGGACGCAGACGCTCAACCACGGCGCCGGTCGCGCCGTGCTGCCGGTCGAGTCGGCCGCTGCGGGGCCCGAATCGGTCGTCAGCACCGCTCTCAGCGCGACTGCACCTGACCGGAAGGAACGTGAACGCTGAACCCGGCGCTTGCGCGTGTTCCGTCGGCGGGGTGCAGGGCCAAGTCGTGCCGGCCGAGGCTTCAGTCGTCTGAGAGGTAACCGGTCTCCGGGTCGATCTCGGCGAGGAAGTCGCGGATCGCCTCGATGTGGTCCTCATCCGTCAGCGTGGAAGACGGATAGGTCCCGCCGGCAAAGCCGTAGCCCGGATTGGGTCCGGTGAGCCAGTCCTAGTGATACTCCTGCAGATCACTGAGAAGGTCGATCCAATCACTGGTGTTCGCTCGCGTAGTAGGCAGATCATCTTCCCGCGCTTCCACCAGTGGGAGGCCGTCACTAGTTTGCTCGAGACCACGAGCGCTGAGGGGGGCGGGTAGTAAGTACCTGATCTAGCACTCTGCAGGATCAGGAAAAACGAACTCGATCGCGTGGCTGGCTCACGGGCTGGCGAACCTCCACAACGCCGATATTTCGAAGACTTTTGATTCGGTGATTGTCGTGACAGATCGTACCGTGCTCGATGACCAGCTTCAGAAGGCAATCAAGGCAATTGAGGGCACGAGGGGTTTGGTCGAAACGATTAACGCTGACGAGGTTTGTAAAGCGTCAGCTACCTCAAAATCGGACCTGTTAGCCAAGGAACTGAGTAGCGGCAAGCTCATCATCATCGTCACGTTCCAGACTTTCCCGTTAGTGCTTGAGGCGCTTGCGCAGCAGGGTGGGCTCACGGATCGCAAGTTTGCGGTAATCGCGCACTAGGCGCACTCATCTCAGACCGGTACAAGTGCTCAGAAGCTGCGACAGGTTCTTTCACAAGCAGAGGTCGAAGCCCTCGAGGGCGGTGGCGAGGTAAGCGTCGAGGACGTGCTTGCCGGTGAGATGGCAGCGCGGGCGACAGCTCAGAACATCTCGCTCCATGCATTTACTGCTACGCCGAAGGGCAAGTCGTTGGAGATGTTTGGCGCCCTGGTGCGGATGGGTTGCCACAGCCTTTCCACGTGTACACGATGCAGCAGGCCATCGAGGAGGGTTTTATCCTTGATGTGCTGCGTAACTACACGACTTATGAGACGGCTTTCCAGCTCGCTCAGAGAGCTGGTGGTGCTGTTGGTGGTGAAGATCTCGTCGATGAGGGCACCGCGAAAGAGAGCCTCATGCGGTGGGTGAGTCTGCATCCGGCAAACATTGTTCAGAAGGTTCAGATCATCGTCGAGCATTTCCGCGAGAATGTTGCTGAGCTCCTCGATGGACACGCTAAGGCGATGGTGGTGACCTCGAGCCGAGCCGCTGCGCTGAAGTACAAGATGGCAATCGATGCTTATGTTGAGAAACACAATTACCCATTGGGAACCTTGGTGGCGCTCTCCGGAAGCTTAACCGCTGAGCAGATTGATGATTTCGTGCCCGGAGTGCAGGAGCCATATACAGAAACGAACATGAACCCTGACCTGCGCGGGCGCGGGATTCCACAGGCGTTCGCGGGCGATCAGTTCCAGGTTCTGATTGT
The DNA here is from genome assembly GCF_016907735.1 of Brevibacterium paucivorans. NCBI lineage: Bacteria > Bacillati > Actinomycetota > Actinomycetes > Micrococcales > Brevibacteriaceae > Brevibacterium > Brevibacterium paucivorans. Next base: position 2,170,069 of record NZ_JAFBCP010000001.1, on the reverse strand, counting down.
TGCCAACAAGTACCAGACGGGCTTTGATCAGCCGTTGCTGTTCGCGATGTACGTGGACAAACGCCTTGACGGGATCGAAGCGGTCCAGACGCTTTCCCGTCTGAACCGTACCCTGCCGTCGAGGGGTAAAGACAACATGTACATTCTTGACTTCGTCAACGACACGGACACGATCCTCGACGCACTCCTGCCGTACTACCGCACTGCCGAAATCATTGAAACTACCGACCCAGACCTCGTGCATGACCTTGCGCGGAAGCTTGAAATTGCCGGGATCTATACGAAGGATGACGTGGATGCCTTCGCGCAGGCATTCATCATCGAGAAGAAGCACGGTAAGCACACTGCACCGCTGAAGCAAGCCGCTGATCGGTTCAATGACCACTACGTCGCAGCCTTGGCCGACAACACAAAGGCCGAGATTGACGAGCTTGACCTCTTCCGCAAGGACGTTGGCTCATTCGTGCGCCTCTACGATTTCCTGTCTCAGGTTGTCGACTATCAGGACACCGACCTCGAGAACCTCGCCCTGTTCCTCCGGCTACTACGACCGCGACTTACTGGTCGCAAGACTCCAGAAGAGCTGGACTTTAACAACATCGAGCTCACCCTCATCAAGCAGACGCGCCAGAGCGAAGGAGCTATTTCACTCGGCGGCGACGGCGAGAAGCTCAACCCGATGGGAGTTGGCGGTGGACGTTCGCGCGACCCGCACCTGGTGGCCTGGGAAGAAACCCTGAACAACATCAATTCCCTGTTTGAGGACGAAGAGTTTGACCCTGGTTCAGTGGAGTCTTGGGGACAGGGCGTCGTCACGATTCTGGTTCAGAATGAAGAGATTAAGGATCAGGTCAACGCAAACACCAAGGAGCAGTTTCGTGAGTCGCAGACGATCGAAACTGCCGTCACGAATGCGGTGCTCGATCACCAGGACTCCCAGCAAAACATCATGGAGAAGTTCTTCGAAAGCGCTCATCGTAAGGGCCAGATCATTAAAGAGATCTCCGACCTTGTTTACTGGGAGCTTCGCCACCAGGCTGAGAAGGATACACAGCCTCAAGACGATGAAGAGGATGACGTCGACCAGGAGTAGCAATTGCTGCGCGCGAAATCCCGACTGGTTCACCCCTCTACGGAAGACAGCCGGGGTAGCGGCGTGCCGGACACTCAACGGTTAAGCAGCCTAATCTCCAAACGACGGCGACGGTACGAATTCCCAGTTCATAGCCGGTCTCGGCGCTATCGGATAGCACCACTCCGCACTGGGGTCTTGTATCCATCGTGACCAGTTGTGCGAGTCTTTGGCATCCAGGCCAGCTGGCCATTCCGTGGACCACGTCAACGCGGGTCTTTCCCTGGATCTCCGACTGGAAAAGCAGGCGTTGAAACCACACCGGCCGAGGCCGTGGCAAACTCGTGGGCACGCCACAGCCGTTGGTAGGTGGGGCTGCTGCTCAGGAGTTGTTCGTGGGTGCCCGTTGTTTCCACGCCATGTTCGCTGAGCACGACAATGCATTCGCTGGAGCGAATGGTGTTCAGCCGGTGGGCAATGATCATCACCGTGCGGCCGGCGACTAGCGAGGAGATGGCTCGCTGGATGCGCACCTCTGTCCGGGGATCAACCGACGCGACGGCCTCATCGAGCAGTAGGACCGGGGCGTCCTTGACAAGGGCACGAGCGATGGAGAGCCGCTGACGCTGGCCACCGGAGAGGTTTCCACCGGCCTCGTCGATCATCGCGTCGAGTCCGCCGGGCATGGCGGCAACGAAATCATGTGCTTGGGCAAGTTCGAGAGCATGCCACAGGTTGTCATCGCTGATGGCTGTCCCCATTGTGAGGTTGTCGCGCACGGTCGCGGGAAACAGGTAGACGTCCTGGTACACGGTTGTCACTTGGGCAGCCAGCCCTGCCGAGGTCAAGTCCCGCACATCGGTGTCACCGAACCGTACCGATCCATCGTCGACGTCCCAGAAACGGGCGACGAGGTTGGCGACGGTGGACTTGCCGGAACCCGACGGGCCCACGAGCGCAGTGACGGTGTCGGGTCGAGCAATCATGCTGGCGCCGTCGAGCACCCGGTGACCGTCGCGATAGGAGAAGCCGACATCACGCAATTCCACCGGCACGCCGTTCTCGGCGTGCACGGGAGCTTCGAGGTGGCCCTCAGGTAGCGGCTCGATGTCCCACAGCTCGCCGATGTGCTCGGCGATGCGCCCCTGCAGGTGTCGGTAGCTCGAGAGCTCCAACATTTCCTGGTAGGGCCGGTAGAGACTCAACGAGACCACGAGCATCAGCAGCGCGATTTGCTGGGGCAATCCCCCATCGAGATGCCGCAGGCACACCACCCAGATCAGCGCAGCGAATCCCAACTCCAGCACGGCCGACGCCAGCGATGTGAGCGGGCTGGTACGCACGGCCATGGCGACGCTTCGGCGACGCAGCTCCTCGACGGTGGCGCGATAACGACCCGCTTGGGGCGCGTCGGGATTGGCTCGGATCACAGCGGTGCCCTGCACGAACTCGAGGAGGTCGCCACTGGCGCGCGAACGCACTTGCATCACACGTGTGAGCACATTCTTTTCGACTCGATCGGAGACCCAGAGCAGGACCCCGAACACTGGCACGCCCACGAGTGCAGCCACGGCAAGACGCCAATCGAAGATGAACAGGACCACGGCTGCCAGCAGCGGCTGCAGCAGGCCCACGATGATCTTCGCCGGCAGATTGATGAAGTCGACCAGCGGCAGGTCAGACACGACGAGCGTCGCTGTCCGCCCGACGTCGAGGCGGTCGTATTCACCCAACGGAATGCGACGCAGATGTCCCAGCACCGAGCGACGCAACTGCATCCAGGCCCGATTGGCCTTCGGCCACCAGGTGCTGGCCAGCCCAACGCCGATGAACCATCGCAGCAGAAAGATCCCCAGCAACATCAGGCCATGACGCCACCAGGCCCCCGCGGAGGGCTCACCACCGAGCACATCGAGCAGGGCCAGCACCACGACCACGATGGGTGCGCTGGTGAGCATGCCGTCGGCGATGATGAGCCAGAGCCCACCACGCCACAGGTCGCGGCGTTGGTGGCCGAGCATCGCCAGCCACTGCCGTACCGGATTCATGGAGCCCAGACCATGGACACGAGGCGTCTCACCGAGTTCTCGGTCACGGTTCGCCGACCTGTCGATGTCGGACGCATCGCTCGAGCGCTCGGAACGGTCAGCGTGGATGCCGGTTTCGCCCGCGCCACCGGTCAACTGCCAGCCCTGGGCATCCAGGTAGTCCGACCAGAGTTCGGCATAGTCTGGGCAGTCCTGCATCATCTCGTCGTGGGGGGCGCAATGCACGATGCACCCCTCGGCGAGGTAGGCGATACGGTCATGGCTGGCTATGGTGCCCAGCCGGTGGGCGACCGTGATCATCGTGGCGCTGGCGCGGAGCTCGGCAAGGGCTTCGTTCACAGCCGATTCGCTCTCCGCATCCAGAAAAGCAGTCGCTTCGTCGAGCAGCACGATCTTGGCACCCTTGAGCAGGGCCCGGGCCACCGAGAGCCGCTGACGCTGTCCGCCCGAGAGCTGACCACCACCGGCGGGCAGGACGGTGTGCCAGCCCTCGGGCAGTTCGGCGACGAACTGGCTTACGCGCGCCCGGTCGGCCGCGGCGATCACCTCATCGTCACTGGCCCCGGGGCGAGCCATGCGGATGTTCTCCATGATGGTGTCGGCGAACAGGTAGTCGTCCTGCTGGACGTAGGCGACGCGCCGCATCAGCTCGACCGGGTCGAGATCACGCACGTCGACACCACCAAGGCGCACGGAGCCCTCGGAGACATCGTGGAACCGAGCCAGCAGGCCGAGCAGCGTCGACTTGCCGCCCCCAGAGGGGCCGACGATTGCCAACGAGGTGTTCTCCGGGATGTCCAGGTTCACATCGGAGAGCACATCGGGCTCATCGTCGTCGTACCGGAACCACACATTGCGCAACTCCAGAGCGAACCCCTCCGGCTCATGGGCTTCGTTCGGCACCGGCAGATCGGGTTCGTCAAGGATCTCGGCGATGTTCTTCAACCCGGCCTCGACCTGATACTGCAGGACCGCGAGGCTGATCAGCAGACCCATAAGTGGTTGCGCGAAGCCAGTACCCACCAGCAGGAAGAACACCAGCGTCGCCGGGCTGATGATGCCCTGCGCGGTACACCACAATCCGACGGGCAGGATGAGTAGAACCGGACTCGACGACAGCGCCGTGCTGGCCACAGCCTGCCACTTGCCCCGGGCCTCCTTCCGGTTCTCGATATCTGCGGTCGCCGCTATAGCGGCATCGGTGGCACCGTGGCCGGCCCGCCCCGCCAGGAAGCCGCGCAGGACGCGCATTCCGCGCAAATACGAAATGACGCTGGTGTTGAGGTCGGCTTTGATCGTCGATTCCTGCTCGGCGAACCCAGCAGAACGGTTGACTCCCCAAACGATCAGCGCAACAGCCAGCACGACCACGAGAACAGCCGCCACACCGACCTGCCAGCCCATGATGAACATGACGATGATGCTTGCCACCGGCACCGCGATCGCCGCGGCGATGTCGGGGATGGCATGCGACAGGCCGAGCTCCAGTTGTTCCACATCGTCCTGCAGAACCTTCTTGAGGTGACCAGCGCTTCGAGCGCGAACGCGGCCCAGCGGCATGCGGGCCAACCGCTCGGCCAGCGCGACGCGGAGATCAGCGAGGATCCGGTAGGCGGCGTTGTGCGACACAGCATTGGCCAGTGCCTTGAACACCACCTTGGCGATGACCGCCAGCGCTGCCCAGACCGCGAGCGTGATCAACGCGAAACGATCCGGTTCGTCGCTCAGGAAGAGTTCGGTCGCCACGAGGTGGACGATCAGATACGGCGCCAGCCCCAGCAATGCTCCGACGATGGCCAGGATCGCACTGGCGATCAGGGCACCCTTGCGTCGGCCAATCGTGTGGGCGATGCGCTGCTGCCCGCTTGCTTGCACGTGATCAGGCATGGGACTCCTCTTCGTTCTCCGGGCTGGACGGACATAACTTTAGGTTTGCCTTACCTAACCATATCGCCTAGGGTTGTCGCCACTGCCCGATCCGGCGTAGCGCTTGCCCGACAGGAGACCAATCGATGGCCGACAACACTGCCCTGCAGGATCCCGCGGGATCCTCCCGCACGAGATCACAAACCATGGCTCGCGGCTCACGACTCGCACTGATCGCGAGTCTCTACAGCACGCAGAACCTGTCACTCGCAGCGTTCAACTACACCTTCCTGATCGCAGCGCAGAACGCGGGTGTCTCCCTCGAACTCATCGGCGCCGCCACCGGCGTCGCGATGATCCTTGTGCTGAAATTCGTCTGGGCGCCGTTGGTCGACCGAGTCGGGTCACGCAGCCTGGGGCACTACCGCGGGTGGATCATCGCGTGTCAATCGGCCCTGACGATCGGCGCCCTGGCACTCGCAGCCCTCGACCCGGGCCGACACTTCGCGTCGATCATGATTGTCTTCGCGTTGATCTTCCTGTTCGCCGGCACACAGGATGTCGCCACGGATGCCGCCACAACCCGGCTGCTAGACCCACAGGATCGCGGCATCGGCAACGGAATCCAATCGGCAGGGGCCTCCTTCGCACAGATTGTCGGCGGCGGCCTGCTGCTGCTGATCTCGGGCAGCGTGAGTTGGAGCGCCGCCATGGTGACGTTGGCCGTCTTCAGTGGCCTGCCGCTGATCCTTGTTGCGCGGTGGCGTGAATCGGAGACCACCGACCACCTTCCGACGCCCCATGTCTCGACCCGACAGGTCCTGTCGTTCTTCCGCCAGCCCGGCGTCGTTCGGTGGACCTTCGCCGTACTACCGCTGTACGTCGTGGGTGGCGTGATCACCTACAACGTCATCCGGCCCTTGCTCACCGACGCCGGGTGGAGCGAGGCCCGCATCGGAACCATTGTGGTCATCGGCGGCGGCACTGCCGGGGTGCTCGCCGGCGTGGCTGCCGGCTGGCTCATCAGCCGCGTCGGCCGTCAGCGCTCGATGGTCCTGCTGGGCATCGCGCAGGTCATCGGTACCGCAGTAACGATCTGGCTGACGCTGACTCCGACCTCGATTGCCGTTGCGGCGTTCGTCACCGCCATCTCCAATGCCTCCTTCGCCGCAACCGGCGCTTTCCTCTACACGATCGCGATGGATCTGACGCGGCCCGAGAGTTCGGGCACGGACTTCACCGCGTTCTCGACGCTCATTCAGATCGTCATGGTCATCGGCGGCGGCTTGGGAATCGCTCTGGCGGGGGTGCTCGGTTTCACCGTGGTGGCCATCGGCGCCACAGCCGTCAGCGCCGCCGGTATCGCGATCGCGACACTCCTGGCCCGACCGGTCATACAGCGCGCCGAAGCACTGGCGACAGCCGGAGCCATTCCCGAATCGGAGAACAGCAATGGATGACATTCCAACAAGTCTGGACCAGCTCATCGACCAGATCCGAGAAACGCTCGGCTCTCCGAACGAGCCGCTCGCCGCTGACGATGACCTGTTCACGGCCGGCCTGGACTCGATCCGACTCATGCACCTCACCGATCGCTGGGCGCAGGCAGGAGCGACGGTGGACCCCATGGCACTGCTCGACGAACCCACTCCCGCCGGCTTCTGGGATGCGCTCCAAGGAGCCTCCAAGACGACATGACCCGCAATGCACCAAGTACCCTCGCTGCCGTATGTTCCAGTGCAACCCTCGGCACCCTCGATGCTGAACTCTGGCTTGAACCCCACGCGTTGAAACGATGGAGGCGATTTCGACACCGACGCGATCGGGACGGCTTCTTGGTTGCTCGCGTCCTGACCGCAATCCTGTGGGGACGCCTACGCGGACGCGATCCTGACACGTGCTGCTTCCAGCAAACATGCTCCGAGTGCGGCGGACCGCACGGACGCCCAAGAATCGTCGGTGAAACCGAACTCTGGCCCAGCTGGAGCCACTCCGGCGATCTGGTTGCGGCGATCGTCGGCACAGCCCCTGTCGCCATCGACATCGAGACCAACACACACGCCATTCCCGTCGACATCACCGGCCCCGGCACGGCTGCCGAACGCCAGGAACGGTGGTCGCTGGCCGAGTGCTGGACGAAGGCGGGCTACACCGATCTCGGATCGGCCCTCGACCACATCCGGCGCGGCACCACCCCCTCCCACCCCGCCCTGCCCCCTGCCCAATACCTGCACCGTCACTATCACGCATTCCAGGGGCTACAGGAATCCGGACCCCACCAACCATCCCAAGCTCCGGGGTTCGCGTCTGGCTGGGTTGTCATGCTGTCCCGCGACCCTGCGTCCCACATCGAGGACATCTTCTCAAATCCCTGATATAGGTTAGGCTTACCTAATTCCCGGCGACGAGAGGCTAGCCTTGAAGACATCCACACCTGCCCCATGGTTGCAGCATGTCCCGGCTGTCGACGGTGACGGCGATGCGCACGTGATCGTGTATCCCCACGCCGGTGGCGGTCCGCGCTTCTACCGGAATCTCTGCCGGACACTGGCTCAGTACATGAACGTGTGGGGGGTTATAGGCAGGAATGTGTGTATGGAATGACTGATTTCATGTGCGACGGCTAGGCGTGATGCGGGGTTGAACATGCTCTGGGAGCATGTTCGGTGCAAGTTGCGAGGAATCACCCCCGGTGCGGTGTATGTGGCACCAAGCTGGTCAAGAACGGCACCACCAGCGCGGGGCGCACGAGATGGCGATGCAAAGCATGCGGCGCGTCGACGGTACGCAGCCGCGTAGACGTTACCCGGCGTGCCCAGCTCGACCGTTTCGTCGGGTGGTTGCTGAACCCCTTCGCCCCAGTGCAGCCTCGGGGGGACGGGACGCTCGTTTCGTGCATCGACGGCGTGGTGCTGGAACGTCGAGGTACCCCAGCCGACGGTCACCGGCGAGGTCTTGCCGACGGTCATGCTCGACGGCACCTACCTGCAGGGCTGGTGCTTGCTGATCGCGTTCTCCGGCCAGCACGTGCTGGGCTGGCAGTGGTGCGATCGGGAGTCCAAGCCGGCCTGGACCGCACTGCTGGAGCGCCTCCCGGCCCCGGAGATGGTGGTCGTCGATGGTGGCCGCGGGGTAGCGGCCGCTGTCGGGTCTCGAACCTTTTGACTCGACCCCATACTTTTTGACGCCTCCTAGTGGAAGCGGGTACGGGAGCCGCCGGATCGGCTCTCCTAGGCTCCACGAGCCCTCAAGAAGGCAATCAGCCCCGGCGCTGGCGCCGCGCTGCGCCCAGAGACCCACCCCGACAAGCGAAAATTCCCACATGGCTCCCTGCTGCCGGAACTACGGGGCTTTGTAGTCAAATAGGCGTTCAGATGGAACTCCGCCCCTAGGTAGAGCTGGGCGGTCAGGGTGAGGACCACGGCAAGCCGAAAAGGTGGTCTGACAAGCGTTGCGCGCGAAATCCCGGTTGGTTCACCCCACTTCGGTGACCAGTCAGGGCGGCGACGCATCGTCTCAACAGGGCTGTAACTGGCCCACATCAATCCCGCTGAAATCTCGAGAAAACCCTAGTCGTAAGCGGTATCTGCATTATCTGCCGTACCTATCGCAAATCTTGGTCTTGTATCCATCGTGACCGGTTATGCGAAAATTTCACACCACGATGGATACAAACGCGCGCGAACTGCGATTTAGCCGCTTGATTGGTTCACTTCCAGTAGGCAAAGGTCGCTTACCAAACTGTCACCTCTGCTTGAGCGGCAGATCGAGGCCATCAGCAAGAAACTGGAAGTACCCGTTGCTCTTTAGGGCGTCTTTGCCGAATATTCCTAGCGTGGCGTGGCAGTGGAGTCCCGCATAGTGGTGTGTAGCCACTCGGTGGTCGGTCCCGTCGTGAAGGTCGGCGCGGTCACCGTGTAATCCTTCGAGGAATCTCCTACAACCCTCTCGAACGGAGTCATCACAATGATCGCTCCTCATATTTTCGACCCTGCTGGCCTGCTGGGCGAAGTCCTGGCTGAGGCGTCCCCGGACCTGATGCGTGACCTGCTGCAGACGGTGATCAACGCGCTTTTGTCGGCGGACGCTGATGCCGTGTGCGGCGCCGAGTGGGGCAGGCCCAGCCCCGAGCGCACCGCGCAGCGTAACGGCTACCGTCACCGCCCTTTGGACACTCGCGTCGGCACCATCGATGTCGCCGTCTCCAAGCTGCGCAAGGGCACCTACTTCCCCGAGTGGCTCATGGAACGACTCAAGAGCTCCGAGGCGGCGCTGATCACCGTGGTCGCCGACTGCTACCTCGCCGGGGTCTCCACCCGCCGCATGGATAAGCTCGTCAAGACCTTGGGGATCAACTCCCTGTCCAAGTCGCAGGTCTCGCGGATGGTCACCAGTGACGCTCACGCCGGTCTGGTCGAGGCCATCAGCGCCAACATCCCCGGCGCCTCGTGCCAGCGCTGTCGCACCCACTAAGCCGCCGACCTCATGGCCGTGACCCCCAAGAGCCTGTGGCCCGCCGTCAAGGCGATGCTGCACTTGGTGTACGACCAGCCCGGCGCCGCCGCGGTCAACGCCCAGTTCGACCGACTGCTGGACTACGTGTGCGACAAGCTCCACGCCGTCGCCGAGCACCCGGACGCGGCACGAGACGACCTGCTGGCCTTTACCGCCTTCCCCAAGGACGTGTGGGTCCAGATCTGGCCCAACAATCCCAACGAGCGCCTCAACAAGGAGATCCGCCGCCGCACCGACTCCGTGGGAATCTTCCCCGCCGCGACGCCATCACCCGCCTCCTAGGAGGGGTCCTGGCCGAGCAGACCGACGAGTGGGCCGAAGGATGCCGCTACCTCAGCCTCGACGTCCTGGCCCGCTGCCGCCTCCACATCGTCCCCACCAACGAAACCGAAACCATCACCGACCAGCACCTCCCAGCTCTGACCGCCTACCCCGTTACATTCATTTGTAGGTCCTCATCAGAGGATCTGGTCGCTGGTCCTGGTATGGCTTTTTTGCCCTGTCATCGATGATCCGGGGGGTGTTGCCGCCAGGAGTCCAGGACGCGCGTTGACTGCTGATAGGGACGTGGCCCGGCTTTGTTCGAGGTCTCTTCGTAACGTGGGTGCCAGCATCGGGTGTCGTGACATCAGCGACCCGGGTATTACAGGACGAGGGGGACCTGTCATGACAACCGAATACTCCATCACACTAGGACTCGATGTCGGTAAGACCGCCCATCATGGGTGCGCGCTCACACCCGTGGGGCAACGTGTGTATGACCAAGAGTTGCCTCAAGATGAGACCGCGCTACGGAAGGTCATCACCGATTTGCAGCAGCACGGTCCGGTGCTGGTTGTGGTCGACCAGCCGAACACGATCGGGGCACTGCCAATCGCTGTCGCCCGTGATCTCGGTGCGGACGTCGCCTACCTGCCCGGACTGGCAATGCGCAAGGCCGCAGACCTGTATCCGGGACGGTCGAAGACCGACGCAAGGGACGTGTTCATCATCGCTGATACCGCCCGGACAATGCCACACACGCTACGAGCCGTGGACCGTAATTCCGAGGTCTTGTCAGCACTGAAGGTGCTCTCAGGGTTCGATGAAGACCTCGCTTGTGAATCAACGCGCGCGATCAATCGGCTACGGTCTCTCTTGGTCCAGATCTACCCATCACTGGAACGTGTATTCCCCGGTGTCGTTCTCACTCGTGCGATCGTGTTGGATCTCTTGATCCGCTACCACGGTCCCGCCGGACTCAAAGCTGCAGGCAAAGCCGGAGTGAAACGGTGGGCACGTCACCACAGCCGCAAAGACCCCGGCCCGCTCATCGACCAGGTCTTCACAGCACTGTCAGAGCAGACCGTCACAGTGCCAGGTGCTGACGCTGTTGAACTCATCATCCCGAGGGTCGCAGCTCAGATCAAAGAGCTTAAGCATCAACGGGACATCGTCGCCGAAGAGGTAGAAAAGCTGGTCGATGACTTCCCTCTTTCCACGGTCTTGACCTCGATGCCAGGAGTCGGAGTCAAGACCGCAGCGCAAATCCTCCTGGCCGCTGGCGACCTGTCCGCCTTCCCCACTCCAGGACACCTGGCCGCCTATGCCGGAATCGCTCCAGTAACCCGACGATCCGGGACGTCAATCCGAGGCGAGTTCCCTGCCCGTGCCGGGAACAAGAAGTTGAAGAACGCGTTATTTCGGTCCGCATGGGCTGCGTCTTGCCACGACCCGGTATCAAAGGCGTACTACGAACGGAAAAGAGCCGAAGGGAAGCGCCATAACGCAGCGATCATGTGCCTAGCCCGGCGCCGACTAAACGTCATGTACGCGATGATGAAAACAAGCACCCTATACGAACCCCGCACCCCGACCGCGGCTTGACAAACACCAGAGGGACACCCCCCTTACAAGCAGCCCGATGAACCGTTACACCACACAAAGGGACTTGAACTTCTTCTGACTCCGCCCATAGCATAAGGGGCATGACGACGAGGCTCACCATGATCGAGTTCCCTTCCAACGACGCAAACGCGTCCGCCCAGTTTTTCAAAGACGCGTTCGCCTTGGAGCATCTGGCGTACGGGCCCCAATACACAGACGTGCAGTTGGGAGCAGAGCAAACGCTCGGTTTCCAGAGCGATGCGGGCGAGGCACCCGCAGCGCCGCTGGTGGTTCTCGAGGTAGATGACCTGACGACCGTCCGGGCCGACATCGAAGCCGCGGGTGGGACGATTACTGTCGAACCCTTCGACTTCCCAGGCGGACGACGTATGCACTTCCGAGAGCCCGGCGGCAACGAGCTGGCTGTCTGGGTTCGAGCCTGACAAGCCGAGAATGGTCCGCAGTGCGGACCCCCTTGAGAGCGACGATGACGATGTGTAACAAACGCGCACGGTTCCCACGGGGATCGGCTGCGCCCGTGTCTCCGCCTCGTCACAAGCGGAGTCGCTCAAGGCGCAATCTGTCGCGCTCGAAGCGGAAGGGGGCGGACGGATCTTCACCGACGTTGCGTCCGGTGCGCGCCAACCGGCGGGCAGGGCCAAGCTCACTACCGAAGACAGTGGCTACCGAGACGCCAATGCGCACGCTCTGCGTACTGTGGCCGCCTTTTCGGGCCTCACCCGTCTGGTGACCAACGCGTGCCAGATCGCCGTGATTCTCGTGGGTACGTTCATGGTGATAAAGGGACACACTGAGGTGGGCGTTCTGACCGCATTCCTCATGTCTCTTCGCCGTTTTTACGGGCCGCTGAATGAACTGATCCAGAACTTCAACCTGTACCAGTCGGCCAAGGCCGCGTTGGAAAAGGTCGCCGCGGTCCTCGCCGTGTCCCCCCCCACCGTGACCACCCGACCGGGTTCGGAGAAAGAACTGCCGGAGACGACCTCGGGACGCCGGATTGAGTTGACCGGTGTCGAGTTCGCGTATGCCGACGGCGCGACCGTTCTTCCTCGTATGAATCTCACTGTGGACGCTGGACAGACGGTGGCCCTGGTGGGTGCGACGGGTGCGGGGAAGTCCACTCTGGTCAAACTTATCACCCGGTTTTACGACCCCAAGGCGGGGTTCGTGAGCGTCGACGGTGTGGATATACGCGATATCAGCGATGCCGAACTACGCCGCAATATCGTCATGGTGACGCAGGAGTCGTACCTGTTTTCTGGATCGATTGCCGACAACATTCGCGTGGGTAAACCAGACGCCACGGACGCCGAGGTGGAAGATGCCGCGCGTGCTGTGGGCCTTCACGACTATGTGGCTGGGCTCCCGGACGGTTACAACACCGATGTGAAGAAACGTGGCGGTCGGTTAAGCTCCGGGCAGCGACAACTCGTGTCGTTTGCGCGAGTGTTCCTGGCCGATCCGCGAGTGATCGTGCTGGATGAGGCCACAGCGCATCTAGACATTCCCACCGAGCGGCTCGTGCAAAAAGCGCTCGAATCGGTTCTTGCTGACCGCACGGCGATCATCATCGCGCACCGTCTCTCCACGGTCGCGATCGCCGACCGAGTCTTAGTCATCGACGCCGGTCGGGTGGTTGAGGACGGTACACCCGATGAGCTCATTCACGCCCGCGGGCGCTTCTCGCAGCTCCACAGCGCGTGGAGGGACACCCTCGCCTAAGTGTTCTGGGGCTTATCCACGGCCCCGCCGAAACGCCGGTCACGCTGAGCGTACTCGAGGATCGCGTCCCACAGGGTCCGCCGGTCGACGTCGGGCCACAGCACGTTTTGGAACACCATTTCCGCATACGCGGACTGCCACAAGAGGAAGTTCGAGGTGCGCTGCTCCCCCGATGACCTCAGGAACAAGTCCACGTCAGGAATGTCGGGGTTGTAGAGTCTGCTGTGCAGGCTACGTTCCGTGAGCTTCCCCGGCTTGATCTTGCCGGCAATCGCATCTTCGACCGCAGCGTTCATGGCGTCGACGAGTTCCGCTCGTCCACCGTAGTTCACACAGAACTGGAGGGTGAGTGCCGTGTTGTTCTTTGTGAGTTCCTGAGCGTCTTCCAGTTCTTTAATCACCGAGCGCCAGAGGCGGCCACGACGACCCGCCCACACGATGCGGACCCCGGCGGCGTGAAGTTCTTCCTTGCGCCTGCGGATCACGTCGCGGTTAAATCCCATGAGGAAGCGGACTTCTTCTGGGGACCGTTTCCAGTTTTCAGTGGAAAAAGCGTAGGCGCTCAAATACTTCACGCCGATTTCCATGGCCCCGTAAATCACGTCGAGCAGGGACGCTTCGCCTGCTTTGTGCCCTTCGGTTCGAGCAAGTCCACGTTCGTTGGCCCAGCGACCATTTCCGTCCATCACCACTGCCACATGCGTGGGCAGAATGTCAGCCGGGATGTCCGGTGGGGTTGCTCCACTGGGGTGGCGCGGGATTGCTTGGCTCATTGGACCTCCACAAGGTTGAGGGATTTCACGCGACGTTCCAAGTGCCACTGTACGTAGTCGTACACAATCCGAGACGCACGGTTGACGGCGTGTGTGTGAGCGAGGTGCGCGTCGGCCCAGTTCGCATTGAGCAGGTTGTGCAAAAGAACGGTCGCGTCTTCCCCGGCGTTCGCATCGGCCGCAGTTCGGCACGCAACGCACACGACTCCCCCGCTGGAAAAGGAGAACGCGCGGTGGGGCCCGGGAGCGCCACAACTGACACATGCATCGAGTCCCGGCTCCCAGCCCGCCGTGCGCATGGCGCGCAGTAGGTAGGCATTCAGGGCTAGCCGAGGTGGATGTTCCCGGTTGCACAACGACCGTAACGCTGCTGACAGCAGCAGGTACTGATCGCGCGTATTGGGTTCGTTTTCGGTCAGTTTCGCCGCGGTTTCGGCCATAGCGGCAGCCGCGGCAAACACGTCATAGTCCCCCACGATCCCGTGTCCAAACGGTTCGACAAGTACTACTTGCGTGACGATGTCGAGGTTGCGCCCAATGTGGGCTTGGAAGTCGACCATCATAAACAGGTCGAGACGTGACCCGAAGCGACTTTTGGTGCGACGTACACCTTTCGCAACGGCACGGACCAGACCGTGGTCGCGCGTCAGGATCGAGACAATGAGGTCGGCCTCACCAAGTTTGGTGTGGCCAACCACAATGCCCGTATCCCGATAAAACCTCACGCGTCGTCGCGAACTGCCCGGTTGACGGCGGAAATGAGAGCACGAATCGATGCTCGTGTGATGTTCGGGTGCATTCCAGCACCCCACAGCACACGGTCGCCAACGGAGAGCTCAACATAGGCGGCTGCCATGGTGTCGGCTCCGGCACCAATCGCGTGTTCGGTGTAGTCCTGAATGCGGACGTCAAGACCGAAGTGCTCGTTGAGCACGTTCACGGTTGCGTCAAGAGGACCGTTGCCATGGCCCACATAGGAACGTTCCTGGCCGTCTACCAAGAAGGCCAGCTCGATGCGTTCGGTCAAACGCGAGTCGAACTCTTCGGACTGTGATTCGGTCTTAAAGCTCAGCGGACGGAAACGACCCCACTGCATTTCAGACGCCTCGGCCGGCAGGTATTCATCCCGGAACAGTTGCCACATGTCGCGAGCCGAAACTTCTCCGCCCGATTCTGTGCGGTTCTGCACGACTTTCGAGAACTCCACCTGCATCCTCCGTGGCAGATCCAATCCGTATTCGCTCTTGAGCAGGTAGGTGACTCCACCCTTGCCCGACTGCGAGTTGACGCGAATAACCGCCTCGTATGAACGGCCCAAGTCCTTGGGGTCCACCGGCAGGTACGGCATGTCCCATTCCATGTTGTCGACCGCGATGCCGGCTTCCTGGGCTTTCTTTTCACGGTCTTTGAACGCCTTGTTAATGGCGTCCTGGTGCGACCCCGAGAACGAGGTGAACACCAGGTCTCCGCCGTATGGGTGGCGTTCGTGAACCCCGATCTGGTTGCACTCCTCCACCGTGTGGATCACTTCGTCGATGTTGGAGAAGTCGAGTTCAGGGTCCACGCCCTGCGTGTACAGGTTCATCGCAACCGTGACCAGGTCCAAGTTACCGGTGCGCTCACCGTTTCCGAACAGGCACCCTTCTACGCGGTCGGCTCCTGCCATGAGTCCCATTTCGGCCGCAGCGACACCGGTTCCGCGGTCGTTGTGCGGGTGGAGGGAGATTGCGATCTTGTCGCGGTTGTCGATGTTGCGGCAGAACCATTCGATCTGGTCGGCGTACGTGTTTGGCGTTCCGCGTTCTACCGTCGCAGGAAGGTTCACCACAGTGTCGCGTTCACCGTCTGGTCCCCACTGGTCCATGACGGCTCCCACGATGTCCACCGCGAACTGGGGTTCCGTGTCGACAAAAATTTCTGGCGAGTACTGGTAGCCAAAGTCGGCATCTCCCAGCATCGATTCGGCGTACTTCATCACGGCCTGTGTGCCTCGCACCGCAATGTCTGTGGTTTCGGCGTACCCGTTGCCTTTGAACCCAAACACGACTTTGCGGAAAACCGGAGCCGTCGCGTTATACATGTGGACGGTTGGTTTCTTAACTCCTATCAGCGACTCGACAGTGCGTTCGATGAGGTCTTCACGTGCTTGTGTCAGAACGGAGATCCGCACGTCGTCCGGGATTGCGTCTTCTTCAATGATCTGGCGTACGAAGTCGAAGTCGTGCTGGCTGGCTGCGGGGAACCCCACCTCGATTTCTTTGAAACCGAGCTTGACCAACAAGTCGAACATTTTGCGCTTGCGCTCCGGCGTCATGGGGTCGATGAGCGCCTGGTTACCGTCGCGCAGGTCCGTTGAGAGCCACCGAGGTGCCTTCGTGATCCGCTGATCTGGCCACGTGCGGTCCTTCATGTCGATCTGAATGCGGTCAAAGAACGACTTGTATTTGTGGAACGGCATGGGGGTGGGTTTTTGGTTGTTCATGAGCGTCTCCTCGTTGTGAAGTTTGGGGCCATGACAAACTCCGCGACGAGGCTTGGCCTAGGAAAGCTCGTCGCGGCTGATAAGGAGGAGACTGAACATGGGGCCATATTATGCACGCTGTCAGTTCGTTTCATAGGCACGACACCATGTGAGATTGCGCTCATCACCCGTCGAAGTCGGCAGTAGCTCGCGCTACCCGAAACTTATGCCCTTCGGAGGACTCACACGTCATACCGTCTTCGCCGGAACGGCAGGTGAAGCCGTGTGCGCTCACTGTTTCGCCGTAGTCCAGGACGCTCGCTTCTGTAGGTAGTCCACGTTTCACACAGGAGAAACCCGATGCGTTCTTTTCCACCACGACAACGGAGCCGTACGGATCCACGTCGCATTCCTTAGGGGCGTCGCCGGGGTCGTAATCAAATTCGCGGATCGTACACCGCGCCCTGTCGGCATCAATCGTGCACACAATGTTGCTTGAAGGCGACATGAACGCTTTCACGTCTTTTGCTTCGTCGCCTTTGCCGTCCTCGGAGTCATCAGTCGCGCCGTCTTCGCCGGAGCCTTCAGTGTCCTCGCCGTCAGTGTCCTCCGACTCTTCACCGCCGATGCTTCCGCCGTCACCACTGGTTTGATTGTCAGCCTGCGAGTTCGCATTTGACCGTTGCATCTGGTCGAACACGATGTACCCGCAGATCCCCAGTGCCGCGAGCACAGCGACCACCATCATGGCGATCGCTATCCCTGGAACTTTCCGCTTGGGTTTTGCGGGCTGTGCTACGTATGGCTGAGCCTGTGGTTGAGCTTGTGGCTGAGCCGCAGGATAAGCCTGTGGTTGGGGCTGTGACGGTGGTTGCTGTTGGGGTGGAGAAGGAATGGGTTGCTGAGGAGGCGACTGAGGAGGCCGAGGTGGTTGCTGGGGTTGTTGTGGCTGCTCTGAGCGTTGTGACTGGTTGGAGGGCCCGTACGACCCAAGGTCAGAAGGGGTGAACTGGGTGGTGGGTGCGGAGTAGTCGTCTGTCTTGCTCTGGCGACCCATTTCTTGGAGTTCTTCAAGGCTTAAGCTACGTGTAGCTTCCTGAGAGCTTTCGCCCGCCGCGTCCGACGTTTGGGGACGCACAAAGAGTTGACGGGTGAGTGATTCACGCTCGTGGTCACGGTTGCTCATAACCCTGTAGTTTACAGACTGCGGGAATCTTTTCCCGCGTGGCTCCCCCAAATCACAGGGTGCGATCATGACATAATGAGCGCATGTTCGTAAAGAAAACTGTGACCCTTGCGCTGTGTACAGGTGGCGTTCTCGCCGCCATCACTGCCTACCCTGCAGTTTCCGACGAACAGCAAGAACTCCAGCCACCGGCGTTGCGCACGCCCGCCCCAGCTCTGAAAGACGACCCTTCCCAGAGCACATACCTGGAAGCACCTCGGGTAAACCTGGGAACGGACCGCACCACGCAGGGGCTCATTCCGGGCGTTGGCCCCAACACCATGGCCCAGCTTCCCAGCGACGCCCGCCAGGTGTTGGTCGCGACATCGGCTCAACCTTCCGACACAGCTTCGTCGCTCAGGCTATACGAATACCGTGACGGAAAGTGGCAGCACGTTAAAGCTTTTGCCTCCCACAACGGGCGCGCCGGTTGGCGTGAAAATCGTACCGAAGGCGACGAAACCACTCCCGCTGGCGTGTTTTCCTTGTCGGATGCCGGAGGAACGCTGAAGAACCCTGGTTCTAAACTGCCGTACACTCAGGACACCAACTTGTCGGCAACCGCGCAGAACGTGTACGGGCCCGACTACGCAGAAGTTTTCGACTACGTCATCGCAATTGACTTCAACCGCGTCACGGGCACCGCACCCACCAACACCGAACGCCCGCACGGCAAGAAGATCGGTGGTGGCATCTGGTTGCACGTCGACCACGGAAAAGGAACCAACGGGTGTGTGACAGTGCAAAAGGATGAAATGGCCTGGCTTCTGCGCAATCTTGACCCGGGCAAGAACCCTCACATCGTCATGGGTGACCAGGCGTTCATCTCCAAGTGACCCCAGCAACCACGGACCCAACCACCGACCTCTGGACGGTCCTGCCTCAACACCGCCCACTGCCTCCCACCTCGGGCGAACCCCATCTTGTCGAACTCTACGACTCCCACATGCCACCTGACAGTGTCCGCGTGCAGTCCAACATGGTCATCAGCGTGGACGGCGCCGTAGCTGGCGCCGACGGCCTGTCGCGTTCCGTATCCACCCCAGCCGATATGCGGGTGTTTTCCGTAGTGCGGTCACTTGCCGATGCGGTGGTGGTGGGCGCTCAGACCGTCCGCACCGAACGCCTCACCCGGATGTCTGCCAAGCCGGCCCACCTGGACCAACGCCACGCTCGCGGGCAGGCCCATGTCCCCGTCATGGTGATTGTGACCTCCAGTGGGAACCTTCCGTGGGATCGCATCAATGCGCGCGGAACGTCACCCGTTGTGGTGGCTACGAACACCTCAGACCCGCACGTCCTTGCAGACCTGAACCGTCACGCTGACGACGTACTCACGTGCGATCTGAGCCCGCAAGCGGTGAAAGACGCCCTGGTTGCCCGAGGTCTGCGTCGCCTTGTGTGCGAAGGTGGCCCCAGCGTGTTAGCACAGTGGATGGATGCCGGGCTCATCGATGAAATGTGCCTGACCGTCTCACCTAAACTGCTGAGCACCCCGGGCGCTCCCCGGTTGTTCGGTCAGGGGATTGTAACTGCGCGAGACGTTGAGGTTTTGAGCCTGGTCACCGACGGCCAGTCCATGATGTACCGGCTCAAAGTACAGACCCGCGACTCTAGTCGTTGAGCAACCGCGTCATCCAGTTAGCGACGTCGTCGTTCCACTGCACGGGGTCCACGTTCCACTCTTTTGTGTGACGCGCCTTTTTCCACGGTGGCATGGTAACCAGGTCGTTTCGCACAGCCGCCAACGCACGCGACGGCCCTACCGGAACAAACTCGTCGTCATCGGAGTGGATCAACAGCACGGGCACGGCCAGTTCCGCCGCCCTGCGCACCCAGTCCATCCGGTCGAGGTCCAGCGGGGTTTCCAAACCGGTAAACGGACGCGCCCACGGGCGAGTGATCATGTCCAAGGTCAAACGCGCAACCGGCGTGGGCAGGAAATTCTTCCGGGCCTGGTGGTCCAAAACGTTGTACCAATCGACAACCGGGCCGTCCAAAACCATGCCTTTCACGCGGTCGATGTGACGACCTCGGGACGCAGCCTGGAAAGCGATCGCACCACCCATCGACCAGCCGAACAGCACCACGTTCTTAGCGCCGTTGGCCAGCGCCCAGTCGATCGCAACATCCACGTCCAGCCATTCGGTATCCCCCAGGCCGTAACGGGACGTGCTTTCGCGGGGCACCTCGGTGTCGTTGCGGTACGCAATGGCCAAGGAAGGCACGCCGAGGTCGTTGAGGACGCCCGCTGCCCTCAGGCCTTCCGCGCGGGAACCTGCACGCCCGTGAACCAGGATCGCCCACGTGTCCGACGGGGTGGGGTCGGTTGTGGGGAGGAACCACGCGGGCAGTTCACCTGCGTCGGACCGCAGTGTGATGTCTTGGTATGGAAGTCCGGTAGCACTGGGGTGCGGGTAAACGACCCCGGTCAGCCGACCCCAACGGGCGGTGCGCAAATCACCTCGGGTGACTGAGATGACTTCGCGCGACACGGTCTGGGAAACCGGGTCATATTCAATGATGTCGCCGATCTGAGCATGCCCTTGGCCTGAGTTGAAGAACAGGCCGTACGTTCCGTTAACCAAAACGTCGTCGTCGGCGCTCAAGTGGACGATCATGTCGTCGTCAAAGCCTTCAACGTGAAGGATCTCGACATCTTCGGGAGCAGTTTCTGGGACAATCAGGCGACGTGCAAAGTACACCGCCAGCCCCGACGACGCGACCGAAGCGAGCAAACCAATTCCGGCCCCCACACCGATTCCGGTCAGGGCGTACCGCCATCCGCGTGAAACGTGCGTTGTCATAAGAACCTCCTTGTCAATCCTAAACACGTCACGCAAAACCAGAAAGACATAAAGTTCACATAAAGGAGGAAAACATGGAGCGATCAGAAGCAGAATGGCGAGAGATCTTAAGTCCCGAGGAGTTTTATGTTCTGCGCCAAGCGGGAACCGAACGGCCCCACACGGGTGAGTATGTGAATGAGACGCGCACTGGCACGTACTCGTGTCGCGCGTGCGGGGCTGCGCTGTTCAGTTCGGAGACCAAGTTTGACGCGATGTGTGGCTGGCCCGCGTTCTTCGCCCCGCTGGCAGAAGACCGCGTGCGCTACATCCGCGATACGTCCCTAGGCATGGAACGCGTGGAAGTGCGGTGTACGGCATGTGACTCCCACTTGGGCCACGTGTTCTACGGTGAAGGCTTCGAGACACCCACAGACGCCCGCTATTGCATCAACTCGGTGTGTCTGACACTCGAGGATTAAGCGGGCGTCTGGGGGTGTCTGGCTAGGCGCCTGAACGGCTCAGGCGTGTTTAACGCCAGCCGGAAATGATGTCGACCAGTTCCTTACGGGGACCAGTGAAGAACGGGATCTCCTTGCGCACGTGCATCCGCGCTTCGGTGTTGCGCAGGTCGCGCATGAGGTCAACGATGCGCTCAAGGTGCTGGGCCTCAAACGCGAGCAACCATTCGTAGTCTCCCAGGGCAAAGCCCGACACGGTGTTGGCCTTGATGTCCTTGTAGCCCGACGCCGCTTTTCCGTGGTCGTGAAGCATCTTGCCACGTTCGCGTGGTTCCAGCAGGTACCACTCGTACGAACGGACAAACGGGTAGACGCACAGGTATTCGCCTGGGTCGTCGTCGGTGAGGAACGCAGGAACGTGCGAGCGGTTGAACTCGGCTGGGCGGTGGATTCCCACCACGGACCACACGGGTTCAAGAACCGACCCCAGTGCTGAGGTGCGGATCGCGGCGTACACCTTCTGCAGGTCTTCTACCGCAGGTGCGTGGTACCAGAACATGATGTCGGCATCGGCGCGGAAAACCGACACGTCGTAGATTCCGCGCACAACCACGTTGTCCACCTGCGAAATCGCTTCCGTGAGCTCGTTAGCCAAGTCCTCACGGTTCAGATCACCCAAGTCACCTGCGACCCGGAAAACCGAATACGACAAGTAACGGATCTGCTGGTTGAGCTCTTCAGCTTCGTGCCTCGAGGGCGCTTCGTAGTCTTTCATGCTGTCCTTTCTGTTATGAGACGCTGTACTTCACTTCTTGCTCGGTTGATGCAGGCTGGGATCCCCACGCCTTCGAACGCGTTCCCCACAAGCCCCAGCGTGGGAATCCGTTTCACAACTGAATCTACGCCAGAAACCATGTGGGCGTGACCAGGTTGGTACTGTGGCAACGCTCCCACGTGACGCCACACCTCGGTGTGCAGAACCCGGTCGCTACGCCCCGTGATCGACATCCAATCAGCCACCGACTTCTGGGCAAGCTGTTCATCCGTGTGCGTCGCAAGTTCGGTACTTCGGTACCTGCCCACACTCATGCGCACAACAGCGGTGCCGTCTGGAATACGCCCCTGCAACCACGGCCACTTGTTCGACGCGAACGTAGAGGCCTTAATAAACGTGGGTTCATTGGGCGGAATCAAAAAACCCGAACCGGTAAGCTCCGACGCACACTCCAGAACGGCCGTGACCACTGCCGAATCGGCAGTCTCCACCCGCTCAAGGGCCACGCCGGCGCCCGCAAGCTCAGAATTTCCCAGGTCCTCACCCAACGACCCCAGTAGCTGCCCCGCAACAGGCGCAGGTGTGGCTACCAACACACGGTCTGCCACCTCGGCGCGTTCCCCCTGCGGACCACTCACCGTCAGCGAATACCCAGCCCGCACACGGCTCACCTTCTCCCCCAGCCGGAACGTCACGCCCAGTTCGCGACAGCGCTCATAGAGGGCACGCGCCAAACCGTTCATGCCACCGTCCAGGCTCACAAACACGGGACGGGCGGTGGTTCCCGGAATGTTCGCACCCTGGGTCACTTTCCGGGACGCCAGAATCTGATCGACAGCGTCCAAGACCGAGGTGTTCTCCCGCGCCGCTGTCTCCAAAGCTGGCAGGGTTGACCGTAACGACAAGTGGTACGCCGACCCCGCGTACACCCCGGCAAGGAGGGGGTCCACCAGAGTGTCAACGACCTCGGCACCCAGACGCTGGGCAATGAAATCTCCCACAGACGGGTCGTCCTGCGACCCGTTCAGCTGTTCCTGCTGTAGACGCTCAACCCCAGCCGGGCTCACCACACCAGTCACATCCGTGTGACGGCCGGGCACGCCCATAAGAGTACCCGCGGGAATCTTCATCAACTGGCCGCCCACCAAGAGCTGCGACTTGTGTTCCGTGGACGGATACTGAGGTTCAAGACCCAGCTGTTGCATAAGTTCCCGGGTCTCAGGGCGGGCGTACAAACTCGCTTCAGCACCCACATCGCCGTGGGCATAACCGCCAAGATCAGAACCCACGAGGCTTCCACCTACCCGGTGGTTCGCCTCATAAACAGTCACCTTCTCACCCGCTTGAGCCAGCTCAAACGCCGCGGTCAGGCCAGAAATACCGGCGCCAATAACGGCTGTGCTCACGCGAACTCACCCGATGCAATGAGTCGTGACGACACAGTGTGGACCTCTTCCACGATCCGGGTGAGGACGGTTGGGTCAGATGTGGGGAGAACCCCGTGGCCCAGGTTGAAAATGTGGCCACCGTGACGCAGACCGGCCCGCACAATGTCTTCGATCTTTGATTCGATGACCTCCCACGGCGCGAAGACCAGGGCCGGGTCCAGGTTCCCTTGTAGTGCCTGGCCGGGTTGGACCCGCTTCGAAGCATCTTCCAGTGCCACGCGGAAGTCGACGCCCATGACCGAGGACCCCGCACGGGACATGGAGCCCAACAGTTCTCCCGTAGTCACACCAAAGTGGATGGACGGGACGTCGTTGTGGGCGAGCGCGTCAAACACGGTGCGCGAATGTGGGAGAACATAGCGCTCATAGTCAGTACGGTTCAGGTATCCAGCCCATGAGTCGAACAGCTGGAATGCGTGCGCCCCCGCGTCAAGTTGAGCCTGGATGAACGTCGCGGACATGTGGGCGAGTTTGCTCAGGATCGCCGAAAACAGTTCCGGCTCCCCCAGCATCATGGCCTTGGTTTTCTCGTGGTTCTTACTGGGGCCACCCTCAATGAGGTAGCTGGCCACCGTAAACGGCGCTCCCGCGAACCCGATCAGCGCGGTGTCGTCTGGAAGACCTTCGCGGGTGAGGGTCACCGCCTGGGAAATCGCGTGGCACATTTCTGCTGTGAGGTCTGGGATTCGGGCCAGGTCTTCACGCGTGCGCACTGGGTGGGCAAACACTGGGCCCACACCCGGTTTGATCTCGACGTCCATTCCGGCGATCTTCAAAGGCACAACAATGTCGGAGAAGAAGATAGCCGCGTCCACGCCGTGCCGACGCACCGGTTGCAAGGTGATCTCCGCGGTGAGATCGGGCATGAGGCAGGCGTCGAGCATCGCAATTCCTTCGCGTGCCTCCCGGTACTCCGGAAGCGACCGGCCAGCCTGCCGCATAAACCACACGGGAGTACGACTGACAGGCTCAGACAATGCAGCACGAGTAAGCGTTACCATGCCCTTCATCTTTTCAGACTTACCCAGCGGGTCGCCACACGCTCACTCTGCAATATGCCAAGTCTCACAAGACCTCCGCGTGGGAGCTTCACTCCCCTACCCACAAAACGTACATTAGAAACGTGGTCGCTCCAGTCCCCTTTACTCCAGAGCCGTTTGCGCAAGCCTCAGACGTGTTGCGCACATTTTGCGAATCCGGGTCCACACCACACATCAGCCTGGAAGAGATCCCCGCTCCCGGTCGCTTAGCCCCCTGGGCCTTTGCCCTCAACGGAGACGTCGATGCCAATGCCGTCCCCCACACTCCCAGTTGCGAAGATGAAGTCGCCACGGGCCGGGTAGTCCTCCTGTACGACCCGTCCGAACCAGAGTCGTGGAAGGGGCAGTTCCGGCTGGTCACCTATATCCGCGCCGAACTCGAGCACGAACTGGGCCACGAAGCTCTTTTAGGGCCCGTCGCGTGGTCATGGCTCACGGATGCCCTCGAATCCCACGAATGTAACGTGACCGAGGTGGGAGGCACCACCACCCGTGCCTTGAGTGAGTCTTTTGGCACCCTGGCAGCACGACCCGCCACGATCGACTTAGAAATGCGGGCTTCCTGGACTCCCGTCATCCAACACCCCAAAGAACTTAAGTCCCACGTTCACGCATGGGCGCACCTGCTGTCCACAGTGGCTGGGGTTCCCCCTCTTCCGGAAGGAGTCTCGGCATTTCCGGGTCGCCTCCGCTAACCCTGCTGTCTGAACCTGAGCAAGGGGTCCCTCCCGTCACCGACTCCCCGGAGGACCTCCAAACTGTTGCTACCCAACTCGAACACGGTCACGGGCCGGTAGGGATCGACACGGAACGCGCCTCGGGAATCAGATACGGCAACCGTGCATTCCTTGTCCAACTCAAACGCGAAGGCGCAGGGATCGTCCTGATCGATTCAGAAGCGCTCCCCGTACTGTCCTCCTTAAACGCGGCCCTCCACGGGGTCGAGTGGATCCTCCACGCGGCAACGCAAGACCTGGGGTGCCTGGCCGAAAAAGGGATGCGCCCCGACGCACTCTTTGACACCGAACTCGCCGCTCGTCTGCTCAACTTTGAACGCTTCGGACTGGCCTCACTGACCGAAGAGATCATGGGCGTGACCTTGGCTAAAGAACACTCGGCCGTCGACTGGTCCACCCGGCCACTCCCCCACGAATGGCTCGCCTATGCGGCACTCGACGTCGAAGTCCTGGGCCATCTGCGCACCGAACTCGCTGACCGCCTACGCTCAAGCGGCAAATGGGAATACGCCCAGCAGGAGTTTGACCACCTGCTGTCGTTTACGCCTCCTGTTCACGACGAACCGTGGCGACGCACCCACGGTTTGGGACGAGTCAAAACCGCCCGAGGTCTGGGTCGCGTCCGTGCCATGTGGGCCCTGCGCGACGACCTTGGAGAAGAACGCGACATCGCCCCGTCTCGAATTCTGCCCGACCGCGCGATGATTGCGCTCGCAGTGGAGTCGGTGAAGTCTGAAAGAGACCTCAAGCGTCAGTTTTCGCGCATGGACTCCGAGGATGCAGGCGAGTTCTTCCGCGTCATCAAGGCAGCCGACCGCCTGCCCGACTCGTTTATGCCGCCTGTGCGGAACACACCTCGAGTCAAGCGCGCAGATAGGATGACCTCGAAACAGCGTTTAGAGCACATGAAACCGGCAATTGCTCAGATTGCCAAGGAACTGGACATGCCACACGACCTGGTGGTGACTCCGCGCTATGTGAAACGCCTCGCGTCACTCACCACGATTGGCGACGAAAGTGACATTGCCGATTTCTTGCGGGACCAAGGAGCACGGCCCTGGCAGATCGAGCTGGTGACAGAACCCCTGGCCAAGGCAGCACACGCCTCGGGGTCGTAGGACGCTACTCGCTGACCTGTTTGAGCAGATCCGGTGGAAGCATGTCCATGATCTTTTCCACCATGTCGTCAATGTCGAGACCGGCATAAGACAGGATCTCTTCACGGGTTCCGTGGGGCAAGAACGAATCGGGAACTCCCAGTTCAACAACACCCGTGCGCACCAGTTCATCGCGAAGGTCTTGGCGAAGCTGGGAACCGATCCCACCTACCTTGACGCCATCTTCAATGACTGCGACCAGCTCGTGTTCAGCGGCCATGTCCAGGACCGACTGCGGAACGGGAAGAACCCAACGCGGGTCGACAACCGTGGAGCTCAAACCCTTTTTTGCCAAGGCCTCCTTGACGGCCAGAGCGCGGTCTGCCAGGGCACCGACCGACACAATCAGGATGTCGGCACTTTCAGCGTTGTTCGCGTCTGTGCCTTCTGGAACGGCCAGAATGTCCACACCATCCGAGGTGCGTGTGAGCGCGTCGATATCGGAACCGACTTTACCTCGGGAGAACCGCACAACCGTGGGAATGTCGCGAATTTCGATCGCTTCGTTGAACTCTTCCGCCAGGCGTTTGGCGTCGCGCGGGGCTGCCAGTCGCAGATTCGGCACGATCTGCAGCATTGCCATGTCCCAAATTCCGTGGTGGGACGCGCCGTCGGGGCCCGTGACGCCTGCACGGTCCAAAACAAACGTGACGCCCTGATTGTGCAGGGACACGTCCATGAGAAGTTGGTCAAATGCACGTCCAAAGAAAGTGGCGTACAGGCACACTACGGGGTGCAGGCCGCCGTATGACAATCCAGCTGCCGAGGTCACGGCGTGCTGTTCGGCAATTCCCACGTCGAAAACGCGTTCGGGGAACTCGTGGGCGAATTTATCGAGCCCCACTGGCTTGAGCATAGCTGCCGTGATCGCCACGATGTCTGTGCGTTTGCGCGCTGCCTTGACGATCTCTTCACCAAAGACCTGGGTCCACGACGTTGAGGATTTCGTTGTCGCCTTCCCGGTTGCCGGGTCGATGACACCCACAGCGTGGAACTGGTCGTCTTCGTCCTGAATGGCGGGAGCGTATCCGCGGCCCTTTTGCGTAATGGCGTGGACAATAACGGGCCCGTATTCGTACTTCTTTGCCCGGTAGAGCGCGCGTTCCATCGCTTCGAGGTCGTGGCCGTCAACTGGACCGATGTACTTGATTCCGAGTTCGTCGAACATTCCGGCTTCACGCGAAGACACCATGTCTTTAAGCCCGCGTTTCATGCCGTGAATGGCTGAGTACACGGCTCGCCCGGGAGGCCCGGACTCTTGGAGTTGTTCTTTGCCCCACGACAGGAGCTTCTCGTAGCTCCCCATGGTGCGCAGGTGGTCGAGGTGTTGTGCGAACCCTCCGACCGTAGGCGCGTATGAGCGTCCGTTGTCGTTGACGACAATGACCATTTTCCGAGGTGGTTCCGACTTGTCGGCGCCAATGTTGTTAAGTGCTTCCCACGCCATTCCGCCGGTCAGCGCACCGTCACCGATCACCGTGACCACGTGCCGGTCCAGTTCACCGCGCAGCTGGTGTGCTTTTGCGATTCCGTCTGCCCATGACAGCGCGGCGGACGCGTGTGAGTTCTCGATGACGTCGTGTTCGCTTTCGGCTCGCGACGGGTAGCCTGAAAGTCCATGACGCTGACGCAGGGTGGGAAAGTCGTTGTACCTTCCGGTGAGCAACTTGTGGACGTACGCCTGGTGGCCCACGTCGAACAGAATTGTGTCGTGGGGTGACTCAAAAACGCGGTGGATTGCGGTTGTCAGTTCGACGACACCCAAGTTGGGCCCCAAGTGCCCGCCCGTTGTCGACACAATTGATATGAGGTAGTCGCGAATCTCCTTTGCGAGAACCTGGCATTCAGCCACAGAAAGTGCTCGCACATCGGCAGGAGATGCGATGCGTTCAAGAAACGTCACGGGCTTACCTCGTGTTGTAGTCGTATAGTCGAGTCACTATCCTAACGCCTGCAGAAAGCGGACTGCACGTGCCACACAGGCATTGACGTCGCCTGTCACACGCATTGAGAGTGATACCGAAAATGTACGATGGTGCTGAAGCTCTGCCCTCACATGATCCCCACATTAGGTCTGCGCATGACGAAACTACGTTTGAATCTCACCTTTGTGGCTGTCGCCGGCACCCTCGTCACTGTACTGGTTGCGATCGGTTGCCTTGCCTTTTACCTGTTTACCGGACCCATGCACCCGGTGCGAGACGTCGAAATATTCGACGATGCCCAGATACTCGACTCCACTCTTGTCAAAAGAGAACTCTCGCGGGTAAACACGTTCAAGGACACGCGCGTCATCGTGTGGACTCGAAACGGTTCACCCCAGGACAATATCAACGCCGAAACACTCAACTGGGCACGCCAGCACCAAGATCTCAACTTGATGTCCGGCCCTGCGTGGTCCAATGGCACGTTCATCATCACCGTGTCCGTTGAGGACAACTCGACCCGCGGCTCGGGCCAAGTGGGCACGTACTTTGGCGAAGACATCAAAATCGCTAGCGCTGAAGCACAGACAGAACTGCGTGAACCCGGCTACCAATACTTCAAACAACGCAACTGGTCGCAAGGAGTCGTTGCGATCACTGAAGCTAACGCGAGACGCATGGCGCGCCCAGCCGTACGCAACCCCACCGTCTTACAAGGAATCGCGCTTGCAGTCGCCGTTTTCAGCGTCGTGAACTTCGTTTCCGCGTTCAGGCGTGTCAGGCGGTTCGAATCCGATGCCAAGGTATTCGACGCCGTCACGGTCAACGTCAACGAACGCGTCGCGGCTACGGACTTCATTCTCGACGAAGGATTCGGGGCCAAAATCCACAACGCAGCGGCAACGCTGTTGCGCAATTACACGGATGCCCTGGACCTCCGCGACTCGATTAAGTCCACGTCATTCTTCGCGCTCAATGTTCTCAACCGGCCCCTCAAGAAGCGCATCGACGCATTTTCTGACAAAACAGACCAGATTGAAAACGCCACCGACATGGTGGACCGGGCAACTGCCCTATATTCGCGTGACGAACAGAACTGGCAAGCCGTGTGGAAGCAAGAGATCGACGACACCCGTTCACATCTGAAAACTGTGCTGAGC
This sequence comes from Brevibacterium paucivorans, assembly GCF_016907735.1. Classification (NCBI taxonomy): domain Bacteria; kingdom Bacillati; phylum Actinomycetota; class Actinomycetes; order Micrococcales; family Brevibacteriaceae; genus Brevibacterium; species Brevibacterium paucivorans. The sequence continues at coordinate 2,141,011 of NZ_JAFBCP010000001.1, read as the reverse complement.
GACCGCACACTCGCAACCAAGGCGGACTCCTCCCTGTACCAGTCGCTGTGCGAATTCGCCAAGGAAGGTATCCAGAAGCTCGACCAGATCGAGTACGGCGTGTCCTACGACGACGGAACCAACACCTCGGCCTACCTGGACCAAATTGCGCGGATCAGGGAAGAGCTCACGTCACGCATGAACAACATTCAGGAAGATGTTCTACTTCGCTCTGGCAAACAGAAGCGTTTCATCCAGGAAGCCACTGAACGCAGTCTCCGAAGTAACCGGGCGCGCTCCCACTCACTGACCGGGTACTTCGACACACGCTCCTTCTACGCGCCCGCTGCATTTGCCACCGGATACAACAACGGGCTCCGCGACTATGAGAGTTACAAAGAATCGCGCAGCAGTGGCGGTAGTGGCGGAACCACAACTGGCTACGGCAGCAGTGGAGGCGGGTTCTCCGGCGCAGGAAGCTCGTCGCGGTTCTAGACCCGCAAGTTCCAGCAGCGTTGGTTTAGTAGCGACTTCCCCAGCATTTGACCAACAAAAAGCGCTCCGGGCATAACACCCGGAGCGCTTTTTACGTGAGGCTCTTAGCCCTTCTTGACCAGCTGGCGCAGAACGTACTGCAAGATACCGCCGTTGCGGTAGTAGTCTGCTTCACCCGGTGTGTCGATACGTACGACTGCGTCGAATTCGACCTTCTGGCCGTCTTCCTTGGTCGCAGTGACGTGAAGGGTCTTAGGCGTGGTTCCCGAGTTGAGTTCGGTGATGCCTTCGATATCGAAGACTTCGGTGCCGTCCAGACCCAGCGACTCAGCGGTTTCGCCTGCAGGGAACTGAAGTGGCAGAACGCCCATACCGATCAGGTTGGAACGGTGGATACGTTCGAAGGACTCCGCGATAACAGCGGCAACACCCAGGAGCTTGGTACCCTTGGCAGCCCAGTCACGTGACGAACCTGAACCGTATTCCTTACCACCCAGAACAACCAGTGGCGTTCCAGCCTTCTGGTAGTTCATCGCTGCATCGTAAATGGTGGTCTGAGGAGCGCCTGCCTGCGTGAAGTCACGCGTGAAGCCACCCTGAACACCGTCGAGCAACTGGTTCTGAAGGCGGATGTTGGCAAACGTACCGCGCACCATGACTTCGTGGTTACCACGGCGGGAACCGTAGGAGTTGAAGTCCTTGCGTTCGACACCGTTAGCCACCAGGTACTGACCTGCAGGCGTGTCAGCCTTGAACGAACCAGCTGGTGAGATGTGGTCGGTGGTCACCGAGTCGCCCAGCTTCGCAAGAACGCGTGCGCCCTTGACGTCGGCAACAGCGTCAGGTTCGAGCGACATGCCGTCGAAGTAGTTTGGCTTGCGCACATAGGTCGAGTTCTCGTCCCATGCGAACAGGTTTCCTTCAGGGGTATCGATTGCCTGCCAGCGTTCGTCACCGTCGAAGATGGTGGAGTACTTGCTGTCGAACATTTCAGTGTCAATCGAGGTTTCGATGACCGATTCGACTTCTTCAGGTGTTGGCCAGATGTCCTTGAGGTACACGTCGACGCCGTCAGCGTCCTTGCCCAGAGGCTGCGATTCGAAGTCGAAGTCCATGCTTCCCGCAAGTGCGTATGCGATGACCAGAGGAGGCGAAGCCAAGTAGTTCATCTTGACGTCTGGGCTAATACGGCCCTCGAAGTTACGGTTACCGGAAAGGACCGCTGTCACAGCGAGGTCGTTGTCCTGGATCGCCTGCGAGATTTCAGGCTCCAGTGGACCGGAGTTACCGATACAGGTTGCGCATCCGTAACCGACGACGAAGAAGTTGAGAGCTTCGAGGTCTTCGATCAGTCCCGACTTTTCGTAGTAGTCGGTGACAACACGTGAACCGGGAGCAATCGAGGTCTTGACCCATGGCTTGGAGTTCAGGCCACGCTTGCGGGCATTGCGAGCCAACAGACCAGCAGCCATCATGACCGATGGGTTGGACGTGTTTGTACACGAAGTGATCGATGCGATTGCAACGCTACCGTTGGTGAGTTCGAACTCGCGTCCGTCGCCCATCTTCACTGGAGCGGACTTCGCTTCTTCACCTGGCTTGGTGTAGTTAGGCAGGTCCTTAGCGAACTGCGCCTTAGCGTCGGACAGTTCGATGCGGTCTTGCGGACGCTTAGGTCCGGCGATCGAAGGAACAACCGTGGAGAGGTCGAGTTCGAGGTATTCGGAGTACTCAACTTCGTTCTTAGGGTCGTGCCACAGGCCCTGTTCCTTGCAGTATGCCTCAACCAGGGCAATCTGCTCTTCGCTACGGCCGGTGAGCTTGAGGTAGTCAAGCGTCACGTCGTCAATAGGGAAGATCGCTGCGGTGGAACCGAATTCGGGGCTCATGTTACCGATGGTGGCACGGTTAGCCAGAGGAACAGCGGTCACACCTTCACCGTAGAACTCTACGAACTTTCCAACCACACCGTGCTGACGGAGCATGTCAGTAATAGTCAGAACGACGTCGGTTGCAGTCACACCGGAAGGAATCTGACCGGTGAGCTTGAAACCTACAACACGTGGGATCAGCATGGAAACTGGCTGACCCAGCATTGCTGCTTCGGCTTCAATACCACCTACACCCCAACCGAGGACACCCAGACCGTTCACCATGGTGGTGTGGGAGTCGGTACCAACGAGGGTGTCAGGGTATGCACGCTTCACACCGTCAACCTCGCGGGCCATGACAACGCGAGCCAAGTGCTCGATGTTGACCTGGTGGACGATACCCATACCTGGAGGCACGACCTTGAAGTCGTCGAATGCGGTCTGACCCCAGCGCAGGAACTGGTAGCGTTCGCCGTTGCGCTGGTATTCGATGTCCATGTTGCGTTCGATTGCCTGCTCAGTTCCGAACGCGTCAATCTGAACTGAGTGGTCGATCACGAGTTCAGCAGGAGCCAGTGGGTTAATCTTCGAAGGGTCTCCGCCCAGTTCCTTCACGGCTTCACGCATGGTTGCCAAGTCCACGATGCAAGGAACACCGGTGAAGTCCTGCATGACCACACGAGCCGGAGTGTACTGGATCTCCGTGTTTGGCTCAGCCTTCGCGTCCCACTGAGCGAGCGCTTCGATGTGCTTCTTGGTGATGTTAGCGCCGTCTTCAGTGCGCAACAGGTTTTCCAGAAGCACCTTCAGGCTGAAAGGAAGCTTTTCGGAACCCTTTACGGCGTCTAGGCGGTAGATTTCGTACGACTGAGCACCAACGTCCAGGGTGCTCTTCGACTTAAAGCTGTCGACAGTACTCATGGTCTCCTCTTTTGGTTGCGAAGATACCGGCAACTGCGGGTCTGTCCCAACGCGTACCCGGGACCGTCAGACGATCTATTTAGGGCACACATCTGTTACCTAAAGTATCTTGACATCAAGATAAATTCTATCGCATATCCCAGTAGTTCTCTACCGTCACACCCGGTCGAACGACCCAATAAATTCCACGTGTGCGGTGAGCGGAAACAGATCGAACGCTTGAATGTCACGGCACTCGAAACCGGAGTTTTGCAACCGTTGTGCGTCACGACAAAACGTGGCTCCGTCGCAAGACACGTACACCACGCGCTTACACGTCGAAGACGCAATTAATCGGATAACGGCAGGGTCAAGGCCCGCCCGAGGTGGGTCCACCACGACCGTGTCAGCGTCTGTGAGTGCGCCCAACTTCTCGACTCTGCTCACGTCGAATGTGGCCTCCACCCCGGCTCGCTGCGCGTTAGCACGTGCACTCGCAATCGCCAGAGACGACCCTTCGACACCCCACACACGGGCCCCGGTTTCGCGGGCGACCATGATGGCGAGTAGTCCCGCGCCACAAAACAGATCGACCACGTCGCCACGTACCCGCTCCACGACACCTCGGCTCAGAATGTCAGCCGCGTCCGGGTGGACTTGCCAGAACCCTTCAGCGTCGAGGTCAAACGTAACCCCACGCACGGTATGGCTCACGCGCCCTGCACCTGCAATGAGCGTGGTTCGCCCGGCTGACCGGTTCCGCCTGCCGGCAGCGCGACTCATGAGCGACCACTCAGGGGGAACGACCTCGGCGAGCTTGTGCGCAACTTCTTCACGCCCCACCACAGTCACCGCTCCCCCGGTGTCACCCACGGCGATCTCAACGCGCTCAGCGCCCGTGAGATCGATCTGGTGCAGGTTCAGGTCGTTGATCGCGGGAGCTGCGAGGGGCACGTGGGTCACCGGAACGGTTTCATGGCTGCCCGCCCGGTACATGCCAATGCGGCCACCCGTCACCGCAAGTTGGACACGGGTGCGCCATTCTTCCCCATCGTGGTGCGGAGGCGTCACGCGAAACTCTCGCTTAAGACGGTCCATGAGATCGCGGTCGAACTTGCCGATTCGGGAGAACTGATCCATAGCGGCTAACCGCTTGAGTTCGCGCGAATGCTCCACAGTGACGTGGGCGTACTCGACACCACCCACGTCCGGGCACCCCCACGCGATGCGCCTATCGGGCACGCGGTGCGGGGACGGTTCACACACCTCCACCACCCGGCCACGCGAAAACGACTTCTTCGTTTGGGTGATTTCGACGCGGACTCGCTCACCCGGGATCGCACCGGATACAAAAATGACGCCATCTTCGGTACGCGCTACAGACTCTCCGCCGGCCGCCGGCGCATCTACCGTGAGTTCTACGTGGTTCATTCGTACATCCTCATGACGCGTTCGTCGACGTGTCCGCCACGGCCCATGAGCAATTCACGGTTGCGGTTGAAGGACTTGAGCCGCCACGGCACGGTGACGACCTGCACGTTGGGCAAGAACAGCAGACGTTTGCGGAGCCCCAAGAGTGCTTGGTTGTGCAAAATCTGTTCCCACCAGCGCCCCACGATGTATTGCGGTACGTACACCGTGATGAGGTCGTCCGGTGATTTTGCGTGCATGTGGGCGATGTAGTTCATCACGGGGCGAATCAGTTCGCGGTAGGGAGAGTCCAACAGGGTGAGCCGGATGGGAAGTTTGAGTTCGTCCCATCGTTTTTGCACCAGTGCCGCTTGGTCTTCGTCCACGGCAATGGCGACGGCGGTGAGGACGTTGGGGCGGGTAGCGCGCGCGAAAGCAACCGCGCGCATCGTAGGTTTGTTGATTTCGGATACAACGACCACGGCCCGCGTCCGAGGTGGTAGCGCCTTGACGCTTCCGTCTTTGGGATTGACGTTGAGTTCGCGTGCCACGCGCGTGTAGTGGCGGTGGATGAGTCCCATGGCCACGTAGCCCACCAGCATGAGTGCGAGCGCCAGCCACGCGCCTAAGAAGAACTTTGAGACCAGGACAACGGCCAGGATCGCCGTTGCGGTGATTGCACCGATCGTATTCACGACCCGGTTAAACATCATGCGCGTGCGCACTGGACCCGACACGATTGCCCTGATCCGGCTGGTCCAGTGCTTCACCATGCCCCACTGGCCCAGTGCCAAGGAGGCGAAGACTCCTACCAGATACATGTCGATGAGGCGTTCGGCGTTGGCGCCGGTCAGGATCACCAAGATGATCGAGCTGATCGACAGGACCACCACGCCGTTCGAAAACGTCATGCGGTCACCCAAGGACGCCAACTGTTTAGGCAAGAACGAGTCGCGCGCCAGCTTGGATGCCAGGCCGGGGAATCCTTCCATGGACGTGTTGGCCGCCACCAGCAGAACGAGGGCGGTGATGAGGGTGATCGCCGTGGCGACTGCCGGCATGTGGTCGAACACTGCGTCGGCGCATTGCGCGAGAACCGGAACTTGGTGGAACTCCTCCCCCACTGGCTGGCTACGCTCAAACAGCTGAGTCGACGGATTGCTCACGTATTTGACGCCAACTTGCGTAGCCAGCCACGTGAGCCCAATCAGCATTGCGGCACTCAAGAGCCCGGTAAACGCCAAGGTATTCCCGGCGTTGACACCTCGGGGTTTTGCGAACTTGGGAACGGCCGTCCCCACCGTTTCAATACCCGCTACGGCAACCAGACCAGAAGAAAACGCGCGAAGAATAATGATCGTGACAACGGCGCCGTGCCAGTGCAGATCACCGTCGAGCGGCACCACCGACAAGTGAGCGGTAGCGGCCTGGATCTCATCGCCGCGAGCTATACGAATCGCCCCGTAGCCCACCGTGACGAGAACGGCACCCACAAACAAATAGGTGGGGATCGCCAAAAGCAACGGCATTGCGCGCCCACCGCGCAACCCAAACAACGTTACGACTGCGATCCCAATCGTGGTGATGAGGGTCAGGTAGCCTTCAAGCACGTGAAAGGCCGACGCTAAGTAACTGGCGAGAACTGCCATGGACACCGACAGCGTGAGAACATAGTCCACCAGAAGCGCTGCGGCGACTGCACGTCCAGGGCGGTAGCCCAGATTGCGGGTGGCCACATCGTAGTCGGCACCGCCACCTGGGTAGGCCTTCAGGTTTAGCCGGTAACTTCCCACCAATATGAGGATGAGCACACCAACTGCGATACCGATCCACGGTGCCGTCGAAATTGCGACAAAGCCTGAAAGCGATAGGGCCAAAAGAATCGCGTCGGGCGCGTACGCAACAGAAGACAACATATCTGATGCGAAAATTGGCATGGCGAAACGTTTTGGGAGAGCTTCGCGTCTAAAGTGATCACTGCGGAAAGGTCGCCCAACGATAATTCGCTTGAGAAGAGCAAAATTGTTTGCCACGGGCACCAATGGTACGTCAAAGGGAGTTTGGATCGTGCACTTCGTCATCATGGGATGTGGACGCGTTGGAGCCCAACTGGCCCGCGGACTCGATACCAAGGGCCACACTGTTGCTGTCGTCGATAAGAACGCCGACGCATTTGTGAAGCTGGGCAAGAACTTCACGGGCACTACGGTGACCGGCATCGGCTTTGACCGCGACACGCTCGTGCGGGCACGCACCTCGGACGCATACGCCTTCGCGGCCGTATCCTCCGGGGACAACTCCAACATTCTGGCCGCCCGAGTTGCCAGGGAAACATTCGGCGTAAAGCACGTCGCCGCCCGCATCTACGACCCTCGGCGCGCCCAGGTGTTTGAACGTTTGGGTGTTCCCACGGTGGCAACAGTGCGGTGGACTGCCGACCAAATGATGCGGCGACTTATCCCTTCTGGAGCGGTCAACGAGTTCCGTGACCCGTCCGGGCGCATGGTGCTGTCGGAGGTCCATGTTCACCCCGACTGGGTTGCCCGTTCCGTCAGTGAATTAGAGGCCCACAGTGGCGCCCGCGTCGCATACTTCACGCGGATGGGCGAAGGTATCGACATCACCCCTGACACTCTCATTCAAGACGGCGATCTAGTACACGTGATGTGCCGGTCCGAAGCCCTCGACGACGTCGTGAGGTCACTCGACGGCCCGATTACGGAAGGGGACAACTGATGAAGGTCGTGATTGCAGGAGCCGGATCAGTCGGACGTTCGGTTGCACGTGAACTCATCGACAAGGGCCACACGATCGTCATGATCGACAACGACAAACAGGCGATCCGCCGGGACCTGGTCCCCGACGCCAGGTGGATTCACACGGATGCGTGCGAGCTCGACGGCCTTGCCGACGCCCAGCTGGAAGACTGCGATGTAGTTGTCGCCGCTACGGGTGATGACAAAACCAATCTGGTGTTGAGTTTGCTGGCAAAGACCGAATTTGGAGTGCCCCGCACGGTTGGGCGGGTGAACCACCCGCGCAATGAATGGCTTTTCGACTCCAACTGGGGCGTCGATGTGGCGGTGTCCACCCCTCGGCTCATGACCGCCTTGGTGGAAGAGGCGGTCGAGGTGGGTAACCTGGTGCAACTTCTGACCTTGCAACAGGCTGGCACCACCCTCATGGAGATGACACTCCACGAAGCGTCGGAGGTCTTGGGCAAACGGGTCGGCGACATCGACCTCCCCCAGGACACCGTTCTGGTGGCTGTTGTCCGTTCAGACCGGGCTTTCGCGCCTCAAGACGACGACACCCTGGTCGACGGCGACGAGCTGTTCTTCCTCGCGAACACCTCGGCAAAACCGCGTTTGCGCGAGCTGTTTAGCTAGTTTCTCCACCTACGTTGGTGAGCAGCTCGTATTCGGGGTTGAGCGTCACCAGGTCGCCGTCCACGGTTGTGAACCGCCCGCACACGGTGACCGGGCGGCCCACCGTGAGTCCAGGAACGTCGCGCCGTCCCATGAAAACGGCGTGAATTTCAGTACGCCCGTCTGACACGGTGATTTCTAGCCGAGGTGGTTCCAACGGGGTGGAGCGAGTCACCGAGGACACGACACCTCGGGCGCACAACTGTTCGCGGGCGCGCACGTCCGCGAAGTTTGAGATTGCGTTCAGCGCGACCGCCTTTAACGCACTTCTGCGATTTCTGGCCCGCGTTCAAACGGGTCGATGTCATCGTCAGATGAGTCTTCGGAGTCTGCGTCTGGCTCGAGGTTAGGCGGAGTGAGTTCAAGGAACTGTCCGGGTGGCATAGGGGCGTCACCGCGGACCACAATAATGCCACGGAACACTTCGACGAGCTCCTCGCGAACCTCTTCAGGCAAGCCGTCGGTCTTGGCAATAATTCCCATGAGGAACCAACGGGGTCCGTCAACACCCACGTATTCGTGGTTCTGCACCCCAACCTGATCTTCGTCAATTTTGTGTGGGATTGCCGCCGACAAGCCGTATCCCAGGTCGGTGAAAATTTCCTTCGCCGATCCCCCAGCCGCGGTGACACTGGCCGAAACTTGGCTACGCACCTGCGACCACAGGCCTTCAGTCTTAGGAGCGGCCATCGCCTGAACGCGCAACGCTCCACCCTTGTGGATGAGCGAAACAGCGAGGATCAACCCGCTTTCTTCTTGCGCTTCAAGCTGCACCTGCATTCCGTCAATGACGGGGATCCGCAGTGTCCCGAGGTCGATTCGGTTGGCTTCTCCAGCCTCCTCGGATTCGTCCCAGGGCCCGTTCTTTACACGGTCCCGAGGTGCTTCCTTCTGAGCTCCGTCGTCACTGTCATCGTCGTCGCTGTCAGCGGCGTCACCGGCTTCGTCTTCCACGAGCTCGTCTTCTGGCTCAATGTCAACGTCGTCTGCGTTGTCCTTGCGACCAAAAAAGCTCTTAAACAATCCCATTGTGTGTCTACTTTCCCGTTGATCCGAACCCAGCGTCTCCACGTTGGGTTTCGTCGAGTGAATCGACAATTTCGAAGTCTGCTTGCTCAACCTTCTGAATGACGAGTTGCGCGATTCGGTCGCCTGCCGAAATCTGCACGGGTTCGTGTGGGTCAAGGTTGATCAGCGCGACCTTGATTTCCCCCCGGTAGCCCGCGTCGATGGTGCCCGGAGCGTTGACGACCGTAAGACCGTGCTTGCTACTCAGTCCCGATCGCGGGTGAACCAGCCCCACGTACCCAATGGGGATGGCTAGCGCAATACCCGTGGGAACGGTCACGCGTTCAAAAGGTTGGACTGTCACATCGATGCATGCACGGAGGTCCGCACCGGCGTCCCCTGGATGACCATAAGTGGGGACCTGTGCGCTTTCATGAACGCGCATGAGTTGAATGGGTAAGGTTTCCACGCCTTGACTCTATCGACCTAGGAAACGTAAGAAAAGCCGAGTTGCAGAAGAAACATGTGAGCCATGGAAGAATAGCCCCTATGACTGCACCTTCTCCGCTTTATTCAGAACGCGTAACCCCATCCATCTGGTGGTGGGTTGTGGCACTCGTTCTTTCTGCGATGACGTCCCTCATGGTGATCCCACTGTCGTGGATCGCCGGAATCATCGTTCCGATCGTCGTTTTTATTGCGGTTGCGTTGACCTTGCGTTCGCTGATTCCACGAGTGACGGTGACCCAAGACGTGCTGTTTGCTGGCCCTGCTCACATTGAGCGCTCATTCATCACGGGCGCAACACCCATGACGGGCGAAGACGCGTTTCAGGCACGCGGTCAAGATCTTGACGCACGGGCTTTTTTGGTGACACGCCCGTGGGCTTCATCCCTTGTCAAAGTCGATATCGAAGATCCGAACGATCCCACGCCGTACTGGATTGTCTCGACGCACAACCCGGACGAACTCGCCCGGGTCCTCGCCCCACAAGGTTAAAGACGTACTTGTCAGCCTAGTCAGCGCAGTCCGTGCAGACTGGGCTACCTTCTTCTGATTCTTCAGACATCTGTGAACGGTGACGCACCAGAAAGCACTCAGTGCAGGTGAATTCGTCGTTCTGCTTGGGCAAAACACGCACCGACAGTTCTTCGTTGGAGAGGTCTGCGCCAGGAAGTTCGAACCCTTCGGCAGCTGCAGTTTCGTCCTCATCAACCTGACTTGCCTGCTGCTGATTGCGCTGGGCCTTCAGTTCCTCGATCGAATCGCTCGAAAGATCCTCATCCTGCTTACGCGGAACGTCGTAGTCGGTGGCCATGAACCCTAATCACACTCCTGTACAAGTGTCAGATGCGCACACGTTGATGCGCAATGTCTAAAGCATTTTGCATTCTCAGTGAGCTTTTGGCAAGAACACAAAAGCAACTGCGCATGTGATTTACCGCATAAGAGTAAACGGCAGATGAACTCACGTCAATATGTGTCGATTCGACCATAATTTGACAAACCGTCACCGCACGGAAGGTCATCGTCATGTACCTTGTTCACATAATGCTGTCTTAATCACGAACTGGCTCAGAAGGGAAAACGTATGAGCGAATTTACCGAAGAGGTCGAGCGCAAGGCCGATCTGTTACGTGAAAAGATTGTCGAGGCTCGCGAAAACGACAACGAATTCCTCGCCGAACAGCTCGTTGACGAACTCCGCAACATCGAACTGATCGCTCGCGATCACAACTTGGACACCTCGGAGATCCGACAGGTCATCGCCGCCGAAACCGGTCAGCTCCCCGTCGTCGAGGAAGAGTCCTAAGCCTTAGGGCATAACTGGTTTCTCTACTCTCCCCTTGCAACACTGACCCGACTGCGCCAAGGTACACCCGTCAACCGGGCCTTCAGGGGTAAGAGCCGGCTGGTGTGGTTCTTCCCCACGTACCTGGGCGGCTTTTTCTTCGAGCAAGTCCACAAGACCCATGACAAATGCAGGGTTGGTACCCACAGTCGCTGCGCGCTCATACGCCAAGCCCACACGTTCAGCGGTTTCAGCGGCTTCGACGTCCAGGTCATACTTCACTTCCATGTGGTCGGACACGAACCCAATGGGCGCCACGATCACTCCGGTGATGCCTTGTGAAGCAAGCTTCTCCATGCGGTCATTCACGTCCGGTTCAAGCCATGGGACGTGAGGCGGGCCCGACCGTGAGCAAAACACCAGTTCGTGCGGAAGCGAATCGTCGAGTTGCTGATCGATCGCGTTCATCAACTGCAGGTGCTGGTCTGCGTACCCAGCCGTTGCCACCTCGGACGCCTCTTGCATCGAGGTGGGAATCGAGTGGGTGACGTACAGAATGCGGTGCTTTTGCGGGTCGAGTTCGCCCACTTTCGCTTCAAAGTCTACGAGCGCGTGACGCATGATCTGCACCTGAGCGTTCACGAACCCCGGGTGGTTGTAGTACTGGCGCACTTTGTTGAAGGTCACGTCAATACCTTCGGCTTTCAGGGTGTCTACCGTTGCGCCAAAGTCTTCCCGGTACTGCCGGCAAGATGAGTAGGAAGAGTACGCCGAGGTGGTAATCGCCAGGAACTTCGTGGCACCTGTGCGTTGGTGGTGGGCACGGATGGTGTCCGTGAGGAACGGGTTCCAGTTGCGGTTGCCCCACAGGATTGGAGTGGTGATACCTCGACGTTCAAGCTCACCGTCGAGCTGCTGCAGGAGTGCAATGTTCTGTTCGTTGATGGGCGATACACCGTCGAACATGTAATAGTGTTCGCCCACTTCTTTGAGTCGCTCTTCGGGAATCCCGCGACCAGCTGTCACGTTCTTGAGGAACGGGAGAACGTCGTCGGGCCCTTCAGGGCCCCCGAAAGACATGAGAACTACTGCGTCGAATGGCGACAGGGGCGATTCAGTCATACAACCACTTTAACCCTGACTTCTGGACCCAGAGAATTTCGACTCGCCACGCCAAGATGACAGGGACAGACGCCTGGACGTGACACGCTTAGAAAGACTAAAAGGATGGTGTGTTGTGACTAAATTGTCGTTTCAGAGCATTGAAGAAGGCTCGCTCAAGCTCGTCGATGAGCAAGGCAACGAGTATTTCTTGCCTGCTACCGAAGACGTTTTCGCTGCGATCCGTCGAGTTCGCACACACGCTGTTACCGGCCACAGTTCGGGCCACGTGCGACCAAAGGTGATTCAGGCGATGATTCGTTCCGGCATGTCGGCCGAGGACGTCGCACACGACACCGGTGCCCCACTGACGCAGATCCAGCAGTACGAGGGCCCGGTTCTTGCGGAACGTCGCCACATCGCGTACACAGCCGGTCAGTGCCCGGTGTACTCCGAGTCCGGGTCCCGCCCGCTCAGCGAGGTTGTCACCGAACGCCTCGAGGCACGAGACATTGAGGATCAGTCATGGGACGCATGGCGCACCGACACCGGTGCGTGGCACGTTGAGCTACGTTACCCAGTGGGCGACACGACCTCGGTCGCAAGCTGGGAGTACCGCTCCGGTTCCGTCACCGCGCTCAACGAAGAAGCACGCTGGCTGTCGGACACCGGTCCATCTGACTCCGGCCCCATCCCGGACTACGGTTCGGTGTTTAATGTCGAAGCCGATCACACCCAGCGCGACACCCGCGACCCTCAGACCGAAACTGGTCGCATTCTCGAGAGCCTACGTCGTCGCAAGAACGAAACACAGCCGATTGTGCAGTCTGTTCCTGACGCTCCCGAATCCCAGCCGGACGGCGCTCACTCGGCGCTGTCGCGCCCGCAGGACGCACACGACGACGCCGTGATGGCCGCTCCGGCTCCTACTCAGGACGATGACCAGCCGTCGCTGTTGGACGAACCTGGGGTGTCTGACTACGCAGACGAACAGAACGACGAACAGCCCAAGAAGAAGGGACGTTCCTCGGTTCCCAGCTGGGACGAAATCATGTTCGGGAAGAAGGACTAGCGTCTACGTCCCACTACGGACGGCCATCTACGGCTTAGCAACGGCGCAACTCGCCCACGGCAATCACGCGGTCGCTAGGCCGGACCAGTGAGTGGTCGTGGGTCACCACGACCACTGCTTTGTCTTTGAGGACCTCCCGCAGATCGTCCATGAGCGATGTTGCGAGCTGTTCGTCTAGATGGGCGGTGGGTTCGTCCAGAATGATGACCTGTGCCCCTGCGAGGAGCGTTCTAGCTACGGCTAGTCGCTGACGTTGACCTCCCGAAAGGTACGCACCCGAGGCCCCGATCCGGGAGTCGACTTCAGCCAGTTCTTCCAAGCCCACACGGGCCAGAACCTCGCGAATCTCTTGATCCGTTGGGGCATTGTCCCGGTCGCGGGCAATCACCAGGTTGTTGCGTACCGTGGAGTCGAACACGTGTGACTCCTGCGGGCACCACGCAAACACCGACGACAGCTGTGTGGCTGTGAGTTCAACGGCGTCGCTGCCGTTGAGCGTGTACTTTCCGCGCACCGGATCAATGAAGCGCAACAGAACACTCACCAGCGTGGTCTTCCCCGATCCCGAACGCCCCGTCACCGTCGTCCACGACCCCGGGGTAATGGAGGCCGAGACGCCACTGAACACGTCCTCGGTCATTCCCGGCCAGCGGGCGGCCACATCGTCGAGCTCAGCCGAATCAAACTCAGCAATCGGTTCGCGAGCATCACGCAGTATCTCTCCACGTTCGTCCAGCGCCGGAACACGGGCCAGGCTGTGTTTAAGAGCAGGCCAGTTCTGAACGGCCGTCAGCGAATCGATGTAACAGTCGATGAGCGCAAGTGGCAACAGCACGGTCACTGCCAAAAGCTCCGGTGAAACCGCTCCGCTACCCACGGCTGTCGCCAAAAGTGGAAGCATGAGAACCGCGTTGAGTGTGGTGACCACTGTGACGACACCTTCGCCAACTCCGGCCGCCCACAGGACCCGAAGTTCGGCGCGCGACGCCCGCTGGTCAATTTCACGGATACGGTCGACCACCTCGGCGGCCCTGCCGTTGACCATGACGTCCTCACGTGCCCACAAGAACGCGCTGATCCGCGCCAACACTTGGGTGCGCGTGCTCAACCTGGCGGAACTCGCCTGACCGTCCACCACAAGCGTCACCGTGGGCGCGAGCACCAAACTCACCAACGCACACACAACAGTCAGCACGGCCGCCAACGGGTGGATGAGCGCCATCACCACGGTCGCCGTCACCGCGATCACAGCGGCGACGATCGGGGGTTGCACAACACGAGGGGCGCCGTCGCGAACATCGTCGACATCGGCGACAAGCCGGGTGAGTGCCAACTCTCCTCGGACCAGCGTGCGGTTCGCGGTACCGGCCCGCGCAAAGCCCAACCACACGCGTTCGCGCAAGTGCGTAAGCGACGTCAACATCGCGTCGTGGAGCAGCAACTGCTTGACGTAGGTGAACACCGACCGGGACAGTCCAAAGAACCGGACACCCACGATCGCCACCAGCAAATACATGATGGGCGGTTGGAACGACGCGTGGACAATGAGCCACGCGGACACTCCGGACAGGGCCGTCGCGGACGCCACGGCAGCCACCGCAAACAACGTGGACACGATGAACTTCGCGGACAGCACGTTCATGGCGTTCATGAGCCTGCGAAGGGCCGTGCGGGTGCTGATGTGGGATTCCCCCGCCGAGGTGGGCGCTGCTTTCGAGGTGCGTGCAGGCTGGGTTGGGAGCGGGGTTGCCTGGGCTTCCGCCGAGGCTGCGGTACCGTCTAAGCGCAGTTCATTGCCTAGTTTGATGAGTTCCGGGTCGTGGGTCGCAGCGATCACGGGGATCGATTGCGAGATGTTGAGGAGCTCCGTGCGGATCGTCTGCGCGGTCTGCGCGTCGAGGTGGGCGGTTGGCTCATCCACGATGAGCAGTTCCGCTCCTGCGTCAATCCGCATGAGAGCACGAGCAATAGCGAAGCGGCGCAACTCCCCCGGGCTCAGGGCCGACGGTGGCGTCAGCGGGTCGAGGTCCAATCCCACGCGCTGGAGGTAGGGCGTGAGCTCAGCGCCGTACAGCTGAGCCTCTTCTTCAAGAGTCTCTCCGCATGTGCGAGGTGCCTGACCCGCATACGCAATATTTTCGGGGACACCCACAACGTGCCCGCTCACGGTACACGTGTCGTTTGACCTCACAAGCCCAGCCAGCACACCCAGTAACGTCGATTTTCCAGTACCGGACCCACCTGTCACGGCTGTAAGACCTGAAAAGTCAGCTGACACTGGGGACAGCGCCGGCCGAGGTCGACCCGCGTAGGTGACGGACACCTCGGCGACGGCAAGGCCGCCAGGGCGGCCCTCAACTGGCGCATCAACGGGACGCGAAATGACGTCGTTGACCCGCTCATACGCAGCCATACCGTTCTCGGTTGCGTGGAAAGCCGCGCCCAACTGACGCAGAGGCAAAAAGCACTCAGGCGCGAGGATGAGCGCGAGCAGACCCGCTTCCAGGTCCAAACCGTCGTTTACCAGGCGAACGCCAATGAACACCGCGACGACTGCAACCGAAAGGGTCGCGATCAGTTCAAGGGCCAGGGCGGAAAGAAACGCCACACGCAAAGTCTGCAGTGTGGTGGTGCGGTAGGACTCGCTCATGGACTTCAGCGCCGCGGTCTGAGCGTACACTCGGCCCAGACCCACCAGCACCGGCAAGCCACGGGCAAGCTCCACCAGGTTGTTCGACAGCTGATCCAGCGACTGGGTCGCTTCACTCACACGCTCAAGCGTGTACTTGCCGATCAGGATCATGAAAAGTGGCACCAACGGGAGCGTCACGACGATCACAACGGCCGAGACCCAGTCTGCGAACAGGACTCGCACAATGATGATCGCCGGCACGCACATAGTGGTTAACAGTGCTGGCAAAACACGTACAAAATAGTCGTCCAGTTCGTCCAGCGTCCGTGTCACGCTCACCGACAGGGCGCCGTCAGACACTCCGGTGTCGCGGCCGGAACCCGCGGTCACCCGGGCTAACACACGTGAACGCAGCTCCGTTTTAAAGCCCACTGAGGCTCGCGCACCCACGGCCTTCGTCAGCCACACCGCCACACCGCGCACACATGCACCCAAACACCCCAAAACGAGCGCGAATGTAAACGGTTCATTGTGCATGAGCGCGACGACTCCCCGCGCACAGGATTCAGCAATGAGGACGAGGCCCACCGCTTTGAGAACCGCGACGAGCCCCAACCAAGCGAGCGCCCGGGCACCCTGAGGTGCTCCGAGCGCTATCGCTACGGGAGATTTACTCACGCTTTGATTCGAGCTGCCACCGGAATCTGGTGAGCTTCCGGAATGTGGTCAACGTGCAGACGCTTCGCCCACAGCGTGTACGAGAAGACCGTGTACGCCAGAACGATCGGCACGAAGATCACCGTCACCCACAGCATGACGCCCAACGTGTAGTTAGACGACGACGCGTTTGCGATGGTGAGCGAGAAGTCCGGGTTGATGGTGGACGGAAAGACATTGGGGAAGATCGAAGCGAATACACTCACGACTCCCGCGACCAGGAACAGTCCCTGGAAAATGAAACCGCCCTTTTCCGAACCGGCACGCAGGCGTACCCAGCTGATCGCAGCGAAAACTGCGGCGACCGCGATGATTGCCCAGCCCCACGCAGGACCGTGCATCACCTGAACGATGACTACCCACACGACGATCGGAAGCAAGAACACAGGGCCCCACTTCGCGGCTAGCGCGTGAGCGCGGTGGCGAATGTCGCCCTCGGTCTTGAGGCTGACAAACAGCAGTCCGTGCAGAATCGAGAAGCCGAGTACGCCCAGGCCACCGATGACGGCGTACAGCGTCACCCACGCGAATGGCCCACCAGTGTTGTCACCGTTTTCGTTGAGCGGCAGACCGGTCGTTGTCAGTGCGAGCATTGCACCCACACAGAAGGCTGCCAATGCTGAGCCTCCAGCCATAGCCCAGGTCCAGAAGTTACGCCACTGATCCGAATGACCTTTTCCGCGGTACTCGATCGACACGGCCCTGAGGATCAGTGCAACAAGTGCCAGCGTCAAAGGCAGGTACAACGCCGAGAACAGGGACGCGTACCACATGGGGAAGGCGGCGAACGTGGCACCACCAGCGGTGAGTAGCCACACTTCGTTACCGTCCCACACAGGACCAATTGAGTTGAGAAGAACGCGACGTTCCTTTTCGTTTTTCGCCAGTGTCTTCATGAGGACACCTACTCCCAGGTCGAAGCCTTCGAGGAAGAGGTACCCCAGCCACAGGACGGCGATGAGAATAAACCAGATAATCTGCAGAATTTCCATTGCCACTCCTTAGTAAGCGAACGACAGGACGTCGTCATTCTTCGCGTCGACGGTGGGCTTGTTGTTGCGGGTGTCTAGTTCTGGCATGGCAGACGCAACACCGCCACGGGTGTATTTGATGAGGAGCTTAAGCTCAACCACCATGAGCGCACCATACAGAAGCGTCAGGGTAATCAAACTGAACAAGAGTTCAGCTGCCGAGACTGACGGTGAAATCGCCGCAGCCGTGTAGAGAAACACACCGTCCACACCTGACGGGTCGGGGTTGGGGGCAACCACGAACGGCTGACGTCCCATTTCGGTGAACACCCAACCTGCGGTGTTCGCAATAAACGGAGCGAAGATCGACAGAACGGCGAGGGTGTTCAGCCACTTAGCCTGTGGCACTGTTCCCTTGCGAGTCAGCACCAGGGCCAGAGCGGCAAACGCAGCTGAGAGGACACCGAATCCAATCATCATGCGGAATCCCCAGTAAGTGACGATCATGAGTGGCTGGTAGTCCACTTCCGCACCCGAGTACTCCCCATACATATCGCCTTCGGGAAGAGTGGTTCCGTATTTCTCTTGATATTCCGGAAGCAAGGTGTTCACACCGGGTACGTCGCTGGTGAAGTCACCCTTTGCCAAGAAGGACAGCAAGCCAGGAATTTCAATAATCGGTTTAACAGAGTCACACGAGTTGAGGTCGGGCTTGCCCACGGTCAGGACAGAGAATTGTCCACCGTCGTGGCAGGCAGCCTCAGCAGAAGCCATCTTCATTGGTTGCTGTTCGTACATGAGCTTCGCTTGGAAGTCACCCGTAATAGCGACGAACACAAAAGCGATGATGGCGGTCCATGCACCCATGCGCAACGACTTGATCCACACTGAGTGGTCTTTTGCGTCACGGCCAGCAAGTTCAGGGGCGTCGCCAACGACCACATTGCCCTTGTCATCAACAGTGTCGATTCCGTCCTTGCGACGGCGCCACAGGTGGTACCACGCAATACCGAGGAGGAACCCACCACCAACAGCGACTGCACCTGCAAGGGTGTGAGCGTACGCCCACAGGGCCGTGTTGTTGGTCAAAACAGCCAGAACATCAACCATGACTGGGCGGCCATCGACCATTTCAACACCTACAGGGTGCTGCATCCACGAGTTGGCCACAATGATGAAGAAGGCCGACAACCACGATCCGATCACGGCGGCCCACAGAACGGTCAAGTGCAACGACTTTGAAAGACGCTTCCACCCGAAGATCCAAATTCCCAGGAATGTCGATTCAAGGAAGAATGCGATGAGTGCTTCCATCGCGAGAGGCGCACCGAAGACGTCCCCCACGAAACGCGAATATTCGCTCCACGCCATTCCGAACTGAAATTCTTGAACGATACCAGTAGCGACACCCATGATGAAGTTAATCAGGTAAAGCTTGCCCCAGAACTTTGTGGAGCGTAGCCACCGTTCATCACCGGTGCGGTAATACAAGGTCTGCATAATACCCACGAGCAGTCCAAGCCCGAGGGTGAGCGGGACCATCCAGAAGTGGTACACGGTGGTAATTCCAAATTGCCACCGTCCGATAAGTACCGGGTCCACGTCGCCTCCTCAAAAGTGCACACCACGTGCGCAACAGTGCGGTTAATCCTTCACAATTTTAACGATTTTCACAGGATTGCAGGGCCGGTTAGACACATTCGAAATGGTTGGTCTCATTCTTCGGCTAGGGGTAGTTACCCCAGTCACGCTGGAGGTTTCGATGGCAATTGTGAGCGTGATCTACGCGTCGATACGCTCAGCATCCAGGGACGCGGCGCCCGAGACAATGAACTGTTTGCGGGGAGCCACTTCGGAGCCCATCAGAAGGTTGAACGTGGAGTCAGCGTGAGCGATGTCGTCCATTGTCACGCGTCGCAGCATGCGATGTTCTGGATCCATGGTGGTTTCCGCAAGCTGATCCGCGTCCATCTCGCCCAGACCCTTGTAGCGTTGCGGGGTCTTGTAGTTCTTCTTCTGACGGTCCAACCGCGCAAGCGTCTTGTGCAGTTCGGCTTCCGAATACGTGTAGATCACGTCGTTTGCTTTACCCCGGTTGACGACCTCAATGCGGTGAAGGGGTGGAACAGCGGCAAACACCCGACCTGCCTCGACAAGAGGACGCATATAGCGGAAAAACAGAGTCAGGAGCAGTGTACGGATGTGCGCACCATCAACGTCGGCATCGGTCATGATGATGACCTTTCCGTAGCGTGCCTGCTCGAGATCAAAACTGCGCCCCGAACCCGCGCCGATGACCTGTGTGAGGGCGGCGCATTCGGCGTTGGCGAGCATGTCGGCAACAGAAGCCTTTTGCACGTTGAGAATCTTTCCACGAATGGGGAAAAGCGCCTGCATTTCCGAGTTTCGCGCCGCTTTAGCGGTTCCCATCGCCGAATCACCTTCGACAATGAAAAGCTCGGTCTCTTCGACGTCTGACTTCCTGCAGTCATAGAGCTTGGCAGGTAGAGACGAACTTTCCAACGCTGTCTTGCGACGCTGGTTCTCGCGGTGTGTACGCGCCGAAATGCGCGATTTCATTTCCGCAACCACTTTTTCCAACAGGGTGTTCACCTGGGATTTAGTAGTGCGGTTCGAAGACTCAAGAACAGAGGTCAGCTCTTTTTCAACCGCGCGCGAAACGATTCCTCTAACAGGAGGCGTTCCCAAGACTTCTTTTGTCTGGCCCTCAAACTGAGGTTCGGCCAGTGCAACTGTCACCACCGCGGTGAGACCGGCGAGAATGTCATCTTTCTCAAGTTTGTCCTTGCCCACCTTGAGGCGACGAGCGTTGCTTTCCACCGCTTTGCGGACCGTTTTCACGATCCCCTGTTCAAACCCGGAGACGTGCGTTCCGCCCTTAGGGGTGGCAATGATGTTAACGAACGACTTCAGCATGGTGTCGTAACCGTTTCCCCAGCGCAACGCGACATCGACCGTGATGTCGCGCTCCACCTCCTGCGACTCCATGTGCCCTGAGGAGTTAAGAACTGGGACCGTCTCTTTAAACGAGGACTGTGTAGTGAAACGCCACGTGTCCGTCACCGCTGCGTCATGTGCCAAGTGGTCGACGAACGCCGAGATCCCACCGTCGAACTGGAACTCTTCAACGCGGTGAGGAATAGGTGCCCCGGTCTCGTCGACGGCCACTCCCCTATTGTCGACAAGCGTGATCTTAAGCCCCGGGACCAAAAACGCGGTTTGGCGGGCACGGTCCACGAGGTGGTCGTAGTTGAACTTAGCGTCGGTAATGAAGATTTGAGGGTCGGCCCAGTAGCGAATCTTGGTACCCGTGACGCCTCGTTTCGCCTTGCCGACGACCTCCAGCTTGGACTCTTTTTTAAATGGGGTGAAGTCGTTATCCGGGTGTGGCTCATTCTTATCCGTAAACGTTCCAGGTGCTCCCCGCTGAAAGGACATGCGGTATACCTTGGAGGACCGCGTCACTTCGATGTCCAAGCGACTCGAAAGGGCGTTCACCACTGACGCACCCACACCGTGGAGGCCACCCACTGCGGAGTACGAGCCTCCACCGAACTTTCCGCCTGCGTGAAGCTTGGTCATGACGAGTTCAACACCAGTGAGCCCTGTGCGTGGCTCGATGTCGACGGGAATTCCACGTCCGTTATCTTCGACGGTGACCGATCCGTCTTCGTGAAGGGTCACCGTGATGTTTTCGCCGTGACCGCCCAACGCCTCGTCCACAGCGTTGTCGATAATCTCCCACAGACAGTGCATGAGGCCCCGCGAGTCGGTAGACCCGATATACATTCCGGGACGCTTACGAACCGCCTCGAGACCTTCGAGGACCTGCAGTTGCCGTGCTCCGTAATCCGATGTTGCCACCGTCCTAGTCTAGGCCGACGCCGGTGCAAAACTTTGGATTCACGGGGCTTGTGTCGAGTAGACTGATGGGTGTGAGACACGCAATAGCGCTATACGCGTGTGCAGTATTGGTCCTTCTGGGTGGCTGTGGGAGCACCCAGACAGCACAGCCCCGCACCACGGTTGAACCCGAACCTATTACAAACGAACACAACCCCGGGGACACCTCGGCCCCGGAAACTCCTCAAAGCAAACCTGGCGAGTCCCTTGACGGGCTGGTCATCGCCCTGGATCCCGGCCACAACGGTGGCAATGCTTCGCACCTTTCCCGCATCAACAAGAAGGTTCCCGACGGCCGAGGCGGGAAAAAGGCGTGCAACACCACGGGCACAGCGACCGACAATGGGTTTCCCGAACACCAATTCAACTGGAACGTCGCAACGAAGGTGCGCGACGAACTCGAGAAACGTGGGGCGCGCGTCATCATGTCGCGCGATTCCAATGACGGGGTCGGGCCGTGTGTGGATGAACGCGGGAAGTTCGCTGACGACGCCGACTTCATGGTCAGCATTCACGCCAATGGATCGGAGAATCGGTCGATTCGCGGATTTGGCGTGATTGTGGCGCCGGGTGACAACCTCGAGAAATCCACAAAACTAGGCGAAGCGATTGTTCAAGGATTCACGGACAACAAATTCCCCATCAACCGCGCAGGCTACGGTAAGGAGGGTTTAGTGGAGCGCACCGATCTCGCTGGTTTGAACCACGCATCCGTCCCAGCTGTCATCGTCGAATGTGGTGAAATGCGCAATCCGGACGAAGCCAAACGTATGCAGGAGGACCCGGAGGCATATGCGAAAGCGTTAGTCGACGGCATCGACACATATGCTTCCTATGCAACAATGGGGCTGTGACTGACAACAAGCCTGTAACCCCATGCTGGATTGAGCTGAGCTCTCCAAACGTTGAAGAATCCCAGTCGTTCTATTCCGCTGTTTTTGGGTGGGATTTTGACGGGGTAGGTCCCATGGGGATCGGAACGCGGGCCGTTGTGAACGGCTCGTCCGTTGCAGGTATCAGTCAGCAACCCGCCGAGGCGCCCGAAGGTCAGCCTGGGTTCTGGTCTTTGTATTTCCATGTCGCGGATTTCGAGGGGTTCTTGCAAAACATCGCCGAAAACAAGGGACAGGCGTTGATGGCGATCCCCAACTTCGACGGTGACGCCTCGGTGGCCCTCGTTGCCGACTCAGCACAGACCGGCTTTGGCGTTTTGTCGTATGGCGACGACCGTGGATTCGCCCTCACCGATGCGGTCGGTGCGCCGGCGTGGTTTGAACTTCACACCACTGATACCGGTGTCGCAGACTTCTACACCACCGTCTTCGGATGGGAGACTCAAGCGAACGAGGACGACTACACCACCTTCTCCACTGGTGGATCCCCCGTTGCAGGAATGGTCGATATCTCAGACCTCTCAATTCCTGCGCACTGGAAGATCTACGTTCGCGTCAACGACGTCGATGAAACTTTGGAGCGCGCGCAAGAACACGGAGGCGCTGTTTTATCACAGCCCGTCGACACCCACTTGGGCCGCGTCGCGCAGATCATTGACTGCCACAACGCGGCCATCGCGATTGTGAGCGCAACTCGCTGAGTTGCGCACTGCCCTTGATGGGCCTCGGTATTAGTCGAGGTAGTCGCGCAGCACCTGGGAGCGGGACGGGTGGCGGAGTTTAGCCATCGTCTTCGATTCGATCTGGCGGATACGTTCGCGGGTCACGCCGTACACCTTGCCGATCTCGTCGAGCGTCTTGGGTTGCCCGTCGTTGAGTCCGAAACGCATCGAAACGACTCCAGCTTCGCGCTCTGACAAGGTGTCGAGAACCGAGTGGAGCTGTTCCTGAAGCAGGGTGAAGCTGACCGAGTCAGCAGGCACAACGGCTTCGGAGTCCTCAATGAGGTCACCAAATTCGCTGTCACCATCTTCACCAAGCGGGGTGTGTAGCGAGATCGGTTCACGTCCGTACTTCTGAACTTCGACAACACGTTCGGGGGTCATGTCGAGTTCCTTAGCAAGTTCTTCTGGCGTGGGTTCGCGACCCAAGTCTTGAAGCATCTGGCGCTGCACACGTGCGAGCTTGTTGATGACTTCCACCATGTGAACCGGGATACGAATGGTACGTGCCTGGTCGGCCATAGCGCGGGTAATCGCCTGGCGGATCCACCAGGTTGCGTACGTGGAGAACTTAAAGCCCTTGGTGTAGTCGAACTTTTCAACCGCACGAATCAGACCCAAGTTACCTTCCTGGATCAAGTCCAGGAACAGCATTCCACGACCCGTGTAGCGCTTTGCAAGCGATACCACGAGTCGAAGGTTAGCTTCGAGCAGGTGGTTCTTGGCAATACGACCGTCGTGGATAATCCACTTGTAGTCACGAAGATCGCGCGCTTCGGTAACCTTGCCTTCTTCGACAAGGTGCTCAGCATACATTCCGGCTTCAATACGCTTTGCCAAGTCGACTTCCTCGGCGGCGTTAAGGAGTGCGACCTTACCGATCTGCTTGAGGTAGTCCTTAACTGGGTCAGCGGTTGCACCGGCAGTCGCAACCTGCTGTGCAGGCTGATCCTCGTCGTCGGTGTCGGACACCACGAAGCCACCGGCTTCTTTAATCTGAGCGTCCTTCTCCTCTTCTTGGGAGTTACGCGTTTCCGTCGATTCGTCAGTCGTAGCGAGATCTTCGACGTCGTCGGTTTCGACCTTGTCGGTCTCGACCTCTTCAGCGTCCTGAGCCTTCTTTCGGGTCGAGGTCTTTGCCGCTGCTTCTTTTGCCGCAGTTGCTTTGGCCGCGCGCTTCGCAGTAGCTGCCGACTTGGCTGCCGTGGTGGATTTCTTGGTAGTTGCAGTGCTCTTCTTCGCGGTCGAACCGGTCGACTTCTTGGCAGTGCTGGTGCTCTTTTTCGCTGTGGAAGTTTTTGCAGTCGTAGCAGTCTTTTTAGCCGTGGTGGCGGTCTTCTTGGTGCCGGTAGTCTTCGAAGCTGTTGACTTAGATGTCGATGTCGCCTTCTTCTTTGCAGTGGTAGAGGCTTTAGATGTTGTCGCCTTCTTCTTTGCAGTAGTTGAGGCTTGCTTCTCGTTATCGACAGCTGGCACGAAGTCACCTTTCACCTAAGTTGCCACATGGGCAGTACTAAGACCCAAGTCAAATCCTCGCGGATACAACTGGGTCAACACCCAATTTTCGCACGATATTCCCGGCAAGTGAAATTAACGCGTCCACACAGCGGTGATCCCCCGCTCTACAAACGCTTCGACAGTGCCAGCAAAGCTATTGGCCGAGTCGACAGCGAGCGCCGACCGTGCGAAATGATGAGCGTACGAGTTGTGCCCGGCGACCCATTCGAACCACGCGATCACGCCTAGGAGTTCACTAAAGTACTCGTCAGCAGCGTGGACTGCGACGAGTTTGAGGTACATAAGAACGGAATACGTGTATGGCATGTGCGGCCTTATCGCGTCCATTCCAGCAAGGTACTGTTCAATGTCCCCTTCTAAGATTTCCAAGATTGTTTCCAGAAATTCTTCTGGACTCAAGTTCCCCACCACATCGGGTCTAAAGCTGGGGTGCCGCGCAGAAAACACAGTGATGAGAGCGTCTCGGCCTACACCGTTGTCGCTCAACGTCTCGATAGCTCGGACTGCTCCTGCGCTCACGTGGATACTGTCCCAATCGGGCGGGGTGTTTTCTGAAAGAGCGAAGGAACAAAGCTCACTTGCATCACTGATAAGCGCTTCGAGGTCGCTCCGTTTGTCACCTACGCAGCTCTCGAGTTGCGCACGCACACGTTTCCTGACGCGTGGGAGTGCTGACAGCGGTGGCAGATTTGTGGTGGTTTCTACGTTCGAAACGGGTGCACACATTTCTGGGTCTAGAACCCAGCCACATTTGTTGCGGCCTGTCCACACAGGAGGAATAGATCTCACTCCGACTTTTGAGAGTTCGCGTTGAATCCCAGTCCATGCGTGAACAAGAGCGTGAACATCGGAGCTCCTGAGTTCTTCTCCTGTGTGCCCTAGAGCTTGAGCGACTTCGTCGCACGAAAACACAGGGAAGACCACTTCGCACGGCTCGAAACGAAGAACCACCTGCGCTATTTGTTGAGCGACGTCGGCACTGAATCTACGGACAGCTTCCATATCGAAATTGACGCGTACGCTTCCGCCCAGAGCCCCTGGACCTTCCACGTTGCGCTTTAGAACAAAAACAAGCGAATCGGGCGGGACGTGTCCCATGGCCATGTTGACGAGACGAACAATATCGACGGGTGTACTGATGTTTATTGTTTCCATGACTTCACTTTCATGCTCATCTACTCCACCGGAAACCCACTCGTTTCAGCCTGTGGATATAGCCGTTTTCTCCACAACGAGAAGCCACTGCAACACTCTCCGTGTACACACGAACGGTTCCCGCATTCCACCTCTGTGACCGGGGACAACAACTACACTTGGCCCATATGGGACGGAAACGGGCACGCGACACCAGCGTCGAGGTCGAGATATCCACAGGAATTGCACGCAAGGAAACCATTCCAGATGAACCCAACTCGTGGATTCTCTACGTCAACTCAGTACCCAGTTCGTCGATCACGACGGACGATCCGAATCGCTTAGACTTCCCATACCTCCACTGGATGGCAACCACAATTGATCAGGTTTTCCCGCCCGGCACCTCGGTCAGAGCAGTCCACATTGGAGCAGCCGGATGTTCCCTAGCCCGCCGGTTGCACGCCACTCACCCACGGTCCCGGCAAACAGCCATCGACATCGACGCTCTTCTCATGGACTACGTACGCCAGTGGTTTGACCTTCCCCGCTCCCCCGCACTTGCGCTCCGGGTGGGTGACGGGGCACGCGAGATCCAAACGTTCGCACCGGAAAGCCTCGACATCGTGGTCCGTGACGCGTTCGACGGAGACGCAACTCCACAGGCACTCACGACTGATGCCTACTTTGCCCACACCGCCTCGGCCCTTCAACCACAAGGACTGGCGCTATTCAATATCGCAGGAACCCCAGCGCACGCGCGACAAGAAATCCAGGCGCTTGCCACCCACTTCGCACACGTGTACGTCGTCAACGCGACCGGGCGGACGCGGGGGCAGCGCGCGAACGTCGTAGTAGTGGCCTCAGCGAGCACCATCAACGCAACTGGCCTTGCTGCCGCATTGCGAACTGGGTTCGCTCCGGCCACCGTTACCAAAGCATGACTTAACTCACGGCGCACGAACCAAAATTCACATGGAATTCGACGCCAAGGTCGTTCGGTTCCGGCATAATTGAATGCCGGAAAGGTACAGGGTGAACGATTTGAACGAAATTTCCATCGAGCAGCAACACGTCGATGCGGTCTACACGAGGCTAGACGAACTCCGTACCGAAACCACCCAGAAACTTCAGAGTGTACGGCTCACACACGTGGGAAATCACCACCAGAACAGGTCTGAACGCGATGCGTTTGCCACGGTGTACGAAGATCAGCTCATTCGCCTCAACAGTGCCGAAGAAGGACTGTGCTTTGGGCGCATCGACGACCGCGACGGCACCACCACGTATATCGGGCGGATCGGAATCAGCGATCAGGACCGGTCGCAGCTGCTCATGGACTGGCGGGCCCCGGCCAGTGAACCGTTTTATCGCGCGACTGCCGCGCAACCAGAAAACCTGGTGCTCAGGCGTCACCTCACCACGCGCGGGCGTGAAGTTGTGGGCATCGAAGACGATGTTCTGAACTTGAACGACTTGGACTCTAACAAGCGTAAGCACCTGCGTGGCGAAGGCGCCCTGATCGCCTCGCTCGATGCCCACCGCACGGGCCGGATGTCGAACATCGTCGAAACGATTCAGGCAGAACAGGACGCGATTATTCGTAAACCACTTTCGGGCGTTGTCGTCGTCCAGGGTGGACCTGGAACAGGAAAGACCGCTGTTGCGCTCCACCGCGCCGCGTTCCTCCTATATAAACACCGCACGACCATAGCTCAGTCGGGTGTTCTTATCGTTGGGCCGTCTCCTGTGTTCCTTAAGTACATCGAGAAGGTCTTGCCCAGCTTGGGTGAGACAGGCGCCGTTCTGTTAACCCCGGGCCAACTGTTCCCCGGGGTCGATACGACGCTACGGGACTCTTCTGCCACATCGGCGGTGAAGGGTGACCTCCGCATGGTGAAGGTGCTGTCGCGTGCTGTGCGGAACTACCAGCGAATCCCCGCTTCAGACATCGAGTTGAGCGTGGGATTGCGGCGCGTCACGCTCACTCGAGACATGGTGAAGACCGCACGCGAACGAGCACGCCGGTCCGGGTACACACACAACCGCGCGCGCGAAGTTTTTGCAACAACGTTGATGAATGCTTTGGCACAGCGGATCGTGGATAACGGCGAGGGCGGTGCGTCGCAGGACCAGATTGCGGAAATCGTCGATGATGTGCGCCGCTCACGCGACGCTCGTGTTGCGATCAACTCGCACTGGTTGCCGTTGACTCCCCGAGGTGTTCTGGACGCTCTGTTTTCCAAGCCGCACAAGTTGGTGGCGGCTGCCGACAAGGTGCTGACGTTTGAAGAGATGGCGCGTCTGCGTCGTCCTGCGGGCTCAGACATTACGGTCGAGGACGTCCCTCTTCTGGACGAGCTGGCCGAACTATTAGGAGCCGCCCCCGGTCAGGCACATGCACAGAACCACGAGGTCGAATACGCCGAACGTGTCCTCGAGATGACGGGAACGGGTGACCTTATTTCTGCCGAGCAGTTGGCGCAACGGTACACGGACACAGGCGCGTCTCAGACCTTGGCGGAGCGGGCCAGCGAGGATCGCGAATGGACGTATGGGCACCTCATCGTCGATGAGGCACAAGAGCTCAGCCCCATGCAGTTGCGCCTGTTGTTTAACCGAGTGCCGTCCAAGTCTGCCACGCTTGTGGGTGACCTGGCTCAGGCTTCAATTGTGGACTCAGAGCGCACATGGAACACCATGCTGTCACCGCACGTCGATTCCTTTGACGCTCAAGAGCTCACGGTTTCATACCGCACCCCGGGGCGCATCATGTCGATTGCGAACCAGCTTCTCAGTGACCACTTCCCCACGCTGGCCGTCCCCACCCCAGTGAGGGAAGGCACTCACGATCCCGAGGTCGTTCGGACTGCCTCGGTTTCTGAGTCCGTGGCTCGGTTGGCTTCAGTGCTGACTGACCGGGAATTGGGTGGAACGTGCGCGATCATCACAGCCGCCGAACACCGCGAGATCCTTGAAGCAATGCTTACGGAGACGGGGCTTGACTACGGTATGGGCCCTGCGGGGATCGACCGCACAGTCGCTGTTCTCACGCCGTTCGGAGCAAAGGGTCTGGAGTTCGACAACGTCGTGATTTTTGAGCCTGCGTTCATTGCACATTCGCAGAAAGGCGTGGGTGAGCTGTATGTTGCGCTGACACGTGCAACGTCACGTCTCACTGTTGTCACGTCGAATGAGTCGGTGCTCGACTCGTACATGTGATCGAAAAACTGTGTCAGTGCCTCCTGTCACGATCGTGTACACAACACACAACAGGAGGAAAAATGTACGCACAACTCATTCAATCGTTCAGCCCACATATACCCCACGTTCCATCCCTGTCAGCTCCCGTGCGCAGAGCGCACT
This sequence comes from Brevibacterium paucivorans, assembly GCF_016907735.1. Taxonomy (NCBI): domain Bacteria; kingdom Bacillati; phylum Actinomycetota; class Actinomycetes; order Micrococcales; family Brevibacteriaceae; genus Brevibacterium; species Brevibacterium paucivorans. The sequence goes on along the minus strand of NZ_JAFBCP010000001.1, from coordinate 2,112,081 downwards.
GGGATAAGTTTTGGACGGGTCCTCGCCCTGCGATTCTCAATGGAGCCAGCGAGGTCATCAGCCGTTGGACTCTCTTTAACTTGGGTTCGCACATCCACGATCCTGAATCGGCACTCAATTTCTATGCCGGTGTGAGCATGTGGGCAGCCGGGAACGCGCCCAGGTCCGTCTACCGGGCATGCAAACCGCTCGAAACCGAAGATTTTGCTCTACGTCTTTACGACGCGATTACGAGGACCCGCGAATGTGAACCGGAAGATGCGTACCTGGCATGGAGCACCGATCTGCGGATCCCGTTCGTGGGACCGTCGCATTTCACGAAGCTCATGTACTTTTCGCGACGCAACCCCTTGTACGAAAGCGAGAACATGCCGCTGATTCTCGACGGTCGAACTGCTCGAGCTTTGAACATGAAGCAAAGGTCAGCGTGGACTGCCTCAACGTATGGAACCTATCTGCGTACTCTGTCCGAGATCGCTGACGAGTGGGGTCCGAGCGCAACAGCAGAGGACGTGGAATGTCAGCTCACAGCGCAGGGAATCCGGGCGGTTACGCGCAAGCCTCAGCTTGCGCAAGCAGCGTAGAGGTTTACCGCGAGTGACCTGCAGGAATATAAGAAGGCCACTGGTGGCGTCGGCTTCCCCTCCGAAGCCACCAGTGGCAGGCGCCATAGCGCCCTTTCATCTTACACAGAACCCCAGTGCAAGGAGCAAACCGAATCAGTTTCTGACCATTTAGGCTACGGTTTTACTGTTCGAGACGTGCATTTTCGCGTTCTGCACGGAGTGAGGAGATTGCCGCTTCAAAGTCTTCGAGTGAGTCAAACCCCTGGTACACGCTAGCGAAACGCAGGTACGCAACCTGGTCGAGTTCACGTAGCGGGTCCAGAATGGCCAATCCCACTTCGTCGGCATCGATTTCAGCGATCCCCTGCGAGCGGATGTTCTCCTCGACGCGTTGAGCGAGTTTCGCTAAATCGTCCTCAGAGACGGGACGTCCTTGGCATGCTTTACGCACACCGGAGACCACTTTTTGACGGGAAAACTCTTCGGAGACTCCCGAACGTTTAATCACCGATAAGCTCGTCGCTTCGATCGTGGTGAAGCGGCGTGAGCAGTTGGGGCATTGACGGCGACGGCGGATCGACGCACCGTCTTCAGCGGTTCTCGAATCGACAACACGCGAATCACTGTGGCGACAAAACGGACAGTGCATTAGCTCTCCCTCCGTAGATGCACAGCATAACCGTGGGCGGGAAGGTTTTCAGCATCGGCCAGCGTCTCAATGTGATCGGCCACATCGAGCAAACCGTTACGTGTGTAGCTCACAACCTGGCTACTCTTCATGAAACTGTGAACCCCTAGTGGCGACGCGTGGGTAGCTGTTCCGCTTGTGGGCAGTACGTGGTTCGACCCTGAGCAGTAGTCGCCCAATGCCACAGGAGAGTAGTCGCCGATGAAAATCGTTCCACCGTGGCGCAGTGCCTGCGCAAACTCGTGAGGGTTTTCGATCATGACTTCGACGTGTTCGCCCGCGTACACGTTCGCCACGCGCACCATGTCCGCACGCGATTCGACCAACAGAACACCCGACTGTGACCCAGCAAACGCTTCTCGGATCCGTTCGCGGTGTGTGGCTTCTTCGATCTGGCGGGCCAGTTCGTCCTGCACACGAGCCACCAGGTCGGAAGAGTCCGTGACAAGAACAGAAGCCGCCAACGGGTCGTGCTCAGCCTGGCTGATGAGATCCGCGGCCACAAACTCAGGCCTCGCATGATCATCAGCACACACGATGATCTCAGTGGGCCCTGCAATCGAATCAACGCCCACAAACGACCGGACAAGCGACTTAGCGCCTGCCACGTACGCATTACCCGGACCGGTGATGACATCGACGGGCTCACATGCTTCGCCGTCGTCAAAACCGTATGCAAACGCCGCTATCGCTTGGGCTCCTCCCATGGCCCACACTTCATCCACACCCAAAAGTTCAGCTGTCGCCAAAACTACCGGGTGAGGCAAACCAGAAGGTCCGGGAGGCGACGCGAGCGCCAACGACCCCACGCCCGCAACCTGTGCGGGCACCGCGTTCATAACGACCGTGGACGGGTACACGGCACGACCACCGGGAACGTAGAGTCCCACGCGGTCCACCGGGGTCCACCGCGTTGACACGACAGAACCGCCAAAGTCCGTCGTCGAACCCTGCGGGACATCGCGTGTGCTCACCTGACGCAAGCGCGCAACTGACTCTTCCAGTGCTTCGCGTACTCCTGAGCCCAATTCGGCCAGAGCGCGGGTGAGTTCTTCGCGAGGAACCCGCACGTTTTCTAACTCAACCCCGTCGAAACGCGACGTTGCATCGATGACTGCTGCACGACCTCGGTCCCGGACATCGTCAACCACTGGGGCGACACTGGAGCGTGCCTTGTCCAAAGAATCATGTGCTCGCGGAACGAGTGAGCGAAGCTCACGAGTAGCAATTCCCGCTGGCACCTTGATGATTCTTAACAGTTCGTTCACACAGCCATTCTACTCAGAGTGGTGTGGAACACCTCGGCGTCCCACCCCCATATAGCAGCGGGTCATCCCAGACAGCGGGAGCCCAGCAGAGCCTTCAGGTCCCCGTAGAGGCTGGGGCCAGTTTCGACCCGGCGGTTCAAACGAATTAACGTGCGCTTCCCCGGTTCCATCACATTGACCCGTACTTCCGTGGGCCCAGGGTTCGCGCGCAGAATCTCGTCGAGTTCCTCCACGGTGTTCTGGGTTGCGCGATCTAGCGGAATGGTCAGTTGCAACGGGCTACCAGACGCGTTGGAGACATCGGGAAGCGTGACGGACTGTGCCATGAGACTGATGGGACGGTCTTCGGACTGTTTGACACGCCCGCGGATCGTCACGATCAAATCACTCGTCAGAATGTCGGCAACGGGTTCATACACGTCACCAAAGAACAGCACCTCGATCGAAGCCTCCAAGTCTTCAATCGTGACAATCGCGTATGGACGTCCCGTGTTCTTCGAAACCTTCCGCACAAGCGACGTGATCATGCCGCATACCGTGATGGTGGACCCGTCGGGTCGCCCGTGGCTGATGAGATCCACAAGAGGAAGATCGGATTCAGACGCGATGACCCCCTCAAGACCGTTGAGCGGGTGGTCCGAGACGTACAGCCCAATCATCTCGCGTTCAAACGCCAGCTTCTCTTTCTTGTCCCACTCCACTCGATCCGGGATAGGGACCGAGAAGCTCGAAGAGTCTTCGTCACCGAGCCCAGCGAAAAGATCAAACTGCCCCGCGGCTTCCTGGCGTTTCACCCCAATAACCGAATCGACGGCTTCTTCGTGAACTTCGACCAGTGACCTGCGGGTGTGACCCAGCGAGTCAAAGGCACCGGATTTGATGAGAGACTCCACTGTGCGCTTGTTGCACACGTGTGCAGGCACCTTGTCCAAGAAGTCGGAGAACGACGTGAACGAGCCTTTTTCGGTACGCGATTCCACGATCCCGTCGACCACGTTGTAGCCCACGTTACGCACCGCGCCCATGCCGAAGCGAATGTCGTTGCCCACTGGTGTGAAGTTGAGTTCAGATTCGTTTACATCCGGTGGCAGGACCGTGATGTGCATTTTGCGGCACTCACCCAAGTACACCGCCAGTTTGTCCTTGTTGTCACCCACGCTGGTGAGCAGAGCGGCCATGTATTCTGCCGGATAGTGGGCTTTCAGATACGCCGTCCAGTAAGACACCACACCGTACGCAGCGGAGTGAGCCTTGTTGAACGCGTAGTCAGAGAATGGCAGGAGGATGTCCCACAGCGCTTGGGCTGCTTCTTCGGAGTAGCCCCGTTCCTTCATGCCACCAAAGAACCCGACCTGTTGCTTATCCAGTTCGGCCTTCTTCTTCTTACCCATCGCGCGGCGCAAAATATCGGCCTGACCCAGCGAGTACCCGGCCACCTTCTGCGCGATCGCCATCACCTGTTCCTGGTAGATGATCAGACCGAACGTGGTGTCCAGGATCTCCTTGAGCGGTTCAGCAAGCTCCGGGTGGATCGGGGTAATCTCTTGCAGGCCGTTCTTACGCTTGGCGTAGTTGGTGTGTGAGTCGGCACCCATGGGGCCCGGACGGTACAGAGCAAGCGTTGCGGAAATGTCTTCGAAGTTGTCCGGCTGCATAAGCCTGAGCAACCCTTGTAGCCCCCCACCGTCGAGCTGGAACACACCCAGCGTGTCCCCGCGTGCCAGAAGTTTGTACGTGTCGGCGTCGTCAAGCTCGAGGCGCTCAAGGTCCAGTTCGACATCGCGGTTGCGCTGAATGTTTTCAAGAGCGTCAGAAATGATGGTGAGGTTGCGTAGCCCCAAGAAGTCCATCTTGATAAGGCCCAGCCCCTCCGAGGTGGGGTAGTCGAACTGGGTGATGACCTGACCGTCTTGGAAGCGTCGCATGATGGGGATGACGTCAATAATGGGCTCAGACGACATGATGACGCCGGCCGCGTGAACGCCCCACTGACGTTTCAGCCCTTCGAGACCTCGGGCGGTTTCAAACACTTCGCGTGCTTGTTCATTGGTGGCAAGGAGGTTGCGGAAGTCCCCGGCTTCGTTATACCGAGGTGCTTCCGGGTTTTCGATGTCGGCAAGAGGGATGTCCTTTGCCATGGCGGCAGGTGGCAGGGCTTTTGTGAGTTCTTCACCCATCGAGAACGGGTGCCCCAGCACGCGGGCCGCGTCTTTGAGCGCTTGTTTGGTCTTGATGGTTCCGTACGTCACGATCATCGCCACGTATTCGGAACCGTATTTCTGTGTCACATAGTCGATCACTTCGGAGCGTCGACGGTCGTCAAAGTCCACGTCGAAGTCCGGCATGGACACACGTTCAGGGTTGAGGAACCGTTCGAAGATCAGGCCGTGCTGAAGGGGGTCGAGGTCGGTGATACGCATCGCGTACGCCACCATGGAGCCCGCTCCGGACCCACGACCTGGCCCCACCCGGATTCCGTTGTCCTTGGACCAGTTAATGAAATCGGCAACCACCAGGAAGTAACCGGGGAACCCCATCTTGATGATGATGTCGAGTTCGTAGTCGGCTTGCTTCCGCACCTCATCAGGAATGCCCTGCGGGTAGCGATAGTGCAACCCTTTGTCGACCTCTTTGATGAGCCACGACGTTTCGTCTTCGCCTTCGGGCGTTGGGAACTTGGGCATGTAGTTCGCGCTGGTGTCGAACGACACGTCGCACATGTCTGCGATTTTGAGCGTGTTGTCGCAGGCTTCGGGGAGCTCTTTGAACAGGTGTCGCATTTCGGCAGGCGATTTGAGGTAGTAGCCGGTTCCCGAGAACGCGAACCGGCTTCCGCCCTGATCATAAGTGGGTTCAAGAAGTTTGGACCCGGATTGCAAAGCCAGCAGAGCCTCGTGCGCTGTGGCGTCGGACTCATGGGTGTAGTGCAAGTCGTTGGTGGCGACAAGCGGCAGGTTGAGCTCTTTAGCCAGCCGCAAAAGATCCTTGGTGACACGGCGTTCAATTTCGAGCCCGTGGTCCATGAGTTCGCAGAAGTAGTAGTCCGCGCCAAAAATTTCGCGGTACTCCCCCGCCGCTTTGCGGGCTTCTTCGTACTGGCCCAAACGCAGACGTGTCTGGACTTCACCGGACGGGCACCCGGTGGTCGCGATCAGACCTTCCGAATAGTTCTGCAAAAGTTCCCGGTCCAAACGCGGGCGGTTACCCAAAGCGGAATCCAAAGATGCCAAAGACGAGGCTTTGAACAGGTTCTGCATTCCCCGGTTGTTGCGCGACAGGAGTGTCATGTGCGTGTAGCGACCACCACCTGACACGTCGTCGGAACGCTGGGACTCGTCGGTGCGCCACTTCACGACGGTTTTGTCGTTACGTGCCGTTCCGGGAGTCACGTAGGCTTCGACACCAATGATGGGTTTGATACCCGCTTTAGTGGCCTGGTTCCAGAAGTCGAACGCACCAAACAGGTACCCGTGGTCGGTGGTGGCCAATGCGTGCATTCCCAGTTCGTTAGTTGCCGCCATGAGGTCACCCAGACGGGCCGCCCCGTCGAGCATCGAGTACTCAGTGTGGACGTGCAGGTGTACGAAGTCGTCAGCCAATTACCTCACCACTGTGCTGCTCGTAAGCGTTCGAGCGCGGTCTCGAGATCGTGTGGATAGTCAGATGTGAATTCGACATACTCCCCTGTTTCGGGGTGCTCGAAACCGAGTTTGACGGCGTGGAGCCACTGGCGTTCAAGCCCCAGTTTCTGAGCTAACACGGGGTCCGCCCCGTAGGGAATGTCACCGCAGCAAGGCCGTTTAGTAGCGGACATGTGTACGCGAATCTGGTGCGTGCGCCCGGTTTCCAGCTTGACTTCAATCAGCGACGCTGACCTGTAGGCTTCAATCACTTCGTAATGAGTGACGGCGTGTTTGCCGTCTGTGCGTACCGCGTACAGACCGTCTTTGCGTGGGTGCCGGCCGATCGGAGCTTCGATTGTGCCCACCACGGGGTCTGGGAGCCCCTGCACAAGGGCGTGGTAGGTCTTGTCGACGGTGCGTTCTTTAAACGCCCGTTTGAGGACGGAGTAGGCGTGTTCGCCTTTGGCGACCACCATGACTCCCGAGGTGCCCACGTCCAGACGCTGAACGATCCCTTGCCGTTCAGCCGCTCCCGAGGTGGCAATCTGGTACCCAGCTGCGGCAAGACCACCGATCACGGTGGGGCCGGACCACCCGGCGGCCGCGTGTGCCGCGACTCCGACTGGTTTGTCGACCACGACAAACGCGTCGTCGTCGTAGATCACATTCATTCCCGGTACTGGTTCAGCAACGATCGACAACGGTTCCTTAGGCTGCGGCATTGTCACGTCGATACGTGAACCTGCCGTCACTCGCATCGACTTAGGCACCTTGGCACCGTCGACTTCAACGTCGCCGTTCTCGGCGAGTCCGGCAGCTGCCGAACGTGACAGGCCTAGGAGGCGCGACAGTGCGGTATCGATGCGTTCACCTTCGAGCCCTTCGGGCACAAGGATTGAGCGTTCCACTACTCTTCCCTCCCGTCGATGCTGGTGCCTTTGAGTGTGAGAAGTGCAATGACGACGGCTGCACCTGTGATTGCGATATCAGCAATGTTGCACACAAAGAAGTGCAAATCAATGAAATCGACAACGGCTCCGTGCATAAACTGTGGGACTTGCCCATTTGCTGGCATGCGGAAAAACCTGTCGATGAGGTTCCCCGTCAAACCGCCTAACAGCAAGCCCAGGCCGATTGCCCACCACGTTGAGGCAAGTCTACGAGAGATAAAGACGATCACCGCGAACACTGCAATGGCGATCACCGAAAAAATCCACGTTGCCCCGGCACCGATTCCGAACGCTGCTCCGGGATTGCGCAAAAACGTGAGTCCCACCAGGTCGCCCACGATTGCGATTCGTGGCTGACCTTGAAGGAGGTTAACCGCGAGAACTTTTGCGAGCTGATCAATGGCGATGACGCCTAGCGCTAGTGCATATAGCGTCACAGCTCGTGTGCTCACGTACTTCTCCTTTGGGCTTCGTCAACGAATTCGATCTTACGATATACAAACGCACCGCACGTCGGAACGTGCGGTGCGTTTAACGTGTTTGTGTCAAAGACTACACACGGACTCTTGTTTACAGAGTGTGCTTAGCGTCCTTGGAAAGGGTCTCAGGAGCAAGCGAACCTGAGCTTTCGAGGTCGCGCAACTGGTCGGTGAGGTAGCTCTTGAGACGGGTGCGGTACTGACGTTCGAAGTTCTGCAGACCGTCGATGTCCTTCTCCAGGTTGACCTTCTGCGTCTCAAGCTGCTGCAGGGTTTCGTCACGCTTCTTCTGAGCTTCAGAAACGATGTCGGCAGCTTTCTTCTTCGCTTCACCGATCAGTCGGTCGCGGGTCTTCTCACCTTCAGCAACGTGTTCGTCGTGGACGCGCTGTGCCAAAGCGATCAGGCCGTGAGCGTCCTTGTCGCCTGCGCCAGCAACAGGAGCCGCAGCAGGTGCGGTGGCAGCAGGTGCGGCAGGAGCAGCTGCAGGCTTTGCGTCTGGGGTAGCAACTGCAGGAGCAACCTGGGTTTCTTCGCCAACCTTAGCGTCGTCGGCAACCTCGGCCTTAGGTGCTTCGGCCTTTGGCGCTTCAGCCTTAGGTGCCTCTTCCTTTGGAGCGTCAGCCTCAGCAGGTTCCGCCTTAACAGAAGCAGGCTGCTGTGGAGCAACAACAGGCTTAGCTTCTTCCTTCTTAGTAGCGGCTTCCTTAGGCGCTTCTTCCTTAGGAGCATCAACAGCTGCTGGCATTGCCTGGGTAGCGTTCACGTCTTCAGTGTTCGAACCCTTAGCTTCGAGTTCGGCTACGCGCTGTTCAGCCACAGACAGTTTCTGACGAAGTGAATCGTTCTCTTCGTTCAAGCGACGCAGTTCAACGACAACCTCGTCGAGGAAGTCATCAACCTGGTCTACGTCGTATCCTTCACGGAACTTAACGTGCTGGAACTGTTTGTTGACTACGTCTTCAGGCGTAAGAGCCATGTGGCCACCTTCGGTTGTGCGTACAAATTCTTTTTTGATGATCACTGCCACAATACCGCACCACCAGCATGAATGTGTCAAGTCATCATATGGAGACAGTCTAACCTACCTGCGTCGAGAGGACGAAGAGAAACCTCGAAAGCATCTGAACCCCAATAAATACAAGGATAAACCCTAGGTCAATCGCAACATTTCCTAGTCTGAGTGGAGGAATCACTTTGCGAATTGCCTTAATTGGAGGGTCGGTGATGGTGTAAATGATTTCACACAGCACCAACACCACACCCGTGGGGCGCCAGTCTCGGGCAAAGACTTGAATCAGATCGATAATGACTCGGCCGATAAGTACATACACGTACAGCGACAAGAGCCACGCAAGAATCTGTAGAACTATTGCCACGAAACCTCTTTCAGAAAAAATTGACGGACCACCGTATACGGTAGCCCGTCAGAGGGAACAATCACGAATTAGCTTTGGTTAAAAAAGCTCGCCTGGGTCTTTGCTACGGAATCGGTTTCTTCGCCCACCTCAACGTTGGCAGGAGTAAGCAAAAACACGTTGTTTGTCACTTTAGAGATCGATCCGTGCAAGCCAAAGATCAAGCCCGCAGAGAAGTCCACCAAACGCTTTGCGTTGGCTTCGTCCATGGCAGACAGATTCATGACAACGGGGATTCCGTCGCGGAAAGCAGTACCGATCGTTTTCGCATCGTTGTAGCTGCGTGGGTGGATCACGTGGATGTTTGACATGTTCGCAGGCGATGCCGTTTCTACTGGGCGGACAGAAGAACGGATAGGCGTGACGTCAGCGGGTTCCTCTTCCTGTGGTTCTTCTTCGTACACAGGAGCTTCGTACTGACTGTTGCGTTCGTGACGTGGCTCGGCTTCGTAGGCTTCTTCTTCGCCGAAGCCAAAGTAGTTGCTGATTTTCTTCAGGGTGGACATTGGCCCTCCTCGTGGTTTGGTTCCCTCTTATTTGAAGGTACCGGAGGGCGGGTGTTGTTATGCGTCTTTGCGTGGGTGTGTCGTTAATTCTTCTAGCCACACCAGACCGCCGAACCGACCTGTAACAGAGTCTTTGCGGTAGGAAAACAGATCTGAGGACTCGCGAGTACACGTGCTCGAGAAGTCGACAATCTCACACCCTTCACGGGCGGCCTGTTCAGCGACCCCGGCAGCGACATCCAAAGCGGGTGTTCCCTCCCGGGAAACCGAAGCCGTTACCGGTTCAACGCTTGATACTTGAGCGCGCATGTCAGTAGGAACTTCATAGCAGCGGGGGCAAATCGACGGGCCGATCGCCACCTGGATCTTAGACGCACCTAGTTCACGCATGGCCGCCACCGTTGCTGGCACCACGCCGTCTACCATTCCTGCTCGCCCTGCGTGCGCCGCCCCAATGACACCGACCTCGGGGTCTGCGAACATCACCGGCACACAGTCAGCCACCATGATGACCAACCCCAGCCCAGGCGTTTTCGTCACGTGCGCGTCAGCCGTCACCGACTCCGTGCGTTCACCTGTGTGGGGATCGTGCGCTCCGTCTGCGTCCCACGCGATCACCCGGTTTCCGTGAACCTGGTCGATGAACCGCAGGGCTTCAGGATTGAGCCCCAGCGTATTGGCGAGGACTCCCCTGTTAGCCGCCACATCTGTGCCATCGTCACCCACGTGCAACGCCAGGTTCAGCGTGCTAAATGGGGTAGAACTGAAACCTCCCCAGCGGTCGGTGAACGCAACGTGCGCGCGTGTGCGACTGCTGGGGAGGACGAAACGGCTGTAGAGCACGTTTACTTCAAGAAGTCCGGAATTTCGATGTTGTTATCGAAGTTCTTGGTTCGCTCTTCGGGCAGGGACTCCGGAACTGGAGGCGCCGCAGGGGCTGGCTCGGCTTCCGTTGTCGGCGCCGGCGCTGGGCTCTCTTCCGCTTCCTGTGCAGGACCGTCCGAGGCGGGCGCGGCTTCCTGTGTCGCCACCGCTGGGCTTGCCGACTGAGTTTCGCTCTTAGGAACGTCGAAACCAGCCGCAATAACGGTGATACGGCATTCGTCGCCCAGGTTGGAGTCGATCACGGTACCAAAAATGATGTTGGCTTCTGGGTGAGCGGCTTCCTGCACCAGGCGGGCGGCTTCGTTGACTTCGAACAAGCCGAGGTCGGTGCCACCTTGGATCGAGAGAAGGACTCCGTGCGCACCTTCGATGCTCGCTTCCAACAGCGGCGAAGCGATTGCTGCTTCGGCTGCCTTGACTGCGCGGTCTTCACCGACCGCAGAACCGATACCCATGAGCGCGGTTCCCGCGTCCTGCATGACTGACTTCACGTCGGCGAAGTCCAGGTTGATCATGCCGGGAGTCGAGATCAGGTCGGTGATGCCCTGCACACCGGAGCGCAGAACTTCGTCGGCTGACTTGAACGCTTCAACGACCGAGACGTTGCGGTCGGAGATCGTGAGGAGTCGGTCGTTCGGAATGACGATCAGCGTGTCGACTTCTTTGCGAAGTGCTTCAATTCCGGCTTCGGCCTGTGCGGAACGACGACGTCCTTCAAAGGTAAAGGGGCGTGTGACGACACCGATGGTCAACGCACCCAGTGAGCGGGCGATGCGTGCGACAACTGGCGCCGCACCCGTTCCGGTTCCGCCACCTTCACCTGCGGTGACGAACACCATGTCGGCACCTTCGAGTGCTTCCTGGATGGCTTCTTCGGAGTCTTCAGCAGCTTTGCGACCAATCTCTGGGTCGGCACCGGCACCGAGACCGCGGGTGAGCTCGCGCCCGATTTCAAGTTTGGTGTCTGCTTCTGACAGCACGAGTGCCTGGGCGTCGGTGTTGATCGCGATGAATTCGACACCGCGGAGGCCCACGTCGATCATGCGCTGTACAGCGTTAACACCACCGCCACCGGTTCCGGCGACCTTGATGTCTGCTCCGGATTGAGGGTATTCAGCCAAGTCGGTTCCTCTTTCGACGCTTAAGGGACAGGTGTCTTTGTCTCGACGCTATTGCCACTCACGGACTCGCGCAACTACCGCCGCGGTGTGTCGTTTAAGCCGAGTGGGCTCTGCCCTCAACTTTATCGCGCGACAGGGGTATCTGGCGCAGAAACATCGACGTATTCCTTGGAATGGTCGAGGAGTTTGAACGCTACTTTCAACTTCTTCTCGATGTCGCTGGCGTCTCCTACTCGGATTTGCCGCGTGGACTCATCGTGCGTCACCACCACCGTGATGGCGTCTTCGGTTTGTGCATCGACTGACTCTACGCGTGAAATATCTGGCACGTGTTTAACCACAACGAGAGCTTGTTCAATTGCGCGGGGGCTGCCTCCACGAATGTTGACGAGCTCAGGATCTTGCTGAACTACGTCGATTTCTTCGCCACGCGACGAGTACCTGACCCACCCGTCGTCGGTTTTGTGCGCTGCAACGGGTTTTTTATCCGTGATGGTGACGTGCAGAGCGTTGATCCCTGACCATCTCACGCGCACGTTTTCGGACTTCGTGAATGCGGCGCGGATATCCCCAGAAAGCGTATTCATGGAGATTCTGGGAAGTGGACGTCCGCCATGTCGTTCGAGCACAAACGTGCGCACGTCTTCTGCCGGAGTCAGATCTCCGGTCTCTACGCTCACGTTTTTGAGTCCCATGATGGGCGTAAAGAACATGAGACACGCAACGAGTACGAGCCCCGCGACGATTCCGGCTCCCACCTTCACACCGAGGTGGATTCCGCGTTTCTTCCCAATGACCGGGATGGATGTCACCGCGCGAGTGCTCCCAGTAGCTCCGGTCCCAAGATCGTGACGTCGCCTGCGCCCACCGTCAAAACAATGTCGCCGGGTTTCACACGTTCGACGACAGTTGGTACTGCGTCAGAAAACGAGGGCACATATGTCACGTCGCTCGTGACTTCGCGAGCGATGAGTTCCCCTGTTACGCCAGGAATTGGATCTTCGCGTGCAGGAAAGACGTCCAGGACGATAACGTCGTCGGCCAGGCTCAAAGCTTGTGCGAATTCACGGTAGAAGTTCTTGGTACGGCTAAACAGATGCGGTTGAAATACCACGTGGACCTTGTTTGACGGGTCTACCACTCTGTTCGCTGCCGTCAGCAGAGCTGTCACCTCGGTGGGGTGGTGGGCGTAGTCGTCGTAGACGCGCACTCCCTTTTCGGTTCCGCGCAGTTCAAAACGGCGACGCGTACCCGTGAAGCTTTCCAACCCTTGGATGATTCCTGCAGGGTTCGCTCCTACCGTGCGCGCACTCAAGAACGCAGCTGTTGCATTGAGCGCGTTGTACGTTCCAGGCAATGCGATGTCGAACCCATAGATCTGCCCCTCGTATGTGATCGAAACGCTGACTCCTTGTCCGTGGGTCGTCGCCTTAACGCACGCATCAGCATCGTCGTTTTCACCGTAGAAGATGACGCTGGTCCCTCGTTCACGAGCTTCACGTCCGATCGAGGCCGCACCTTCGTCGTCTGCACACACGATGAGGGTCCCGCTCATTTTTCCTACGTGGGAGCTAAAGTCGACGAATGCTTCGCGGACACGCTCCCAACTCCCATAGTGGTCGAGGTGATCTGCTTCAGCGTTCGTGATGACGCCAACCTCTGGGCGGTACTTTAAGAACGACCCGTCAGATTCGTCAGCCTCAGCGATGAACACATCTCCTGAACCGGCGTGCGCGTTGGTACCAGTTTTCGAGAGTTGCCCACCGATCGCAAAGGAAGGGTCCTCCCCTGCCGCCTGCAGGGCCACTGTGGTCATCGAGGTGGTTGTCGTTTTTCCATGCGTACCGGCGATCGCGATGGTCCGCTTGCCCTCCATGAGCATGGCAAGTGCGTCCGAACGGTGAATCACTGGAATGTTGAGTTCCTGTGCGCGCACGATTTCGGGGTTAGTGGGCCGGATCGCGGAAGACACAACAACGGTGTCGGCGCCTTCGACGTGCGAGCCGTCGTGCACAATGAACACGTGGGCACCTTGAGCACGTAGCGCATCGACCACGGCTGACTCTTTTGCGTCTGAACCAGTCACGGTGTAGCCACGGCTGAGCATGATGCGGGCAATGCCGGACATGCCGGCTCCTCCGATCCCAATGAAGTGGTACGTGCTCACGTCTGGTCCTCTCGTTCGTCACGGGTCATGAGTTCATACGGGTATGCCCTGTCCGGGTACGGGACGTTCGCTGCCTCGAAGATCATGCGTGTCACGTCGCGGTCGGCTGTTGCCGGGAACTTGAGTTCGTTCAAGCGTTTGGTCATGTTCTTCAAACGGTGGGGATCCTTGGCAAGCGGAATCACCGTGTTCTTGATGGTCGTTGCGCTAAACGCCGCGTTGTCCACCATGAGCGCCCCACCGGCAGTGACAGGATCCGAGGCATTTTTCACTTGTTCGCCGTTGCCGATCGCCAGTGGAACATACAGAGCCGGCACTTGGGCGATGGTCACCTCGGCGACGGTCCCTGCGCCAGCTCGACAAATCAGAAGGTCCGCAGCCGAGTACACCGTCTCCATACCGTCTACGTACTCCGTGACATGGTAGTTGCGCAGGTCTGCTGTGGCTTCGCGAATCTTGTCAGCCTTGCCGATTCCCGTGATGTGAAGTACCTGGACACCGGTGCGCCGAATTTCGTCAACCGCGTCGCAGAACGCGTCGTTAATGGCCTGCGCACCGCTGGAACCGCCCGTCACGATCACGGTGGCAAGGGACGCGTCCAGGCCGAGTTTCTGCATGGCTTCGTACCGAGTCAGCGGGTCCTTGCGGTTGATCTGAGCGATCTCGCGACGCATGGGCATTCCCACGTGCTTCCCCTTCATTGGGGTCGAGGCGAACGTGTAGCCGACATGCTTGGTAAAACGCGCACCCAGTTTGTTCGCTAGTCCCGGTACGGCGTTGCCTTCGTGGATCACGATTGGCACTCCCAAGGATTTTGCGGCCAAGTAGGCAGGTGTGGACACGTATCCACCCACGCCCACAACCACGTCGACGCTGTTCTGCTTAATCAAGTTCCTGGTACGCGAAACTGCTCCGGCCAAACGACCGGGGAACTTCACAAGCGACGCATTGATGGAGCGGGGAAACGGCACCTTTTCAATTGTGTTGAGTTCATATCCTGCCTGAGGAACGAGGCGACTCTCTAGCCCTTCCTCGGTACCCAGGATCGTCACGTTTCCGTTGGGGTCTTGGAACGTGAAGTCGCGGACAATGGCAAGCATCGGAGCCACGTGCCCCGTTGTCCCACCACCAGCAAAAAGGACGTTAACCATTCTTACTCTTTCTTGACATTCGGCCCAGCAGCGTACTTCGCAGGTGGAAACCACGCGACGCAAGCGCTTCCGAAGCACCAGGTTCAGAACGTGCAAATGACAACAAAACCCCCGCAGCTATCAGTGTCGCGGCCAGCGAAGAACCACCGTATGACACGAATGGCAGAGGCACACCGATCACCGGCAACAGGCCAGTCACAACCGAGATATTGATAAACGCCTGACCGGCCAACCACGCTAAGAGTCCCGCCGAAGCCGTTTGGACAAACCGGTCCTGCGAACGCATGATGATGCGCACAATTCCGTAGCTCAAAAGAGCAAACAGCAAGACTACAGCCAACGTTCCCACGAGCCCGAGCTCTTCGCCGATGATCGCGAAAATGAAGTCGTTGTGAGCTTCCGGCAACCACGCCCACTTTTCGCGGCTCCAACCGAGGCCGACTCCTAGCCATCCTCCGGAGGCAAGCGCGTACAGACCGTGGTTGGACTGCCAGTGCTGCCCCAGCGGATCCGACACGTCAGACGAGTGACCGGTGAACATCGCTTGAATGCGCGCTATTCGGTTCGCATTCGTCAGAACCAACACCGCCACACCAGCGATCGCGGCCGCCATGAGCGTCATGAGCCACTTCCACGGCAGTCCCCCCACAAAAAGCGCGCCAAGGGCAACTGCGATGAGCACCAGCCCGGTCCCGAGGTCGTGCCCGGCTATCACGAGCCCGATCGACAGGCCAGTGGCGGCAAGGACTGGAATCACAACGGTAAAAGACGAAAGCTCTCGGATTTTCGCTGCCATGAAACGACCGATGTACAGCGACAGCGCAATCTTGACGAACTCCGCTGGTTGGATTCGAAAACCGCCACCCACCGAGAACCATGACCGGTTTCCGTTGACTTCAACGCCAAGCGGGGTCAACGGCAGAACCTGTAGCAGAAGTCCACCTATCAGAAGCACGGGAGCGAGCTTCTTCCAGGTCTTTACCTTGAAGTGTGCGACAACAAACATCAAGCCCATCCCGACCACAGCGAACATGGCTTGCCGAAGAAACACACTGAAAGGGTTTCCCTCACCACCTGCGTACGAGGTGATGGACGACGCCGAAAGCACCATGATGAGACCAAACGAGGTGAGCAGAACAACACACCACAGCACGATGTGGTACGTGGCGACCGGGGCGTCTAACAGTTCTTTCCACTGCTCGACCCAACGGCGCGCACGAGACGGGTTCTCTACTGCCTGGCTCGCCACGTCTACAGCTCGCTTACTGCCTGTTCAAAAGCGTCGCCACGCTCCACGTAGTTCGTGAACTGATCCATGCTTGCTGCGGCTGGGCTCAACAGCACCGTGTCACCAGCCTGCGCGGCGTCGTTAGCGGCACTGACCGCGCGTTCCATGACCTTGGGCCCAGGTTGGATGCGGATCACGTCAACCTGCGACGCTTCCAGTGCGCTCTTCAGTGCAGAGTCGTCTTCACCAATGACGACCACTGACCTGAGGCGGTCTTTAAAGGTGGCAACGATGTCGTGGTAGTCGGCCCCTTTCGGCAGACCACCGGCGATCCACACGATCGGGTCAAAGGATCCCAGCGC
This sequence comes from Brevibacterium paucivorans, assembly GCF_016907735.1. NCBI lineage: Bacteria > Bacillati > Actinomycetota > Actinomycetes > Micrococcales > Brevibacteriaceae > Brevibacterium > Brevibacterium paucivorans. The sequence goes on along the minus strand of NZ_JAFBCP010000001.1, from coordinate 2,095,669 downwards.
TGCCGTTGTTGCGTGCGGGTTCGTCGCCTTCGAGTCATTCACCCACGTGATGTCGTCGTGTGTGCGCACAACTCGCATCCGGTGGTCACCTGGCGAGAACGACCGCAAGCCGTCACGCACCGCAATTGGTGGAAGGTCGATACTGCGAGCAAGCGCAGCCGCTGCTAACGCGTTCATGACATAGTGGGCTGGAGCAGACGTTGTTCCAGCTGCGTGCGCAACATCCTCCAGGCTGGCCAATTCCAACGCGCTCGAGTAGCGGTTAGGCGCAAAGGCGCGATCCACTAAGACGTCTTCTACCAGGCCAAACTCTCCGGGCCCGGGGACACTCAAACCAAAACCGACCGCGCGGGCCCCGGCAACCACCTCGGCATCTTCTACCAACGTACGCGTAGCCAGATCTTCCCGGTTGTACACGCATGCCTTCATTACGTTCGAGAACACCCGTGCTTTGTCAGCCACATAGTTCTCATACGAGCCGTGCCAATCCACGTGATCAGGCGCGAGGTTGAGTACCACTGCGGCGTGGGCGCACATCGAAAACTGCCAGTGGAGTTGAAAGCTCGCAAGCTCAATCGCAAGGACTTCAGCAGCCGGGTCCAAAACAGCTTCAAGAAGAGGAGAACCGATGTTGCCACACGCAACAGCGTTCACGCCCGCGGCCTGAAACATCGACGCGAGCATGGACGTGGCCGTGGTTTTACCGTTCGTTCCCGTGACGACCAGCCACGGTGCGGCGTTCGTGCCACGCACCCGCCACGCAAGTTCGACTTCACCGATCACTGGCACGCCCTTGGCTTGAGCGTCCACCAAAAGCGGCTGGTCGGGACGCCATCCCTGGGACGTACACACCAGGTCGGGAAGCGAACCGTCGGGGGCCGTGGGAAGCTCCGTGACGTGTTCGGGGCCACGGCGAATGTCCACGTCGAATACGCGCAGGATCTTTTCGTGTTCGCTCCGGTCGATCTGAGTGTCGCCGTCGACACAAATGACGTGAGCGCCTCGTTCAGCGAGGTGAACGGCCATGGGGTAGCCAGAAACACCCAAGCCTGTCACTACAATCGTGAGACCGTCTAAGGGCGACTCAGGGCCAATAATCTGCTCGGGGATCTTGTCAGCGAGCGGATAGTCCACGGGTGTGGCACCGGGTACCAAGACATCAGCCAAGGTAGGACACCCACTCGGCGTAGAACAGGGCCACTGCGATCACAACACCGATAAGTGCCACGATCCAGAAACGGATCACGATGGTCACTTCGCCCCATCCTTTCAGCTCAAAGTGGTGCTGCAGCGGGGCCATGCGGAACACGCGTTTACCGGTAAGCTTGAACGATGTCACCTGGACAATCACCGAAACGGTGATGATGACAAACAGGCCACCCAAGACAACCAGCAGAAGCTCGGTGCGTGACATCATCGCGAGACCACCAATCGCACCACCGATTCCGAGCGAACCAGTGTCACCCATGAAGATCTTGGCGGGCGAAGCGTTCCACCACAGGAACCCAATACACGCTGCCCCCATTGCCGCTGCGACCATGGCCAAGTCGCGTGGGTCGCGGACGATGTAGCATCCGGCGCGGGCAGTGCTCATGAGGTCACAGTTCTGGATCGACTGCCACGACGTAATGATGACGTACCCGGCGAATACCACCGCGGCCGCACCGGAAGCGAGTCCGTCCAACCCATCGGTGAGGTTTACCGCGTTCGATGCAGCAGTGATGATGAGGTTGGCCCACACCACAAACAGGACCATCCCCACTGCTGTTCCCCAGAAAGCGAGATCTAACGCATCAATATCGCGCAAAAAAGAGATTTTTGCTGACGCCGGAGTGCGCCCGTAGTCATTCGGAAAAAGCAGGGCAAGAACCGCGAACGAGACGCCCACGAAACCCTGCCCGATCAGTTTGCCTGCGGGGCGCAGACCGAGCGACCGCTGTTTGGACACTTTGATGTAATCGTCCAAGAACCCGACGATTCCCAGGCCCACTGCCAACCACAACACCAAAAGGCCGGAAGGCGTAGGGCTCGAACTGGTGAACAAGTGCCCCAGGAGGTACGCAACAACTGCCGACAACAGAATGACGACACCACCCATGGTGGGGGTACCGCGCTTGGTGGCGTGGGACGCTGGACCGTCGTCGCGGACGAACTGTCCGTAACCGCGTTTCACGAGCACACGGATAAAGAGGGGCGTACCCACCAGCGTCAGGACGAGCGCAATGCATGCGGCAAGAAGTACGGCAATCACTGGGCCCCCGAAACTCCGGCGATCTCATCGCCGAGGAAGCGCAGTCCAGCATCACGCGAGGACTTGAAAAGGACCAGATCTCCTGGTTTGAGTTCGGATTGCAGAAGGTCGCGGGCGTCCGAGACATTCTCAACCCATGTGGCTTCGTTCCCCCAGGATCCTTCGAGGTTTGCTGCCTGGTAGATGGGACGTGCGCCTTCACCTACCGCGATCGTGCGTGAGATGTTCAAGCGCACCACAAGGCTTCCAATTTTGTCGTGCTCTTCGACTGACGCATCGCCCAGTTCGAGCATTTCACCCAACACCGCTACCGTGCGCCGAGGTGGGTTCTCGTCATCGCCTCGGCCCATCTCGGCGAGCGTCTTGAGGGCGGCGCGCATAGAGTCGGGGTTGGCGTTGTACGCGTCGTTGATGACGGTCACACCATTTGGTGAGTCGACGAGTTCCATTCGCCACCTGCTTGCAGCACCAGCGGTAGCCAGGGTGGTCACAATTGAGCGGGCAGTCACGCCACACAGGTGCGCTACGGTCGCGGCCGCCAGCGCGTTCGAGACATGGTGCTGACCCAAGAGCGACAGTTCAACCTGTGCGGGTTCTTCGCCAGGAAGGTGCAAAACAAACGAAGAGCGTCCGGTTGCTCCCGTGGTGACGTCGCTCGCCCACACCGTTGAGTCTGGGTTGGTGGGTTCGCCTTCGCTGAACCACATGGTGTTAACACCCTGGGCAAGCACGTTCTGCATGTCACGCACGCGCGGGTCGTCGGCGTTGAGGACCGCCCAGCCTGGTTCCTGAAGCGACTCAACCAGCTCTGCTTTGGCCCGCGCAGTGTTGTCGATCGAACCGAAAACGCCCGAGTGAGCGGCACCGACGTTGAGTTCGACTGCAATATCGGGGCGGATAAGCGACGTGAGGTAGGCGAGGTTTCCGATGGATCGCGCGCCCATTTCGAGAACGAGGAAACGGGTCGACTCCCCTGCCTGCAGGGCTGTCAGAGGAACGCCCACCTCGTTGTTGTACGAGTTGGGCGGGTAGACGGTTTCACCTTCACCGGCCAAAAGAACAGACACGAGGTCTTTCACCGAGGTTTTCCCACTTGAGCCGGTGATCGCGATGACGGTCATCGATTCGCGCAATGCTTCAACACTGGCCGAGGCGAGCTTTCCGAGCGCGACTGTCGCGTCTGTGACCACACACGATGGGAGTGTGTCATCGCCAACGGTGGGGACCGCTTCAGCGATCACAAGCGCGGCACCTGCGGCTATCGCCGAGGGCGCAAACTCGATTCCGTTCGTCGTTTCTCCTCGACGAGCCACAAAAATGTCGCCGGTGGAGACTTCGCGGGAATCGGTTTCAACTCCGGCACTCAGGGTTGTCTGGGGGTCTATGCCATACAGCTCTCCCCCAACGATGTCAGCAATCTGCTGTGCGGTGAATTCCTTCATATCATTCCTGAACTTTACCGGTTCTCTTCACGGTAATAGGCCTCAATGGCCTCGCGTGTCTGGTCACGGTCACTAAACGGGAGCACTTCACCGGCGATTTCTTGACCGGTTTCGTGTCCCTTCCCAGCAACAACAATAGTCCCGTTTACACCCGCGAGCTCAACTGCTCGGCGGATCGCTAAACCACGGCCATCAGCCTCTTCAATGGTGTGAGCACGTACGTCAGTTGCTTCGCGCGCACCAGCTAAAACTTGCGCGCGAATCGAGGCCGGATCTTCTGACCGCGGATTGTCGTCAGTGACAATTACCACATCCGCACCGCGTGCGGCGGCTTCACCCATCGCAGCACGTTTGGTGGAGTCTCGGTCGCCTCCGGCACCCACGACTACAACCACGGGGTCGCCCGACAACCGATCCAGCACCTTTTCAATGGCGTCTGGCGTGTGCGAATAGTCGATGATTGCCCGCGGGTGCGCAGCGTTGACCACTTCCATACGTCCGGGAACAACGACCTCGGTCCCGTTCGCAATAGACGCGACTGCCTCAAACGAAGCTCCGGACTCCAACAGCATGGCAAGGGCCAGCGCGGTGTTGGTGACATTGAACAAACCCGGAAGAACGGGCGTGAACGGAATGTTTCCCTGTGGCGTATGCAATTCCCACTTCTCACCCTGAACCACCAGATAATCGGGCTTGTCTTCGCTGTTCATCGACACAGTCACCACGGGGATCTGCGAGACCGAAACGAGTTTGCGCGCCCAGTCGTCCGCAAGAACCACCACTCCTCGGGAAGCAAACACCGGGGTAAAAAGAGTAGCTTTCGCGTTGAAATACTCGTCCATGGTGCCGTGATAGTCCAGGTGGTCCTGGGACAGGTTCGTGAAACTCACTACGTCGAAGTGCGCCCCGTCGACACGGTGCTGGCTCAGCGCGTGGGAGGACACTTCCATCGAGCACGTATCGACACCCGCGTCCCGCATCCGAGCCAAAAGCTGATGTAAAGCCGCAGCCTCGGGGGTGGTGCGCACACTGTCAACCCGGTCACCTGCGATCACTGTGGCAACCGTTCCGATCAACCCAGTCGTGTGACCAAGCGCTTGGAGGAACGCATCGAGGATAAACGTGGTTGTGGTCTTACCGTTGGTGCCTGTCACTCCAAACATGGCAGGGCTTGCTCCGGTTCCATACACTTGCGCGGCGATGTGGCCAGCTACTGCTCGCGGGAACTCGTGAACAAGGATTGTCAGATCGGACATATCCAGGCCTGCTTCGCGCATGATCTCGACGCCGGCGGGGTCGGTGAGGAACGCGTGAACGCCTTGGTCGACCAGCTGGGCTGCGAAGCTCGCGCCGTGGACATTGGCACCGGGAAAGGCTGCATATAGCCCACCCGGCTTGGTCGTGCGTGAGTCGTTGTCCACGCTCGTGATGTCACGGTCGGGGTCGCCCATCACCGTGGTGTTCTCAAGCGTGAGGTCAGCGATCTTCATTTTTCCACTCTCTAGCTGGAAGTTCAGGGACAGGGCCGGAGGGAGGCACACGCATCTGTTTGAGCGCGTAGCCGGTGACATCGGAAAATACTGGCGCGGCCACCGCAGCGCCATAGTACCCTTTGCGTGGTCGTTGCAGGGTCACCGACACGGTGATCTTGGGGTCGTCGATGGGCGCGATTCCAATAAAGCTCGCGGTGTAGCCGTCATATCCGCCACCTTTTTCGGCTGGCGCTTGAGCGGTTCCGGTCTTGCCACCCACTCGGTAACCAGGAACTTTGGCGTTGCTACCGGTCCCCTCCTCGACTCCCGCCTCGAGAATTTCCCGCATGGACTGTGCGGTCTGGGGTTTGACCACTTGGGTTCCGTCTTTGAGGGGGATTTCCGTGACTTTTCCGGTGGGGTCCACGGTTCCGTTGACGATGCGTTGCGGGTGTGCCATTCCGTCATCAGCAATGATGGAAAAGGCTTGCGTGGTCTGTAGCGCGGTCGCGGCGACACCTTGACCGAACAAGACGGCATGTTCGGTACGTCCGTCCCACGACTTGGGGTGATGCAGAATGCCACGGCTCGTTCCGGGGAACTCCAGTTCCGGGGGCGTGCCGAACCCAAATTTCTTGAGCCAATCGTAGCGTTCTTGGTTGTTCAACCCCTCGGCTGCGATCAGCGTTCCCGTGTTGGAGGAGTCCATGAGGATTCCTGCCAAGGTGAGGTTTTGGTCAGCGTGGTCGTGGGAGTCGCGGAAGACTTCGCCGTTGGGGGCTTTCCATTTGTACGGCACCACGTATTGGGAATCCGCGGTTGCTTTGCCAGCGTCAATGAGCGCCGAGGTAGTAATGAGTTTCGCTGTGGACCCAGGTTCGAAGGTGGAGGTGAAGGTGCGTGACCCGCGGTCTTCGGCCTTGCTCTTACCGGGGTTGTTGGGGTCAACAGTGGGCGATTCGGCCGCGGCCAGGATACGTCCTGTGCCTGCTTCTTGAATAACCACGGATCCCCATTCGGCCTTGTGCTTTTTCACGGCTTCGCCAATGGCGTTTTGGGCATACATCTGAATATTGGTGTCGATGGTGAGCTGGAGACCCGTTCCGTCCACGGGTGGAACTTGCGAATTACTTCCCAGTGGAATGGGGTCACCGGACAGTCCGCGTTCGTACTGCTCTTTTCCGTCTTTACCGGTAAGGAGGTGACGGTACTGGCGTTCTACACCGGTGAGGGCTTCACCGTCAGATCCGACGAATCCCACAATGTTTCCGGCCACTTCACCTGCTGGGTAGGTGCGAACTGAGGACTCTTCGACGGTGATACCAGGGATTTTGAGTTCGCGAATTTTTACCCAAATTTCGCTCGTGAGGCCGTCAGCGATGGGGCTCCACCGCTTATCCCCTTGTTCTTTGAGTTTGGGGTAGATAAGTCCTGGGTCGGTGTTGAGAACGGTCGCAATTTCGTTTGCAGCGCCCCACGCACCAACAACCTGACCGCTTTCGTCCTTGTAAGCCGCTACATTGACCGGGTCGGCAACCAGCTTGAAACGCCTGGCGTTATCTGCGAGAACGGTTCCATCAGCCGCAAGAATGGAGCCGCGTTTGGCGGGCAATGTTTTGTTTACGAGGCGGGAGTCCAACGCCTGCTCTGCCAGTTTCGCGGTGTCCATGCCCTGAATCGACACGAGCTTGACCACGATAAGAACAAGGACAGCGGCAATCGCGAATACGACTAATGCCATGCGACGCTTAGGATTAGCAACCTTTCGGCTGGCAATCGTCGCGGGCATTTTTCATCCTTTTCTACGGGGTTCTGATCGTGGGTGCTTCGAGGTCTTTTCCACTTTCACCGACTGCGGGAAGCCTCTCATCCGATCGTAAGTTTGGTCGGGCGTCATCCCGTGTATCGGCACGCGGACCAGGCACGGTTCCCACTTTCTTTCCAGGATCTTCCTTCGCTTCAACGACTTTGCCGTCAGTGGTGACGAAGTACACCTTGTCAGCGGGCACCAAGCCCATCTCGTGCGCTGCTTTGTGTACGTTCTGCGGGCTTTGCCGGTAAGCGATGTCTTCAGAAAGTCGGTCGCGCTGAGATTTGAGATCTTCGCTACGTTCGCTCAGTTCGTTGATCTGGTAAGTGGTGTTCGACACGAAGATGTTGGCCAGTAGCACCGCTACTACGCCGATGAACAGAATGCCCATGCATACAAACGGGAACGACCGTGATCGTCGGACCGGAGAGGTGATGAGCTTGAGGGGTCGTTGGGTAGTGACTGGGCTCCGCTGTACGGAGCGCTTTAGTGCAGTGCTCACGCGGGATCAACTCCAATTTTTCTCACGGCTCTCAGCCGCACAGAGGCTGCGCGGGGATTCTGGTCAATTTCTTCTTGTGGCGCTTTGTAGGCGCCTCGGACAATTTCTTCTAGCCACGGTTTGAGGTGGTCAGGCACAACTGGAAGGTCGGGGGGCGCTTGCACGGTCGTCCCTTGGCGGAAAATGCGTTTGACAATGGTGTCTTCGCCAGACTGGTAGGACTCCACAACGGCCACTCCCCCGAGGTGGAGCGCAGAGAGCGCCACAGGTAGAGCGCGCGTGATGTTGCCAAGTTCGTCATTGACTTCGATGCGCAGGGCTTGGAACGTGCGTTTAGCTGGGTGAGACCGCTTCCGTTGGTACTTTGGGTCGGGGACTACCCGCCCAATGAGGTCTGCGAGCTGCTGAGTGGTCGTCCATGGTGTGTGTTCCCGGTCGGCGACGATCGCGCGAGCGATTTTGCGCGCGTACCGTTCTTCTCCGTACGTGGAGATGATGCGAGCGAGATCCTCTTCTGAGTACGTCGCCAGCACGTGGGCGGCACTGATTCCCTCTTCGGGGTTCATACGCATGTCCAGCGGGGTGTCGCGGGAGTAGCTGAAACCGCGTGCGTCATCGTCGAGTTGTAAAGAGGAGACGCCGAGGTCGAAAAGGACTCCGGAGATCGGCGGGTTTCCGCGTTGGTCGAGAACCTGGGCAATGTCGTCGTCCGAGGTACACACAGCCTCAAAGCGGGAACCAAACGGGGCGAGCCGCGACGATGCGATGTCGATCGCCGCGGGATCACGGTCAATTCCGATGACGTGGACATCGTCATATGCACGCAGGATGCCTTCGGAGTGACCGCCCATGCCTAAAGTGAAGTCGATAATGACGGGCGCAATGTCGCGGGCCCGTGCTTCTTCGACTCCTCGTCCCAGCAGTTCGACGCACATGTCGAGCAGAACGGGAATGTGTGGATATGTCATGGTCTCCTCCTTCCTGGCTGTTGTAGTGCTGCTGAAAACTGAACTCCGTTCGTCCACGGCCCTGGCACCGGGGAAGTGTGTCAGGACTAGGGCTTTGGAACCGGGGAAGTGCTCCAAAACAACGTGGACGAACAGAGATCGGAATCCAGCAACATCAGAAGACTCCCTGGATGACCTCGTCGGTACGATCCGCGAATCCTTGTTCGGTTTCGTTCAAGTAGGACTCCCATGTGTGGGCATCCCAGATTTCAACGCGATTTCCCAGGCCGATCACCGCGAGCTCGCGCTCGAGTCCCGCATATTTGCGAAGAATCTGCGGGATTGTGATGCGTCCTTGTTTGTCGGGTTGTTCTGCCGAAGCTCCAGAGAGGAACACACGCAGGTAGTCGCGAGCGTCCTTACTGGTCATGGGGGCGGTCCGCAGTTTTTCGTGAACCGTTTCGAACTCTCGGGCTGAAAACAGGGTGAGGCAGTGTTCTTGACCGCGAGTTACAACGAGTCCACCGGCCAGTTCCTCCCGGAACTTTGCGGGCAGGATGAGGCGACCTTTGTCGTCGAGCCGCTGCATATGCGTGCCCAAGAACATGTCATCTCACCCCTTTCGAAACTCCACGAGCTCCGACAAAGACCACTGTACTCCACTTTCCCCCACCAAATACACTTTTTCGGCCTTCTACTCCCTGATAACATATATAACTGCAGGTCAAATAGGTGGAGGAAAGTGGGAGAAATTTTCAGCGTTGTGTCGTTTTCAGGGGTCAAAGCCATGTTTTTCGCCCGGATCTTCGGCGTTTACACACCGAGGGGAGGAAAGTGGAGGTGTTCAGTGGGGCAAAGTGGGGTGGCTGTGTGGAGTGAAGTGGAGATGACTTGCGCAATAGGCCAAAATGGAGAAATGAGCACACCCACAGAGGCAGAAATCGCATCCATCGCTGAACTCGCAGCGCGCGCCCGCAACTCCATGAACACGGTCCTCGATGGCAAAGATCGTGTTGTTGAGCTGAGCTTGATTACTCTTCTGGCAGGCGGACACCTTCTCCTCGAAGACGTCCCTGGCGTAGGTAAAACCCTTCTCGCTAAAGCGCTGGGTCGCGTCGTCGACGGTTCAGTCCGTCGTATCCAGTTCACACCTGACCTTCTGCCCACGGACGTTGTGGGTGTGAACCTGTTTAATCAGGAAACTCGCCATTTTGAGTTCCGTGCGGGACCTGTTTTTTCCAATGTCGTGATTGCCGACGAAATTAACCGCGCTTCCCCCAAGACCCAGTCAGCGATGCTGGAGTGCATGGCCGAAGGTCAGGCCAGTGTCGACGGGACCACGTATCTCATGCCACAGCCGTTCATTGTGGTGGCAACTCAGAACCCCATTGATATGGAAGGCACGTACAGTCTTCCGGAGGCTCAGCGCGACCGTTTCATGATCCGCACGTCGGTGGGCTATCCGTCGGTTGAGTCGGAAGCCCAAATGTTGGCGCACAACACCGGGCGCGACCCGTTAGACGAACTGAGCCCCGTTACAACATTGGAAGAGATCGAACGTGCCCGTGTGGCCGTCACAAATGTCACCGCCACAGCCGAGCTACGTAACTACATGGTTCGCTTGTTGACGGCGACACGTTCTCACGACGCAATTTCCGTGGGTGTTTCCCCACGTGGTGGCGTCCTCCTCTTGCGCGCAGCCCAGGCTCACGCGGTCCTCAATGGACGCAACTACGTCACTCCTGACGATGTACAGGACTTGGCTCAGGAGGTTTTGGCCCACCGCATTATCGCTGTTGAAAGCGACCACCCAGAACACACCTCCCAGCTGATCCGTGACGTGGTGGCCGCAACCCCGGTTTCCTAATGCGCGTTACCACCTCTGGCATTGTTTTCTTGATTGCAGGCGTGAGCCTGTGCATTGCCGCGTACCGTTTTCAGCTTCCGGCACTGCTACCAGTGGGCATTTTGCTGGTCTTCCTCACGGTTTTTTCACTCATCTTCGCCCTCGTGACCAGCACCCGCATGAAGGTAAAGCTCCGGGCGTTTGCGCCCCATGTGAGCGGATACCCCCTCACGTACGTGGGCACAGACACCGATGTACGTGTCAGTGTGACGAACGCGCTTCCGTTTCGTAGCGGGTCGTTCTACCTGGAGGTTGAGCCGGAAAACGGGTTCGGCTTCCCCCAGGGGGTGCAGGTTCCTTCGGTCGCGGGCGGCGGGACCGTCGAGGTGGATGCGACGTTCACTCCATCGGCCCGAGGTCTCCGAGGGATTTCAGCTGTCACGGTGGCGGTGAATGGCCCGTTTAGGCTGACGATGTTTAAGAAGAAAGTGTCCCAGGGTCTCAAGATTGCGGTCGCTCCCCCGCGAGTTCAGTTGGCTAGCCCAGGTTTGAGTGGGCGACCAAACCCGCTTGCGGAAACAGAACGTTTGTCGCGTGGAACCTCCACCCGCGATTTCTATACACGCGAATACGCGCCAGGCGACGATTTGCGACACATACACTGGAAGACTGTGGCGCGCACCGGTCAGCTGGTTGTCAGGCAAGAAGCCGATGAAGACAACCCGGTAGCGGCTGTGATCGTTCACGGTGAAGGCATTTCACACCCCGTCGAATTCGACTTGCTGGTGGCTGCGGCCATGAGCGCTGTTCACGCTCTCACGCAGTCCGGTTTTTCGGTCCGTGTCGTCATGGGCGAACATTCGGTTCAAGCTGAACCCAGAGAACGCAATTTGTCGGTCGATGTTTTGGCAGCCCGGGCACATGCTGCACCCGCACGCATGCCTTCTGCTCGGGAAATGCGCGCATTGTCAGAACTTGTTGTCTGCGCACCTGATCCCGATCACGTCCCCCGGATCACCGGTGGCCAGCGCGTCCGCACGCATCGCTGGTACGCCTCGGACATCGATAGCGAAACCATTGACGATATGAACTTCACAGGCATGTTCGGTGGAGATGTGAACCTTCCTTCTCAGTGGAGCCTGCGAGGTGTGTCATGCGCATAATCTCGACTCTCACAGTATTTGTCGCCATGGTTCTGTCAGTTGTGGCGACCTCGGCCGTCTTTAGCGACTGGAACTGGTTCGTACCCACCGTTGCGGTGGTCTTCCTCACGGTGGCCACAGGGTGGCTGTCGCGTTTGTCTGAAACCGCGCGTAACACGGGCCTTACCGTGATCGTGCAGTTCGTGGTGGGGTTCTTTGCGGTCATCGCAGTTACACTGCCTGAAACCACTGTCGCTGGTGTGATCCCCACAGGAAGTAGCTTTTCTGAGCTCGCGGGGTCGATCGCACAAGGTTTCCGAGACGTGTATGCGGCTCCCGCCCCGGCCCCGTCAACGGCCGGCCTCACCGTTCTCGCCACAGTATCTTTTGCGCTCTTGACCATGTTGGTCGACAGCCTGGTCCATGACCTGCACTTAACCCACATCGCAGGCGCTCTGGTTCTTGCCACGTGGCTCATTCCCGTATTCATTGCAGCCTCGTCAATCCAGTGGTGGCACACATGTTCCGTTGCCGTTGCCTTCATTTTGCTTTTGCTCACCGCGCACACAGGAGCGTCGCGAGGTTTCTTGTGGGCTGTCACCGCTGGAGCCCTTGCGCTCATCTTGGGGATCGGCCTACCTCTCCTCATGCCTCCCATCGTTCCTCAAGCGAACAAGCCGGCGGGAGAAGACCAGGATGTCAAAGTCATCAACCCGTTCCTTGACCTGCGGGCGAATCTGACCAACAAGAGTGACGACGTCGTCTTCTCATACGAATCAACTGACCCGCTGGAACCACCCGTACGACTCACGTCCGTGTCCGAATTCGACGGCAAGAAGTGGGCACCAGCCGCCTTCTCTTTTAAACGCGGTGCCTCGCCTGACGCAGGACTACCGGTGGGCGACCTCGGGCCAGACATTGAAGCCAACTCCTACACCAGCACCTTTACGATCAAAGGGCTGGGTGGCAATCACTTGCCGGCTCAGTACGCCCCGCTTGAGACCTCGGGCCTGGGCGACCGGTGGGTCTATGACCGTGACACCCTCACGATCGTGGGCAACAACGTGGGAGTTGAAGGGCTGAACTACTCGCTCACATACCGGTCGGTTGAACCCACGGCTGAACAGTTGAAGAAGGCTCCTCCTGTGAATGAGGGCGCGTTCGAGCAGTATCTGAAGCTGCCAAACGATCTGCCTAGCGACATTAAAGAAGAAGCCGACGCAATCACCAAAGACGCCAAAACCGACTGGGACAAAGCCGCGAAGTTGCAGGCGCACTTCCGCGACTTTGAGTACTCGCTCGATGCTCCCAATGAGGCGTCGGGAAGTGTGCTGTCGCAGTTCCTCAAAGACCGTCGTGGATACTGTGTTCAATTCTCGGCCGCAATGGCCACGATGGCGCGCATGGAAGGTATTCCGGCGCGCATTGGGGTTGGGTTCACTGCTGGTGAGCCCAACGACGCGGGCGGATATGACGTGACTATGCAGCGGTCTCACGCGTGGCCCGAACTGTACTTCGAAGGCGCCGGTTGGGTGCGGTTCGAACCCACCCCAGGTGGCCCTGCCGGTCCCCCACCACCGTGGTCGGTCGAAGGCGGCGAGGCCCCTGAGGAACCGGAAGAACCTACCCAGGAGCCCTCAGAGGAGCCGGCGCCAGAGGAAGAAGCCGCCGAACCCACGCCTACCCCAGAGGAAGAGCCAGCTCAGGAAGAGGAGTCGGAGACGACCTCGGCGGTTCCGTTCATTGTGGGAGCGGCCGTGTTTGCGCTGGTCATCCTGGCCTTGCTACCGCTGTTGTTGCGTGCGCGGGCCCGCAGCCGGCGACTGCGCACCCCGTTGAACGCCAACCTGGTGTGGGAAGAAATCCGGGCGACCGAGGTGGATTGCGGTTACGCTGCCCCGGCGTCGGATACGCTTGCCAAGCGCGGCCGCGATCTGTCGGAGCAGTACCCCGACCACGCGGACGACATTGCGAAACTGGTCGGCACCTTGGAGCGTGAGCACTACGCGGGAACGGGCTCGGAGTCCCTCGATATCGACGCTCGTGGGCTGGTCAAAGACGTGAAGAAAGACCGGGCTGGTTCAGCGTTTGGGCGCGTGAAAGCCACCCTGTGGCCCCGGAGTCTGTGGAAGAAAAAATAAGGCTGAAGAAAAATAGGGCTAGAGCGAACCGCGACGCTTGTCCCAGCGTTCTTCGACACGGTTCATGAAACCACTGTTCTTGTTTGGCTTGTTTGCCGAGCTCTGAGCTTTAGAACCGGATCCCGCGGGCTTTGATGCAGACGCTGCTGCGAAACCGTAGTAGGCGCCTCCCACCATGAGGAAGAACCCGAGCACTCCACCCACGATGGACAGAGGCGATGTCAAGAAGAACACCGAGCCGAGCGCGATAGCTAAACCAACGACCAGCACGAGCGTGCCAGTAACCAGGTGCTTAGGAGAAAGTGCGATACCTGCAGGGCTGTGGGTTTGTGAAATGTTTTGCGCAAATCGCGGATCTTCATTGCGCAACTGCTTTTCCAGCTGGTCAAGAAGTTGCTGTTCGTGTTCCGACAGCGCCATCACAAATCCCCCATTTCAAAGCTCGGTATCACTATCATAGTCGGTCTTGTGCGCAGGTGCGTCATGGGTTTTGTCAGGATTGTTGCGAATGAGCGACGCGCGTGAAATCGCCCCGCTCCCAAAACGGTTGCGAACGGCGTCTAACGCGATCTCCGAGTCCCGCTTTCCTGAGTCCGTATTCTCCAGCGTTGCTTGCCTACCAACCTCGCCGAGGTCGTTGAGGTCGGCCGCGCGCACGCCCAGCAGGCGCACTCCAGTTCCCCGTGTGTGCAAGGTGCGGAGTGCAGGGAGGAGCGCGTCTCGGAACTCGCTGGCGACGTCGCTGGGGGCTGACAGAGTCACAGACCGGGTGAAGGTGGAGAAGTCCGCGGTTCGGTATTTCAGGCTCACGGTGCGGGCCGCTTTGCCTTCTTTGCGCACCCGGCTCGCCACGGTGTCGGCCAAACGGATGAGTTCGAGTTCAAGCTCGTCGATGGAGAAAATGTCGGCTGGAAAGGTGTGTTCTGCGCTGATCGAGTGGTCGCGGACTCTGTTGGGGTCACGCGAATCTTCACCGTGAGCAGATGCGTAGAGGCCTTTTCCATGGGCACCAAAGCGGGCGTTGAGCCAATCGGGTGAGCACGCAGCAAGCTGACCGATCGTAGTGATTCCGTACCGTGCCAGTTTGTCTTGGGTCTTACCCCCTACACCGGGGATTGCTTCAACGGGCATGTCGTGAAGAAACTGTGCCACTTGGGCACGCGGAACAACGAGCATGCCATCGGGTTTGGCCCGCGCGGACGCCATTTTTGCGACCACACGTGAATGAGCGACACCAATTGACGCAGCAAGCCCTGTGGCCTCACGGATCTGCGCGCGCATACTCTGCGCGATCACGCCCGGTCGCCCCAGTCTGCGCACAGCCGAGGCGACGTCGATGTACGCCTCGTCGACGCTCACTTGATGCACTTCGTTGGTAAAGGTTTTCAGAATGTCGAAAACCCGGGCGGAATACTGCGAATACAGGCCACGGGACGGCGGAATCACGACCGCTGAAGGGCATTGGGCGAGCGCCCTACTCATGGGCATACCCGCGTAGACACCGTATGCGCGCGCTTCATAGGAAGCCGACACCACGACGCCGCGACCTGCGCGGCCGCCCACAATCACCTCGGCGCCTTTGAGATCCGGGCGATCCAAGAGCTCAACGGACACAAAGAAGGAGTCCATGTCCACATGCAGGGTGGTACACCCGGTGTCGTCACCGGACAGCGTGGACAGGTCCCCACCAGACCGGGCGAGTTGCTTGCGGCTCACACTTCCCCCTGTAGGCTTGCAGGCATGGATCGGTTACATCAGCCTGCGGACATTATTGCCCACGTCGACGCTGTTTTGGAACAGGAACTTGGCACGTTCGCTGATGAACTGGCCGGTTTGTCGCCTGTGGCTTCTGAACTTACCGACCCGATTCGCGCGTTCTGCGTGGGCGGAAAACGGATCCGCGCTCTGGCAACGTGGTGGGGTTACCAACTGGCGGGTGGCACACATCCTGGAATTGTCCATGTGGCTGCCAGTGTTGAGCTTCTTCACGCGGCTGCTCTCATACACGACGACATTATTGACAACTCGGATACGCGCCGTGGGAACCCGTCTACCCACGCGTTCTTTTCTCACATGCACAGTGACGAAGGGTTCGGAGGCGATGCGCGGAGCTTCGGAATCAATGCCGCAATTATTGCAGGTGACGTGTGCCTGGGGTTGTCCGAGCAGTTGTTCACTGCCTCCGGTTTGGAGGTGGCCGATTCCCATGTCCGGGCCACGCACGACGCGTTTCGTCGCGATGTCATGCTGGGGCAATACTTGGATATTCGTATCCAGGCGGCCCCGGTACCAGACGCACAGATCGTGGACCGGGCCATGGAAGTGCTCACGTACAAGTCCGCGAAGTATTCGGTTGAACAGCCCTTTGAATTGGGCGCGCGCTTAGCGGGTGCCAAACCAGAGTTTGTGCGCGCTCTTTCGGCTTTCACTTTGCCGTTGGGGCAGGCGTTTCAGCTGCGTGACGATGAGCTGGGCGTGTTTGGTGATCCGCAGGCGACCGGCAAACCTGCGGGTGATGATCTTGTTGAAGGGAAGAAGACCGTCCTAGTGGGGTTGGCGTTGGCACGCATGAACGATGACGACGCCCAGTGGTTCCGTGAGCGCTTGGGAACCGACTCCGACACCGGTCGCATGATTGAGCTCCTGGATCAGTGCGGTGCGAAACGCGAACACGAAGACCTGATTGATTCGAAGCTCCAGGACGCGTTCGTCGCGCTGGACGCCCTGGGTGAGCACGGAGTGAGCTCGAATGATCTGGAGTTGTTGCGCGCCTACGCCAACCGGCTCACGCGCAGAGATACGTAAAAGCTCTACAGCGCAAGCGCTTGCGCACGGCGGCGCACTTCTGATTTAGCGCCTTTGCGCAGGTGGTCGATGGGGCGACCGGGAAGCGTCTCATCATCAGTGAACAGCCACTGGATGATTTGGTGATCGTCCATCCCTGCGTCGTCTAAAAGCGTGATGGTTCCGCGCAAAGCAGGAACCGGTTCGCTGTCCTTGAAGAACAGTTCCGGAATCTTCATCACGTGCCCATCTTTGACTCCGCACACATACCGGTCCTCCAGCAGGCGACGCACTTTCGACGGGGTGACGCCCAGAAGCTGGGCAACTTCTTCACGCGTGAGCCATGTGTCAACAGTCATGGTTTAAGAGTACTTGC
The DNA here is from genome assembly GCF_016907735.1 of Brevibacterium paucivorans. Lineage (NCBI taxonomy): Bacteria > Bacillati > Actinomycetota > Actinomycetes > Micrococcales > Brevibacteriaceae > Brevibacterium > Brevibacterium paucivorans. The sequence continues at coordinate 2,078,956 of NZ_JAFBCP010000001.1, read as the reverse complement.
GACACGCCGCACTGCAAACCCACCTAAACATGGATGGCCGCAACTAATCTGGAGGTGCGAAACCCGTCTTCCCCCGGAGCATTTTTCATGACCAATTTCCGCACGTCGCGCCAACGACCTCCGCGCACGCACCCAGGTGCCGATGCGCTCGAGGTCGAGGCTCTGCTCCAGCGGGAACACGAACAGCCGCGCACACTTCCTGAACGCTATGAAGAGCGCCCCCTCATTGACGACGCGCCGGGATTCACCTCGGGTACCCTGACCGAGGCCGTCCCCGTCACGCACGGGGGACGCACCTACCGGGTCAAAACTTCAGATACGGTACTCAGCATCGCGAAGAAACACGGGGTATCGATTCCCGCGCTCGTGGAATTGAACAACCTGACTGGAGGAGCGGTACGTCCCGGCCAGATTCTGTCTCTGCCAGAAAAGAACGTTGCTCCCCCGCCGGCCTCTCACCGCGTGTGCCCGGGAGATTCGCTCGAATCGATCGCGCTGAAATACTCGACCACCGTTGGCGCTCTCATGCGTGCCAACGCGATGACCAGCCAACACATTGTGGTAGGCGAGCTACTCATGTTGCAGGGTTCGGGAGCCACATCTGGCAGGACCCGTCCTGCCGTCGACCAGCGTCTACCTAAACTTCCTACCCGCCACGGTGACGAGCCGTATCCCGAACACGTTGTCGAAGCTGCCCGTTTTAACAAGTGGGTGCTTTCGACCCGCCCAGCACCGCGCCGAGACTGGGTGTACAAAACACTCACACGCTTGGCCTCTGAGATCGGGGTGAGCCCGCACTTGGGGCTTGCGATCGCGACCCAGGAGTCCGGGCTCAACCACCGGACCGTCTCCCCTGTCAACGCGATAGGCATCATGCAAGTCACGCCACGAGCGGGAATGTGGGCTTCATCCCTGGCAGGACGTCACCTCAACATCACCGACCCTGCCGACAATATCGTGGCGGGGCTGGTCATCCTCAGGTCGCTCATTCGGTCAACCGAATCCGTACCGGCGGCAATCGCCGCGTACTATCAAGGCGCGGCCAGCATCGAAGCTCATGGACTCGCACCCGATACGCGCGCGTTTGTACGTGCTGTTCAAGTGCTCGCCGACCGGTTCGCGACAACCGGATCTACGCAGTCACCGGGCAACCACCTCGGCGAATCTTCTACGGACGGTGCGCAGTGAAAGACCCGCTCGTAGGGACGGTCCTCAACAAGCGCTACCGCGTCGATGACAAAATCGCGCGCGGTGGCATGGCCATGGTGTACCTGGGCACCGATCTGACCACGGACCGGCAGATCGCCATCAAGGTCATGCACCCGCACTTGGCGACGGATGCGTCATTCGTGGAACGGTTCGAGCGCGAAGCCATGAACGCGTCGCGGCTCGAACACCCCAACCTCATCTCGGTCACCGACCAAGGACGCGACGGGGACGTCGTCTACTTGGTGATGGAGTACCTCGAATCCGTAACACTTCGCAAGGAGCTTCGGCACCGGGGTAAGCTCACACCTCGGCAGGCGATCGTTGTCAGCAACGCAATTTTGGCAGCCCTCGAAGCCGTTCACGACGCAGGCATGATTCACCGTGACCTCAAACCGGACAATGTTCTGTTGGGCACCGACGGCAAAATTAAACTCACCGACTTTGGTCTGGCCCGTGCGGTCACCACAGCGACGACTACAAAAACCCTGATCGGAACGGTGGGGTACGTCGCACCGGAACTTGTCACGCGGGCTGGGGCCGACGCGCGCACGGACCTGTACACGCTGGGCATCATGCTCTACGAAATGCTCACCGGGTCCCAGCCATACACCGACGAAGTGCCCATTCAGGTGGCCTATCGGCACGTTCACGACAGAGTTCCCGCCCCTAGCGAAGCCCTCCCGGGCCTACCTCCTGCGATCGACGCTCTGGTGTTGTGGGCAACGTCCCCTGAACCGGAGGACCGACCCGAATCTGCGCGAGCGTTTAGGGACGCACTCAACGAGGCGCGCGCTGAGCTCAGCGACGAGGAACTCGACTTTGGTTCGTCGGAACCCGTGGATGCGTCGGCGCCGGTCATCACCGCGACCGCCGATGTCGAGTCCTCCGACCCGATTCAACGCCCCAACGAACAGCCTCTGGTCAGCGACGACGTAGATGAGGACAAAGCGGAACAGAGCCAGGCGCAGGACGACGGTGCCGAGACGCTCTCCCCCACCACCGTGGTTCACACGGCAGACATGGAGGAAGGCGCAGAAGACAAAGGCGCACATGACAAAGGCGCAGGCTCACGCCCAGAGCCGGCGACCGCCTCGGCGCCCAACCCCCGCGTCGCACGCCGACGCCGCACCATTTTCGCGCTCATCGCAGCAGCGGCCATCCTGGTGTTGGTCGCGTCCGGAATCGTGTGGAACCGGCAGAACACGGACGCACCTAAGGAAGTGCCCGCAATTGCTACCGGTGTTGAACAGTCGGACGCGCAGCACATGATCGAATCGGCGGGTTTGACCGTCGCGATCACCCAGAAGTTCAGTTCCGAGGTGCCTGCCGGCAGGATTTTGGAAACCCACCCGGCCCCGGGAAGTCAGGTGGAACCGGGTGGCACCGTCACGCTCGTCGTCTCGAAGGGTAAGGACCTGGTCGCGGTTCCCACGCTCACGGGGCTCAAGCGTAACGACGCGGAAAAGGAAGCCGAAAAGGCCGGCATCACCATTGGCAACGTTGAGGACACATACTCCGACTCGCCTAAGGGCGAAGTGATCGAACAGTCCCGCAAGCCCGGCGACAAGGTCGAACGTTCGGAGTCCGTCAACATTACGGTGTCCAAGGGTGAAGAGCCGATCTCCGTGCCCAACGTCAAAGGCCTGGAGTTCAAGAGTGCTTACCACAAGATGTTGAAGCTTGGCTTCCGCGTAGGGACCGATGAGAAGTACCACGACACGGTTCCAAAGGGTCGCGTCATCTCACAGCACCCTGCGCCCGGCACGCCCAAACACCCCGGCGACTTCATCCTTCTGCGTATCTCTAAAGGCAAGAAGCCCGCGGATGACAAGAAATCTGGCGACAAAAAGAAGGACGAACCTAAAAAGGACGACAAGAAGGACAAGTAGTCCGTCAGTGCGACGTCAGGTACTCCGCGACTTGGAATGCCATTTCAAGTGACTGGTCGTGGTTGAGGCGTGGGTCAACACGCGTTTCGTAGCGACGGCGCAGGCCTTCTTCGTCGATTTCGGCGCCACCACCCATCACCTCGGTGACGTCGTCTCCGGTGAGTTCCATGTGGAGCCCGCCGGGAATGGTCCCGGCTTCGGCGTGAGCGTCAAAGAAGCCCGAGACTTCGCTCATAACGTCTTCGAATCGGCGGGTCTTGAAACCGTTTGAGCTGGTAATGGTGTTGCCGTGCATGGGGTCGCACACCCAGGTGACGTGGGGCAAGTCAACGCTTGCGAGTAGTTTTGGGAGGCGTTCGCGCACGGTTTCAGCACCCATCCGGGTGATGAATGTCAGGCGTCCTGGTGTGCCGTGAGGGTCGAGTTTTTCGGCAAGGCGCAGCGCGTCATCGGTTGTGGCGGTTGGCCCCAACTTAACGCCAACAGGGTTCTTGACCCGCGACAGGAAGTCGACGTGCGCACCGTCGATGTCGCGTGTGCGCTCCCCGATCCACAGGAAGTGCCCCGACGTCCCGTACGGTTCTCCGGTACGTGAGTCAATACGGGTGAGCGCACGTTCGTATTCGAGGAGAAGCGCTTCGTGGGCTGCGAAGAATTCCACTGAGCGGAGGTTCTGGAAGTCGGCTCCGCACGCCTCCATGAACTTCAGTGCGCGGTCAATTTCGGCTGCTGTGCGTTCGTAACGCATGTAGTTTTCGTTTGCGCTGAGGAAGCCGCGGTTCCATTGGTGGACAAAGCGCAGGTCGGCAAACCCTCCCGTGGTGAACGCGCGAATGAGGTTCAAGGTTGACGCCGAGGTGTTGTATGCCTCCTGCAGGCGTCGAGGGTCGTGCCTGCGGGCTTCTTCCGTGAATTCGTGCGAGTTGACGATGTCCCCGCGATAAGACGGCAGGGTGACGCCGTCGCGGGTTTCGGTCTCGGCTGAACGTGGCTTTGCGAACTGGCCGGCCATGCGTCCCATTTTCACGACGGGAACCGAACCACCGTAGGTGAGGATCGCTGCCATCTGCAGAATGGTTTGCACGCGACGGCTGATTTGGTCGGCGGTTGCGTCTGCGAAGGTTTCTGCGCAGTCACCGCCAGCCAGGATGAAGGCTTCTCCGCGCGATGCTTTTGCGATGTGCTGAGTGAGAACGTCGGCCTCACCGGCGAAAATCAGCGGTGGTTGCTGTCGAAGCTCAGCGAGTGCTTCTTCGAGTTCGGCGGCGTCCAGGTAGGTGGGCTGCTGTAGCGGGTTAAGTTCGCGCCAACGTTCCAGACCGTCAAGGGTCTCTTGCGATGCTTTAACGGTCCCTGCAGCGGTGAACATGTTGTCGTTCAACTTACCTACCTTCAGTTAGTCAAAATCTTCGGGCGACACGTGGTCAAGAAACTCGCGGAACTGTGCAACTTCTTCTTCGTCGGCCTGAGGCGCGTCGATACCGATGTCGTCGAGCAATTCTTGAGTGGTTTCAATTGTGCAATGAGAGACGAGTGCCATGGCGACGGCGTCCGAAGGGCGGGCGGAAATGACTTTGCCGTCGCTTAAACGAAGCTCGGCGTGGATGGTGTGCCCGTCGCGGTGGGTGATGACCACGCGGTCCAGCTCCGTTCCGAATGCCTCAACGATGTCGACCAAGAGGTTGTGGCTCAGCGGCCGAGGTGGTTCCCACCCGCGTTCGGCAATACTGATCGCGTTGGCCTCCTGGGCACCGATCCAAATGGGCAAGAATTTGGGTACGTCTACTCCTTTGAGCAGGAGGACACGCTGATTTGCGGGCATTTCGACACGGATGCCCACAACTTCAACTTCGATGTGCACCACTGTTACTGGCGGGGGCGCTGTTGGAAAATCATGCGGAATTTTCCAATCTGAACGTCAGCGCCGTTGCGAAGTTCCACCGAGTCGATCAGCTGGCGGCCAACGTACGTGCCGTTGAGCGATCCGGTGTCGCGCAAGGTGAACCCTGATGGGGTGCGAACAAATTCTGCGTGCTTACGTGAAACCGTAACGTCGTCCAAGAAGATGTCCGCATTAGGGCTACGGCCAACCGTGACGACATCGGTGTCGAGAAGAATCTGTGCGCCGGCGTCCGGGCCGGATACGACAACGAGCAGAGCGTCGGTGTCCTGCAGTCGGTTGAGGTCAGCAACCGGCATGACATCGCCGGTGCGTGGGTCGTAGATGCCAGGGACGCTGTCATTCTGCTGAGCAGGCGCAGACTGCGCAGGCTGGTGCTGGTCGGTCTGTTCGTTGCTGTTTGGGTTACCTCTGTGTGGGTTAGCTGGGGTGCTCGCGAACGACTGGTGTGGAGCCTGGTCAGAGGATCCTACTTGTGGCTCGATGCCACCGCCGTACTGTCCTGGAGTGGTTCCGTGTTGCGGTGCAGAACCTTGTTGTGGTGCAGACCCGTACTGCGGAGCCGATGCTTGCTGAGGCGCGGATCCCTGTTGCGGTGCGGGCGCCTGCTGGCCTGGCCCTGCGAAGGGGTTAAACGGGTTGGAGTTCTGTTCGGGCTGAGATTGAACGGCTCCGTTTGAGGTCTGGGGGCTGTCGTTGGCTGGGCCACCCAGCGGGAACTTCTTAGCTTGTTGGCCCGAGTCCTCCTGATACCATGAGTCGCCCTGACCAGTAGGCTGGTTAGGTTGAGACATCAGACCCCCTCGATAACGCGTTGCTTCCGCAGAAACCACTTACACAATTTACGGCTCAAGTTATCAGCTCGAGTTGTACACTCAAGCATAGCTGTTCTCAGCTTATCGTGGTGGATAGTGCAAACAGCTGAACACATGAAGGCTAGCACTTTTGCCCACGTCCGTGTAATTTGCGCCACCTATATACAGTTAAGATGCCTGCTGGCAAAGCAAATTGCTTTTGCTTGTGGCGCATGTGTAGACTGTCGGAGTTCGTGCGCAATGCATGTACGGGCTATGGCGCAGCTTGGTAGCGCGCTTGACTGGGGGTCAAGAGGTCGTGGGTTCAAATCCCGCTAGCCCGACATTTGTGTAGTCTTAAATTATCGTTCTTAAGCGATGCACCCCTTGAAGCGAAGAGAAAGCGACACGTGGTGAAACGCATTGCCGCCGCTTTTGGTCACGCAAGTTCTTGGACCGCCCTTACTCCTAGTCTCGTTCCCCGCACGTGGTGGATGACCGCCATCAACGTGGCAGCCAACGCGTACGCAGGACAAAAAGCAGGCGAACTCGCCTACGCTCTACTCAACCGAAGACGCCATAACACCGCTGACTCTTCGCAACCGCCACACCCCTCACAATCCAACCGCATCGGCTTCCGCATCGCCCGTCCCGCCACACAAAGCGTGAGTCGCAACATCGCGCTCCTGTCCCTCGCAGGCGCGGGGTCCGCATTCGCGATCTCGCGTTCGATTCGTGAACAAGAAGACATTGCGCAACGCACCAACGACCACACCGTGTCGCTTCGTGAGCACGTATTCGGTTACCTCGTAGGCGAACTCGGCTGGCTGAGTCTGGACCTTGCGTCCCTGGGGATGAACCGGTTCCGTCGGTTCCTCGAAAGCCGACTCCACACACGTTTGCCGTTCATGCCCGAACTGCTCATCACGACGCTGTCCGCCGGCGCCATGATTTACTCATCACGCAAACTCATCACCACACTGCTGTTCAGGCTCGCCGAAGAAGCCGTGCGCTCCGACTTCGCCCGCCCATCACTCGCCCGCCGCCCGTCTGAACCTCAACGCTCCGGTTCGCGCTATTCACAAGAACCCTTTTCCACCTTGGGTTACCACGGCCGTGATTTCGTCGCCTCGGGCCCGCGCAAAGACCGCATCCAAGCGACACTGACACGCACCTCGGGCAAATCACAGACCCCCACCGACGCCGCCCACGAACCTATCCGCGTGTTCATCGGGCGCCTGTCGCACCCCGACCTCGCGGACGCAGCCGACGCAGCCGTACGCGAACTCGACCGCGCGGGAGCGTTCGACCGCGAAGCCCTCCTCTTGGTCACCAACACCGGATCCGGTTGGACCCCACAGTGGTCAATCGAAGCCTTCGAATACCTCATGGGAGGAAACTGCGCATCGGTCGCAATCCAATACAGCTTTGCAGGCTCTTGGCTGGCATTCCTCATCCACCGCGATCAAGCAATCTACGCCAGCCGCGCACTACTTGAGGCCGTTGAGCGTCACGTCAGCACATTAGGCAAACGCCCCCGCATTTACGTGACCGGCGAATCCCTGGGCGCCTTGGGCGGACACGGCGCGTTCACTAGCATCACCGATATGCGCCAGCGCGTGGACGGCGCCCTGTGGACGGGGACCCCTCGCACCACCCCTATCTTCAAAGGCCTCATCGCATCGCGTCACGTCCTCTCCCCCGAAATTCAACCGGTGATTGGCCGCGGGAGCCGCATCCGCTTCGTGCAGAAGCCCAAACAGCTCAAAGAGTCTCCGTTGGGCCCGTATCGCCCGTGGATTGGGTCGCGCATCGTATACGCGCAGCATCCGTCCGATCCGGTGGTCTGGTGGTCACCATCCGTAATGTTCCGCAAGCCCGACTGGCTACGCGAACCACGGGGCAAAGACGTGAGCCCCTATGTTGTGTGGTTCCCTTGGCTCACGTTCTGGCAACTCCTGGCGGATATGCCCCGGTCGGTTCAGCTCCCCGGTGGTCGCGGGCACAGTTATCACCGCGAAGTTGTGCACTACTGGAACGAGATTCTGGACACACGTTTCACAAAAAAGGACTGCACCAAAATTGGTGACGCGATTGCCGATGACATCGCCCGCAAGTCCACGGGTCAAGCGTGGCGCCACCCTGAGCAAAACACGGCTCAACAGAGTCTGTTCGACAAGGTCTTGTGGGCTATCCTTCAGAGACGGAAGGATTCATAACAACACATGGCAAAACGCGCTACTTCCCGCAGAATCGTTGAGTTTGACCTTTTGCGGGGCTTCTTCATCATGGTCATTACGCTTGACCATCTGGCTTACTGGCCCTCCCCTCTTGCATTCTTCTCTGGCAAGGGTTGGCTGTGGGTGAGTTCGGCAGAAGGCTTCTTCCTCATTTCCGGTTTCCTTATCGGTTTTATTCGCGCGTACAAGGGACGTCACAAAGACCTGTGGCAGGTCACGAAGAGCCTGTGGCGACGCGCCCTCAAGCTCTATCTGTGGGGTGTGGGCATCACTCTTTTCCTCATGGCGATCACGGCGTTGGTTCCCCCGGACAACGTGAATACCTTGCCTTCTCTCCCTCCCGAAGACACCACGGTGGGTAGCACCGTTGTGAACGTCCTACTCATGCGCACGTTTCACGCATGGATCTTTTTCCTCCGCATGTACGCGGTGATGTTGCTGGTGACGCCTGTATTCCTCTGGTTAGTGCGCAAAGGCAAACTGTGGGTGGCAGTTCTGGCGTCGGTGCTTGTGTACGCCTCCAGTTTGTTTTTTGAAACGCCCGAGGCGGTCGTCCAGTGGCAACTGTTGTTCTTCCTGGCGGCGGCGTTGGGGTATGTCTTCACACCTGTTCGAAATTGGATGGCGAATCACGTGACGTGGCGCAATGTCATGATCGTGGGACTCGTATCCGTCACCGCCGTAACAATGGTGCTCAGTGGGATTGCGATCCACGGAGAGCACCTGATGAACCAGCTTGGTCTGGGCGATTTCCAGACGAACCTCCACCACTGGGGTAACAGCACCTTCTCCAACTTCCCCATGCAACCAGGGCGCATGATCCTGGCGTTCATCTGGTTTGGTGGGCTCCTCGCGTTCTTCCACGTCCTGCGCGACCCCATTATGAAATTCTTGGGGTGGGTCTTGGTTCCATTCGGAAAGTACTCGCTCACTGCTTACTGTCTGCAGGCGATTATTTTGCCGTTTATCGTGATCATCACTGAAGCACAGGGCTCCCTGTGGAACATGTTCGTTGGGCTGCTGACGATCATGATTATGTGGCTGTTGATGAAGAGTAAGCTAGTGCTTAAAATCATGCCTCAGTGAGTGGTAGCGACTGACCCCAGCATCTGCCACCTTCAAGACGTAATCAATGAGGACTACACATGCCCAAACTCAGCCAGACAGCGCACAGCTTCCCTGACTCCGAGATCCGTCGCATCTTCGAGCTCTCTCTTGAACTCGACGACGTCATTCCTTTGAGCGTGGGGGAACCCGATCTTCCTGTCCCCCAACACATTCTGGAAGCCGGAGCTCGCGCATTTAAGGACGGCATGATCCGTTACGCGCCCAACTCGGGAATCATGCCACTGCGGCGCGCACTGGCAAAGAAAGTCACCGAGTTCAACAAGTACCCGGTGGACCCCGACCAGATTCACATCGGCGCTGGTGGATCTAATTCGCTTCACATGGCCATGAGCCTGGCGCTTGGGCCCGGTGACGAAATTCTTGTACCTGACCCCGGTTACGCCACGTTCTTCATGACTCCACGCACGGTGGGCGCAACCCCAGTGGGTTACCCCTTGAAGTCTGAAAACGATTTCACTCCACAGATCGAAGACCTCGAAAAACTGGTTACTCCCAACACCAAAGCCATCTTGCTCAACAGCCCGTCCAACCCGCTGGGTGTTGTTTTTGAACGCGACGTCATGGTCGCCCTCATGGACTTCGCAAAGGAGTACGACCTGTGGGTCATCAGCGACGAAGTCTACGAGTACCTGGTGTTTGACGGCGAGTTCATTTCGCCGGCTACCCTCGACAACGACAACCGCGTCTTGTCCGTATATTCCTTTTCAAAAACCTATGGCATCACAGGCGGTCGCGTGGGCTACTTGGTCACGCCCCCTGGGATGACCACTCGCGTGGGCGCTCTGCAGGAAGCGAACGTGTCGTGTGTGAATACCCCAGCACAGTACTCGGCGCTCGCCGCGGTTGAAGGCCCGCAGGACGAAGTCCACAAGGCGCTTGAGCACTACCGCACAAACCTGGCCCGCGCACGCGAAGTCCTGGACGCAAAGAACATCGAGTACCTCACTCCGCGCGGTGCGATCTACCTGTTTATCAACATGTCACACGCCACGGGTGGTGACGTGAGCACATGGGCCGAACAGTTCTTGCTCGAACACAAAGTAGCTCTAGCCCCTGGCACCGCTTTTGGACAGCACGGTGAAGGGTGGGTACGCGTGTGCTTCGCAGGCGACACCGACCTCCTCCTCGAAGGTCTGTCGCGCTTGCCTTCACGCCCACAGGAGTAAAGAGCCCGCGACAGCGAACAAAAGGCCCGCGTTACAGCTTCGAGTACACCAGCTGGTGACTGACAGCGAGCACCTCGCCCGACCGCGTCCACAGCTGAGCTGTTTGGTCGTGCAGACCAGACCCAAACCACTGCGCACGCGCCGAACACAGAATGTCCGCGCCTGCCGATTCCAGCACGTGCGCGTCCGCCGACAAGTATGTGGTGATCGTGATAGTGCCGGCTGGCAGTGGACGTCCCGCGCGCAGGAAGGACCTGGGGAAGAACGAATCGGAAGCCGCAACAAGGGCCGCGTAATCCCATGGGCGACCATCTGCGTGTCGTAGCCAGTACGTGGATGTGGTGTCCTCTTGCGGCCCTTCCTGGATCCGTTCCCAGCCACCTTCGACAAACCGCAGTTCGTAGTTGTTTGACCATTCGGGCCGTCCTGCGCCGTCGGCGACCGGGTACTCTTCCGGCGCTGCCACAGAAGGGAACGGAATCTCGTTTGCGCGCAACTGGCCACGCTCGGCGACCAGCAACACTGTGGCCGTCAGTGGCGTGTCCTCACCTTGGTGCCCCTTCACCACCCAGTGTTGGTTCGACGAGTTGGTACGCACGCACACCAGTTCCAGCTCATAGTCGCCGTCGCGCACAGGTGACGTGAAGTTCGTGGTGACTGCTGCGAGCCTCCCCTGGGCGTCAGGGTGGGTCTGGACTGCGTGGCAAATGGTGGCCACAGTGATCCCGCCAAACGGGCCCACCATGTTGTGAAACTTGGGGTGTGTGCTGGCCTGTGCCCGGTTGCCGTCAAAGCTCACCGCGATTGCCTGGTCAAAAGCCGATTCCGTCATGCGTGCCTTTCTCTCGTGCTAGTTACGCATGTTACTCACTGCCGTTGCCACCTGCTGGATTGACCGCGAGCGCAGCCACGTATTCTTTCGTCACCATGTCGGTCACGGTGATCCAGGAGTGTGATGTGCAGTCGGCGTTCTGGGGTGGCCCGCATTCGATCTGAGCGGGTTCTAACGCCCCAAATCCGGTGTGCATGCTTTTGAGAACTGCCTCTTTGCGCACCCAGGCGCGCAGAAGGGCCCGGCCGAGGTCGTCCTCGGGAAGGTCTGTAAAGTGCGGCCGTTCGTGGGGTCCCAGGATGTGGGTGAAAGTGTGGGGTTGAACTGTGAGGGCATCTGCCGGTTCAATGTCAATGCCGATCCAGCCTGTTTCCCCTGGTGTGAGAATTGCAACAGCCGTGTAAGGGTGTGATCGGGACACGGAACATTCCACGATGTGATTACCGTCGGTGACGATGGGATTACCTCGCGCGTGCGATTTAACCTGCAGGTCATGTGGGTTGATACCGTAGTGGTGGGCCACAAGTTGAGTCAGCATGTGGTCTGCTGAAGCATCGGTGTCCCTCACGATTCGCGCATCCACTCCCGTTCCTCCAAATTAACTCCAGCGGTTTAGTTCTGTACCATTAAGGCGATCTCAAAGCCCTACCCAAGGTGGTCTGTGAACACGTACGAGCCTCAATTTCCGGCCGGTCACCTCGCAAGTGAACCCGGAACCCTTGTCGACCTCATTTTAAAGAACGTCGCAGAACACCCGGACACTCCAGCGATCGACGACGGCACCACAGTTCTCACATACGCGGAGCTCGTTGAGCAGATGCGTAGCTTTGGACTCACTCTGCACGAGCACGGGGTGGGGCCAGGCGACAAGGTGGGTGTTCGCGTCTCCTCTGGTTCCGTTGATCTGTACGTGTCGATTCTGTCGGTGCTCATGATCGGCGCGGCCTACGTCCCTGTCGATGTTGACGACCCGGACGAGCGTGCCCGTACGGTCTTCGAAGAAGCCAATGTCGCTGCCGTCATCACCGACGGCCCCACGATCACCAAAGTGACCACGCGCGAAACGCCACCCGAACTTCGCGCCCCGGTCCCCGAGGACGACTGTTGGGTGATTTTCACCTCGGGATCTACGGGCAAACCCAAGGGTGTTGCCGTCACACACCGGTCCGCGGCCGCGTTCGTGGCAGCCGAAGCACAGATTTTCTGCCAGGACGAACCGTTGGGTCCATCCGACCGAGTGCTAGCCGGCTTGTCGGTGGCATTCGACGCGAGCTGTGAAGAAATGTGGCTCGCGTGGGGTCACGGAGCCTGCCTGGTTCCGGCTCCCCGCGCGTTGGTGAAGTCCGGAATGGACTTGGGCCCGTGGCTTGCGAGTAGGCGCATCTCGGTCGTCTCCACGGTCCCCACGCTGGCAGCCCTGTGGCCACCAGAAACTTTGGACAATGTGCGCCTCCTCATTTTTGGTGGCGAAGCCTGCCCACTTGAACTGGCTCAGCGCCTGTCTGACGGGGACCGCGAAGTGTGGAACACATACGGTCCCACCGAAGCCACCGTGGTTGCGTGTGCTGCCCCGCTGGGCGAAGAACCCGTGCGTATTGGTCTTCCTCTGGCCGGGTGGGATCTGGCCGTCGTCAACCCAGAAACCGGCATCCCAGTTGCCGAAGGTGAAACGGGCGAACTCATCATCGGCGGCGTGGGCCTCGCACGTTATTTGGACCCAGAAAAAGACGCCGAAAAATACGCTCCTATGGAAACGCTCGGCTGGGAGCGCGCATACAGATCCGGTGACCTCGTCATCAACGACCCAGCCGGCCTGATCTTCGTTGGACGAGCCGACGAACAGATCAAACTGGGTGGCCGCCGTATTGAAATGGGTGAAGTCGACGCCGCCCTCCAATCGCTACCCGACGTTCACGGTGGCGCGGCCGCGGTGAAAACCACTTCTGGCGGGGTTCAACTGCTGATTGGTTATTTGGCACCCTCACCCGGCGTCACTGCTGACGCGCAGCAGCTCGAAACCTGGTCCCAGCAACTCCGTGACGTGTTGCCACCTGCCCTTGTTCCGCGCCTAGCCATCGTCGACGATCTGCCAACCAAGACCTCGGGCAAGGTTGACCGCAACGCACTCCCCTGGCCTCTTCCAGGCATGGACACCTCCGAGGACACCGGTGATGTCCCAGCCGAATACGCCTGGATCGCCGAACAGTGGGAGGCCACCCTGGGCGCAGCACCCGGCATGAACACGGACTTCTTTAACGCCGGTGGCGGATCCTTGGCCGCGGCTCAGCTGGTGAGCCGCTTGCGCACCAACTTCTCGACCATCACCGTAGGTGACATTTACGCACACCCACGCTTCGGCGCACTCGCTGAAATGTGTACGGGAACCGAGCCCACCACCCAGCGTTCCGAACGCACCGTGAAGCGCACCAGTCGCTTCATGCAGTGGATGCAGACCCTCTTGGGCATTCCGGTCCACATTTTGGCGGCGATGCACTGGATCGTCATGACGCTGGTCGCAATGAACGTGCTCGCACTCATGGGCGCGCCTGTCATCACCACGTCATGGTGGCTGATCGGTGTTCTCTACCTGGTGTTCGTCACGTCGTGGGGGCGCATGCTGGTCTCAGCTGGCTGTGCGCGCCTGCTCTTGGGCAACCTCAAACCCGGCGTGTATCCGCGCTCCGGGTGGGTTCACTTGCGCCTGTGGTTGGCCGAACATATCGCCGACAACGCCTCTGCCGTCTCGGTTGGTTCTGCCCCGTGGGTAACGTGGTACGCGCGCCTGCTGGGTAACAAGTTGGGGCGCGATATCGACCTCCACTCCATCCCACCGGTGACGGGCATGCTCACCTTGGAAGAGGGTGCCGCAATTGAGCCCGAGGTGGATCTCAAGGGCTGGTGGGTCGATGGAGATCTGTTGCGGGTTGGCCCCATTCACGTGGGCAAGTACGCCGTTGTTGGGTCCCGTTCAACTCTCATGCCCGGCACGCGCGTGGGCGCAGAAGCCCGTGTCGCTCCGGGCTCGGCAGTGACGGGTAAAGTGCGCAAGAAGCAGGTGTACTCCGGGTCCCCTGCTCAGCGCACATCGAAGAAGCACCATCGCTGGCCGGCACCGCCAAGCAAGCGCGCGCACTTGCCGTTCTTGCTCTACGCGATCGGTTCGCTACTCCACGCGTCTATTCCATATTTGGCCGCGGTTCCGCCCATTGCGCTCATGCTGTGGATGTACGGTGTTGACGTTGTCACTCAGCCGCTGACTCTTCTCGCGTGGTCACCGGCACTGGCACTCATCTGGTTTGTTTTCACCGCCTTGTTTGTCCTCATTGCGGTGCGCACGCTGTCGATTGGTTTGCGCGAAGGCACGTATCCCGTGCGTTCGCTCATGGGCTTTAGGGTCTGGGCTACCGAACGCATCATGGACATGGCCCGGGATCTACTGTTCCCCATGTACGCCGGTCTGATCACGCCCATCTGGTTGCGACTGTTGGGCACCAAGGTGGGTTCAGGTGTCGAAGCTTCGACGGTGCTGTTGGTTCCCAAGATGACGCACATCGCTTCCGGCGCGTTCCTCGCCGACGACACCATGGTCGCCAGTTACGAACTGGGTAACGGGTGGATGCGTATTGGCCACGCCAAAGTGGGTAAGCGCGCCTTCCTGGGTAACTCTGGAATTGCGGCAGCCGGGCGCAGGGTTCCGAAGAACGCCCTGGTTGCGGTGTTGTCGGCAGCGCCTCCCAAGTCAAAGAAGGGTAGCTCGTGGATCGGTTCGCCTCCTGTTGAGCTCCGGCGCGCCGAGGTGGCGGCCGACGAATCGCTCACGTACGCACCTCCCAAGAAACTCAAGGTGGCGCGTGGAGCGTGGGAGACTCTGCGTCTGTTGTCCGTGGGTGTCGCTGGTCTCATGGTCGCTGGCGTGATCCTTTCGCTTATGTGGATTACTCAAGCGACACAGTCAGCTGTGTGGGCCATTGTGTTGTCCGGACTGGTCATGATGTGCGCTGGCGCTGTTGCCGCCGGTGTGGCCGTGGTGACCAAGTGGTTGTTTGTGGGTCGTATCCCTGCTGGTGAACACCCGCTCTGGTCCTCGTTTATCTGGCGTAACGAGGTCGCTGACTGCTTTGTTGAGCTCATTGCTGCCCCGTGGTTTACCCGAAAGGCTGTGGGAACGCCGGCTCTCGTGTGGTACTTGCGTGCGCTCGGGGCCAAGATTGGCCACGGCGTGTGGTGTGAAACGTACTGGTTGCCAGAAGCCGATCTGGTGGTCTTGGAGAACAACTCCACGGTGAACCGTGGATGCGTGGTCCAAACGCACCTTTTCCACGACCGTGTCATGTCCCTTGACGCGGTGACCTTGGAGGACGGTGCTACCCTTGGGCCAAACAGCGTTATCTTGCCGGCCGCCACACTGGGCAGGTCGTCTACCGTGGGACCCACGTCACTTGTGATGCGTGGAGAATTTGTTCCCGCGAACGCGTACTTTACAGGCAACCCAGTTGTCCCCTGGGTCGATGCGCCTGTTGACCAAGAGTAAAGGACTTACGTGACCGACCCTTATCTACCGCAGAGCGGGAGCACTTCGTACAAAGTTGCACACTACGATCTGCGGTTGGACTACCACACTGCCCCAAACCGTTTAAACGGAATTGCCACACTCCAGATCGAACCTCTCGAGGCGGTCAGTTCTTTTAAACTCGACTTGTCTGGTCTCACCGTCACCAAGGTGTATGTCAACGGCAAGACCACCAGGTTCAAGCAGTCCCCGGGTCAAGTCACCGTCCGGTCCGCGCTTACTCCAGGGACACCAGTTCGCGCCGAGATTCGCTACAACGGAAACCCCGCCCCTGCCATGGGCACATGGGGCGATGTGGGTTGGGAAGAACTCGAAGAGGGCGTGCTGGTTGCCGGTCAACCCAACGGCGCATCCACGTGGTTCCCGTGCAACGACCACCCGCGGAACAAGTCCACGTACACCATCACGATCCTTTCGGACTCCGACTACGTGTCGATTGCGAACGGCACGCTCACGTCTACCCGGCGCAAAGCGTCGCGCACCGAATGGGTCTGGGAGTGCAATGTCCCCATGGCCACGTATCTGGCTACCGTCCAGATCGGCCCCTACAAGATGGGACCCCTGGAGCCTGGCCAGCATAAAGCGTCTCGTATTCCCATGGCGCTTGCAACAGCCGAACACAACTGGGCTAAAGCACAGAACTTCTTGAGCCTGCAGCACCAAATGATGAACGTGTTTGAAGACCTTTTTGGCCCCTACCCGTTTGACCGTTACGGCGTGGTTGTCACAAACGAACACTTAGAGATCCCACTTGAGAGCCAACCGCTTTCCATCCTGGGCCCCAACCATGTTGGCCAGTCCTGGGAAGCCGAACGTCTGGTGGCGCACGAGCTTTCCCACCAGTGGTTCGGGAACTCTGTCAGCCTCACCACGTGGTCAGACATCTGGCTCAACGAAGGTTTCGCGTGTTATTCCGAATGGCTGTGGGCGGAGTCCAAGGGTCACCAGGTGGCTTCGAATCATGCCAAGCGCCACTGGGGCTTGCTCAAGCTCAAGCCTGGGCTCATTCTCACTAATCCCGGTGCCCCAGACATGTTTGACGACCGGGTGTATAAAAAGGGCGCGCTAGCAGTTCATGCCCTGCGTCATCACGTGGGCGATGAGAAGTTCTTCACGCTTCTGCGCGCCTGGACACAGACATATAAGCATGCGAATGCCACCACAACGGATTTCCTCACCATGACGAATCAGGTCTGTGGCGAAGGTGCCAACGATGTGCTCACACCGTGGCTCTACGAACAGTCACTCCCGCCTTTCCCAGGCGGGCTGTTCTAAAAACCGCCTGAGAACCGCTCTAGGTCGAGGCGATCATCAAGCTCGAATCACCGTTAACACCGGCGGTAATGTAGCCCAACTGGGCAAACAGTGCGGCCGCCGGGTTGGCGTGGTTCACCGACAGTGACACAGACTCGATTCCTTCGTCATACAACTTGGAATGGAGTTTAGAAATGAGCTTGGTCGCAATCCCCCGGCCTTGAAACTCCGGAATGACCGCAACTGCGAGTTCAGGAACATCGTCGGCGATATACCCGTACCCGTGGGGCAAGTAACGGACCCACGCAGCCCCCACAGGCTGGTCGTCTTCCCACGCAATCAGTGCGTGGTCGCCTTCTTGGCCCCAGTCCTCCACGTAGGCGCGCACGTGCGGGTCGAGTTCGTCAAAACTGGTGTGAGTGCCTGACCAGTTAATGCACAGCATGAGAAACGGTTCTAAAAGTTGCGTTGTCGACGGCTCTGTCGCACCACTAAAGTTCATGGCACCAGGCTAATGTTCTTTCTGCTTTGCGTCGAGTATCGCAACGGCGCGCGCACGACGAATCCACCCTTCGCCGCGCATCCGTGCCCCCAAGCCCACGGCACGGAAAGCCATGAACCCAAAACAGAAGCACGCCCATAGCGCACTGATCGTGAAGCTCATGCCCATCGCCGCCCACACCAGCAGGGCGAAACCGGCAGCTGCACCAAACTGTGCAAGCGCCAGATAACGGGCATCGGAGGCACCCAAGAGAATCCCGTCCAGCGTAAACACGTACCCGGCCAGAGGCATACTCAGTGCCAAGATCAGCACCAGGACAGCTACGGTGGAAACGACCTCGGGACTGGACGTAAACACTCTTCCCACGAACGGACTCACAACAGCGAGCACAACACCCACTACGACTCCGAATCCCACACCCCACACAATCAAGCGGGTCTTGACTGTGTGAACCTTCTGCGTGTCGTCCTTACCCACGTACAGTCCGATCATGGCCTGCCCGGCGATCGCCAGCGAGTCCAGCACCAGCGCAAGCGAGTTGAACAGGGTCTGGGCAATCTGCACAGCCGCCAGGCTCACGGTGCCCATCACGCTGGCAACAGATACCAGCACAATGAGGGCCGCGCGCAGGCTCGCGGATCGGATGAGAAGCCAGCCCGAGGTGGAAGCCGCTGACAGCACTCCCGACCAGTCGGGCGCCAAGGAGGCGTTGTGGCGCCGGGCCGCCCGCCCGGCGAAAACCAGGTACACAGAACACATGGCGGCATGAGCCAGCACGCTCCCCCACGCCGAACCGGCAACACCTAAGCCCATTCCGTAGATGAACACGGCGTTGAGCCCAATGTTTAGGCCAAACCCACCAGCTGCCACGATGAGTGGCGTCACGGTGTCTTGCATACCGCGCAACAGTCCCGTCGCAGCGATCACGATCAGCATAAACGGCAGTCCCCACCACGACACGGTGACATATGAGAGGGCGCCGGCGAACACCTCGGGCGAGGGATCAAACATGCGCAAAACCGGGCCTAACAGGGGCAGACCGGCGGCCACCAGAACGACGGACACCACCAGGGCCAACCACATGCCGTCAAACCCGGCGCTCACGGCCCGTTTCAGATCCCCTGCGCCCACAAACCTGGCCACACGCGGGGTGGTCGCATACGCGAGGAAAATCATGAGTCCCAGGACCGTCTGCACTACCACACCGGCCAGCGCAAGGGACGCCAACGCGTCCTTCCCCAGGTGGCCTACCATCGCAGTGTCGGCGAGGAGGAAGATGGGTTCGGCAGCGAGCGCTCCCAAAGCCGGAAGCGCCAAACGAAGAATGTCACGATCAACAGCACGCACGGGCCCCAATTGTAGTGGGCTAGCCCGTGCGTGTGGGTTTTGTGGTTTTTCTATCGCAGCGTGGGTTAGTGGTCCGCGGCGACCGCGCGCATTTCGCGGCGCAGGATTTTGCCCGAGGCGGTCTTGGGCAGTGCGTCGATGAAGTTCACCTGGCGTGGCGCTTTGTAGGCCGCCAAGTGTTTGCGACAGTGTTCGATGATCTGATCTTCAGTGACGTCCTCGCCGGCCCGAAGTGTCACGAACGCGACCACGTTTTCACCGCGGTAGTCGTCCGGGACACCCACAACGGCGGCTTCCGATACGGCCGGGTGCAGGTACAGGACATCCTCGACCTCACGTGGCCACACCTTGAAGCCGGAGGCGTTGATCATGTCCTTCTTGCGGTCCACGATGTATACCCATCCGTCTTTGTCCATGAAGCCCACGTCGCCGGTGTGGAGTTCGCCGTCCGGAATGTCGGTTTCTGTTGCCGTTGGGTTGTTCAGGTAGCAGTGCGCCACCATAGGGCCGCTGACATAGACTTCGCCCACTTCGCCTGGGTCGCAGTCGGAGCCGTCTTCACGAGCAATGCGCACGTGCGCGTCCACACTGGGCAGACCACACGACAGGTTGCCCGACTCCGGGTCCACGGGGGCGCGCAACCAGTGGGGAACGGTGATGCACTGAGCACTGGTTTCCGTCAGCCCGTACCCTTGACCTACGTAGATGCCCGCGCGTTCTTCGAACTTCTTGACAAGGCCTTCAGGCAAAGCAGCTCCGCCGGACATGATGGAGCGGAAGGAGCTGAAGTCGTCCGGCGTGAAGTCCGGCTGAGCGAGCAGTGCCGTGAACGCTGTGGCTGGCCCGGCCATGTAAACCGGGCGCGTTTCGCGGAACTGTTTGAGCGCAACTGCAGGGTCAAAGCGATAGTTGAGCACCAGAGTGGCTTTGGTGGAGATTGCGGACAAGAAAATGCACACAAACCCGGTGATGTGGAATACCGGCGCCATTTGATAGAACGTCAGCTTGGGTTCGAACTTATAACGGTGCACCAGCATGAGTGAGTTGACGCCAAGCCCCTTAAACGGCAAGAGCGCGCCTTTAGATTTCCCAGAAGTCCCCGAGGTGTACCCGATGAGGCCCACCGCGTCCGGGTCGTGCGCGCGCTTGTTGACGGTGACCGTGGCACCGTCGTGTTCTTTGAGCACGGCGAGGAAGTCGGGCTTCCCCGTGTCGATCTGTTGCGGGAACATGTCGAAAATGGCCGGTTCGTTGGTGGTGACGAAATCGTGTTCGCCCACCGTCACCACCAGTGGAATGTCACCGGCGTGGTCCTTCACCCGATCCATGTACGCTGCTGCCGAAACCACGAGTGCTTTCACCTCGGAGTCGCTGAAAATGTGGTCGAGTTCGTCCCGGTACATGGGGTTGAGTGGGACAACGACTCCGCCCAGTTTCCACACGGCGATGACCGTGATCATGTAGTGCGGAACGTTTTGCAGGTACACGCCCAGTGGGTCGTCTTCACCAAAGCCGTTCTGGGAAAGGTACGCCGCGAACGCGTTACTCATGCGGTCGACTTCGCTGTAGGTGAGTTCGGTTCCGTAGTAATAGATCGCGGGGTGTTCAGGAACCTCGTTGACCGCGTCAATCCACAGATCAAGCGGAGGTGTGAGAGGAATAGGAGTCGCGTCCTCGGGGTTGTCGTACGCGGTTTTAATCCAAGGTTTTTCGTCAATCCAGCTCATTGGTCACTCCTTTGTGACAAAGACACCGGGTGGCGCGGTGGCCACCCGGTGTGGGGGTTGTTAACAGACTTCGAACAGTCCTGCGGCGCCCATGCCGCCACCAACGCACATGGTGACAACAACGTACTTAGCGCCGCGTCGTTTACCTTCGATGAGTGCGTGCCCGGTCAGGCGCGCACCGGTCATTCCGTACGGGTGTCCAACCGAAATACCGCCACCGTTGACGTTGTACTTTTCCGGGTCAATTCCCAAACGGTCACGGCAGTACAGGGCTTGAACGGCAAACGCTTCGTTGAGCTCCCACAGGCCAATGTCATCGACCGTCAGCCCGTGTTGCTTGAGCAGTTTTGGAACCGCATACACCGGTCCGATCCCCATTTCGTCAGGGGCTAGACCCGCAACCGCGATCCCTCGGTAGATGCCCAGTGGCTCCAGGCCGCGGCGTGAGGCTTCGGCATCGCTCATGAGAACTGCTGCCGATGCACCGTCGGAAAGCTGTGACGCGTTTCCGGCTGTGATGCACGGAGTGTCGGACAGTTCGCTTGGCTCCAGCACCGGCTTGAGGCTTGCGAGTCCTTCAAGCGTTGTGGACGGACGATTACCTTCGTCCTTGGTGAGCGTCAGCGTCTTTTCCGAGATCTCTTTTGTCTCTTTGTCCTGCACCAACATGGTGGATTCCAAAGGAACAATCTCGTCGTCGAACTTCCCAGCTTCCTGGGCGGCCGCCGTGCGCATCTGCGACTGGTACGAATACTCGTCTTGAGCCTCACGGGACACGCCATACCGCTTAGCAACGACCTCGGCGGTTTCCAACATGGAGTAGTACGTGTCCGGGCGGTGCTCAACGATCCACGGGTCCTTGGTCTTGAACGTGTTCATCTTGTCGTTCTGAACCAGCGACACGGACTCAACGCCACCACCCACAGCAACATTCATACCGTCAACCAGAATCTGCTTGGCGGCAATCGAAATCGCCATCAGACCAGAGGCACACTGGCGATCCACGCTCATGCCGGACACCTCAACAGGCAGGCCCGCACGAATCGCAGCCTGACGTGCCACGTTACCGCCCTGGGCACCCTGCTGAAGTGCTGCACCGATGATGACGTCTTCAACTTCGCCACCTTCGAGACCGGCGCGCTGGACTGCGTGTTCGATCGCGTGACCAGCGAGTGTCTGCGACTGCGTGTTGTTAAACGCACCGCGGTAAGCCTTACCAATGGGGGTGCGTGCAGTTGAAACGATGACTGCGTCTGTCATGAGTCGTCTCCTTTAGTTGCGTGGCCCACCGGCGACGTAAATGACCTGACCGGAAACGAATCCGGCACCTTCTGAAGCCAAGAACGACGTGGTGTGGGCGATGTCTTCTGGGACACCTGGGCGTGCAACAGGGATCTGGGAGACGTTGAGTTTGACGAACTCTTCCCAGTCCATGCCCAGGCGTTCTGCCGTGGCCTTGGTCATGTCGGTTTGGATGAATCCAGGAGCAATAGCGTTGGCGGTCACGCCGAACTTACCCAGTTCGAACGCGTACGTCTTGGTCATGCCCTGAATCCCGGCTTTAGCTGCCGAGTAGTTGGTCTGCCCACGGTTACCCAGTGCCGAGGTGGACGACATGGAAATAATGCGGCCAAACTTTTCTTCCACCATGTACTTCTGCACGGCTTTAGTCATGATGAAGTTACCCGTGAGGTGAACGTCCAATACCTTGGTGAAGCCGTCCAATGGCATCTTGAAGAGCATGTCGTCGCGAATGATGCCTGCGTTGTTCACCAGAATGGTGGGCGCGCCCAATTCCTCAGCGATACGTTCAACGGCTTGGGTTGCGGAGGCTTCGTCGGTAACGTCGGCACCGATTCCCAGTGCTTTTCCGCCTGCCGCTTCGATCTCTTTGACAACGGCTTGAGTGTCTTCTTCGCGCAGGTCGATGACAGCTACGTTGTGCCCGTCCTGTGCGAGACGAGTAGCGATAGCCGCGCCAATTCCGCGAGCTCCACCGGTGACAATTGCAGTTCTATTCACAATCAACCTCTATTCTCCACGTCTGTGTGGTCTATCACATTCTTAACTGAACACTCGTTTAGATGCAACCGGTTCTCACGTGTGTTCAGTCCTCGTCGACCGTGTCGAACAGATCGATCGATCCCGCCCCCACGCGCCTGACAACGGGAGCGCCACTTGAGAAGTCCACAACAGTCGACGGAGTAGTTCCTGGCACCCCCGAAGCCACAATGACATCGACAAGTTTGCCAATGCGTGCTTCCACATCAACCGGATCAGTCAAAGGCTCATCTTCACCCGGCAGCAGCAAGGTGGACGACAGGATCGGCTCGCCCACGCGCTCAATCAGATCCAGCGACAGTCGGTTGTCGGGAATGCGTGCTCCCACAGTCTTCTTTTTGGCGTGCAACATGCGCCGGGGAACCTCTTTTGTGGCCTTGAGAATGAACGTATACGGCCCAGGCGTGAGCGTTTTAATGGTACGAAAGGCGCTGTTGTCGACAATGACAAACTGGCCCAGCTGAGCGAAGTCGTGACACATGAGCGTGAAGTGGTGCTTCGCGTTCAACTGCCGAATCCGCGTAATGCGTTCGATGCCGTCCTTGTTGTCCAGCGAACAC
Organism: Brevibacterium paucivorans; assembly: GCF_016907735.1. Classification (NCBI taxonomy): domain Bacteria; kingdom Bacillati; phylum Actinomycetota; class Actinomycetes; order Micrococcales; family Brevibacteriaceae; genus Brevibacterium; species Brevibacterium paucivorans. Next base: position 2,055,777 of record NZ_JAFBCP010000001.1, on the reverse strand, counting down.
CCAAGCGCGTAGCACGAGTCCGTTGGGTAGGCGATCAAACCGCCGTTTGTGATCACGTCAACAACAGATGAAATGAGTCGTGGTTGAGGGTTTTCCGGATGGATCTCAAGAATTTCAGCCATGCTTTATTTTATGGCGTCCCCCGAGGTGGTTTCCGGGTTTTCTGGGTCTTCTGTATCCTCCGAGGTGGTTTCTGAATCCTCTTCCGGATCCGAGGTGGGTGCAGGTTCCGCGGTGGCTGCGGGTTCCGAGGTGGCTTCCGGTTCCGGGCCCGTGGGAGCTCCGGACGTGGCGAGTATCTTGCCGGTGTGCCGGTTAAAACCTGACGAGATCAGCAGGTTGATCCACCGCGCCCGGGGGTCGGCGTCCACCAAGAGTGCCTTGACCAACAGGGTGGCAGGAAGTGCGAGAAGAGCGCCCAACGGCCCTAAGACCCAGTACCAGAACAGAAGCGAAAGGAACGAGATAAAGGGAGTCACACCCACCGATTCGCCTGTGAACTTGGGCTGGATAATCGACTGGATGACGAAGTTGAGCGTCAAGTACGCGACGACCACCCAAAACGCGTCCCACCAGCTTCCTTCTAGCAACGCCATGAGGGTGGGTGGAACCAGGCCAATGATGAGTCCCACGTTGGGGATGTAGTTGGTGGTAAAAGCCAGAACACCCCAGACTAAAGCGAGTGGAACACCAATGATCCACAGAGCAATGACGTCGAAAACCGCCACGATCAGACCAAAAATCGTAGCCACGATCCAGTAGCGTCGCACGCCCTGCCCAAAGGAGCGCATGGCGTAGGTGAACTGCGGGGCCACATTGCTGATCGCCTGTAAACGAGCCGGGAACTGCAACGAATCCATAATCACGAAGAACACCGTCATGATCACCGTGGTCAACAACGCAACAATGGCTGACACATTCGACAGAACTTTCAGGGCCGCGTCGGTCAAGGACGAAAAGTCGAACGCGTTGAGTTGGCTCTGGATCACCTCGGGGGTGAGTCCCCACGACGTGGTGACGCCAATGATGTCCCCGTAGAGTTCCGCCAGTTTTCCCGAATAGCTGGGAAGTACAATGACCAGTTCGGCGATTGCCCACGCGTTGAGCCCAAAGAACGCAACCAACAGAGCCATGACCAACACCACGGTGATCGACGCTGCAATAATCGCTGGCACGCGTTTAGAAATCAGATACGCCTGCAGCGGATGCACCACGACCACCAGGTTCAGCGCCAAAAACACAGGGGCCACGATCGTTTGCAGCCCTTGCACAAACTGGATTCCAAACGCCAAACCCGCGAGTCCCAAAACAATGATGAGGAATCGCGGAAGAATCGGCTGGCGAGTGGAATCAGTGTCCACTAGCGCTTCCTTTTCTCGCGAATGCGCATGTTGATCTCAACTGGGGTTCCCGTGAAGTCGAACGTTTCACGCAAGCGACGCGTAATGAACCGCCGATACCCCGGGTCCAAGAATCCCGTAGTGAACAGAACAAACTTGGGCGGACGCGGGTGAGCCTGCGTTCCAAACAGAATGCGTGGCTGTTTTCCTCCGCGCAACGGGTGCGGGTTCGCCGCAACGAGTTCGCCCAAGAAAGCGTTAAGACGGCCGGTCGGAATCCGCGTATCCCATCCCTTCAGGGCCCCGTCCAGGGCGGGCACGAGCTTGTCGGCGTGACGCCCCGTCTTTGCCGAAATGTTCACACGTGGCGCCCACGACACGTGCCCAAGTTGTAGCTCGATTTCCTTTTCGAGCTCAAGACGCCGGTCCTCATCCAGGAGGTCCCATTTGTTAAACACCAAAACCAGGGCGCGTCCAGCTTCAATGACGCTGTTGATCACACGCAGATCCTGCTCCGAGATGGGCTGATCGGCTTCCAACAAAACCAATGCCACCTCGGCGCGCTCCAACGCCGTTTGCGTACGCAAGGCGGCGTAATAGTCAGCCCCAGACGACTGCCGCGCCCGCTTACGGATACCGGCCGTGTCCACAAAACGCCATTGCCGATCCCCCAAAACCACCAGTTCGTCCACGGGGTCGCGCGTGGTGCCAGCCACGTTGTCCACCATGACGCGTTCGCTACCCACAAGGCGGTTCAGAAGCGAAGACTTCCCCACATTCGGGCGCCCAATGAGAGCCACTCGGCGCGGCCCGCCTTCTTCCATCATCTGGTCGACCTCGGACACGGCGGGGAGAACGTCGACAGCTCGGTCCAGAAGATCAGCGACACCTCGGCCGTGCATAGCCGAAACCGGTGACGGTTCGCCCAGCCCCAGGTTCCACAGCTCAAACGCGGCCAACTCCGAGCGCTCATCGTCAACCTTGTTCGCCGCCACGATCACCGGTTTACCAGTGCGGCGAAGCATGCGAACAATGTGCTCATCGGTCGAGGTGATGCCGGTGTGTACGTCGAGCACGAACACAACGGCGTCGGCGAGTTCGACCGCGATTTCAGCCTGCTCAGCGATCCGTGAGGCCATCCCCTTCGAATCGATGTCCCATCCTCCGGTGTCCACCAGGGTGATGTCACGGCCAGCCCAGTGAGCCGTGTAGCTCACGCGGTCACGGGTCACACCAGGAACGTCTTCAACAACGGCCTCGCGTCGGCCCAAAATACGGTTTACCAGCGTGGATTTACCCACGTTTGGACGGCCCACAATCGCGAGGATCGGTGACGGTCCCGTGGGGCCACTCGCGTCGTGGTCGTCCGGGGAACGGTCCAGAAGTTCGCGGTCTTCGTCCTCGAGTTCGTAGTCGTCGAGGCCGGCTCGCAGACTTTCTTCCCTGAGCCGTTCTTCATCACCGTCAATAGCAGAGAAACGTTCGTGAAAATCCTCGTCAGGAACAGGCGAAAATTCGGGTTCCTTGGTCACTTGTTACCGCCGTCCGCCTGGTCAATGAGCCCCATGACTGCCTCAACCGATTCGTCGAAGTCAATGTGGGTGGTGTCCAGCGTGTGAACGCCTTCGGCTGCCGTGAGGAAGCTGGTGGTTGCCGAATCCTTGCGGTCACGGTCAGCGACCTGAGCGCGGGTAGCCTCGACTGATTCTTCGGTGGCTTCACCGTGGATCTCGCCTGCCCGACGAGCAATGCGCACGTCTTCGCGGGCGGTCATGAGAATCCGAACATCGGCGTCGGGGGCAACGACAGTTGTAATGTCACGCCCTTCAACGACGATTCCGCCTTTGTCTGCGCTCACGCGAGAAATGATGTCACGCTGCATGCCAATGAGTTCTTCGCGAGCGTCAGGCACGCTTGAAACAATCTGCACATTCGTGGAGACGTCTTCTGACCGGATGTCGGTGGTGACGTCGATCCCGTCGACCTCGACGGAAACGTGTTCAGGGTCGGTCGAGATTTCGAAGTCCACGCCACGGATTTGTTCAACCACGTCGCCGGGATCACTCACCCCACGCTGCAAGCACAGCCACGCCATCGCCCGGTACATCGCCCCCGTGTCCAAGTACCCAAAGCCGTTACGACGCGCAACCTCACGCGAAACGCTGGACTTCCCAACTCCGCTGGGGCCATCGATAGCAATAACGGTCACTTTTCCTCCTTGGGATCGAGAGCCTGCTCCGGTAGACGCCACCCATTTTCGCTTAAGCCTTGCACAAGAACTTGCACGTGAGCGGGCACGACCGAAAGTTCGACGCTACCCAGTTTAACGCCCGTGGCATGGTCGATCCGGATGTCTTCAATGTTCACACCCAGGCCACCGATGTCGGCAAACAGCCGTGACAGCGTTCCCGGCGCGTCGTCCACGTACACCGTGACCGTCTCATAGGTTGCCGGTGCCATTCCGTGCTTACCGGGAATCCGAGCCCGACCGTCGTTTCCAGCTGCAATCGAACCGGCGATCGTTCGCAGCGATCCCGGACGCACGTCCAACGCGTCGATCACTCTATCCAGATCACTGCGGATATCACGCAACACCGCTGCCACCTCGGCGGCGTTACCCGCCAAAATCTGAGTCCACAACCCCGGGTCAGAATCCGCAATCCGGGTGGTGTCACGCAGTCCTTGACCAGCGAGCGCAACGCCTTCTGACGGCATGTCGATCAGCTGGGCAGCCATGATCGAGGCCACGACTTGCGGGGCGTGAGAGACTCGGGCCACTGAGGAGTCGTGGAACAGCGGGTCCAGGTGCATGACCGAGGCACCTACGGCCTGCGCGATTGTCACGACCTGTTCCAAGCGCTCCTGTGGGGTGTCTTCGTCGGAGCACACGACCCATGGGCGACCCATGAACAGGTCGGCCCGGGCTGCGATCGCGCCGGATTTTTCGCGACCGGCCATGGGGTGTGAACCGATGTAGCGGTCCAGTTCCCGGTCGCGTGTGTGCTGCTTGACTGCGTCCAAGATGGCGGTTTTGACGCTCGCGACATCGGTGATGGTGGCGTTGGGCCATGTGCGCAGTGCGTCGACGATGACCTGTGCGACCACGTCGGGAGGCGTGGCAATGACGACGACGTCGGGGTCCTTAGGGTGATCCGCTTCGCCGGCTCCCATGTCGGCTGCGAGTTGCACGGCCGTGGGTGAAAGGTCTTCGAGGGTGACACGGTAACCGTGCCGGGACAAGCTCAGGCCAAGCGAGGTGCCTAACAGTCCAGTCCCTACGATGTGTACGTTCACAGATCAACAGCTTTCATGAGTTCTGAAACCTCTTCCGGGCGCAGTTGCCGCATTTTTCCTTGGCGCTGTTCTGCAAGGGCAATGGGCCCAAATTCGGTGCGCACCAGGCGTAGGACCGGGTTGCCCACGGCACTGAGCAAGCGTCGAACGATCCGGTTTTTCCCAGAGTGCAGAATCACTTCCACCAGAGCCACCCCGGGCTGGGAGTCGATGAGTTTAAACGAGTCCACCCGGCTGATGCCGTCGTCCAGTTCGATTCCTTCACGCAAGCGAGCGCCCACGTCTTTGGCCACGGGGCCCTTGACTTGGGCCAGGTATTTCTTGGGGATCTCATAGCGTGGGTGGGTAAGCCGGTTGGCCATGTCCCCGTCGTTTGTCAAAAGGAGCAGCCCTTCTGTTTCGTAGTCCAAGCGTCCTACGTGGAAGAGGCGTTCGGTGCGGTCGCGGACGAATTCGTCGAGGTTGCGTCGGCCTTCGGGGTCGCCCATGGACGAGACGACCTTGGCGGGTTTGTTGAGTGCGAAGTACACCTTTTCGGAGTTCACCTCGATGGGCATGGAGTCGACCACCAGGCGCTGTTTGGTGGGGTCGATTCGGGTACCCAGTTCGATCACGATGTGGCCGTCGACTTCCACGCGCCCGTCCAGGATCATCTGTTCGCACGTGCGTCGCGACCCCAGTCCGGCGTCCGCCATGACTTTCTGGAGGCGTACCCCGGTTTGGGTGTGTGGGTCCGAGGTGGTTTGTTTCTGGGCGCGGGCGATGTTGGCTTCGCGCTGTTTGCGGCTGGGGCGCTTCTTGTCAAAGTTCACGTTGTTTCCTTCGTGTCAAAGGTGGCTTCTTGTGGGACGTCTTCTGGGAGGAATGGGGCGATTGCTGGAAGTTCGTCGAGGCTGTCGATTCCCATGGCTGACAGAAACACGTGGGAGGTGACGAACTGGGTGGGGCCTTCTGTTTTTGGGGCTTCAACAATGAGACCGCGCATGAGTAGGGTACGCACCACTCCGTCGACGTTAACGCCTCTGATGGCTGCGATGCGCGCGCGGGTCACGGGCTGTGCGTACGCGACAACTGCCAAGGTTTCCAGGGCTGCTTGGCTGAGCTTGGCGGTCTGGCCACGAGTCAGGAACTGTTTGACGGTGTCGAAGTGTTCTGGGCGGGAGTGGAACTGCCACCCACCTGCTGATTTGCGGATTTCGAAACCGCTGACGCGTCCGGTGGAGTATTCGTCGTGTAACTCTTCAATCGCCTGCTCAATCTCTTGTGGACTGACTTCAAGTGCGGTCGCGAGTTCGTCGGTGGTCACCGGTTCGCCAATGACCGTCAGGATCGCTTCAATCCGTGTGGTCAGTGGTGTCATGTGTCCTCCCGGAGATGACGAGTGTACTCAGCGGTGCGTCTTGGTCCAGATCGATTGTGCCGGCTTTAAACAACTCCAGCAGTGCTAAAAACCGTGCGACGACCACCAGGGTGGAGTCGGCCGTCTGGGCAAGTTCATCAAATGTAATCGTCTCACGTTCGGTGAGCAAACCAAGAATGTGGGCGCGCTGTTCGGGAACGCTGACGTGTTGGAGGTGAATGTGGTCGATCGACACGGTGGGCGGCGTGGTGTCGCGTGCCAGCACGGTCGCATACATGGCGGCCAGCATGTCTGGTGTCGCCGACATGATGAGCGGGGGCAGAACGCCCTGGAAGTCACTCATGTTGCCACTGTTGGCCACCGAGTATCCGGTTTGGGTGATCCGTTCGCCCAGTTCATAAGACACGGCTTTGTACGCGCGGTATTGCAAGAGTCGCGCAAAGAGAAGGTCTCTGGCTTCGAGCAGTTCTAAATCGAGTTCGTCTTCGACAGTCCCGGCGGGCAGCAGGCGCGCGGTTTTAAGGTCAAGCAGGGTGGAGGCGACCAGGAGGAAGTTGGATAGTTGGTCCAGGGTTTTGGCTGTGCTCCAGCCGGCTTCCTGGGCCGAGGTGGTAAGCACGTTCACGTGTTCGACGAACTCGTCGGTGACTTCCGCGAGGGCTACATCGGTAATGTCGAGTTTACGTTTACTGATGAGCCCCAGCAGAAGGTCGAACGGGCCGGAAAAGTTGTCGAGTTCAACAACGAATTCGTGGCTCAGGGAGCCCCACCTCGGGAGATGAGTTCACGGGCCAGTTGCCGGTACGCCTCCGCGCCCGAGTGTTTGGGCGCGAAGCTGGTGATGGGTTCGGCGGCCACGGAGGCGTCTGGGAACTTCACGGTGCGGTTGATCACGGTTTCAAACACTTTGTCGTCAAACGCGTCGACGACACGTGAGATCACTTCGCGGGCGTGCAGTGTGCGCCCGTCGAACATGGTGGCCAAAATACCGTCGATTTCAAGACCCGGGTTGAGGCGGTCTTGAACTTTTTCAATCGTTTCGACCAACAAGGCCACACCGCGCAGGGCGAAGAATTCGGTTTCAAGCGGAATGATGACACCGTGCGCTGCCGTCAACGCGTTGACGGTGAGAAGTCCCAAAGACGGCTGGCAGTCGATGAGAATGACATCGTATTCGTCAGCAACTTTGTCCAGTGCCCGGGCCAGCACCTGTTCGCGCGCGACTTCGTTGACCAGCTGAACTTCTGCGGCTGACAGGTCGATGTTGGCCGGCAACACGTCAATGAGCTGGTGTTCCGTGTGCTGGATGACGTCTGACGGGTTCACGCGACTCGACATGAGTACGTTGTACACGCTCTGTTCCAAGTCGTGCGGGTTGAGCCCCAGGCCCACCGAAAGTGCGCCCTGCGGGTCGAAGTCAACCAGAAGTACGCGACGCCCGTAATCCGCCAAAGCGGCACCCAAGTTGACCGACGACGTGGTTTTACCCACGCCACCTTTCTGGTTGACCATCGCGATGATCCGTGCGGGACCGTGGCTTTCAAGCGGTGGCGGTTCCGGAAATTGTCGAACCGGCCGGCCGGTGGGTCCGAGTTCCTGTTCTTCCACGCACGTGCCTTTCTTCGAAACGATCTTCTTTCACCCTATCGCGCTCTGGGGTGGGTCGATGCATAGACCTCTTTCAGCGCTTGGCTCGTGACCTGAGTGTATATCTGAGTGGTTGTCACGGACGAATGCCCCAAGAGTTCTTGGACAATTCGGATATCGGCCCCACCTTCCACTAAGTGGGTTGCGCACGAATGCCGCAACGAGTGCGCCGTGACACCCGGAACGTCGGCAACCTCGGCGGCCTTTTTCACGATCGCCCACGCGCTTTGCCGGGACAGTCTGCCACCTCGGGCGTTGAGAAAAACAGCGGGACTTGAGGCGGCCCACGCGGGCCGGCCGCGCGTCAACCACGCCCCCAACGCTTCAATCGAGTGGGAGCCCAACGGCACCAGGCGTTCCTTGTTTCCTTTTCCGTACACGCGCGCAATGCCGACGTCCACGTCGACGTCGTCATGGTCAACCCCTACGGCCTCACTGATGCGAGCGCCGGTGGCGTACAGGAACTCCACTAAAGCGACGGCGCGCAGTTGGGCGGGGTCGGCGCTGTGTGGATCGCCGGCAGCGTGAATGATCTGGCCCACCTGGTCGACGCTCAGCGCTTTGGGAAGCCGCATCGTGTCGGTGGGTGGTTGCACGTCATCGGCGGGGCTCGCTCCCCCGGTTTCGGCCGCGGTGAAGTGGTGGAGCCTGCGCACAGCTACCGTGATCCGGGCTCTGGATGTCACGGCAAAGTTCTGTTGCGCAATGTGTTCAATGAAACCGGCAACGTGTTCGCTGGTGACGGCCCCGAGGTCGTTGACCCCTGCGTCTGCCAGGTAGGTGACGTATTTTGCGAGGTCGCGGGCGTACGCGTCGACGGTGTTGCGTGAACTCCCCCGCTCCAATTGCAGGTACGTGAGGTACTCGCTCACGGGGCGGATGAGACCTGAGGGGGCATCCGGCAGGAGGGACGCCCCGTGCCGTGCCCCAGTCACGAGTTCAGGAATCCGTTGAGCAGGTGATTACGTGCGGGCCACGGGTCATCGACTGGGCGCAGGTTCGTAAATCCAGTTTCTGCGTGCCTAGCTGTGTGAAGGATGCCCAAACATGCTGTTGCATTGGTGATGTGACCGGCCATGACCGCTTGGACGGCATCCTCTAAGGGCACCCAGTGTGGTTTGATCTGGGCTTCTTCTGCCGTGCGCTCGCTCGCTGGGTGCGTGGTGATGTCACGGGCCAGGTAGATGCGTAGCGCTTCCGAAGAACCCCCGGGTGAGGTCAGCTGATCGGCCAGTACGTTCCAGGTTTTGGCGCTTAAGTCGACTTCTTCGCGCAGTTCCCTGGCAGCTGCCACGTGTGGTTCTTCTCCAGCGTGGTCCAGAAGTCCAGCGGGAACTTCCCACTCGATGACTCGTAGCGGATGCCGGTACTGTTGCATGAGCATGACGCGGTTGTCGTCGTCGAGAGCCACAACGGCCACAGCGCCCGGGTGGCGCATGACCTGGCGGGTAAGTGCGGTGTCGGTTCCTGGTAGCACGAAGCGTTGTTCAACCACGTCCCACACAGCGCCAGTGAAAACCACTGAGCTGTCGACAATGTGCGTGTCGACGTACTGGTCGCGCATTAGTCGTCGTTGAGGACAAGCGCCTGTGCGTACACGCTCAAGAGGTGGTCAGCGATGAACGTGTGGCGCGCGGTGCTCACGCGGTCGTGAGCGTGGATTCCGTTTTGCACGCGCAGGGCCGGACGGTCGATAAGTTCCGCGACAGCGTGTAGCGCACCGTCCACATCGTCTGGTGCGAACTGTGGAACACCGTCGCCGTACATACGGCCGTTTTGTTCCGAGCCGACGAACACAACTGGACGGCCCAACTGCATGAGACGTTCAGCGTCAACCGCGGTCATCCGGTCAGACGCCACAACGACATCGGACGCTGCCAAAACATCGACCGTGGACACTTCTTCTGCCAAACGCATGTGCTCGACCCTGTCGACGATTCCGCTACGCACCGTAGAGCGGGAACGTCCGCCACCGGTCAGCGCGAACACCCACGAGCGGTCGGAGCGGTACGTTGCCAACCGGACACCCACCTCGGCGATGGTGGTCACGGCAGGCGAATCGATGAGAGCGACCGGGCTCGACACGAGCCACGCACCAGACGGAACATCGAGCAGGTCGCGCGCCTCTTCGCGTGACAGCCGTGGCTGAGCCACCGGGTCGACGTCGCTTGAGAGCAACTGAGCACGTTCCACGACCGCAACAGTGTCCACGTACTTTTCGACGATGGGTTCTGTGGTTCCCAAAACCACCGTGGCAGTTTTGGCGACGATCTGTGCTTGGGCGTCAGCGAGCATGCTGCCGTCACGCCCTACGGATGCGACAATCGACGGGTGCATGGACTGCGGTAGGCCGGTGAGACCAGCGCCGGCAAGAGCCGCTGCGTGCAGACCGTGCGCGTGGACCAGGTCGATGTGACGGTAGTACTTGTGCAGTGTCAGCGCCGTGTTTGGGTCATCCAAGCGAAGGCCTGCACCTGCCCCGATTTCGATGTGACGCAAGCGGTCGCCGGCCACGTTCAAGGCCTTGAAAACCGACTCGCGCGACGCAACTGCCACACGGTAGCCAGCGTCGAGCTGTGCCTGAATTGCGTGACGTGCTACTTCTGCGAGAACCGAATTAGCGTCAGTCAGAACGTGCATAATGCGTGTGTCTGCAGGTAGCAGTTCACTCATTGTGTTCCTTTCACCGGTGGGACCCATACGCCTAGCCTATCGAATTCCACCCGAGTTCAAGATCAGCCTTTGCGAGGTTCAGGAAGAGGGTTAGGCACGAGTGCTTTTGCACTGTCAGCGAAACCGTATGATTGGTGTTTTTTGGTGGACTGGAGATCGGCAACTGCAAGGGCTGTGATGACGGTGCCAGCTGAAAGGTCAACGCCGTCGACCGTGGTAGCGGGAACCTTGCGGTCACGCAGTTGTTTTACGGCGCCCTGGCTTCCGCTGTCCACTGTGCCAGACGCAACGGTGGGTGCTGTTGCGCCAAGTTCAGTGAGCAGTCCCGTGTAGTCGTCTACGGGTTGCGCGTCTTCTTCAGTGGAGTCGCCTAAAAGGAACACCACGACGTCGGCGCGTGCGTAGCTTCCGCCGTTGAGGCGTTTAGCCGAGCGCAGTTCGTCGATCACTTTGGTGGCTTGATCAGGGTTATACGCGCCTTCGTGTTCACCGGCGTAGGCCTGAGCAATCGCTTTCTCGAATGCCTCACGCGGGTCGGCTGGAAGCTTGGGGTCGATCTCTTTGAGAGCTGCGATTGCTTTATCGCTCTCTTCAGGTTTGAGTGACTCAGGAGTGAGTTGTCCCCCGTCGCTCACGGTGGCTCCGGCATCTTCTAGGCGCCCTTGCACGTTTTTGATGGTCTGCGAGGGTGTGTTTGGGGTTGAGACCAGAGTGACTTTGGTTCCCTTGAGAGTATCGGTGAGAAGCGCAGGTGCCGACTCCGTGATGTACGTGTTCAGTTTGTCGATTGAACCGTTTGCGGTGTCGAGTTTGGTGCGCAGATCATCGCGGTCAGAACGCAACGAATCGACCTGTGACTGAAGAGATTCACCAATGGGTTGTTTGAGTGGCCCTGCGCCCAGGACGATCCCTACGGCCAGTGCCAAAAACACAGAGATGATGCTCACTAGGTGATAGCGAAAATCAATCACAGTTGTCCTTCCATCCGGGGAGGTATCACCACGAAAAGAGATTACCTATCCAGCTAAAGAATCCATCGAATTGCGCACCCAAAAGACCCAAGAAGGTCTGTCCGGCAGCGGTTGCCATGAGTGCGACAAACAGGGCGAACAGGCCGGCTAACGCCAGTCCTGCCAAGAACCAGTTGGAGAACTGCCGGCGGTACAGAAGCGAGACACCTTTTGCATTGATCAGGCGTGTTCCCAAGCGTAAGTGGGTGATGAGGCTGGGGCCGTACAGGGTCGCATCGTCGTCGACCATGTCGGTGAGCACGTCATTGCTTCCGACGGCCACGATAAGAGGCGCGTCCAGCGAATCTGCCACGAGCAAACCTGCGTCGCGGTTACTGCCCAGCGTGGGAAGCTTGTGATACTTCAGCTCTTGCGATTTCATGCGTTCCGTACCTGCGGAACCATCCTCGTCAGGTGAGTGGGCTAAGAGCAGTGCGCCACAGTTCGCTGACGCATCGGCGACCGAGTTGAGGTCTCCCACAATAATGTCGGGAGTGAGCCGGGCGTCCAGCAGGGCGTCGGCACCTGTGTCGACGCCGATCAGGACTGGTTTGTATTCCTTGATGTACCCGCGCAACATTTCGAGGTCTTCTTTGTAGTGCGCGCCAGCGACCACAACCAGTGCTTGCCGTGAGCGAAGCGACTGAGGAAGTTCAGGAAGCTCGATGTCGGACTCAACGAGGTCCGGGTGTTCGTGTAACGTGGCGCCAAGTTCGCTCGCGAACTCGCCTACCAGCGAGTCGAGCTGAGTGCGCGGGTCCTTCTTTTGCGTCATTATCGAATCATTGTGACATGTTTAGCCCACAAAGCCCTGTTTCTGGGCTCGGGCCGTCTGCATGAGTTCCGTTGCGTGTTCACGCGCTGCAGCGGAGTCACTCACCCCGCCCAGCATGCGCGCCAGTTCGGCTTCGCGTTGATTATCCGCGACTTCTGTCACTCCAGAGACTGCTCCGGAGGGGTTGGAATCGTCTTTGCGAATCACCAAATGTGTGTCTGCCCATGCCGCAACCTGGGCTAAATGTGTGACAACAATCACCTGGCTGTGTCGTGCAAGAAGCGCCAGGCGGCGCCCAATTTCAGTAGCCGCGGCACCGCCTACGCCGGAGTCAACCTCGTCGAAAATGAACGTGGGGAATGCGTGCGCACGCGCGATCACCACTTCAATCGCAAGCATCACTCGCGAAAGTTCACCACCGGATGCAAGCTTGGAGATATCACCCGGCGCGGTTCCTCCATGGGCAGAAAACAGCAGGCGGATCGTATCTGCTCCGTGGGGTCCAGGCTCCGTAGGCTCGATGTCAAAAACAACACGGGCATGTGGCATGGAAAGGGCGGTGAGCTCTCCCTGAACTGCGTCGGTAAAGTCGTGTGTGGCACTCATGCGAGCCTCGGTGAGCGCGCGTGCGTGCTCGTGCAATGAAGTTTCGCACTGACTGAGTTGTTCGTCGATCCCTGCGAGGTCAGAACTGTCGGCACGCAACTGAAGAAGCTCTTCACCGGCTTTCGTTTCAAACTCCAGGATGGCCTCGACGTCATCGCCGTACTGTTCGAGTTCAGCTAGCTGAGCGATTCGCGTGTGCGTATCTTCGAGCGATACGTCATCGAGTTCCGCGAAGCTCGCGAGGTACGCAGACAGTTCCGAGGCCACGTCTGAGGCGGACAGGGCCAGTGCCGTGAGTGCCTCAGCTTGTTCTTTCACTGCTTCGTCGTGAGCGCGTGCGTGGTTGACGTGGTCGGCTGCGCGGTGAAGCAAGTCCACCACTGTGGGCGCTTCTGAAAAACCGTCGCTGACCAGCATGTCGCATGCGGTCTGGACTGTCTGTTTCACGTCATCGGCGGCTTCTAGCTTCAGCACAATTCCTTTGAGTTGCTGATCCTCGCCGTCGACCGGACGAACCCGGTCAATGTGCGCAAGCGCTCCTTCTAGGTACTCAATGCGTGCGTTACGTTCCTGTTCGCTCGCGTGCAACTCTTGTGCTCGCGCTTGAACGCGCTTCCATTCCTCAAATGCGTTCACGTATGCGTCACGCACGCGCGCCAGGTTTTCGCCGCCGTAAGTGTCCAGCAGTTCGCGCTGTTTAGACGCGGAGCGCAACGTCAGCTGTTCCGACTGGCCGTGCATGCTCACAAGCTTCTCCCCCACTTGGGAAAGAACTGCGATAGGTACCGTGCGTCCGCCGGCTGTGGCACGGGCCCGTCCCGAGGTGGGAATCGTCCTGGTGACCACCAACTCGCCGTCATCTACGGACCCGCCGGCATCCTCCACCCGGTCAACGACCTCGGGCTGGGAATCTACGGAAAAGATCCCCTCAACAACGGCCTTGGAAGCGTCAGTGCGCACGGCCTGAGTTTCTGCCCGTGCGCCCGTGAGCAGGTTCAACGCGGACACGAACATGGTTTTTCCCGCACCTGTTTCACCAGTCACCACGGTGAAGCCTGGGCGCAAGTCCACGTGGGCGTTCTCAATCACGCCCATGTTGTTAATCGACAGTGACTCGATCACGCTTGTGGCCCCCTCCACCCGCTGACGGGGAGCTGGAACTTAGCCACGAGGCGGTCGGTGAACAAGTCGCGGTTGAGTCGAGCCAACGAGACGGACTTCTGTGCGCGCACGGCTTCGACGCGGGCACCCGCAGGGACTTTAAAGCGGAGTTGCCCGTCGCACCACAGTTGCGCGTCGGTGTGCGACTGAGTGGGAATGAACTCCACGCCCAAACGTGAACGCGGCGACACCACCAGCGGTTTTGTGAAAAGCGCGTGGGCAGAAATAGGGATCATGAGGAGCGCTTCGACTTCTGGCCACACAACCGGGCCACCGGCAGAAAACGCGTACGCCGTGGAGCCCGTGGGGGTTGCGAAAATGACCCCGTCGCATCCGAACGACGACACGGGCCGGTAGTCCACCCCCACGACCACTTCGATCATTGAGGAGTAGCGCCCCTTTTCGATCGTGGCTTCGTTGAGAGCCCAATCGCGGTGGAGCAAGTGGCCGTCTTGTGTGACGGAGATGTCGAGTGCCATGCGCTGTTCGACAAAGTACTGGCGCATGATGGCGGCTTGGGTGGCTTGTTCGAGTTCCTTGCGTTCCGACTCAGCTAAGAATCCCACGTGGCCCAGGTTGATTCCCATGATGGGGACCGCGGTTTCGTGGTACATGCCGGCCGCGCGCAGAATGGTGCCGTCGCCTCCCAAGACCATGATGAGTTCAGGGTCTGCGGTTTCGAGTTCATTGGCAGACAGCACTTTGATGGGGGTGGACGGTTCGCCTTCGTAACTGACCAGTCCGGCGTAATCGTCGTGGGACATGACGGGGGTGACATTTTCTGCGTGCAGAAGCGAGCACACGTTAAGCGCCGCCTGTCTGGCGTGCGCACGGTGCGGGTGCAAAACGACGACGATATTTCTCATGTCACCTCCCCTTGTGAAACTACCGGACTTTCAGCGTAGACGAAATACTCGATATTTCCGCTGGGTCCAGGAAGATGAGATTCGTGGGTTCGCAGAATGTGCGCCCCCGCCGAACGCATGTGCGAGATAACCCGGTCGACGGCCTCTTCGCGTTTCTGCTCCGAGGTGACCACCCCGTGTTTGTCCAGGGCCGAACGGTCCAGTTCGAACTGGGGCTTCACCATGAGGAGCATGTGCCCGCCGGGGCGTGTGATGTCCATGAGCCGGTCGATGAACAGCGTGAGGGAAATAAAGGACACATCGGCAACAACCAGGTCTACTTCGCCACGCGTCCACTCTGGGGTGAGTTCACGCAGATTGTGCCCTTCGAGGTTCGTCACGCGCGGATCGGTACGCAGGCTCGCGTGGAGTTGGTCGTGGCCCACGTCCACCGCGTAGACGTGCGCAGCACCTTTTGTGAGCAGGACTTGTGTGAATCCGCCTGTCGAGGCACCCGCATCTAAGCATGTCAGCCCGTCTAACCGGTCAACTGCCAGATCACTGAACGCGCCTAAGAGTTTGTGCGCCGACCGCGATACCCACGGGTCTGCTTGGGTGAGCGCCAGCTGGTCCTGTGGCCCTACCGTGTGGCTGGGTTTTGTCACTGGATGATCGTTGACCGTGACGTTGCCTGCCGCGATTTCGCGGGCGGCCCGGTTACGCGAGGCGACGAGTCCGCGGGCCACCAGTTCGGTGTCGAGCCTGGGCACTAGGGCCGTAACCCATCCAGCTTTGTGGCCATGGAGTCAAGAAGTTCGTGCAGTTGGGTGATTGCGGTGTCAATCTCGCCGAGGTCTCCCCCAGGTAACGCCTGAATGTCCTGGGCGCGCTGTTCCCAGTTCATAGTTGCCCGCTCAAGGTGCCGGCGTCCAGGTCCGTGTTGTGGGCGTGCATGTATGCAAGGGCTGCGTTCACTGCCAGTAGCGGATCTCCGTCGTGGGCCACGGCACCCGCCTCAACCCGCACGGAAGCCGAACCACACCGCGCTTCGGTGGGGCCCACCTCGGCGGCGGGGAGCTCTTCCAGCAGATCAGGTAGCCCGGACACGATCCGGGTGGGGCGCTGGTGCTGCGGGGCACGCAATGCGGCGTCGATGCTGGTCACGCCCGTGAGTGTGAGTGCCGAGTCGATCCCGGCTGCCACGGCTGCTTCGATGTCGGTTTCAAGCTGGTCCCCCACCATGAGCGGATTGGACGCGCCCATCGCGTCGATGGTCTGGGTGAGCATAGTGGGCTCCGGCTTACCCGCGTACACGGGGGTGGCACCGCTGAATGTGGCCACGATGTCAACGAACGTCCCATTTCCGGGCATGATCCCCCGGCCGGTGGGGATCGCCTTGTCCGGGTTCGTTGGACGGTACTGGGCGCCGTTACGCACGGCCGTGATGGCCCAGGAGATGTCTGTCCACGTGGTGCTAGGGCCGAACCCTTGCACCACCGCCGCCGGGGTGTTCTGGGTGAGCCAGTCGCGGTTGTCAGGGGTAATGACGGTAAACCCGTGCGACGCGACACACGAACGCAAGAACTCGCTGCCCAAAACGAGCACTGCGGAGTTTGTGTCGATGTCGTGCGCGAGCTTTTCGGCCGCCGCTTGCGCGGACGTCCGAACGTGCTGTGGCGTGCAGTGGATGTCGAACGACGCAATCGTCTGTGCGATTTCTTCGACGTCACGTGCCGCGTTGTTGGTGATGAACGCGTACGGGGTGCCGGCGTTGTGCCACGTTTGCAGAGCGTGCGATGCTCCCGGGATTGGTTCTTTCCCCCGGTAGATCACGCCGTCAAGGTCAAGAAGGATCGCGTCGTACATGTTTAGCGAACGGTTTCTGGGTCGATGCCGGCTTCTTCCAGGATTTCGTCTACTTCGTCTTCGACGTCAATGTTGGGGTCCGGCGCCGAGGTGTCCTCTGGTTCCGGCTTCTCGTCGGGTTCTCCTGTCGCTGGTTCTTCTTCAGCCAGTTCTTCTTCTGGTTCTTCTTCGATGGTGATGATCTGGATGCCCTCGTTGGGGTCTGGAGTTTCGTCACCGAAGAGAACGTTGGTGCGCTGTGCGGTGCGGCGGGCCAGTTGTTCGTACTTGTCTCCGGTTTCTGTGTCCCCTTGAGCGCGCAGAATGTCCGCATACATGCTTAAAAGTCGGACTGCCGACCCGGGGGCGTGTCCGGTGAACCCTTGTGCTTCGATGAGAGCTTTCGCCGCTGGCAGGTTGTCCAGGTCCATGTGCGCCCCGGCCACTACGAGCACGAATTCGATCCACGTCTGCGGGTCGAAATCTGACTGCTTCGCTTCTGCGAACATGTCCAGGGCTTTTTGGGGTTTTTCGCGCCCGCGTTCGGCATCTGCGATGACGGGAATGTTCTCGGTTGCTCCGGTGATGCGTTTGTGGGTGCGGAGCTCGCGGAGGGCTTCGTCGTACTTGCCCAGGCGGTATGCGACGAGTCCTAGAGCTTCGCGCGTGGCCGCGATACGACCTGCTGATTCGACTGCGTACCGGGCGTGCTGATATGCCGCCTCAGGGTCAGAGTCGATAAGGGTACCCGCGGCCGCCAAGTGGTTGGAGACAACTTCGCGGTGTTCGCGCGAAAGCGGAGTGAGCTGTTGGTGAACGGAGGAAGAAAGAATGCGCCCTGAGACGCCTTCCGGCAGTTCGGGTTCTTTCATCTTCCGAGGTCGGTCATATCCTCGGGAGTGTTTTCCGGGCTGCTGCTGGCGTCGTCTATCCTGTCCGCCACGACGCGCTGGGCGACGTCCCTTGAAGTTGTTCACTGCGCTCCGTTCATGTCGATCGAACATCTACTCTACCCGTGTCGACGATCAACCCTCAACGCTGAGAACTCGCACACGATGTGGCTCGCGGTCTGTGTCACACAGTGGGTGAAGCCGGTGCCAGCCCACAGGTTGAGCATCTGCGGGTCGTTGGCGTGCGCCTTGCGGATGGGTGACGTCATATAGTGAACGTGTGGGTATCCCACAATCTGTTCAGGTTCCATCGTGGTGGTGAACGTATTGGCGAGTCCGCGTGCAATGCGTCCAGAGAATGCCCTGGTTTGTACCGTTGACGAGAACTCCCCGCTGACCAGAGCGTGTGCGTGCGAGGGTTTGGTTCCGGCTTCAGTGGCAGTGAGAAAACGAGTGCCTATGGATACAGCATGCGCACCAGCGTCGAGGGCTCGTTGCCCCTGCCGAACGGTACCAATTCCCCCGGCTGCCACAAGTGGCACAGAGACCTTACTGCGTACTTCTTGCACTAAGACCGGAAGTACGGTTGGCGTCACTGCCTGGTCTTGTCGATGAACCGACAGGTGCCCACCGGCTTCCGTCGATTGCACAATCAGAAAGTCCGCCCCGGCTTCGACCGATGCCACTGCTTCGGCTGTACTAGTTACTGTGACGCCTACGTGGCTTCCGTTGGCTTGAACACGTTGGATGACTGCTGTATCTGGCAGGCCGAATGTGAACGTCACGACCGCCGGTGCGTGCTCGAGAACAATGTCAATCTTGTCGTAGAAGTGGTCGTCGTTGAACTCCGGGACGTCTATTGTTTTACCGAATGCTTCTCCGAGTGCAGTTGCGTAACGTTTGAGGTCATCGGTGTCTGGCCGAACTGTTTCGGGGACGAAGATGTTCGCGTTGAAAAGGTCAGTGAGTTCACGTGTTTGTGTCAGGACCTGATCGAAGTCTTCCGGGCTGAGATAGCCAGCTGCGATGGAGCCTAAGCCCCCGGCGTTGGTGACTGCGGCTGCGAGTTCGGGTGTCGATGGGCCGCCTGCCATAGGGGCGCACAGGATGGGTACACGTAGATCGTTCAGCACGCTCATGTGTGACAGTATGTCATGAATGCAGAAAAGAGGAGGCCACGGCTTTGTGGTCTCCTCTTTTCTTTGAAGTTGGTTTTGCGGCGGTGTCTTACTCTCCCACACACTCTCGTGTGCAGTACCATCAGCGCTGTCAGGCTTAGCTTCCGGGTTCGGAATGGGGCCGGGCGTTTCCCTGACGCTATAACCACCGCAAAAAACTGTGGGGGCACACAGTGTGTGTGCACGGTGTTGTTTTGCGTGTTCGTGTGGACGCGAGTAGTGATGAAGTTCGTTCGTGTTATAACCAGTTTGTTGTTTGTGTTACCTGGTCTACTCACACGTAGTGTGTGTGAGTGATCGGTGTATTAGTACCAGTCAGCTACACACATTACTGTGCTTCCACGTCTGGCCTATCAACCCTATAGTCTGTAGGGCACCTCATGGAAATCTCATCTTGAAGCAGGCTTCCCGCTTAGATGCTTTCAGCGGTTATCCTTCCCGAACGTAGCCAACCAGCCATGCACCTGGCGGTACAACTGGCACACCAGAGGTTCGTCCGTCCCGGTCCTCTCGTACTAAGGACAGCCCTTCTCAAATTTCCTACGCACGCAGCGGATAGGGACCGAACTGTCTCACGACGTTCTAAACCCAGCTCGCGTACCGCTTTAATGGGCGAACAGCCCAACCCTTGGGACCGACTCCAGCCCCAGGATGCGACGAGCCGACATCGAGGTGCCAAACCATGCCGTCGATATGGACTCTTGGGCAAGATCAGCCTGTTATCCCCGAGGTACCTTTTATCCGTTGAGCGACCGCGATTCCACAATCCACGGCCGGGTCACTAGTCCCAGCTTTCGCTCCTGCTCGACACGTCCGTCTCACAGTCAAGCTCCCTTGTGCACTTACACTCAAAACCTGATTGCCAACCAGGCTGAGGGAACCTTTGGGCGCCTCCGTTACTCTTTGGGAGGCAACCGCCCCAGTTAAACTACCCATCAGGCACTGTCCCTGAACCCGATCAGGGTCCGAAGTTAAGGAATCCAGAATGGCCAGAGTGGTATTTCACCAATGACTCCACACACACTAGCGTGCATGCTTCCTAGTCTCCCACCTATCCTACACAAGCCACACCGAACACCAATACCAAACTGTAGTAAAGGTCTCGGGGTCTTTCCGTCCTGCTGCGCGTAACGAGCATCTTTACTCGTAATGCAATTTCGCCGAGTTCGTAGTAGAGACAGCAGAGAAGTCGTTACGCCATTCGTGCAGGTCGGAACTTACCCGACAAGGAATTTCGCTACCTTAGGATGGTTATAGTTACCACCGCCGTTTACTGGGGCTTAAATTCTCCGCTTCACCCAAGGGTTAACGGGTCCTCTTAACCTTCCAGCACCGGGCAGGCGTCAGTCCGTATACATCGACTTACGTCTTCGCACGGACCTGTGTTTTTAGTAAACAGTCGCTTCTCTCTGGTCTCTGCGACCACCACCAGCTTTCACCGCAAAAGGCTAATACCAGGATGGTCCCCCTTCTTCCGAAGTTACGGGGGCAATTTGCCGAGTTCCTTAACTACGATTATCTCGCTCGCCTTAGTATTCTCTACCTGACTACCTGTGTCGGTTATCGGTACGGGCGGATCAAACCTCACGTCGATGCTTTTCTTGGCAGCATAGGATCACCAGATCACTCCACCACGTGGAGTGCCCATCAGCTCTCAACCATAAAGTCATCCGGATTTACCAAGATGACGGCCTACAACCTTAGACTGCGACAACCATCGCGCAGCCTGGCTACCTTCCTGCGTCACACCTGTTAACACGCTTACCTACAACACGCTCAGGTCCTACCCACACCCACAACCACACCCCGAAAGGTGTTCGGTAAGTGTGAGTAGTTAGTCTCACATGATTCGGTATGGACGGTTTTTCACCGGTACGGGAATATCAACCCGTTATCCATCGACTACGCCTGTCGGCCTCGCCTTAGGTCCCGACTTACCCAGGGCGGACGAACCTGCCCCTGGAACCCTGAGTCATCCGGCGGACGGGATTCTCACCCGTCTTTCGCTACTCATGCCTGCATTCTCACTCGTATAGCCTCCATCACTCGTTCACACGGCAACTTCACCGGCCACACGACGCTCCCCTACCCAACACCACGGCCGTTAAACCTTTTAACGTGGTGTTGCCACAACTTCGGCGGTGTACTTAAGCCCCGCTACATTATCGGCGCGGAATCACTTGACCAGTGAGCTATTACGCACTCTTTCAAGGGTGGCTGCTTCTAAGCCAACCTCCTGGTTGTCTTCGCAACTCCACATCCTTTCCCACTGAGCACACGCTTAGGGGCCTTAGTTGATGGTCTGGGCTGTTTCCCTCTCGACTACGAAGCTTATCCCCCGCAGTCTCACTGCCACGCTTACACTTACACGCATTCGGAGTTTGGCTGACGTCAGTAACCCGATAGGGCCCATCAGCCACCCAGTAGCTCTACCTCGCATAAGCAACACGCAACGCTGCACCTAAATGCATTTCGGGGAGAACCAGCTATCACAGAGTTTGATTGGCCTTTCACCCCTAACCACAGATCATCCCCCCAGTTTTCAACCTAGGTGGGTACGGGCCTCCACGACGTCTTACCATCGCTTCACCCTGCCCATGGCTAGATCACTCCGCTTCGGGTCTAGAACACGCGACTACCACGCCCTATTCGGACTCGCTTTCGCTACGACTACCCCACACGGGTTAACCTCGCCACGTATCACTAACTCGCAGGCTCATTCTTCAAAAGGCACGCCATCACCCCAACTTGGGGGCTCTGACGGATTGTAAGCACATGGTTTCAGGTACTATTTCACTCCCCTCCCGGGGTACTTTTCACCATTCCCTCACGGTACTATCCACTATCGGTTACCAGGAAGTATTTAGCCTTACCAGGTGGTCCTGGCAGATTCACACAGGATTACACGAGTCCCGTCCTACTCGGGAATCAGTCACACCACAACACACGCATTTCAGCTACAGGACTCTCACCCACTACGGTTAGCCATCCCAGACTATTCACCTACACGCACATCACGGCACCACTCCATGCTGAGAGCAGAAAAACCAACCCCACAACACCATGCATGCAACACCAGCACGCTTACACACACACGGTTTAGGCTCATCCACGTTCGCTCGCCACTACTAGCAGAATCATTATTATTTTCTCTTCCTATGGGTACTGAGATGTTTCACTTCCCCACGTTCCCCCCTACCACCTATACATTCAATGGCAGGTCACTACACATCACATGCAGCGGGGTTCCCCCATTCGGACACCCTCGGATCACCGTCCGTTCACCAACTCCCCGAGGCTTATCGCAGGTCACCACGTCCTTCATCGGCTCCTGATACCAAGGCATCCACCATGCGCTCTTACACACTCACCACACTTTATAAACGTGCAGCAAACCAGATAACACACAACAACAAACAATCACGACGATCATTCATCAGATGCTCGCGTCCACTATTCACAAACAAAAACAACAACAAGAAAAACACACAACAGTCTGTTCCCCCACAACCCAACAACGTGCCCACCCATGCACTACATGCCCCATCCAAAGAGCACACAACACACGCACACAACACACCACAAAGAATGCACTGTGAGAGTTTTTGTGACGTTCCACCCAAAAATAAGCACCACACACAACACGCGTGGCTTACCCACCCAAACGGGTGGTTGCTCCTTAGAAAGGAGGTGATCCAGCCGCACCTTCCGGTACGGCTACCTTGTTACGACTTAGTCCCAATCACCAGTCCCACCTTCGACGGCTCCCCCCACACAGGTTAGGCCACCGGCTTCGGGTGTTACCGACTTTCGTGACTTGACGGGCGGTGTGTACAAGGCCCGGGAACGTATTCACCGCAGCATTGCTGATCTGCGATTACTAGCGACTCCGACTTCACGTAGTCGAGTTGCAGACTACGATCCGAACTGAGACCGGCTTTAAGAGATTCGCTCCACCTCACGGTATCGCCACCCTCTGTACCGGCCATTGTAGCATGCGTGAAGCCCAAGACATAAAGGGCATGATGATTTGACGTCATCCCCACCTTCCTCCGAGTTGACCCCGGCAGTCTCCCATGAGTTCCCACCATCACGTGCTGGCAACATAGAACGAGGGTTGCGCTCGTTGCGGGACTTAACCCAACATCTCACGACACGAGCTGACGACAACCATGCACCACCTGTACACCAGTCAAAAAGAAAACCACATCTCTGCGATGGTCTAGTGCATGTCAAGCCTTGGTAAGGTTCTTCGCGTTGCATCGAATTAATCCGCATGCTCCGCCGCTTGTGCGGGCCCCCGTCAATTCCTTTGAGTTTTAGCCTTGCGGCCGTACTCCCCAGGCGGGGCACTTAATGCGTTAGCTACGGCGCAGAATCCGTGGAATGGACCCCACACCTAGTGCCCAACGTTTACGGCATGGACTACCAGGGTATCTAATCCTGTTCGCTCCCCATGCTTTCGCTCCTCAGCGTCAGTAACAGCCCAGAGTCCCGCCTTCGCCACCGGTGTTCCTCCTGATATCTGCGCATTTCACCGCTACACCAGGAATTCCAGACTCCCCTACTGCACTCTAGTCCGCCCGTACCCACTGCACGCGCACCGTTAAGCGGCACGTTTCCACAGCAGACGCGACAAACCACCTACGAGCTCTTTACGCCCAATAATTCCGGACAACGCTAGTACCCTACGTATTACCGCGGCTGCTGGCACGTAGTTAGCCGGTACTTCTTCTGCAGGTACCGTCACTTTCGCTTCTTCCCTACTGAAAGAGGTTTACAACCCGAAGGCCGTCATCCCCCACGCGGCGTCGCTGCATCAGGGTTTCCCCCATTGTGCAATATTCCCCACTGCTGCCTCCCGTAGGAGTCTGGGCCGTGTCTCAGTCCCAGTGTGGCCGGTCGCCCTCTCAGGCCGGCTACCCGTCGTCGTCTTGGTAGGCCATCACCCCACCAACAAACTGATAGGCCGCGAGCCCATCCCTTACCAAAAAATCTTTCCTACACAACCATCCGATCACGCAGAATATCCGGTATTAGACCCAGTTTCCCAAGCTTATCCCGAAGTAAAGGGCAGGTTACTCACGTGTTACTCACCCGTTCGCCACTAATCCACCCCAGCAAGCTAGAGCTTCATCGTTCGACTTGCATGTGTTAAGCACGCCGCCAGCGTTCGTCCTGAGCCAGGATCAAACTCTCCACAAAAAACAAGAAAGAAAAACCCCAGCACCCAAAAAGAAAAGACAAGAAAAATAATCAAGCCAAATCAATCTGAGAACCAGAAAAAATAAAATAAACTGGCATCACAAAAACAAACAAACACGCTATTGAGTTGAAAAAGAACACACACACAAAAACACTCACCAACACACAGCCGGCTCACGCTAAAGGTGGTTTTGTTCACCAGGGCTTCACTCGCTCGTAGTGAGTTGTTCGCCTTGGCGACGGATCTTTACTCTATACCATTCGAGACAGCTTTGCAACTTCAGTTTTAAGTGATCTGAAACATGCTGCGATCGAGTTGATCTGGAGTAAGATTCGGCTCTCTAGCTCGTTACCTCGCTGAGAGCAACGTTGAAAACTCTATACCGATTCGCCTGAGGTTTGCAAGTCGTTTTGCCCACTTTTTTCTGCGGGCCCCGAATACCTCGCTACGCGCCATACGAGAGCGACACCAAGAGGGAGCAAAACTACAAGGGACCACACACCAAGAGCTGACGCAATTACGCCGTTGAATGGTGTACCGGCTGGCCAGAACAGCAACGTGATTCCAGCTGCCGCGTTGAAGAGGCCGTGGGCAAGCGCTGGAACCCAAATGGAACCTGATGCGCCGTACAGGTAGGCAAACAACGCACCTAAGCCCATGCACGAAACCATCATGAGTGCCACGCCGGGCAGTCCGAACAACCCAAAGTTGTACCCCATCATGATCATGGGAGCATGCCACAGCCCCCAGATCGCACCGCCTATGACCACAGCCCACATGAAGCCAAAGCGCTGAGTCAACGCAGGGTACAAATAACCGCGCCAACCCAGCTCCTCCCCCACTGCCGGTAGTGCGTTGAAGATGGCACCCACAGGAATTTGCGCGAACTGCAGTACTAAGAAAAGCGCAAGAGGAATGCCCAAGGCCGATGCTGACTGGTGTGCCAGAGTATGTCCGTTCGCCGGCCACACGGGTGTCGCAATAGTGATAACAAGCGCGATGAGTAAGCTCACGCACAGCGTTGCCACAAGCCCCATGAGAAGTCGACGAACGTATGGCCAGTTTCCTGCTACACGCGGACCAAACCCTGGCACGTCCACTGGTCGACTGGCCCCCAACAGCGGAAATACGCGGGAAAACTTCACGCCACTGACCAACAGTGTGATCACTGCGGCAATGCCGGGCGTGAACATCATGGCAATGCCGCACGCCTGCGCGACCAGGCTCTGCGTGAACTGTTCTTCTTCCGTGGGCATAGGGCCGGACCCCGGGTCCCCGGTTTCTTTGACCGCAGGAAGTGTGGGCGACAGATCGATCCCCATCAACCAGATGGGCAACGTCACGAGCCATGCGAGTGCTAGCGCAAGAACGACATACAGTCCGATGGCCTTTCCACTAACCGGAAGGGCCTGGGCACCGTTGTCGAACTTTTTCACCGCAGACATGCTACTGCGAGCGTCTTCTTTCCACGTCGTAGGAGTGCCACCGCGTGATCGCCTGCGGCCAGGAATTGGTCCGCGGTCATCATATGGTCTTCGGATTCGACCTTGACGTTGTTGATGTACGCGCCACCCTGCTGGATCGCTTTACGTACTTCGCCCTTTGATTTGAGCTGTCCAGTCTGAGCGAACGCATCGACGAACAGGTCAACGACGTTGATGCCGGCTGCTAGGGCAGCTGAGTCAATGTCGGTTCCAGGAAGGGCCGAGGTGGCGCCTGCAATCGTAGGTTCGTCAAGTTCGGTGAGTTCCCCGCGTCCGAACAAAGCGTCGGCGGCGGCAAAGGCCTGGTCAGTGGCTTCTTTTCCATGCACGAGCTCTGTAACATCTCGCGCGAGTGTTTTCTGCACAAGCCGCGTGTGGGGAGCTTCTTTGAACTGTTCGATGATGTCGTTGATTTCGTCGAGTTCACGAAGCGAGAACACTTTGAGGTAGCCCGGGGCGTCAGCGTCGGCGGTGTTGAGCCAGAACTGGCTGAATGCGTATGGACTGGTCAGTGCGGGGTCAAGCCACACGGTGCCGGTTTCCGTTTTACCGAACTTGGTTCCGTCAGCTTTTGTGATGAGTTTGATGGACATCGCGTGGACACTGGTTCGTTCGACGCGACGAATCAGGTCAGCCCCACTCGTCAGGTTGCCCCACTGGTCGGAACCACCGGTTTGGAGGGTGATTCCGTAGCGACGGTAGAGCTCGAGGTAGTCGTTTCCTTGGAGCAGCTGGTAGGCAAATTCGGTGAACGAAATTCCCGCGTCCGAATTCAACCGAGCAGACACCGCTTCTTTTGCGAGCATGCGGTTGACTGAGAAGTGTTTACCCACATCGCGCAAGAAGTCGAGCACACTGATGTCGCCGGTCCAGTCGTAGTTGTTGACCATGGTGGCGGCGTTGGGGCCCTCAAAATCGAGGAACGGCTGGATCTGGGCTCGAATTTTTTCGACCCACCCTTCGACGACGTCACGCGGGTTGAGTGAACGCTCAGACGTCATCCGAGGGTCACCGATCAGCCCGGTAGCCCCACCCACCAACATGAAAGGCGTGTGTCCGGCCGCCTGCAGGCGCCTGGCAATAAGAATCTGGACAAGGTTACCCATGTGAAGGCTGGGAGCGGTGGGGTCGAAGCCCACATAGAACTTCAGTGACTCTTCTGACAGTGCTTTGCGCAAAGCATCTTCGTCGGTCGTCTGAGCGACAAGCTCACGCTTGACTAGGTCACTAAAAATGTCCACGGTTACCTTTCCTACTTCCTGTTGCCATTCTGCATGACAGTGCTCAGTCTAATCCAGCTGATCCGCCCGAGGTGGTTGCCCCGAATTCTCGGAGGCGCGCCAGTTCCGCTCGGGCGTTGGAAAGTTGTTGTTCAACAGCCGACTGAGCGGTTCCTCCCTTGGCGTTGCGCGAGTTGATCGACCCCAGGGTGGTCAGCACGCTACGCACGTCCGAGTTGTAGTGCTCAGAAATGCTTGCGTAGTCGTCATCGCTTAAGTCCCACAGTTCGACACCACGGGATTCGGCCAGTTTCACGGCGGCACCTGACAGTTCGTGTGCCACACGGAATGGAACTCCTTGACGCACCAACCATTCGGCAACGTCAGTGGCAAGTGCGAACCCGCGCGGCGCCAAATGCGCCATGCGTTCGGTGTTGAACTTCAGGGTGGCGACCATTCCGGTGAAAGCTGGAAGCAGAAGCGTGAGTGTGTCGACTTGGTCGAACACTGGCTCTTTGTCTTCCTGCAGGTCACGGTTGTATGCCAGTGGCTGAGCCTTGAGTGTTGCCAAAAGACCGGTGAGGTCACCGATGAGACGCCCGGCCTTTCCGCGCGCGAGCTCTGCCACGTCCGGGTTCTTCTTTTGAGGCATGATCGAAGATCCAGTGGAGAACCGGTCGTCGAGTTTGACGAAGCCAAACTCTGCGGTTGCCCACACAATGATTTCTTCACTCAGACGCGACAGGTCCACCCCGATCATGGCCGCGCAGAACGCGAATTCTGCGAAGACATCGCGGCTGGCGGTTCCGTCGATCGAGTTTTCTACTGAGTCGCTGAATCCAAGCTCAGCAGCCACAGCTTGCGGGTTAAGTCCCAGCGATGAGCCGGCAAGCGCACCCGAACCGTACGCGGATACGTCTGCGCGCTTGTCGAAGTCGATCAGACGGTCCACGTCACGCATGAGCGGCCACGCGTGGGCCAGTAGCTGGTGTGCCAGCAGAACGGGCTGCGCGTGCTGCAGGTGCGTGCGCCCAGGCATAGGCGCGTCGATATGCGCCTGGGCTTGTTCAATCAGGGCCTCAACCGTGTCCAACACGAGGGAGGAGATAATGCGTGCCGAGTCGCGCAGGTACATACGCCCCATGGTGGCGATTTGGTCGTTACGCGACCGCCCGGCACGCAATTTGCCACCCAGTTGCTGACCGGCAATCTGGAGAAGACCGTTTTCCAGCGCGGAGTGGACGTCTTCATCACCTTCGTCGGGCACGAACTCCCCGGAGTTCACGCGCGCTTCCAGTTCGTCCAGTGCACTAAGCATTCCGCGAAGTTCGTCTTCGTCCAGAAGCCCGGTTGCGTGCAGAACGCGTGCGTGAGCACGTGATCCGGCGAGGTCGTAGCTGGCGAGTCGCCAGTCAAAGTCGGTGGACTTTGACAGTTTTGCTAGTGCGTCGTCGGGGCCGTCTGCGAAGCGTCCACCCCACAGGCTGATGCCGGTCATAGTTCTCCTTAGTGTGAGTAGCCCAAGCGCTGGTTACGTGCGGTGGCCTGCTTTGAGGACAGACCGTAAATGTCGATGAAACCGCGCGCTGCTGACTGGTCGAAGGACTGGCCTTCATCGTAGGTGGCCAGGTTGAAGTCGTACAGGGTGTTTTCTGAACGACGACCAGTGACGGTTGCGCGTCCGCCGTGCAGGATCATGCGGATGTCACCGGATACGTGTTCCTGGGTGTCGTCGATGAACGCGTCGAGGCTGCCCTTGAGTTCTGAGAACCACTGGCCGTCGTAGACAAGTTCGGTCCAGCGCTGGTCAACCGTGCGCTTGAAGCGTGCCTGTTCGCGTTCCAAGGTGATGTTTTCGAGCTCTTGGTGAGCAGCGATCAGGGTCATGGCACCGGGTGCTTCGTACACTTCGCGGCTCTTAATTCCCACGAGGCGGTCTTCGACGATGTCGATACGCCCGATTCCCTGACGTCCGGCACGTTCGTTGAGTTGCATGATCGCTTCGAGTGGGGTCACGGCGTTGCCGTCGATGGCCACAGGGATTCCCTTTTCGAAGGTGATGATGAGTTCGTCGGCCGGTGGTGGGAATGCCGGGTCGTCGGTGTAGTCGTATACATCCTTGGTGGGGCCGTTCCAGATGTCTTCGAGGAACCCAGTTTCAACTGCACGTCCCCACACGTTCTGGTCGATTGAGAACGGGTTGTTCTTGGTGGTGACGATGGGCAGTTCGTTGCGTTCTGCGTACTCAATAGCAGCCTCACGGGTCAGGGCCAGGTCACGCACGGGTGCAATGGTCTTGAGCTCGGGAGCAAGCGACGTAATCGCCACTTCGAAACGCACTTGGTCGTTACCTTTACCGGTGCATCCGTGGGATACCGTCGATGCACCGAACTGCTTGGCTGCTGCCACCAGGTGCTTGGCGATCACGGGACGCGACAGGGCCGACACGTTTGGGTAAGCCCCCATGTACAGCGTGTTTGCCTTCAGCCCTGGCATGCAGTATTCGTTTGCGAACTCGTCACGCGCATCGGCGACGTAGGCCTCAACGGCACCACAGTCCAACGCGCGCTGACGGATCGTATCCAGGTCTTCGCCACCCTGGCCCACATCCACGGCCATTGCAACGACCTCGGCGCCGGTAGCTTCCTGGATCCACCCAATAGCCACGGACGTGTCCAGACCACCCGAATATGCAAGAACAATACGTTCAGTCATGTTTACTCCTTGTCTTCCGCGCCAGCCAGGCAAATGAACTGGTTGGCAATGTCTTTTCCACCTTGTGGGTCTGCTGAAATGATGAGAACTGTGTCGTCGCCGGCGATTGTGCCGATGATTTCGGGAATCACCGAATGGTCGATCGTGGAGGCGAGGAACTGGGCCGCTCCTGGCGGGGTGCGCAGCACTGCGAGGTTCGCCGACCATGTGGCCGACACCAGCAGTTCTTCTAAGTGCCGCTGAAGTTTCGCGTCCAGGACGTGCCCTTTGACCCCTTGCTCAAGGGAGCGGTCGCCTCCTTCACCGGGAACAGCGTATGCGCTACCTTCCGGTGTGCGCACTTTGATGGCGCCCAGCTCCACCAGATCGCGAGACAGGGTCGCCTGGGTGACTGCGATTCCGGTGCCGGCCAGAAGCTCGATGAGTTCAGTCTGTGAGCGCACGTGGTTGCGTCGAATGATGTCGATCAGCAGAGCGTGCCGGGCGGCTTTTGTTCCGGGAATCGCGTTCGCGACGCCATTGGTTTCGTTTGTGTCACTGGCCCCGTTTTTACTCACGCGCCACTCCCCTGTTCGCCACTCCCCTGCGATTGCGCCATGAGCCACGCCATGAGGGCCTTTTGTGCGTGCAGGCGGTTTTCGGCTTCATCAAACACGACCGACTGGGGGCCGTCGATGACCTCTGCGCTCACTTCGTATCCGCGGTATGCGGGCAGGCAGTGCATGAAGATGGGGTTATCGCCCAAGTCCATGAGTTCCTGCGTGACGGTGTAGGGGGTGAAGGGCGACTGGGCGTCGTTGCGCCCGTGGGCGTCCTGCCCCATGGATACCCATGTGTCGGTGACCAGGATGTTTGCGCCCGAGGCGGCTTCCTGTGCGTCTGTTGTGACAGTGACGCTTCCGCCGGTTTGGGTGGCAAGTTCACGTGCTTCGTTAAGTACGTGGGTGGCTGGGTGGTAGCCCTCTGGCGCTGCGATGCGCACGTGCATTCCGGCGTTGACGCAGGCTAGTGCGTACGAGTGGGCCATGTTGTTGGCACCGTCACCAAAGTAGCTCAAGGTCAGGCCCGCGAGCCCGTTTCCCTCACCGGTTGACCGGTGTTCACGGATCGTGAGCAGGTCTGCCAGCAGTTGGCACGGGTGGTAGTCGTCGCACAGCGCGTTGATGACGGGCACTGTGGAGTTCTGCGCCATCTTTTGAAGTCCTTCGTGGGCGAAGGTGCGCCACACGATCGTGGACGTCATGGACGACATGACGCGCGCGGAGTCCTCGATGGTTTCTTTGTGCCCGATTTGGGATTCACCGGGGTTGATGATGAGTGGCTGGCCACCCAGTGCGGCGACACCCGCGGCAAAGGACACGCGTGTGCGGGTTGAGGTCTTGTCGAAAATGATCGCAACTGTCTGGGGCCCGGCGTACGGCTTGTGTGAGTACGGGTTGGCTTTGAGTTCAGCGGCCAGATCGAGTACTTCGTTGAGTTCGGCCGGGCTGAGGTCGGTGTCTTTGAGGAAGTGTCTGGTCATGCGATGTCCTGAAGAATCTGTGGAATCGAGTGGATGAACTCATCGATCTGGCTACTAGTCACAATAAGTGGTGGCGCGATGCGGACTCGCTCCGGGGTGGCCGGGTTGACGATGATTCCGTGTGTAAGCGCCGAGGTCGCAAAGGCTTTCGCTCCCCCGTTGGATTCGAATGAGAGCAGAAGGCCACTGCCCCGAACGCCGGTGATGCCACCCTGGTTTTCGAGGCTGTTGCGCAGGTGTTTGCCGGTTTCACGGACGTGTTCTAGTAGTCCGTCGCGTTCGATGACGTTGAGAACGGCGAGTCCGGCTGCGGTTGCGACAGGGTTACCACTGTAGGTGGAGCCGTGTTCGCCAGGTGCCAAGAGTTTCGTCACGGCCGTCCCGAATGTGAGGGTCGCGGCAAGTGGAATTCCTCCGCCAATCCCTTTAGCCGAGGTCACCACGTCTGGCACGACCCCTTCCCCAATGTCTGGGTTCTGGAAGGCGTACCAGTATCCGGTGCGTCCAATCCCGGTCTGGACTTCGTCAAGGATGAGAAGAGCTCCGGCCGCCGAGGTGGCCTCCCGTGCCGCTGTCAGGTAGCCGGCCGGGTGGGGACGGACCCCTGCTTCACCTTGGATGGGTTCGATGATGACGGCTGCGCAGGTGTCGTCGATGGCGCGGGTAAGCGCGTCGATGTCACCGTGCGGAACGTGCTCGACTCCTGGGAGGAGTGGGTTGAAAGGTTCACGGTAGGCGGGTTTGTGGGTCACGGAAAGTGAGCCAAGGGTTCGTCCGTGGAATCCGCCTTCGACGGCCACGATTTTTGGGCGTCCGGTTTTACGCGCGATTTTCAGCGCCGCTTCGTTGGCTTCTGATCCGGAGTTAGAGAAGTACACCGACGAGCCTCGGGGCGCGTTCGCTACCTTGAGCAGTGCATGCGCGAGCTCGATCTGCGGATCGGATGCGAAGTAGTTCGAGATGTGGCCCAGTGTGAGCATCTGGTTGCTCACGGCTTTCACCAGGTCAGGGTGTGCGTGTCCTAATGAGTTGACCGCGATTCCTGCGAGGAAATCCAGGTACTGCTTACCTTCGGAGTCCCACACGTAGGCTCCGTCGCCGCGCACCAGCTTGAGCTGCGGTTTGCCCAGTGCGGGCAGGATTGCGTTGCTGTGTTCGTCTTGCCAGGTCATGCGTCGCCTCCTAGCACCATGGTTCCGATTCCTTCGTCGGTAAAGACTTCGAGCAAAATCGAGTGGGCGGTTCGTCCGTCTACGACGTGGACTTGGTTGACACCCGCATCGACGGCTTCCAGTGCGGCCGTCATTTTGGGGATCATGCCCGCATCGAGTGACGGCAACAGTTCACGTAGTTCCTGCGCAGTGATTTCGCTGATGAGGCTGTCGGTGTCGGGCCAGTTGGCGTACAGGCCTGGAACATCGGTGAGCATGATGAACTTGTCCGCCTTCATGTGCTTAGCGATCGCTGCGGCCGCCAGGTCGGCGTTGATGTTCAGTGGCATGCCGGGTTCGCCACCAACTTCAGCTGCAATTGAGCACACGACAGGAACCCGGCCCTGGTCCAATAGCTCATTGAGTACCTGCGTGTTGACCGCTTCAATGTTGCCCACGCGCCCCAGTTCGGTGCGTTCGACGGGACGTGCCAACAGCAGGTCAGCGTCTTCTCCGGACAGCCCAACGGCTGCATCTCCGTTTTGGTTGATGCGCGAAACAATGTCGCGGTTGACCTGCCCAGCCAGCACCATACGGCTGACGACGGCCGCCTCGGGACTGGTCACCCGCTGCCCGTCAACAAACTCACTGGGGATACCCAACCTATCCAGCATTGCCCCAATTTGCGGGCCGCCCCCGTGGACTACGATGGGGCGGATCCCAGCGAACCGCAAGAAGGCCACGTCGTCAGCGAACGACTGCTGGAGTTCGTGGGAAATCATGGCGTTGCCACCGTATTTGATGACGATGGTGGCGCCGGAAAACTTCTTGATCCACGGCAGCGCCTCGGTGAGCGTTGAGGCTTTGATCTGCGCGCGGGCCACGCGCTGGGCGGGTGAAAGTTGTGTCATGACGAGTATGCGCTGTTCTCTTCGACGTACTGGTGGGTGAGGTCGTTGGTCCACACGGTGGCCTGGTGGTCGCCTGCGTTGAGGTTGATGTCCACGGTCACGTCGCGGGTGAAAACCACGCTTTGGGGGTCGGCGTGCGGGCCGGATGCCACGCACACGGGAACCCCGTTGACCGTCACGTCGATGTTTGCTGGGTCAAATTCCGCCGAGGTGGTTCCCACCTGCGCCACGATCCGGCCCCAGTTGGGGTCCTCACCGAAGATGGCGGTTTTGAACAGGTTGGAGCGGGACACGGCCCGGGAGACTTCCACGGCGTCGGCTTCGCTGGCCGCTCCCGAGGTGGTAATCGCGATGTTGTGGGCCGCACCTTCCGCGTCGCTCATGAGTTGGCGGGCTAGGTCTTGGCAGGCCTCGGTAAGTGCTTGAGTGAAGGCGTCGAGGTCGGGGTGAACACCGCTGGCGCCTGAGCTCATGAGGAGCACGGTGTCGTTGGTTGACATGCATGCGTCTGAGTCGAGCCTGTCGAAGCTTCGGGCGGTTGCGTGGCGCAGCGCGGAGTCGAGTTCTTCAGGGGTCAGTTGGGCGTCGGTGGTGAGCACCACGAGCATGGTGGCGAGCGCAGGTGCCAGCATTCCGGCGCCCTTGGCGATTCCGCCGATTGTGCAGTCGCCCACGGACACCTCGATGTTCTTGGGAACGGTGTCGGTGGTCATGATGGCCCGGGCGGCGTCTTCTCCTCCGGTGGTGCTCAGCGCGTTGATCGCGGGCGTGATTCCACCCAGAAGAGTGTCGCGCCACGTCTGGTCCCCCACCCCAATCAGGCCGGTCGAACAGACCACGATATCGCTGGCCGTCACGGGTTCGTTGCCGGTCGCTGTCAGGCCGGCGGCGACCTCGGCGGCGGTCATCTCAGTGGTTTCATACCCAAACTGGCCGGTAAAGCAGTTGGCGCCCCCGGAGTTGAGGACAACGGCACGAGCCCCGCCACCTGCGGTGACTTTTTGGGAGAACAGAACGGGGTTGGCCTTGCATCGGTTGGACGTGTACACCGCGGCCACGGCGCGCTGGGGGCCGTCGTTGACGACGAGAGCCAGATCCGGGTGACCGCTGGGTTTGAGTCCCGCGGTGACTCCTGATGCGCGGAATCCGCGTGGTGAAGTTACGGTCACGGTGCCACTCCTTGCTGTGTGAGGCCAGTTGTTTCGTCCAGGCCCAATGCCAAGTTCATGCTTTGGATCGCTTGTCCGGCGGTGCCACGGACCAGGTTGTCGAGCGCGCACACAACGATCGCGGTTCCGGCGCGTTCGTCCACGGTGGCTTGCAGGTGCGCGGTGTGGGCGCCTGCCGTAGCCGAGGTGCTTGGCCACTGATCGTGAGGCAGGACGGTCACGAAGGGTTCGGCTTCATACGCGTCAGCCAGGGTTTGGGTGATCTGGTTGGCCGACGTGTGGGTGGGTGCGGACACGGTTGCCAGGATTCCGCGCGCCATGGGTACCAGGGTGGGGGTGAAGGTGATGCGCGTGGTGGATTGCGCAACGTCCTCGCCGATCACGTGGGCGAGGTTTTGTTCAATTTCGGGAATGTGGCGGTGGGTGCCGCCTACTGCGTACGGGCTCGCGTTGCCTAGGATTTCGCCGGCCAGCAGGTGTGGCTTGAGGGCTTTACCCGCCCCGGAGACTCCGTTGGCAAGAACTGCAGTGAGGGCGGTGTGGTCGATGAGACCAGCTTTGATAAGTGGTTGTACGGCCAGCGTGATCGCGGTGACGTTACAACCGGGTACTGCAATACGGCGGGCCTGGGCAAGGAGTTCGCGTTGCGTGGAGCCTTGGGCACGCAGCAGTTCAGGGAGACCGTACGTCCAGGTTCCTTGGTGTTCAGACTTGTAGTACGCCTGCCAGGCCTGAGCTGACTCGAGGCGATGGTCTGCAGCCAAGTCAAGGATGAGGGTGTCCGGTGAGAGTTTTTCCAGCTCAGTAGCGATTTCCCCGCTGGCCCCGTGTGGGAGCGCCAGGACAACGACGTCATGCCCGGCGAGCACCTGGGCGGTGGACGGTTGGATCTCCATATGCGCGTATTCGCGCAGGTGTGGCTGGTGGTTTCCGAGGAGTGAACCGGCAGTAGAATGGCCACAGACTGTTGTTACGTTTGCACATGGGTGTGCCGAAAGTAGCCTCAGCATTTCGCCACCGGCATATCCGGTCGCACCGGAGACGGCGACGGAAAAAGTCTTCATATGAATAACTATACATCACAGCCGAATTTTATTCACGTGAGCTGGATTGGAGGAACATGTACGCGGTACAGGCACAGCGCCCAGGAGGACCAGAAGTCCTGGAGTACGTCGAAGTAGACGACCCCACCCCGGGAGAAGGCGAGGTACTTGTCGACGTCAAAGCCACTGGTATGAACTTCATCGACACCTACCGCCGAAGTGGCATCTACCCCATGCAGTTCCCACACATTCCGGGCACTGAAGGTGCCGGTGTGGTGAGCCAGATAGGCGAAGGCGTCACGGATGTCCAGGTGGGAGACCGCGTTGCATGGCACGACGCCCCAGGTTCATACGCACAAAAAGTTGCGGTCAAGGCAGACATGTTGGTCCCCGTGCCCGGCGACATCGACTTTGACACTGCAGCCGCGATTCTTCTGCAGGGACTCACCGCGCACTACCTGGTCACGGGCTCGCACCGCATTGAGCCCGGCCAGACGGCACTGGTTCACGCGGCCGCCGGAGGCGTGGGACTGTTGCTTACGCAGCTCATTACGCACATGGGCGGAAAAGTTATTGGCACCGTGAGCACTGAAGAGAAGGCACAGCTTGCCCGCGAAGCCGGAGCCCAGCACGTGTTCTTGTACGGCGAAGGCGTTGACATCGCCCAGACTGTCCGTGACCTCAGCGACGGTGAAGGTGTCCACGTGGTGTATGACGGCGTGGGTAAAGACACGTTCGACGCGTCCCTGGACTCACTGCGCGTGCGCGGTTCACTTGTTGTGTTTGGCGGTGCGAGTGGGCAGGTTCCTCCGTTTGATGTGCAGCGCCTGAACAGTGCGGGTGGTGTCTTCTTGTCTCGCCCGTCGTTGCAGTGGTTTGTGCGCACACCTGAAGAGCTACGGGAGCGCAGCGAGGTTCTTTTCACCGGCCTGAAGGACGGCTGGTTGAAATTCCGGGTTGGCGCAACCTTCCCCCTTGACAAAGCCGCTGATGCTCACCGTGCATTAGAAGGGCGCAAAACCACTGGAAAAGTGGTCTTGAAGGCATAGACAACACACTCAAAGGAGAGAATACGTGAGCACACTCAGCACAGGCAGTGCGATCCTCACAGCGATTCGTAACTACGGTGTCGACACCGTTTTTGGCATCCCAGGAACCCACAACCTGGAGTTCTACCGGTCGCTCAAGGACTTGGGAATGCGCGTAGTGACCACCCGCCACGAACAGGGCGCCGGCTACGGATCTGACGGCTGGTCCCTCCAGACGGGACTTCCGGGGGTAGTAATTACCACCTCGGGACCGGGACTTCTCAACGCACTGTCTGCGGCTGCCACGTCATTCTGCGAATCCCGATCCGTGCTCATCTTGGCACCCGGACCAGAGCAGGGAGCGGAGTTCGCGGACAAGGGCACCTTGCACGAAACCAAGGACCAGTTCAGTGCCGCGGCGGCCATTGTCGAAACCGCGGTGCGGGTCACCAGCGCGAGCGAAGCGGTGGAAGCGGTTCACGCGGCGTTTGAGCGCTTTGCCACGGCTCGCCCGCGCCCCACCTACATTGAGGTGCCGCTCGATGTTCTGGAACAGCAGGTCCAAGCGAACTCGCTTGACCTTGAGGCGCGCACGTACCAGCGTCCGGGATGCACGGATGAAGCCCTTTTGGAGCAGGCGCGTGTGGCTTTGCGCGGTGCGTCACGTCCCGTGATTGTGGCCGGCGGCGGGTCCCGAGGTGCCGCGGAGGAACTGCGCGAATTGGTCGACACGCTGGGCGCACCGATCGTGACCACACTCAACGCAAAGGGTGTCGTGGATGAGCACCACCCGCTGTCCTTGGGTGCGAACCTTCGGTTTACTCAAGTACGCGAGTATGCGCGCACGGCCGATGTTCTGCTGGTTGTGGGCTCGAAGCTCGGTGAAGCGGAGCTGTGGGTCGAACGCTTGGAAGCCACGGGAACCGTGGTGCGCATTGATCTTGCGGAAGGGCAGATCAGCAAGAATCTCACGGCTGACATTGGCCTGGTGGGAGACGCCAAGGCCACGTTGCGTGCGCTTCTTGACGGCCTTGACGTCACGAGCCCGGCAGGTGATTTCCGGGCTGATGTCGCAGGAGCTTTGGAGGCTGCACGCGCTGAAGGCCTGGAGACTTCGCGGGAAAGCACGCTGATCGCCGAAGACATTGTTGCTGCGCTTCCGCACGACGCGATCGTGTCCACGGACTCGTCTCAGATCTGTTATTTGGGTCTGCTCAACGCGATCAAAGTGACGACCCCTAACTCCACTCCGTATATGGCCACATATGCGACTCTGGGTTACGGCCTGCCTGCTGCCCTGGGGGCGCGAATCGGTGCACCGGACCGCCCCACTTTTGCTGTTGTGGGTGACGGGGCACTTATGTTCAGTCTGCAAGAACTCATCACAGTGGTAGAACAGGGCGAAGACCTTACAGTGATCGTGGTGGACAACGGGGGTTACGGAGAAATCCGTACGAACGAGATCTCTGCCGGCATTGACCCCGTTGGAGTGGAACTCACTCAGCCAGACTGGCCACTCATGGCCGCGGCCAGCGGAGGTCACGGCGTGAGGGTGGACGACCTCGGGCAACTCAAAGACGCAGTGGCCAATGCGGTAGAAGCTGGCGGTCTGCAGCTCATCCACATTGACGCGAAACGTTACACCACAGCCGGTTAAGTTTCTGGTTCGTGGCGCAAAGACGGAGCCAAGACCAACGCACCCAGTACGCATCCGGTGAGCAGAACCCAGGCACCAAAGTAGGTGAACAGTTTGAGTTCTGGGGTCAGTGGTGGGCCAAAGTCAGCGCTCATCATGACCACACCACCCAAAATTAGTGCGGTGGCGAGAACGGTTTGGACGCCTTTGTCGACGACGTTGCGGACCAGACCCTTGATCGCACTCAAATCAACACCCGAGGTGCCGATGTCCAAGCTACCGTCCTCCAGGTGGCGCACCACGCGGGAGACCTGCGCGGGCAGGTCCAAGGCAAGGGATGACGTAGTCAGGGCGTACAGTTCGGAGTCTTTGCGCACGGTTTCTAAGGACAGGGATTCGCGCATGATGCCACTGGCTCTGGAGCGTGCCAGGTCCAGCATGTTGATGTCGGGGTCGATGTAGGCGATGCTACTTTCGAGCGTTGCCAGGGCGCGCAGGGCCTGAGCGATGGATCCGGGCAGTGAGAAGCCACCCCGGAGGAAGAATTCAAGCATTTCGTCGATCGCGGAGCTCACGGACCCGTTGCCCGACAGTGACATGAGGATCTCACCGATGTCGCGCTGTAGTTCGCGCACGTCTACGCCGGATGGGGTGCCCAGCATGTCGAGGACTGCGTGAGTTGCCGCACGGGAGTTTTGCGAATCGAACGCCATGAGGAGCACTGCGATATCGTGGCGGTCGCGCCGGTCGATGTGTCCCACTGACCCGAAATCGACCAGTCCACCACGGCCAGACGGTTCGATAATGATGTTTCCTGGGTGCAGGTCGGAATGGAACACGCCGTCGACCAACACTTGGCGAGCAATCATGATGAACAGTTCTTCTGCCAGTTCGTACCGGGCGATCGTGGACAAGTTGTCGACGATAGACCCGGCCTTTGACAAGACTTGGCCGTGAACGTGTTCCATCACGATGACGTTGGGGCCGGACAGCTCTTCGAACACTCGCGGGATTCTCATGAGTGTGCTACCGGACTCCAGTGCGGATTCGCGAAGCAGCTTCATGTTGCCGACTTCGCCACGGTAGTCCAGTTCGTCGTTGAGCGCGTCGACGAAGTTTTCAGCCAGGCGCACAATTCCCAGTTTCCTAGCCCACCCGGCCATCCGTTCGATCTGGTTAGCCAGGGTCACAACGATGTCGGAGTCCGCCCTCACCTGAGCGCGAATCTTGGGACGCTGGACCTTAACAACGACCTCGGTCCCGTCATGCATGACCGCCCGATGGACCTGCGCAACGGACGCGGCGGCAAGCGGGGTGCGGTCGAAACTCGCAAAAACCTCGTCGACGCCCCTCCCCCACTCTTCTTCCAAATCAGATTCCACTTCAGCGAAATCGACAGCGGGCACGTCGGACTGAAGCTTGGAGAACTCTTCGACGAACACAGTGGGGACGGCATCGGCGCGAGTAGCGATGAACTGCCCCAGTTTCACGAACGTCACCCCGGCAGCCGCAAACGCCTCGGCGGTCGTTTTCGCAATCTCGCGCATGTTGAGACGGAAACTTGGGACGCGCGGGCGCAGATACCTCACGAGCCCGAACCGAATGAGGATGCGCTGAATTTGCGCGAGTCTTCGCATGCGCCGGTACCGCACGGGAATCCGGGTGAGCGAACGCACCACGTTGGTCATGGAGCCTGACGGGATGATGATTTCAATGCCCAGCAGTAGCGTGATTTGGATAACCACGAACCAGCCGAAGAGCAACAGGAACACCATGATCGCTGCGAAGCCCATTTCGGGGCCGGGGAAACTGCCGTGGTCGTAAATTTTCAGGATCTCGAACGCTTGGAGCGTGATAGGCCACAGGCTCATGCCCATCACCAGGGACACGATTGTGTTGCGAAGTATGCCCGTACCCACGGATACGACGCGACGGACCAGAACACCCACGACTACCGCGTTGAGTAGTCCCAAGAGTATGGTCCACACAATCGTTTGCATGAGAATCCTTCCCCTTTGAGCCCCGCTTTACAAGGTCAGACGTAGGCGCCGGTGGTCCTCGGTTAGGTTCATGGCTTTGAGCGATTCCACGGTGTCGTGACCGGCGCGAGCGAACCGGCCGGAGAACGCGTCGAGTTCCCCGGACGCGAAGCCCAGTGCCAGATCGATCACGTCTTGTGGTTTGGTCCAGTCGTCATCACCACGCCAGTCGTGAACGGGCATGGAGGTGGTCATATCGGAGCGGATGACACCTGGGGCAAGTTCGAAGATCCGCAGACCCTTGTCATATCCGTAGTGGTGAACGGAGTCCGCCAGCCTAAACAGCGCGACTTTAGACGCCGAATATGCCGCATACTGCGGTGTTCCGTGCGAGCCTGAACCGGAGTTGATGTCAATGATGCGGGCGGGTTTGTGCGCTTCCGCTTTGCTCAGCAGGTGTGGCGCAAACGTGCGAATCATGTAGAACGGGCCCAGCACATTGGTAGTGATGGTGCGCTCCAGCTGTTCCGGTGGAACGTCCCACACGGGACCTTCGGGTGCTTCGATAACGCCTGCGTTGTTGATGAGAACGCCGAGGTCGTCCCCGGTTTCCGTTTCAATCTCACGGACCCTCGTGAGAAGGGCTTCAATTGCGTTGGGGTCGGTGACGTCGACGCCTTCCCCGTGGACGCGGTCGCCGTGCTCTATGCCCAGTTCTTGGGCCAGTTCAGCAGCGTGGGCGCTGGCTTTCGAGGCGTCAGTTGCCGTGAAGATGACGCGGTAGCCGGCGGTGAGAAACCCGCGGACCAGGTGGCTTCCGATTCCGCGGGTTCCTCCCGTGATGAGCGCGATCGTCATGAGCGCACCTCAACGCCGAACTTGGCGTGGGCGTTGTCGGTGGCTTTCACACGCAGAGCCGAAGCTTCGTCTGCGGTGAGGGTACGGTCGGCGGCGCGGAAGGTCATGCGGAATGCGACTGACTTCTTACCTTCGCCCACTTGGTCGCCCGTGTAAAGGTCGAAGATGTCCAGGTCTTCGAGTTCCGGCCCGGCACCTTCGCGCAGAGCACGCGCAAGGTCTGCCGCGGGGACTGATTCGTCCACGATGAGTGCAACGTCTTGGCGTGAAACTGGGTAGGTGGACAGGGCACCGTCCCACGCACGTTCAAGCGAGTGAGTGAACAGCGCGTCGAGGTCCACTTCGAAGGCGCACGTGCGGGCGGGAAGCCCCAGGTTTTCAATCGCCTTGGGGTGGAGTTCACCCGCGTGACCCACCACGGTGTCGCCCAGTGTGAACTCTGCGCAACGGCCTGGGTGGAA
This sequence comes from Brevibacterium paucivorans, assembly GCF_016907735.1. Lineage (NCBI taxonomy): Bacteria > Bacillati > Actinomycetota > Actinomycetes > Micrococcales > Brevibacteriaceae > Brevibacterium > Brevibacterium paucivorans. Next base: position 2,014,770 of record NZ_JAFBCP010000001.1, on the reverse strand, counting down.
TGGCGCTGTCTGAGCCGCGCGCACGTCCAGGGTCAGGCCCAGGGCTCCGGCGATGCGGTGGACGAGGTCGATTGCGTCGGTGGCTTCGACGTTACGGCCCTTACCCCACACGCCCAGGCGCTCAATTTTGCCGGTCATGACGGCAGCTGCGTGAAGTGGCTGCGGCGGAACGGCCGAACGCAGAGTTTCGAGTTCCTCTTCAGTTGGGTGGTAACCGGGGGCGAATGTGCCGGTCGCAGTGGCCTGTGCCTCTGGTTGCGTGACCAGGCCGGTTTCAAACACGAATACGTCTTTGAAGCCGCGTCCCAGGTTCTTGTTGACCGCGTCCGGCAGGGTTGCGAGCAGGTGGGAGCGCAGAAGTGGCTGGTCATCGGCCATGGGGTTGGCCAGGCGCACCATTGTGCGACGTGGGTCGTCTGCTTCGAGGAGCAGTGCGTCGCTACGGGTGTCTGCGGTGAACGGGTAGGTGAGAACTTCGGTCAGTCCCACGTGGGCCAGCAGATTCGACACCGTGCGCAGAGCCTTTTGGCGGTGGGTCAGGCCCGATCCGCCTGGCGCTTGAGGTGCGACCGAAGGGATCTGGTCGTAGCCGTTGACGCGCGCGATTTCTTCGATGAGGTCCTCGGGCCCCGTGAGGTCCGGGCGCCAGCTGGGCGCTGTGACAGCCAGGGTCGATTGCCCGTCAACCGCGTGGTCGACCTTGCATCCCACCGCAGTGAGAGCGTTCTCTACCTGCTCACTCGTGTAGTCCACACCTACGCGCTTGGCGGCAGCGTCGGCGAGGAGTGGGATCACGTTAGGTTCCGGGACAGACCCGACGACAGTCACCTCGGGCGCGATGGTGCCCCCGGCAAGTTCCTGCAGTAGCTGTGCGCAACGCATGGCGGCAGCTGGTCCCAGGTGTGGGTCGACTCCGCGTTCAAAGCGACGAGCGGCTTCGCTGGGGAGTTTGTGGCGGCGTGCGCTACGGGCGATAGTCACCTTGTCGAAGTGGGCGGCTTCAATGATGACCGAGGTGGTTGTTTCGCTGACCTCGGTGTCCTGCCCGCCCATGACGCCGGCCAGCCCGATGACGCGTTGACCATAGTTGGCTTCGTTGAAGTCCTGTTCAGGGTCCCCGGCGGGGGTTCCGGCGTAGTTGTCGGTGATGAGCAGGTCTTCGGGGTGGAGTTTGCGCTCAACGTCGTCCAGGGTGGTGAGTTTTTCCCCGGCGCGGGCGCGGCGCACCGTGATTTTGGAGCCAAGTTTGTCTGCGTCGTAGGCGTGGAGGGGCTGGCCCAGTTCCAGCATGACGTAGTTGGTGATGTCGACGACCAGGGACAGTGGTCGCATGCCGGCTTCCAGGAGGCGCTTTTGCATCCAGTACGGGCTTGAACCCTGTGCATCGATTCCGTCCACGCGCATGGCCGTGAAGCGCGAACAACCGTGCTGGCCGTGGATGGGTGCAGTGTCCTCGAGGTCCACGCGGTAGCCGTCCAGTGACGGTTCGGGGACGTCGATGTTGGCGGGGTCGTTGAAGGTTTGGTTCTTCAGTAGCGCGTATTCGCGTGCGATGCCCCGCATGGACAGTTGGTAGCCACGGTCAGGGGTGACATTGACGTCGAGTGTGGTGTGGTCAAGGCCTAGGAGTTTGATGGCGTCGTCACCGGGTTCACCGGTGAGACCCAGGTCTTTGAGCACGATGATGCCGCCCTGGTCTTCGCCCAGACCCAGTTCTTTAAGCGAGCAGATCATGCCGTCGGAAACGTGGCCATAGGTTTTGCGAGCAGCGATTTCGAAGTTGCCTGGGAGCACTGCGCCGGGCAGGCACGCGACCACCAGGTCACCTTCGACAAAGTTGTGGGCACCGCACACGATTCCGCGGGGTTCGTCCTCGCCTACGTCAACGCTGCACCAGTTGATGGTTTTACCGTTGGAGTGCTTTTCCTTTTCCAACGAAAGGACGCGGGCAACGACCAGCGGGCCGGTCACCTCGGGACCAAAAAAGTCTTCTTCTTCCAGACCGATTGACGCGAACTGCGCGGCCAGCTCATGAGCGTCCGGTGACGCGGAAAGGTCAACGTAGTCAGATAGCCATTCCAGTGATACGCGCATTAGTCCATTACTCCAAACGTGTGAGAAAAGCGGAGGTCGCCTTCCACCATGTCGTGCATGTCGTTGATTCCCTCTTTGAGCATGAGGGTGCGTTCAATACCCATTCCGAATGCGAAGCCCTGGTAGACGTCAGGGTCGATTCCGGCGGCGCGCAGAACGTTGGGGTGGACCATTCCGCAGCCACCCCATTCGATCCAGCCGGGACCGCCCACCTTGTTGGGGAACCAGAAGTCCATTTCGGCGCTGGGCTCCGTGAACGGGAAGTACGAGGGGCGCAGACGGGTGTGTGATTCGGGGCCGAACATGGCGCGGGCGAATTCGTCGAGCGTGCCCTTGAGGTTAGCCATGGTGAGGCCCTTGTCGATTGCGATGCCTTCGACCTGGTGGAAGACCGGGGTGTGCGTGGCGTCGAGTTCGTCGGTGCGGAAGGTCTTGCCGGGGCACACAACGTAGAGTGGCACGCCGCGTTCCAGCAGGGAGCGCGACTGCACGGGTGAGGTGTGCGTGCGCAGAACCAGGCCGGATTCTTTGGGGTCGGCGAAGAACGTGTCTTGCATTTGGCGGGCCGGGTGGTCTGGGCCGAAGTTCAGGGAGTCGAAGTTGAACCATTCGTGTTCAATTTCCGGGCCCTGGGCGACTTCCCAGCCGTGGCCAACGAAGTGGTCTGCGATCTGTTCTTGCAAAAGTGTCAGCGGGTGACGGGCACCGGTCTGGGCGCGGTTACTGGGGAGGGTGACGTCGATAGCTTCTTCGACGAGCACCTGGGCGTCGCGCTCCGCCTCGAGGGTGGCCAGGCGGGCGGCGAACGCCTTGTTCACACGACCTCGGGACTGGCCCACCAGCTTCCCTGCCTGCGCTTTTTGGGACTTGTCGAGTTTGCCGATTTCCCGGTTAGCAAGGGCCAGCGGGGACTTGTCGCCCATGTGCGCAATTTTTGCGTCTTTGAGTTCGTCAAGCGTGTGAGCCGCTTCAAATGCGTGAAGCGCCGTCTCAACCGCAGCGGTTACGGACGCTTCGTCCAATGGGTCACAGGCATGCTCTGACATGGGCCTTCTTTCTGTTGTCTGGTGCTTGTGCACGGGGCCGGGCTAACGCCATCTTAACGCCCAGCTTTAGGTGTAGTTGTGGTTGCGGGCCGATTCGTACAGGCACACGGCAGCCGCCGTGGCAAGGTTGAGGCTTTCGGCCTGGCCGTAGAGCGGGATTGCCACGGCCGAGTCTGCTTGTTTGCGGTCTTTTTCTGGCAGACCCCAGGCTTCGTTGCCGAATACCCAGGTGGTTGGTTGTGACAAGTCAAGGCCGGCGTCCCAGGGGACGTGGAGGTCGTGTGCCGGTGGGTGGGCGTCTGCTGCCAACACCTGAAGCCCGCGGGCGCGGGCGAGTTCGACCACCTCGGGAAGCCCCACACCGGTCACCACGGGAAGGTGAAACAGGGAGCCGGCGGTGGCGCGCACGGTCTTGGGGTTGTACACGTCCACGGACGAGTTGGTAAAGATGACGGAGTCGGCACCGGCGGCGTCAGCTACGCGGAGGACGGTGCCGGCGTTGCCGGGGTCGCGCACTTGGGACAGGACCACGACGAGTTTGGAGTCCTTGGTGATGGCTTGCGGGAGTTCGGTGTCGATGTGCTCGACGATGGCGACGATGTCTTGGGAGGTGACGGTGTCGGTGAGTTCGGCAAGGGCCGCCGAGGTGGCTTCCCGGATGGGGATGTTGGCGGCCTTGGCGTGTTCGAGGATGTCAGGGTGGCGTTCCGCCGCTTCCGAGGTGGCCCACACGTCAAGGATGGCGCCGGTTGGGCGGTGGCGGGTTTGGCCGTCTTCTACGCCAACGGTTGCGCGGTGGGGTTTTTTGGTGGCTTGGTGGATGAGAGCTTCGCGGACAGCTTGGGGGCCTTCAACGATGAAGCGACCCATTTTGGTGCGCCAGTTTCGTTTCGTCAGTTTCACCGCTTCGCGTAGCCGTTTGGATTGCGGTGTGAGCGGAGGGCCGGTGAGATTGGTGGCGGAGTTGCGGGGGTGGGCAGGGTCTGACATGTTAGCAACCCTAGCAAGGTCGCAGGGGCCCGGCCCCCGGAAAGTAGACACCGTGGGGGTGAAATTATTGGCTTTACTCTAGCGCATTGTTAGGAAGCGTGAGTTTCGTACTCAATGGGTGTGAGGTACTTGCACCAGGAATGCCTTCGGGTGGTGTTGTAGCGCGCACACCATGCGAAGACGTCGCGCCGGCAGACTAGCTGATTGGAAAAGACTTTCTGGTCTTTGAGCACTTCTCGTTTCAACGCCGCGTTAAACGACTCCGCGAGTGAATTATCAGCGCTGCTGCCAACTGCTCCCATCGACTGGGTGACGTTGAGTCTTCGGCAGACAGCCTGAAACTGCGATGAGGTATACACGCTGCCATGATCTGAGTGGAAGATCGCCCCGGAGAGACTGCCACGGGTACGGCGAGCATGCTCGAGCGCTTCTTCGACGAGGTCGGTGCGCATGTGGTCTGCGATCGCGAAGCCGACGAGCATCCGCGAGTAGCAGTCAATCACAGAAGCCAGATACATATTCGACCCGTCTGCGATCGGCAGATAGGTAATATCGCCGACGAGGATCCTATTGGCAGCTGGCGCAGTGAAGTTACGCTTGACCAGGTCAGCGAATATAAAGCGATGACGCTCACGCTGCGTTGTCGTGACCTTACGTTTTTTCGTGTAGCCGCGCAGCTGAAGCTTCCTCATAATCCGGGCGATGCGCTTATGGTTGACCGGTCCGGTGCTACTGTACGCATCGTTGAAAGTCAGCTCGGCGGCAATGCGTTTTGCGCCGTAGAGCTGCCTCTTGTCGTCGAAGATGGCCTGGACCTTGGCTCCGAGTATGGCATCATCAACCAGTCTGCGGTGCCGCTGGGCGCTGCTAGCTTTCCATTTGTAGTAGGAGCTGCGGTTTAACCCGAGTACGGTGCACATCCGCTTGACCGAGTAATCGGTGCGGTGGTCATCAACGAACCGGAAGCGGATCACCAGTTCGTCTCTTCCATGAAATATTTGGCTGCCTTACACAAAATATCGCGTTCTTCTTTCAGGCGGGCGTTTTCCTGTTGCAGCTGACGTAGCTTCTCAGCATCGGTCAGTTGCCTCGCACGATCAGCACGTAAGCCCGCTGAAAGCTGGGGTTTCGTGCCAGTTCCGTACTTATCAACCCATACGCGAAGCGTGGAGCGGTTGATCCCTAAATCAGCGGCCGCAGCGTTCAACGACACCTGTGGATCGTTCTCGTACATCGCGACCGCGTCGAGCTTGAACTGATCCGAATAAACCTTCCTAGGCATGGAGGTAGATTACCTTTCCCCGACTCAACACAGCCGGAATCAGAGGTGTCTACCAAACAGGGGTCAGGTCCCAGCCTAGAAATCGCGCCAAACATTCACTGAACGTTTGCTTCTCCATGCATTTAGCCAAAACCGACAACGGAACGCACGTACCAGACTATGACACGGTTAACCCTAGTAACCGTTCATGGTAGGCCTGAGCCACAGCATAAGTGGTCGCCAAGTCTTGCCAGTTCGACGAAAGTTATGGGCTTCAATTTTTCGATTTTGCACCCTTCAAGATCCCCTGCAGAAGCAAAAGTGAGGCTCTCAGCTATACGGATAATGTAAGCGCGCCCGCGCGTCGCAAGCTTTCTGTCCCGGCCGAGACGGACAGTACCTGATTGCCAAGGAACGCTTGACCCGATCCAAGGTCAACGAATCTGTTTTGCATTATCAGGACGCGGACATGATGAGCAGTCTCGTCGGTCTACACCAGCCTTTTTGCACTCACAGTTGACCGATCACGCCTACCAATTACTCCAGGACTGATGTGTAAGAACGCGCGGTGTGTGTCCGCCATGCGAACCATCGACTGCAACGAGGAGAAATCTATACGAAGCACACTCGGCAACTCTTGTTCTCTCTTTGTCGAGAACCAATCATGCATCTCTTCTTGCGAAACGTTCAGAACTTGTTCAATCACTGACCTAACACGTCTCGAACCTCATCGTCTCTTACTCCAAAGAACCAGCAGCCACCTACGAGCAGAAGACAGCAAGTCGCGGCGCTCCAAGCAAGCGTTACACCACTTACCGAGATGAGAACTCCAGCCAGAAGCGATGCCCCAGCCTTAGCCAACCCTGCAAATGCATTACGTAACAGCGTGAAACTACCCACCCGACTTGGCGTCGGTGCTTGGTTTGTTAAAACCTGCATTGCAAGCACATTTACAGTTCCGAAGAATGCGCATAGAAACAAAAGTATTGGTGCGATAAAAGGCGAGCGAACAAACACAAACGCGAAACAACTCGCACTCGCGAGCGGTAATGACCATTTCAAGATTGATACTAACGGAACCGCAGCAAAACTGAGGCATGCCCCCGCAACGACACCTCCAACGGACACGGAAACCGAAAGAAGAGAAAGATAGGATGCCGTCGAACCATCGACTAGCAAGTCCGCTAGTGGGGCAATCATCGTGTCAATGTACGGAAGGAACGCGCTACTTGGAACGGTAAACATCAAAACGATCACCATTATTCGCGACAAGTTTCCAGCCGATGTTTCTATTTTTCGTTCTGTAGCGCTGCGATCCACTCCGCGCTTAATACGATCATGAACTCCAAATCGATGGCGTGAACCCTTATGCGAAAGCGCAACATTAGCGAAGCACAACGAAAGGCAATAGAGAGCACATGTCAAAGCAAAACACCACACCACTCCTACAACGTCTATAAGCAGCCCTGCACATCCAGCGCCGACCAGCCCACCGACAATACCCAAAGCGGTCGATTTCTGTAACACGAGCGCACCTTCTACGCCGGGAAACTTTAACCTTATTACGCGACCCACAAACGCTTTATTGAACGCTTTTACAATGCTTAAGCTTGATTGCACCAATAACACTGTTGCCACAAAAGTAATCAGCGATGCGCTCATTGCTTGACTAAGAAGAAGGGCAAGAGACCCAACAACTAATATGAAATTGGAGATTGATAGGTGACGCTCAGTACCTTTCCGGTCAACAACAGACCGGAACACAATGCTTGCAATAACTCCAGGTAGATATGCAGTTGCACCGACAATTCCTACTAAGATAGAACTTCTTGTTGCAGAAAAAACAGAAAATATAAGAGCAAGACCTTGCATTGCTTCGGCACAACTTGAAGTGCAGTAAAATGCTTTTAACGCCAAAGCGTTTTGATGATTCTGATGTCTATGCGATGCACTCATTACACATCCGACATTCCGCGAGGAAGCCGCTCGAGCTTTTCATCTGTAGACACTGTCCACTTTCGGAAACTCCAGCCATGACCGACCCGGCATTCGACAAAGGAACTGAGGAGGCAGAAAGAGGCCGGTCTATACAACTCAGCGGTGAGCCGAGACTCGCGCCCATCATCAAGCACCTCAAAGTGACACTCAGCTTTTCGCAGTCCAATCACGCTTAACGTCCTATACACACATCCGTTGAATGAGTCACGTACGAGAATGAGTATTCTACGAGGCGCCTGAGCTACACGTTCCCGAATTATCAACTACTGGACAATCCTACTGTGACGTTGCGCACTTTTCTTGCGCACCGCCATGAAACCTTCAAAATCAGTGGTTCTCAAAAGTGTTGCAATCTCAGCAACACAACAACGTCCCTGCGCGCGACAGATCCTCTCTCACAGATCCGCATAAAAAATCGGGGCGGACTGAAGTCCACCCCGATTTTTACAGACCTAGTGCGTATCAGCACCCAGCCAGCAACCTGGCCAACGTCTACTTATGCAGCGTTGTTCTTAGGTGCGTTGACGTCAGCTGGGAGTGCCGACTTTGCAACCTCGACCAGCGAGGTGAAGACTGCTGGGTCGTTCACTGCCAGTTCAGCCAGCATGCGGCGGTCAACCTCAACCTGTGCGGCCTTGAGGCCCTGGATGAAACGGTTGTAAGTCATGCCGTTTGCGCGGGCACCGGCGTTAATGCGCTGGATCCACAGGCGACGGAAGTCACCCTTGCGCTGGCGGCGGTCACGGTAGCTGTATACCAGTGAGTGGATGACCTGCTCTTTTGCCTTGCGGTACAGGCGTGAGCGCTGACCGCGGTATCCCTTTGCGCGTTCGAGGATTACCCGACGCTTCTTCTTGGCGTTAATCGCCCTTTTCACACGTGCCACGTGTTCTCCTTAAAAATCTAAATGTGTTCAGCGGTAGTGAGCCAAGCGAGCGGCTTGGTCCACGTACGTGTCAGCGGCCCTTGAACTTACCCAGAAGCTTCTTGGCCTTGGCTGCGTCACCCGGTGCCAGTACCTGGTCCTGGGAGATCTGACGCTTACGCTTCGAGCTCTTGTGTTCAGCGAGGTGGCGGTTACCTACGCCTTCGCGCATGATTTTTCCGCTACCCGTAACGCGCACGCGCTTCTTCGTACCGCTGTGGGTCTTCTGCTTCGGCATTGTGCCGTCTCCTTACGTTTTACATCGACGACGCTCGTGAGCGCCGTTTTCTATTCAGCTGTGTGAGAGCTTTAAGCTTCTTCGCGTGCTTCGGCTTTAGCCTGAGCTGCGCGTTCGCGCCGCGACTTTACTTCAGCCTTCGTGCCCTTCGCGCCTTTGGTTGCGCGACGGCTTTCAGCCTTAGCATCGGCCTTCGATTTGACCGGCGCGATGACCATGACCATGTTGCGTCCGTCGACACGCGGTGCAGATTCGACAGTTCCCAATTCTGCGACGTCGTCTGCCAACTTGTTGAGCAGTTTCATACCCATTTCTGGGCGAGACTGCTCACGTCCACGGAACATGATCATGACCTTGACCTTGTCGCCACCGGAAAGGAAGCGACTGACATGGCCCTTTTTAGTTTCGTAGTCGTGGTCATCGATCTTGAGGCGGAACCGGATTTCCTTCAAAGCCATGTTGGCTTGATTCTTCCGAGCTTCACGAGCCTTCTGGGCAGATTCATACTTGAACTTGCCGTAGTCCATGAGTTTGACAACAGGTGGCTTGGCCTGAGGCGCAACCTCTACAAGGTCCAGATCGGCCGAGCGAGCAAGGTCGAGTGCCTTCCTGATGGCGACAATTCCAACCTGTTCTCCGTTTGGTCCGACGAGTCGAACCTCTGGAACTCGAATGCGATCGTTAATACGCGGCTCGCTGATGTGTTGCTCCTTCTCAAGATGATTGTTCACGAGTGGGGCACAAAAAAGGCCCCCTTTGCACAAAGGGAGCCCACATGAACGTTCGCACGAACGCATCCATCTGAAACACAGATATACATATCTTCTATTCAAATGGTGGTAACCCGGCTACTGAAAATAACCAAGGTGGGAGTGAAACTCCGCTTTGCACAGGCTCCAGCATACACGAACTGAAGCGAGAAAGAGAAATGTGGGCTTGTATGTCACTATTGTGGTCATGACGACCCACAGTTTTGACAATAGTGACTTTAATGCCGGCGATGATAACGGCGCCAGCAACAGCATTGACAGCAACGACGCCGAACAGCAGGCGTTACGCGACATTGCTGATGTGCCGGCGGTTGAGATTATTTCTTCTGCCGCGGTGCACTTGATGAGTGCAGCTGCTGTGAAGTGCGGTCTTGCAGAGGACACACCGGAGTCGAGTGGGCGGGATCTGCAGGATCTTGATGAAGCGCGCAAGTTGATTACTGCGTTGGCTGGGCTGGTTACGGCGGCTTCGACCGAGGTTGGCGATCACCATGCGCGCCCGTTGCGTGATGGGTTGCGGTCGTTGCAGTTGGCGTTCCGCGAGGCGTCGTCGATTCCGGATGCGCCAGGTAAGGGACCGGGCGAGAAGTTTACTGGACCTGTGAGCTAGTGCGGCGCTGGCCGTGTTGGTTAGTGGCCTAGTACCCATTCAGGGAACGGGTCTGTGTAGTTTTCCCATGCTTGGACTCCGTCGAGGAGTTCGGAGTCGGTGAGGGTGGCGGTGTCGAGCACTGCACGGAGTTCTGCGGCGTGAAGGTCAACACCTGTGATGCCAAGTTCTTGACCAAAAGCCAGTTGTTGATCTGGGGTGTCGCGTGCCGCTGGTTCTAGGGATACTGCGGGGCCGGTGTTACTCCATAGTCCCGTGATGCCGGGGCGGCTTGCGAGTCTGACGAATCCTGCTACGCGGATGACGGTTCCGCATATGCCCGAGGTGATGACACGGTCGAAGGCGCTGTGGAGCCGGGCTGGGTGGAAGGGGCGGAGGTTTTCGTAGAGGAACGAGGTGACGCGAGGGTGCGTACGCGGTGGCGTGTGGCTTGAGTTGAGTAGTTGCACCCACCCGGGCATGGTGAGTTCGGGGCTGATGGGCAGGTTACTGTGGATGGTTGCGCTGATTGACTCGGTGTCGCTCCAGATTATGCGTGCAGTTGGGTTGAGATGGCTCAGCAGGGCTTGAGCCATTTCCCATTCGAAGGGCTTCGCCCCTACTAAGCATATGTGGGTGGCGTATTCGATGCATCCGGCGGCGCATTGGCAGGCGGGGGTGCAGTCGTCGAGTGGTATGCCGTGTTCGAAGCGGACGTGGTGCACGTCAATGTCACTGGCGAGGTCGTCGAGTAGTGCGCGGGCTTCAACGGCTACGACGACTGCGCGTAGTTCGACGTCTGGTCGCGAAAGGGAGCCGATGATGTCTTCGACCTGCGCTGAGTGCGGGTAGTCGGCGACAATTCCGGGGTGAGTGCCCAGTTCCGGGAGTGGGCTTGGTTCTGGAAGTGAGTCTGTTGCGTGTAGTGAGTCGATGAGTCGTGAGCCGGCTGTGACGGGGTCGGTGGTTCCGATTGGGCGATAACGGTATCCGAGGTTGTGGGCGATGTCGGTGGCGGTGAGGTAGCGGGCGTCTGGCGATCGACCCACGACGGCTACGACTGGGAGAAGAGTCATGGCGAGGATCTTAGCGAGACTTTGTCGCTGGGACTAAGAGCCCGATAAATATGTGTTCATATCATGCGTGACCAGGCATTATACAAGCGGAGCCGAGCGCCCTAGAGTGTGCTTTCGACATTTTCTATGACTGTCCACGAGCACTACTAGCACTAGAGGAGCTACCCCATGAAGGTCCGAGCATCACTGCGATCCATCAAGAACCAAAAAGGCGCTCAGGTTGTTAAGCGCAAAGGCCGCATCTACGTGATCAACAAGCAGAACCCCCGCATGAAAGCCCGACAGAAGTAAGCATTCTTGCCCTTAGCCCTGCACTCTCATTAACCCTTCAGTGGAGCGCGTGCCAATCACGAAGGTGTGATTGGGAGGAGTGCTGGTTTTAGTACGTAACGTTAGGCCCACTAAAATATCCAAACATGCCGCCTAACATTAATAAGAAGAATTATCGTCTGGCAGACATGAGCCTATCGCCAGATGACGCGGTACCCTACCCTGACCCCGATGAAACGGCCGAAGTCATTGAGGACCGTATCGATATGGCTGAATTCGGCACTGTTTTGCATGTTCGGGAGTGGCGTGGCTCTGACGATACGGTGGAGCAGTTTGCTCTCATGCTCAATGTCTCCCCCGAACACGAAGCGTATAACCGGTGTCGGCAGCTCAAGGGCGGCATGGCAAATTTTGAGCAGGTGAGACGCACTGACACGTGGCACAGCACTATTCACAGCCATCAATATTTCATCGACTGTGACGAGTGTGATTGGCAACTTCACACGAAGCTAGTCGGAGGTATCCACAAGGATGAATCCCGCCGCGTCGTTCACGGAACGTTCCAAAAGCACTATTATGAAATGTTGTATCCGTTTGTCTACCTTGAGCGTTGGGAGGCCGGTAAACAATGAGCGAAGTGCAAAAACGACACTACAGCGCGCGTATGGCGGTTGCGCAACTGTTTCGTTCGTTCCTTGACGAAAACGGCGAGCGTGCCCGCCTCATGGAGCGACTGGGCGTTAAAACTATGCCAGTCATTATTCCGGCTCTGGGTGATACCTTGGCGTCGAACATTCGCGAAGCGGCCAACCGCCATTTCCAAAGCGGTGAGCAACATGTAGTCGTTCCGGTTTGCTTGCCAGTCCGAAGCTCCAAGACAATGAAGCTATTCATACTCGTTGTTTCAACGCAGGACACTAAGACTTTCTGGCAACTGGATATGAACGAACTTCACGACAGTGGTGAAATGGCACAGGTCGTCGAGACGCTAGACGCGCGCAAGAAGTGGGAGATTAAAGACCTTGACTCCCAGCAGCAAGAATTAAAAGACCTGGCGGCTTCGATTTAGCCGATAGCTAGAAGACAAAACCAGCCAACACCAAGGGCGCCTCCCCCAGTGGGGAGACGCCCTTGCGGGTTAAGCGAACCGTGCACCTACAGGAACACGCGCCTACAACAACTTGGCCCTACAGGAAGATGCCGTTTCCTGGTCCCAGTGGCAGATCCAGGAAGTACCAAATCGCCAGCAACGCCGCCCACGTAAGCCAGAACGGAATCACAAACGGCAGCATGCGCGAAACCAAGGTACCGATTCCCGCCTCGGGCTCATACCTGCGCAACAGCCCCAGGATCACAATCATGTACGGGTTCAGCGGCGTAATCACCTGCGTCGCCGAGTCACCCACACGGAACGCCGCCTGCACAAACGCCGGCTCCAGCCCAATCAGAGCGAACATGGGCACGAACACACCAGCCATGATCGTCCACATGGACGACCCAGAAATAATGAACAAGTTCAGCACACTGGCCAGCAGGATGAAGCCAATGATCACGGGGAACCCGGTCAGGTTCGCGGCCTTGAGCCCCTCGGCGCCAGTCACCGCAATCCACGACCCAATCCCCGTCCAGTTAAACAGCGCAATGAACTGCCCCAGAATGAACGCCAGCACCAGGAAGCTAATCATGTCGATGAGCGCCTTGCCCATCATGTCGACCACATCGGCCATCTTGGTGACGGTCTTCACGACCACACCGTAGACCACACCCATCCCCATGAAGTAGATGAACACAATAAATGCGATCGACGACAGCAGCGGCGACTGCGGCAGGAAGCCACCTTCTTCATTTCGCCACGGCGAGTTCGGAATCAGCACGGCCCACAGCAAGATCACCGTCAGAATCGCACCGAAAATCAGCGACGCAATCAGCGCCTTCTTCTCAGCCGGCTTCAGGTACTGCGAAATCTCCTCGCCCTCGCCAGCCTCGGCTTCTTCCACCTTCTCACGCGGAGAGTTAATGCGTTCAAGCTGCGGCTCCAACACCCGGGAGATGATGAACCCACACACAATCGCCAGCGCAATCGACGACGCGATGTTGAACCAGTAGTTGGACACCGGGTTAACCGCCGCGTACTCCTGCCCCGGCAGGGTGTTCATGACCGAGGTGGTAATTCCCGCGAACAGAGCGTCCAGTGACGTGGGTACGAGTGCAGTAGAGTAACCGGCACCCACTGCGGCGAACCCTCCCAGCAGACCAGCCACCGGGTGACGCCCCGCCGCCTTGAACACCAGAGCGGCCAGTGGCGGAATCACCACGAACGCCGAGTCAGCCATGATCGACCCGGTCACACCCACGATCCCCACCGCGTACGGCAACAACCAGCGCGGCGAGGATCCGAACGCCACGCGCACCATAGCCGCGAGCATTCCGGTCTTTTCAGCCACACCAACCGCCAACAGAATCGGCAAAACGGTCACCAGCGGCGGGAAGCCAATGTAGTTATCACCCAGCATCGTGGTGAACCACGACAGCCCCTCACCCGTGAACAAGCCCTTAATCGCAATAGTTTCAGGGCCTTCTTTTCCTGGCACCTCAACGGACACACCGGCCATCGCCATAGCGGTGGACACGACTCCAGTAATGAGGAACAGCCCCAGGAACAGGGTGAACGGTTCAGGAAGTTTGTTTCCGACTTTCTCGACACCCTCAAGCATTCGCACGGACAGCGAAGGCTTGGCGTCTTTAGCCGAGTTGGTGGCACTACTCATTGTGTCTCCAAGGTTTGTAGGTCTGTGGTAAAAGCCAGACGGCTTCCGGTCGAAGCCAAGTGGCCCCAAGTGAAAGAATCGTCAGTTAAAGAAATTCGGCACATCCATCCGCCCTCCGGCGGCTTCAAAATCGGCAGTCACGCTCGCCGCGAGCTCGTCGTCAAACAGGAAGTCAGCCGCCGTCATGGCCAGGCCGTACGCCCCGTCAACAACGCCCTTCGACGCGCTCTGGGACCCAGATGCCGCTTCAAACGCCCGCGTGTGCAACGCCACCGATTCGTCTGAAATCTTAAGTAACGGGTGGATCCCTGGCACGCGATACGACACGTTCCCAAAGTCGGTCGACGCCGCAATCGACTCGTCAAGCACACCCGCCGGCAACGGCTGCCGCCCCACCGTGTTCTGGTGCTTCACCCACCTGTCGGTCAGCGGCTGGTTCGTGCGAATCGGAAGGCTCGGCGGGTGTACGTCCCACTGCAACTCGACCGCCGTACCCGTCATCAACGCTGCGCCCTGCGCCACATCATGCACACGCTCCGACAAGTCTTTCAGCGTCTCCGGGAACTTCGACCGCACGTACACCTGCACCTGCGCTTCCTCGGTGACGATCGACGGGCGCGTGCCACCTTCCGGAATAACCGCGTGGATTCGGTCAATCGGCGGCATCTGCTGCCTGAGCAACCCCAGCCCCTGGTAGAACAGGTTGGCCGCGTCCAACGCGTTGCGTCCCATGAACGGTTGCGCCGAGGCGTGCGCCGACACCCCCTTGTACGTCACCGTGAGCGTGCGCCGGCCCAGCCACACTTGGTCGGCACAGTCGTATCCGTACCCGTGCAACATGATGGCCGCGTCGAGCGAATCAAACGCACCTTCCCGCGCCATGTACTCCTTGCCGGTGTGCCCCTCCTCGGCGGGCGTGCCCAGCAGGACCACCTTCCCCGGCAACTGCGCCTTCGCATGCGCGCGAGCCAGCACCAAGAACGCCCCCACCCCGGTCGCACAAATGACGTTGTGCCCGCACGCGTGCCCGATCTCCGGCAACGCGTCGTACTCTGCCAGGATGCCGATAGTGCGCCCGGTGGACTCGCCGTCACCGACCTCGGCCCCGGCATCTCCACCCACCTGGGCGAGCACGGAGGTTTCCACCCCATACACTCCCGTCTGCGCGTCAATACCGTGCGCCCGCAACAGCTCAACGATCGCTTGGGCGCTCTCCCGCTCCTCAAACGCGGTCTCAGCCAACTGGTGAATCCGCGCGGACAGCTGGTGAAGGTCGTCAGTCACCGCCTCCAGCTCCTGCTTGACTACCTGCGCAAACGCGTCCGGCGCTCCCCCATCCCGAGGTGGTTCATAGGTCCGCCGTGCGGCCCGTTCCGCGGTGGCGCGGGCGATCTCGTCGGCGTAGTGCGTCGACGGTGGAATCGGCTCCGAAAGGTTCGTTCGTCGAATTTCCATGGTGTGATCGTACTCTCAATTGAACGATTTTGGAACGGTCGCTCGGTGCGTCTCATACATCGACACCCTATTGATCGCGGACATGCGACCATCACTACCGCACTGATAAACTCGTTCGCGCGAAAATGGTCCAACCACCAGCAGGAGAGTTCATGGACAACTTCACGACCAACGACTTTGGCATACCCGTTGGTTCTGACCGGCACTCCTTGTCCCTGGGCCCCGACGGCCCGATCCTCCTCCAAGACCATTACCTGATCGAAAAACTCGCCCACTTCGACCGCGAGCGCGTGCCTGAACGTGTTGTCCACGCCAAGGGCGGTGGCGCGTTTGGAACGTTCACGGTGACTGAAGACGTGTCGTCTTTCACTCGCGCGGCCGTGTTTCAGCCAGGCACTAAGACCGAGGTGTTAGCCCGGTTTTCGACTGTGGCCGGTGAGCAGGGCTCGCCTGACACGTGGCGCGACCCTCGCGGGTTCGCGCTGAAGTTTTACACCACCGAAGGCAACCTGGACATCGTTGGCAACAACACCCCGGTGTTCTTCATTCGTGACGCAATCCAGTTCCCCGACTTCATTCACTCGCAGAAACGCAGGTCAGACTCTGGTCTGCGCGATAACACTATGCAGTGGGACTTCTGGACCCAGAACCCCGCCTCGGCCCACCAGGTCACGTACCTCATGGGTGACCGGGGTGTCCCGCGTTCGTGGCGCGAACAGAACGGATACGGATCGCACTCGTTCCAGTGGATCAACGAACAGGGTGAACGCTTCTGGATCAAATACCACTTCATTTCACAGCAGAAGTCCGCATTCATCGAAAAGTACGGCCACGAAGGCTTCTCCCAAGACGAAGCCGACCAGATGGCCAGCGTGGACGCCGACTTCCACCGCCGCGACCTTTTCGAAGCGATCCAAGACGGCAACTTCCCCAGCTGGGACCTCGAAGTTCAGGTGATCCCCTACGAAGAAGGCCTGAACTACCACACCAACATTTTCGACGTCACCAAGACCGTATCGAAGAAGGACTACCCACGCATCAAGGTGGGCACCTTGACACTGAACCGCAACCCGGAAGACTTCTTCGCTGAAATTGAGCAGGCCGCGTTCTCCCCGTCATCACTGGTACCCGGAACCGGACTGTCACCAGACAAAATGCTCATGGGTCGCCTGTTCAGCTACCCGGACACGCACCGTCACCGGATCGGCCCCAACTACGCACAACTGCCCGTCAACAAGCCACGCGCAGCAACCAAACGTAGCTACAGCCGCGACGGTGCCATGACACATGAAAACTACCCCAAGGAAATGGGCGAATACGCGACCAACACCTACGGTGGCCCACAGGCTGATTCAGAACGGGTCACGGAACAGAACATCACCGCGTTCTCCGGTGACGCAGTCCGCGCAGCCGCTACCTTGCGTGAGAACGACGGGGACTTTAACCAGGCAGGCGACCTGGTGCGCAACGTCCTCGACGACGCCGCTCGCGACCGCCTTGTGGGGAACATCGCCGGACACGTCATGGCGGTGACCGACGACCAGCTACTCCCCCGCATCTTCCAGTACTGGCGCAACGTTGACGCCGAACTGGGCGCACGCGTGGAGTCCGTGGTGACCGCTACGCGCGCTGAGCGTCAGTAAAACTCATAGTGAGCGAGTCAACCAGCTCAACAACCTGCTGCGTTTGACTCAATTCCGCGTTAAACGCCTGGACTTCTTCCGGCTGGGGCTCGCGGTTCACACGGACGGTGAGGGACACCTCGGGCCCGGAGGTCACCACGTTCGCCGACCCCACGCCCACGGCCACGGATTCAATCCAACTGTGACGCCCGGCAACCTGAGCCACCGCGTTCACCACCTGCGGGTTCGCCCACGCTGGCGTCCAGTCCAACCCTTGCAGCCACGCCCACAGCGCTGGCCTACGAATCAGGAAGGCCCGTTCACTTCCTGGATCGAGCACCACCAGTTGCGCGCCCTCTTCAACCGCGGCCGCGCCTAAGCGTTCCGCCTGTGTGGGCACCGGCCGGGCGTTTCCATGCCACGCCGTCAAGGCGCGAATCCCGGTGAAGGCCGGGGTGCATTCACGACCGTCGGCGGCCGCCAGCCTGACCATGGCCATTTCGCTCTTGTTGTCGTGTACCAGCCCGCGTTCGTCAGTAGTGTGCTTGACGGCGGTGGGGAGCACCGGCGCGTACACGCGTTTTTCACGTAGCGCCCCAATAACCTGTTGGTGCAACGCCGGCTCAAACGGGCTCGCATGAACTGCGTCGAGGGCGTCGAGGAGCGCTTGGTCTGCCTCCCCCGTGTCACCGGAAAACGGGTTGGGTTTGAGGTCGCGTCCAGCCCACGGCGTTCCCGCGGAATCAGCCGTGTTCTTCCCCTGGTTTTCGTGGCTCATTCGCTGGCGACGTCCAGAGCTTCAGGGAGTGTGAACTTCCCGGCGTATAGTGCCTTCCCCACGATCGCCGAGTCGACACCTGATGGAACCAGCTCGCGCAACGCAGCGATGTCATCAAGCGACGCGATTCCACCTGACGCCACGATTGGCTTCTGTGTCTTTTCCGCGATCTGCTTGAGCAGTTCCGTGTTGGGCCCCCGCAGGGTGCCGTCCTTGGTGACATCGGTGACCACGTACCGCGAGCATCCGGCTTCTTCCAGCGCCGCCAGAACTTCCCACAGGTCGCCGCCGTCACGGGTCCATCCGCGAGCCGCCAGCGTGGTTCCGCGCACGTCCAGACCAACCGCGACCTTGTCGCCGTACTCGTTGATCACCTGCGCGGTCCACTCAGGGTTTTCAAGCGCCGCAGTGCCGATGTTGACGCGTTCGGCACCTGTATCAAGCGCACGTTCGAGGCTTTCGGTATCGCGAATCCCACCCGACACCTCAACCTTGATGGACAGGGACTTGGTCACCTGCTCCAGCAACTTCTGGTTGGACCCACGACCAAACGCCGCATCGAGGTCCACGAGGTGAATCCATTCGGCACCCTGCTCTTCGAACGTGCCGGCAACTTCGATTGGCGAACCATATTCGGTTTCCGTCCCCGCCTCGCCTTGCACCAGGCGGACCGCGCGCCCGTCGGCTACGTCAACGGCGGGAAGAAGGGTGAGTTTCGCTGAGTCTACGAGGTTGGTCATTGATTCTCCTTGCTGCGAACGTGCTTCAGCCAGTTAGTTAAGAGTGTGAGTCCAGCGTCTCCCGATTTTTCTGGGTGGAACTGGGTTGCCCAAGTGGGCCCGTCTTCCACGGCGGCGATGAACTGTTCGCCGTGGGTGCACGTGGTGTTGAGCGCTCCGGGCACGTGCGTGTGTGCCGCGTATGAGTGGACGAAATAGAAGTGTTCATGTTCGACACCTGCGAACATCGCTGACCCTTGTGCAGGGGTCACGGTGTTCCACCCCACGTGTGGAACGACTGGAGCGTTGAGGTGAGTGACCGTGCCCGACCACAGTGCTATGCCCGAGGTGGTTGTCCCGTGCTCTGTTCCTGACTGGAAGAGGATCTGCTGGCCCACGCAAATGCCCAGTGTGGGCTTGTTCTGCTGGTGGCGTGTGCGCACAATGTCGTGGCCACCCACGCGTTCGAGCGCATCCATGACGGCGCTGAAGGCTCCAACCCCTGGGATCAGCAGTCCATCTGCGTCCAGCGCAACGTCACGCTCACCGGTGAGCGTGACCTGCGCTCCTGCGGATTCGAGCGCGCGAACCGCGGATCGGACGTTTCCCGACCCGTAGTCCAGCACCACGACCTGCGTCATTTGCGTCTCGCTAACAACGCATTGATGCGATAGAGCGAGAACCCGAAGATCACCGCCGCGACCACGACACCGGCCCACGCGATTGGGTTGATGTTAAGCGCTACGAGCGCACCGAGCACGATCCCAATAAACCCGACGAGCGCCACGACCATCCACAAAAGCGCGGTGCGCGCAAGGGCAGCGCGCTCCGGGGTCATGGTTGCCGCCGAGGCTTCGTACCTACTCATCGCCGTGACGTCGATGGCGCCCTCGGCAGTTTTCGGTTCAATCGTTTCGAGCAGTAGCTTCTCCACGATGTCCGGCAGGTTGTTCAACGCAAGCCCTGCGGGAACATCGGCTTCGCGCTTTCCATGGCGGTAGTGTCCGGCGTCGATGTGTTCATCCGCACGGGTCAGCAGCAAGACTTCGTGCTTCCCCGCCAGTTTGGAAATCGCCGAGGCTGCCCGGTTGCCTTCCTCGGTTGAGGACGACTGCTGCACGACCGCTGAAAAGTCACCGACCGGGACGACGTACCCGTCGATGTTGTTGAGTTTGCATGCAGCGGCAAGCTGTTTGGGCAGTCCAAACGGGGTGACGATGACAGTCCGGCTCACAAGGCTCCTTTTGTGGATGGAATGGCGTCGGTGCGCGGGTCAGGTTCGACTGCTGTGCGCAGTGCTCGCGCGAACGCTTTGAACTGGGCTTCGGCAATGTGGTGGGGGTCGCGCCCCGCCAGCAACGTCACATGAGCTGTCAGCCCAGCTGAAATACTTAGCGATTCTAACGCGTGCCCCACCATCGATCCGGTGAAGTGCCCGCCGATCAGGTGATACTGCTGCCCCTCAGGTTCTCCTGTGTGAACGAAGTACGGGCGCCCGGAAATGTCGACCACTGCCCGCGCCAAGCTTTCATCAAGTGGCACATACGCGTGTCCGTACCTGCGGATACCGGCTTTTGTGCCCAGCGCTTCTTTGAGCGCTTGGCCGATCACAATCGCTGTGTCTTCCACAGTGTGGTGTACGTCGATGTGTGTGTCGCCGGTTGCGTTGATCTCAAGGTCGATGCATGAGTGCTTGGACAGCGCCGTGAGCATGTGGTCGAAAAACGGAACGCCCGTTGAGATGGTTGAGGTTCCGGTTCCGTCGAGGTTGAGGGTGACGGTGACGTCGGATTCCGAGGTCGTTCGAGTAACCGTTGCTGTGCGGGTCATGCCTGTCCTTGGAGGTGAGGGTGGGTGCGCGTCACGTCGGTGATTGCGCGAATGAATTCCGTGGTTTCGAAGTCGGTTCCCGCGTTGACGCGCAAGTGCCCGGGGATACCGTTGTTGCGCACCAGGACGCCGTGTGCGAGAAGCGCTTCGAACATCGCCTGCGGGTCCGTGACGTTTCCGAACATCAGGAAATTCGAGTCACTGGACACGACCGAGTACCCCAGTTCCGTCAACGCTTGACTCATGGTGTTGCGCGATTCCACAAGGCGTTCCACGTTTTCCAGCAGTGCTGGCGTGTGTTCAAGCGCTGCACACGCCGCCACCTGAGTCAGGCGTGACAGGTGATACGGCAGACGCACCAGGCGCAGAACATCAATGAAGTCCGGATGCGCAACGGCGTAACCGACGCGCGCACCGGCAAAAGCGAACGCTTTACTCATGGTGCGCGAAACCACCAAACGCGGGTTGTCTGGAAGAAGATCGAGCGCAGTTTGGAATCCTGGCCGCGCAAATTCGGCGTAGGCCTCGTCGACGATGACGATACCTGCCGTCTCTTCAAGAACTGCTTCTACGACCTGAATCGGAGTTGAGCAACCCGTGGGGTTGTTGGGGGTACAAATGAAGGTGATGTCTGGCTTGTTCTCACGCACAGCGTTAACTGCCGTGTCCACATCAAGCGTGAAGTCGTCGTTGCGTGAGGCTTTGATCCATGTGGCACCCGTCGATGTGGTGATAAGCGGGTGCATCGAATAGCTTGGCTCAAATCCGAGTCCTGTGCGCCCTGGTCCCGCAAACGCTTGGACAATGTGGGACAGAACCTCGTTCGAGCCATTGGCTGCCCAAATCCATTCGGGCGGAATCTGAGTGAGCTCACCGTTGCCCTGCTTTTGCAGAACCGTGGACAGGTACTGCGACAGGAGCTCCCGCAGGCGAGTGAACTCACGGTCCGGATAGCGGTTGAGATGTTGAAGCTGCTCCCCAAGATTCTTCTGCAACGCCTCGACCACGACTGGTGGAACGTCATACGAGTTCTCGTTGACGTTGAGGCGCACTGGCACATCATGCACTGGCGCGCCGTAGGGCTTCGCACCGCGCAGATCGTTTCGAACCGGGAGATTTTCAACCACGCCACGAGTTTAACGTGAGGGCACTTCGAGCTTTTGTCCGGGTCGAACAAGCGAGCCGTCGAGGCCGTTGAGCGCCTTAATCTGCTTCACCACCTGGTCGGTGGGAACACCTTCACTGTGCTCACGTGCGATAGTCCACAGCGACTGGTCCTCCTGCACTGTCACCGTCACGGTCTGAGCTGATGCCCCACCTTCAGAAGCCTGCGCCGGCAACACGGCCAAGCTAATAGCGAACGCCGCGACAACCAACGCAAGCACAACCACTAGCCGACGAACCGCATATGTGCGAGCCACTCGTGTCATCTCATTCCTCCATTCGAACTAATGTTCTATCGAATCTATGTTCTATTGAACACAACATTCGAACAAATGTCTACTGTTTCTAGAACAAATGTGCGAAAATAGATTCAAACGCGATCCCTTTCGCTTTCACACCTGACTGTTCCAGGAGGGTCTGACACAGTTTTTGGATCGCACGTTTTAGCAGGTCACACATTGGGAGGAAACGTGGCAGAAAAGGCAAAGCGGGGCCGGGGGCGCCCACGCAACGAAAGCGTCATCGCAGACATTCAAGAGCAAGAGTCACTGCACTCGCGCTCACTACCAGAAGACTCAATCTCACGCACCGACAGGCGACTGACTCCACGTCAGCGGCAAGTCCTCGAATGCATCGAACACGCCGTCTACACCAACGGCTACCCACCAAGCATGCGTGAAATTGGCCAGGCAGCCGGCCTGGCCTCGCTGTCATCTGTTGCCCACCAGCTCAACCAGCTGGAACGCTTGGGGTACGTCCGTCGCGACCCTAAACGACCTCGGGCCCTTGAAGTCGTCAACCCCGACGAAATCGAGTACAACAACAACATCACCCCAGAAACCTCCGCGAACACCGCACTGGTTCCTGTCGTGGGACGCATCGCAGCCGGTGGCCCCATCACGGCAGAACAGCACGTTGAGGACGTCTTCCCACTCCCCCGTCAGGTTGTGGGCTCAGGCGAAATGTTCCTCGTGCAGGTCGTAGGTGACTCCATGATCGACGCGGCCATCTGCGACGGCGACTGGGTCGTGGTGCGCAAACAGTCCACGGCCAACAACGGCGAAATCGTAGCCGCCCTACTCGACAACGAAGCCACCGTGAAGACGCTCAAGCGCGAAGGTGGCAAGCAGTGGTTGCTCCCTGAGAACAAGGACTACGAACCCATCGACGGCGATCACGCGCTCATCATGGGCCTGGTCACCGCCGTTATTCGTCGGCTGTAGAAGTTGCAGCGGCCCCAGCGCCGGCTTCCCCGGTAGCAACTCCCGTTGCCAGGCGCTGCAAGGCCTGCTTCACCAGTCCAGAATTAGTGGTCCGCCACAGTGGCGGAAGCGAGTCGAGCAAAAACTTCGAATAGCCTGCTGTGCGCGCACGCGAGTCCAACAGCGCAACCACACCGCTGTCGTGTGACGTGCGGATCAGCCTCCCAGCTCCCTGCGCCAACCGCAACGCCGCGTGCGTTGCCGACACCGCCATGAACCCGTTCGCACCTCTAGCTGCTGCAGCCTGAGTGCGCGCCTGCGACAACGGGTCGTCGGGGCGTGGAAACGGAATCCGGTCGATAAGCACCAGCCGGTTGGTCAGCCCCGGCACATCCACGCCCTGCCACAGCGACATTGTGCCAAACAGAACAGCCGAATCATCGGCGGCGAAGTCCCTCACCAGGACCGACAACGTGTCCTCGCCTTGCAAGTACACCGGGTACCGCGTGCGTTCCCGCACAAACTGCGCAGCCTCTTCAGCGGCGCGCCGGGACGAAAACAGTCCCAGGGCACCACCTCGGGATGCCTCAATCAGTTCCACGATTTCGTCCAACACCTGAACGTTGACCCCTGACCTGCCGGGCTTGGGCAGGTGCCCGGCCACGTAGAGGATCCCCTGCTTCTGGTAGTCAAACGGGCTACCCACGTCGATCGCGTCGTACCGGGGCGCATCCTCCCCAGCCAGCCCCAGGGCAGCCGCAACCGGTTCAAACTTGCCACCCAACGCCAGTGTCGCCGATGTCGCCACCACGGTGGACTCAGCAAACAACCCGTTCCGCAACGTACCCGCCACACTCAGCGGCGCCACTACGAGCGACGTAGTGGTGGTTTCCTTAAACGTGTTCGTCGAAATCCATGCAACATCGTTGCTGTTGCGGTCCAACAACCGCTCCACCAGCTCATACGCCTCATCAATGCGCGCGCGTGCCATGTGCCGTCCAGCGTCGGGCTCGGACTCCTTGGACACTCCCCCGACCTGCGAACTCAAGTCCCGCAACGCGTCATGCACGGCTGACAGCGCGTCGCCCAGGTCTTCTGGCCACACGCGCAACAGACCGGGCTCGTGCTCTTCCAGGGCAGTCGCAAACTGATCGCTGGCCCTGGTGAGCGCCTGAATGGTGTTCGCCGTGGCGGCCGTGTGCTTCTTAGCAGTCGACGCCACAGCGCTTAGAAGCGCATGCGTGATTGCCCCGGTGAGCGCGCCGGTCACGCGGTCGCGCAGTTCGTGCGCCTCGTCGATCACCACCGCCGAATGCTCCGGCAACACCGACTGCTCCCCTTGCGCTTCAATCGCCAAGAGCGCGTGGTTGGTGACCACAATGTCGGAGTCCGCCGCCGAGTTCTTGGCGCGTTCGGCAAAGCACTCTTCGAACATGGGACACGTGGACCCCAGGCAGTCGAACGAGTTCACGGACACCAGCGACCATGTCCGGTCGGACACGCCAGGCACCAGGTCGTCCCGATCCCCCGTCGCGGTCGCGTCGGCCCACTCCCGGATCCGCGCGATCTCGGCTTCGGTCGCGGTCATTGAGCCGCCTCGGTGCCCTTGAATGTCAGCCCCAACGTCAAACAGGGCGGACTCTTCATCACCCGGGTACCCGCCTCCCAGCTTGTGGAGGCACACGTAGTTGCGCCGTCCTTTTAACACCGCCGAGGTGGGCTTCCGCCCGGTGATGGCCCCTACCGTTTTCGTAAGTCGGGGTAGGTCTCGTTGGATGATCTGTGACTGCAGGGCAAGTGTTGCGGTGGAGATGATGACCCGGTCACCGGTTCGCAGCGTGTATTCGACACTGGGCACCAGGTAGCCCAGGGATTTCCCGGTTCCGGTGCCTGCTTGCACCAGCAGGTGCGTCTGGTTGTCCAAGGCGCTCGATACTGCTTGGGCCATGGTGGTCTGGCCTTCGCGGTGGGTTCCGCCTAGGGCATCTACGGCTGCGTCAAGGAGTTGTTCTACGTCTGAGCTCATGTGGTTCACCCAAAGGTATGTGGGTCGACCATGTCTGGCTGTCGAAATTGTTCGAGTTCGTGCAGAAGATCGGGCTCCACCATGGCCACCAGCAAAGTGCCCTGCGAGGTGTATTTCTCAGACTCAACCGTGCCTTCATCGTGGGCCCGGGCAATGAGTTCACCACGGTCGAACGGGATGAGTGCGGTGATGTGGTGGGACGGGCGCGGCAACAGGTCATCGATGCGGTCACGAAGCTCTTCGACTCCCTGCCCCGAGTGCGCGGACACAACGACGGCGTTTGGGTACGTGTTGAGCACGCGCGCCAGGGTGTCTGGATTCGCGATATCGGCTTTGTTGAAGACGATGAGTTCGGGGATGTCTCCGGTTTCGGCTTCGTTGAGCACTTCGTGTACCGCCCGAATCTGAGCCAGTGGGTCCGCGTGTGAGGCGTCGACAATGTGTAGGAGGAGATCGGCATCCGAGGCCTCTTCCAGCGTGGAGCGGAAGGCTTCAACGAGCTGGTGAGGCAGGTTGCGCACAAACCCCACCGTGTCGGTGTAGGTGAACACACGGCCATCGGCTGTGTGCGCCTGACGGACTGTGGGGTCAAGGGTGGCGAACAGTTCGTTCTTCACCATGACCCCGGCGTCCGTGAGCCTGTTGAGCAGGGAGGACTTGCCAGCGTTGGTGTAGCCCACGATGGCCACACTGGGCACCTTGTTGCGGGTGCGGTTGGAGCGCTTGGTTTCGCGGGCTGGCGCCATCGCCTTGATCTCGCGGCGGAGTTTAGCCATGCGCGTGCGAATACGACGACGGTCGAGCTCAATTTTTGTTTCACCAGGTCCGCGCGACCCAATTCCAGCACCCCCGGCGACACGACCACCGGCTTGCCGGGACATGGAATCACCCCAACCACGCAAACGCGGAAGCAGGTATTCCAGCTGTGCTAACTCCACTTGGGCTTTACCCTCACGGCTCTTAGCGTGTTGGGCGAAAATGTCCAGAATCAAGGCAACTCGGTCAATCACTTTGACCTTAACCACGTCTTCGAGCGCACGGCGTTGGCTGGGCGCAAGTTCAGTGTCGGTAATGACGGTGTCGGCGCCAACGTTGGCGACGATCTGGGCGAGCTCTTGCGCCTTTCCACGCCCCAAGTACGTGGACGGGTCAGGGGTATCGCGTCGTTGCAACACCCCGTCGAGTACACGCGAACCGGCGGTTTCAGCTAGGGCGGCAAGTTCGCGGAGCGAGGTTTCTGCTTCTTCGGTTGAACCTGAATACACTCCTGCGAGCACCACGTTTTCAAGTCGAATCTGCCTATATTCGACCTCGGTAATGTCTTCGAGTTCGGTCGATAGTCCGTTGACACGTCGTAGTGCTTCACGTTCTAGAAGATCAAGCTGACTGTAGTCGTCGCTTGCGAGGTGGTCATCCGTCAGTGAGTCGGAGGCTCGGGACAGCACCCTGTCGATCATTTCGCGGTGCTTATCTGATTGCATTGAGCTCTTTCTGTCGATAGCTAGAGACATTATTGTTTCACACTGGTGCTTTAGCATGATGGGGTGAACGATCACTACTTCTCATCTCAACCGCACACTGCGTCGAAGCCTCGCACCATCACGGTGCGTCTTGCTGGTCGCGAAGTTGACGTCACCACTGATGCGGGCGTCTTTTCCCCGTCGCGACTGGATCCGGGAACCGCGGTGTTGTTGAAGAATCTGCCTGCTCCTCCTACCGGGGACATTCTGGATTTGGGGTGCGGTTGGGGCCCCATCAGTCTGCAAGCCGGTCTCGAAGCACGTGATGACGACACCGATGTGCGCGTGTGGGCATTAGACGTCAATGAGCGCTCCTTGTCGCTGACCCGCGAGAACGCGAAAGCCGCCGGCCTGACGTCTGTCACTCCCGTTCTTGCCCAGGACATTCCGGACAGTGTCCAGTTCTCAGCAATCTGGTCGAACCCGCCCATTCGTGTGGGCAAGGACGTGTTGCACGACCTTCTTTTGACGTGGCTTCCTCGCTTGGTTCCCGGCGGTGAAGCGTGGCTTGTGGTGTCCAAGAACCTGGGTGCGGACTCGCTGGCCACGTGGATGGTAGAGAATCTGCCGGGTGGCTGGGATGTGCGCAAGGAGGCGTCTGCCAAAGGCTTCCGCGTTTTGGTGGTTACAAAACCGGAAGATCCCGAGGTGTGACTTCGTAAGTGATGACCGCCGGCCCTGACAGCGCCACGGTTTCTCCTGTGATGTCGATGCGGACTGCCCCACCGGGTTGGTGTACCGTCCATGTGGTTGGGGCTTGTGGGCCGCGCCCGGCCCACACGTAGGCTGCCAGCGCCGAGGCGCACGTGCCCGTTCCACACGCGTGGGTTTCGCCCACTCCACGTTCATGTACGCGCATCCGCAACGTTCCTGTTGTGGGGTCGTTGTCCGGTTCGATCACGATGTATTCGACGTTGGTTCCCGCTGGTGGTTCGGGTTCGACGTGCGGGGGTTCGTGCAGTTTGGCGGCTTCGAGTTCTTCCGCGTGAGCCAGGGCTACCACGGTGTGCGGGTTGCCCATGTCCACGGTCAGTCCTGGGCGGGCTACGCGGACTCCGGGTGTTTCGACTGTTGCGTCGAACGCTTCACCGCCACCTGGCAGTTGCCACTTGCCCATGTCGACTTTGTACCAGGGCTCGTCTCCGCCCAGTGGGTCCGGAATCACTGTGACGTGCTTGATGCCCGCTCGGGTTCCAACCGCAAACGACTGCGACTGCACAAGGTCGTACGTTCGCAGGTAGTGGGCAAAAACGCGCACTCCGTTTCCGCACATTTCGGCTATTGAGCCGTCCGCGTTTCGGTAGTCCATGAACCATTCGGCACCACCGTCATGAGCCACGTCCCCGGCTTCTTCGCCCAGTGTGGCACTTCGAATCACGCGAATGACCCCGTCGCCACCAATCCCGGTGTGGCGGTCAGCAAGCGCGCGCACGCCAGCCGGGTCTAGCGCGTGCTCACCGTTGGGGTCGTGGAGGAGAACAAAGTCGTTGGCGGTTCCGTGTCCTTTAACGAGTTGTCCGTCAATCATGCGGTCTCCTTGATGTAGTCAAGCGCGTTCTGTGGCGTGTGCGGGTCGGTGGCGTCAAACCACTGGATGCGCGGGTCGCGCCGGAACCAGGTTTCTTGTCGTTTTGCGAACTGGCGGGTTCGCGTCACTGTTGAGTCAATGGCTAAGTCGGCACTCATTTTGTCGTCGAGGTAGTCAATGATCTGCGCATACCCTATTGCGTGCCGCGCGGTTTTCCCGTCCCGCAGCCCCTGGTCGAGCAGCGTGCGCACCTCGTCGACCCAACCGGCGTCCCACATAAGGTGGACACGGTCGGCAATGCGCTGGTGCAGGGTTTCGCGGTCTTGAGCCAGCCCCACCTGGATAGTGGGCGTAAAGTACGTGTATTCGGGCAGTTCAGAGCTGAACGTGTCGCCCGTCAGCGCAATCACTTCAAGGGCCCGCACAATCCTCCGTGCGTCGGTAGGTTTGATTGTGCTGGCCGCTTTGGGGTCGAGCTCTTCGAGCATCGTATGCATGTCGTGAAGCGCTCCGGCGTCGGCAATTCCTTCCAGCCGAGCCCGCATCGCCGGGTCTGTTCCGGGGAAGTTCATGACATCGGTTGCCGCTCGCACGTAGAGTCCCGATCCGCCAACAATGATGGGGGTACGCCCCCGCTGGTGGATCTGGTCGATCAGGGCACGCGCACTGCGTTGGTATTCACTGACCGAGGCGTCCTGCGTGACATCCAGGATGTCGAGCAGGTGGTGTGGGACTTCCGCGCGTTGTTCGGGTGCCACTTTCGCGGTCCCAATGTCCATGCCGCGGTAGAACTGCATGGAGTCTGCGTTGATGATTTCGCCATCGAGGTGGTGAGCCAAAGTAATTGCCAGGTCTGATTTGCCTGTTGCGGTGGCCCCCACAACGTTGATGACGGTCACGGTTAGTTTGCTCCTACTCGGATGGTGGGCAGTCCCAGGTTGGTGGGTCCCGAGGTGGCAGCCCCTCCCGTGGTGCCGCAACTTTCTGCTTGGGAGAGGTCCCACGCGTCGCCCGCCGGTGTGCGCCTCACGGTGTATTCCGAATCGCTGATGAGGAAGTACGGTTTCGCTTCGGTCACCGTTGCTGTGACGATGTCGCCGGGACGCGCGTCCAGTCCTTCTTGAGCCCGCACGTGAACGAGTCGGTTGTCGCGTGCTCGACCGGACATGCGCCCGTGTTGCGGGTCAGGACCACTGTTGACGAGTACTTCAACCTGATTGCCCACGCACGCCTTGTTTTCTTCCCACGCGATCTGGTCTTGGAGTTCGACCAGGCGTTCGAACCGTTCTTGCACAACGTCTTTTGGAATCTGGTTTTCCATGGTGGCAGCCGGCGTACCGGGGCGGATTGAGTACTGGAACGTATATGCCTGAGTGAAACGCGCTTGGCGCACCACGTCCATGGTCTGTTCGAAGTCTTCCTCGGTTTCACCGGGGAATCCAACAATGATGTCGGTGGTGATCGACGCGTGCGGAATGCGTTCGCGTACCTTGTCCAGAATGTTCATGAAGCGTTTGGTGCGGTAGGACCTGCGCATGGCTTTCAGCACGGTGTCCGACCCTGACTGCAGTGGCATGTGCAGCTGTGGCATGACCGTTGGGGTTTCGGCCATCGCCTCAATGACGTCGTCGGAAAACGCAGCCGGGTGTGGGCTGGTAAAGCGCACGCGTTCAATTCCCGGCACTTTGCCCACTGCGCGCAGAAGTTTGCTGAACGCTTGGCGGTCACGGAATTCGGTTCCGTAGGAGTTCACGTTCTGCCCCAGCAAGGTCACCTCGATGACACCTTGTGCAGCCAAAGCTTCGACTTCAGCGAGGATGTCACCTGGGCGACGGTCTTTTTCTTTTCCGCGCAGGTGGGGCACGATGCAGAACGTACACGTGTTGTTGCACCCCACGGAGATCGACACCCACCCAGAATGGGTCGATTCGCGCCTAGTGGGAAGCGTGGAGGGGAAAACTTCGAGGCTTTCCTTGATCTCAACTTGAGCTTCTTTGTTGTGACGCGCGCGTTCCAGGAGTACGGGAAGTGCGCCCATGTTGTGCGTTCCGAACACCACATCGACCCATGGGGCACGTTCCACGATGGTGTCGCGGTCCTTTTGCGCCATGCACCCACCCACTGCGATCTGCAGTTCTGGGTGGCTTTCTTTCACTTCTGCTAAACGGCCCAGGTTCCCGTACAAGCGGTTGTCGGCGTTTTCGCGTACCGCACAGGTGTTAAACACCACGACATCGGCTTGTTCATTGGGCTGGGCTGGCGTATATCCAGCGTCGTCGAGTAGACCTGAGAGGCGTTCAGAGTCGTGAACATTCATCTGGCACCCGTATGTTTTCACTTCATAGGTGCGGTTTAGTACGTCAGTCATCAGACCTACATTCTACAGGGCTGCCCACTGCACAACCGCTCAGGTTTCGTCGAGTGCGCGCAAGGTCACATCCATGCTGATGCTCTGCGGGAACCCACGCCTGGCAAGCATCGCAAGAATACGTCGCATGCGCGTCTCACGCGGTAGCCCAACGGTCGAACGCGCCTTTTTCAGCGCCACCCCGAAAGCCACCTCGTGCTCGTCTTCTACCTGGTCGAGAGCGTAACGAATGTGTTTGTCCGCGACCCCCCGCTTAGCGAGCTCACGCCGCAGCGCAGACGTGGACAGGTTTCGCTTCTCGCGGTGTACCCGCACGTAGTTCTGTGCGTACTCTTCGTCGTTGAGTAACCCTGCTCGTTGCAGTTTGGCCAACACACGTTCAACAGCGTCTTCAGGGTGTTCGCGCGCGATGAGCTTCTTTCGAAGTTCGTCAACCGAATAGTCACGCACACTCAAAATGTTCAAAGCCCGTTTCTTGGCTTGTTTATATTCCGGGTCGTGCGCCTGTGGATCGGGTTCCGGCTGTGCGCTGTGCGCCTCGATCTTGTCGATCGACTGTTGTAGCGATTCAATGAGCTGTGCGCTACTCACGAGTTATCACTCCTGAGGCTTCTGTTCCTCGGTTTCGTCTTCGATAATGCCAAGCTTCATGAGGATCTTGGTCTCAATTTCGTCGGCGAGTTCAGGATTGTCGCGCAAGAAGTTACGAACGTTCTCTTTACCCTGCCCAAGCTGGTCACCCTCATATGTGAACCAGGAGCCAGACTTGCGCACGATTCCGTTCTCTACACCCATGTCAATGATGGAACCTTCGCGTGAGATCCCTTGACCGTAGATGATGTCGAATTCGGCCTGCTTAAACGGAGGCGCAACCTTGTTCTTCACCACTTTGACGCGCGTCTTGTTACCAACTGCGTCGGCACCTTCTTTCAAGGTTTCAATCCGTCGCACGTCAAGGCGCACAGACGCGTAGAACTTCAGCGCCTTACCGCCCGAGGTGGTTTCTGGCGAACCGAAGAACACGCCCACCTTTTCGCGCAGCTGGTTAATGAAGATGGCAGTGGTCTTGGAATGCGCCAGAGCACCCGTGATTTTGCGCAGTGCTTGCGACATGAGGCGGGCTTGGAGACCCACGTGCGAGTCACCCATCTCACCTTCGATTTCTGCCTTAGGAACTAGAGCCGCAACCGAGTCGATCACGATAATGTCCAGCGCACCTGAGCGGATGAGCATGTCGGCGATTTCAAGCGCCTGTTCACCGGTGTCTGGCTGCGAAACCAGAAGCTGGTCTGTGTCGACTCCCAGCTTGGCCGCGTATTCCGGATCAAGCGCGTGCTCAGCGTCAATGAACGCTGCCAGACCGCCGGCCTTCTGCGCGTTCGCAACGGCGTGGAGCGCAACGGTTGTCTTACCGGATGATTCTGGGCCGTAAACTTCGATCACACGGCCGCGTGGCAGTCCCCCAATTCCGAGCGCCACGTCGAGCGCGAGCGAACCGGTCGGGATTGCTTCAATGGGTTGGCGTTCCTGCGAACCCAAACGCATGATGGAGCCTTTTCCGTACTGGCGTTCCACCTGGCTGAGCGCAGTTTCGAGTGCCCTTTGTTTGTTGTCGGCACCAGCGTTTGCGTTACTTGACTTTGTCGCCATGGTTCCTCCTCGTGATGGTCTAGTTGCACTCTATGAGGAGGCACTGACACAGAAATTCCTCACAAAGAAAAATGTGGAAAACTCTCCCGTTTGCCACACTTAATGTCACAGAACCATCGTACGCGAAAATTGAACACACGTTCGAACATTGCGTGTAAAACCACCCGCGTGTCGCGAATCAAAAGGGATTCGACCGCGGTTTCTTATCTGTCCCCAGACGGCGACTTTGTGGCACACCTGTTGCGTCACACACAGCGATCCACACAGTTTTAGGGTCATCTCCTCGCTCAAGTGCTTCATGAGCGGTGAGGGACCCTAATGAACTCAGCGCCAAATCAGTATGGAGCGACGCTGCACGAACCGAGCCGAACTCGTCGTTCATCAGCTCCCAATAGACACTATGGCGCACAGAAGACCCTTCCGTTACATGCGACTACCTGCGACCGGGGCACACAACGCCCCGGCCCACTGTCATCATTACTATCGCTGTTGTGCGAAGGCTCGCTTCGCTACCCCACCGGGTACATCGATCTGTTCGAAGTTGTCTGGCACCGTGTCGGGAACGAGAACACCTTCCGACAGGGCAATCTTGTCGGCAACTTCGCGAAGAAGAACCGATACGGGCATGTCCAGGGCTTCACAAATGGACGCGAGCAGTTCAGACGATGCTTCTTTTTGCCCGCGTTCAATTTCACTCAAGTACCCCAGCGACACACGTGCATCCATCGAGACATCGCGAAGAGTTCGGTTCTGACGACGTCGCGCAACGCGCAGGGTGTCGCCGATTTCGGTACGGAGCAGGGTCAAAATAGCCTCCTCAGGCGACGTGGTACGTGTAGAGGTGTAACCGTACCGGTACGTGGTTTATTCCAACAACCCTACAGTGCGTTCGGTTTCGCACTAAACCTCAGAGGTCGTCTTCCACGGGATTTAAAGAAACTCCGCAGGAAGTGATGCGCAACAGCGCTTCACAACACGCGTCAACAGTCTTCTGTCGAATCGCCGCTCGGTCCCCTTCAAACGCATGTTCGCACACGCTTTCGTCATCCCCAGCCACCACGGCGATGAACACGGTACCAACAGGTTTGCCATCTTGTGCGTCAGGCCCGGCGACACCCGTGCAGGCCACCGCAACATCCGCCTCACACGCCCGCCGAGCACCCCGCGCCATCTGGAGGGCCACCTCGGCATCCACAGCCCCGACCGTTTCCAAAAGCCCAGCATCAACGCCAGCCAGCGCAGATTTCACATCGCTGGCGTACGTTACCAGACCGCCACGCAGAACCTTCGACGCGCCCGGCACGGTGGCCAGCGTCCCCGCAACCAGTCCAGCTGTCAGGGATTCGCACGTTGCAACCGTGAGCCCGCGCTGCGTGTACGTGTGAACAACGCGCGTGGCCAGGTACCCGGTGTCAGCGGCCATTCGGCGCCTTGCCCGAGGTGTCGGTTGAGTTTGCGTCCGGGTTTACGTCAGGCTTCGCGTCCTTGCTGGTCGCTCCCGAGGTGTTAGTTGCGTTGGCGTCTGCCTCACTTTGGCCCGCTTCCTTCTTGATTTTCTGGGCCTGCAGAACGTAGTCGACACCGGTGAGTACGGTGACCACAACGGTGAGCGTGAGCGCGAATCCGGCGATGATCGCGTAGACGAACATGAAACCGGCGGGGGCCACCACGGCCAGCGGCAAGGCGGCGATATACAGCGCCACGGTCACCGTCTGGAGCACGGTCTTGATCTTTCCGCCACGCGAAGCCGGCATGACTTCGTACTTGAGCATGAACATGCGCATGACGGTGATACCGATTTCGCGCACCAGAATCACCACGGGAACCCACCATGGCAGAGCCCCCACGATCGCCAGCCCAATGAACGCAGCGGCCATGAGGGCTTTGTCGGCGATGGGGTCGGCGAGCTTCCCAAAGTTGGACACAATGTTGTACTTGCGGGCGATGTCACCGTCGAGTTTGTCGGTAAACATTGCCACAAGGAACACGCCCAGTGCCCACCAGCGCAGGGTTGGGTCCTGCCCGCCGTGCATGAGCAAAAGCACGGCAAACACCGGCACCATGATGATGCGCAACACCGTCAACGCGTTTGGCACGTGTTGCATGCGTGTGCGCGTAGCAGCAGCGCGGTTGCGTTCTTTGCGCGTCGCCGAGGTGGTTTCCGGCTGACCCGCCGAGGTGGTTTCCGGCTGACCCTGTTTGCGGTCTGGGGTACTCATATCTCTTAGCTTATCGACCGATCACTAGCGTCCGGTCAGGCCCCAGGCGTCTTCACTGGAAGCCTCTACGACTTCCAGCCCGGTTTCGGGGTCAATGTCGCCGGCTTTCAACTCGCCGGTTCCCCTGTCGCTGGTAGCGCTTCCGTCGCCAGGGTTAACGACCTCGGCGGCCTGCGCGTAAGGCGCATTAGCCTGAGCGTCACCAACACCGTCAGCGCCCTCAGCAGACGAATCTTCAGGTGGGGCATCGCCGCGGATGAACGCCAGGGTGCTTGCCAGGTCTTCGGGCTTGACGAGCACGTCGCGCGCTTTGGACCCTTCGGACGGCCCAACAATTCCGCGCGACTCCATGAGGTCCATGAGGCGACCTGCCTTGGCAAACCCAACGCGTAGCTTGCGCTGCAGCATCGAGGTCGAACCGAACTGCGTGGTGATGACCAGCTCAGCGGCCTGGAGCAGCACGTCCATGTCGTCGCCGATCTCTTCATCGATCTGCTTCTTAGGCGCGCTGGTCTGCACGTCTTCGCGGTAGTTAGGCGCGAGCTGGGTCTTGACGTGCTTGACCACTTCTTCAATTTCGGACTCGTTGACCCACGAACCCTGCACACGCATGGGCTTGGACTTACCCATGGGCAGGAACAGCGCGTCACCTTGGCCAATGAGCTTCTCGGCACCGGGCATGTCCAAGATCACGCGGGAGTCGGCCAGCGACG
Organism: Brevibacterium paucivorans; assembly: GCF_016907735.1. NCBI lineage: Bacteria > Bacillati > Actinomycetota > Actinomycetes > Micrococcales > Brevibacteriaceae > Brevibacterium > Brevibacterium paucivorans. The sequence continues at coordinate 1,979,951 of NZ_JAFBCP010000001.1, read as the reverse complement.
AGGTTGCGAAGGCCAGGCGCGACGGCACGTTGGCCTTGATCAGACCAGTAACAACGTCCACGGATGGGCGCTGGGTCGCAAGCACCAAGTGGATTCCGGCGGCACGAGCCAGCTGCGTAATGCGCTGAATCGAGGCTTCGACGTCGCGTGGCGCAACCATCATGAGGTCAGCCAGCTCGTCGACAACGACCAGCAGGTACGGGTATGGCTGCAAAACGCGTTCGGAACCAGGAGGTGGCGTGAGGCGTCCTTCGCGCACGGCCTGGTTGAACTCGCGCACGTGCTTGAACCCAAAGTGGGCGAGGTCGTCGTAGCGGGCATCCATTTCACGCACCACCCATTCGAGGGCTTCAGCGGCCTTCTTGGGGTTGGTGATGATGGGCGTAATCAGGTGCGGAATGCCTTCGTAAATGGTCAGTTCCACACGCTTGGGGTCAACCAGGATCATGCGCACTTCATCAGGCGTTGCACGCATCATGATGGACGTGATCATGGAGTTCACAAACGACGATTTACCGGAACCGGTCGCACCGGCCACCAGCAGGTGTGGCATCTTCGCAAGGTCGGCAACAACGAAGCCACCTTCAACGTCCTTACCAACACCCACGACCATCGGCTTGTCGGTGCCACGTGCTGCTTGGGAGCGCAGAACGTCGCCCAGAGCCACGGTTTCGCGGTCGGCGTTGGGGATCTCAATACCAATGGCTTTTTTGCCTGGAATTGGCGACAGGATGCGCACGTCGGCGCTGGCCACCGCGTAGGCGATGTTCTTTTCGAGCGCGGTGACCTTTTCGACCTTGGTGCCGGGTTCCAGTTCAATTTCGTAACGGGTCACTGTTGGACCACGCGAGAAACCAGTGACGGCGGCGTTGATCTTGAACTGCTCAAATACTTCACGTAGCGCTTCGACCACGCGGTCATTGACCTCCGAGCGCTCCTTGGGCGGCGGCCCGGCCGTGAGCATGTCCGAGGCAGGCAGCGTGTACGTGACATCGCCAGCGAGCTCCAGCTGTTCAACGCGCTGTGGCAACTCTCCGGTGGCCGCGGGTGCCGGCGTGTTGACGGTAGGCACCGTGTTTGCTGGGTCGGGCTTGCGGTCGATCGCGCGGGTGGCGTCTTCTGCCTGAGCATCTGCGGTTTCACCGGGCAGTGAGGCGTCCAGACCCTGGTCGCGTTTGAGTTTCGCGGTTTCGCGTTCGGCCTTGGTGGGGCGACGCTGGCCGGGCTTGTACTTCGGTTCGTCTACGTCTTGATCGACGTCGTAGATCTCGCTGTTGAGCACACGGGTAGGCGCGTCTTCAGTGGCAGGTGGGGCGACCTCGGCGTCCTTACCTGAGGTGTCATCAATAGTTGCCTTGTCATAGGCACGGGTAACTTCTTCGCCTTCTTGCTTCTTTGAGCGGCGCTTGCGTCCCATGGGTTTGAGGGCCGAGGTGCGCTGGTTGGTGGCGACGAGGTCGACGTTGGCGTTGTCGCCCTTGGCGTCGCCGCTGGCTTCTGGGGCACCCCCGGTGAGGCGATTGTAGAGGCCTACGAGGCGTTCGGGAACCTTGACGACTGGCGTGGCGGTGATCACGAGGACGCTAAAGAGCGCGATGAGCACCAGAATTGGTACGGCTACGTACACGGTCGCTGCGGTGACGAGTGGGCTGGACACGATGTAGCCCAGCGCTCCCCCGCCGTTGGCCATGGCTTCGCGCGAGTTGACGAAGCTGGGGTTGCCGGCAGCGATGTGCGCAAGGCCCGCGGCGGAGACCAGTAGAGCGATGGTTCCTACCAGGATGCGGTTGTTTTGGCGGGTTTCGTTTCCGCGCATGAAGAGTCGAACGGCGTAGAGAACGAACACAGCAGGAAGGACCAGGGCTACTCGCCCAAAGGTCCCTTCAAATACTCCGCGCACCGCGTTGCCAAAGACGCCTGGTATGTTCCACCACTCGAAGGCCGCGACAACGACTGCCAGGCCAACGAGAAAGAAGCCTGTGCCGTCGCGACGGGTAGGAGTTTCTACGTCTTCACTAAATGCTTTGCGTGCGCGGTCTCCGGCCATGCGTGACATGCCCATCCATGCTCCGGTTACGGGGTTGGTTTTCTGCTGTTCGCCCGCGGGTTCAGTAGCCTGCGTGGGGGCTCCACGCTTCCGGCGTCCTGTACCAGTAGCGGGGGAAGTCGTACTGGTCGCCATGGTATTTACCTTAAATCTTTGCGTGGCAAAGTCCGGGATTTCGCGTTGTGTGGGCGCGTCTTTTGTGGCGGTTGGCACGGTATGTGGGGATGGGTTCGCCGAGGTGGTAGCAGCTGTGTTTCTGAGTGCTTTTTAAATGTTTTCTGAGTTTTGTTCATATTGTTACTCGGGGGTTTACTCTCACGTAAACCTGTGAGTAACATGTTTGCCGTCACTGAAAAGTGAATCAGCATTCGCTTAACGAACGATCAACATCTCACTCACAAAGGACTCCTCAATGAACATTCGTCGCACTGCTTCAGCTGCGCTGGCCGGTACCGCGGTCTTTGCAGCCCTGTTCGGCGCCAGCCCTGCATTCGCTGGTGGAACCCACGAAGAAACCTACCCAGAAACCCCTGCCCTGAACCCTGACCTGCCGATCGTGCACACCAAGCACGGTTCGGACCACATCAAGGCCAACGTCCTTAACCCCAACCCAGTCTGCAACTCAGCAGAGGACTACCGCACCGTTGTGTACAAGGTGAAGGACTCGTGGGCTCCAGTTGGAACCATCTCCACCACCAACAAGACCAAGTCCCCTATTCCACTGACACAGTCCACGAGCCGTTCGCAGACCATCTCGCTGACGGTTAACGGAAGCAAGTCGGAATCCACCGAATTCAACATGGGTGGAACCGGAAACGCCAAAAAGGGAAGCGTCAACGCTGGAATCGCAATGTCGCTTGCTAAGACCATCGGTGGCGAAGCTTCCTACTCACTGTCGTGGGAAGTTGGACAGCAGATTGGTCCTTACGACGTTCCAGCTGGCCACACCGGTGAAGCAACCTACGGTTTCCGCACCATCACCATGACCGGTACCCAGCAGCACTGCAAGCCAAACGGAACCTGGTCCACCCCAACCGCATGGACCGCATTCGCACCTATTAAGAACGAAGTTCGCGTGCGCATGTACGACAAGGCTTCCGGCGCTGAAGGTGGCAAGGGAACTGGCAAGCCAGTTAACCGCGTCATTGAGACCAAAGAACCTTCGGTTCCTAAGGTTGACACCACCAAGCCTTCCAAGAAAACAAAGCACGACCTCGAGCCACGCCTGACCGTTGCTGCAGGTAAGGTTCCTGGCTACGCCGGAAACGTTGCTCTGCGCGTGAAGAACGTCGGTTCGGACTCCTACTACCAGGAGTTCCCACAGACCTCGTTCCTGCTGAAGGTTAAGACTGACAAGGGACCAAAGGGTGTTGACCGCCTCATCACCTCAGGTCAGTTCAACGGTGCGTACACCCGCGACCTCGGATTCGACAAGAAGACTTCGACCCGCACCTTCCAGGTGACCCTGTCGAACGCTATTGAGCCAGGCGACGAAGCACTGGTTGCGAACCTGAAGTTCGGTGACGGAAAGACCAAGCTGGGCCGTATCGAGAACTACATCGAGGTTAGCCAGGTTGGCCGCCTCAAGGACGACAAGACCGGCTACAACGACTACAAGAAGGACTCCCGAAAGGGTGTAACTCTGACCGACGGTGGCAAGAAGAACGCTGGACTGTTCTAAGCAGCCTTCTCACTACCGTAGGCGTTAGCCTCACGTGCACGCGCGGAGAGACATTGTGTCTCTCCGCGCGTTTTTCTTAGGGGGCGTTGGACGGCGCGGGAAACGCTTACGAAACCTTGGTAACGCGCACGAAACATTTCACCGGTTTAGACTTATCAGCGGTGAAAAACTACACAGAAGGGGTCGGGATGAAAGCCGGTTTTGATCGCGAACGGTACGTCGAATTGCAGTCGGAGCACATTCGGCAAAGGCGAGACCAGATCGGCGGGAAGCTCTACCTCGAGATGGGCGGAAAGCTCTTTGACGATAACCACGCTTCACGTGTCCTCCCTGGTTTCACCCCAGACAACAAGATAGAGATGTTGCAACGCATCGCCGATCACATCGAGATTGTGATCGCCATGAATGCCCAGGACCTGCACCGCCACAAGGTGAGAGCAGACCTGGGCATCTCTTATGAAGACGATGTTTTGCGTCTGGTGGACGTGTTCCGTGAGCGCGGGTTCTTGGTCAACTGGGTGGTTGTCACTCAGATGGATGAAGAGAACACGCTGGCTCAGGCGTTTATCGACCGGTTAAAGCGTTTGGGGCTCAAAGTTGCTAAGCACCGAACGATTCCGGGGTATCCCACGAACGTGAGCAGGATCGTCAGTGACGATGGTTTTGGTCAAAACGAGTATGTGGAAACGGAGCGCGACGTTGTTGTGCTCACCGCCCCTGGGCCGGGGTCAGGAAAGTTGGCTACGTGCCTGTCGCAGATTTATCACGACTTTAAGCGTGGCATCCAGTCTGGGTACGCCAAGTTTGAGACCTTCCCCATTTGGAATCTGCCATTGGAGCACCCGGTGAACCTGGCGTACGAGTCTGCCACCGTGGACTTGGATGACATTAACGTCATTGACCCGTATCACCTGCAGGCGTATGGCGAGCGTGTGACCAGTTATAACCGCGATGTAGAAGTGTTTCCTCTGCTGAAGTCGTTGCTTGAGACGCTGGCTGGATCTTCGCCGTACCAGTCCCCCACTGATATGGGTGTGAACATGGTTGGCTCGTGCATCACGGATGACGGGGTATGTCGCAAGGCTGCCAAGCAGGAAATCGTGCGCCGTTATTACAAGGCTTTGGTAGATGAGGCGCGCAATGACTGGGATAACACGCTTTCGGAACGCGCCGCCATTGTGATGAGTAAGGCTGGCGCCACGGTTGATGACCTACGTGTGATTGAGCCTGCGGTGCAATTGGAAGCCCAGACGGGCGGTCCTGCTTCGTGTATGGAGTTGGCGGATGGGACGTTGGTTACGGGTAAGACGTCTGACTTGTTGGGGTGTTCCGCGGCGATGTTGCTGAATGCGCTCAAGCACCTGGCGGGTATTGACCCGGATGTTCACTTGTTGTCACCGGAGTCGATTAAGCCGATTCAGACGGTGAAGACCAAGCATCTGGGTAGCCAGAATCCGCGTTTGCACACTGATGAAGTGTTGATTGCGTTGTCTGTTTCAGCTGAGACAAGCGAGGATTCACGGCGGGCGATTGAGCAGTTGTCGCAGTTGCGTGGGTGCGATGTACACACGACGACCATTTTGGGGTCAGTGGACGAGGGGATTTTCCGCAGTTTGGGTATGCAGGTGACGAGTGAACCTAAGTACCAGCGGAAGAGTTTGTTCCACCGCCGCTAGGGTAAGGGCCTTGCGCCCGAGGTGAGCGCTGGCCTGAGTGATCACCCTGACGCGAGGTCACGCTACGGATGGCCAGCCGTTTGGTTTGCACCCTTGTAGGCCTTTGGTTTGTTGTTGCATGAGAGGTGCGGGTTCGCCTTTTCCTGGGCACGACTTGTGACCGTGGCCAAGTGCGTGTCCGACTTCGTGGTTGATCAGGTAGTCGCGGTACTGTTCGGGGTCGTCAAAATCGTCGGTGGCGTCTACCCAGCGGTCGGCGTTGAGCATGACGCTGCTGCCGTTGTGGCATGAGAGCTTGCCATTTGTTCGAAGTGGCGCACACATTTTGTCGACTGTGCTTGGGGTGGCCAGGTTGATGGTGGCGTTGGCGCGTTTGGGGCTGGTGACTTGGATGAATCTGACGTTGTCGACTTTTTGCCATCCGCGTTCGTCTTGCAGGGTTTTCATGATGCGCGCGGTGGTCGAGTCGATGTCAAAGGGGAGGTCTTTTTCGATGCGGATGTAGACCCGGAACGCCCTCCCGTCGTGGTTGATGGGGGAAAGTTTCTCGCTAACGTTCCACTTTTGCGATCCCTTGCGTGGGATGTCTTCTGTGGTGAACTCCCCGTCTTTCGCCTGGGTTGGTTCTGGGGTGGGGCTGGGTTTTTGGGTCGCCGAGGTCGTCGCTGTTTGCGTTGGTTCGTCAGTGGTGGCGGGTGTGGGGTTGTTTTGGGTGGCTTGTGCTTGAGGTTGGGTTGAGACGGTGCCCACGTTGGGTCGTGTGAGGTCCCACGCGATGATCGCTGAGGCGACAAAGCACACGACGATTAGTGATGCGAGCACAATTTTGTACGCGCGAGAGTTCGACTCAAACACAACTCATCCAACCTTCAACTGCCAAGACAGTTAAAAGGATATCGATGACTAGCTCGCAACGGCTTGTGCCACGCTGAGGAGCTGCGCAGGCATGGGGCGCTGGAGCTTCCACAACACCTGCATTGGTTTCGCCCCGGAATGACTGATGTAGTCGGCGTTGCCCACACAGGTAAAAGCCTGGGTCCCGTTTTCCGAGTCTTTGGTTTCACGCACAAAAAGAACGATGCTCACTCCGTTAGACCGCTGATTGACGTAACGCTGTCCGGCATTGCTTTCTACACTTGTACGGTTCTGAGACTCCCAGTGGAACATACTGTCGTTGAGCGCATAGTCCTTGTACATGGTTTCCGGTGAAAAGTGGTTGGACGACTTGTTTAACGTGATGAACAAAGCTTCGGTTTGGTGTTCTTCCATCCAAGCCACACCTTCGACGAATGATCCGGGCGTTTGCTTTCGCTTCCACCCCATACCCATTGCCGCCAGAACTTCCTCACGCTTGTACTTTGCGTGTGACTTCAGAACTGTGGATCCTGCGTGTCCAGACAGTTGCTCCGGCACAACGCGGGTTTCGTTCCGGAGGACGTCAAAGAGCTGTTGCAGTTCTTTGTGCAGTTCGCCCTTCTCACGAATGAGCCGAATACCTTCTTCGATACCTCCTACACGGCCAGACGGCCATAAGGAGTAGTACAGCATCCACAAGTACGGGTCGTTCTGATCCGGAACTCTCCCGTGAGGGTCAGCGATTGAAAGGTATGCCGACATCCGTTCAGGATCGTCGACATGGGTTAAAACTTGCGCACGCATAACTGCGGGGCTGTTTGCGACGTTTGTTGTGTCGCCTGCGGCCCAGCGTTGCAGTTGAAGCCAGCTAGGAGAGCTTTTGATTGTTTTATAGCTGCGGCTGGCTCTTCCACCGTAAATTGCAGACAGAGGGCGCATTGAAGAGTCCATGTACTCACGCATAGTGAGTTCGAGGGGACTACGGTCTCCAGCAATTTCTTGTATTTCTGCGAGTAACTGTGGAACAGTACGGCCTATCTGCTGTTTCACATTTTTAAGCACCGCTTCTTGGACTACTCGGTCGAAAACAATCTGTGTGCCTGGAGGTAGGAATGGAAAGCCCTCTTCGACAGCGTTGAGGAGGCGTTTGCGAGTCAGCCCAGTCATGGCTCTGAGCTTGGTGTCGAATCGGAACTCTTGATTCTGAAGACCTACGAAGTCCAGGACTGTGAGAACGGATTTACCAACTGCGTGCCTGAGACCGCGACCTAACTGTTGCAGGAAAACTGTCGCTGACTGCGTTGGTCGAAGCATGAGGAGCGTGTCCACCGACGGAATGTCTACGCCTTCGTTGAACATGTCTACAGTGAAAATGCAGTTGATACGCCCTGCGTTCAAATCTGCTATGGCCCGGACTCGTTCTTCTCGTGATATTCCCGTTGCTACCCAGGCCGATTTCAGTCCGGCCGCATTAAAACGCTGTGACATAAATTGCGCGTGCGACACTGACACACAGAACCCAATGGCTTTCATCTTCGCAGAGTTTTCGACCTTATCCTCGAGCTCCTTGAGAATGATTCGCACGCGTGAATCGTTCGACGTGTACACGTTTTCGAGTTGACGAACATCGTAGTCTCCACGAACGAAACGGATCTGAGACAGGTCGGTGCCGTCGTTGACGCCGAAATAGTGGAACGGAACCAAAAGTTGAGCTTCGAGTGCGTCCCACAATCGAATTTCGCTGGCGTAACGACCGTCGAAAAATTCTTGGGCGATGTTAATGCCATCGGTGCGTTCTGGTGTTGCGGTTAAGGCTAGGAGCTCTTTTGGTTTGAAATAGTCGAAAATGCTTCTGTAGGTGCGCGCGGCACCGTGGTGGAATTCATCGATGACAACAATGTCGAAGTGGTCTGCCGGCCAGTTGTTAAAACTCCTGCTGAGAGATTGGACCGACGCGAACACGTGGTCTCCTCTTCTGGGGGTTTCACCACCCACGAAAAGCTCGCCGAAGTCTGTCGATTTCAATACGGCTCGATACGTCGCCATAGCCTGGCGCAGAATCTCTTCACGGTGTGCAACGAAAAGCAAACGCGGCCTGCTCGTACCCGCCAAGTTGCGGTAGTCAAGAGCGGCGACAACAGTCTTGCCGGTACCGGTCGCAGCCACAACGAGGTTGCGGTGGCGGTCGTTAATGATGCGTTCGGCATGGAGGTCTTGAAGAATTCCCAACTGATGTGGGTGCGGGGTGATGTCAAAGAACGTTGTGTTGACCGTCGAACGACTCAGCGAACTAATCTCAAGGGCCTGCTCGAGCTTTTCGCGATCACGATCAGGCACATATTCCTCGAAGTGCGGTGACTCCCAGTATGTGTCGAAAGTTGCCTCAAATTTTCCTAGAACGCTGCCCGCTTGGTTGCGGGAAACGCGAACGTTCCATTCCAGACCTTCGAGTTGAGCAGCCTTACTCAGGTTAGAGCTTCCGACATACCCAGTGTCGAAGCCAGTGTTCCTGAAAAACATCCACGCCTTCGCGTGTAGACGAGTAGTGCTTGAGTCGTAATTGACTCGTACCTGAGCACCGCATTGGTTGATCAAGAAGTCGAGGGCTTTAGGTTCTGTTACCTCCATATAGGAGGTGGTGATGACTCGAAATGGCACTCCGCGCAGTTTGAGGTCTTTCAACTCACTCTCGAGAACGCGGATTCCGCTCCACTTTACGAACGAGCAAATGAGGTCCACCCGGTCAGCGCTTGCGAGTTCACGACGCACTTCCGAACCAATCTGCGGGTCGCCTTTTGCGTTCGTCAGTAGCGCGAGATCAGATAAAGGCGTTGTGGGTGCAGTTGGCGGCTCTTTTATATATGTGGGGTAGACGGAAAGCAATTGTTGTGGCCCTGCTTCAAGCGGGTCAGTGTGAGCAGGCTCAGATAGGAGGTTCAGGATCCGGTTTGCCTCATCAACAAGCTCATCTTCTTTGAGAGCAGAAAGATGGGCATGAACCTGTTGAGCTACATAGCGTGACACCGCGGTGGCACTGTCGACGTGTGGAACCTTTGAATGCCGATATCTCAGCTCCCCGTCCTCGGCTTTGGCATTCACGTATTCCATTTGTTGAACGGTCAGAAGCTGCTCACGCAGCCCAGTGACGTCGAACTGTTCATTACCCATGAGAACCACCTGTCGCGTTCATAAGTTTGTGCACAGAAGGTAGGTCCGGCTCTGCCCAGTCGAGCGAGGATAGTGATTCACGCTCGACCCACTGAATCATGTCGTGGTCACTGCTCGAGGTTGGAAAAATGTGGGTGTCTACCTCATAACAAGCAAGGTCAATAGAAACGTCTCCTACGGGCGTGGTAGAGCGGTCGAGGCATTCGCCAACGGTGACGTTTGTGAGCCCAAGCTCTTCTTCGAGCTCTCGGGCCAAGGCGTGTTCTGGTGACTCGTGAGGTTCAACTTTCCCACCTGGGAATTCCCATTTACCGGCGGCCGATTTCCCTGCTTTGCGCCGAAATGCCAAAACTTTAGTACCGTCGATAAAAATAGCGCCCACCACTTGAATTGTGCTCATGTGTGTACTCTAACCGCAGGCACTGACACAGCGCGCACAATCGGCAACGACCTCGGCGGGGGTAACCTACCCAACCCACCCCAAAGCCGGGCATGAAAGCTCCACACATGAATGCGGGCCCCGCGACACATGTCACGGAGCCCGCTTTCTCAACCCGGATCGCTCCCACGGGAGCGTCTCCCCTGCCACCTACAGCGGCAGCCCTGCCTTACGGCAGAAGTTCATACGCAGGGAGGGTGAGGAAGTCGTGGTAGGTGTCGTCGGTGGCCATGTCCACGAACAGCTTGGTCGCAGCCTCCCAGTCACCTTCAGGCAACTTCGCTACTTCCTCGTCCACCAGCGAGCGCACCAATTCCTTGGTCACAACCTCACCGGTGTCAGACACGGTCGAACCTGACTGGATCCACTGCCACACCTGGGTGCGGGAAATCTCGGCGGTCGCGGCGTCTTCCATGAGCCCGTTGATCGCAGCTGCACCGTTTCCGTTGAGCCACGACTGCACGTACTGGATACCAACCGAAATGTTGGCGCGCAGACCAGCATCCGTGATGTCGCCAGGTGTGTCCTTAACAGCCAACAGGTCGGCCGCCGTCACCTGCACGTCGTCACGCTTCTTCTCGATCTGGTTGGGGTTGTCCCCCAATACCTTGGTGAACGCTTCCTTACACGTGTCGACCATTCCTGGGTGCGCGACCCACGAACCGTCGAACCCGTCGTTCGCCTCACGAGTCTTGTCGTTGGTGACCTGCTCGTACGCCTTCTTGTTCGCAGCCTCATCCTTTGACGGGATGAACGCCGACATACCACCAATCGCGTGTGCTCCACGCTTGTGGCACGTACGCACCAACAGTTCCGTGTACGCACGCATGAACGGCACCGTCATGGTCACGGCAGCCCGGTCAGGGGTCACAAAGTCCTCACCCTTGTTCCGGTGGGTCTTGATAACCGAGAAGATGTAGTCCCAACGTCCCGCGTTGAGCCCTGACGAGTGCTCACGCAGTTCATACAGGATCTCTTCCATCTGGAACGCAGCCGGGTACGTTTCAATCAGGCAGGTCGCACGGATCGTTCCCTGTGCAACACCCAGCTTGTTCTGCGCGTACACAAACACGTCGTTCCACAGGCGTGCTTCCAGGTACGACTCCATCTTTGGCAGGTAGAAGTATGGCCCCAGGCCCTTCTCAATCTGCCTACGCCCAGCAGTCGCAAAGTACAGCGCGAAGTCCACCAGCGAACCCGAAACCGGTTCGCCATCCACCAGAATGTGCTTCTCAGTCATGTGCCAACCACGTGGGCGAACAATGATCGTGGGCAGTTCCTCATCCGGGCGCAGCTTGTATTCCTTGCCCGTTTCTTCTGCCACAAAATCGATCTCACGGTTGATCGCATCGAGCAGGTTCACCTGCCCACCCAGCACCGATTCCCACGCCGGGGTGTTCGCATCTTCCTGGTCAGCCAGCCACGCCTTCGCACCAGAGTTCAGCGCGTTAATCGTCATCTTGCGGTACGTAGGACCAGTCACCTCAACCCGGCGGTCCTCCAGACCCGGCGCAGGAGCAGCGACCTGCCACTCAGCATCCTCGCGAATGTGCGCAGTCTCTTCCAAGAAGTCCAGCTCGCCACCCTCATCGAGGAACTTCTGCACCTCTTTACGCGCAGCCAACCGAGCCTGACGCTCGGACTCAAACTTGCGGTGCAGTTCAGCGATCAACTCCAACGCATCTGTGGTGAGGACCTTCAGGTGCTCATCTGCGACCTCGGCGGTAAATTCCATTCCCTGCGGAAGATCAAGCTTCGTTGCCATGGGTTTTCCCTTCAGTTAAATGAGTTTTGACGGATGTGTTATCAGCGGCTTGTTGACTGGATATTTGACTGGACTATTCACTGTCCGCGCCCAGACGGGCGAGGACTGTTTGGGCGACCTGAGCGTCTTCGGCTGGTTTACCGCCTGCCACTCCAAGTCCACCTACGTGCACGCCATCGAACGACAGCGGCACGCCACCTGCGATCGACGTGAGAATCCCACCCGATCCGAGCTCCAATTTGGTTGCCAGCTCCGGCAGGATCGCCGCACTGGGTTTGCGCGTCGAGGCAGCAGTTTGTGCCTTCCTCTTCGACGTTTCAACGCTGTGTGGCGTCATCCCGTCGGCACGTCCATACGCAACCAGCCCCAAGGACGGGTCAACCACGGTCGCGCACAGCCTCAGACCCAGTTTTTCGCCTTCCTCCAATGTCAGTGCGACGGCTCGTGCAGCCGTTTCATACGTCACGACATTGACAGTTGTGTAAGCACTCATGTGCGCCTTTCCTAAGTAAGTCGCCGAGGTGGTTTCCGGCTGGCCGTTAACCCATCACGAAGCACGAACCGGGGTTCATGATTCCTTGCGGGTCGATTGCTTTCTTGATCCGGTGGTTGAGATCCAGCACGTCGTCACCCAGGTAATTGGTGAGCCACGGCTGCTTGAGTTTCCCGACCCCGTGTTCGCCGGTGATCGTTCCACCCAGCCGCATGGCCAGATCCATGATTTCGCCATACGCGATGTGAGCGCGTTCCTCTTGATCCTTATCGGTTGGATCAAAAACTACGAGCGGGTGGGTGTTTCCGTCACCCGCATGTGCCATGACAGCCACTGTGACGTCACGGTTCTTTGAGATTTCCTCAATTCCCACGACCAGGTCTCCCAATCGTGGAATCGGAACTCCCACGTCTTCAAGCAAGATGGTCCCGGTCATTTCAACCGCTGGGATCGCGGCCCTACGGGCTGCTGCGAACATCTCCCCTTCGTCGGGGTCTGCCGTGTAGTAACACTCGGAAGCACCGTTACGGTTACAGATTTCTTCAACCATCTGGATTTCTTCCGTGGCGTGCTGAGCAGGTTCGTCTGACTGCACCACCAACATGGCCTTCACACTGCGGTCCAGCCCCATCTTCATCTGGTCTTCAACCGCGTTGATACACACGTCGTCCATGAACTCCAACATGGATGGGCGCATGTTGCGGGTAATCTCGAGAACCGCGTTCATAGTTCCCTCCAACGTGGGGAACGTAGCCACCAGCGTGGTGGGCTGGCGCTGCGCCGGGATGAGACGCAAGGTGATGGACACGATGATGCCCAAGGTGCCTTCCGAACCCACAAACAGTTTGGTCAGCGACAGACCCGCAACGTCCTTCAAACGGGGGCCACCCAGCTTCACCAACCGACCATCGGGCAACACCACGTCAAGGCCCAACACGTAGTCAGTCGTCACACCGTATTTCACACAACACAGGCCACCGGCGTTTGTCGCGATGTTTCCACCGATCGAACAGAACTGAAAACTCGCCGGGTCTGGCGGGTACCACAGTCCGTGTTCAGCCGCTGCCGTCTTGACCTCGTTGTTGATAGCACCGGGCTGCACAACAGCGGTCCGCGTCACTGGATCGATCTCGATGTCTTTCATCTTGTCGACACAGATAACGATGCACCCGTCCACAGCAGTCGAGCCACCAGAAAGCCCGGATCCTGCACCTCGTGGCACGACCGGAATGTTGTGCTTTGCCGCGAACTTCATCGCCGTTTGGACATGCTCAACTTCGGTGGCACGCACGACTACTTGAGGCATTCCCGCGTTTGGGTCATTCGCCCGGTCGCGCCTGTACGCTTCCATGGTGTCTGGGTTCGTGATGAGAACCTCAGCAGGTAGCTGCTGCGCAAGTTCGTCTAACATGCGACAACCTTCCATCCGTCGTTGTTTCACGTGAACCCCATCAGGGTTCGCGGAGTCGAGCACTCTTAAAAGTGAACCATATCACTATTATTTTGTCCTGCAGAACGCAAATTTCACATAGCGAAACTAGTAGGGGTCACCTCGGCAGAACCCGGCCCCACCCCACCAACACAGCGCGAAAACCCGCTTTCACCACGCGAACATTTTTAATAAAAAATCACTCCACAACCTTCACTTCTATGTCACACTTATGTGAATCAGATCACGTAACGTATTTCACAGAAAGTTTTTCGTATGGACAGTCTCGGTGTACAGGCCCTACTGGCGATTCTTCCCATTGTGATCGCCGGTACCCTGCTTTTAGGCTTTCGCCTCCCCGCCGTCATTGCGATGCCCATCGGGCTTGTCGCGTCCGCCGCAGTTGCGTTCTTCGCGTGGGGAATCTCCGGGACGACCATTTTGGCCTCAGTCATCCAAGGAGTTCTCGTAGCCATTGGCCTTCTATGGATCGTTTTTGGCGCACTTCTCCTGTTGGCCACCATCACCAAGTCGGGGGCAATCGACACGATCCGTTCCGGCTTTATCTCCATCTCCCCCGACCGTCGCGTGCAAGTGGTGATCGTGGCATGGCTCTTCGGTAGCTTCATCGAAGGTGCCGCCGGATTCGGAACACCAGCCGCCGTTGTCGCCCCACTTCTCTTGGCGCTTGGCTTCCCCGCAATGGCAGCCGTGTTGGCCGGTCTCCTTATCCAGTCCACTCCTGTGAGCTTCGGCGCCGTGGGAACCCCCATGATCACCGGTATCGGAAAAGGTATCTTCGACTCCGGAATTGACGCCACTAACGGACTCATCGAACGTCTCACCGAACTGGGCATCCCCGTTGACAACGTGACCGTCGCTCAAGACATGTTCGTGTCCCACACAGCCGCCCAGGTAGCCCTCATTCACGCCACGTGCGGAATCTTCATCCCGCTTCTTCTGGCCTGCTTCATGACCGGGTTCTTTGGTGAAAACAAGAGCTTCGCGGCCGGGCTGAAGGTCGCACCCTTCGCAGTTTTCGCGGCACTGGCGTTCATCCTGCCTTATCTGGCAGTTGCCACCTTCATGGGCCCCGAATTCCCATCGCTCATCGGTGGTCTCATTGGTCTGGCAATCGTGGTGCCGGCCGCCAAAGCAGGTTTCCTCGCCCCACGCGACACGTGGGACTTCGCTAACCGCGCCACCTGGCCTCAGCAGTGGATGGGCACTATGCGCCCACAGGTTGAAGCGGCAAACATTAAGAAGCGCATGCCTCTGATCCAGGCGTGGTTGCCATACCTTCTTGTGGTCGCTCTGCTGCTGATTACGCGCAACGTTCCTGCTATTAAGAAATTCCTCGCTCAAGACGCAGTCCTCACTGTGAAGAATATTCTGGGTCAGGAAGGACTTTCCCAGAAGATGGACCTGCTCTTCTCCCCCGGTGCGATTTTCCTGGTTGTGTGCTTCATGACCTACGCGCTTCACCGCATGTCGGCTAAGCAGATTGCAGAGTCGTGGAAGATTGCCGGTGGCCAAATCGCTGGAGCTGCATTCGCCCTGTTGTGCTCACTGCCCATGGTTCGCGTGTTCATCAACTCCGGCCCGGCGTTCAACGACTCCGGTTTTGATTCCATGCCGGTCACCCTCGCTACTGCTGCGGCAAACGCGATGGGCGAAAACTGGCCCCTCATCGCACCGTTCATCGGTGCCCTGGGAGCGTTCGTGGCAGGATCCAACACGGTCTCGAACAACATGTTCTCGCAGTTCCAGTTCGCAACCGGTGCCGGAATTGGTGCCCCCAGCCCCGAAACCGTCGTCGCCGCCCAAGCCGTTGGTGGTGCCGCAGGAAACATGGTCTCAGTCCACAACGTGGTAGCAGCAGCTGCAACCGTTGGCCTGTTGGGCAAGGAGGGCCACATCATCCGCAAGACCATCATCCCCATGGGTGTGTACTCGCTTCTGGCAGGTTCCGTCGCCTACATGTGGGTATGGGGCATTGGCTTCAACCTGGGCACGATCTTCTTCGTTCTGTGTCTGGCCGGCATCGCCACCGCTATCACGTTGGCGGCTAAGAAGAAGAGCGTGCCTAACGAAAGTCTGGTAAGTCCAGGTAGCGAGCAGGCGGCGTTCCCTGAACTCGCCGAGGTGGCCGCCGGGTCCCGCTCCGAACAGCCAGAAGGACGCTGAGGACTGACAATGCCTACGATTCAGTCGGTCAACCGCATGCTCGACGTGCTTGAAACAATGCGGTCGATGGGAGGGGTTGCCCGGAGTGTTGACATTGCCAGCGCACTGGACATTCCGGCCCCCACCATTCACCGCATCGTGTCAAACCTCGCTGCCCGCGGGTACGTCACGCAGTTGACTGACAAGCGCTACGCTCTGGGTCCGGCTCTTGTGAGTTTGGGCACCGAGGCGGCTAAACAGTCTGGCCACACGATCCAACCTGTTCTAGACAAGCTCGCGAACACCCTGGGCGAAACGGTGAACCTGGCGTACTTCACGAACGACGTCATGACCTACGTCGCCCAGGCCACGTCCCAACGGTCCATGCGCATGTTCACGCAAGTGGGTGCGCATGTTCCCGTGTGGGGCTCAGGTGTAGGGAAGGCTGTTCTGGCCACCATGTCTGATGAGCACGTGCATTCACTTCTGGACAAGATCCGGCTCCCACGCTTGCTGTCCAGGGACGCACTCATCGAAGACTTAAGCGCATGCAGGGACACCGGGTATGCGCTCGACGACGAAGAGCAGGAAGTGGGCGTGAGGTGCCTGGCCGTTTTTGTTCCAGGCGCGCCTAGCCTCGCGGGGCTTTCCGTCAGCTCCCCCACGTCACGCTTGGGGCCGGAAAAGTACGCCGACGTTGCCAACACTCTGCACACAGCTGCACACCAACTCACTCGCCGCTGGGCAGGGTCGCACTGAGACCTCGGCGTCATCACTAGCCACCACATTCGAGGTTTGCTGAAACAGCAAAATGAGTTGCTGGACTTCTTGTAGGCATGGGGTAATGGGTGCCTACCAACAAAAGGAGTCAAGCATGCGCATTGGTTTTGGGGAACTTGTCCAAGCGTCAGCAGTAGGTATTGGTGCAACGATAACGATGGACGCAGTTGCGGAAGTGCTTCGCCGTACCCGAGGTGTGAGATCACTGGACTACGCCATGGTTGGCAGATGGATCGGGCACATGCGCAACGGCAAGTTTGCGCACACTTCAATCATGCATGCTGAGCCGGTCCCCCATGAGAAAGAGATTGGCTGGGTAGCGCACTACGCCATCGGAACCGGTTTCGCCGTGGCTTTAGCCGTAGCTGACCCCGGTTGGCTGAAACGCCCCCGCTTCGACACAGCTGTCGCGTGGGGCGTGGGTACCGTTGCCGCACCCTGGCTAATCATGCAGCCTGGTTTTGGCATGGGTGTCGCTGCTTCAAAAATCCCGAATCCCGCTCAGGCACGCATGGGAAGCCTGCGAGCTCACGCCAGCTACGGAGCCGGGCTTTGGCTTTCAGGGCGCATCGTTCGAACTATCGTTCGTCGCTGTTTGTGACTCAGCGTGTATCGCGCTTGAGAGATGAATCCGCTGCCCTTGCAGACCCAACAAACTGAGAATCTCCACTGGTGACTCTCCGGTGCTGCCGAACCAGTGCAAAGTCGTGGTGTCGAACTCGGCGGCCTGACCTGCCGTCAGCACCACGTCGTGGCTACCAACGATGAGTCGAAGTTCCCCGGAAAGGACATAGAGCCATTCGTACCCCCTGTGCCTGCACAAGTGTGGCACTGACCTGGTTGACGGAATCACCATCTTGAGCGCGTGCTGAGGTCCCGGAAAGTGCGTCAGAGGCACCACCGTTATGCCACCTCGGCTCACTGGCCTTTGATACACGCGGGGGTCTCCTACAGGAGGGGCGCCCACCAAATCATCTAAGGGCAGATCGTACAGACCCGACAGTGCCAGTAGTAGCTCCAGGGTAGGTTTTCGCTCACCTGATTCCAGACGGGACAAGGTTGACACCGAGATGCTGGTCGAATCAGCTACGTCTCCCAATGTGAGTTCACGAGCTTGACGAATGCGTCGCAACCGGGGCCCAACGCCCGCGAGAACGTCTTCTACCGGCCCGTGTTCATCTCGCATGTGGGAGACTTCCTAGCTTCGTACATTCGACCAGCATCCACGGCCCGGTCTTTTAGACGATGACCACCATGGGCACGATCATGGGCTTGCGACGAAGCTTCGAAGAGATCCAACGCCCGATGGTGCGGCGGATAATCTGCTGGAGCTTGTGCTCATCGACAACTCCGTCATCCAAGGCGTCCGCAACTGCTTTTTCAATCTTGGGTTTGATCGTGTCGAACACACGGTCGGACTCTGCGACACCTCGGGTATGGATGACCGGACCCGCCAGCACCTTCTTGTCAGACTTGTCCACCGTCATAAAGATCGACACGAACCCTTCACCAGCCAAAATACGGCGGTCCTGCAGATCCGATTCGGTGACGGTACCCACGGACGATCCGTCGACAAACACGTAGTCACAATCCACAGCACCCACAACGCGCGCCTTGCCGTCCTTAAGGTCGACAACCCAACCGTCGTCGGCAACGACAACGTGATCTTCTGGAACACCCGTGTCGATCGCAAGCTTCGCGTTAGCCAGCATGTGGCGCCATTCGCCGTGGACCGGCATGACACCTCGGGGTTTCACAATGTTGTACGCATACAACAGTTCACCTGCCGATGCGTGACCAGATACGTGCACCTTGGCGTTGCCCTTGTGGATCACCTTGGCGCCCAACTTCATGAGCCCGTTGATGACGCGGAACACCGCGGTTTCGTTTCCAGGGATCAAGGACGAGGCCAGCACCACCATGTCGCCTTCATTCACCGTCACGCGGTGCGAACCGTTAGCCATGCGCGACAACGCGGCCATGGGCTCACCCTGCGATCCCGTACACATGAGCACCACTTGGTCATCAGGCAGCGAGTCCACGTGCTTGATATCGATGAGCACGCCCGGTGGCACGTTCAAGTAGCCAAGCTCCTGGGCGATTTTCATGTTGCGCACCATGGACCGGCCCACCAGCGCGACCTTACGGCCGTGCGCGGATGCTGCTTCTAACACCTGCTGGACGCGGTGGACGTGAGAGGCGAAGGACGCCACAATGATGCGTCGTTCAGCACGACCAAACTGCGCTTCAAGAACAGCCCCTATGTCTTTTTCCATGGAGGTGAAACCGGGGACATCGGCGTTCGTGGAGTCGGTGAGGAACAGGTCCACGCCTTCTTCACCCAAACGCGCAAACGACCGCAAGTCGGTGATACGACCGTCAAGTGGCAGCTGGTCCATCTTGAAGTCACCGGTGTGCAGAATGGTTCCTGCACCCGTGCGCACACACACGGCGAGCGCGTCTGGAATCGAGTGGTTGACGGCCACAAACTCGAGGTCGAACGGGCCCAGCTGGTCCTTGTCGTCTTCTGCAACGATGCGGGTGGTTGCGCGAATCCGGTGCTCCTTGAGCTTCGCTTCCACCAGCGCAAGGGTAAGCGTGGACCCCAGGATCGGCACGTCGCCCAGCTTCTTCAGCAGGTACGGCACCGCACCAATGTGGTCTTCGTGCCCGTGGGTGAGCACAATTCCCACAACGTCGTCTTCACGGCCTTCCAGGTACGAAAAGTCCGGCAGAATCAGGTCGATTCCAGGCTGTTCCTCTTCTGGGAACAACACACCACAGTCGATCACCAGGATCTTTCCGCGGTACTCAAACACGGTCATGTTTCGGCCCACTTCGCCTAGACCGCCCAGCGCCACAATGCGCAACGCTTCTGGGTCCGCCTTAGGTGGGTCACTCAATTCGGACAATAAATCAATCACTGTATGTACTTTCTACATGCGTTTTCTCATCAAAAAACAAGCGCATTTCACCCGCGCTACGGGTTTATAAATCCATCCAATTTGGAGCGCAAGAACTCCATCTGCTCGTCTGTTGCAGGCAAAACAGGTAAACGCGTTCCACGGTGCTGAATAATTCCGGCCAGTTCCAGAGCCGCTTTTGCTGCTACGACTCCCGGCATGTGGTTCATCACGGCGTCCACGGTGGGCACCAGGTTTGCGGCCACATGGCGGGCCTGCATCAGGTCATTGTTGTGTACCGCGTCAACCATACGTGCGAGGTCCTTTGCGGCCACATGCCCCACAACTGACACGAGTCCAATAGCTCCGGCTGCCATGAGTGGGAGGTTCAGTGCGTCCTCGCCTGAGTAATACACCAGGTCGGAACGCGTCATCACATCCGTGGATGCAGCGATATCGCCCTTTGCGTCTTTCACTGCCAAAACCCTGGGGTGTTCACCCATGCGAATCAGCGTTTCTGACTCCATGGGAACCCCGGAACGTCCGGGAATGTCGTACAGCATGACGGGCAACTCAGTTGAGTCCGCAATCATTTCAACATGTGCACGAATACCGTCTTGTGACGGTTTGGAGTAGTACGGGGTGACAACCAAAAGGCCGTTAGCGCCTGCACTTTGTGCCTGCTTTGCCAATTCAATCGAGTGCGACGTGACGTTGGTACCTACACCGGCAACAATTTTCACGTGTTCGCCTACTGCACTGCGGACAACCTTGAGAAGCTGCTGTTTTTCTTCATCGGTAGTGGTGGGCGATTCGCCCGTAGTACCAGACACCACCAGCATGTCGTTGCCCTGTTGCACCAAATAGTTGGCCACAACCTGCGCAGCGTCATAATCGATTGCCCCGTTAGGAGCAAAAGGGGTGATCATCGCGGTACCGACCGTACCGAACGCGTCCTGTGCCACCTGCGCGTACGCACTATGAATCATAGCCATGTCCCCTACTCTACAGCGCTCAACAGTCCAACGCTCAAGGTTTGCGCGCGTGGCACACCCGCAACGGCCAGCAATCAGGTTAATCTCGAGGTGTGGTTTTTCCCGCAGAAGGTTTTGGCACCTCGCGCTCTTCACGTTCCTTCGGGAACGCCATTGTCAACCGTCTAGCGCCAGCCAACCGAAACATCGGGCTCGACACCGCGCGTGGCGTCGCGATCTTCGGCATGATCGCAACCCACATCATCCCGTTGGTCACCATCGCAGGCGAGGCCACCTCGGCCTCCATTTTTGCCGGACGCGCATCCGCCCTTTTTGCAGTCATTGCCGGAATCTCGATAGTCCTCTCCACCCGGCGCACACTGGAAAGTGGAGGGTGGGGCCGGGCGGCCGCGGGACTGATCACGCGCGGACTGTGCATCGTGGTCCTGGGCTTGATCCTGGGGTTGTTCACCACTCACGTGGCAGTCATCTTGGTGAACTACGGAATCATGTTCGTGATCGCGTCACTGTTCTTACGCGCCGGGCCACGCACGCTGGGAGTGCTCGCGTTTGTGTGGGTCATTGTCACGCCGCTCGTCAGCTTTGCGGTTCGAGACCACTTCCAGTTGGCCCAGGCGTTTGAGATCCCCAACCTTTTTATGCTGGCCGAGCCGGGGTACCTGCTCACCGCTATTGGCCTCACCGGCTACTACCCCGTCCTTCAGTGGCTGGGATACATTCTGATAGGTATGTCCCTGGGTCACCTCAACTGGTACCGCTCTGTCACCTGCTGGAGCGCAGTCGCCGTTGGCACAGGTCTGGCCCTGCTTGCGAAAGCCTTTTCATGGCTCCTGATGACGGCGTCACCCGCCGGGTACTTCGACCTCATTGGATCTGCTTACGACAACTACGACAAAGACTTGAAAGAGCTGCTCATCACAGGAACTCACGGGGTGACACCCACCGACACGTGGTGTTGGCTCACAGTTTCAGCACCGCACACAGGAACCACACTCGACCTCGCCGGGACAATAGGCGTCGCCCTTGTGGTCATTGGGGTGTGTTGCTTGGTTTCGAACGCGTTGGGTTCGTTTGGAACCACGTTTGAGCAGAACCCCACGCACCAGCTGTGTGAAGGCCCGGGGCGGTTGTGGTTGTTCGTTCTATCTGCACCAGGGTCCATGCCACTGACCATCTACTCCGGCCACGTGGTGTTCTTGGAGGTCACGCAACAGTTCCCGCTGGGGCCGTGGCCTGAGTACGTACTTCACATCTATGTTGCCGTGTTCGCCGCCGTCTTGTGGAAGGTGTTCGTACTCCCCCGAGGCCCACTTGAGCAGGTGCTATCGCTGGCCAGTTCTGGTGTGGCTAAGTTGGTTCCCGCGCGGGCGGGTAGCTAGCGGGCGCCCGGCTAGCGCTTCTCATCCCCCGCGTGTAGTTTGATCGCCTTGCGCATAGTGGACCGGGCACGTTTGCGATCCCCCGAGGCGTCATAAGCACACGAGAGCCTAAACCAGCTTCGCCAGTTGTCGGGATCTGCTTCTGCTTCTGAGCGGTACTTTTCGAACTCTTTGTCGGCTGCTTCGCGAATGATGCGACCACCGGGTGTGCGGGGAAGGTTGTCAGGCGGAAGCCCGCCTTCCTCTTCCAGAATCTTCGCCAAGCGTTCCATGGAGGCACCAAAGAACAACTCGCGTACAATCGCCCACACCGCGATCACCGGAAGGACAAAAAGCGCGACCCCCATGATCTTGGCGATGGGCTCGGGGTCCGTGAGCAAGATCCACCCACGGTTGACCATCACTACAAGGTACGCACCCAAGAGCACGACCATGATGATCGCGCCGATTTTCGCTTTCGACATTACAGGTACTTCTCGAGTCCAACCGTGAGCCCAGGACGGTCAGCGACAGTGTTTACTGCTGTGACGATTCCAGGCATGAAGGCCTCGGTCGAATGCGAGTCCGTGCGAATTGTGAGCGCTTCATGCGCCGAACCAAAGTGGATTTCTTCGCTGGCATTCATGCCAAGTTGGCGCACCGCGTGGACGTGGATCCCGTCGATGACCGCGCCGCGCGCGCCGTGCGGGTCAGTTTCGGTTGCGTCTGGCACTGGCGGTAGGCCCGCCTGCGCGCGCTGCGCGGCGATGCGCTTAGCCGTTGACACGGCCGTTCCACTAGGCGCGTCGAGCTTGCGCGTGTGGTGGATTTCAATCACTTCAGCCGAGTCAAAGTACGGTGCTGCCATTTCCGCGAACTGCATGGCCAGGACCGCGCCAATCGAGAAGTTTGGCGCAATGAGCACGCCAACCTTGGGGTGTTCGGCGCACAGGTTTTCGAGCCTGCTCAAACGGTCGTCGTCCCACCCAGTAGTTCCAACGACTGTGTGGATGTCGTGGCTGACCAGGAAGCGCACGTTGTCTTCGGTTGCGCGCGGAACGGTGAGTTCTACTGCGATCTGAGCGCCGGATTCCACCACCTGTTCCAGGGAGTCGGAGCTCCCAAGGGCGGCCACCACGTCGATTCCGTCCGCTGCTTCCAGGGCACGCACCGCGTGTGACCCCATACGACCTTGTGCTCCCAGCACTGCGACTCGAATGTTAGACACCGACACTCCTCAGATTTGATTCGGTTCTATGCTAACCCCTACATGTATAAGCAACTTTTCTGGCCGGTTTACGCGCCTTCGCTCCTGTTTCACACGGGGCTAGGCGCCACCTTGCCCGTGTACGTGTTGGGTGCGCTGAACGTGGGTGCGTCCCCGTCGTTTGCGTCGCTGATTGTGGCGGTCATGGGGATCATACAGCTGACGTTCGCTGTTCCGGCCGGGGTGCTGATCGACCGGTTTGGCGACCGATCAACCATGCTCATCGCCACCGCTTTAGTCACCGCGGTTTCAGGTGTGACTGTGCTTTCGATGGCGGCTGGGCCCGGCGTTTTGGGCGCCCCCGTCGCCGTCACGTTGTATGCGGCCAGCCTGTTCCTGCGCGCACCCAGCGAAGCGGTGTGGACGCTTGCCCGTCAGTCGTTCATCACCCGCAACGTCCCCACCCATTTCATCGGCCGCGCCATGACCGCTTTGGGCGGCACCATCCGCGTGGGTAACTTGGCGGGTCCGCTCGCCGGCGCTGTGCTGGTCATGGTGTTCCCGCTGTGGTCGGTGTTTGTGTTTGCCACGGTGTGCGCGGCAGTTGCGGTTGCGTTGTTGTATTCGCCCATGGGTGCGGGGTTGCGTCTTAATTCCGCCGAGGTGACAAACTCCGGCGCTTCCAAGGCACCGGACGCTTCCAAGGAGTCAGACGCGGCCGAGGTGACGGACACCTCGGGCGGGGCGTCACCCGGGTTGCGCGGTGTCAACTGGACGGCGGTCATCTTAGCCGGCCTTCCGGTCATGGTCTTGATGGGTTTGCGGATTGTGCAACCGGTGATCGTGCAGTTGTGGGGGCACTCGATTGGGCTGAGCGAGTCCGTGGTGTCGTTGCTGATCGCGTTGGGCGCGGCCATCGAGCTGGTCATCATGTTCCCCGGCGGCTATGCGAAGGACAGTCTGGGGCGTGCACCCACGCTGATCGCGTGCGTGAGCATTTTTGGCGCCGGGTTCTTAGCGCTGGTGATCTGGCCGAACGTGACCGGCGCGTTCGTGGCCGTTGGGATCATGGCGTTGGGCAACGGGCTGGGCGCCGGGATCAACATGACTATAGGGGCCGACCTGTGCCCCAGCGAGAACCGTGGCCGGTTCTTAGGCATCTGGTCGCTTTTCTCCAACACGGGCCGAGTAGGCGGACCGGCAGTGGTTTCCGCGTTTGTCACGTTTGCCACCCTGGGCGCTGGGATCGTTGCAATTGGTGTAGCCGGAATCGCGGGGGCTGTGTGGATGGCCGTGTTCGCCAAGAAGATTGGGCTGCCCAGCAGGGTGCGCCGTCCTGTCGACTGAAACAGCGCAAAACACAACGTGCCGGGAGCCCCGCAGGGTTCCCGGCACGTGTCGCGCATGAGCTCTTAGCCCAGCAAAACGTCCTTGGTCTGGTTGCGTGCGCGGTCAAAGCGAGCCGCTACGTCTTCCCAGTTCACAACGTTCCACCATGCCTTGACGTAGTCAGGCTTGACGTTCTGGTAGTCGAGGTAGAACGCGTGCTCCCACATGTCCAGCTGCAACAGTGGCACGTATCCAACCTGTACGTTGCCCTGCTGGTCGTACAGCTGCTCGATGGTGAGGCGCTGACCCAGCATGTCCCAACCCAGGATTGCCCAACCGGAGCCCTGGATCGAGGTAGCAACACCAGTGAACTGTCCCTGGAACTTTTCGAAGCCACCGAACTGGTCGTCGATTGCTGCTGCGAGTTCGCCTTCTGGCTTGTCGCCACCGTCTGGGCTCATGTTGTTCCAGAAGATGGAGTGGTTCACGTGTCCACCCAGGTTGAAGGACAGGTCCTTCGACAGCTTGCCGATTGTGGAGAAGTCGCCCTTTTCGCGAGCTTCAGCCATCTGCTCAAGAGCGGTGTTTGCGCCCTTGACGTAGGTGGCGTGGTGCTTGTCGTGGTGAAGTTCCATGATCTTGGCCGAAATGTGTGGCTCAAGTGCTGCGTAGTCGTAGGGCAGGTCCGGGAGCGTGTACTGCTCAACCATGTTATTCCTCCTCAAAAAACGTGCTGGTAGTCGTCTGACCACCACTAATTTGAGCCTATCGCGCAAACGTGGACGTTACAACGTTTGCGCAACTGAGACTATCGTCAGAGTTCAGAGTTCAACCGCACGTCGTCCGCAGGCCCCAAGGAGCACAGCGCCCACGGTCCACTGAACAACCTCTGCGCAAGCGCCTGCACGTCCTCGGCCGTCACGCCACGCACCCGCTCAACCAGTTCTGCCGCATCGACCAAGGGCCGGTTGGACAACTCACTCTTGGCTAGCCGGTTCATCCGAACCGCAGTCGACTCCATCCCCAACACAGTGGCAGCCGACACTTGCGCGGCGGTGTCTGCCACCTCGGCGGTCATGGGGCCATCACTTGCCAACCGCTGGCACTGCTCAATGCACAAGTCCACTACCTGCTGGGCAACCGCGGGCGCGCACCCGGCGTAGATCCCAAAGTCCCCCACGTCCGAATACTGCGACCCCGTCGTGTGGACCGCATACGCCAGGCCGCGCTCCTCACGCACGGTCTGGAACAAACGGCTGGACATGCCACCACCCAACAGTGACGCCAGGACGGTGAGCGTGAACCGGTCGTCGTGGCCGTCGTGCAACCCCGCGACTCCCATGATGAGCCCCTGTTGCTCGGTGGGGCGGGCAATGTGCCGCTCCCCCGGCGAAAAGACGGGGGTCTCCCGGCCCGAGGTGGTCGCTGCGTGATCTGCAGCCTCCGGCAGGTGCTGGGTTGCGCGCCAGACAAGGTCCACCAGGTCTTCGTGGTCGGCCCCGCCAGCGGCTGAAAAGATCAGCCGGGGCCCCACGTACGCATCCCGGTAGTGGTGCAGAAGTTCATCGTGAACCAGCGCCTGGATTCGTTCTTTTGTGGCCCCAACTGGCCGACCCAGAGGCGACCCAGCGTAGATCAGTTCGTCATACGATTCGAACAGGACGTCTTCCGGGTCATCTGCACCCATGGCCAGTTCGTCGAGGATCACGGTGCGTTCGCGCTCAAACTCGTCGATGTCCAACGTGGATGAGAGCACCATGTCCCACAGGGTTGCGCACACGTCCGGCAGGTCAGTGACCAAACACCGCGAATAGTAGGCCGTGCATTCCTTGGCCGTCATCGCATTCGCTTCGCCACCCGTGCGGTCGAATGTGCGCGCAATGTCCTTTGCACTGCGTGTGGCCGTTCCTTTGAACAGCATGTGTTCAAGGAAGTGCGTCGAGCCGGCGTTGTCGTCAGTTTCGTCGCGCGAACCTGAACCGACCCACACCCCTACGGTCTCGGACTGGATCCCGGGGATTGTTTCTGAAATAACGCGAATACCGTTGGGGAGGGTAGTGCGATAGATCCCACTACCCTCCCCAAGGAGAGATTCTGTTAGCAATAGTCAACCAGCAGATTTAGTCTTCGTTAGCTTCTTCTTTTGCTTCTTCTTCAGCAGATTCAGCGTCTTCTTCGATGACAGGCTGCAGGCTGAGCTTGCCGCGGTCGTCGATCTTGGTAATTTCCACCTGGATCTTCTGACCCACGCCCAGGACGTCTTCTGCGTCTTCGACGCGCTTGCCACCGTTGAGCTTCTTGAGCTCAGAGATGTGCAGCAGGCCGTCCTTGCCTGGTGTGAGCGAGACGAACGCACCGAAGCTCATGAGCTTCACAACGGTACCCAGGTAACGTTCACCGACCTCTGGAACCTGCGGGTTAGCAATCGCGTTGATTGCTGAACGTGCAGCCTCAGCAGCTGGACCGTCAGTGGCACCAATAAACACGGTTCCGTCATCTTCGATCGAGATGTCAGCGCCGGTGTCTTCCTGGATCTGGTTGATCATCTTGCCCTTAGGACCAATGACTTCACCGATCTTGTCCACTGGAATGTTGACGGTGATGATGCGTGGTGCCGTTGGGGCCATTTCGCCAGGTTCAGCGATCGCTTCCGCGAGCACATCCAGGATCGCCAGGCGGGCTTCGCGAGCCTGCTTGAGCGCTGCGGCCAGCACGGATGCTGGGATTCCGTCGAGCTTGGTGTCCAGCTGGATCGCAGTGATGAAGTCCTTGGTTCCGGCGACCTTGAAGTCCATGTCACCAAAGGCATCTTCTGCACCCAGGATGTCGGTCAGTGCAGCGTATGCGGTCTGCTTACCCTGGTCGGTGTCGATGACGTCGGACACGAGACCCATAGCAATACCGGCGACGGGTGCGCGCAGTGGAACACCTGCCGAAAGCAGGGACATGGTTGACGCACACACCGAACCCATGGATGTAGATCCGTTCGATCCCAAGGCCTCTGACACCTGGCGGATTGCGTATGGGAAGTCTTCACGCGACGGAATAACAGGGACAAGAGCGCGTTCTGCAAGCGCACCGTGTCCGATTTCGCGACGCTTAGGGCTTCCCACACGTCCGGTTTCACCAGTGGAGTATGGAGGGAAGTTGTAGTGGTGAATGTAGCGCTTGGACGTCACTGGTGTCAGTGAGTCGATCTGCTGCTCCATTTTGAGCATGTCCAGCGTGGTGACACCCATGATCTGGGTTTCGCCACGTTCGAACAGTGCCGAACCGTGAACGCGAGGCAGAATGTTGGTTTCGGCCGACAGCGGGCGGATGTCCTTGAGGCCACGGCCGTCGATGCGCACGCGTTCGGTCAGAATGCGCTTGCGCACGATCTCCTTGGTCATGGAGTTCAGCGCGCCTACGATTTCGGATTCGCGGCCTTCGAATTTCTCGCCGAGGTCGTTGAGCAGTGAGTCGAGCAACTGGTCTCCCGCTGCTTCGCGTTCCTGCTTGTCAGCGATCTGGAAGTTCTGAGTCTGCTTGTCCCACGCCAGTTCGCGCACAGCTTCGTAAACGTCGTCTTCGTAGTCTTTGAAGAGTTCGAATTCTGCTGTTGGCTTGGCTACGCGGTCGGCGAGTTCCTGCTGAGCTCGCACCAGCTCACGGATGAATGGCTTAGCAGCTTCGAGACCTTCAGCGACAACTTCTTCCGTAGGCTTCTGCGCGCCACCCTGGATGAGGTCCCAGGAGTTTTCGCTGGCTTCTGCTTCGACCATCATGATGGCGACGTCGTCACCCACAACACGACCGGCAACGGCCATGTCGAATACGGCGTTTTCCAGCTGCGAGTAGTTGGGGAACGCAACCCACTGACCGTCGATGAGGGCGATGCGCACACCACCGATTGGTCCGGAGAATGGCAGTCCGCCCAGCTGCGTGGACATGGATGCTGCGTTGATTGCGAGCGTGTCGTACAGGTGGTCCGGGTGCATGGACAGCACCGTGACTACGATCTGAACTTCGTTGCGCAGTCCCTTGACGAAGGACGGGCGCAAAGGACGGTCAATCAGGCGGCAAGCCAGAATGGCGTCGGTGGTTGGGCGTCCTTCACGGCGGAAGAACGAGCCAGGAATCTTCCCGGCTGCGTACATGCGTTCTTCCACGTCAACGGTGAGTGGGAAGAAGTCGAACCCTTCACGTGGGTTCTTGCTGACGGCAGTTGCTGAGAGCAACGTGGTTTCGCCGTCCAGAGTTGCGGTGGCGCATCCGGCGGCCTGCTGGGCCAAACGTCCGGTGCCAAATTCGATTTCGTGCTTTCCAAATTTGCCGTTGTCAATAACTGCAACAGCTGTTTCGGGATTGATTCCCAAGATGTCTCCGTTCATTGATGGACCGCGGGGCGCTTATTCTTCTATGCGCGTCTACCCGGTCATCGATCGAGACCCACGCGATGTTTACACCGCGGAGGCCACTGTCGACCACCGGATCATGCTCCCGCGACATGGACGTGGTCAGTCTATCAAGAGGGCAACAAAAATCCCCCACCCGAACAGGTGAGGGATTTCAGCAGTTCGTTCACCTATGTATTCACATACGCAAACGATGAAACCTTAGCGACGCAGACCCAGGCGTGCGATCAGCGCACGGTAGCGTTCAATGTCAGTGTCGGCCAGGTACTTGAGCAGGCGACGACGCTGACCAACCAGAAGCAGCAGACCACGGCGTGAGTGGTGGTCGTGCTTGTGAGTCTTGAAGTGTTCGGTCAGGTCGGAGATACGACGCGACAGAACAGCGATCTGAACCTCGGGAGAGCCGGTGTCGCCCTCGTGGGTTGCGTATTCTTTGATGATTTCCTGCTTGATCTTAGGATCAAGAGCCATTGGCTACTCCTTACACGTTCGTTGCGCGGCGCCCGAGTCTTCTACATCGAGCACTATGGAACCGCGGCCGGAAAAACGGCAAGGACTACCTTAACACGATTCACGCCACCACTGCGAACTCAACGATCGCCGCCCTACGCCTTCCTACGGCTTCTGGCGTTCCGCTTCCAGGACCGCCGACACGTTCTTCACATCGTCACGCATCTGCTCAATGAGCGTGTCCATGCCAGAAAACTCGATTTGCCCACGAATGTGCGCTATAAACTCTACGCGCGCCGGCTCACCGTACACGTCCATATCGGGGAACTCAACGCCCACAACATTGACCTCGACACGACGATCGTCACCGTCGAACGTGGGATTCGACCCCACCGAAATCGCCCCAGGCTGTTGCCGGCCATCAGCGAAGTACACCCATCCCGCATACACGCCGTCAGACGGAATCAAACCAGCCACGTCGCCACCGATGTTGGCCGTGGGGAACCCCATTTCACGACCTCGGGCGTTGCCATTGACCACCGTGCCGGTCACCACGTGGGGCCGGCCCAACATGCGCGCGGCACCTTCCACATTGCCGTCCAGCAACAGGGAGCGGATGTGGGTGGAGGACACGCGCGAAAGGCCCTCACCGTCGCCGAGGTCGTCGACCGCCACCACGGTTTCGACTCCGTGGCGCTGCCCCAGGTTTTGCAAGGTGGCCAAGTCGCCTTCGTTTCCACGACCAAACCGCACATCGCGTCCCACCACGATTGCACGCACGCCCACGTCACGAGCCAAGAACTCGATGAACTCTTCAGCACTCTGATCGGCAAACTCAAGCGAATACGGTTGCACCAAGGTGGCATCAACACCGGTTGCCGCGATGCGCGCCAGCTTTTCATCCAGCCCCGTAATGAGCTGGGGTTTGTGATCGGGACGATGTACGGCCGCTGGGTGCGGATCGAATGTCATGGCCAGGCTGGAAAGACCACGCTCATCAGCCACGCGCACCAACGTGCGCAAGACCGCCTGGTGGCCGATGTGTACGCCGTCGAAGTTGCCCAAGGTCAGCGCGCATAGATCGGTGGCCTCGTCAGCGGACCGAAGAACCTCCACACGCACTCCTTAACTTCTGCGCACACATAAGACGGCTACCTAGCGCTAGCCAGGAATTACTTTACACAACCTGGGTCAGCCAGAATGCGACCGCCCCAACAGCGCACCCCACGCCCAGCGACGCGAAGGTGCCAATGATGAACCGCTCCCCCGCGGCCCGCGAATTCTTCAGTTCAGGAATGCGGCCCAGACCTTTAACCGCGATGATGACGGCTAACACCTCACCTCGCCCCAGCGCCACGGCGGCCGCCGCAAGCGCACGTTCCAACACCCCAATCATGAGGCCACCGCGCATCACACCCGTGCTGGCGGTTGGGGTTGGGTCCGGAACGTTGGGTTCTGCGCTTTCTTCAGTGCTTTCTTCAGTGCTGTCCTCGCCTTCTAGCTCGCCGAGGTCGTTCTCACCCGCCCCATCCTCGCGGGCTGCCAGCCGCAAGACTCCAGAAGTCACAGGTAAACCCGCAACTGCCGCAAGAAGCGCGGCGCCAGCGGCGATAAGCAGATCAATGAGCATGTGATTCCCAGGGTTGGTGAGCACGGTCGAGTAACCGTTCAGCGCAGTCAATCGCTTCCATGATGCCTTCAGCCCGCCCGGCTCGCAAAGATTTGGACACTGCTTGTTGAGAGATGCTGAGGTCTTGAGCGATCTGCGTTTGAGAGGCTCCAGGCGTATTCCGCAGCGCGTTGATCACTTGCCATTGCGCGTCGGTGGCACGTGCAGTCAGGTCGAACATGAGTCGCAGAACTGTTTGTGCGTCTTGGGCGTCCTTGACATGGTCCTCACTGGTGGTAGCCGTTTCCACGCACAGTGGTGACCACGAGTTCTTTGCCGTCTCAACGGCGGTGCGCGCTGCAATAAACGCCTGACCTCGAGCTTGATCCGAACTGTCCGGGAGGGGGTGCTCCACCTCACCTAGCCCAATTCCAATTGACCACTGACCTGCTCGCGCAATCGCAATGCACGCGCGAACAACGTGTGGCGCAGAATCTAAAACCGCTTGAGCTTCATCGCCCACGGTTCGCACGAATGGAAGGACTGCCGACACGTCCTCAACGGCTCTCAGAAGCTCAGGAACCCGATCAGGTTGGGTGCGCGAGCTCTGCTGGTCGACGGTCAAAACGTACATAGTAGAAGTGTATCGCACAACTGCGCACCTACAACCCTTCACGGTTGTAAATTGAATTACAACCTCTAATGGTTGTTAAGATCTGCGGGTTGAGCAAAACCAGTAGCCACTTTTAGAGCACGCCCGCCAGCTCGTGACTCCAGCACTGCGACCAAGATGCCGTCGTACAACCCCGCGCACACACGCTCCCCGCTACCAGCCGGCACATCAATGAACTTACCGTGAGCCACATCGACTGCCTGCTCACGACTCAACTCAACGGTGGGCAGGACAGCACTTGCCACCTCGGCCAGAGAAATCAACGGCGCCGGCTCCACACGCTCCCCCAACGCCTCGTACGACGGCAGCTCCACGGCCCGGTCAAGAGTAAACGGCCCTACCCGGTCACGGCGCAACTGCGTCAGGTGCCCGTACACACCCAAGGAGTCGCCGAGGTCGCGCGCAAGTGCGCGGATATACGTCCCCGAGGAGCAGTCCACGCTGGCTTCAAGGTCCACACATTCGCACGCAGGTGAAGCGTCGTACTCACAAGCCCTGAGTTCAGGCGCGGAAACCTCGAACCGCGACACCGTGACCGTGCGCGCCTTGAGCTGCACATCTTCTCCGGCGCGCACCAGGTCATAGGCCCGCTTGCCGTCCACTTTGATCGCAGAAACTGCACTGGGGACTTGCTCAATGTTCCCCGTCAGGCGCTCAACGCCACGCGCAATCGACGCCTGATCCACGTTACGAATAGCGTCCGCGGGGGCGAATCTGTCGGGCGCGGAGTCAGCATCGTCGGTAGGAGTGCCAACGCCCAAACGGATGGTGGCCGAATACGTTTTATCGGCACCCACCAAATACGTCAGAAGCTTAGTTCCTTTTCCCAAGCCCAGAACCAAAACGCCTGTGGCCATGGGGTCAAGCGTTCCCGCGTGCCCAACTTTGGATGTGCCAAACCATTTACGGACGCGCGAAACAACGGCATGGCTCGACATGCCTCCAGGCTTGTCGACAACGAGAATACCGGTGGGAGCTGACGCGCCCACGAATTAGTTCACCGAAATGTGAACGTGGTCAAAGTGGTTAGCAGTGTCGCCTCCACGGTTCTCCATGGGGCGGCCCTTCCAACCGGTGTAAGGGGCGTAAATCTTCTGCTCCCAAATCACATACTTGATGTTGAGTTCTTTGCGGTTCTTAATGAGGAACGACGTGATCTCGTCACCCACCTGGCCACGAATCATCGCGTCAACAGCCTGACCAGAGTTGTGGTCCGAGCCTGGGTCGTTACGGCGCCCACCGTAGGACTTGACCTGCGGGAAGTTCGCGCACACTGCACGGTAGGCGGAAATCGCGTTTGGCGTGAGTCCACTTTCAATGGATGCGGAGACGCCACATGGGGCACCGCTCACTGGCTTGTCAGAACTTCCAGGATCTACCGAGTCACCAGAACCCGCTCCAGCTGCTGATCCAGACGAGCCGGATGACGATGCGGACTTCGTTTCTTCTGGAGCCGACTTTGCTCCAACGTTAGACAGACCGGACGCAAAAGCAGACATGTCCTGATCCTTACCGTCGACCGAAATTCCTTCCGACGCGGTGAAGTCTTGATTCTCAGGTGCGTGCGACTCTGCTACTACCTGTGAGTCTTTGCTGTCGTTACCGCCGGCCACCATGGTGGCAGTGGTCACCAGAGCAGCACCTGCTGCCACTGGAACTACAACAGCAGCGAGCATGGGGCGACGGCGGACGCTACGCATCACGCCGGTTGCGGTTGTCGCTTTGTCACCTGCTCGGCGACCACGAGGCTTGGTGCCAACGACTGCCGACATAAAGTCGCTAACCGAGGTCTTCGACTTCTTCGGTGCTGAGTGCTTACCCATCGCTACAGTCCCTTAACATGCTCGTGATCGTTTTGTTACCAATGAAAAGTTTAACGAGCAGAGGCCCCCTGTCAAACAACAAGGGGCCTCTGTGTGAAAGATTTCTCTTAGAAATCCTCTTCACCCTCGCGAGGCTTCCGATACGGATCAGCCTCACCAGCGTGTTTAGCATTCTTTGCGAGTTCCGCCACACGAGCGTCGGATTCCTGTGCTTTTGCTAAAAGCGTGTCGAGTTCAGCCGCAGCTGCAGGAACCGAGTCAGCAACGAACTCCAGACTTGGCGTCAGACGAATCTGCAAACCCTTCCCAACCTCGGAACGGATGAGTCCCTTAGCGGAGTTGAGAGCAGCCTTAGTAGCCGCCAATTGTTCGTCATCCCCGAACACCGTGTAGAACACGGTGGCGTTCTGCAGATCACCCGTGACACGAACATCGGTCACCGTAATGAAGCCCAGACGCGGGTCTTTGACACGCTTTTCCAGCGTCTGCGCAACGATCACCTTGATGCGATCCGCAATTTTGCGGGCACGTGTGGAGTCAGCCATGAGAAACGTCCTTCCAACTAGTCACGTGGCTTTTCGCGCATTTCGAACGTCTCGATCATGTCACCTTCACGAATGTCGTTGAAGCTTCCAAGACCGATACCACATTCGAAGCCTTCGCGAACTTCGGTTGCGTCGTCCTTGAAGCGACGCAGGGATTCGACTGTGAGCTTGTCGCCCACAACAACCCCGTCGCGAGTCACGCGAGCACCAGCGTTGCGCTTGATGACACCGTCCTTGACCATACAACCTGCGATGTTTCCGAACTTGGACGAACGGAACACTTCGCGGATTTCGGCGGATCCGGTGTGGACTTCTTCGAACTCTGGCTTGAGCATGCCCTTCAGCGAGGACTCGATGTCGTTGATCGCGTCGTAAATCACCGAGTAGTAACGCACGTCCACGCCTTCCGAATCCGCGAGGTCGCGGGCCTTGGCTTCAGGGCGCACGTTGAAACCAATCACAATCGCGTTGTCCACGGTTGCCAGGTTGATGTCGTTTTCGGTGATCGCACCCACGCCACGGTGGATGATGCGCAGGTCCACTTCGTCGCCCACGTCGATCTTGAGCAACGAGTCTTCCAGAGCTTCGACCGCACCGGAGACGTCACCCTTAAGAATGAGGTTGAGCATGTCAACCTTGCCTTCTTCAAGGGCCTTGGTGAAGTCTTCGAGGCTAATGCGCTTACGGCTGCGAGCCTGTGCGGCGTTACGTTCGATCGCGTCACGCTTTTCAGCGATCTGGCGCGCCGTACGGTCGTCGTCCGTGACCAAGAAGCTGTCACCAGCCCGAGGCACACTCGACAGACCCAGCACCTGCACCGGACGTGAAGGTCCGGCTTCTTCCAGCTGCTGGCCGTTTTCGTCAAACATGGCACGCACGCGACCAAAGCTGGTGCCACACACGATCGCGTCACCCTGGCGCAGGGTTCCGGACTCCACCAGAACCGTTGCCACTGCACCACGACCCTTGTCCAGCTTGGCTTCAATCGCGATACCTCGCGCAGCCTTGTCTGGGTTGGCCTGCAGGTCAAGAGCTGCATCCGTGGTGAGCAGAACAGCTTCGAGAAGGTCGTCGATACCCTTGCGCTGAAGCGCCGAAATAGGCACGAACATGGTGTCACCACCATAGTCTTCAGCAACCAGGTTGTATTCCGTGAGTTGCTGCATGACCTTGGATGGGTTCGCCGATTCCTTATCGATCTTGTTCACTGCCACCACGATCGGAACATTTGCTGCCTGAGCGTGGTTGAGCGCTTCAATCGTCTGAGGCATCACACCGTCGTCGGCTGCGACCACAAGGATCGCAACGTCAGTGGACTTGGCACCACGGGCACGCATCGCGGTAAACGCTTCGTGACCTGGGGTGTCAAGGAACGTGATGGGGCGCTTGTCGCCTTCGTGGTCCACACTCACCTGGTACGCACCGATGTGCTGGGTAATTCCACCGGCTTCACGCGACACCACGTTCGACGAACGGATCGCGTCCAAAAGCTTGGTCTTACCGTGGTCAACGTGACCCATAACGGTAACGACCGGTGGACGTGGAACCATGTCTTCTTCATCTTCTTCTGCTTCCGCATCGAGGTCGATGTCGAAGGCTTCAAGAAGCTCACGGTCTTCGTCTTCTGGGGACACGATCTGGATCTTGTAGCCCAGCTCTTCACCCAGAATCTGGAACGTGTCTTCGTCCAGCGACTGAGTGATGGTTGCCATCTCGCCCAGGTGGAACAGCACGGTCACCAGGTTGGTTGGGTCGGTGTTGATCTTTTCTGCGAAGTCAGCCAGTGAGGATCCGCGACGCAGACGCAGTGGTGTTTCGCCGTCGCCGCGGGGCACCTTGACACCGCCGACGACGGGAGCCTGCATCTCTTCGAGCTCCTGGCGCTTTGCCCTCTTGGACTTGCGTCCCTTCGAGCGTCCGGTTCCGCGACCGAATGCACCCTGGGTGCCACCTCGGCCGCCACGACCTCCGCGACCACCGGGACGGCCACCGCCACCCGGACGACCGCCACCTGGGCCACCTGGCCCGCCAGGTCCACCTGGGCCTCCAGGGCCGCCGGGACCTCCTGGTCCACCGGGGCCACCACCGCGTGACGGTGCTGGCTTAGCGATAGCGGAATTCTTGAGCATCGCCGGGTTGGGGCGTGGTGCGCCTGAACGTTGTCCTGGCTTGGGACCGCCACCTGGGCGTGGTCCGCGGCCGGGGCGTGGCGCACGGTCGTCGCCTCCGCGTGGTCCGGGCTTGGCGCCTGGTTTTGGCATACCCTGCGAGGAAGCGAACGGGTTGTTGCCCGGGCGCGATCCTGGGCGTCCCGGCTTAGGTCCGGGCTTGGCGCCTGGTTTTGGCATACCCTGCGAGGAAGCGAACGGGTTGTTGCCCGGGCGTGACCCTGGGCGTCCCGGCTTAGGTCCGGGCTTAGCTCCCGAGGCAGGCGCACCTGGCTTTGGAGCGCCCGGCTTGGGTGCGGGTTTAGGTACGGCAGCACCTGGCTTAGGTGCCGAGGTGGGAGCAGCTGGCTTGGGTGCGTCCGACTTTTCGGCGCCAGGCTTGCCAGCGGCTGGAGCGGGCTTAGGAGCCGGGGTCTTCTTTGCAGTTGTTTCTTTAGGCGCAGTGTCCTTTTTAGCTGCTTCCTTAGGCGCACCCGGCTTAGGTGCCGCTGATTTAGATGCCGAGGTCTTTGAAGCCGCGGTCTTAGAGTCGCCACTCTTAGTAGCGGCAGGCTTGGTCGCTCCGGGCTTTGCAGCCGTGGTTTTTGTTGCCGAAGTCTTGGCAGCTGCGCTCTTCGATGCAGCGGTCTTGGTCGCTGTCTTCTTAGCACCGGTCTTGGCGCCACTTCCGGGCTTGTCGCCAGCGGAGTCTGCACTGTTCGACGCGTACAGTTCTTTCAAACGCCGAACGACAGGCGCTTCAACTGTCGAAGATGCTGAACGAACAAATTCGCCCATTGATTCAAGTTTTGCCAGCACATCTTTGCTGGTAGTGCCGAGCTGTTTTGCCAGCTCATGGACACGGGGCTTAGCCACATTTCTCCTGTCCGGGCTCCTTCCGGACAGGAAGGAACCTCATCGTAAGTGAACAGATCTCATTTCACTGCTCACAACCAATAATTCTGGGTGTCATTTCTGAGCACTCACTACGTGGTTTCCATTTCGCTAACTACTTTCCGTAATCGGTAGATCGGGAACTTCTAGGTTGCGCACCCGAAGAGCCCGTGCGAACGCGTTCTTTTTCCGCGCTGTTTTCCAACACGCTTGTGTAGGGTGAATCCACATTCCCCTTCCGGGAAGTGTGCGTTGGGTATCTGCAGTCAACGAACCCTGTACAGAGACAAACCGTGAAAGTTTGCTTATGGGTTCTACTTTTCTGCACCCCACACACATGCGGATAGGTTCACAAGACACCCACCTATTCTACACACTCGGCAAATTCGACTATGCGGTGCCTACGATGTCGATCTTCCAGCCGGTGAGCTTCGCTGCCAAGCGAGCGTTCTGACCTTCTTTGCCGATGGCCAGCGACAACTGATCGTTTGGCACATACGCGCGGGCCATCTTCGCGGACTCGTCGAGTACTTCCACCTTGGCGGCCTTAGCAGGAGAAAGCGCGTTAGCCACGAACTTGGCAGGGTTTTCGCTGTAGTCGACGATATCGATCTTTTCTTCGCCCAGTTCCCCCATCACGGCGCGCACACGGGAACCGTATTCACCAATGCAGGCTCCCTTAGCGTTGAGGCCGGGAACCTTGGGTGTCACTGCGATCTTGGTGCGGTGACCAGCTTCGCGAGCAAGTGACACGAGCTCCACCTGACCGTCCGCGATTTCTGGGACTTCGTGTGCAAATAGTTTGCGCACCAGGTTGGGGTGGGAACGCGAAACAGTAACGGACGGACCCTTCTGCCCCTTGTGGACATCGGTAACGTACACGCGGAGACGACGACCGTGTTCATACGTCTCCCCCGGCACCTGTTCGTGCGGAGGCAGCAAGGCTTCAATGTCACCCAGGTTCACTTGAACCATGTCTTCTTGCTTGCCCTGCTGGATCACGCCAGAGACGATCTCACCCTCGTGGTTCTTGAAGGAACCCAAGACCGATTCGTCTTCGACGTCGCGCAGACGCTGGTGGATGAC
Source organism: Brevibacterium paucivorans (assembly GCF_016907735.1). Taxonomy (NCBI): domain Bacteria; kingdom Bacillati; phylum Actinomycetota; class Actinomycetes; order Micrococcales; family Brevibacteriaceae; genus Brevibacterium; species Brevibacterium paucivorans. The sequence goes on along the minus strand of NZ_JAFBCP010000001.1, from coordinate 1,942,036 downwards.
ATTGCGGGCGGTCTGTGCGGCGATGCGCCCAAAACCTTCCGGAGTGTCATCGAATTCCCCAATGGGGTTGTCGTCGTCATCGAATTCGACTGCCCAGATAGTGGCTTTACCGGTTTTCGTGTCGAGTTCAGCGCGTGCGTCCGGGTAGTAGCCTTCTGTGCGCTGGTACGCGATAAGCAGGGCCTGTTCGATCAGATCCACGAGCACTTTCAAAGGAATTTCGCGCTCTCGCTCGATCATTCTTAGCGCGCTCAGGTCGATGTCCACGTATCTGGCCTTCCGTTTTGCCGCCTACCCGGCTATTGAAATTTCAGTTGTTCACAAATGAACGTGTAGGTGTAACCCTAATGGATTCACCTGATTAGCGGAATCGCAAAACGACCTTTGCTTTCGTAATGTCCGAAAAAGGAATCACATAGTCCACTTTCTTGGAGTCTACGAGCGTGATGCCGTGATCGGTCACATCGACAAGTTCGCCCGTGTACGCGGGGCCGTTGGTGCGCACATCCAGGTTGCGACCTCGGTTCCGTAGGAAGTGACGTTTCTCAGTAAGTTCTCGGGTTGCCCCGGGCGATGTCACTTCCAGGTCGTAGGGCTTGTCGTTAAACAGTTCCACGCCGTCGATGAGTTCGGACACAATCTTTGTGGCCTGGGCAATCGTGTCTAAAGAGACCGGGTCCGAGGTGTCGGTATCCAAATCGATCACGACAGTGACCTTGCGGTACTGTCCCGCCGCGTGGGCCTTCACGTCTTCGACGATGAGGCCCTCTTGTGACAGTGGGGTGCGGATCAGGTCGGTGACCTGTTGAGCTTCATTCTTCATGTGGACTCCTTCCAGAACCGTTACACGAGACTCTACTGGCAGTCTGCACACCAAGCGACCTTTTGGGTTCACTTCACTGGGACTGTCCCTTCGCTAAGATTGCCATTATGCAAGGAAAAGGGACGCTGGGCCGCCGGAGTTTTTTGGCCCTCACAGCCGCTGTAGCGCTGACAAGTGGTTGCGGAATCCGCGTTGATTCCGACCCCGAACTTCCCACCCTCAGCCCAACCGACAAAGTGCGCAACCGGATTGCCCGGATCCTTGAGAACACGCAAGCAACCGGCGGCCAGACATCGGTTCGCGACAGGTTGAGCAAAGCTATCGGCCCGGTGTGGGCCCCGCCCAGCGAACTTGCGACCGAATCACCCTCCCCTGAACCACAACGCGACTTCAAAGACGCACTGACCGAAATCCATTCCGCAATCACCGGTGTCTTTCCCAACCTCGCAGGGGCCACCTCGGCGACCCTTGCTGACGTAGCAGTGGGCACAGCCCTAGTTCTTCTGCGCGACTTCAAAGCCGATGCACGTAAACTCACCGACTCCTTCTCCCCCGTCATCAACCCTGCGCCCGGGAACAACTCAGGCGACGCCGGCGGTGACGGAAAAGACGACGAAGAGGGACAGAAGACAGATGGTTTGGCTGGGTTCATTGCCGCCTGCCACAAGAGCTCGTATGCCTACCAGCGCTTGGCGGTCTTTGAGGACGAGAAGTCGCCCTACGGCATGTTCGTCCGCGACCGCCACGACCTCCTGGCCCACGCGGCCGAGGAGGCCAGGTCGTTTGCCACCTCGGTGGGAGTTGAGAACCTGCCCGCAAACAAACCCGCGTGGCAGTTGCCCAGCGACCCCCACGACACTAAGAAACTCGCGGTCGAAGCCGAAAGCCTCCTCACCGCGACTCTCCCAAACGTCTTCACCTTCGCATACCCCAAAGATCCGCAGACTGAAAAGGAAGTACACGCGTTTGCCCTGCGCCACCTGTACGAATCCGCCCGCGCCACCCAAAAGGCGGGTAAGTTTGAACTGTTGAGGTTTTAGGAGACGAAGTGCAGGTTCCGAAGTCACTACTAGGTGCGGTTGGCGAGCTCATTGGGCCCGAACGCGCCGACGCATGGGCTAAAGCACTCCCCTTCATGTTCAACGAGCTGTGTGACCGGTGGTCGCTCACACCCGATCCCGTGCCCGGATCGCCGTGGGCCGGGGCCGAAAGTCTGGTGGTTCCAGTCCTCACAAAGGAGAACTACCAAGCGATTGTGCGTTTCGCCTCTCCCAACTCCGCGAACCCGCACGTCCACGCTCAGGTGCTGGAGGCCCTGCGTGCGTGGAATGGTCGCGGTGCGGTGCGGATTATTGAAGAGGACTCGTCTTTCCGTGCCACCTTGCAGGAGCGGTTAGTCACTGCCGAAAACCTGTCCACGGTTCCGCTTGACCAGGTTCCGCCCATTTGGGGTCAGCTGGTGCGGGTGCTCACCGTCCACGGAGGGCGCGGATTTGTGCGCGTGCAGGACATTGCGCAAGGGTGGCTCAACAAGTTCAACAGCAACGTGCAGGCGCTTGCCGACTACCGCAGCTTCCGCCCCGAAGACCGCCAAGTCATTGACCAGGCACACATGTGGACCACGCGGTTGGCGCAGTCGCAGCAGTCGTACTTGCTTCACGCCGACCTGCACTACTACAACATTCTGGCCGGCCACCCCGACTCCAACGGGATCTCCACGTGGAAGGCCATTGACCCACAACCGCTTCTGGGGCCTGTCGCCTACATGGTGGCTCCCATGCTGTGGAACCGGCTCTACGAAATCCCCACACCCGACCCCGCGCAGCAAGCCAAGTGGCTCTATGACTTCGCGGTTTCGCTGTGTCAGCACGCCGGGATTGACCCGCAGTTTGGGTTGGGCGCGTCGATCGCCCGCGAAGTTGCCAACATGTTTTGGTACCTCAAATCCGCCCGAGGTGGCACCCAGAAAGCCTACGGCGACGCCGACCGCAGTTTGTGGGTTGCCCGCGCGCTAGCCGGCATGGGGTCTTATGGCGTCAATGCGCACAACCTGAAGAAACTAGGGTGAGGCCGTTACAGGGTTTCACGGATCATGTCGAAACCCAGTTTGAGCACCAGGGCGCTGACCACAACCACGAACACCACGATTGCCGATGCTCCTTCGCACCAAGCCATGCATGCAACGTAACTTTCTGACACCTCGGGACGGGCTGGCTTTCGATTCGTTTAGCTACAGCCGAGCCCCAACTCGCACGTCGACTGTAGCCAAAAGTCGCCTAAATGGTGATGCAGGTCACTAAATGGAGGTAATCCTGAGAAGTTTAGCTACAGTCCACAGATTCGACTGTAGCCAAACGGCTTTTCGACCCGAGGCGCATGCCACGGGGCACACACCCGTTAGTGCATTTGTTCACCCTCGATGAGTCGTTTAGCTCTGAACAGCAGGACCGCCTGGTGGAGTTGCTCAAGATCGCGGGTCTCGCTGCCTGCGTTGACTTTCCCCCCCGTCTACCGGACCAAGACCTTTCCAGTCCGGACCGAGGCCGGATTTGAATGTTGACGAAATGGCCCGCATGTGCCCGAAGTCCGAGAATGTTGCCGCCCGGGAGCTGTGGATAGCACACAAGACTCTGCTGGCGGAGCTCCCAACCATCCAGCTCGTGGGGGAGCTCGTGGGAGACCTTGTGTCTCGAGTGCGCAGGTGAGCTCTCCACTCCCCCTGCGTGTTGGCCTGCTGGGATATGGCTGGGTGAATCGAGAGGTCTGGGAACCCCGTCTCGCTCAGCATCCGGCGGCCCGAGTAGTGGCGCGCTACGCCCCGGCCGGGGTGGCCGGGGCGCTGGACCGCCTGTCCAGCATTGAGGATTTCTGGGCCCCCCTATGGACATCGTGATCGTTGGAACCCCAAGCCATACCCCCTGCCATCTCGCCAGAGAGGCGGCGCGCCGCGGCTGCTCTGATTTACTAGAGAAGCCCTCCTGTCTCGCCATTGCGGAGTATGACTCCGCAATAGAGCAGATGTCCTCCGACGCCGTGCTCATGACCGCGATGTCGGCTGTGTTTCGCGCCGATGTGCGCCTGCTGGTGGACAGCATCGGACCTGGCCCATTCGACATCGGAGCTAGCTGGTAGCGCCGAGAGGGCGTGCCCGGTGTAAATAGCTGGTTCACCGACCGGAAATTTGCTGGTGGAGGAGCACTACTAGATCTGGGCTGGCACCTTGCTGATGTCGCGTACGCAATGTTTACTGCTTCAATGACCGGAGTGACATGCGAGCTGACGCCAATGGCAAATCTCAGCGCCTCGGCGCGGTGGCGTCGCAGTACAGACATGGCGACGGCGTCGTCCGCGCGTGATGTCGAGGTGGCGGGTAGGCTGACAGTCCACTTTGCCGATGGAAGCGTTCTTCGCATCTCGACGGCCTGGGCTTCCGAAGTAACTTATGACTGCACCCGCTTCCGAATCGCAACACCGCAACGGTCCGCGGACCTACAAACCACCTTCGGATTCAGTCCAAACAGAGAATCAGCACCACGACTGGTTCTCGCAGATGGGACCGCTTCGACGGTCCACTCTTTCGAGAACCAAACCGGTTCCGAGTACACCGAGCAGGTCAACGCCATGATCACAGCGGTCTATCAAGCGCGACAAGGGGTGCCCCGGCCGTTCGGCTGGACCCACAACGCGAGGGCAGTAATGAACCTCAGGAGCAAGCCTATGTTGCAGCGGGAGCCCCGCTGCAACATAGGAACGGAGAACATCTCCTTAATGGGCGGGCAGCCTGCTCCTAGTCCATAACTTCAGGAAACCTTAAAATGAGGGTTCTCAATGAGTCCAAGCTTGGAACCGTCCGGCAAGCCGACCACAGCAACACGGATCCCGTCGCCAACCTCCGAAACGTCATCCACCGACGAAACGCCGCTGGCGATGAGGCGCTCGTGGCAGTCTTCAATATCATCCACGCCCCAGTAAACAACAGGACCACCGTTCACATCACCATCGGGGTCCAACGCCAACTCATAGCCTCCCACCTCGAAGCCGACATAGAACGGCTGGTCAAAGTAGGGATCCATGCCAAGCAACTCCGACCAGCAAGCTTTACTCGCTGCGAGATCGTCGGTTGGATATACGACTGTGCGGAGTCCGTTGAGAGTGATCGCCATATCCCTAGCATCCCATACACCGCTTGGAATGGTGAGCGGAACGTGACAGGACTCATCATCCAGAACTACCTCATCGCAAGGTATTGCGACCAACCAGGAGGATCGGAGTATGATGTCCAGACAGTCAGTTTTCGACCACTGATAGTACCAACGGGTATTCGGGGGCAGGCATGACGAACCAGAGCACTCGCGCGCTAATTCTCGGCATCGATGGGGGGGGAAGCCTCGATTTCGTTGAGAGGGGGCGTAGCTGCTGGGCGCCTTCCAAACCTGGCCCGGCTCCTTAGCACTTCCGCGTACGGGGAGAGCGCAACCACGTGGCCAGTGCACACAGCCCCCCCCCAGCAAAGAATTCAGTTCAGCCGTTGCCGCTGCTAGGCCGGCGGTACCACGCAACACACATTAGAGGAGCGCGCCGCAACGGGTGCTCATTTGAAGAAATTATCGAAGCTATTCTCCATGCTGGGGTATACGCTGGAATGCCAGCTGCAGTAGAAGGAGCAAACATCGCCCAGGGCATTGCACAGGAGGAAAACAATGGGGAAGCCTGAAGGAGACGCTCACTCCGCCGCGACAGAAACTACCCACCGGGATGCTCTTTTGGTGTCGCGTGGTACCGCCGGCCTAGCAGTAGCCATGGGCTTGGGTAGATTCTTTTATACCCCCATTTTGCCTTTGATGGTAGGTTCCCTGGGCTGGTCGGGACAGTCCAGCGCGTGGATCGCCACCTCAAACTACGCCGGGTATTTTGTGGGTTCTTTGGCGGCCTCCCGAGGGTGGTTGCCGATTTCTAGAAGGTTACACAGGGCAGCCCTTGTGTTGACGACAGTGCTTCTGGCGGCGGTTGCTTTCTCCGGCTCACCGTGGTGGCAAATAGCGGTCCGTTTTTGGGCTGGTGCCATCTCAGCTTTAGTCTTCGTCTCGGTGACGCAGAATATTCCCGTGGTCAAACGCCGAGCCCATGATGGTGGAATAATTTACGCAGGAGTCGGGCTAGGCATCCTCATCTCCGGAGGAATTGTCCTCATGGGGGGAAGCGCCATCTCATGGCGGGCACTGTGGCTTATCTGCGCAGCAGTGAGTGCAGTACTTTCGCTTCTTGCATGGAATTGGCCAATACGTGAGAATCGCTCCGATTCTTCTACTCGGCCACGAAGTGACCAAGGACAGGAATCTTCGCTTGAACCATTGCGGTGGCTATCTGCTGGATATCTCTTCCAAGGCGCAGGCTACATCATCATCGGTACATATCTGGTGGTTCTAGCGCAGCCGGTTTTCGGGCAAACAGCCGCTGCCTCGACGTGGCTGGTGGCTGGATGCGCCACCGCTCCATCCCCGTTGTTTTGGTCGTATGCGGCAAACCGAGTGGGAACCTTCAAAGCGCTTGCTGGATGCTATTTCCTGCAGGTTACTGGTGCTATCGTGGCAGTCTTCAGCTCTGGGCCCGGTCTCTTGTTTGTGTCGGCGTCTTTGTTCGGAGCTACCTTCATGGGGGTAACGATGCTGACTATTGAAGCGGGTCTCAAAGCGGGGAGCCCAGTTGCGGCGGCTTCCCTGACGACGTGGTACAGCTTGGGGCAAATTATGGGCCCTGCGGTTATCGCCATGGTGTTTAGTAACTCAACTACCTTGAGTTTCGTAGTGGCGGCTGGTTCATTGATTGTCGGGATGTTTTTCACGCTGCGCGGCGCCCACCTTACTGTTTCCAGCACCGGTAGAAAGCAGGGGTGAAAATGGAAAGCACAGAGCATGCCGATTTTCTTCACGTGAGATTTTATCTAACTGCCTAACGGCAGGGGAACCGTATATTGCTTACGGTGTGAGCCCCCCGGTTGGGCATCCTTCATGACCGCTCGCCAGCCCGGAGGCATGGCATTTATCAGTTCTTCGACACGCAAGACCCCGGTTACGGTGACCGTCTTCTGGAAACACCCGACTTCGGCTACGACACGATCTGGGAGTGGTTGAACGCACAAGGCTTAACAGTCGGTCTCATCAATGTTCCGATGTCTCACCCACCTCGCGGCCTCGATGGCTATGAGCTGACCTGGCCACTACGTAAGACCCTCCGTTTTTCGCACCCCCAACCATGCCGGGCGATGAATGTGCTCGTCACTTCCAACGTCAAGTCCAAACTGGGCAGGCAACTTCTTGGCACCAACACATTTCGGCTAGTGAGTTCAAGACCAGACGGCGCAAAGCGAGCGAAACTGCGCATTATATTGCGCAGTTTCGCTCGCTTTGCGCCGTTTCGCCCGGACGTTTGAAGCCGTTACAGGGTTTCGCGGATCATGTCGAAACCCAGCTTGAGCACCAGGGCGCTCACCACCACCACGAACACCACGCGTACAAACTTGGAACCTTTAGAAATCGCGAGTTTGGCGCCAAAGAACCCGCCAATCACGTTCCCCACAGCCACTGCGAGCCCGGCCTTCCACACCACGAAACCAGCTGGAATAAAGAACAACAGCGACCCAAAGTTGGTGGCCCAGTTCATCACCTTTGCGCTCGCTGAAGCCTGCAAGAAACTGAACCCCACAACCGCGACCAGGCCAATCACTAAGAACGAACCCGTCCCAGGACCCAGCGCGCCGTCGTACATGCCCACTAGCAGACCAATCAACCACGACACCCCGTGATGCATGCGGGGCCGTCCACTAAATCGCAAACGCGCTTCGGCTCCCAACGACGGTTTCGCCAGCGTAAAAACACCCACCCCAATGAGCACAACCAGAATGATGGGCGTAAACGCTTTCTCCGGAATCTGGGAAGCAACCAGCGCACCCATCACGGCACCTATCAACGCGAAAATCGCGCCCGGCACCGTGACCGATTTATCGACCTTCACCTTGGTCAAGTATGTGGTGGCAGAAACAGTGGTGCCACAGATCGAACCAATCTTATTGGTGGCGACAGCCTGAATCGGAGTCATCCCCGGCACTAACAAAAGCGCCGGTAGCTGAATCAGGCCACCGCCACCCACAACAGCATCGATCCAACCAGCCAACGCGCTGGCGAACACCAAAAGCAGAATTGTCGTGATGTCTAGGTCGACATGTGCGACGGCCAAAGCTCCTGGCTGGCTGAGGATCGCCGTCAGCATGTCTACTGTCCGAGCAGTTCGATGCTGTTGATCGCATCCAGTTTCTGCGCGATTGCGTCAATGATCTTCTGACCGGCCGTTTCAACGGGCAGGTTGGTGGCTTCTCCGGTGGCGCGGTCACGCAATTCGACCACGCCGTCTTTGAGTCCACGTCCCACGACGACGACCGTGGGCATACCCAAGAGTTCAGCGTCACCGAATTTCATACCTGGGCTGACCTTTGGACGGTCGTCAAGAAGAACCGTGTAACCGGCCTTTTCAACTTGGGCCGTCAGCTCTTCAGCCACGTCAAAGACCTGGGCGTCTTTTCCGGTCGCAACAATGTGGACATCGGCAGGCGCCAAGTTAGCTGGCCACACAAGTCCCTTGTCATCCGCGTGCTCTTCAGCAATGCAAGCCATAACACGCGACACACCAATTCCATATGAACCCATCGTGACCACGCGGGCTTTTCCGTTTTCATCTAAAACAGAAAGTCCCAGGGCCTCGGCGTACCGCGTACCAAGCTTGAAGATCTGACCTACTTCAACACCGCGTGCCAGCTGAAGCTCACCAGAACCGTCGGGGGCAGGGTCACCGGCGACGACCTCGGCGGCCTCAATAAACTCATCACCCACAAAGTCACGGCCGGCAACCAAGTCAAACACGTGCTTGTCCGGTTCGTTCGCACCCGTGATCCAGCGGGTGCCGCTAACCACGCGCGGGTCCAGCAAGTAGCGGATCTTCGTGGAGCCTTCGAGACCCAGGACGGCCTGATCCAGGCTGTTACCTGGCCCGATGAAGCCCTTCACCAGTCCAGGGTGGTTCTCCAGGTCCTCATCGGTTGCAGCCACCAGATCGACTTCGCCGGACCCCAACATGCCAGTTCCGGCGGCGCGACCCAGGTCAACTTCGCGGTCACCAGGCAAACCGATGACAACGACTTCGCGCTTCCCATCTGGGTGAACGACTGTACACACGACGTTCTTCAGCGTGTCGGCAGCGGTCCACGGACGGTCCTCACGTGGGTGGTGCGTGTTAGCGAATTCCACCAGAGTAGCGATCGTGGTGGTCCCGGGGCTGTCCTCGACGTGAGCAGCTGGGGCGTCGCTGTAGTCGATATCTTCCGGCACGACCGTGGTGACAGCTTCGACGTTTGCCGCATATCCGCCGTCGGTACGCACGTAGGTGTCTTCACCCACCTCGGACGGGTACAGGAACTCGTGGGTACCGGAACCACCCATAGCGCCAGGGGTCGCTTCAACCATGACGAACGGCAACTGAAGCCGGTTGTACACGTTGATGTAAGCCTTACGCATTTTTTCGTACGCAACGTCCAAGCCCGCGTCGTCAATGTCGAACGAATACGCGTCCTTCATGATGAACTCACGCCCGCGCAACAGCCCCGCGCGTGGCCGGGCTTCATCACGGTACTTTGTCTGGATCTGGTACAGGTTAGCCGGCAGATCCTTGTACGACGAGTACAGGTCCTTGACCAGAAGCGTGAAGGCTTCTTCGTGCGTGGGAGCCAGAAGGTAATCAGCCTTTTTGCGGTCTTGGAGGCGGAAAATACCTTCACCAAAAGCTTCCCAGCGACCGGACTTTTCATACGGCTCAGCAGGCAACAGCGCAGGGAAGTGAACTTCCTGCGACCCTGCCTTGTTCATTTCATCGCGAACAATAGCTTCGATCTTGTCCAGCACCCGCAGCCCCAGAGGCAACCACGTGTAGATTCCCGGAGCTGAACGGCGAATGTAGGACGCACGGTGCAACAGCTTGTGGCTCTTGACGTCTGCATCTGCAGGCTCTTCTTTGAGGGTGCGCACAAAAAGCGTGGACATCCGCAAGGGCATAGCTCTAACTCCTGATTTAACTCATTGACAGGCCAAAACCGGACCTGGGCACAGATTACCACCTGGTGTTCTATGCTCGAATGCATGATTGAGCCCACGTTTGACACGCACGGATCGCAGCGCATCGACTCGTGGCTGTGGGCGGTGCGCGTTTTCAAGACCCGCACCCTGTCCGCCTCTGTTATCAAGGGCGGTCACGTGCGGGTTGACGGCGAAAAGGTCAAGGCGTCGTACAAGGTCAAAATCGGCGACGAAGTACACATCCGTCGTCACGGAATCGACCGGATTTTAGTGGTTCAAGGGTTTCTAGCTACCCGAGGTCCCGCCTCAGTTGCGCGCGCATGTTACGTGGACAACTCCCCCGAACCCAGCCCACTGTTGCGCGCTCCCGTACCACGCCGCGACAAGGGCATGGGCCGGCCCACGAAAAAGGACCGCCGCGCACTCGATAAGTTGCGCGGACGGCCCTCCCTCTAGCCGGGAACCGAGCTGCTAGCGGGTTGTCACGTTTCCGAACTTGCCGGCTACTGGTGCTACGAAGATTGGGCGGATGACTACCCACGCAGCTGCCATGACAACCACGGCAACCAGGAACAGGATCAGACCCAGGATTGGTTTGTCCGGTGCGGCCGCAAACATGTGGCTGAGGTTCGCGAACGGTCCCTTGCCTGCCACAATTGCGGTTGCGAATACCAGGAACACGTGAACTGCAGTGAACGCAACGAAGTAGATCATGACTGGGAAGTGGACCTTTGCAGCGTGCTCAACGCGGTACACGTCGTTGAACTTACCCTTAATGGGCCACACCTCTGACATGCGCAGACCAGTGATCATGGCCAGCGGAGTAGCAATGAACACGGTGGTGAAGTAGGCAAGCTGCTGCAGACCGTTGTAGTTGACCCAGCCGTTTTCCACTGGCCAGTTCATGGAAGCGTACTGCAGGGCAGCAGACAGCGCGTTCGGGAAAACTTCCCAGCTGGTGGGGACGATACGCATCCACTGGCCGGTCACGAACAGCAGAATAAAGAAGATCACACCGTTGAGCACCCACAGCGTGTCGAACGAGAAGTGGATGAGGTGGTTCATCGAGATCTTCTTAGGTTCGCCCTTGGTCTTGATGAACTTGGTGTTGTCGCGCGTCCAGAACGAGTCCGGCTTAGGCGTGGAACGGATGAGCCATCCTGAACGAACAATCAGCAACATGAAGAACATGTTGAGGAAGTGTTGCCAGTTCAGCCATGCGGGGAACCCGACCGGCGCACCTTCTGGCAGCTCGTATTCGCCCGGGTACTTCTCAATGAAGGCCTCAACAGCGTCGAGGCTTCGCAGCCAGTTGGCAATGAGCACCACGATGACAATCGCGACAATCGCCACACCCGCCCAGATTGCGGGTTTGATCAGGGACTTGGGATCAAAGGACGCGCCCTTCTTTCCCTTCTTCTTTTTCTTCTTCTTTTTCGAAGTTGCCATCATCATATTTAAACGTCCGTATGTTCAGGGAGGCGCGTGCGCCTCGACCGACAGGTTCCGGCCAAAGGCCGTATTGAAACACCTCAATGCTAGAACATTCTGAGATTTTCATGTGCACAGGGTCACCTTTTACGACTGTGCGAGCCGTCACGTCCCACCTGTTGAGCCGCCACGTCAGGGAGCCGCGTCAGTACATGACTGTGGCGAATTCGCCTATTTGGCGGTAGCCAGCGCGTGCGTACGCACCCAGCGCCGAGGTGTTAAATGAGTTGACGTACAAACTCACCGTGGGTGCGTACGCAAGGGCGTGTCGCGTCACGGAGACCATGGCTCGGCTGGCGATTCCTTGGCCACGGTAGGCGGGGTGGACCCACACGCCTTGGACTTGGACTGCTCGACTAGAGATCACGCCCAGGTCGGCTTTGAAGATCAGGGTGTTCCCGTCGCTGAGCACCAGCGTGTGCCCACCGGTCAAGAGTGATCGCACGCGCGCCCGATACCCAGAGGGGTTGGGCTGCTCAGGGGAGAATCCCACTTCTTCTTTGAACATCGCCACGGAGGCGTCATACACCTGTGTGTACTCGTCGGCCCTGGCGACGCGGACCGGGATCTCGTCAACGTCCGGCCGTTCACATGCCACCAGCAACGGTTGGTGCGGTCGCACTCCCCGAGGTGGCCCCCACACTAGCCGGCGATACACATCCAATACCGGCTCTCGGTGCCCCACCAGTGAACACGGGTAACGACCTCGGCGGTTGAGAAGCGACGCCACGTCAGCAACCCCGTTGAGAGACGGGGTGAGCGGGGTGACTGAGTACCCAATCCAAAACACCGCCTCTGGTGGCAGGGCACTCCCCTGTTCGCTGACCGTACCCCACAGGACACCGGACGGTGCGTCGATTTGAGCGGTACCAGCCCCGTCAACGAGTCGCTGGATGGTGATGGTTCCGGCTGGGTCGGCCGCGCATACGCCCTGCACCCACGGTGTGTGATGGTGAAGCAGGGGCGCTAGCCGGATCAACCGACGACAACCTCTGCTTCGCCGGACGGGTCGCCGTTCTCTTCAGCGATACGCAGGGCTTCTTCGATCAGGGTTTCCACGATCTTGGACTCAGGCACGGTCTTGATGACTTCACCCTTGACGAAGATCTGGCCTTTGCCGTTACCAGATGCGACACCCAGGTCGGCTTCGCGTGCTTCGCCGGGACCGTTGACAACGCACCCCATGACGGCCACGCGCAGTGGCACGTCCAGGCCTTTGAGGCCTTCAGTGACTTTGTCGGCCAGCTCGTACACGTCCACCTGCGCACGTCCGCACGACGGGCACGACACAATCTCGAGCTTGCGCTGCTTGAGGTTGAGCGACTGCAGGATCTGGGTTCCCACCTTGACTTCTTCAACCGGCGGCGCAGACAGTGACACACGAATCGTGTCACCAATGCCTTCTGCCAAAAGCGCCCCAAACGCGGTCGCAGATTTGATGGTCCCCTGGAAAGCTGGGCCGGCTTCGGTCACGCCGAGGTGGAGCGGCCAGTCTCCGCGTTCGGCAAGTTGGCGGTAGGCCTCCACCATGATGACGGGGTCGTGGTGTTTGACCGAGATTTTGAAGTCGTGGAAGTCGTGTTCTTCGAACAGCGAGGCTTCCCACACGGCCGATTCGACCAGGGCTTCGGGCGTGGCTTTTCCGAACTTCTCCATGATGCGCTTGTCCAGTGACCCGGCGTTGACACCGATGCGGATCGAGGTGCCGTGGTCCTTGGCGGCCTGGGAGATTTCTTTCACCTGGTCGTCGAACTTGCGGATGTTACCGGGGTTCACACGAACCGCTGCGCAGCCGGCCTCGATCGCCGCAAACACGTACTTGGGCTGGAAGTGGATGTCAGCGATCACGGGGATCTGTGATTTCTGGGCGATCGCTGGGAGTGCTTCAGCGTCGTCGGCGCTGGGGCAAGCCACGCGGACGATGTCGCACCCGGACGCGGTGAGTTCGGCGATCTGCTGCAACGTGCCGTTGATGTCCGTGGTTTTGGTGGTGGTCATGGACTGCACGCTCACGGGATAGTCTGACCCCACCCCTACGCTTCCAACTTTGATTTGGCGGGTTTTGCGACGCGGCGCCAAAACAGTGGGAGTCGATGGCATTCCAAGATTTACGGCAGGCATTCTTTCCCTTCCACGCGATGTACGTTCATTCTATGTCTTCGTGTGTTCGGTGTCCTTATTCGACCTAGTCCGCGACTGGCCCTAACCGCCAAACAGATCGCGCAGCGTGATCGGATTGAACAGATCCACGTACAGCAAAAGGAGCGTCATGACCAGCATGACTCCCACGACCCCGTAGGTGAGCGGTAGCAACCGGGCGGTGTCGAACGGACCAACGATGCCACGACCTCGGGCAAGGTTGATTCGCCGGCGAGCGCCTTCATACAGCGCGACTGCGATGTGACCACCGTCCAGGGGCAGCAATGGCACTAGGTTGAAGGCGAACAGGAAGAAGTTCAGCGAGGCCACGAGGCTCAACCCCAGTTGAACCTTGTCCACCACATCGAACAGATCGGTGGACACGATTTCGCCGGCCACACGCCCGATTCCCACAACGCCAATTGGTCCGTCAGCTGGCCGGTCTCCCCCGCTGATGGCGATCTGCCCGATTTCGACCAGGCGTTGCGGCAGGTGGAAAAGCGCGCTGAAGGTCTGAGTGATCGAGGACCATACCGTGCCGGGAAATTCACTCACAGGGATGGGGGTGAGTTCTTGCGTGGGTGAGACTCCCAGGAACCCGGCTTGTTCGGTTTCGGGGGTGCCGTCGGCACGGGTGATGGGGCTACCGTGTTCGTCGGTTTTGGGGCGTTCCGAGGTGATAATCGGCACGTCTTTTGTGATCACCTGGCCGTCGCGCTCCAGTTTGATGGGGACCGTGGTTCCAGCGGCTGCGCGGATCTGTTCAGTCATGTGGTCCCATGACTCAACTGGGGTGCCCCCGATTTCGAGGATTTTGTCACCTGGTTTGATGCCGGTTTCCCATGCGGGGGTGAGCTGGTCCTTGGGCGTGCAGTCGTCGTTGCCTGCCGCTTGTCGCGCTTGAGCTTCTGACGCGGGGACGGCACATTCGACCACGGTCGCCACGGTGGTGGATGGGCCGGGCACCCCGATTCCTAAGAGCACTAACGCTAGGATCCCGATTCCCAGCAGTAGGTTCATGAACGGCCCGCCGAACATCACGACCAGGCGTTTGGGCAGGTTGAGCGCGTAGAACGTGCGGTGTTCTTCACCGGGTTCGATCCCCCGGTTGGAGAATTCGCGGGCGTCGGCCAGGGTGTTTTCAAACAGGCGCCCCTTCCGAGGTGTCCCGTCCTGCCGCGTGTCGGTCACCACGGGCTGTTGAGAGTCAGCGAGCTCCTGGTTCGCGTGACGCTTCTTGGCTGCTTCGCGCACGATGCCGCGAACGGTTTTTTCGTCCGGTACGTCTTGTGCGCGCGTGTGTGTGGCTTCCTTGGGCGGGTACATTCCAGGCATCGCGATGAACCCACCCAACGGGAGGAGTTTGATCCCGTACCGTGTTTCCCCACGTTTAAGCGACACCAGGGTTGGGCCAAACCCGATCATGTAGTCGGTGACCTTGACGCCGAACTTCTTGGCAGGCACCAAGTGACCGATTTCGTGGAGTCCAATCGACAAGCCAATTGCGGCTAAGAAAAGAATGACTCCCAGAATGTACAGAAGGATTGTCATGCGTTCACCCACTCGTGAGCCCAAGCGCGGGCGTGTGCGTCAGCTTCCAGGACGTGTTCAAGTGTAAGGCCACCAGGTACCGCGTTGTCTGCGTTCAGCTGGTCGGCCTTGTCTAGGGCCGCAGCCAGGCCGTCGCTGATTGCGGTGAAGCTGATGTGCCCATCATGGAACGCGTCCACGAACACTTCGTTGCTGGCGTTGTACCACGCGGGGTGTACGCCCCCGGCTTGCCCGGCCCGAGCCGCCAACCCCAACGCGAGGAACGCTTGGTGGTCGACCGGTTCAAAGGTCCACGTCACGGGTTGCGACCAGTCATTAGGCGCCGTTGCTTTAGGAATGTGTTCTTCGTACCCCAAGGCATATGCGATCGGAAGTTTCATGTCCGGTGGCGACACTTGCGCCAGTGTGGAACCGTCCACGAACTGCACCATGGAATGAATGTTGCTCTGCGGGTGGACCACCACGTCGATCCGGTCATACGGCACGTCAAACAGCAGGTGCGCCTCAATCACTTCGAGCCCCTTGTTCACCAGGCTCGCCGAATTCGTGGTGATCACCCGTCCCATGTCCCACGTGGGGTGTTTGAGCGCTTGTTGCGGGGTCACGCGTTCTAGCTGTTCGCGGGTCATGCCTCGGAAAGGTCCGCCCGAGGCGGTTAAGACTAGCCTGTCGACCTCCAGGTGGGTGCCCGCGCGCAAAGCTTGCCACAGGGCAGAGTGCTCCGAGTCAACAGGAAGAAGGCGAGCGCCCGTCGAGGCCGCTAAATCCGTGATCATGGTTCCCCCGATGATGAGGGACTCCTTGTTCGCTAGAGCCGTGTCCGTTCCGGCCCGCAGGCTGGCATGGGTGGCGGTCAGACCAGCTGCTCCCGTGATCGCGTTGAGAACCGTGCCGGTGGGCATGGCCGCAATCGTTGCAGCAGCTTCAGAACCACACACAATCTCACGCACCGGGTTCGGTTTACCCGCTTCGCTGGCGGCTGCGTCCACCGCGGAGGAAACTACCGCCTCGGTGTGGGAAGCACACCCAACGACAGGCACCCCGAACTCAACCGCCTGACGGGCCAGCAACTCAACGTTTGTGCCCGCAGACAGCGCCGATATACGAAACCGGTCAGGGTGAGCAGAAATGAGCTCTAACGCCTGCGTTCCGATCGAACCAGTTGAACCTAAAATCGCGATTTGTCGAACAGCCACCAGACAATCTTGACACGCTAACTGCAGAGGACGCTGAGCCAGCCCCCGCAACCTCGGGCCGGGTTTAGTGACACGGAACACGCAATGTACAGTGCAAATAGACGAATCGGATACGCAGTCGCGCATCTACACCAACGACAACAAGGAGACAAACGTGGCAAAGACGCAAACGCCGGACGAAATTCTGCAAATCGACTCGGTTTTTAGCAAAGAAGACCTCGAATGGGCCGGTGTTGTTCGCCAATGGGCCGATGACAACCTGCGTGACAAGATCGGCGACTGGTACTTAGAAGGCACCATTCCGGCTCGTGAGCTCGCCAAAGAACTGGGCCAGCTGGGCGTCCTAGGTATGCACCTGGAAGGCTACGGATGCGCCGGTTCAACCGCAACCCAGTACGGCCTGGCGTGCCGCGAACTTGAGGCCGTGGACTCCGGTCTGCGTTCGCTGGTGTCCGTGCAGGGATCGCTTGCAATGTTCGCAATCCACCACTGGGGTTCGGAAGAGCAGAAGAACGAATGGCTGCCACGCATGGCTCAGGGTGAAGCCATTGGGTGCTTTGGTCTGACCGAACCTGATGTGGGATCCGACCCGTCCAACATGCGCACCGTGGCAAAGCGCGACGGTGACGACTGGGTGCTCAACGGCGCAAAAATGTGGATCACCAACTCCCCTGTTGCGGATGTTGCCGTTGTGTGGGCTAAGACCGACGAAGAGGATGAAAAGGGTCGCCCCGTCATCCGTGGTTTCGTGGTTCCGACCGACACACCTGGTGTTGAGTGCCCCAAGGTTCAACGCAAACTGTCGCTGCGCGCGTCCATTACGGGTGAAATCGTGCTGGACAACGTGCGCCTCCCTGCTGACGCCATGATGCCTAAGGCCAAGGGTCTGCGCGGGCCGCTCACGTGCTTGTCTGAAGCTCGTTTTGGGATTGTGTTTGGTGCTACTGGTGCTGCTCGCGACGCACTTGAGCAGGCGCTCATGTACACCGGTTCACGTATCCAGTTCGACAAGCCACTCGCGGCATTCCAGATCACGCAGCAGAAGCTGGCAAAGGCCTTTGGTCAGTACTCACAGATCACCCTGCTGGCAGCCCACCTGGGCAAGCTCAAGGACACCACGGGTGTTCGCCCTGAACAGATCAGCTTGGGCAAGATGGTCACCGCCGACACCGCGATGAACATCTGCCGTGACTTGCGTGCGCTGTTCGGTGGTTCGGGTATTACCAGCGAATACTCGCCGCTGCGCCACGCCATTAACCTGGAAACCGTCCTCACGTACGAAGGTACCCACGAGGTTCACCAGCTCACGTTGGGACGTTCGCTCACCGGAATCAACGCGTTCGCGTAACGAGATACGTATAGGTCGTCTAAAGTGAGGTGGCTGGGAACGGTTGAGCTGTTCCTGGCCACTTTCGCGTTTTGGCATTCAGGCCCAGAGGGTACGTAGCCTATGCGTATGCTTTGATTGCTTCCAAGGCTGTCAGGCGCTGAGTATTGGGTGCGTTGGAACACTGCACAACGGCGTCGGGGCGAAGCTCCACCACAGCGGCCGGTTCAACCCGCGCGTCACGCACAACCGTGTCTAGAACAAACTCGTTACCTTCAAACAGGGCAACTGCGCCCTCAAAATGACTGGGTAGGGCCTTCACAGGCTTGGAAAACGCCTGGTGGGCGCCGCGTTCTCTGGGACTCTGAGCTGGAGTCTCGCCGGCCACAATCCGAACCGGGGCGCCGGAGTCCGCGGACGCGACACACGCGCCCACACGCCACGCACCCAACTTCACCAGGTGAGCAGTCAGCGGGGACACGTCGGACGCAACCGACACGCACGTCCCTTCGCTCACCTCCATAAGGCGCAAAACGCCAGCGAACTTCGCGGAGCGGTCTAACACCTCGGCGAAAGTAAGCTCCACCGACTCCCCGAAACAGTTGCGGTCACGCACAAACACGTCATCAGCGCGACCCATCGCCACGGGGAAGTCCAACAGCTCATACACCGGGTTCATGAGCCCCGGGTGGCCCTCCCCGCGAACGCCGGGCCGGGCAAACCAGTGGATATCAGTCAACCGATGCCATCACTTCAACAACACGGTCGATGAACGCATCCACCTGGTCTTCGTTGTACGCCTTCTTGCCCTTGCGGATCTTGAACAGGACGCGACGAACCTCGTCCACGCTCATCGCCAGGCCATCGGTGAAGTACGCGTTGATCTTGTCGCACAGTTCGTCGACTTCTTCGATGTCGTAGCCGATGGCGCCACGCTCAGCCAAGTTAAAACGCTCACCTGGCGCACGGCTCAGACGCCCACGCAACGAACCGGCAGCGCGCGTGAGCTCATCAACCCAAGCGTCCTCACCAGAGGTGGCGACCAGCTGCTCACGGCTACGCTTGGCGAACGCATCCTCCAAACGGTCAAGGGCCGCGTCAACAACGCCCACGTGGTAGCCACCGCGCTTTAAGTCAAAACCAACAGTGCGCACCGCACGCGCATCCAGGTCGCCAGGCTGAGGGGTTTCGCGCTCAAAGCTTTCGCGGGCGCGCTTGAAGAAGCTGTCGACCTGTGCCGGGTCATAACCGTTCTTCCACCCCGACATCTTGGGGAAGTTCTGTTCCAAAGCGTCTCCTTAGTCCTCATCCTCAGCAGCCAGCTGACCACACGCACCGTCGATGTCTTTACCGCGTGTGTCTCGAATTGTAGTCGGTACCCCCGCCTTGACGAGCCTGCACACGAACTCAGCGGCAACCTCGGGCTCGGAAGCCGTCCATACGGACCCTGGCGTGGGGTTAAGCGGGATTGGGTTCACGTGAACCCAGCCACGACCTCGGGCGTTGAGCTTCTTAGCCAGAAGCTCCGCACGCCACGCGTGGTCGTTCATGTCTTTAATGAGCGCGTATTCGATCGACACGCGCCGGCCAGTGGTTTTGTAGTAGTCGTACGCGGCGTCGATCGCTTCGTCGGCGTTCCACCGCGTGTTGACGGGAATCATTTCGTCACGCAGGTCGTCATCCGGTGCGTGCAGGCTCAGCGCAAACGTCACCGGGATGTTTTCCGTGGCGAGTTTCTTGATGCCCGGCACCAAGCCCACGGTCGACACGGTGATGCGGCGCGGCGACATGCCCAGGCCGGCTGGTGCTGGTGTGGTGAAGCGGCGCACCGCGTTCATGACGCGCTTGTAGTTGGCCAGCGGCTCACCCATTCCCATAAACACCACGTTGGCGACACGGTCGTGTACCCCGGCCGAGGTGGTAGCGGCTTGGGCGTCTGCGGCGCCGGTTTCTGCTGGCGCGTCTGCGGCGCCTTCGGGGGTGTCGGCTTCGGAACCGACTTCAGCTGCCTCTTCACCCAGGTAGTTGGTGGTCGTTGCGGCGGCAGGGGCCAGTTCCCCGGCTGCGATCACGCGGTTTGCTTGGATGACTTGGTCGACGATTTCGGCCGTGGACATGTTGCGGGTGAGGCCCTGCTGGCCGGTTGCGCAAAACGGGCAGTTCATTCCGCACCCACACTGCGAGGACACGCACAAGGTGATGCGGT
This sequence comes from Brevibacterium paucivorans, assembly GCF_016907735.1. Classification (NCBI taxonomy): domain Bacteria; kingdom Bacillati; phylum Actinomycetota; class Actinomycetes; order Micrococcales; family Brevibacteriaceae; genus Brevibacterium; species Brevibacterium paucivorans. The sequence goes on along the minus strand of NZ_JAFBCP010000001.1, from coordinate 1,922,184 downwards.
TACGGTAGCGCATGAGCACGGATTCGACCATGGCACCGTCGAACAGCCGCCACAGGAATTTGATGGTGTCACCGTCTTCTGTGCGCAGGCGCCTGACCTCGGTGAGCAGTGGTGGGAAGAACTCTGTAGCGAGTTCTTCGCGCTGTTCGGCCGGCAAGTCGGTCATGTCAGCTGGGTCAGTGGTGTTGTGTACGTAGTAGTGGGTGGCCAGCTGTTTGGCTCGGAACCCGGGAAGCCCTTTGTCTTTGACAGCCTGCGTCAGTTCTTCTAGCGACAAGTCGGCTAGGTGCTGAGGCGGCTGTTTCACCCGAGGTGACCGAAAATTCAGGAGGGGCCGACCGTCCCGCATGGGGGTTTTCGAGGTCGTTCCGTCCTCATGTTCGACAACAGGGCGTACCTGACGAGGTGTTAAATTCTGGGCCATGGCCCTCCCAGTATCGCACGAATTAGCTCAGACAGACACTTCGCGTGTTGCCCGGTCCACCTAGAACCGGTCCGCCTAGAACAGAAGACCTGGCAAGAAGTGGTAGAGCGCAAGAGCCACTGGTGCGGTTGGAAGGATCGAGTCCAACCGGTCCATCACTCCCCCGTGGCCAGGTAGCAACGTGCCCATGTCTTTAAGACCCAAGTCACGTTTGATCATGGATTCGGAGAAGTCGCCCAGTGTGGCGAAAACCGGAATGACCATGCCTAGAACAAGGCCGGTCCACCACGGAGCACCGAACGCCAGCACCACCATGCACACGCCTACAACGGTGGAGAAGAGCGCGGATCCTGCAAAGCCTTCCCACGACTTTTTAGGCGAAATGCTTGGCGCAATGGGGTGCTTGCCCCACAGAACACCAAAGGTATAACCACCGGTATCACTAGCAACGACCATGGCCAGGAAGGTGATCACCAGCATATTGCCCATGGGAAACGACAACATGTAGGCGATGAACGAGCCCATCAGCCCCACATACGTGAGGGCGAAGATGCTCAAGCACACGTCTTTTACAGGGTTGAGGCGGTGCCGGCGGATCTGGTTGTAGATGAGGATGAACCCACACCCCAGTGTGAAGGTCACCCAGAGCGCTTCACGCCCCAGAAAATATGCGGCCAGGATCATGAACCCAGCTGAAATCATGGTGGGAACACGCGCCACCTTAGAACCGGATCGGCTCAGTGCGTTGGACAGTTCCCAGGTCGCAGCCACGACACCAATGAGTGCCACAACCAAAAACATTTCGGGAATGAACACCAGGCTGGCAAGTACAGCGCCACCCAGCACCAGACCCACGGCGATCGCCGCCGGAAGGTTGCGCCCGGCTCGCCCGTAGTCCTTTTTTGGTGGCTGAGGTGCCTGCGGGTTGGGTTCAGCCCCCGTGACGGGGTTCTGAGAAGTCGAAGATGCGCCAGCCGAAGTTTTCGACTGGCGCTCGTCGTAAGACGACAAATCAGACTTCAAGCAGCTCTTTTTCTTTAGCGGCCAGAAGCGAGTCGATTTCGTCGACTTTCTTCTTGGTGAGTTCGTCGAGTTCGCCAAGAGCGTGCTTGACTTCGTCCTCACCAGCTTCGCCGTCCTTCTGGATGCGTTCGAGCTGTTCTTTGGCCTTGCGACGCACGTTGCGCACTGAGATGCGACCTTCTTCAGCATCGCCCTTGACGATCTTGACGTACTCCTTACGGCGCTCTTCGGTGAGTTCCGGGAGGGTCACGCGGATAACGTTTCCGTCGTTAGCGGGGTTGGCGCCGATGTCGGAGTTACGCAACGCGTTCTCAATGTCGGTCAACGCGCTGCGGTCATATGGGGTGATGAGAATGGTGCGAGCTTCAGGCACCTGGAACGATGCGAGCTGTTGCATAGGTGTGGCAGTGCCGTAGTACTCCACAGGGATGTTAGAAAACAGGCCAGGGTTGGCGCGACCGGTTCGTACGTTACCGAAAGCGGACTGGGTAGCTTCGATCGCACCATCCATTTTGGCGCTAGCTTCTTTAAGAATTCCGTTGATCAATGTCTTCTCCTTGGGAACGTTCTGTTCAATCCTACCTGGGGTGACCTGGACGGCAGACTCTATGCGCTGACTACGGTTCCGATGTCTTCGCCCATGATCGCGCGCTGCAAGTTGCCGTCACCCTGCATGCCAAAGACACGCATGGGAAGGGAGTTGTCCATGCACAAACTGAACGCGGTCGCGTCGACGACTTTGAGGCCTCGGGTAAGTGCGTCTTGGAAGGTGATGTGGTCAATCTTGGTGGCCGACGGGTCCTTCTTGGGGTCCGCGGTGTACACGCCGTCCACACCGTTCTTGGCGATGAGAACTTCGTCGGCGTGGATTTCGAGCGCACGCTGTGCAGCCACGGTGTCGGTTGAGAAGAACGGCAGTCCAGCACCCGCGCCGAAAATCACGACACGGTCCTTTTCCATGTGTCGCATGGCGCGGCGCGGAATATACGACTCGGCCACCTGGCTCATAGGGATTGCGGTTTGCACACGCGTGTCCACGCCCTGCTGTTCCAAGAAGTCCTGCAGAGCAAGGCAGTTCATCACGGTGCCCAACATGCCCATGTAGTCCGCACGTGTACGGTCCATTCCACGTTGCTGCAGTTCCGCCCCGCGGAAGAAATTGCCGCCACCTACGACGATACTGATTTCCACCTCGGGCACGGTAGGCACGATCTGCTTAGCGATTGCCGACACAATGTCCGGGTTTACCCCAACGGATCCCCCACCAAAAACTTCACCTGACAGTTTCAGAAGCACTCGCCTGCGATCAGTACGAACCGGATGCATTGCGTGGCTAGAAAAATGAACAGGCGATTCCATGGGATCCTCACGTCAGAACTTGCGGGCCACCTCTAATACTAACGGTCGCCCACAGCGTTTGTGTAAGCGCCGCCGAGGTGGTACCTAGTTTCCGCGGATCTGGGCGGTGCGCAAGTAAGGGAAGGACTCCTGGACGTCGTCAAAGCGTTCGCGGGCTTCGTCAGTGGTGACGGTTGGTGGGACGACGATCCGGTCGCCGCTCTTCCAGTCCACTGGGGTGGCGACTTCCGCGCGGTCTGCGGTTTGGAGGGCGTCGATCACGCGAAGGATTTCGTCGAAGTTGCGCCCGGTTGACTTGGGGTAGGTCATGGTGAGGCGGATCTTCTTGGCCGGGTCAATGATGAACACCGAACGCACCGATGACGTGTCGCCTTCGTTGGGGTGGATCATGCCGTAGAGTTCCGCGACTGTTTTGTTGGGGTCGGCGATGATGGGGTATTCCACGGTGGTGTTGCCGTAGGAGTTGATGTCGGAGATCCAGTTGTCGTGGTCTTCTTTCGAGTCCACTGACAGGGCGATTGGCTTAACGTCCCGCTTTGCCCATTCGTCGCTCAGCTGTGCGACGCGACCCAGCTCGGTGGTGCAGACGGGGGTGAAGTCGGCTGGGTGCGAGAAGAGCACAACCCAGTTGTCACCAGCCCAGTCGTGGAACGAGATTTCGCCAGCCGAGGTTTCGGAGGTGAAGTCTGGGGCTACGTCACCGAGCATGAGGGTCATCATGAGTCCTTTCGATTGTGGGTATTCCCCACACAGTAAGCGCTGGGTGTAACCACGGACTCGCGAGAGGGTAAAGACCCGCCCCTACCTGGGTAAAGACCACGTGAACTTGCTGGGCCTAAACCCTCCGGCACACGGCAAAACAAAACGTGCCACCACAAGAGTGTGGTGGCACGTTTTTGTTAGCTAGCGCTTAGATTAGGATCCCACACGCACGCGTGCGAAACCGGTTGCCTTGATGCCAGCTTCGTCCAGGATGGACTGAACCGACTTCTTTGGCTCCTTGGCAAAGCCCTGGTCCAGCAGAACGTTTTCCTTGAAGAATCCGTTGACGCGGCCTTCAACGATCTTTGGCAGAGCAGCTTCTGGCTTGCCTTCGTTCTTTGCGGTTTCCAAAGCGATTTCGCGTTCCTTTTCAACCAGTTCAGCTGGAACGTCTTCGCGGCTGAAGTACTTAGGTGCAAGAGCAGCGATGTGCACGGCTACGTCGTGTGCAGCCTGGTCGTTGTCACCTTCGTATGCCAGCAGAACACCAACCTGTGGAGGCAGGTCCTTGTTGGTGCGGTGCAGGTAGGAAGCGACCTTGGCACCTTCGAGGCGCGCAACGGTCTTCAGGTCAACCTTTTCGCCCAGGGAGGCACCACCTTCGGTGATGATCTGGGAGACAGGCTTGCCGTCGATTTCCACGTTCTTGAACTCTTCAGCGTCCGAAGCGTTGTTCGCCACTGCCAGTTCCAGAATTTCGTCAGCCAGGCTGATGAACTTGTCGGACTTAGCAACGAAGTCGGTTTCGGAGTTGAATTCGATCATGGTACCGACGCCACCGTCGGTCTTGATAGCAACAAGACCGTCCGAGGTCGAACGTCCTTCGCGCTTGGTGGCACCCTTGAGGCCCTTTACGCGCAGGATTTCAACAGCCTTGGCCTGGTCGCCCTGAGCCTCGTCAAGAGCCTTCTTCACGTCCATCATGCCTGCACCGGTCTTTTCGCGCAGAGCCTTGATGTCAGCGGCGGTGTAGTTTGCCATGTGATCTCCTATAGTCGAGAGGATTTACGTGCGTGGGGTTACAGCACTAACGTGTCAGGCTTCGGTCGACTTGTCGTCGGCGTCAGCGGCGGCTTCTTCCTTGGATTCTTCCTGGGCTGCTTCTGCTTTGGGTTCTTCCATAGCGTCGGCAGCCTTGGTTTCGTCCTTGGCTTCCTTTGTTTCTTCTGCCTTGGCTTCGTCAGCCTTAGCGTCTTCTGCCTTAGCGTCGTCCCCGCTCTTACCTTCGAGGAGTTCGCGTTCCCATTCTGGCATTGGTTCAACGTCAACAGCGGAGACGTTCTTTTCACCTTCGTCAGACGAGTGGCGCTTGAGCAGACCTTCGGCAACTGCGTCTGCAACGACGCGGGTCAGAAGGGCTACGGAGCGAATCGAGTCGTCGTTACCTGGGATTGGGTAGTCAACTTCGTCAGGGTCGCAGTTGGTGTCGAGGATACCCACGATTGGGATACCAAGCTTCTTAGCTTCGTCAACAGCCAGGTGTTCCTTCTTGGTGTCAACGATCCACACTGCTGAAGGGGTGCGCTGCATGTCGCGGATACCGCCCAGGGTGCGCTCAAGCTTTTCCTTTTCGCGCGACAGGATGAGCAGTTCCTTCTTGGTGTGACCCGATCCAGCTACGTCGTCGAAGTCGATTTCTTCGAGTTCCTTCAGACGGCGCAGACGACCGGAGATGGTCTGGAAGTTGGTGAGCATACCGCCCAACCAGCGCTGGTTCACGAATGGCTGACCAACGCGCTGTGCCTGTTCGGCAATAGCTTCCTGGGCCTGCTTCTTGGTTCCGACGAACATGATCGATCCGCCGTGCGCAACGGTTTCTTTGATGAACTCGAATGCGGTGTCGATGTAGCCCAGCGTCTGCTGCAGGTCAATGATGTAGATGCCGTTGCGTTCCGTGAAAATGAAACGCTTCATCTTGGGGTTCCAGCGACGAGTCTGGTGACCAAAGTGAACACCGGAGTCGAGCAACTGGCGAGTGGTGACGACGGCCATGCCGACGCCCTCCTTTCATGGCGCTTACGCGCGTTCGGGCGCAGGTTCCAACTGGGTTGACCCTGCGCGGATTTCGGTTTGTTCCTGGTATCCGTGGCGGAAGCCCACGCTTCACCCACGTGTCCTGCTGGAGGAATATGTGTGGATAAAACGCACCTGAGGCACCGCTCGTGTGTCGGATACGCGTAGTCAAGAGTTCTGACACTCCTGCTGGCCCTATTTTATGCAGGTCACGCGCGAGTAACCAAATAGGTACTTATGGCACCGCGCGTGTGGATTGTTTTTCGTTCCCGTGGCAAGAGCTGTGTGGAAGACTCCGCGGTTTCCACAGGTTTGGATTCGGGTCTTTTATCAGTGCTGGTCACGTAGTGCTATAAGTACATGATTTCTCGAATTTTGACTGTAGTTTCGTGGCTCGTTTTAGCGATGACGCTGATGAGTGCCACACATGTTCCAGATTCCGTGGTGTATGCGGCACCCGGTGAGCACTCAGATGAACCGTCTGGCACGTGGATGACTCCGGTGCCTGGGTTTGAAGTGATTCGTGGTTTCGATAAGCCAGACAAGAATTGGCAGTCCGGGCACCGAGGTGTCGATGTCCTGGCGCTTCCAGGTGAGCCCGTGCGTGCCCCAGGTTTTGGGGTGGTGCGGTTCGTGGGAGTGATCGCGGGGAAACGCGTGATGAGTGTCGAGGTAGGTAACTATGTGGTGAGTTATGAGTCGGTCGACAGCGATTTGAAGAAGGGCGATGACATTACCCCGGGGATGCACATGGCTAAGGTGTCCTCACCGTCGCATTGCCCGCAAGGGTGCGTGCATGTGGGTGTATGGCGTAAGGACAGAGCGAAAGATTACCTCAATCCGGTAGATTTCTTCTCTTCTGGCGCTTCGATCCTTCTACCAGAGGCGCAAGCGCCTAAACCCTTGGCAGTCGATCAACAGCCGAGTTATAAGGGCAAAGGTAAAGGAGCAGGCCCGTGGGGTGGGCACCAAAACGGGCGAATCCCAGCAGTCGCAATGTGCGCTGTGAAGTCAGCGCCTGGGCACATGCTCAGATGCGATGCAGCCCGAGCCTTCGATGAATTGTCAGCTGCGTTCAAGGCCCAGTTCGGCCGGCCGATCTCAGTGACTGACTCATACCGCACATATGAGCAGCAGGTGATCCTGAAGAAACGCAAAGGCAGAATGGCAGCGACCCCAGGTCGGTCGAACCACGGGTGGGGCCTTGCCGTGGACCTCGGCGGAGGCATCAACCGCTTTGGTACATCAGAGCATCGGTGGTTGCGCACAAACGGCCCTAAGTACGGGTGGGATCACCCCGGCTGGGCACGCCAAGGCGGGTCATTGCCTGAGCCGTGGCACTGGGAGTTCATGGGCTAAACCGGTGGGCTGAGACCGTCAAACTTGATGGCGATGCAGTACACATGGAATAGTTCGCGCGCACTGTGTGTTTCGCGGGTATGAGCACACGTATTGCAATCATTGGTGGACACGGAAAAATTGCTCGTCTCGTCACAGAACGTAAGGGTGACGTCAGTATCACCAGCGTGGTGAGAAACCCTGATCATGTCGATGAGCTCAGCGCAATGGGCGCTCACCCAGTTGTTCTCGATGTGGAAACAGTGGCGGTTTCAGAACTGGCCGAGGTCGTTAAAGGTCACGACGCTGTGGTGTTCCTCGCTGGTGCGGGTGGAGGTTCGGGCGTGTTCCGGAAATACACCTCGGACTTGAAAGCCGCGATCACTTCTCAGCAGGCAGCCAAGGAAGCCGGCGTGGCCCGGTTTGTACAGGTGTCGTTCGTGGGAGCAGAGCACCCAACTGCAGAAGGCACTGACCCGGTCTTTGCCGCGTACTGGGATGCCAAACGTATTGCCGATGACTCGCTTCGGGCGTCTGACTTGGACTTCACGATTGTCAAGCCTGGTCGTCTGACAGATGAACCCGAGACCAGGAAACTCTCGGTTTCCCAGGGTGAGGTACGTAAGGGTTCGACCACGGCGCGTGCCGATGTAGCGAACTTCATTCTGCACGTCCTGAATGATGAGCGCACGTATGGAAAAGACCTGGACATCCTCGACGGGGATACCCCGATGGAGGACTCACTCAACGCATTTCTTGCCTAGATCCCGATAGTCGCGCCTGATGATCAGGCGCCGGTGCAGTGTATGCATAGTGACGCCCACTCACACGCTTAGGCGCGTGGGTGGGCCTGCGTGTAGGAGTCCTTAAGTTTGCCCAGGCTCACGTGCGTGTATATCTGGGTTGAGCTCAGGGTTGCGTGGCCCAGGAACTCTTGTACTTGGCGGATGTCGGCCCCGTTTTCAACCATGTGGGTGGCAGCCGAGTGGCGTAGACCGTGGGGCGAGATTTCCGGTGAGTTGGCCCGTTTTGCCGTGGCCTTGTGGACCACGTCGCGTACTTGGCGCTGGTTGATCCTGCCGCCTCGGACGCCTACAAACAAGGCTTCTTGACCGTCACTGGCCAGGTGGTTTCTGACTTCTAACCATTCGGTGAGTGCGCGTTGTGAAGGACCGCCGAATGGGATGCGGCGTTGCTTGTTTCCTTTTCCTAGAACTGTGATGAGCCCGGCGGTCCAGTCGACGTCGGTGGCATCAAGGTTGACGAGTTCGGACACGCGCATGCCGGTGGCGTACAGCAGTTCGACGAGTGCGATGTCGCGTGCGCGTGTAGCACGTTGGGTCTTGGTGAGCTTCGCATCGTCCGCAGGTGGCTCAAACGGTTGAGTGAAGACGTCTTCAGTGTGGGACTGCTGAAGGACGGTGGGCAGGCGGGTGGCTTTTTTGGGCGTGGATAGTCTGCTGGCCGGGTTGGTGGCGGTGATGCCTGCCCGGGTGGTGAACGTGAAGAATGACCGTATGCCTGCGATGCGACGGGCGAGGGTTCCGGACGAGGCGCCTTGGGCAGATAGGTGGAGTAGCCACTGGCGGAGGTTGCCGATTTCGATGTCGGCCAAAGGGATGGGGTCACCGTTGCCGTCGTGGGTGAGGAATTGCATGAGGTTGGTGGCGTCGGCGATGTAGTTGCGCACGGTGTGTTCCGATGCGTTCTTGTGTACCGTCAGTTCGTTGTGAAAGCGGTTAAGTGCGTCGACGTATTGGGCACTCAACCGGTCATGCTGAGGTTCGCCAGTTGCGGTGGCGTTGTGTGGGGAAGTCGCCATTCTTCAAGGGTACGCCAGGTTCGCAACTCTAGCGACGACGCGATGACGGTTGGTGAAGCGTGGCGCCGAACGGCGAGAGGCGTATGAGGCCTAGTACGCAATAACCGTCAGCCTCACTCGCGGATTCCGATCGTCGACGTCGTGGGCTGCCGGAGAATGCGAGTGGCCGGAGTGAGGGTAGATGTGAGCGCGAGCACGGCGGCAGTGGCGATCACGCCGATGTAGACCCAAGGCGAGGCTGCTGGGAGGGGGTTACCAAGGAACGCCAGGCTCAGCACGGTCAGGGGTATCGTTGCGATGAGGCTACCCAGCACGATGGCGAGGACGGTGATAACCAGGGCTTCGTAACAGAGCATTCGGAGGATTTGTGCGCGGGTGGTGCCGATGAGTCTAAGCAGGGAGAACTCGCGGGCCCGCTCGAGGGTCGCCATGACGAGGTTGTTGACCACGGTGATGCTGATGAACGCGACGATCACGACCAGCCCGGTGAGGTTCACCCAAGAGGTCATCATGGTTTCAGAGCGTGATTGATCGGCCAACGTCGCCTGATCTGCGATAGTCAGGGTCGGATACCGGGCGAGCAGGTCTGCGAGTGCCGCGTGAAGCGCATCGGAGGTGGCGGACCCGTCGGCACTGATGAGTGCCTGTGTAGGTGCTGCGGCGTGCCTGTCGAGCACTTGGGAGGGCAGGATCGCGCCGCCCAGTCCGAGGCCCCGGTCGTAGACCGCGACGACCGTGAGCGTCGTGCTTGTGCCGTCGCCGAGAACGACCTCGATGTCATCGCCGACCTGGGCGCTGATGATGCGGGCGGTGGAGCGGTCGACAGCGATCGTTGATCCAGTGAGGTCGGTGAGATCGCCGCTGACGATGTCGGGATCGAGCGTCGTGGTGATTCCGTCTGCACTGATGCCACGAGCGGTGGTCTGGGTGACGTCAGGGTCGCCGAAGATCGAGTACGGCAGGAGTATCTGGGTGTCCTGCACTGCCGTGACAGTTCCGGTTTCGGGAAGCGACTGGATCGCGGCGAGCACGTCCGGGTCAATGCCACCCGAACCGGTGTCGGCGATAACGACGTCAGCGGTAATGCCTTCTTCGATCTGGTCGGTGACGGCCTGGGCGAGGATGGTTTGGCTGTAGACCATCGGGAGCGTAAACCCGATGGCCAACAGAAGCGGCATCAGAACGCCCCCTAGACGACGCACCTGAGCCTCGGAATTCTCTGCAGCGAGGAACCCGCTGACGCCGAAACGACGTAGAGGCCGTGTGACCACGGTGACGAGTGGACGGAGCACGAACGGGCCGGCGAGGGCGAGCCCGATCACGAGGAGGAGCGCGGCGCTACTCGTTCCGGCGGTTCCGGCGTCGCTACGTAGCCCGATCGGGATCAGCGCAGCACCGAGGCCGAGCGCCACGCAGATGAGGCCGACAATCGTGCGCCACCCGGCTGGCTGTCGGGCTTCGCGAGAGGCGTCTCGCATCGCCTCGACCGGACGAATGTGTGCAGGCCCGGAGGCGACGGTGATGGCACCAAGCCAGGCAGTGAGCACAGTAAGCGCGACAGCGACGAGCACCGGGATCGGGCTGAAAGACAGGACGAGCGATTCGGGCATGACACCGACGCGGGCAAAGACACGGCGCATGCCCTCAGCCAGTGCAAAGCCCGGCAGAGCCCCGAGCGTCGAGGCGAGTCCAGCGAGCAAGAGCGCTTCGGCTCCGACCATCGAGAGCACCTGGCCGGGTGTCGCTCCCATCGCACGAAGCACCGCAAACTCACGTCGCCGCGCATTCAACGCCAATGCCAGGGTGCCTGCGACCATGAACAGCGAGATCAACACGGCGAAGCCACCGAATGAGGCCGCGACCAGCAACAGCAGGCCCCGACCTTGCTCCAGTTCCCCGTGTTCTGCCCGGCTGATCGACGCTCCGGTCAATACCTCGGCACCATCCTGCGCCGTCGCCTGATCAAGGGCTTCCGTGACTTCACGATCGCTCACCTGGTCTGCGGCGATGATGGCGATCGCTGAGACCCGATCCGGACTCGGGGCGAACAGGTGCGCGTCGGCGTCGTGCAGGAACACCAGGTCGGTGTTCTCTACGGAGTCGAGTGGATCAGCGACGATCCCGGTAACTTGGTAGTCGTGCGGCATCGCTTGGTGGTACACGGTGATCGCATCGCCAGCGGTGACGCCGAACCGGGCGGAGATCGACTCGGTGAGCACGATCTCTCCTGGACTGCTCGGAGCATCGCCGCGGACGAGTGTGTAGGGGCCGAATTCCGATGTCTGCCACGCGTGGCCCTCGACTGGGGTCGGCTCAGCAGAGGCATGCGTGCCGAGCATCAAGTCGAGGTCGTCGTCGCCAATGGCGGTCTCAACCTCGGGCAAAGCCTGGATCGTCTCGATCAGACCATTTGGGAGGCCCGGTGATTCTGTGAGTCGCGTGGTCGTGGTGAAGTCTCCATCGTCAGGGGTGAAGGACCGGTCAGCGATGACGACCGCATCGGCCTGCGTATACCGATGGGGTTCGCCAGTGCTGCGCAAACCGGACTCGGCAAGCACCCCGGACGCGGCTATCAGCGCCGATGCGCACATCAACACGACGAACGCGGCGACGAACGATCCTTTGCGCACCCGCAGAGTCTTCCAAGCGAGGTGGAACATCAGGCCTCACCAAACTGATTCATGCGCTCGGTGATCTGTGCCGTTGTCGGGGCGTCAAGGCTGTCCACGATCTCGCCGTCGGCGAGGAACACCACCCGGTCGGCGTACGAGGCCGCATGTGGATCATGGGTGACCATCAAGACGGTTTGCTGCACGTCGCGGGTGACATGAGCGAGGAGGTCGAGCACCTGCGAACCGGTGCGGGAATCCAGCGCTCCGGTCGGCTCGTCGGCGAGTATGAGGTCGGGGCGGGCGATCAGCGCCCGTGCGATCGCGACGCGCTGCTGCTGTCCGCCCGAGAGCTCGGATGGCCTGTGATGCAGACGTGTACTCATCCCCACCTGTTCGACAACATGCTTCGCCCACGCCCGATCCACCTGAGCACCGGCCAGGCGCAATGGCATGGTGATGTTGTCCTCAACGCTCAACGCGGCTAGCAGGTTGTACGCCTGGAAGACGAAACCGACTCGCTCGCGACGCAGCCGGGTCAGTTTCTTCTCCGAGAGCTGCGCGAGATCGACATCGCCGAGGACGACGCTCCCCGCTGTGGGGCGGTCCAGGCCCGCGGCGCAGTGCAACAACGTGCTCTTGCCCGAACCGGACGGCCCCATGACCGCGGTAAAGCTACCGCCGTCGAGCGACAGCGAGACATCGCGCAACGCATGCACGGTGCGCTCGCCCACGCCATAGGTGCGGGTCACTCCGCGCATCGTCAACAAGCCTGCGTGATCCATCGTTTTCGCTTCGTGTCCAGCCACTTTTCCACTGTGACGATCGAGCCGGACAGTGGAAGGACAACCGCTAGACGTTGTCACACCAAGTTTGTGACGCTCAGAGGGGCATGTGAAAATCAGAGGGTGCGCGTTTCGATTCTCGGCACGTTCGAGGTACATGGCGGAGCGAGTCAGACGGTGCCGCTCGGCAACCGTCGCATGCCCGTTTTGCTAGCCCGCCTCGCCCTAACCCCGCAGAAGGCCGTGGCCGCCGATGTCCTCCTCGAGGATCTCTGGAACGGGCATCCGCCCGACGGCGGTAGACAAACGCTTCGGCGTCTTGTAGCACGCACTCGGGAACGGCTCGGAGAGCACGGCCTCACAATCGGCCCCTACGCAGAAAGTGGCGGATACGTGCTCGATCTCTCGCCACAAGAGGTCGATGTCCACCTGTTCGAGCAACGCGCTGCCGAGGGCGCACGGCTACTGAGTGCTGGTGCTGCCGACCGAGCCCTCACCGCGCTCAACGAGGCTCTGAGCATGTGGCGGGGAGCATTGTTCGGTGGGATCGACGCCGATTTCGCCGACCGTGAGAGAGTTCGGTTGGAGTCTCTCCGTCTGCGCACCGTCGAAGACCGCCTGCACGCCCTCGCCGACACTGGAGAAACCAGTAGCATCCTGCCTGAGCTGTATGACCTCTGCCGTGAACATCCCACCCGTGAGCGCACCCATTCGCTCCTGATCCGTACACTTGCACGAGACGGGCAGACCGCGGCAGCACTGAGCGCCTACGAACAGGTACGGAGGACGCTGGCTGACGAACTCGGCACCGATCCCTCGCCCGAGCTACGCAGACTGCATGAGCGGTTGCTCCGGGGCGAGGATGCGCCACGAACGCGATGGACGAACACGTATCTGACGCGTTTCTTCGGCCGCGAGCGGGAGCTCACGATGCTCACTGACCTCATGAGCCGAGCCCGATTGGTCACTCTGGTCGGGCCAGGAGGCGTCGGTAAGACCCGGCTGGCAACCGAGTACGCCTGCCAGTTCGACACCGAACGCGTGTGTTTTGTCGATCTAAGCATGCTACGAGAGGACGACAATCTCGCCGACGCCGTTGCCTCGCAGGTCGGAGTGTCAGACTCAGCCATAGCCGGTGCGGGAGGCGACCGGCTGATGCGACTCATCGCCGCCCTCTCAACGACGCCCACGCTGTTGTTGCTGGATACCTGCGAGCACTTAGCCACCTCCGTCGCCGAGCTCACGGGCCGTGTGCTTTCCGTATGCCCGCAGGTGCGAATCCTCGCGACCACTCGCGAACCTCTGGGCGTTGCAGGCGAGGCGGTTCTGCGCGTCGATCCCCTCGACGCCTCACATGCACACGGAGAGGCGGTCGTCATGTTCCACGACCTTGCTACTCTCGCTCGGCCGGGCCTGCGTCTCACCCCGTCGGACGAAGAGAGCATGGTCGAGATCTGCCGGAGGCTCGACGGGCTTCCCCTGGCGATCGAACTTGCCGCAACCCGGGTGCGCTCCATGTCTGTTCAGGAGATCGCTCAGCACCTCGATGAGCGGTTCCGATTGTTGGACGGCACCCGCCGTTCCGGAGATCGGCGACACCAGACGCTCATCGCCCTGCTCGACTGGACGTGGAACCTGCTCTCCGAACCCGAGCGGCGCCTCGCGGCACGACTCTCACTGCTTCCCGGCGGAACCACCGAAGCAAGTGCCGCTGCCCTCCATCAGAGTGATGAGACGGACGAGGCAGAAACTAAGTACCTCCTGTCCTCGCTGGTGGACAAGTCACTGCTGCACCGCACAGACGATCCGCTGGGTGGCCCGACCCGGTACCGCCTATTGGAAACACCACGCCTCTACCTGGCGGATCGTCTACGAGGAACCGGCGATGAGACAGCGGCGATCGAAGTCGCGGACCGCTACTTCACGGCCCTCGCGACCGCTGCGTCGACGCTGATACTCGGACGCGACCAGCGTCGTGCGCTGTTGATCCTCGACAGCGAACGCGACAATCTCATCGCCAGCCTTCGGCGGATGCTCCACCGCGACGATCACATTGGCGCAGCCCGGCTTGGCACATCACTGGGCTACTACTGGCTGATCCGAGGACGCTACGACGACCTCGAACGCTGGACGGCCGCGCTCGACGGTACACAAGACGGTCTCGACCCCTCGACCCGGAATGTGATCGCAGCGATCCGCGCCGTACTCCCACGTCAGGACAGCGCGAACAGTTCCCCCATCTCACCGATGTTGCCACTGGATGACGAAGCACTGACGGTGTTCCCGCCACTGGTGCAGATCGCTACGAAGGCCCACCTCTCCCTCGGAGACCACGAACGTGCACGGGTTGATGCAGCGGTCGCGGTCAACCATCCCGACCCCTGGCTACATGCAGCGGGGATAGCCGCCGAAGCTCTGATCGATGAGGCCTCTGGCGATGTCGAACGCGCCGAGAAAGGAATCGCGCACGCGCTCAAGCTCTTCCAAGAAGTCGGTGACGTGTGGTCGGCCGCGCAGATGGCCGTTCTGCTGACTGGCTTCCAGTCGTTGCACGGCGACGCCGACGGCGCGATCAGCAACCTTCGCACCGCCCTCGACCTGCAACACTCGCTCGATCTGCACGAAGCGGTACCGGTAACCCTCGTGCGTCTGGGCAAGGAACTCCTCCGCGCTGAACAGCCCGAAGCCGCCAAGATCGTCTTCGAAGAAGCACTTGAGACGACGCCGCCCAGTAATGATGTGCGTCTGATCTGCATGGTCGGCCTTGCCCGGATCGCCCTCGACCATGGTGACGCCTACCGCGGAACAGCACTTCTGACCGATGCGAGAGCCCTTCTCACCACCCCTCTAGCTGATCCTGACTACCTCACCGTCGTGCTTCTCCAGCAGGAGGCCTCGCTCGCATTGCAACAAGACGATGTGAAACGAGCACGCGAGTTGGCGGAACAGGCATGGCATGCGGCCGAGCAACTAGGCGATGCGGGTACACAGGCCGAAGTTGCAGAGCTCCTCGCCGACACCCTGTTCCACGCCGAGGAGTTTGAGGCAGCCGCCCGCATGCTAGGCACCGCGACCGGTCTCCGTGGCCTGCGAGATGACGGGAGCCCCCGAGTACGCGCCATGACGAGCATGCTCCTAGCTTCGCTCGGCTCCGCTACATATGAAAGAACCTATCGAGAGGGTGAGAGTACCCGGTTCCCCTCCCTGTCTATTCCGTCGCTAAGACGGCACCAGCTGTGATCGTCCGGTGAATGTCCGTCGGATGTCCGCGTCACCTGTGAAGGTGACAACGACGACAGGACGGAAGGCAAACACCTATGGCATACAGCGAGAATGACTACCGGATCGTCGACGAGCCGGCCCCTCATCGAGCATCGGAAGCACCCGTTGAGAAGCGCTCAGCGTCGACTACACGGGTGACGCTCTGGGTACTTGTACTGGTAGGACTCGTAGCGAACGCCGCAACCACGTTCAGCGGCCTCCATCCTGTTGTCAGCGCACTCATTGGCGTGGCGACGCTGGCTTGCATCGTCCTCCTCGTTCTCAACTACGTGAAGAACCGAAAATGACGCCTAGCCCTCGAGCCTGAACGCGGGGAACCCGTGGGCGATGTTGCGAAAGTCGTTGTAAACCTGGCCTGCGCGGGTGTTACGGCTCGGCGTCGGAGTGTCTCGTGGGCAGTCTCGATGCCCTCGTGATGCATGAGTCGGAAACAGTCGATGATGGTCCGATCCTCCCAGAACTCGACTGCTGATGATTACTCTTGCCAGTGTTTCAGGCATGACGCAGCCCCGCCGCTGCCTCAAGGCGTAGCCACGGCATCGCCTGGCTGAACTGGACGACCCACAACACGAACCAGCAAACCAGGAAGCCCGCGGTCAGTCCCAGCCACGGGACGCTCAGCACAACGGATCCCACCAGCGCCAGTGAGCAGCTGACCACCAGCCACGCGACCAGAGCCACCGGAAGCAGCCCCATCCCGGCTGCGCATAGAGCCAGACAGAACGACTGCCACGCGACCAAGCGAGAGACCTGTACGGGGCTCATCCCCGATGCACGCAGCGTGGTGTGCTCGCGCATCTGGTCGCGGCCGCTGAGCGCGATGACCGCCATGCTCGTCGCGATCGCCATCACGCAGAACAGCCCCGAGAGAAGAGCTACGTCAGTCAGGTTCGGATCCTCCAGCGGGAAACCTGCCCGCGTCATCACCGCCAGGTAAGAGCCGGTCGCGGTGAAGATGACGCCACCCAGCCCGATCGCTGCCGCCAACGGTGCGATCGAGTTCGCGTTCATCGCCAACTGCGCCCGGGCCGAGCGCACTGCCACCTGTCCCACGGGGACACGAAGGAGACGCAGGACCTGGTGCGCGACGCTCAGAGCTACATGCACCAGAGCGGGTCCCGTCACGTACACCGCAGCGGCGCTCAACCCGCCGACCCACGTCGCCGCATTCACCATCGCCGTGGTCGACCGCCCGACCTGCGCAGGATCCAGCGTTCGGGACGTGGCGACCGCCATCGCCACAGCGCAGGCCAGCAACAGGCCTCCAACGAGCCACCGCCCCCACGCACGCCGGCTCCGAACAGCCGCGGGCCCACGCATCGCTTCAACGGGCTCCACCAGCGCCGCACGATGCGCAGGCCAGGTAGCCCCAGAAGACACGTCACCACCGAGAGGACAAGCGCTGCGCCGCACGCCACAGCGCTCGGCGTGAAGGGCGGTGGAACGAAGTCACCGGTGCCACCCGGAAAACTCGCACCGGCCATCTCGTTGAACCACGGCACCGCGAGAGAGCTCAGTACCGACCCGAGCACCACCCCCGGAACAGCCCCGAGAACACTCGCCAGACCTACCAGCGCCCACAGGCAGGCGCGGACCTGTCGGGGCGAGGCGCCCATCAGCCGCCACTTGGCGAATGTGCTGCGAGTGCGCTCCACCGTCGCGGAGCCCACCACAGTCAGCGAGCACACCGCGAGCAACGCGATCACCGTGTAGATCGTCATCGAGACCATCGCGAACTCTCCGCCGTCGAGACCTGACCGCCGAGCCGCGTCCACGAACTCGGGAGAGCTGATCCATACGAACTGATTCGTGCACGCCGTCACCAGGATCGTCACCGCGGCGACAACGCCCATGCTAGGCGCCCATCCACCCCAGTCGCTGCGGAGGATCCGCACCACATGACGCAGCATCACCGCACCTCCCGCCCACGCACCGGTTGACGCATCCCGGCCAGCACCTGACCAGCGTCCAACCCGGAACCCACCCCAGTGAGCGCCGCGACCGGCACCACGATCATGACGAACAGCACCGCAGCCCGACTCCTCGAACTCATCACCAGCAAGGCCGGGCGAGCGGCCGCCCAGATCGCCCGTAACAGCAGTGGCGCAAGCAGCAACACCACCTGCGGGTACAGCAGCAGCTCAGCCATCGCCATCCTCGGCCTCCATCTCGCGTAGCATCCGTCGCAGACGGGCCAACTGCGCAGGATCTTGCCGGGCACGATCCACGAAGAACGACACCGCCAGATCGCCATGCCGGTCGAGCAACTCATCGACCGCGCCCCGCGTGACCAGCGCCTCCGTCTCGGCTCGGGTGCGGACAGGCGCATAGACGAACCGTCGGCCCTCGCGCTCCCGGCTCAGCTCACCCTTGATTACCAGACGCTCCATGATCGTTTTCACCGTGCTGTAAGCGACCTCTGAGCCGTGCCGGACTAGCACCGAGTGCACCGTCCGCACATCGGGCAGTGCGTCACGCCACACGCACTCCATCACGCGCAACTCCAGTGGCCCGTATCGACCTGCGAGGGCAGAGGGGCGAACACTCGACGACATGCTACACAGTGTAGCAGAATGGGCTGTGGAGCCAGCTGCACGGCAGGGGCCAATATCTCACCGTCCGGTCTGGTTGAGCTCATCCCGGTAGCACGCCACAGCGAACGAACTACACGGAGGTGAGCACCCCGTAGGGGCGCAAAAGTAGTCGCGTCTTGATCGGCTTGTTTCTGCGGTTTCTAGTCTACTGCGCTTGTCGGTTCAGATGTCGAGGTCTTCGACGGTGGGCTGGTCGCCGATGCTCGCCAACGCCTCGGTGACGTCGTCGGGCACGATGCCGCGCATGCTGGCGAGGTCGGGGAACACCTGGAGCGTGCGCTGACCGGTGTGCCACCACTCGCCCTCCCACGTCTCGGCATCGCCTGGCGCGTCGTCTCCGGTGCGGGTCAGGGCCGACCAGTTCGGGTCGTCGCGGGTGTAGACGGCGTACTGGCCCTTGGCAGTGAGGTAGGCGCGGTAGGTCTGCACGCGCCGTCCGTCCTTGATCTGAGAGCGCAGCACCTGGCGGCCAGTGAACCGCTTGGTGGTCACGATGTTGCCCTCATCGACGGCGAGTTCGATGGTCTGCATCTCGGTGTCCTTCCGTTTCTTCTCCTGCTGCGCCACGTAGAGCCGGAGCCCGGCAGCGATCGCCGGTGACATGCCACCGGCGAGTTCGGCCGCTCGGTCGAACAGGGGCAGGTCAGCTTCGGAGACGTACACGTTCTTCGTGGGCATGAACATAACTATACACATACCCTCTGAGTGATGGACTCAGGGTCAGAGAGCTCGTCCTGGCCCCTCGCGCCACGGATCGCCGCGGTGCGGGTCGTGCTCGAATGGGTCGCCGAACTGCCGCGCCCGTTCCGCCGCCCGTCGTTGCTGGTTCTCTCGCTCGGCCTGCTTGTCCTCGATGCGTCGGGCGGCTTCGTTGACGGGGAGGCTGCGGAGTTCGTCGGCCTCGGCGCGGAGCATCGCGGCTCGCGTACGGGCGTCTCGTGCGTCGCACCGTGGGTTGGTGGTGCGCATGCCGAGGTGGTCGCGGCGGACTCGCTCCGGCCCGTACTCGCTGACCAGCAGTGCCCGCTGTTCCTGCGTGTGCCGGTCGCGCATGGCTTCCCGCTTGGCCTGTGCCGCTTCGACGGCGCGGTCGGCGTCGTGCACGCGGGGGTGGTGTTCGGCGCGTCGCTGGGCCTGCCGCTGCGCCCACTCGGGCAGTGCCTCGCTGGTGCGTGGCGGCTCGCCCCAGGTCTCGCGTAGCTGTGCTCGTCTCGTCTGGGTCTGGTCGGTCGCCTCCTGGTGCTCGGCGCGGGCCTTGCGCCTGCCGAACCGCCCAACGGTGGCGAGGCGGGCGCTGGTGGCGGCGAGGTCGATGTCTCGGGGGGGTCGGCGCGCGGCGAACGCAGCCATGAGCACGCCGCCTTTGAGAACGAAGTCGTTCGAAACCTTTGAAGCAACCAGGCGGACGAGGAATCCTTCGAGGGCGTACAGGGTGAAGTACTCTGCCGGATCGCGACGATGGGCGCGAGCGATGTTGCGCAAGTCGTTATACACCTGACCTGCGCGGGTGTTACGGTTCGGCGCCGGAGTCACAGCAGTACCTCCAACGCCAGGCGTAGCCGCGGCTTCGCCTTGGGGAAGGCATCGGCCATGCGCAGCAACCTCCCCGGCGTTGACCCGGTGCGACGCAGCCATCGCCGGAGCGCCTCGTAGGCAATCGCACCACCGAGGTGATGCATGAGTCGGAAGCAATCGATGATGGTCCGCTCGGGCGAATAGATCGCCAACGTCACACCCGGAGCAACACGGTGTGTTTCACGTCCGAGGGTGAAGGTGTCGGTGGCGAAGCTGTGCCATGTCACGTGGTCGAACCCGGCCGGGTGCCTGGTTCCGCGCGGTAAGGCTATGTCGGTGTCGAACGGGATCACGTCGGTGAGGTCATGATTCGCGAGCGCGCTGGTCAGGCACATCGTCGCCTCCGATCGCAGGGCGGTCGCGGCGGCGAGAGAAACAAAGCGCTCATCAAGCATGCCGGGGTACAAATACACGCCACGTCCCACGCGCTCGATCTCCTCAGCCGCGAGCAGGTCGTATACCTCATCCTTGCGCAGTCCTGCCACACGGGCCTGTTCGAGTGTGAACACCGGCGCCAGGTTAATCGCCGTCACGTCGATCACCCCCTAAATGCACACACATCAAGTGTGTGTGTAAACAGTTAGAAACAAAAGAGAGTGAGGGCAACTAGCAACACCACCCGGAATCATCAAGCGTTACGGCGCCTCTAGCCATGTTTCTTCCACCCATGCCCGTCCTTTGTCGCTCGGCCTTTCATCATGAGCACACCAACCACCTAGTGAGCTTCAGCAACGGTCAGACTTAACTTAAGAGCTACCAGGACCAGCCGACCAGCGCGAAGGTATTGGTCACGATCGTGCCCGGCCTTGCGCTTGGGAAGCCACTCGCAATACTGCCTTTTGCGTACGGCACAGAAGTCCCATAGCGTCCTATTCCATGGATCCCTGGAATAGCACGCTACAGTTCCTTCTTTCGAGACAAAAACATCGCGATCATCGAAGATCATGCAACAGCGCGCGTTCGACAACAAGAAGCTCGAATTCATCTGGAGCTCGGAAGTCACCAAGATCGGTGGTGCGATTCAGATCATCGGCGGATGCCACTCAAGGATAAACGAACTCGCCGACCTCACCTTCGCTTCTGACAAGACACTGGTGTTCTGAGCCGTCAAGCACCAAACCGCCCCGGGACGAAACGTCACTGACCTCGAATCACTATTTCAGCTTGCAGAGACATTCCGACTTGCGTTGGCACCAACTGGACTTTGTACCCACGCCCGTCACTCTCCACGAAAGATACCGAATGAATACCGGTTCTAAACTCCACGCACCGATTAGTGAACACGAACGTGCCCGCGTGCACAAACGCACGCTCACAGTTGTGATCTTGAGCCAGATCCTTGCGGGTGCTGGCCTGACTGCCGGGATCGCTGTAGGAGCGCTACTTGCGCAAGACATGCTCGGCTCCGATGCTCTCTCCGGCTTGCCGACTGGCCTATTCACGCTCGGCTCCGCCCTCGCCGCCTACCTTGTGGGCCGCTCCACACAGCGATTCGGTCGCCGCATGGGCTTGGCCTGCGGGTTCATCACCGGTGGGATCGGCGCTCTCGGCGTCGTGATCGCCGCAATCGCAGACAACGCTCCCCTGTTATTCGTTGCTTTGTTCATCTACGGCTCAGGCACCGCGACGAACCTGCAAGCCCGCTATGCTGGCACAGACCTGGCACTGCCCAGCAGGCGCGGGTTTGGAACAAGCATGGCGATAGTCGCCACCACAATCGGTGCCGTCGCGGGCCCGAACCTCATCGAGCCAATGGGCGTTTTCGCTGACGCAATAGGCGTGCCAACTCTGGCGGGTCCATTCATCTTGGCATCGGTTGCCTATATCGTGGCTGGTCTCTTCCTGTTCGCGTTCCTCCGACCAGACCCTTACTTGCTTGCACGTGACATAGCCGAACACGAAACAGCCCAAGTCGCCCAGAGTGATCAGGCCACGACAATACCGAAAGTCGGGGTGAGCGCATACATCGGCGCGACGGTGATGGTGCTTACTCAGATCGTCATGATCGCGATCATGTCGATGACTCCGGTGCATATGAGAGCCCACAACCACGGAATGGACGCGATTGGTCTCGTGATCGGACTCCATATCGGAGCGATGTGGCTTCCCTCGCTATTGACCGGCACCCTCGTCGACAAACTTGGTCGCACCCCAATGGTGATCGCCTGCGGAGTCACACTGTTGCTCGCCGGGCTCTTGGCAGCATTTGCTCCTGCCGATTCTCTCGGACTGCTGATCCTCGCGCTCGTACTACTTGGCCTCGGGTGGAACTTTGGCCTAGTCGCAGGCACAGCGCTCGTGGTCGATGCAACAGTGCCGCAGAACCGACCCAAGACACAGGGCACCATTGATGTGCTCATCGCGCTCGCCGGCGCCGGCGGCGGGGTGGCATCCGGGGCCGTCATGCACGCCACGAGCTACCAGGTGCTGTCCATTGGCGGCGGCACCCTCATTACCCTCCTAATCCCCGTTCTCTTCTGGGCACGGAACGAACAGCGCTGAGGCGAAAGCTCACTGCTTCCCACCATGAAAGCGTTACCCTTACTCCATGAAAGTGAAGAATATGTCTGGGCTGAGCAAAGCCGCCGTGTGGTTGCGTGAACGAGGCATCGATGCGAAAGCGATGGATGAGGGCATCATCGAGTGGAGAGCGAACAAAGACATCATTCTCAACGTCGCTTGAAAACCCGAGACTTACGAACCTCAGAGCAAACCGTGCTTCCTGCATACGCGCAACACTTCGAGACTCATAGGGGATTTGGGACCGCTCTGTTTGTAGGCTGGATAGACCATCGATCGACTTGTACGGCCCGGACGAGCATTGACGCCTGGCTGGTGTCGCGATGTGTTCATGCGCTCTCTCCTTGTTCAAGGAGGTACACTTTCCACTCCGCGCCGGCCATTACCAAGCAGGCGATCACCTGACACCAGTTTGACACCGAGACCTTCGACCTCGGACGCGACGAAGTGCCGGTCGAAGGCGCAGACCTATCGATCGGGCTCTACTCCCCCGAACGTTGCATCGCCGACGCGTTCCGTCTCCGCGGCCAGCTCGGCTACGAGATCGCACGAGACTCGCTCAGGGAGTGGTTGAGTCGTGGAGGGAAGCCCAACAGCCTGATTCAGATCGCCTTGCAGCTCCCCCGGGCCAAGACTCCGATCATCCGCGCCTTGGAGACGCTGTCATGATGCCAACCATTTTGCGCATCAGACCGTTAGGCTGGAGGCATGATCACGCAGGCACTCCGCGCGCTCGTGTCCAGCGCCACTACGCACGCAGAACGCTTTCATGACGGCGAAGACCACACCGTTGCAGCCGCACTGCTCACTTCGTCCGGAGAGCACGTTTTAGGACTGAATTCCTACCACTTCCTCGGCGGCCCATGTGGCGAAATCACAGCCCTGGCCAACCATGCAACCACTCACCCGTCAGACCCGGTGGTCGCCGTCGTCGCCGTCTACGGTCCGACCAGCCAGGTGATCGCCCCCTGTGGCAAGTGCCGTCAGGTTCTCCACGACCTGGACCCCACCATCCAGTGCGTGGTGCGCAGCAGCAACGGTCTGGAGGCCATCAGCGTTGCTGACTTACTGCCACATGCTTACGACTGGCGTGCAGCCGAAGAGCAGCAGCGCATCTACATGTGGGAAGGATACGAGGCTTCGATCCGAAGCGGCGCCAAACGCCAGACGATTCGCATTGACGACCCTTTCCACGAAGGTCCGGCCACCCTCGTCTTCGAGAAAGACAGCGGAGAAGTCGTTACGATGCCGGCACAAGTCACGTCCATCGCTACGGTCCGCCGTTACGATCTCACTGACGAACAGGCGCAAAGAGACGGTTTCGGGTCGCTTACGGAGCTCCACGAAGCCCTCGACACTCACTACCCCGGCTTGGAGAGTGAAGACATGGTAGACGTGGTGACGTTCGAACTCCAGTAGCCCCTGTCACGAACAACTGATTAACAGGTTTCGCACGAGTTGTCCGTACAGGTAGCAGAGAACGGCTCACACGATTCGACATCACAAAGAATCATCAAGCGTTACGGCGCCTCTAGCCGCTCTTTCTCCACCCGCGGGTGTCCTTTGCCGCTCGTCCTTTCATCATGAGCACACCAACCACCGACCGTGCTTCGTTTACCGTCACCCCAGCTTTGCTAGCCACCGAATCCAAACCCGCACCCCGCACAGTGGGCAACGCGGCAAAGATCCGCAACTCACACTCATCCAAATCATCCGTGACCCTCAACTCCGCCTACCGAATGCTCTAGGCGACAGCAAACCGGGATGTGCCCTCGCGCTTGAGTTCTAAGAAGCGCCAGCGTCCCGTACCAAATTAAAAACTACCTACATTGGAAATGCCAGCGTGAGGTCAGCCGATTACTCTTGACTGTGGATACCGCGCATTTGACCCACGAGTCCCATGAAGGATGCGACAGCGTGAGACCGTCTCTCGCCCCGCCTAACAGCGATGCTGATCTGACGAGAGATTCTCGGAATGATATCTAAGCAGACGAGAGTTCTTGGCAGTTTCGGGACTAACAGACGAGGAAGAATTGTGATGCCAACGCCTGCCTGCACAAGCGCTAAAGCGGTCGAGGGTTCGCGTACCACGGCCGAATACACGACAGAAGCATTTGCGACAGACAACGCTGCACTAACCACTTGTTCACACCCTCCTGAGGCTGCTATGACTCGCTGATCTGCCATCATTTCAATGGGGACAGCATTTTCTGCGACGCCAGGCATTTGGTCCCGTCTTGCGACGAGCACGAAGTCATCGTCGTACAACGGCTGAAACTGCACGTTGTGGGGGTGACCAACGACAAATGCGACATCTACTTCTCCAGTTCGTAACCATTCAAGTGTGTCAAGGTCGTTACCCTCCTTGATATCAAGACGTATCCGAGGAAAACGACTGTGGAATTCCTGCAATACGGCAGGCAAATAGTGATTAGATGCACTCGCAAATGTCGCCAGTTTCAGAGTACCGGCACCGTGAAGGGACGCGAGATCCTCCGAAGCTGTGCCTATGGTCTCCACTACACGTTTTGCATAGGGCAACAAGACTTCGCCGGCCTCAGTCAGGCTGACACCTGTACGGCCACGGTTTAGAAGTGTCACACCTACGCGACCTTCCAACGACTTAATAGAGTGACTGACCGCAGCCTGTGTGAGGTGCAATGTCTCAGCTGCTTCTCGAAAGGACCCGTCCTCGACGACCTGGGCGAATGCTCGCAGTTGGTGTAACTCCATGAGAATCCCTTATCTCCTTGATAAGCGAAATCTGCTTGCTTACCTTCGCAAGACATTACTACGTTAAAAATGCATCTACTGAGTCCCTCCGGAAACGCTAGCGAGCAACTCTGTTGCTTAAATCAGCGTGACGCCTGGAAAGGAATACAAATGGATCGAATGATCCTTGGTTCTGCTGTCACTGGAGCAAAATTCACGCCACGCAACCACCAACCTAGTCGAGATCCTGTCATCGACGCAGCCGCATCCGGGATGACAATCAAGCACCGCCTCACAGACGTAACCGACGAAGCGAAACGCCTTGCTGACCTCGGATGCCGATATTGGCACTACCATGCAAGAAACCCTAAAACAAACGAACAGACCACATCTAACTCAATTTACCAATCGGTCAGCAACAGCGTTCAAGAGTACGACGACGCGGTAATCATTAGCTTTGGCGCCAGCCGCAATGGGCCTGAGGTTAAGGAGGCCATCAGACACCTCGGAGAATGGGAACGGGTAAGTCAAGCAGCATTGCCCCTTCATATGGGAGGCGCACACTTCGTAACTACGCAAGCAGCTGTTGAACTCCAAGTCATCATCGACCTTGAACGACAGCACGGACCCCTGAATTGCGATTTCGCATGCTCCGCCGAGTTCAGCGAACTAGCCACAAGCTACGTACCACCCCAGAAAGAAGTCGACGCGTCACTAGTGGCCTTCTCTACGGCCAACGGGGCGAACTATGGAAGCACTTCACCTGCTACACAGCTCGCCGTATTGAGTCGTGGAATTAGCGAGCGCAACAGGCTCTATCTCCCACACGAAATTGAATGGGTTCAACTTGAACGTAGCTATCTTGCAACTCGGTTTTGTATCGAACGTCCAGATATTGCACTCGTCCAACGAATCGTTCATTACGCATGCCAGCCGGATGCCCAAGTAGATATCATCCGTTCAGGCATGGAGGACACGCCATATCATTATGACGTCGCCACCGGTCTTGCTCTCGCCGGAAACGTTCAGCTACTCATCGACGTCACAACGGAAATGCGCAAATACGGTTACGAAGCAGTTACCGAGAAAAATGATGTGAACAAAGGCCTCCATTTTGATGTGTTAAAAGACCGTTATACCGCTGATATGGACAGCCTCAGCAAAACTATTGAGCAACTTGACCAGCCATGTCTCCTTTGAACGAGAGAAATGGAGTACCGTTCCGGAAACTCACGGTTGCCACCTGCGCCATGGGCACTCTGACCGTCAACATCAATAACACCGGCCTCAACCTGGTACTTCCCCGCATCCGTGACGACTTGGGCCTCGACCTAGCCGCCATGCAGTGGGTTTCAGCCGCATATGTCCTCATTCTCGCAGCCCTGACTATGCTGGGTGGCGCTCTGGGCGATCGTTACGACAAGCGTACGGTACTCGTAACGGGGATCTTGATCTACACGTTTGGCTCGACGGTAGGTATGTTGGCAGATTCCGGGATCTGGCTTACTCTCAGCCGAATGTGCGCAGCGACTGGCGCCTCAGTTCTTGTGCCTGTGGGATTGGCCGCCCTGCGGGTAATTGCACAGACGCCCGAACAGCTCGCTTCCTACATGTCACTGTGGGGCTTGTCAGTTGGCCTGGGCATGGCCTTGGGGCCTGTGGTAGGTGGCATCGTTACGGACCTGCTCGGGTGGCGTGCTTTCTTCACCGTAATGGCGTGCCTCGGTGCCCTGTACCTCTGCGCGGTTCTTATTTGTTTTCCAGAGCTACCGGGCACTAAAGAACGCCACGTCGACGTCGTCTCCCACATCCTTTTGGGTAGTAGCATGCTTGCCCTGACCGCATTCTTCATCGAACTACGCTCTGACGCTCCTGCCTGGGTAAAAGTGGCACTGGGCTGTGCTGTTCCCGTGTGTGCCACGGCTTGGCAATGGCGTGACCGTAAGTTGGCGCACCCGGTGATCCCACCTCGGGCGTTTCACGACCGATCATTTTCGGCCTCGATGCTCATCGCATTTGTGAACTACCTTGGGCTCGGTGCCACGCTGTTTGTCTCTGCTTTCGTTCTTCAGGACTTGTTCAGTCTCACGGCAGGTGTGGCAGGAGCAGTGAGCGTCCCGCTGGCAATTGCCACCGCGGTGGGAGCGTCCTGGTCTGGGCAGGCGAAAGGAGCGCAGCAGATCCGCGGAGCCATTCGGACGGCGGCCCTCGCCACTCTATGTGGCGTGCTCATCGCGGGCGGTGCGGTCACGTTGGTGACAAGCGCCAAACTTTGGGTAGCAGTGATTATGTTCGTCGTCGGCTCGTGTGGCATGGGCTTTGGCTTTGGCGCTGCCAACACTCCGGTGAACTATTTGGCTATGGCGAGTTTACCCAAGACGATTTCAGGTGTCGCCGGATCCTCAGCCTCGGCAAGTCGCCAATTGGGACAATCCACTGGTGTGGCGACCGGAGGTCTTCTACTCGGAATCGGTGTCGCGCTAGCGGGAGTGGGATCACCTCTGGCATACCTCCTACCTGGCGTCGAGGTGGCACTCATCGCAATCTTGCTAGCCATGTTGCCAGCTTTCTACCGTTCACGAGGCGAGAACTGAGCCACCGAATGAGCCCCACAGCAACCAGGAATCCATCATGTTATGGCCTTCTTTCTCATGTCAATCACACAGTGAACAAGGCCTAGCGACGCATGTGCGCCTTAACACGAACTCCAATTCGGTATGGACATCGGAAGACTAGTCAGCACCGCTTATTTTGAGTGCATGCTGAAGCTCGGTATTACGTCTCGTAGCCATGTTTCTTCCACCCATGGGTGTCCTTTGCCGCTCGGCCTTTCATCATGAGAACACCAACCACCGACCGCGCCTCGTTCACCGTCACCCCAGCCTTGCTAGCCACCGAATCCAAACCCGCACCCCGCACCGTGGGTAGCGCAGCAAACACCCGCAACTCACGTTCATCCAAATCATCCGTGATCCTCAACTCCGCCTGCGACGCATACGAATCCCCCTCACGCACCGCGTCCAAACCACCGACAAGCTCCTTGACCTCCTCGGTCGACGTCACCACAACCGCCGCCCCATCACGCAACAACCGGTGACACCCACTAGACTGAGGGTCAGTCACCCGCCCCGGAACAGCCCCCACCTGGCGCCCCAACTCAGCCGCCCGATGCGCCGTATTAATCGCACCCGACCTAAACCCCGCCTGCACCACCACAGTCGCACCAGACAACGCAGCAATCAGCCGGTTCCGCGCAAGAAACCTGTGCCTCATCGCAGTCGCCCCAGGAGGACACTCAGAAACAATCAACCCCGCATCAGAAACAGCCCGCAACAAATCAACATTGCCCTTGGGATACAACGAATCCACTCCCCCAGCCATAAACGCCACAGTCGCAGGCCCATTCGCACCTCGCATCGCACCCTCATGCGCCGCCGAATCAATCCCATACGCCCCACCAGACACAACCGCGAACCCGTCCCTGGCCAACTCAAACCCCAACGACCTCGCCACGCTCACCCCGTAGTCAGACGGCGCCCGCGCACCCACAAGCGCAATCGCCTTCGACGCCATCACCCGCAACGACCCAGCACCACGCACCCACACACCCAACGGACGCTCATCACCCAGATCATCCAACGCAGACGCCCACTCGCTACCACCTCGGACAATGAGCCTGCACCCCAACTTGCCCATCACCCGCACATCCCTAGCCGCATCGAGCATGTTCACCCGCGCAGACCACCGCTCAACAGCCGTCGCAAAATCAGCAGAAGACACCTCGGCGCCGGCATCGTGCAACACCCTCACCACCCGGGACTGAGCAACCTCTCCCCGCACGCACGCCAACACCTCTTCAGGCCCCACCACGTCCACGCACATGCTCAGCAACCGGTCCCCCGGCTCGGACAGACGCATGACATCGGCCATCGCCAAAACCACATCATCCACAACGCTCACCCTTCCCTGGTCCGTAACGTGTAGGCGTGCGCTAAATCGTCACCCGTTGGGCGTTCCCGGCCGCCCAAGTCCGCCACCGTCGTTGCAATCCGCACGATCCGGTCATAGCCCCGCATGGTCAGATCACCTCGGTCCATTGCTGCGTCCAACGGCGCGGTTTCCTGTGGCGTAAACGCGAACAAAGCACGCAACCAGCTGCCGGGCGCCCGCGCATTCGTCGACCACGCCTGACCCTCATACCTACTGGCCTGGATGCGTCTGGCCTCAGCCACCCGAACTGCCACATCCGCAGTACATTCCCGCACCTCGCGGGCATGAACATCCGCAGCAGACAACGGCAACATGTCCATCTGAATGTCAATCCGGTCCAACAGTGGCCCCGACAACCGATCCCGGTACCGTCTCTTAGCAATCGGCGTACACCGACATGCCTTCCCATCACCCACCGCCGAACCACACGGACACGGGTTCGCCGCCAACACCAACTGAAATTCCGCCGGCAACGTCACCGTCCCCCACGCCCGCCCAATCTCACACCGGCTGTTCTCCAACGGCTGCCGCAACGCCTCAAGCACGTCGCGGTGAAACTCCGGGGCCTCGTCCATGAAGAGCACGCCCCGGTGTGCGCGCGAAAACACGCCTATCGAGGTGGGTTTGGATCCGCCCACCATGGCCGCCGAGGTCGTTGAATGGTGCGGAGCTTCAAATGGTGGCGTTGTATCCAGTCCGTGTTCTGGGTTTAATGTTCCGTCGATGGAACGCAGTGAGAAGGTTTCGATAGCCTGCTCTTCACTCAGCGCTGGCAAAAGCCCCGGCAAGCAACCCGCGAGCATGGTTTTACCTGCACCTGGCGACCCGATCATAAGAATGTGATGGCCACCTGCGGCCGCAACCTCGAGCGCGTATCGTGCTTCGTCCTGGCCTTGCACCTCTGATAAGTCGTTCACGGCCAGCGGTTCTCGTCCCTTAGTCGTGTGCCGTTCCACTGGAGGCAGTTGAGGGACTTGGACGTCCCCACCAAAGTGGTTCACCACTTCGCCTAGCGAGTTAGCGGCGATCACGTTAAGTCCCGTCAGCATCCGCGCTTCTTTTTCATTCGCTTGGGACACCACCACGGTGGTAAGCCCAGCTTGTTTAGCCGCGATGAGCGTGGGCACGACACCGTTGACGGGGTGCAGCCGTGAGTCCAAACCCAGCTCAGCGCAAAACACCACCCGGTCAGTTGCTTGCGGGATTCTGCGTTCTGCTTGGAGGATCGCCACTGCGATTCCCAAGTCAAAGTTGGTCCCATACTTCTTCACGCTGGCTGGTGAAAGGTTCACGGTGATGCGTTGAGCACTCATCGCGAACCCCAGATTCGCCACCGAGGCGCGCACGCGCTTCTTTGCCTCATTCACAGATGTGTCTGGCAACCCCACCACGTCAATTCCGGGCAGACCACTGTTAATGCTTGCTTCAATGGCAATCGGGGTGCCTTGGGTCCCCCACAACGCGACCGCAGTAGACCGTCCTACGTGCAAACTCATTGGGCATTCCTCACGTGGGTGAGAACAGGCTGGCCGGAGTTCCACACAATGCCGATCACATCGACACGGAACTCAGGCACCCATTCGGGTTGAGCAGATAGCCACGCAATCGCCAGCCCACGCAACGTGCGCATCTTGAAGTAACTGACGTGCTCAAGCGGGTGACCAGCACGCACAGTGTTGCGGGTTTTGACCTCGACAAAAACAACGGAGGCACCGTCGCGTGCAATGATGTCGATCTCGCCTCGCCGGCACCGCCAATTGCGGTCCAGGATGTGCCACCCAAGACCTCTTAAATGGTCCGTTGCGAACTGCTCACCCAGCGCGCCAAGAGTCTGATTGAGTTTCATGCTTCAACACTGAACGCACAACGCACTCACGCATAGACGTACCCAGCTAGCTGTGGAAACACCTCGGGCGTCCACAGGGACAGCGCCACCTCAACACGAGCCCGCTACCAGGGAAAACTCGCAATCCACAGGGCAACGTCCTCTGGTTCAGGCGGTTTCCCCAAGGTCAGCGCCATCAGAAGCCTGGGTTTCTTTCTTCATCCAGTCCTTACCGTCAACCGCGCGGGCAACCATCATCGACGACACGGTGTCACCGGCAGCGTTGACCGTGGTGGCTGGCGGGTCAACCACGGTACCGATCACCGAAATGATGGGCAGGGCCGCCGGAGGGAACCCATACATGGACACGATCATGAGCTCACCAAGGAACCCACCGGACGGAATCCCGGACATCACCATTCCGGAAAGCAGCGCAATCAGCACCGCAATTGCGAGCGCTTGAGGGGTGAAAATGTCGCGCTCGAAAACGGCGAACAGAAACGCGATCTTCAAAATCGCAGACAGGCATGACCCTTCCATGTGGATGGTCGCACCAATAGGAATGATCGTTTCGCGAATGTCATCCGGAACGCCGATGCGCTTAGCTGCACGCAGGTTGCTAGGAATCGACGCAACAGAGCTTCCGGTTCCCAAGGACACGGCAGTGGGCGCCAGAATGTTTGCCCACATGCGACGCATACCTGCCACACCGCCAGCGAGCCACGAATACAGTGTGAACGCCACAAAGAAATACACGATCGCCACCGGGTAGTACACAGCGAAGGCACGCACGTAACCGCCAACCAGCTGGCTACCCAACTCACCGATCAACGCCGCAAAGTACGCGCCCAAACCAATGGGCGCGTAGTACATGACCAGTCCGGTCATCTTCATAAACACTTCGTTACCGGAGTCGAGGAAACTGCGGAACACCGCGCCTTTATCCTTGACCAGGTTGGCTGACAGTCCCACCAGAACAGCGAACACGATCAGTGGCAACATGTGCTTCGTGGAGATCACGTCACTGAAATCCTCCACCGTGAAGGCACCCACGATCTGGTCTCCAATGGACAGTTCTTCCTGCTCTTCAGGAAGTTCGTCCATCTTGACCTGTACGTTGTTCAACGGTCGGAAAATCCCCAGAGCCAGCAGCATGACGCTTGACGCCACGATTCCTGTGGCAATGAACACCACCATCATGGACCCCATGATGCGCCCTAACCGGGTTGCTGAGTTCATGTTCGCAACAGCAGAGGCAATCGAGAAGAACACCATGGGCACCACCAGGGTGAACATCATGTTGATGAACACTGTCCCTAAGGGCTTCAAAACAGTGGCGCTTTCGCCCATGATGAGTCCCACGATCGCACCAACGACCACGCCGGTGAGGATCAAGATTGGGAACCGGTAGTTCTTCCATCCACCTTGTTGCGCAGTCATATGTGGTGCTCCTAGCGACTGGGTTGTAGGTCTTCAACACAGAGGTGTGCCTACAAAAATAACCGCGGTTACACTACTAGCGCCAGTGACGCGCCCTGAGGTCGCCTACAGTTACCCGGTTACCTACCGGGTTCCTACTAGACTCCTACCGGATTCCGCGAGGTGGTTCGAAATCTGATTTGGCGATCTCTTCAATGTTGACGTCCTTGAACGTCAGAACGTGAACATTCTTGACGAATCGGGCTGACCGCCACGTGTCCCACACCCATGCGTCACGCAAAGTCAATTCGAAATAGACTTCGCCATCGCTTTGATGAGCCTTGAGATCCACCTGATTGGCTAAATAAAAACGCCGTTCTGTCTCCACCACGTAGGTGAAGAGCCCAACTACGTCCCTGTATTCCCGGTAGAGCGCCAGTTCGAGTTCGGCTTCGTACTCTTCGAGGTCCTCCGTGCTCATGCCCTCAGCTTACCCATAGCGTCAGCGAATTGGCCGCCCAGCAAGCTACTTCCCTAAGCGAAACGACTTCCGGTGCCACGGAGTCACACCCAAGTCCGCAATCGCTTGTTTGTGCGCAGGCGACGGGTACCCCACATTGTTCGCCCACCCGTAACCGGGGTATTCACGATCAAGCGAACTCATCACCGCATCCCTGTCGACTTTGGCGATCAGACTGGCCGCAGCGATTGGAATCCGCTGGTCATCCCCACCCACATACATGCGCACCGGTGGCACTTCCACATGGCTCACGTCGCCACCCAGCAAGCCCGGGTCGGTGCCCAACCAGTTGAACTTCCCGTCCAACATCACCAGGTCAGCCGCTGGCAACTGGGCGAGCGCCCGCCGCCCGGCCAGGCTCAACGCGGCAGAAATCCCCATCGCATCAATCTCCTCCGGGCTCGCATATGCGACTGCCGCATGCTCCCACGTGACACGGACGCGCTCAGCTGCTAACGACCTCGGCCGTGGAGATAACTTCTTCGAATCACGTAGCCCAGACGGGAACCCGCCGGCGCACAGCGTTTCCAGGTCACACCACACGGCGCCCACGCCCACGGACCCGGCGATGCAACCGCGGCCCACTTCGTCCATGCCCACGACACTGGTAACCCCGGCGTCTAGCAACGTGCGTTCCTCAGTGACATCAGAAAGCCCTCCCCGAGGTGTCCCCCGGCCCCGAGGTGCCGGCGAGTTAGTCACGATGGGTCGGGGACCTTGTCGAAAGTGTCGGGAGCGCTCACCCACGAGAACCGGTTAGTGGGCCACGAAATCACGAACACTGTGCCAACAACTTCATCTTCTGGCACGAACGGCCCGCCTTCGGAGTCGCCGTTGAAGCGTGAGTCAGCACTGTTGCTTCGGTTATCGCCCATCACCCAGTAATGACCCTGCGGCACGTCGACAGAAAACTCCGTTTCCGACGGTGGGGTGCCAGGTTTAATGTACGTTTCGTCGATCGCGACACCGTTGACCATGATTCGGCCTTGGTCATCGCAACATTCGACATGGTCACCACCCACCCCAATGACACGTTTGATCAGCTGCTGGCCAGCGTTTGAGGGTGCCAGGCCAACGAACTCAAGGAACGGGTTGGGTTTATATTCGTCTGCGGTCCCAGGGGGTAGCCACCCGCCGGGATCGTTAAACACCACGATGGAACCGCGCTTAGGGTGTGCAAACGGCAACTGGTTGACCATGATCCGGTCATCGATTTGCAGCGTGTCTTCCATGGAAGCAGACGGAATGTAAAACGACCGCACCACCCAGGCTTTTAGCGCCGTGGACACGATCAGCGCGATCACCACAATGATCGCGATTTCCCTGAGCGACGCCAGGAACTTTTGCGTTGCCGTGCGTGAGTCCTTCTTCGCTTTCTTGGACTTCTTGGGTTCGTGCTGTTCTTCCGCCGTATCTTCCATCACCGGGAAGTCTACCCTTCTTCCGTTCTGTCAATGGACGAACCGTGCCCAACGACCACGCCCACAGCGTCGGATTTGCGGATCATGCCCCCTCCCGGGCGGCTAAGCAGGTTACGTGAGTCGGTTGAGTTGGCTCGGTTGTCGCCCATGAGCCACAGGCGGTCCGGTGGCACTTCAACGTCGAAGTCCACGTCCGAGGCGCGGAGGACGCCCGAGGTGCGGGCGGCTTGAGTGCCTCCCTCGCCTGCCCCACTTCCAG
Organism: Brevibacterium paucivorans; assembly: GCF_016907735.1. Classification (NCBI taxonomy): domain Bacteria; kingdom Bacillati; phylum Actinomycetota; class Actinomycetes; order Micrococcales; family Brevibacteriaceae; genus Brevibacterium; species Brevibacterium paucivorans. The sequence goes on along the minus strand of NZ_JAFBCP010000001.1, from coordinate 1,887,932 downwards.
GGGCACCCTCACCCGCACCTGCCAGGTACGGTTCGTCTAGTGGTTCGCCGTTGACCAAGAGTTTCCCCTCGTCGTCACAGCACTTGACGCGGTCACCACCAACCCCAATGACGCGCTTGACATAAAACACGTCGCGCGGGCCGATCCCAAACCACGAACCCACTTTCTGCCCCAACGACGAATTCTGCCCCGACACGAACGACCCACGACCGTCGATAACCACAATGTCACCTCGGCCAATAGAACCCGTTAACGCGTCAGGCCGCCACACAGCGATCCGGTCATCAACGGAAATCGTGGGTTCCATGGACTCACTGGGCACCGTGAAGGTCTGGACCACCAATCCGCGCACCAACCCGGCCAACACCAGCGCAACCACAACAACGGCGGATAACAAAAACCACGGGCGACGCCGCAAAGGCACACCCGTGGTTGTTTGTGTCATTCGACCAGAAATTAGCGCTTCTCGCGGATACGAGCAGCCTTACCGCGCAGGTCGCGCAGGTAGTAGAGCTTAGCGCGACGGACAATACCGCGGCTCAGAACTTCAATCTTGTCGACAACAGGTGAGTGGACGGGGAAAATACGTTCCACACCTACACCAAAGCTAATCTTGCGGACGGTGAAGGTTTCGGAAACACCCTGGCCCTGGCGACGGATTACGACACCTTTGAACACCTGGATACGTTCGCGGTTACCTTCAACAACGCGAACGTGAACGTTCACGGTGTCACCGGCGCGGAATTCCGGCAGGTCCGACTTCAATGACTTTGCGTCAAGAGCATCAAGCTTCTGCATTGTTAATCTCCTACTTGCAGTGCCCCGGATCACTCAAGCACGATCAGTCTAGGTTTTAACCTAGAGAGATGGAGTCGTCTGCTCACTGGGACTTTCTTGCCCTCCGAGGCAGGCGAAAGTCGGCAAACGCAAGGCACCAGTTTAGTCGCGGGTGGGCACGGTGGCAAGTGCCGACAGGGTGTTACGCCTCATGCCCTTCCCGAGCCTGCCCTGCCTCGCGAGCCTCTTGTTCCCAGCGCTCCTCCCGCGCCAGCCGCACAACCTCCAGGTCGTGCGCGTCGAGGTCGTCCGGGTTCAACTGTTCGATCAAGTCCGGCCGTACCCGCTGGGTGCGTTCCAGTCGCTTATCGCGTCGCCACCGTGCGATCGCCCCATGGTTGCCTGACAGCAGAATGGGTGGCACCTCGTGTCCGCGCCATTGCGCCGGCTTGGTGTACACGGGATATTCCAGCAGGCCGTCTTCGTAGCTCTCCTCATCGAGCGACCCAGGGTTGCCAATAACTCCGGGGATCAGCCTGGCGATCGCTTCGACCATCACCATTGTGGCGACCTCACCGCCGTTGAGCACGTAGTCGCCAATCGAGAACATCTGCACGCGCGCCCGCTCGCCAGCCCAGTCGATGACGCGCTGGTCGATCCCTTCATACCGTCCGCACGCAAACACCAGGTGATCTTCTGCCGCAAGTGCCCGCGCGTGCGCTTGTGTGAAAGGGGTTCCAGCGGGGCTGGGAACAATGACCGTCGCCGAGGTGTCCCCCACCTGATCCTGCCCCTCACCTTCCTGTGGTTCAGGGCGAGTGTTTAACACGGAATCGAGCGCTTCACCCCAGGGCTCCGGTTTCATGACCATACCCGCGCCCCCACCGTAGGGGGTGTCGTCTACTGTGCGGTGACGGTCGTGTGTCCAGTCGCGCAAGTCGTGAACATTGACCTGCAACAGTCCGTCGACCTGCGCTTTGCCAATCAGGGAAAGCTGTAGTGGCGTGAGGTATTCGGGGAAAATCGAGAAAACGTCAATACGCATGTCACATGTCCAGAAGGCCCGCGGGCGGATCAATCTCCAAACGATTGTTGTCCAGATCCACCACTGGCACGATCTCTTCAACGAACGGGATCATCACTTCCCGGCCAGCGTCCGCAAGCTCCACGTGGATGAGGTCTTGTGCAGCCCCTGGAGTCACCGCGCTCACAGTACCAATGACAGATCCACTGTGGACGACCTCGGCGCCCACAAGGTCGTCAATGTACCACGCGTCTTCATCTTCAGTTTCGCTCGCATCCACAGTGATCAGGGTGTTGCGGATTTCTTCAGCGCGGTTACGGTCCGGCACTTCGTCGAACGTCAGCATAAGGCGGTCGCGGTGCCAGCGAGCGCGCGTCAGAGTGAGGGTGCCAATGTCGGGGTCGGTGCCAAAGGTCGCGCCTGGTGTGAAGCGTTCGTCGGGGTCGTCAGTGCGGACCTCGACGGTCATTTCACCGCGGATTCCGTGGGGTTTGCCCAAGCGGGCGACAACTTGGCTCATGGTCCTCTTTCACGTCCGGGAACAGTTAAAGGGTACTAAACGCCCTAACAGCTCTTTCGAAAGATAAACTAAATACACACAGTTAGTTTTGAGAAAGACACATCATGAGCCGGTTCAGAGCTTTCGTTTCTACCCTCACACTTATGTGCCTGCTCGCCACGTCGGCGTGTGCGAGCAACCCCCAACCCTCCGACTCCAGTAACGCAGACAGTACAGACTCAGACGCTGACTCAGCCGAACCACCCAAGGATCCTGCATGGGGCGAGTGGGTGAACCTTGGCGAGGTCGGTGACACGGTAGGTGGAGCCAACGACGAGTACGTTGCTCTCTTAGGCGAAACGGGCCCACCGCACGCGGTGTACGACACTTCCGGGAAGAAAGTGTGGGACATCCCGGAGCTTTCGAGTGAGGGACCCGGAAAGTACTCCACGTATTCGTCTGATGAGTTGTTTATCGCCGAGGTGAAAAATGGTGACCTGGTGGGGTTCAACTGGGCGGATGGATCCGAAAAGTGGCGTTTGAACGCTAAAGAAGTACTTTCGTGCGACCTAGGCGATGACTGGATGTGGCGGTTAGTGTCGAGAACATTTCCCAATGTCGACGAGGAATCTGTCATCGCGCTCACCATCTTTACAAGTGGTGCTGACGTGACTGAATGCGCGTCCAAGCGTGAACTCCCTGGAAGCATCGCCTTTGACCCCAGCACGGGTGAAGAAAAGTGGAGGGGCCCCAAAGTCAATGTGACCAGTAGAGATGTGGAAGGGCACCACAGCATCACTGGGAAATATGTGTACACCACGGCAGGAGATGGAACGGCCTACCAACTGAGTCGCACAGAGACTGGTTCGGGGAAAACCACATATGCCAGCTTTGAGACGTCCGACGAAGCGACGGTTGGTTTTTTGAGAGAAGTGTCGGACAAGGGGTTCATCGTTTCTGGACTCGGACCGGACGAGTACTTTGAAGTTGACTCGTGGTCCGACTCACCGGGCGGTGAGCCGATCCTGACAAATCCCACTGACGATTACCCGATCATGTACGAGCTACATAATTCTCCAGGCACCGGTTATGTGTATGGCTTTGAGGTGGGGCCCGACCACCATTTCGACTCGGCCTTGAAGTACCACCTGTTTAATGTCACGAAACCAAACGCCTCGGAAATCAGTCCCAACCTCACCGACTATGCGATGCCACAGGCGCCTGACTATACAGACGATCAAGGGGGCGATACGTACGACCCGTATCTCGGCAATGACCCCATCGTGCCCCGCGACGGAAAAGCGCCTCTTATCGTTCTGCCGTGGACTAAATCTAAGCTCGCAGCCTTTGACTACAAGACCGGCAAACCAGTGTGGACCGTTGACGACGGTGAACGTGCCGATCACACCACCTACATCCCTTCGATGAGCGAAGTCGTGTTCCGACAGAAGAACCGTGTGGTAGCCGTTGACGCTCTTACGGGAGAAGAGAAATGGGCTGAAGACTTTGACAAACCCGTTGGCGTACTGGACCAAGCTGGCGCATTCTTGGTTGCAACACACGATGGTGAGTCAGGCGCATCCGTGTCCATCCGAGTGATTGAAAAGTAGGTAAGTAACCATGCTTAAGTTTTCACACGTGCTGGCAGGCTTGGCTGTCTCGTGTTGCCTCGTACTTTCGGCATGTTCGGGTGGCCCCGGCGACCCTGGGGGCCTGGGCCCACAGGGCGGCGACGGCTCCAACGACGCAAAAACACCCGTATACACGTGGGGCGACTGGGTAGATCTAGGGTTCACCGCAAACCTCGAACTGGCCAACGACTCCTACGCGGCCTTTCTCAACTCAGATGACATGACGCACGCGGTGTATGACACCTCGGGAAACAAAGTGTGGGACGTTCCCACACTCAAGCCCATCACCATGTCCGTGTACAACACGTGGGCATCAGATGAGTTGTTTATCGCCGAGGTGGAAAACGGCGACCTGGTTGGTTTCAACTGGGCGGACGGAGCAGAAAAGTGGCGTTTGAACCCGGCTGAGATCCTCCGGTGCGACCCGGGCGACGCAACATATTGGTCAGTCGCGTCACGCACCGAGCCAAAGGTTTACGACGACTCGACAATCGTGCTGGGCATTTTCGATCAGAATGCGCTCGACAACGGTTGCCGATCGGCAGGCGACTATCCGAGCTCGGTCGCCTTCGACCCAAAGACGGGTGAAGAAAAATGGCGTGGACCAAACGTTAACGGAGACTCAGGAACCGTTACCTCGTTCACCAGCGTCACTGGTAAATACCAGTACGCCGCGTGGGGTACGGACATGCAATATCAGATGAGCCGCACCGAGGTCGGATCCGGAGAGACCACCTATGCCACGGTCGAAAAAGCACATGCACCGGGGTTCTCAATCGCTCACGAGGTGTCCGATACAGGATTTGTCATTGCCGGTGGCGAGCCCAACGAATTCGTGGAGGTCCACACGTGGTCTGACCAACCCGGCGGTGACCCCAACAAAGCGTATCCGACTACAGACTTCCCAGTTCCTTACCACCTGCGAAACTCACAGAGCAGCGGGTACATCTACGGATTCAACGTGGGTCCCCAGAAACCCAACGGTTCGGATTTGAAGTACCACTTCTTTAACCTCACCAAACCGGACAGCGACACCATTAGCCCGCGCTCCGAGTCATACCCCACCCCGGAGGCACCTGCAATTCCTGGCAGTGACGATGCGAAGGGCTACGAACCGTATCTGTGGAACGACCCGCTGGTGCCACGCGAAGGCGCTTCACCCCTCATCGTCCTACCGGGAACTTCGTCTCCGCTTGTCGCATTCGACTATGAGACCGGTGAGCCCGTGTGGTCGGTTGACGGGAGCGACCAGATTTCGAGCACCACATATGTCCCTCAAACAGACGAAGTCATTTTCTCACTCGACGATGAAGCCGTAGCCGTGGACGCCCAAACCGGAGAAGAGAAGCTGCGGGAAAAGTTTGGCGATGACGTGTACGGTGTCGACTTCTTTGGCGGAGTCATGGCGGTCTACCACTCAGATGGCACATCGATTCGTGCCCTTAAACAACACTGATCGCACAGTCAGAACACTGATCGCGCAACCACTGAAACAACAAGGACAACCATGAAGAAAACCACGCGTAGATTTGCACACGCGATGACGGTGTTAGCCGTCACGTGCTGCCTCATATTGTCGGCATGTTCCGGTGGTCTGGGCGGACAAGGCGGTAGTGGCTCCAGCAATGCAGGCTCACCCAAAGGAAAATGGGGTGACTGGGTTGAGATTGACAAAAACGCTGTTGTTCGAGGTGCCTCCGGTGACTCTGCTCTGATCAAACCAGCCCACGGCGACGTCCCGTACGTTATCGACGCGCAAGGCCAGAAGAAGTGGGAGTTCCCCGCTGGGACCATGACTGAGGGTGAAGACGAGACCCTCTACTACGACGACGAGCGCATCTACACCATGCTTGAAGAGGACCATTCGGTGATCGCGCTGGACTGGGCCACCGGAAAGCAAGCGTGGAAGTTCACGGTGGCAGACAAAGCGAAGTGCGCAGACCCCAAGGAGTACACCCTGTACCCGGGTGCGGGCGATACGGCGAACCGCCGGCTCAACGCTGACAACCCACTGATTCTTGGTTTCACGACACAGTCAGACGAATCCTACGGACCACCCGAATGTTCGGAAGTGTCCAGCGGTGAAATGGGGCCAAGCCCCATGAACTTTGCGATCGACCCCAAAAACGGAGAACAGCTGTGGGAAATGGAGGGTACGCCAAACCTGTACGGCTACCGCGGCTACGCATCAGACCCACTGGGCAAGTACCTGTACATGTTGTGGGACCTGCGCGGTGAAATGCGTATCGCCCGTATTGATATCACAACCGGCGAGTTCTCCGAAGCGGGGCTTGGAGCATCTACCCCTGAATACTTGTGGTCACTTAAGAAAGCATTCTTCGCCTCGGTGGGGATGAACGAATTTCTCATCATTACAGAAGAAGGAGGAGCAGCTCGCGCCCTTGCACAAGGCTACGGTCCTGACGGCAACACAGGAAAACTCCTCGTTCGAAAAGAAGAATCCCAGAACCCGTGGGATCTTGGCATCATGATCACCGGCACCGGAGTTGCGTATAACCTCCAGGCACCTGCAGCACCCGGAGAAGACTACGTTGCCAAGCTCATCGCCAAGCCAGGCGACGGAGAAGACGCGAAATACTCGGAGTGGAAAGCACCAGCACCTGACCTCACAGATAACGACGCAGAGGTCCCGCAGCTTGCCTACTTCGGTGACAACCAGATCATCGACGCCGACCCCAAGAACCCCCTCGCGGTTGTGCCCTCACCGGACGGCGGTGTGGTTGCGTATCAGCTCACTGACGGGACCGAGGTGTGGAAAACCCAAGGCGAAAAACCCGGCACACGCCCGTCCCATTCCGCAAAAGCGGGTCAGGTGAGTTACGTCGAAGGTGACGACTTCGTCACTGTCGATGCCACCTCGGGCAAGGAAGTCTCACGGGACTCCGTACCCGGCATACACGCGGTAGGGAGCGTAGGACAGTTCCAGGTGGTTGAGAGCCGAGGTGAGTCACCTACACGCATGCGCGTGTGGACCGAGTAAGTCAGGTGATAGGACGCGCGGCCTCAACAAACACCATGTGAATACAAAAGTGCCACCTCATACGAGGTGGCACTTTTATTAGGCTTCGATCAGATCCACGCGAACGCGTTCACCATGACCAGCGAGCGCCCCGATGACCGTGCGCAACGCTTTTGCCGTGCGCCCAGAGCGTCCAATAACGCGTCCCAGGTCGTCCGGGTGAACGCGAACTTCCAGGGTCAGACCCCGGTGAGTGTTGCGCTCACGCACACTGACATCTTCAGGAAAATCAACAACTCCGCGGACCAAGTGTTCCAAAGCCTGCTGCAACACGATTAGGCCTCAGCCTTTTCTTCTGCGTTGTCAGCTGCAGCTTCTTCAGCTGGAGCTTCCTCGGCTACTGCTTCTTCAGCAGGAGCGTCTTCAGCAGACTCTTCAGCCTTGTCGTCGCCACCCTTAGGAGTAATCGCTTCCTTGATGACGGACTTAGCTTCAGGAGCAACAAAAGCTTCCTTTTCAGGCTGTGCCTGAACAGTGTTTTCGGTCGAGCCTTCGCCCTTGAACTTGCCCCAGTCTCCGGTGAGCTTCAGCAGTGCCTTGACCTGGTCAGTGGGCTGTGCACCCACAGACAGCCAGTACTGAGCACGTTCGGAGTCAATCTTGATCACCGAAGGGTTTTCGGTGGGGTGGTACACACCGATCTCTTCGATTGCGCGGCCGTCACGACGAGTGCGTGAGTCGGCTACAACAACACGGTAGAACGGCTTACGGATCTTACCCATACGGGTCAGACGAATTTTGACTGCCACGGTGGTGGTGTCTCCTTTTTCACATCAGATTTTCGGAAGTTCTCATTCGTGGGGTTAAATCAGTTCTTCCGAATGAACTTCGGCCGGATCAAGGTTGAGAGGGTCCTGTTCACCGGTCAAGTACAAGCCAATATTTTGCCAAATTTTTTGCGCTGTTTCCAATCAGAGCGGAAACGGCGTAAGTGCCCAGCCTTACCGGCCGAACCCGCCGCCGAATCCCTTGGGCAACTTCGAAAAGTCGATTTCGTCGTCATCGAGGTCGATTCCACCAAAGGATGCGCCCTGCTTCTTAGGCAACTTGCCTTCGCGACGTAGCTGCTCGTCGCGTTCTGCCTGCGCGCGCTTCGCTGGGTTACCCGACTTGGCTTTGCCCTTCTTCTTTGACGCACCCTTCTTACGGCGGTTCGAACCACCTGGTCCGCCGCCTCCAGGCATACCAGGCATACCAGGCATGCCAGGCATTCCGGGCATACCTCCACCTGGCATCGCAGGCATCCCCGGCATTCCGCCACCGGCACCGCCAGCACCTCCGCCACCTGGCATCGCGGGCATTCCCGGCATACGACGACCACCGCCGCCGAACTGCTTCATCATTTTCTGAGCCTGAGCGAAACGGTCCATGAGCTGGTTAATAGTAGTCACGGAGTTACCCGAACCGCGGGCAATACGCGCACGGCGCGACCCGTTTAGAATCTTGGGGTTGGCGCGTTCTTGGGGAGTCATGGACCGAATGATGGCTTCAACTCGGTCAATCTCACGGTCGTCAAACGCTTCGATCGCTTCCTTGTACTGCCCCATACCCGGCATCATGCGAAGCATCTTCTTAAGAGAGCCCATCTTCTTGATGGACTCCATCATGTTGAGGAAGTCGTTGAGGTCAAATGACTCACCCGACTGCACCTTCTTGGCGAGCTTTTCCGACTGCTTCGCGTCAAAGGTCTTTTCAGCCTGCTCAATGAGGGTGAGAATGTCACCCATATCCAAGATGCGGTCGGCCATACGGTCCGGGTGGAACAGCTCAAAGTCTTTGAGCCCTTCACCCGTGGACGCAAACATGATGGGCTTCCCGGTGACTTCGGCAACTGAAAGCGCGGCACCACCTCGGGAGTCACCGTCGAGCTTCGAAAGGACCACACCAGTGAAGTCGACACCTTCGTTGAACGCCTGAGCAGTGGACACCGCGTCTTGACCAATCATGGCGTCAATGACGAAAAGGACTTCGTCCGGGTTCACAGCTGCACGAATATCGGCGGCCTGCTTCATGAGTACTTCGTCAATACCCAAACGACCAGCCGTGTCGACGATCACCACGTCATACAGCTTGGACTTCGCAACTTCCATGGAGTCGCGGGCGACCTTAACCGGGTCACCAACACCGTTGCCAGGTTCAGGCGCATACACATACGCACCCGCACGTGAACCCACAACCTCAAGCTGGTTCACCGCGTTGGGGCGCTGAAGGTCAGCCGCCACCAGCATAGGGCGGTGCCCGTCACTCTTGAGCCAGTGAGCAAGCTTTCCAGCCAGCGTGGTCTTACCAGCACCCTGCAGACCCGCCAACATGATGACCGTAGGTGGCTTCTTCGCAAACTGGATCCGACGGGTCTTACCACCCAGAATCTGCACCAGTTCGTCGTTAACAATCTTGACGACCTGCTGGCCCGGGTTGAGCGCCTCGGACACTTCTGCTGACAACGCGCGTTCACGCACACGACCCGTAAACGCCCGCACAACGGGCAACGCGACGTCAGCGTCAAGAAGCGCCCTGCGGATTTCACGAATGGTTGCGTCGACATCCGCTTCAGACAGGCGGCCTTTACCGCGCAGGTTCTTAAAAGTGGACGTCAGCCTGTCAGACAGTGAGTTGAACACGTAGATTTGCTTTCGTCGGTGGTTTCGTCAGTCTCTTAGGATACCAACCAGGCAGACACGCCCGGAAATGCACGACCTCGGCTAGTCCTCAAGGAGCGCGTCAACAAAGTCTTCAACAACGAACGGCGCCAGGTCGTCAGCCCCTTCACCCAGGCCAACCAGTTTGACCGGCACGCCCAGTTCGCGTTGCACGGCAACCACAATCCCACCCTTGGCAGTCCCGTCCAACTTGGTGAGAACGATCCCAGACACATTTACGACCTCGGCGAAAACCTTGGCCTGCTGCATACCGTTCTGCCCGGTGGTGGCATCAAGAACCAGGAGGACCTCGTCCAGTTCGTGACCCTCCCCCAGTGGACGGGTGGCCACTTTTTTGACCTTGCCAAGTTCGTCCATGAGGCCCTTTTTGTTCTGCAGACGGCCCGCCGTGTCGATGAGCACGACGTCCACGTTGTCTTTCAGGCCACGTTCAACAGCGCTGTAGGCAACGGATGCGGGGTCGGAACCTTCGGGCCCGCGCACGGTTTCAACGCCCACGCGTTCGCCCCAGGTGGTGAGCTGTTCGGCGGCAGCGGCGCGGAATGTGTCAGCGGCACCCAGTAACACGGTCTTGTCCGAGGCGACCAACACGCGAGCGATCTTCCCCACCGTGGTGGTCTTGCCTGCCCCGTTCACGCCAACAACCAGCACCACCGACGGTTCGTCGCCGCCGGTTTCGGTACGAAGGGTGCGGTCCATGGTGGGGTCGACGACTTTGATGAGTTCTTCGCGCAGAAGTGCGCGCACGGTGGACAAGTCGCGGGTGCCCAGGACGCGGACGCGTTCACGCAGGTTGTCGACAAGTTCCGTTGCCGTGTCTACGCCCAGGTCCGCGACGATCAGGGTGTCTTCGATTTCTTCCCACGTGGCTTCATCCAGAGTGTCGCGCGAAAGCAGGGCCAGCAGGCCACGGCCCATCGCGTTGTTTGATTTGGCAAGCCGGTTACGCAGTTTGGCTAGGCGCGTTGTGGGTTCGGTAGGAACTTCCCGAGGTGGTTCGTCCTGTGTGGGTTCCTCCGGCGCGGGCGCGACTTGGGTGCTGCCTTTGGTGTCTTCAGGAAGCGTGTGTTCGGGTTTCTTTGGTTTCCATGGAACCAGGAAGAACAGTCCCAGCGCAACAAGGACCACCAGCCCGAGAATCCCGTAAACAATCAGCGCCTGCGTATCCACAATCAACTCCTATCCGTGCTCACACACCACAATAAACGGTTACGTTGCGGATCAAGAATCACGTAGCGCGCGGGCCCCACGCGGATAAGTTAGCGAAACAACAGGTGGAAGGCCGTGCGCATGCCCGTTCCCGTGGCGGGCACTTTCCAGTGCCGGGTCCGAGGTCGCAGAGTGAAGATCGACGGGGCGGCATGGCGGCGGGGTTGAGGGTGCAGAATATAGGACTCGTCGCGCATCGCGGTGACGGCGGCCTGTTCGCGGGTGGCCAGGTGCGAGTGGTCGTCGTCATGGCCAAAGAACCCGTAGACGGACTTGTCGTGTCCTAAAAATTCCGCGGGTAGGCGGAAGCGTTGCGGCGTGTGTGCCTGTTTGTTTTGTCCAGAAGCGGACATGGCGACAAGCACCACAATGACAAGACCGATTCCAACGGTGATGCCGAGCCCCAAAAGAACGACGATGAAACCACTCATGTACGTCGCACCTGATTTCTCATTTCGAGGCAACCGCTCCCTTCGAATTACTGACCACTCAAGCTTATAGCGCAGTGGCTATGTCACCTGGTAAGGACGGCTAACAAAAGTGTCACGAACCAGTTCTCTTTGTTACAACGCTTCAACATTTGAGTTTCAGAAGAGCAATGGGAGCGACTCACGTCACACTCACCCTCAGTGGTCCGAGGTGGTTTCCCGGCTGAGTTTTTGAGAGATCACCTTCGAGATTCCGTCCCCACTCATGGTCACACCGTAAAGAGCGTCTGCAATTTCCATAGTGCGCTTTTGGTGAGTGATGACGATGAGCTGCGACGTCTCCTGAAGTTCTTGAAACACGGTAAGGAGGCGTGACAGGTTGACGTCGTCCAGGGCGGCTTCGACTTCGTCCATGACGTAGAACGGTGAGGGGCGGGCTTTGAAAATCGCTACCAGAATCGCCACGGCCACCAGCGAGCGCTCTCCACCTGATAGCAACGAGAGCCGTTTGACACGTTTTCCGGCGGGCCGAGCAAAGACTTCCACCCCGGTGGTCAGCATGTCGTTTGGGTCGGTCAGTGTGAGTTCACCTTCACCGCCGGGGAACAGGCGTTGGAAGATGTGCTCGAATTCGCGTTTGGTGTCTGCGAAAGCTTCAGCGAAAACGTCTCGCACATGCGCGTCTACTTCGTCAACGAGTTTCAGTAGCTCCGCGCGGGATTTCTCAATGTCGTTGATCTGGGCTTCCAGGTAGTCGTGCCGTTCCTTTAGCGCGTTGTACTCTTCCAGCGCCAACGGGTTGACCGCACCAATTGCCGTGATTTCCTTCTTGGCTTGTTTGGCGATCTTTTGCATGTCGGCCCGCACATACGACACGGGGTCCTCCCCCTCGACTGGTACGGGCACGTGGGGGCCAAATTGTTCGATGAGGTTTTCCACGCCTAGGCCCACTTCTTCGCTGGCCCTGCGGGTGAGCTCTTCCAACTGCAATACGTGTCGTTCACGTGCGAGGTTCGCGGCGTGTTGAGCTTCTTTGAGCTGTGCCAGTTTCTCCATGGCTTGTGCGCGTTGCTCATATGCCTGGTCGAGTTCTTCACGGTGTGTGTGCCGTTGGTGTTTGAGCGTCGTGAGCTGTTCAGTGAGGTGTTCTTCGACACCTGAAAAGTGGTCCGCTAACCGCGTCGCAGTTTCGCCAAGGGTTTTCGCCTCGTGGGCCATGCGTGCGCGCCGTTCCTTTTCTTCCCGCGCTTTTTCCCGCGCTTCGCGTTCGCGCTCCGCCTGGCGGGTCAGCGCCTGAGCACGGTCAGTGAGGAACTTGACGCGGTCTCCTGCGGCTCGCACCGAAACTTTCAGTTCCATGACCGTTTCGTTGAGTTCACGATGCTTAGCCGTAAGTGCCTCAACAACGCTGGTGTCCGGTTCGGTGTCGACGCTTTGCGTGTTGCTATTGAGTTTTTCAGAAGCGTCGTGTGCCCGCTGGGTTGCGGTTTCGATGTGGGCCTTGAGCACTTGCATCCGCGAATCACGGGCACTGATGCGTTCGTTGACATCGTTGATCGCCGTGGCAGCTTTTGCCACCTCGGCTTGAGCCGCCATGATTTTCGCATCGGACTCGTACAGGGCGTCCAGTGCTTCATTCTCAGCCGCATGAGCCTTCTCAAACTCCGCCTGCGCGGTCTGCTCGTTCTTCTCCAAGGCCGCAACCGCCTCGGTCGCTTCCACCTGCGTGCGTTCTGCTTTCTCCAACTCCGCTTTTGCCTGCATGCGGGCAGAATCTTCGCCACCTGCTCGCCGAATACGGTGTTGCGAAAACACTTCCCCGCGCGAAGTCACGAACGTACACGCGGGGTGCTCGCGCATCCACGTATGAGCGGTCGTACTGTCCGGGGCTTCATAAACCCCTGTGAGCGCACGGTCCAAGAGGTTATTCATGACCGTGGAGTCTGACGTCACGAACTTCCGCACCGGGTGTTCGCCTGCCGGCCCGCGCAGTGAGGTGCCGTCGGGGGCGGGTGTGGGAACGACCTCGGCGTCCTCTCCCAACACCACCAAGTCAACGTCCCCGTCAAACTGCGTGAGCACCTGCTGGGCCGTGTCCATGGTCGACACTGCCACTGCCGTCGCAAGGGAACCCAGCACGGCGGTCACGTGAGGTTCATGGCCGCGAGTGATGGTGAGCGATTCGGCGACGGGGCCGCCCACTCCATCGATTCCGCTTTCGCCGATGTCGTGGGACGCGAACGTAGCGGCCAGCGTGAGGGCTTCGATGCGGGCTTGGATTTGGCGTAGGTTGGTGCGGGCTTCGGCGAGGTTTTCGCGCACGTTGGTGAGGTGGTCGCGGGCCTTCTGGGTGGCTGCGCTGGCGGTTTCGTGCTGGGAGTCCAGGTCGGTTTCGCTGTGTTCAAGTTGGCGTGCGCGGGTTTGGGCTTCGGTGAGTGCTTTTTCCTCCGCCGAGGTGTCAATCTGTTGATCCTGTAGCGTCGCCAGTTCTTCTTTGGCTTCTTCGAGTGCGCGGGTGGCGACGGTGGCTTCGGATTCGAGGCTGGCGCGTTCGCGGAGGTGGGTGCGGATGAGTTCGCGTTGTTGGGCGAGTTCCGCGTTGGCCGTGGCGAGTTCTTGTTCTGCCCGTTGGCATTTTTCAAGTGCGTCTTGGAGTTTCTGTTCGCGTTGCTCGAGGTCTTCGCGTGCGATGTCGCGTTCGCGTAGGTAGTGGGTGGCACGGTTTTCAAGTGCGCGCGGGTCTTCGCCAGTCTGGCTGGATGGTTGGACGGACAGGAGAAGTTCGCTACGGTCTCGGGCGCGTTCTGCCAGGGCTTTCGCTTTGCTCACGGCTTTTGTCACGCGTGCCAACATTTTCTCGGTCTGTTCAGTGTGGGCTTCGTGTTGGGACACGCGTGCGGTGAACTGTTCGATGTGGGTTGCCAGGGTGGAAACAGTGTTTTCGAGTTCCTGACGGATTGTTTCGTCTTCAGTGGTGTGCGTGGCTTCGAGTTTCGCTTGGACGCGAACGATGTCGTCTGCCAGGAGCCGGGCTGTTGCGTCGCGGAGTTGGGCTTGCACCGTAGCTGCACGTGTGGCGGCTTTGGCCTGACGGGCTAATGGCCCTAACTGTTTGGACAGTTCATGCCGTAGGTCCCCGACCCTGTCGAGGTTGGTTTGCAGGCCGGTGAGTTTACGTAGGGCCTTGTCTTTGCGTCGACGGTGTTTGAGTACACCGGCGGCTTCTTCGATGAAGCCGCGTCGGGTTTCGGGATCGGCGTGCAGGATTTCGTCGAGGCGTCCTTGGCCCACGATCACGTGCATTTCTTTGCCAAGACCGGAGTCGTTGAGGAGTTCTTGAATGTCGAGGAGGCGGGCAGGAGCACCGTTGACGGAGTATTCGCTTCCGCCACTGCGGAAGAGGGTGCGGCTGATGGTGACTTCTGTGTAGTCGATGGGGATAGCGCCGTCAGTGTTGTCGATGGTGAGGCTGACTTCAGCGCGCCCCAGGCCTTGTTTTTTGGCGGTGCCGGCGAAGATGACGTCATCCATTTTGCCGCCACGTAGGTTCTTGGCACCTTGCTCGCCCATCACCCAGGCAAGGGCGTCGACCACATTGGACTTACCGGAACCGTTGGGTCCCACAACACACGTGATACCGGGTTCGAGTTCAAGGGTCGTCGCATGAGCAAACGACTTAAACCCGCGCATCGTGAGTGTTTTGAGGAACATAGCCTTCTTATTTTATGTTGTGTGCGATCATTGAGGCATGGGGCCCGCGTTTACTGTGGTTCAGTTGTCTTTCCAAAGCGCTGTATCTCAGGCGCAACGTAGAGCCATCACACCGTAGTCAAACCACCCGATGCCTTATGATTAAAGACAAAGCACCCACCTGGGTTTCTCGCTTAGTTCGCACCAGAAATTTTGTTTTTGGTGCCGTCTCCATGTTTGCCGTGTCGATCATGGCCTTTCTTGCCGAAACCTGGCAAGCCGACAATGACATTGAAGGAACGGCAAAATGCCCCGTCAGTGGTTTAGACGAAGTTCGTCACTCAACTGCGACACGAATTGAAACGACATATTCCCCGCCACAAATCACGTGTTTTCAAGATGGCTACCCGCCTATGCATCTGAATACGTTTGCTTCAAGCATCACCTACTATTCGGCATTCATTTTGATTGCGGTGGCTTTTGTCATCTTCATCGTGAAGATGGCGCGCTTTTTCGGATGGTTCAGTAGAAAGCGCACTTAGATCACGAAAATTTGTGTAGGGTGTGTTGCACACGCCGAAGTGTTTTCTAGTGGTTTGGAATTGGCTGGTTCATATGCACACTCCAGATTCGAATTCTCAGAACATGCCCGACTACCTGGACGATCTACGTCCAGACCCTGATAAGGGCCGTGAGGTTGATTACAAGTCTCCGGGGGAACGCGCAACCGGGATTACCGCTAAGACGAACGCATTTCGCTGGGCGGGTTTTTCTATTGGACTCGTTATTGCCCTAGCCCTGTGGTTTCTTCTCCCTGAAACGGTGGGGCACAACGCTCGCTTGACCGCTGCGATCGCAGGGCTCATGGCTACGTGGTGGATGACGGAAGCAATTCCAATTCCAGCAACCGCGTTGGTGCCGCTCGTTGCGTTTCCGCTGTTCGCGCAGCCCATCGCTGCAGACGGCGCAGAACCCAAACCACTCACGTTCAGCCAAGTTGGTGCCTCGTACGGAAACGCAACAATCTTCCTGTTCATGGGCGGATTCTTTATTGCGCTTGCCATGCAACGGTGGAATCTGCACCGGCGAATCGCGTTGGGTGTTTTGCGAATCATGCCCAACAGTCCCGGCGCAATGATCGCTGGGTTCATGATCGCGACCGCTTTCTTGTCCATGTGGGTGTCGAACACCGCAACGGCCGTCATGATGTTGCCCATCGGAATGTCAGTGCTCACGCTGGTAAACGAGGCTACAGGAAAGTCGTCAACCACCTCGGTGGCGGATGTCGTTCAATCAAAGTTCGGCACCGCTCTGATGCTGGGTATTGCATATGCCGCGTCGTTGGGGTCGCTCGGAACACTGATCGGTACTCCGCCTAACACGTTCCTAGCCGGATACATGGCGGAGACTCAAGGAGTGTCCATCAGCTTTGTTGGCTGGATGGTTGTTGGTGTTCCAATTGCTGCCGTCTTCCTGGTGATCACATGGTTTTTGCTGGTGAAGGTGTTGTTCAAACCGGAGATTTCCGAGATTCCCGGTGGCAACGAGCTCATTCGCAAAGAGCTCGACCGGTTGGGCCCCATCTCTTCCGGTGAAATACGAGTGTTGTGCGTCTTCATCCTGACCGCGCTTGCGTGGATTACTATTCCGCTTATTTTTGAAAAACCGCCTATTGATGACGCAGGCATTGCTATGGCTAGTGGCCTGTTGTTGTTTTTGCTCCCTGCGGGTGCGGAACGAGGCGTGAAGCTCCTGGACTGGCAGAGCGCTAAGGAGCTGCCGTGGGATGTGCTGTTGTTGTTCGGTGGTGGACTTGCGTTGTCGAGCATGTTTGAAAAGTCTGGGCTTACCAAGGTGATCGGAGACATGGCGGCCGGAATGGCTGGGGTGCCATTGGTTCTTGTCATTGCGGTGCTTGCGGGTGCAATTTTGTTCCTCACGGAGCTGACGTCAAACACTGCGACTGGCGCTACGTTCATTCCGGTGGCTGCTGGTATTGCAATGGGTATGGATGTCAATGTCCTGTTGTTCGCTGCACCGGTTGCGTTGGCTGCGACGTGTGCGTTCATGTTGCCCGTGGCCACGCCGCCAAACGCCGTTGCGTACGGTTCTGGTTATGTGACGATCGGGCAAATGGTCCGAGGTGGTATCTGGCTCAACCTGATCGGTATCGCGCTCATCACGCTGGCGTCCACGACCTTGCTGACGTGGGTGTTCGGTTTATGAGGTGATTGGCCGAGGTGTTAGCTCCTTACGTGGCGTGTGGGCCGGGCTGGACTTCACTTTGGAATATAGATTTTGTGTTGGATTGCCCGGAGTATCAGCTGGCTGACGCTTTGAGCGTGTAGTTTGGTTCGGAGCCGTTCGGCATGTGTGCGAACGGTCGCCACGGAGCAATGTTCGCTCTTTGCAATGTCGGCGTAGGTCAGTCCGTCGCATAGGAGAAGAAGGATTTCTTCTTCTTTTTGGGTGAGTTTTTCTGTCAGTGGCACTGAAGGATCTGGCCGGGTCAGGATCAGGTCTTCGCGCAGGGTAGCTAGGTAGCGGGCTGGTTCATCGTGGACGATATGAGTTAGTACGTCGACAAAGCGTTCAGGTGGAAGTGATTTGTTCATGACGGCTACTGCCCCAGATTCGAGCATGTGACGTATGCCTGGACCTGATGCTGTGGTGGTCAGTGCCACCACAGTTTGGTTGGGGTTGTTTGCACGGATTTGCGCGGTTGCGGTAATTCCGCTGATTCCCGGTGGCATGGAGATGTCCATGAGGACAATGTCAGGGCGTAATTGGCCGGCGAGAGCAACTGCATCCTCACCTTGTCTTGCCGAACCAACCACGGTAAAGCCTTGAGCCTCGCTAAGCACGTGTTCAAGACCTCTCAGCGCCCATGAGTCGTCATCACACAAAAGTACGTCTGTCATGGCACGTGTGGTGAAACCGCTAGACCCCAATGTTGTCGCGTACGGGCCGTGATCGTATCAAACCCAGGAACCTCCAACGTCCGAGTCAACGACCCATCCATTTTACTAAACGACTTAATCACGGTGCCCTCTTCAAGCTCAGCAATAATATGAATACCCTCAGGCGAGAAAGCAGCATTACCAACCGCAAAAAACTGTGCCGACTCCTGAATCTGAAACAACTTCTCGGTCACTCCCGTATCAATATTCGTCCGAAAAAATGAGCCATCACGATCCAACCAATTAAAGTTTCGCCCGACAACACCCACCCGATCGTAATACGGACCGACGAGCTTATGTTCAAGTTTGTTTCCATCAGGTTGTCGCAACGGTACATCCTGGTGGGATCCGTCCTTGATATTTCTGATTCGTAGGTATCCAGTATGTGGTTCAGGCTGATCAAGGGGAGCTTCATCAAGAATCAAGTTCACAATCGAATCGGCAAAACACGGTAAGGGCGATGAACCGCCTTCGTTGAAAAGGGCCTTCGTGTATGAAATGACGTGTTCCTGATGGTTTGCCGTTCCACTGGCCTGCACCAAAGCTGTTACGTGGTCCCCTAGTTCTTTCGGCGCCTGCGCGGCAACACGACCTTCCGCATCACCGATGCCATACAAAACGCCGTCACATTCCGACGTCATGAGGTAAGCACCGTCAAGATTTGTTGTCGTATAACCCTGCGGCGTGATCGTTTCTGTCACGGAACGGTAACCGTCTTCGGTAGCACCATCATTCATCAGCGCAAAAACCTCATCCGTAGTGGAGCTCAGGACAATGTTCGTCATCACTTCCGTCTTCGGATGGTCAATCTTAACCACCTTGTCCGTGACGAAATAGTCAAATTTCCTATCCACCGCAACAAGAGTGTCACCCTGCCAAATCGGCTCACCAATTTCCATTGGGTGAATCTTTAATGCCTGAACAGAGCCATCCCTATCAAAGGTGACCAAATAACTTGTGTTAATTCCTGGAGCTGTGTCCATTTCCTGATAAATCGGACTCAGCTGAGTAGCAAAAAGAGTATTTTCTGTGATGCGAAATTCGTCCTCGCTGACAACCACATCAGAACGACCCAACCACGAACACCCTGCCAAACCAGCAGCAACAAACCCCACAACACACACGGAGGCGATTGATCTTTTCATCACACAAGACTCCACCCTTACGGGACATTCGGTGAAACCGCTAAGGTCCAGTGTTGCCGTGTACGCGCCGTGATCGCATCAAACCCAGGAACCTCCAACGTCCGAATTAACGACCCATCCTTTTTACTAAACGACTTAATCACCGTGCCGTCATCACCCTCATACAAATAGTGAATACCCTCAGGCGAGAAAGCAGCGTTACCAACCGCAAAAAACTGTTCCGACTCCTGAATCTGGAACAACTTCTCGGTCACTCCCGTATCAATATTCGTCTGCCAAAACGAACCATTCACTGCAAGCCATCGAATTGATGAACCATCACGAGAACCAAGCTCATAATAGGGGCTCGCAAGAAACTGAAGATCTTCATAAACAAACGGCGAACCGCCTGAATTCTTCATGGGAACATCTTTATGTTTACCTGTCTTGGTATCCCGAACACGCACAAAAGCCTTATACGTGTACCTAGGCTCACCCGACTTGGACTTCTGCACAATTTCAGTGTCCAATAATTGAACAACTCTGCCGTTCACACACGGCAACGGCTGACTGGAAGTCTCAGCCTCGTGCGTTTGGGACATTTCGACAATCCGCTGTTTCCCATCAGAAGTGCCACTGGCCTGCACAAGAGCTGTCGCGTTATCACGTAGTTCCGGTGGAGCGTGCTTCGCTGTTTCTCCGGTCGCATCGCCAAGAGCGTAAAGAACCCCATCACACTCCGAACCAGTCAGAAAAATTCCATCAAGATCCGTAGTGGAATACCCCTGCGGAGTGATGGTTTCCGTAGACGCGTGATACGACGACCCATCTTCGCGCCACCCATTATTCATCAGCGCAAAAACTTCATTAGAAGTTGTACTCGGATACAAAAACGTTGTCACTTCCGTCTTCGGATGATCAACCTTGACCACCCGGTCCGACACGAAATAGTCAAACTTCCGATCCACCGCGACAAGAGTGTCTCCCTGCCACACAGGAACCGCTATCTCCATCGGTTCGATCTTCAACGCTTGAGCAGAGCCATCCCGATCAAACGTGACCAAATAACTCGTGTTGATGCCAGGCGCCGTGTCCATTTCCCGTGCAATAGGACTCAGCTGCGTAGCAAAAAAAGTATCTTCTGTGATGCGGAATTCGTCCTCACTGACCACCACCCCCGAACGGTCAAACCACGAACACCCCGACAAACATGCAGCAACAAACCCCACAACACACACGGAGGCGATTGACCTTTTCATAGTGCTTACTATCTTTCTATATAAGTGAGAACTGTGGCGCCAGAATAGTCATGACGCCACAGCCGGTTCAGAGGTCAGTAAGTTCTCCAAGTCTTGGTCTTACTAGATTTAACTATGTCTTTAGGATAGACACCGGGACCGCCGTTACCATCAAGATCTACCTTCGCACTGTTCTTATAAGCCGCCCAGACAAGTTGCGAGCAGTTCATCTTCTTGCCATACGGCTTTTTATTCGTTGCGAAGTAAATGTTGTATGGCTTGTTCAGTAGCTTATTCTTTGCGTACCTACCAGCTGCTTTTCGCTTCGATTCACTGATTTTTACATACATCAGCTGGCTCGTTTTGTAGACACTAACTTGGCCAACACCTCTTTCTCGACTCACCAGTCCAATACCAGGAGCTTCTACTATTCGAGTTTGTGAGGAATATACTCCAACGTGTCCATGTTTAATTCCAACTGTGGAAGCAGGGTTATAGAAAATATCGCCACCAACCCGCACTCTGGGTAGCTTGCCAACTGCTTTCGCAGCACGGGTTTCTCTATCGAACTCGTACTCTGCTTTATCTTTCTGCCACTGAGCTTCCTCTTCTTCAGCAGCCTGGAGCGCGTCATCAACGACTTGCTCATAGCTTTGACCGTTTTCTTCCGCATATTCGCGAAGCCCGGCACTCATTTCTTCTTCCGTGGTTCCTGGATTCAGTTCAACAAGACGTTCAACTGCTTCTTCTGTACTCATCGACGAATCTTTTGTCGTTGCATTAGCTGGTCCACTAAGAACACTGGCAACAAGCAACGCGACTATGCTGGTGGACACGAGGAAAGGTGTTTTCTTCATGAGAGCTCCAAAGTGAAGTACCTATGTAACCTCTGAACAGGTCACACTTTGAAAGTACTGATCACGAAGTGGCTCTCACATCCGTCATTTAACGTATATTCTTGATCACTTCCGGGGAGATTACATGAGTGCCATGATCCGCGCTTTGTGTGGCCCCAGGGTCATCGACCCCTACATACGTCTGGCGACTCTAATCGTGGGACTCTTCATTGGAGCACCGTCTTCCTTCGAGCTTCTCACAGACCTCAACGCTCAGCTCGATATCGCTTTTGGCCTGCTCATCATTGCGCTCCCATACTTTCCCCGCACGATTGCACTCATCATCACCGCAGTTTCAATCACACTGACAGTCGGACTCACCGCTAACGCAGTTATCAACGACCTAGCACTGTCAGTTGCCAGTGCCGTCCTGCTTACCTACAAACGCTGGAAACTAACATCCCTGCCTTTCGCGTCCCTTATCGCTCTCAACGCGTACCTGCTCATTGGGTCTGAGTACTATTCGCTCTTCCACTGCGCAATCTCAATAGGCAGTTTCGTATTAGCAAGCACCCTTGGCTGGGCTGCAGGAACCACAGAACAACGAATCACCCGGCTCATTGCAGAGGCAGCCACCCAAGCCGCGGAATCCGAACGTCGAGAAGCCGACCTACGCAACCAATTCGCGCTTGACGCACACGACACCGTTTCACACGGGCTCACAAAAGAAAACTTCATGCTCAGAAACGCTCTGAGCAAAACGGAACCAGGAAGCGAACTCAACCAAGACATCACAGAAATCCTGTTAGCCAACAGAACTAACCAACAAAACCTGCGCTCCTTGTTAGCAGGACTCCACTCCACCACCACGAACACAGTCGCCCTCAGTCACGCTGTCGAAACCGTGTGCGACGACATCCGTGAAGCGTTCTCAGCAGCTCAACGTCCCATTCGCATCAACTGCGCAGTCACCGACCAGCCTTGCCCACCGCAGCGCACAGCGGGTGTAGGGCTGCTACTGACAGAACTCGCCACCAACATCCTCAAACACGGCGACATCAACGACCAATCGGCAACACTCGACGTCACATGCGACGGCCGGGGCCTCCTGATCACGGCACAGAACACGCCCCGCCAGCTAACACCTCGGCCAGAAAAATACACGCCACCTACCACCACGGCGTTCTCCGTTGAGCGTCGCGTGACTATGCTCAACGGCACCGCCGACTTTCACACAACACCAGAGTCGTTCACCGTCACAGCCACCGTGCCGCTCAACACACCTGGGCAGAACCCCACGACATCTAACGCAAGCGCTGCGGTTTCTGACACTTCACACACACGTGAGTCGACCGCCCGCCCAGCACAACCCGCGTAATGGGCGTCGAACAGCGCACACACGGCTGACCTTCCCGGCCATACACCTGTAGCGACCGTTCAAAATACCCAGACTCGCCGTTGACGTTGACGTACAGCGCATCAAAACTGGTGCCACCCACCTCCAAGGCACGCGCCATCACGTCACTGGCCGCCTCCAGCACCCGCTCAATCCGCGAAATCCGCAACCGCGAAGCCCGCGTTGCCGGGTGCACGCCCGCTTCAAACAACGCCTCATCAGCATAAATATTGCCCACACCACTGACCACACGCTGGTCCAGCAGAGCCGACTTTATCGCCACATTTTTGCGCGCAATAGCCCGAGCCACCACCGGCACCGAAAACCCATCCTCAAACGGATCCAGACCTGCCCCACGCGCCGACTCCGCCACCAAACGACGCTCACCGGCCGCACCAGCAACACCAGGCACCAAACGCTCAACACCCAGGTGACCAAAAATACGCTGATCCACGAACCGCAACTGTGCCACCCCTGCAGGCCCAGCCACGTCGAACACCGCCCGCGTGTGCGGGTGCAACGGGTTATCTGCCTCGTGAATCCTGGCCTGCCCGCTCATCCCCAGGTGCATAGCAAGCGCCCGTTCACCCACCTCGGCGGCCTCACCGTCACCAGCCAGCCCGCCACTAACCAGCGGCATCCACATGTACTTTCCGCGCCGCTCAACTGAAACAACGCGCACACCCGCAAGTGCCCGTTCAAAACTCACCACCCGCTCTGCAGGCACATTCCTCGCCGAGGTGGTCCCCAGTATCCGCGCATCGAGCACCCGGGCACGGGTGATGGTGGAGCCTGTGAGCCAGGTAGCAAGACCTCGGCGCACGGACTCTACTTCAGGAAGTTCAGGCATTCAGGCCCCGCTCCTTTGCGTGCCCAGCCACTAATTCCGGTGCCACCCAGGGTACTTTTCAAGAATCTTTTTCACCGCGATTTCCGCAGCTACAAGTTCAGCATTCTTCTTCGACGTGCCTTCACCCGTTGCCCATCGCGTTTCGCCCAAGTACGCCACGGCGGTAAACACTCGCGCGTGATCGGGGCCTTCGCCCGTGACGTCGTAATGCACAGCACCCAGACTCAGGTCCGCTGCAGCTTCCTGCAACGTAGTCTTGTAATCCATGCCCGCGCCCAGGTTCACGGCGTCCTCAAGAAGCGGCCCAACCAGGCGCTCAACTAAAGCATTCGCAGCGTCAGGACCCTGGGACACATAGCAGGCACCAATGATGGCCTCAACGGTGTCGGCCAGGATCGAATCCTTGTCACGGCCACCAGTACGTTCTTCGCCGTTGCCCAATAGCAGGAACTCACCGATTCCATACGTGCGAGCAACCCCAGCCAAGGCACGTGAGTTCACCACCGCGGAACGCATCTTCGCCAGCCGGCCTTCAGACGCATCCGTGTTGTGGTCAAACAACCATTTAGTGGTCTTGAGCTGCAGAACTGCATCCCCTAAGAATTCCAGCCGTTCGTTGGTGGGGATGCCACCGTTTTCAAACGCGTATGAACGGTGGGTCAGAGAAAGACGAAGCGTCTCGGGGTCAATGTTGACCCCGAGACGCTTGTTAAGTTCGCTCATAGGTAGTCGCTCAGGCGTCAGCTACCTTGCGTCCCTTGTACTCAAGGAACAGCGGGGTACCTGCGGAGTCTTCAACTACGCGGGCCTGGTGTGGGCGCGAGTACACAACGCGACCGTTCTCCACAGTCTTAACAAGGGCAGGTGCCTTTGCCTTCCACTGCGAACGACGGTGGCGGGTGTTGCTGCGCGACATCTTTCGCTTTGGAACAGCCACGTCTAGCTCTCTTTCTCTTCAGTCAACAAACTCTTTAGTGTAGACCATCGCGGATCGGTATCATCAACCGGTTCCTCCACGTCACCCACGGTGTAGTGAAACTCACCCTCTTCTCCAGACTTCAGTGGCCTGAAGGGCAAGCTCATCACCAGAGCATCGCGGACTGCCGGTTCAAGATCGAGCATTCCGTTCTCAATCTCGTACGAGTCTTCGTCCTCTTGGGGCCGGTCGTACACGAAGAGTTCGGTTATATCCACGTTCAGTGGCAACGTCATGTCTTCGAGCGTCCGAGCGTCCTGTCCTTTGGCCGTTGCGCTCACGGTGCCGGTGACATAAATGCCTTCGTCGACACTTTCGAGTTGCAACTCAATGTCCAGGGGGTCACCCGTGGGGACTCCGATCATTTCGTTCCGCAGGTCTTCCGGGGCGCCTACCGTCATGGTGTGCTTGATCCACTCACCAGGTTTCTTGAAGAGCCCAAGCGAGCGAAGATCTAATACAAGCTCTTTCACGCCTCACCCTCCTGACGGAAGCGGTCCCGACTGACACGCGATTGACCAGTTTACCGAACGCGCACCTGCATATTCAACTCGATGTTCAACTCGCACCCCGACCCCGCGGACTCCCCACGATAGTTCCGCTTATCCGCTTACGTGTTCACCCGCATACCTGCTTATTTCTTCGCCCGTTCGTTAAGCGCTTCAAGCACAGCGGCAGGAACCAAGCCTTCAACGTCACCACCCAGCGAGTGAACCTCGCGCACGAGTGAACTGGAAATATGTTCGTACAGAGGGTCGCCGGGAATGAAAATGGTTTCGATGTTTTTCAAATGCCGGTTCATGTGCGCCATGGGAAGTTCGTACGCGTAGTCCGTACCGGAACGGATCCCTTTCACCACGCCCACTGCCCCAATGGATTCGCAATAGTCCACAAGGAGCCCGCCGGGGACGTCGTCAAATTCAATGTTGCCGGCCGAGGTGGTTCGCGGGTCTTCCTGTAACCCGGCCTTGACGAGTTCGAGCCTTTCGCTCACGCTGAACGTCCCGTTTTTGTTGGGGTTGTGAACGACGGCGATCACGACCTGGTCGAACAGGCGGGCCGCCCGCGCCACAATGTCGATGTGTCCGCGAGTAACAGGGTCATATGATCCAGGGCACACTACCTTCATGCCCTAAATCCTAGCCCGCTCGTACATCCAGATGGCAGTTTCCCCATAAGTTTTTGACTTAAACAGGCTTAGAGTCTCCGGCGCTTCCGGTTGCGGTGACCGCGCGGAACGTTCCACCACGATGAGTGACGAGTCGTCCTTGAGCAACGCTTCTGCCCGTGTGAGCATTCGCGTGATGCTGGTTTCGTCCAGGGGGTATGGCGGGTCGGCCAGGACCAGGTCAAACTCCCCTGTCACCGCGGGCGCGGTCGCATCCCCCTGCACAACTAGGCGCCTCTCCCCTACCGCTGCCAAGTTTTTCTTCACGGTGGCGACAGCGCGGTGAGCCTTTTCAACGAACACAACGTCGCTGGCACCTCGGGAAAGCGCTTCAATTCCCAGCGCACCGGACCCGGCAAACAAATCCAAGACCCGCGCACCGTCAATCATCCCCAGCATGTCCAGGGTTGCGAATAGGGATTCGCGTACCCGGTCCGAGGTGGGTCGAGTGTCCGCGCCCTGTGGCGCGGTGAGTGCGTGGCTCTTGTATTTTCCAGCGATGACGCGCATTTATGCCTCAATCTGCATAATGTCGGTGAGGTACAGCGCGAGGGCTGGCCTTTGGGCGAGTTTCGGGTCGTCCGCAAGAGCGTCCTGGGCTGCGTTTCGGGCAGTCATGATGAGGTTTTCGTCTTTAATGGACACAAAACGTAAGCGTGCCGCACCCCACTGGCTCGTTCCCAGAACGTCACCCTCTTTACGGGTTTTGAGGTCGTATTCGGCCAACGCGAATCCGTCCGTTGTCGAGGCAACGTATTCGAGGCGTTCTCTCGATTCGGAGTCCTCGCGGTTCTGGGTGACGAAAAAGCACATGGCTGGTTTGCCGTCACGTCCCACACGCCCGCGGAGCTGGTGGAGTTGCGCCACCCCGAACCTGTCAGCGTCGAACACCACCATGACGCGGGCGTTGTGGACGTCCACCCCCACTTCGATCACCGTGGTTGCCACCAACACGTCGAACTCGTGATCCTTGAACCGCTGCATGGCGGTCTCTTTCACGTCTTGCTCCGATTTTCCGTGCAAGGTCTCGATGCGCACGTCTTTTAACTCCGGGTGGGACCGCAGTTTTTCTGCAAGCTCTTCTACCCCTAAGAGCCGGGGCCGTTCTGGATCCGGGCCCCCAGTTTCCCCGGCATCCCCGCCTTGCGTGCCATCGTTCGTAGCATCTGGGTCTTCTTCTGAGTCGATCCGGCTGGTGACCACGAACGCTTGGTGCCCGTTCTGCACCTGTTCAGACACCACTTCCCACACGCGGTTAAACCATCGGGGCTTTTCGTACATCGGTACTACGTGGGTGCTCACTTGTTTGGGACCCCCGGGAAGTTCCCGCAGAGTACTTACATCCAGGTCCGAATACACCGTCAACGCCACGGTGCGCGGAATGGGGGTTGCGGTCATGACCAGGGTGTGCGGAACCTTCCCGCCGCCTTTTTCGCGCAACTGTTCGCGCTGTTCGACACCGAACCGGTGCTGCTCATCGATGACAACGATCCCCAGTTTGTCGAAGATGGTGGTGTCGGACAGGAGCGTGTGTGTCCCCACGACAATATCCACGATTCCAGCGGCGAGTTCCGTGGCCACGCGTTTGCGTTCGCGCCCGGACATGGAGCCGGTGAGAAGTTCGATTCGCACTCCGTCGGTAAATCCGTCCGAGGCGAGCTCACCTAAGAGCGAGCGCAGACTTCCCACGTGTTGAGTGGCCAGAATTTCAGTGGGAGCTAAAAGAGCGGCTTGGTACCCAGAGTCCACCGCCTGCAACATGGCTCGCAGGGCCACGAGTGTTTTTCCGGAACCCACGTCACCGTGTAAAAGCCGGTTCATGGGGGTTGAGCGCACCAGGTCACGGGAGATTTCTGTACCCGCTTGTTTTTGAGACCGTGTGAGTTCAAAAGTCTGGTGTTGGTCGAACTGGTCGAGTTTGCCCATGGCTGCCCCGGCTAGCACGGGGGCAGCTTCCTTTTCGTGAACCTGCTTGTTGCTGAGCATGTAGGTTTGGAGCGCGAATGCTTCTTCAAATGCGAACCATTCGCGGGCCTGCTGCAGTTGGGCTTTGTCGCGTGGCCGGTGGATACCTTCCAATGCTTCTTTGTACGAGTACAGGCCCATCTCACTCCGCACGCGCTGAGGCATGGTGTCTGCAAACGCTTCTAAGGGCAAGCGGTCGAGCATTCGGTGGATCACACGGGTAACCGTAGACAGCTTGGTTTTTCCTTTGACGGAGTAGATGGGCATGGGTTTGGTCATCTGCATTTCCTGGTGCATGCTCACCGAACCCCTGCCCCATTCTCCGTCGTCTAACTCAAGGTTGCTGTCCAGGATTCTGGGTTGGTTGATTTGTCGCCCGTACTGGGTGTCAACGACCTTTCCGGAAACTGCGATGTTTTGTCCGAGTGCCAGGTTCTTTTCCAACCACGGCATGTTGAAGAATGTCAGCTCAACCGCCGTGTACCTTCCGCCAAGCTTTACCTTGGTCAGTGAGCGTTTACGATCTCTCAGCCTGATCAGATCAACCGAGAGCACCTTACCTAGGACTACGGCGGTGGTGTCCGGTTCAAGCTCTTCCATGGGTGTGAGCTCGCCGGGGAACAGATAGGTTCGAGGCACGTGCCGGAGCACTTGGTCGATTGTGCCCAGCCCCAGGTTTGAAAACGCCGTCTTCTGCTCACGTGTGTGAACAAAGTGGTCAAAAAATGTGTCTGCTGGTCCGGCCATCTCTATTCGCACCCAACAGCGACGATGCATTCGGGCACATCGCCTTCAATGACATCCACGCGCACTCCTGGGTACTGCGACTTCATCTGGGCGACAGTGGCCACGAGCCCGGTGGCCTGGACGTCCCGGCCGGTCACAAGCGTGATAATTTCCGCTGAATGTTCGTGATTTAAGGACTCCACGAGCGCAAGAACTGTTTCAGACAACGATTCGGACGCCGCTCGCGTTTCACCGTCCTCGGACAAGAACGGTCCTTCTGGGTGTGGGCGAGTGATCACGCCTTCCCGGGTTCCCTCGATTGCTTCCCGCATGTCGTCCCTGCTGTCTTGAGCCTCGACCTCGGGGTCGAACACGGCCATCGCGGCGAGCAAAGAGACCGGGCCAGGAGTGGTGAGAACAGCATCAGCCGGGGCCGCGGTAAGAAGTTCATGGGTCACTGAAGGAACACCACTGACGATTGTGTGGGCACCGTCCTCAATGAGTTCGTCCACGTGGTCCGCCCACCCGGGCACATTCGCGTTCACGGCAACCGCCTGGGTGAGTGCCGTTTGCATGAGAACACCCATGCCGCTGGCCAGCCCAACCACCGTAATCTGCGAACCGCCTTCGTCACTGAGATCTTCCATGCGTAACTGCACGATCCCCAACGGCTCACACGCCGCCAAAACCGAACGGGCCGTTTCATCGTCAGGCACGTGGACGTGAATCTTGGGCCATGACACCACAATGGACGTACCCCCGAGCTTCGTGAGCGCGCGCGTCACTTCCCGAGTCTTGTCTTTTTGTTCGGCACACCAAAATACTAGCTCAAGGCCAACCTCGGCACGCATTTCAACGCCCTGAGCAGGCGCGTACCGCACGCCTTCAGAGGCCGGCGACCGCCCCGAAACAGTCAAATAGAGCAGGTCAAACATCTCCACGATTCCAGAAGACCCAGCATCGACGACGTGCGCATCGGAAAGGACCGCAAGCTGCCCCGTGGTCTCGCCCAGGGCTTCACGTGAACGTTTGCGCACCGCCTCTAACTGGGTCAGCAGATCTGACCCAGCATCAGCTTCTTCACGCGCCTTCTGGGCCATTTCGTGAAGCACGGTCACCATGGTTCCGTGAACAGGCGTCGCAATCGCTTGTTCGGCCCTAGACGCTGCAAGCTCCATCGCCCCGGCGAACGTATGTGCGTCGAGTTCGGCCACACCGTCCAGCGCGTCGGCGACCCCGCGCAAGGCCACAGACAGGATCAAGCCGGAATTTCCTCGGGCTCCTCTCAGCGCTCCTGTCGCCATGGCGTCAACCACGCGGTGCATGGTCACGGTGCCCGTGAGTTCTTCGACAGCCCGGTAGGCGGAACGGACCGTGTCGTACATGTTGGTCCCGGTATCACCGTCGGGCACGGGAAACACGTTGATTTCGTCGATTTCGTGACGGCGCCGTTTCATGCGTTCAACCGCGCGCCTGGCCCACCGTGCGGCGAGCCTTGCGTTGACGCGAGCCGAATCCTTCACTGTGCCTCCGAAAAGTGGGTGAACGCTCCGGGCTGAATGTCTTTTCCGTCGAGCGTGAGTCTTCCCGTCCCGGTCACGCATGTTCCGATCCGGATCAAGCCTACCGGAGCGGTGTCTGCTGGCCCAGTAACCAGGTACCCGTGGTCTTCGCCTCCGTGGAGCACCCATTTGAGCGCCAGGTCTGGATCCCCAAGGATGTGAGCGGCCGGGAGCACCTGTTTAGCCAGCCCCGCGATTGCTTCCGGGTCCAGGTGGATGTCCACCCCTGACTTCCGCGCGACCTTGCCTAAGTCCCCACTGAGTCCGTCGCTCGCGTCAATTCCAGCGTTCGCCCACCCTGGCAGCCGGGCCGCTGTGGTGTAGTCCGGCCGAGGTGCCAGCTGAGTTTCGATGAAAGGGTCGGTTTCGCTGTCTCCGAGTCGGTGGCCCGCAAACAACAGATCGAGTCCGGCCGCGGCGTGGCCTACCGTGCCAGCTAGGAACACCCCGTCGTGGGGGCGTGCTCCGGAACGCAGGATTGGTTCTGTGCGCAAGTACCCCACAGCAGTGATCGCTACCGTGATGAGCCCTCCGGTTGACAGGTCTCCCCCAATAATGGCGGCACCGGCCCGCTGGGCTTCTTCGTTGAGCCCACGCGTGAACTCTTCGATCACGTCGATGGGAGTGTCGTTGGGGGCTGACAGTGACATGAGGAGCCCGTGAGGCGTAGCACCCATTGCGTAGAGATCCGAAAGGTTTTGAGCCGCCGCTTTGACCCCTAATCTGTACGGGTCTAGCCACGCGCGTAGAAAGTCGCTTTCTTCAACCAGCATGTCGGTTGTGGTGACGGTGGGGCCGGGCAAGGTGGAAACAGCCGCGTCGTCGCCGGGTCCCACCGACACGTGATCTCCCGGGTCTACGTGTGACAGGATGCGCTCTAAGACGCGGTCTTCTCCCAGGGATCCTAACGACTGTTGCATAACCACCAGCTTACGCATTTTCATAACGGCTATCCTGGGTCATATGCGTCGTGTTCTGTCGATCTGTTTTGTTGGCCTCACTCTTGCAGGTGTAAGTGCATGCACCCCAACCGTTGTGGTGGAACCGGCTCCGCACGCGACGTCCGCAGCATGCGCCGATGTCATGTTGCGACTCCCTGACGCAATCGGCGACTTCAAAAACCGCAAAACATCCACGCAAGCCACCGACGCGTGGGGCGACCCCACCTCGGTCATTCTTCGCTGCGGAATGGAACCACCCGCACCCACCACCGACCCTTGCGTCCATGTGGACGGCGTGGACTGGATTTCGGTGGAAGAAAAGGACGACTCATGGCGTTTCGTGGCCTATGGCCGCAC
This sequence comes from Brevibacterium paucivorans, assembly GCF_016907735.1. NCBI lineage: Bacteria > Bacillati > Actinomycetota > Actinomycetes > Micrococcales > Brevibacteriaceae > Brevibacterium > Brevibacterium paucivorans. The sequence goes on along the minus strand of NZ_JAFBCP010000001.1, from coordinate 1,856,875 downwards.
GCCTTCCGTCGAAGTGATTGTGGACCCCAAACAAGTGTCCGGTGCGAATGTCCTCACCGCGGTCTCAGGAGCGGTGTCCACACTGGAAAAAACCGGTGAGTGCGTAAGCACAAAAGACGCCACGGTCGTTGATGAAAACAACAACCCCATAGCCACAGAATCGCCCACACCGTAGCCACCGCTACGGCTGCGCACCCTTACGCGGTCGTTGCGCGTTTGTGGTCCTCGACGGCGATCGTCAGCAGTTCGGCAATGAGGTCCCGGTACGGCAATCCACTGTTTTGCCACATGACCGGGTACCCAGATGACGGAGTAAATCCGGGGGACGTGTTGATTTCGTTGACCAACACTTCACCGTTGGGCCTCACAAACGTGTCCACGCGGGTCAGGCCTGAGCAGTCGAACGCTCGGAACGTTTGGCAGGCGATCTCGCGAACCTGCTCAGCCACATCTGGTTCGACATCGGCTGGGCACGTGAGCGTGGTCGCGTCCAAGTCCAGGTATTTGGCGTCGAAGTCATAAAATTCGTGATCGCCCGACACGGTGATTTCACCTGGCGAAGATGCCTTGAGTTCAGCGTCGTTGACTGACCCAAGCACGGCGCATTCGATTTCGCGACCGTCGATAAATGGTTCCACGATGACCTTGGTGTCGTGTGCGAAGGCATCGTCAAGCGCTGCTTTAAAGCCCGAGGTGTCACTGACCTTGCTAATGCCCACCGAAGACCCAGCGCGCGAAGGTTTAACAAACGCGGGCAGCCCCAGCTCCTGCAGGGAGTCGATGGCCGCGTTGGGGTCAGCGTTGTACTGAGTCAGCGTGACGGTTTTCCACTCCGCTGTGGGAATGCCGGCTGCGCGTAGCACCATTTTGGTGAAGTGCTTGTCCATCCCGGCGGCCGAGGCAAACACTCCGGGGCCCACAAACGGCGCGTCGAGGAGGGTCAAGAGGCCCTGCATGGCACCGTCTTCCCCGTACTTTCCGTGAAGGAGTGGGAACACGATGTCCGGAGAACCTAAATCGGTGAACACCCCTTGTGCGTCGCGCTCGATGAGTGAGCCGTTTCTCGATGGTGACACGAACACTTCGGTCTGGTTGTCTGCGACCTGCGGCATGTTGTCCCGGTCAAAGGCAAAGGACTTCCAGTCGTTAACAACCCGCCATTTTCCTTCCTGTGTGATGCCAATGGGAAGGAGGCGAAAAGCGTTCGGATCGATTTCGTTCATCACTCCGGCTGCCGTTACACAACTGACTGAGTGTTCAGAGCTACGGCCACCGAAGAGCACGGCGACAAGGGGGCGTTGCGTCATTATCACTTCACTTCATATGTGGTCTGGATCCAGGCACGACCGAGCGAGGCGAAGAACATGTTGAATCCAACAAAAGCTGGGGTTGCGTCAGGTTCAAGACCAAGAGGCTTGGAAAGTGCGTGAACAATGAAGTAGTACCGGTGTGGGCCGTGTCCTTCCGGTGGAGCAGCACCCACGAAGCGTGCAGAACCTGCGTCGTTGCGCATCATGACTGCACCTTCTGGAAGCAGTCCCGCATCGGGGTCACCCGCGTTGGCTTCAAGGGAAGTCACGTCTGCCGGAATGTCGGTGAGCACCCAGTGCCAGAATCCGGAGCCCGTTGGTGCATCGGGGTCAAAGCACGTGACTGCGTATGCCTGGGTACCTTCTGGGGCACCGCTCCAGGACAGGGCAGGCGAACGGTCCTGGCCACCGTCGATTCCCATGATTCCCGAGGTCTGGGCAACCGCCAGTGGCTGACCTTCAGTAATGTCGGGGCTGGTGAGATCGAAGCGGGGAACTTCGTTCATACGTGCAAATGGTGAGTTTAGATAGTCGGTTGATGTGGACATGTCTTCCTCCTCCTTTTGTGGTTCTTTCAGCCTAACGAACTGGAGCTTCGTCCTTACGTTTACGCGCCAAAAGAACACCTGACAGATCTGAGACTGCCAGCGATCCGTCCAGGGCCGCCGCCACAGCTTGTGTGATCGGAAGTTCCACCCCGTGAGCGTCACCCAGTGCCAGAACCGCGGGTGCAGTTTTCACGCCTTCGGCAGTTTGCGTCATCTGGGCGGCAACTTCGTCAACCGTGTTGCCCTCCCCCAGCAAGCGACCAAAGGTGCGGTTTCGCGAAAGTGGGGACGCGCACGTGGCCACCAGGTCACCCAATCCGGCCAGACCTGACAGCGTGTGTTGCTGAGCCCCCATGGCGACAGCGAGGCGAGTCGTCTCTGCCAGACCTCGGGTAATGATCGACGCTTTTGAGTTGTCGCCTAAGCCCTGGCCGTCTGCGATCCCCACAGCCAAAGCAATCACGTTCTTAATGGCTCCGCCCAGCTCAATCCCCACAACATCGGCGTTGGTGTAGGGACGGAAGTAGTTGTTGGCGCACAAGTCGGAAAGCGCCTCGGCCGTGGTAGCCGACTCACACCCAATCACCGTTGCCGTTGGCTGGGACTCCGCGATCTCCTTTGCCAAATTCGGCCCGGACACAACAGCCACACGGGACAGCGGAACTTCTGCTACCTCGGCGATCACTTCAGTCATCCGCTTACCGGACGCACCTTCAATCCCCTTCATGAGGCTCACCAGAACACAGTCCGGTTTCAGGTGGTCCTTCCACTGCGACAGGTTGGCGCGCATGCTCTGCGCGGGAATCGCCAGCACCACAACATCTGCGTCAGAAACGGCCTGGGCCGGGTCTGACGTGCTGGTGATGAGGTCACTGAGCACAATGTCACCCAGGTACCGGGAGTTGGTGTGCTGTGTGTTGATTTCGTGGGCGACCTCGTCTTTGCGCGCCCAGACCATAACGGGGTTACCCGAATCAGCAATCACTTTGGCAAAGGTCGTTCCCCACGACCCGGCGCCCATGACCGCGATTTTCATAAGGACAGCTCCAATGCGTGCGTGTAGCGTTCGGGAAGTGGTTTGCCGCTGAGCCGTGCGACGTCGCGTGCGATCACGGCTTCAACGTGGTTGGTGATAGTGCGCAAGTTTTCGCGGGTAGCTTCAATGCCCGAGATGTCGATGGGTTCGCCGTAGGAGATACGCACGATGTTGCCGGGTTTGAGAGCAGGCTTTTTCGCCCCCGGTGGCATGAGGGCGCTGGTTCCCCAGTGCGCTACTGGCACGATGGGTACTCCACTTTCCAGTGCGAGGCGGGCGACACCGGTTTTGAAGTTTTCGGGCCAGAGTTCAGGGTTCTTGGTCAGGGTCCCCTGTGGGTAGATGACCACGCATTCGCCCGCGTCAAGTGCCTTGCGGGCGTACTTTAAGGAGTCCGAGGCGGTCGCTGAGTTACGAAGAACCGGGATCTGTCCCAGCGCGCGCATGGGGCGTCCGATAATGCCGGTGAACAGTGGGGACTTGGCCATGAAGCGCGGCATGCGTCCGTTCGACCACAGGGACAGCGCAACGAACACCGGGTCGAGCAGGCTCGCGTGATACACCGCCAGGATCGCTGGACCGTCTTGAGGAATGTTGTGTGGGTTTTCGTCTACCCACCGGCCAAAAACGCGGTACACGGTTTTCAGCGGTGGCGCGACCACGCGGGCCAGGCGGTGCGTGCGCTTTTGGTCTTCAGGCGTGAAGGTCACATCGTAGGGTTTCTGGCTCATGGAATCTCCATTCGCGCACCCAGCGACTCGAGTTTGTGGGTGAAGTCCTCGTATCCGCGGTTCAGAAGCTGGAGTCCGTGTACATTGCTGGTGCCTTGAGCAGCCAGCGCTGCGATGACGTGTGAGAAGCCTCCTCGCAGGTCCGGAACTTCGATGTCTTTGCCCGTGAGCGTGGTGGGCCCGGAGATCACGGCCGAGTGGTTGAAGTTCATGCGACCGAATCGGCATGGCGTACCACCCAAGCATTCACGGTAGAGCTGGATGTTGGCCCCCATGCGCACTAGCGCGTCGGTAAATCCGAACCGGTTTTCGTACACGGTTTCGTGGATGATGGACAGTCCATTTGCTTGCGTGAGGGCGACCACCAGCGGCTGTTGCCAGTCGGTCATGAAACCTGGGTGAACATCGGTTTCGAGGGCTACCGGTTGAAGTTCGGTTCCCGGGTGGGCAAAAAGGATGCCGTTTTCGCGAACGTCGAACTCTCCCCCAATTTTCCTGAACACGTTGAGGAACGTGATCATGGGTTCTTGCTGGGCGCCTTCGACAAAGATTCTACCTCCGGTGGCCAAGGCTGCCGAGGCCCATGACCCTGCTTCGATTCGGTCTGGCAGAGCGCGGTGGGTGTAGCCACGCAGGGAGTCGACACCTTCAATGCGAATCACGCGGTCGGTGTCTACGGAGATGATGGCGCCCATTTTCTGTAGCACTGCTACGAGGTCCATGATTTCCGGTTCGACCGCCGCGTTTTTGAGCTCGGTCGCGCCTTCTGCGCGGACTGCAGTGAGAAGGACCTGTTCGGTGGCTCCCACAGATGGGTACGGCAGTTCCACCTTGGTGCCGGCAAGTCGCCGAGGTGCTTCGAGCTTGATACCGCCCGGTGTCTTATCGACGGTTGCCCCAAACTGGCGTAGAACGTCCAAGTGGAAGTTGATGGGGCGGTCGCCGATTCGACACCCACCGAGGTCAGGTATAAACGCTTGACCCAAGCGGTGCAACAGCGGACCACAGAAGAGGATCGGTACACGCGAAGACCCTGCGTGCGCATCAATGTCGGGAATCGAACCGGACTCGATGTTGCTTGGGTCCATATGGATTTCGCCGTCGGGCTGGTCACCGTCTGGCGCTGTGTGGGTGCGAACACCGTGTAGTTCCAGAAGACCGGTCACGATCTCAACATCGCGAATTCGCGGAACGCTACGCAGAACTGACGGGCTCTCGCCCAGAAGCGAGGCCACCATCGCTTTCGACACCAAGTTCTTGGCTCCGCGTACGCGAACTGTGCCGGCCAGAGGTGTACCTCCGTGCACGATCAGCATCGGAATCCTTTCTTTGGGCAACTAGAGCAATGCTAGCCCAGGCAGGGTTCCTTTGTTTTCAGTTTGCTCACTCTGGGACGGGAAGAGTTGTGGGTTTGAAGCCTGGTCGCTGGGCTTCATACGTGTCGATAGCGCCTTCGTGCTGGAGTGTCAGGCTGATGTCATCCAGCCCCTCCATGAGGCGGTAGCGCGTGAAGTCATCAATGTCGAAAGGCAGTGTGAGGTCATCACAGTGGACCGTCCGCGTTTCGAGGTTCACGGTGACTTCGATCCCAGGTTGGTTTTCGATGCGCTTGAGAAGGAGGTCAATGTCACTTTGCTCAAGCTGAGCCACGACAAGGCCGTTCTTTCCTGCGTTTCCGCGGAAGATGTCGGCAAAGCGTGATGACAGAACGGCTTTGAAACCGTAGTCGCGAAGTGCCCACACTGCGTGTTCACGTGATGACCCCGTCCCAAAGTCGGGCCCTGCCACCAGCACGGACCCGTGTGTGTACGGTTCGCGGTTGAGAACGAACTCAGGGTCTTTGCGCCAGCGCGCAAACAACGCGTCGTCGAAACCAGTTTTGGTTACGCGTTTGAGGTACACGGCCGGAATGATCTGGTCAGTGTCAACGGCCGAACGGTTCAATGGAACACCCACGCCGGTGTGTGAAGTGAACTTTTCCACGATGACTCCTATGTGCTCTTCGTTGCGTGGCTCTACGCCAGGTCTGCCGGGGTTGACAAGGTTCCGTTGACTGCGGTGGCCGCGGCCACGACTGGGCTGACCAAGTGGGTGCGTCCGCCTTTTCCTTGGCGTCCTTCAAAGTTGCGGTTCGAGGTGGATGCGCACCGCTCGCCTTCCGAAAGCTGGTCCGGGTTCATTCCCAGGCACATGGAGCATCCGGCGAATCGCCATTCCGCGCCGAAGTCGGTGAAGACCTTGTCCAGACCCTCTTCTTCAGCCTGCAGGCGCACTTTAGCCGAACCGGGGACCACCAACATGCGTACATTGTGAGCCTTTGAACGACCTCGGAGAACATGTGCTGCGCTTCGCAGGTCCTCAATTCTGGCGTTGGTACACGAGCCTAAGAACACGGTGTCCACCGCGATGTCTTTCAGCGGGGTGCCAGGTTCCAGGTCCATGTAGGCCAAGGCGTTTTCTGCCGCGATTCGTTCGTTTTCGTCAACCATCTGGGCAGGGTCGGGAATCGACTGTGAAAGTGGCAAACCTTGACCCGGGTTGGTCCCCCATGTGACATAAGGTTCGATGTCAGCGGCGTCCAGAACGACCTCGGCGTCAAATTCCGCATTCTCATCCGTACGCAAGGTCTTCCAGTATGCAACCGCCTGATCCCACGCGTCCCCCGTGGGCGCGTGAGGACGTCCCCGCAGGTACTCGAACGTGACGTCGTCGGGTGCGACCATGCCTGCGCGAGCACCTGCTTCAATCGACATGTTGCACAGGGTCATGCGCGCTTCCATGGACAGGTTGCGGATCGCTTCGCCTCGGAACTCGAGCACGTGGCCGGAGCCACCGTTGGTGCCGATCTTTGCGATGACAGCCAGGATGATGTCCTTGGCCGAGGAGTGTTCGGGCAGGGTTCCGTTGACTGTAATGGCCATGGTCTTAAACGGCTTGAGGGAGAGTGTCTGGGTGGCCAGCACGTGTTCGACTTCGCTGGTGCCGATCCCGAACGCGAGCGCGCCAAACGCGCCGTGGGTCGACGTGTGGGAGTCACCACACACCACAGTGGTTCCCGGCTGCGTCAGACCCAGTTGAGGGCCCACCACGTGTACGATCCCCTGCTCCACGTCACCCAGGGAATGCAAGCGGATGCCGAATTCTTCAGCGTTCTTCCGCAGGGTTTCGATCTGGGTGCGGCTGGTGAGGTCGGCGATGGGTTTGTCGATGTCAACGGTGGGGGTGTTGTGGTCCTCCGTTGCGATTGTGAGGTCGGGGCGACGTACTTTGCGGCCTGCGAGTCGCAAGCCTTCGAATGCCTGAGGGCTGGTGACTTCGTGGACGAGGTGGAGGTCAATGTAGATGAGGTCGGGTTCGTTGTTTTGACCGGCTGCGACAATGTGGTCAGCCCAGACCTTCTCCGCCAGTGTGGTTCCCACGGTAGATCTCCTTCACGACACGCAACCTGCACCTGCTACGTGACGCCGGCGCTCACATGCGATTTTCGAGACTCACACTAGCCAGATGTACCACCATCCGAACTTGCATCTTAGATGGTGAGACCTACAATTGAGGGTATGAGCAACCAAAATGGAAGTGGCGTTGGAGTTATCGACAAAGCCGCACTCGTCTTGTCCGCACTTGAAGCCGGGCCCGCTTCGCTGGCTGAACTCGTGAGCCTCACCGGCCTGGCCCGCCCCACCGCACACCGCCTGGCGGTTGCTCTTGAGTATCACCGGTTGGTCGGGCGAGACCTTCAGGGGCGTTTCGTTTTGGGCCCCCGCCTGTCCGAACTTTCATCCGCAGCCGGCGAGGACCGTCTGCTCGCGGCCGCTGGCCCTGTTCTCAACCAGTTGCGTGACCGCACGGGTGAGTCTGCTCAGCTGTTCCGTCGCCAGGGTGACTTGCGCTTGTGCGTCGCCGCAGCTGAACGTCCTGTGGGTCTGCGCGACTCAGTTCCTATTGGTGCCACGTTGAGTATGCGCGCAGGTTCTGCCGCGCAGGTATTGCTTGCATGGGAAGAACCGGACCGCATGCACACGGGTCTGCGTGGCGCACGTTTTTCTGCCACGATTCTTTCTGGTGTCCGCCGCCGAGGTTGGGCACAGTCGATCGCGGAACGCGAACGAGGCGTGGCGTCAGTTTCCGCTCCCGTCCGTGGCCCGAGTTCGCGGGTTGTTGCGGCGGTCTCGATTTCCGGTCCGGTGGAGCGTTTGACCCGCCAGCCTGGTCGCTTGCACGCGCAGTCCGTTCTGGAGGCGGCGAAGGCGCTTACGGATGCGCTAAACCGCGCATAAAACGCTTTTACAAAGCGGGGTTGCCCTTCCGTGGGGCAGCCCCGCTTTTTATGTCCGAATTGCGTAACATGTTTGGTGTAGCACCACCATGGACAAAGGATGCCAGCATGACTGACAACTACCCTTCAAACGGCGCACCTAACAACCCGACGCCACCCTCCAACGCACCGAGCGCGTACGGTTCAAGCCCATATGGCTCCGCTCCGCAGGCAACCCCGGGCAACGCGCCGCAGGGATCGGCCCAGACGAGCCAGGTTCCGCAGCAGCAGTATGCTTCTGCACCCGCACAACCCGCCGCCGGCCAGCCATATCCAGCTGCCAACTACAACACGGGCGGGGTTCCAGTTCAAAACGTTCAGCCAACGGGCCAGTTGCAGGCGCAGGCTCCTAAAGGCAACGTGTTTACGCGCTTCTTCAAGGCATTGTTTGATCTGAAGTTTGAAAACTTTGTGACGATCAACTTTGCCAGCGTCCTATATACGCTCTCGATCATCACAGCGGTAGGAACATGGCTTCTGTGGATCGTCATCACCGCGCTCGCTTCGGCGGCTGCTAGCGGTCTCAGCTACGCCTTCTCTGGTTCAGGCGGTGGGCTCTTGAGCATGATGTTCTTGCCCACTATTTTCCTGGGGTGGATTCCTGCTCTTGCGCAGATCATCTTGTCGCGTATTGCACTCGAATTCATGGTCGCCAATATCCGTACAGCTCAAAACACCACCGAAATGCGGAGGGCTCTGACCGACTAGTCGGAGCTAGCAACCGCATACGGCACGCATGAGGGGCGCATCTGTGTAGATGCGCCCCTCATTTGTATGAAGTTTTGGAATATGTACCCCCGAGCAGGTTCGAACTGCCGTTTCCGCCTTGAGAGGGCGGCGTCCTAGGCCACTAGACGACGGGGGCTTGTGCTGAAATAGCGCTGGGGTACCAGGACTCGAACCTAGACTAAATGAACCAGAATCACTCGTGCTGCCAATTACACCATACCCCAATGCAAGACTCGGGCTTGAAGCCCGCGTCGGCAACGAAAGACTACTTTACATACCTCGGCGCTCTTGTGCAAAACGGACTCGCATTTGTGTTGCCCATCACAGGGGGGGCGCTATCATCAAACCACCTCACCGGGTGTTTTCAAGGAGGCGAAAATGTTCGTATCAACTGTGGCGTTGTGCTCCCATCTTGTCATGAATACCGGGCCGCAAGTTCCGTTCTATGCCGACGCCGGTTTCGTCGCGATGATGTTCGTGGCTCCTGTTTCACTCATACTGCTGGTCACTGCGATAGTCCTGGTAGTTTTCGCCCGGCTCAAACCACTACACACGACACTGCTGATTCTGTTAGCAGTATTCGTGCCCATTCTGGGGCCGATCATCGCGATCATCATCGCAACCGCGCTCAAACGACGCAACCAAGCTGTGAGCTAACTCCTCACACCCAGTTACCCACCACAAGTGAGAAGTTTCAGTCTAGGGGTGGTGAGTAACTCGCCGATTTTGGGCCAAAAACGTGAACAAAACGAACAAAAAGGGTGTGTAGTCAACACCCCTTGCGAGGGGTGTTGGGTAAACGGTTTTTGTGCGCGTGGCTACAGTAGCGCCATCACACTTCGCCGCGCGTCATGGCCAGCAGGCGGTCCAGCACCCGCTCCCCTGACGCACGCAGTCCGTTGTGCTCATATTCGTTGGTCACCCACGGCTCAACACCCGCGAGCTTGGCAGTGGCCAAGGAATGTTTGCACGGCACATACGCATCGTCGAAGTACACCGCAGCAGCCGCGGGAACCTTGCCACGTGCGTGAGCAAGCTTGTCCGCGTCCCACATGACCGGCCATTCGTGGTCTGCCAGCCGATGCGCCACATCCTTCCACGCCTCCAGAGGACCGGACTCAAAGTGGTCCTGCGTCACGTGCTCACCGGCCAGAGCGAACGGCGACTGCCGTTCCGGACGGGCCCTTTCAGCAGCCCAACGCGTAGCGACACCGGATGCCCAGCAGCTTTCGTGCAATACCGCATAGATTGGGTTGCGCGCACCAAATGTCAAAGCGTCCTGGAGGTCGTGACGCCCGGCCACCGAGTCACCCAGTGCCAACAGGTAGTTCAAGCGTTCCGCTCCCCCGCTGGCGCCCAGGAACTGGCCCAGTCCACGCACATGAGCCTGTGTAGCCACTGTGCCATCCGGCAGCTCAATCCCACCGGTCGCACGCTCAAACAAACGCTCATATGCCTCCCGCGCATGCGGATAGCGTTGAAAGAACCGCTCCGATTTCCCGGCCATGATCGTCCACGTGTCCTGGTACGCCACCGCTGGGTCAGCGTCAGCTTCACCGCCGGCCGCACCTGGCACCCGTGGTAGCCCGCCGGTGAACATGACACGCTCCAAGGACTCAGGGTGTTCTGCCAAGTACCGCAACGCGGTAAACCCGCCGAACGACTGCCCCAACACCGCCCAGGTGGACGCTCCCAGGGACTCGCGAACGACCTCGGCGTCCTCCACAATGGCGTCCGCCCGGAAATGCGTCAGGTAGTCCGCCACTGTAGCCGGTGTCTGGTTATCACCCGTACCCACGAAATGCCCGTCAACAAACCCCACAGGGCTGGACTGCCCGGTGCCCCGCTGGTCCAACATGACCACGTTGTATTCGCGAAGTGCGCGCCCAACCCACCCAGATGGGTCTGTCACTCGCTGGGCTTCAAATCCCGGCCCTCCCTGCAGGTACACCAGGTACGGCTTTTCTGCGGAACCCGGCAGGGAGTACACGCGCGCGAAAACCTCGAGCTCCCCTGGGGTATCCCCAAAGTGATCGAGCGACACCGTGACGGTGTGTTCGTCAACGTTGAGTCCGGGGATCGTGTACGTGCGGGTGAGCATGGGTCTCCTTGTCGTTGTTCGCCGAGGTGGTTGCCGGGTTTCGTGGCTCAGGGCGTGCTTGCGGATTACTCAGCCAAGTGTTCGCGTAGTTTGTTGAGGCGGAACATGGACGAGTCCTTGCCCAGAATCTCCATGGATTCGAACAGAGGTGGCGAAATTCGGCGCCCAGAAACTGCCACGCGAAGCGGCCCGAACGCCAGACGAGGCTTAATGCCGGCCTTGTCTACCAGGGTTTCTTGCAGTGCTGTGTGGAGGGTGTCTGTGGTCCAGTCGGTGATGGGTTCCAGCGTTGCAATTGCCTGGTCCAGAACCTGTGGCGCGGTGTCTTTCAGGGTCTTGAGGCCGTCTTCGTAGAACTCGAAGTTGGCATCTGTCACGAAGAGGAAACGCAGAAGATCAGGAGCTTCGCTGAGCAGGTTCATACGGGTCTGCACAAGCGGCGCCGCTTCCTTCAACACTGCCAACTGCTCGGCGGTCGGTTCCTGGGGCAACACCTCGGCCGCCTGCAGGTACGGCACCAGACGCTGCGCAAAGTCGTCAACGTCCAACATGCGAATGTGGTCGGCGTTAATGGCCGTGGCTTTCTTAACGTCGAAGCGCGCCGGGTTGGGCAACACGTCGTGGATGTCGAACGCTTCGATGAGTTCATCAACGCTGAAAATGTCGCGGTCAGCAGCGATCGACCAGCCCAAAAGCGCAAGGTAGTTGATGAAACCTTCGGGGATGAACCCGTTGTCGCGGTGGTGGAACAGGTTCGATTCGGGGTCACGCTTGGACAGCTTCTTGTTGCCTTCGCCCATCACGTACGGCAGGTGGCCAAACTCTGGGGTGCGCTCAGCAACACCGATCGCCTTGAGGTGTTCGTACAGAACAATCTGGCGTGGGGTTGAGCTCAACAGGTCTTCACCACGCAACACGTGGGTGATTCCCATGAGCGCGTCATCAACTGGGTTGACCAGGGTGTACAGTGGCTGCCCGTTGGCGCGCACGACCACGAAGTCGGGAACAGAACCGGCCTTGAACGTAATGTCGCCGCGCACCATGTCGGTGAACGTGATGTCTTCATCAGGCATGCGCACACGCCATACAGGTTCGCGGCCTTGCGCCTTGAACTCTGCGATCTGTTCCTGGGTCAGGTCACGGTCATACCCGTCGTAGCCCAGCTTGGGGTCACGGCCTGCAGCCCGGTGACGCGCTTCGATTTCTTCTGCGTTGGAGTACGACTCGTAAATGTGGCCACCAGCTTTGAGCTTCTCAATGACCTCGGCGTAGATGTCGCCACGCTGTGACTGGCGGTAAGGGCCGTGTGGTCCGCCCACGTCGATACCTTCGTCCCAGTCCAGCCCCAGCCACTTCATCGCTTCGATGATTTGGCCGTAGGACTCTTCTGAGTCGCGGGCGGCGTCGGTGTCTTCTATACGGAAAACAAAGGTTCCGCCGGTGTGCTTGGCGTAGGCCCAGTTAAACAGGGCGGTACGCACCATTCCCACGTGCGGGGTTCCAGTTGGTGACGGGCAAAAGCGGACTCGTACAGTCACGGTGTTCCTTCTTTGTATATGTGTTCGTGTGTGTAAGTGTGGTGGTGAAGCTACGTTACGACGTTAGACGTCCATGACGGGGTTGGACAGAACTCCCAGCCCGTCAATGGCAATGTCGACGCGGTTACCAGCCTCAATGCGACCTACTCCCGCGGGTGTTCCCGTCAAGATGACGTCACCGGGAAGCAGGGTCATGACTTCGGTGAGGTGAGCAATGACGGTGGGAATGTCGAAGATGAAGTCTTCAGTGTTTCCGTCTTGTTTGAGTTCGCCGTCGACCCACGAACGAATGCGCACATTTTCTGGGTCGTATTCAGTTTCGATCCACGGCCCCAGAGGACAGCTGGAGTCGAAGCCTTTGGCCCGCGACCACTGTTTGTCGATCCGCTGGATGTCACGGAGTGTCACGTCGTTTGCTGCCGTGTACCCCAAAACATAGGAGTACGCGTTTTCTGGCGTAACGTTCTTGGCGATCTTAGAAATGACCACGGCCAGTTCAGCTTCGTAGGACACTTCTTCACTGATGGCAGGCAACCGGATAGGCTCACCGGGCCCCACCACCGAGGTGTTGGGCTTGAAGAACGTCAGCGGGCTCACCGGGACCTCGTTTCCGAGTTCGCGCGCATGATCGGCAAAGTTCCGGCCAACCCCAATGACTTTTGAGCGGGGCAGGATCGGGGCCAGCATCCGCACTTCGTCATAAGGCAGGCGTTCGCCGGTCGATTGCGCAGGGCTAAAGAATGGGTCAGAACTTAGGACCGCCACCTCCAGTTCCGAGGTGTCAAAAGTTCCGTCGTCGCTAACTTCAGGGAGGTTTCCTTCAACTACGCCGTAGTGTGGCGCGTCGTTGTGAACAAAACGAACGATTCGCATGGGCACTAGTCTAGTAGCCATGGAAACCCTCGCTTCGAATCCTGCGTATTCCCCTGTCACCGAATACTTGCGATCGATCCATATAGCCGGTTTGCAAAAAACCGGTGGGGCCATGGCGGATTACATTCCCGAACTCGCCAATCAGGACCCCAATCTGTTTGGGCTGGCGCTGTGTACCCCGGAAGGAGTCGTCTACTCCGTGGGAGATTCCGATAAGCCCTTCTCCATCCAGTCCGTGTCCAAGCCGTTCGTGTACGCGATGGCGCTTGCCGACCGTGGCCTGGAGCGCGTCAACGAATCTGTCGGTGAGGAACCATCTGGCGACCCGTTCAACTCGATCAGTCTGGACGAAGCGACTGGGCGCCCTGACAACCCCATGATCAACATTGGTGCGGTGACCACTCACGCCCTGGTTCATTCGCGAGGCGCCAGCAGGGAGGAGCGCGAAAAGCGGATTCTTGCCGGGATGAGCGCTTTTGCTGGCCGGGAGTTGTCCTATGACGACGCCGTGTATGAGTCTGAGATCGACAAGGCGTGGCGTAATTTGGCACTGGCTGCGTTGGTGCGTGCAAATGACCTCATCATCAGTGATCCCGCCGAGGTGGTGCGCGGCTACACGCGTCAGTGTTCCGTTGCGGTGACGGCCAAAGACCTGGCAGTGATGGGCATGACGTTGGCTTCCGGTGGGGTGAACCCGCAGACAGGCGAGCGTGTAGTTCCGGAGTGGGTGGCCCAGCAGGTGTTGTCCGTGATGACCACGTGCGGAATGTATGACGCGGCTGGTGACTGGCTCACCAATGTGGGGATTCCTGCAAAGTCCGGGGTTTCTGGCTGCATTATGGGGTCACTGCCCGGCCAGATGGGTGCGGCAGCGTTCTCACCTCCGATTGATAAGTTCGGCAACTCGGTACGTGGCGTGGACGCATTTGAACGCATGAGCGAAGACCTGGGCCTGCACATGATGAGGCCGCCCAGCCCTGTTCTGTCGTCTGTTTTGGAGAAAGAAACGGACAGCTCTGGCCGCCTGCACATTCACATTCAGGGAAGCATGGACTTCTCCCTGGCTGAAAAAGCGTTGCGCTCCATTCTTGAGACGCCAGAGAACAAGCAACCCATCGTCATCGATTTCAGGAGCGTACCGTCGGTGTCCCTGGTGGGGTACAAGCTGCTCCACGCTGGAATCTTTGAGCTCAAGCGCCGCGGCCACACAGTGACCATCCTCGACCCCAACGAGCACTTCGCGGACCTGCGCGACGAAGTTTACACGTCGCTGTCCGACATCGAACCGAACGAAGAACCCGTGGATTCGAGCTGGTTCGCTAAGTGATGTTCGACCTCGGCCGAATCTCTGCCAACCTGCCCGCAGCCTCGCTCGTGGAGCAGATTGCGGATCAACGACCTCGGGTAGCTGTTATCCAGGCGCCCCCGGGTTCCGGTAAGACCACCGTGGTCCCGCCCGCGGTTGCCAACCTGGGGTCAGGGCGCGTGATCGTCACGCAGCCTCGCCGCATCGCCGCCCAGGCGGCGGCTACTCGGTTGCGGGAACTGTCCGGGTTGCCGGTGGGGTACACCGTCCGAGGTGACCGCGACGTCCCAGCGGACGCGAAGGTGGAGTTCGTGACTACTGGGGTGTTGATCCGCAGGCTGTTGCGTGACCCGGAGTTGGCAGGTGTTTCGACCGTCATTTTGGACGAGGTCCATGAACGGTCGATCGATTCGGATCTGGCGTGTGCATTTGTGGCTCAGGTCGCGGCGATGCGGGATGACCTGCGCGTGTACGCGATGTCGGCCACGTTGGACAGTGACATGTGGACGGGCCTTCTCACGCAAGCCACGGGTGAAGAGGCGACGCTGTTGTCCGCTCACGTGCCCACGTTTGAGTGTGAGACCGTGTGGGAGCCCGGGCCGCGTCCGCTCACTGAACGTGGCGTGGACTGGGACTTCTTGGACCACGTGGCAAGTGTCGCAGTTGCCGAGGCTGGGCACCGCGGCGAGCGCGGTGGGGACGTTTTGGTGTTTGTGCCTGGTGCCCGCGAAATTGAGCGAGTGGCGGCCAGTGTGCGCCGTGACTTCCCCACCGAGGAGCTGTCCGGCCGGCTCAGTGTTGCCGCCCAGCAGCGGATCGTGCGCGGTCACGTACCTGAGAGCACTCGGGTGATCGTGGCGACCAACATTGCCGAATCAGCGATCACGGTTCCAGGGGTGCGTTCTGTAGTCGATGCGGGGCTGGATCGGCAGGCACGGTTTGATTCCGTGCGCGGGATGTCCGGCCTGGTCACCGTGGGTGCGTCAAAAGCGGCCATGGTGCAGCGGGCGGGCCGTGCGCACCGTGAAGCCCCGGGCCGGGTCATCCGGTGTATGAGCCAAGCGGATTTCGCGTCCCGGCCAGCGCACACTCCCCCAGAGATCACAACCTCAGACCTCACGTCTACTGTGCTTGATTTAGCGGTGTGGGGAACCCCGCTGGGAGTCGGGCTGGACATGCCAACGGAGCTGCCGCCTCGGGCAACGGAGCGAGCGGTGCAGGCACTCACTGCGCTGGGGGCGTTGGACCAGGACGGGGAGGCAACCCCGGTTGGGCACAAACTCGCGAGCGTCCCGGCCGATCCGCATGTGGCTCGCGCGCTGTTTGACGGCGTGGAGAAGGTGGGGCCGCAAGCGGTGCGGGTCGCGTGCGCGCTGGCCGCTGATGAGAGGGCGCGGGATGTGCCGGAGTTGGTGTCGAAGCTTTCGGGCACGACGGCGTTTGAGCGCGAGGTGGCGAGGCTTTCCCGGATTGCCGGCGTGGATGCACCTAAGGGTTCCGTGCCACGTTCTGTTGTGGGGTTGGTGACCGCGTTGGCGCGCCCGGAGTGGATTGCCCGCCGCCGAGGCGACACCTACCTGACTGTCTCCGGAACCGGTGTGCGTGCGGATGGGTTCGATGACTGGATCGCGGTTGCCAGCATAGCGCGTGCGGGCAGTGAGGCGCGTGCGCAGTTGGCCGTGTCGATCGATGAAGCGACTGCGCTAGAGGCCGCCGGGGCGCTACACCGCACGGTTGAGCGCGCCGAGTTTACAGACGGCAAGGTGCAGGCCCGGAAGGTGGAGGAACTGGGTGCGATTGAGCTCGCATCCACCCCGGTGCAGCCATCAGCTCAGGCGGTAGTGGACGCTGTGCGGGCTGCGTGTGCGACACGTGGATTGCACGCCGTGGTGCCCGGGATTTCCGAGCAGCCGGGTGAGGGTGATCCCGCGTTTGAGTCCTTGCGTGGCAGGTTGGGCTTTGTGCATGCTGTCGTGGGCGACCCGTGGCCCGATGTCACGCTGAATGCCCTGCAGGACCTCACATGGCTTGAGCCTGACCTGGAGGCGCTGGGCCGTGGGCACAAGATTGACCTGGTGGCGGCGTTGCAACGCGTATTCCCTTGGCCGGAAGCGGCCCGGCTCAATGAGCTGGTTCCTGAACGGCTCGAGGTTCCCAGTGGTGCCAAAGTCCGGGTCACGTACCCCACGCCGGAGTCCCACGGGGATCAGCCGGAAGCTCCCGTGTTGGCAGTAAAACTCCAGGAGTGCTTTGGTCTGGCTGACACGCCTAGCATTCTGGGGCGCCCAGTGCTGATGCACTTGTTGTCACCAGCCCGCAGACCCTTGGCGGTCACGGATGACCTGCGCAGTTTTTGGAATGGGGCATATGCGCATGTGCGGGCCGAAAACCGGGGCAAGTACTCCAAACACCCGTGGCCTGAAGACCCGTGGAACGCGGTGCCCACGGCGCTCACTAACCGGTCAGCACCTCGCTAAGCTACCTGCCTTTGGCCGATAGAATAATTCCAGACTTCAGAAAGGGGCGCTCATGAAAATCGTCGCTGTTTCAGGTGCTGCAGGAAATATCGGATACAACGTTTTGGGCCGGCTCGCTGACGGCTACGTCTACGGGGACGAACCCATCGAGTTGCGCCTCCTCGAAGTCCCGCAGGCGGTTCAGGCTCTGGACGGGGTCATTATGGAGCTCGTGGACCACGCCTCCCCGCGCATCGCAAACATCGTGGCCACCGATGATCCCGAGGTTGCCTTCGACGGCGCTCACGCGGCCTTGCTCATCGGTTCGGCACCCCGCAAGGACGGCATGACCCGCGTTGATCTTCTTGAAGTCAACGCAGGCATTTTCGCCACTCAAGGCCGTGTTTTGGGGCAGGTCGCCCACCCGGACTGCAAAGTCGTGGTCACGGGAAACCCTGCCAACACGAACGCGTTGGTGGCCGCTCACCACGCAGAAAAAGAGGGCTTCAACCCCGCCAATATCACCGCGCTCACCCGCCTGGACCACAACCGTCTGATTGGACAAGTGGCCCAGCGCGCCCGCGTGAGTGCGGGTGAGATCGCTCAGGTGGCCGTGTGGGGTAACCACTCGAACACGCAGTTCCCTGACCTCACGTTCGCAACCGTGAGCGGCACTCCTGCCCTGGACGTCATTGATAAGGACACCTGGTTGGACACCATCGTGCCCACCGTTGCCACCCGCGGTGGCGCCGTGATTAAAGCCCGAGGTGGTTCCTCGGTGGTGTCTGCATCGTCAGCGACCTTGGATCACCTCCGCGACTGGGAACAGGGAACGGACGGCCGTTGGGTGTCCATGGCGGTCCCCACTCAAGCGCTACCCGAGGAGGCTCGCTACGGTGTTCCCGCCGGTGTGGTCTACTCTTATCCGGTGACGATTGAGAACGGCATTTACACGGTGGTACCTCAGCTGGAACTGACCGACCTTCAGCGGGAGCGGATTACCGCCTCGGCCAACGAACTCCTTGACGAACGCTCCACCGCAGCGGGCAAAGGACACCTCGACTAAACCGTGCATGTTCTTTCACCCTGCGAATGGCGGGAACTTCGTGACGCTCATGAACGGGCCGTTCATGAGCGCACTGCTTCCCACCTGGAACGCCGGTCACGAGGCGAAAAGCACCCGGTTGAGGACTTCCTTTTCACCTACTACCCGTTCAAACCCGGCAAGCTCGCCACATGGCACCCGGGTGCGGGAAGAGCGGTGGTGGTTGAGACCTCGGCGGATGAGACCTACTTCAACCGGCGCTGGTACACCCGTAGCCAGCACGCCGGCCACACGGTAGCTCATGTTGACGTGGGCGCGTGGGAAGCCGACCGCGGGCAGGGAGCCACATTCATCCGGCAACTGTTGGAAGCGACCGTAGACCGGGAGGCGTCGTTCGGGTGTTTTGGGTTGCACGAATGGGCCATGGTGTACAAGCAGACGGCGCAGGAACACCGCCACTCGCACGTGCCACTGCGGTTGAGCCAAGAAGAGACGGACCGCGTGGTCGAAAACCACCGCATCCAGTGCAGCCACTACGACGCGTTCAGGTTCTTCACTCCCCCGGCGCGCCCGCTGAACACGCTGCAACCCACACGGCAAGGGATGCGCACGAACGAACAACCAGGGTGTCTGCACGCCGGAATGGACCTGTACAAGTGGGCGATGAAGCTGGAACCGATTGTGGAATCGGCGACAGTGTTGGACGCGTTCGACCTGGCGCGTGCGATTCGCACTCTCGACATGGAAGCCTCACCTTACGATGTGCGCGCATGGGGGTACGGGATCGTCGCGATTGAAACCGCCCAGGGGAAGGCCGAATACATGCGCCGGCAAGAGGATTTTTCCCTGCAGGCTCAAGACTTAAGACGGCGTCTCATCACCCAGATTGACCAGGCACTAGAGCTGATCTAGTTGCCCGGCTGGTGCTAGACTCCCAGGCATGGGTCGGTTGAGTTTCTTGCAGTGGCCAGTGGTGCGTCAGCTCACCACTGGTGACGCCTTTGGTCGCGGTCCTTCCGTGACCAGTTCAAAGACCCAGAACACTGAACCGCGCACAGTGACCGCTGACAAAGTCGTTCAGTCCGTGTGCCCCTACTGCGCCGTGGGGTGTGGCCAGCGAATCTTCGTCAAAGACAACAAAGTTGTACAGATCGAAGGTGACCCGGACTCCCCTATTTCACGTGGACGCTTGTGCCCTAAGGGTGCGGCCTCAGAACAATTGGTGAACGCACCTGGACGTGTCACGGACGTTCTATACCGTGCTCCCCACTCCACGGATTGGGAAAAGATCAGCTTAGACACCGCGATGGACATGATCGCGGAACGTTTCATTGAAGCGCGTCGCGCTCACTGGCAAGACACTGACGAACACGGTCGTCCGCTTAACCGCACCATGGGAATCGCGTCCCTGGGTGGAGCCACGATCGACAACGAAGAAAACTACCTGGCTAAGAAACTGTTCACCGCCGCCGGCGCTGTTCAGATGGAAAACCAGGCACGTATTTGACACTCCGCCACGGTCCCCAGTTTGGGGTCCTCATTTGGGCGAGGAGGCGCCACCCAGTACCTCCAGGACATGGCCAATGCCGACTGCATTGTGATCCAAGGTTCTAACATGGCTGAAGCTCACCCCGTTGGGTTCCAATGGGTGACGGAAGCTAAAAAGCGTGGGGCACGCGTCATTCACATCGACCCTCGCTTTAGTCGCACCTCGGCACTTGCTGACAAGTACGTGCCTATCCGGGCGGGTTCAGACATTGTGTTCTTGGGAGCGCTCATCCGGTGGGTCATCGAAAACGACGCGTACTTTGCCGAGTACGTGAAGGCCTACACCAACGCCGCCACGATCATCAACGAGGACTACCGCGACACGGAGGACCTCGACGGGCTGTTCTCTGGGTTCGACAAGGACTCCAAGACCTACGACCAGTCCAGTTGGGCGTACGAAATCGATCCTGAAACGGGTCGCCCAGCCACCGACCCCACATATGAGCACCCCAGGACGGTTTTCCAAATCCTTAAGCGCCACTACGCGCGCTACACCCCTAAGCTGGTGGAACAGATGTGTGGCATTAAGCGCGAAGACTTTGAGTACGTGGCACGCTCCATCACGCAGAACTCCGGGCGGGAACGCACCACGTGCTTTGCCTACGCAGTGGGCTGGACGCAGCACTCCATGGGAACGCAGTTCATCCGCACGGCAGCGATCCTCCAGCTTCTGCTTGGAAACATGGGACGCCCCGGCGGTGGAATCATGGCATTGCGCGGGCACGCCACCATTCAAGGTGCGTCGGACATCCCGACCCTGTTCCACCTGCTTCCCGGCTACCTACCCATGCCCAAAGCCGGAACGCACGACACCCTGGACCAATACCTCGGCGCCGTGGGCGACAAAAAGAAGAAGGGCTTCTGGGCCAACGGCGATGCGTACGCGGTGAGCCTGCTCAAGTCGTGGTGGGGTGACAAGGCCACACCAGAAAACGACTTCGCGTACGACTACCTCCCCCGTATTAACGGACCGCACGGCACGTACCAGTCGTGCATGTTGATGCTTGAGGACAAGGTTGACGGGTACTTCTTGCTGGGGCAGAACCCGGCGGTGGGGTCTGCGAACGGTCGCATGCAGCGTATGGCCATGTCGCACCTCAAGTGGCTGGTTGTGCGCGACTTCAACATGATCGAATCGGCGACCTGGTGGAAAGAAGGGCCCGAAATCGAAACGGGCGAACTGCGCACAGAAGACATCGGTACGGAAGTCTTCTTCATGCCGGCGGCCAACCACACGGAAAAGGCCGGAACGTTCACACAGACGCAGCGCCTCGTGCAGTGGCGCCACCAAGCCATCACTCCGCCCGGGGATGCCACCTCGGACTTGGAGTTCCTCTACGACTTAGGAAACCGGATCCGCGCAAAGCTCGCTGACTCCACGGACCCGCGTGACCGTCCGCTCTTGGACCTCACGTGGGACTACCCAGTCGATGAACACGGTGAGCCCGACGCTTCAGCAGTCCTTGCCGAAATCAACGGTTTCCACCTCGACGGCCCCAACAAAGGTGAGCCACTCGCCAACTTCAATGAGATGCGGGCGGACGGAACCACCTCGGGCGGTTGCTGGATCTACACCGGCGTGTTTGCCGACGGAATCAACCACGCCGCCAACCGCAAACCGGGGCAGGAACAGGACATCGCAGCCCGCGAATGGGGTTGGGCATGGCCGGCCAACAGGCGCATGCTCTACAACCGCGCATCCGCTGACCCGCAAGGAAAGCCCTGGTCAGAACGTAAGAAGTACGTGTGGTGGGATCAGGAGCAGCAGCGCTGGACGGGTCACGACATCCCGGACTTCCCAGCCGACCGCGCTCCTGACTACGAACCGCCGGAAGACGCTGTGGGACCGGCCGCTCTTGCCGGTGATGACCCGTTCGTCATGCAAGCCGACGGTAAGGGCTGGCTCTTCGCACCCACCGGTGTGGTCGACGGGCCGATGCCCACGCACTACGAACCGCCGGAGTCGGCGATTCCGAACCCGCTGTACGACCCGCAGAACAGCCCAGCGCGCATGACGATCGCCGACGACATCAACCTGTACTCGCCGGGCAGTGGCGAAGCGGGCAAGGATGTGTACCCGCACGTGTTCACCACGTATCGCCTCACGGAACACCACACGGCAGGTGGAATGAGTCGCTGGTTGCCGTACTTAGCGGAACTCCAGCCGGAAATGTTCTGTGAGGTGTCCCCTGAGCTGGCTGAGCTTGAAGGCCTGACGCACGGGGAATGGGCCACGTTGATCACGCCGCGTTCAGCGATTGAGGCCCGCGTGATGGTCAGTGAACGCTTCACGCCGCTGGACATCAACGGGCGCACGGTTCACCAGATTGGTTTGCCGTACCACTGGGCGCAGGGTTCGCACGCGGTGGTGTCCGGGGATTCGGCGAACGACCTCATTGGTGTCACCATGGACCCCAACGCGCAGATTCAGGAGTCCAAGTCGATCGCGGTTGCCATCAAACCGGGGCGCAGGCCGCGTGGTGAAGCGTTGCGGGATTTGGTTGATAAGTACCGGGCCGAGGCGGGAGTCACCTTGGATACCGGGCACGACCTCCCAGCGCAGGAAGGTGCGGTTCCGCCCCCAGGCGAAGGGCCTACGCCGGTCGAAGGAGCTGAGGCGACGCGGGATAGTCAAAAGTGGGATGATAAGCGTGCGCGATTTAAACGAGGTGACAAGTAATGGGCCAGCTAGCCGGAGCGACCGACCCGATTGCTGATGCCAAATGGCACACCTCCCACGAACGCAAGGGCTTTTTCACCGACTCCTCCATTTGCATTGGGTGTAAAGCGTGCGAAGTTGCGTGCAAGGAGTGGAACCGGAACCCGCAGGACGGCTCGTTGGAGATGCTGGGTTCGTCCTTCGACAACACCGGTGGTCTTGGCGCGAACACGTGGCGACACGTGAAGTTCGTTGAGCAAGGCAAGGACGATATTGCGAGCGCACGGGAGTCGGGCCGCAAGCTGGTGAGCTTGGGTATGCCGCAGGTGCGCCCAGCAGGTAGCTCTCCCGAGGCGCGGGCCACCTTGCCTGCCCCGTCAGAGGATCTGTCTAACGTCGATGTTTTGGGTGGGCTGGCTGGCCAAGGTGACGCTGCTGGCGCGGGTGCCCCCACCGGCGCAGACGCTCAGCCGGATACCCCCGAGTTCCGCTGGTTGATGAGTTCGGATGTGTGCAAGCACTGCACGCACGCCGGATGCTTGGACGTGTGCCCCACGGGTGCGCTTTTCCGCACGGAGTTCGGCACTGTCGTGGTGCAAAATGACGTGTGCAACGGGTGCGGGACGTGTGTTGCTGGGTGCCCGTTCGGGGTGATTGAGCGTCGTGACGATGGCACGGTGAATACGAACCCGGACCGTGAACCGTTGGACCAGGAAGTGCCCAATCCAGGCACGGCGAACAAGTGCACGCTCTGTTACGACCGGCTCGTGGAGGGTCAGACTCCTGCGTGCGCACAGACGTGCCCCACCACGTCAATTAAGTTCGGTGACCATGACTCGATGGTCGAAACCGCGCAAGAACGCGTGGCCGAGTTGCGTGAGTCCGGCATGACTGAGGCACGGCTGTACGGCGCCAACCCCAATGACGGTGTGGGCGGAACGGGTTCGGTGTTCCTGCTTCTGGACGAACCTGAAGTGTACGGTTTGCCGCCCGACCCGCGGGTGCCCACGGCGGATCTGCCCAGCATGTACAAGCGTGCGGGAGTGGCTGCGTTAGGTATGCTCGCGGCCGCTACGGTCGCGTTCTTGGGAGGTCGCAAGTGACGCAAGAGTTCGACAGCTACCGGCCTCCAAAGCGCGAAAAGCGTTTCCGGAAGTTCTTTGGGCAAGGCGGCAAGCGTAAAAAGCGCGGTGGCGAAGACCTCATGGTGGATGAGGCACAGTTCGAGTCGTATTACGGTCGCCCGATTGTAAAAGCCCCGCCGTGGAAGCATGAGATTGGCGCGTACCTGGTGTTGGGTGGCATTGCCGGTGGTTCCGCTTTGCTGGCAGCTGGCGCTCACATGACGGGGCTGCACGAGCTTCGTCGTAACGCCAGGCTCACAGCTTTGGGCGCGATCAGTGCCGGAGCGGTGGCGCTGATTGCTGATCTGGGGCGTCCCGAACGTTTTCTTAACATGATGCGCACCGTGAAGGTCACGTCCCCTATGAGTTTGGGGTCGTGGATTTTGGGTGGTTTTTCCACCGGTGCGGGTGTAGCTGCCGCGGCCGA
This sequence comes from Brevibacterium paucivorans, assembly GCF_016907735.1. Lineage (NCBI taxonomy): Bacteria > Bacillati > Actinomycetota > Actinomycetes > Micrococcales > Brevibacteriaceae > Brevibacterium > Brevibacterium paucivorans. Next base: position 1,833,129 of record NZ_JAFBCP010000001.1, on the reverse strand, counting down.
GGTCGTGCGCATGTTGGAAGGTCACATCCCCGGCGAAGATACTGCGTTGGTGAAGGCCGGTAAGAAGGCTCTGTTCGCCATGGAAACCCCGGCAGGGTTCCTCGCGTCTGCTTTGGGTGCGCCACTTGCCGTGTACACGGCAGCGCTCTTGTCCAACACAGCAGTTCCCACCTGGAACGCGGCCAGGCGAGGGTTGCCGTTTGTGTTTGCCTCCTCGGCGTCTTTGGCAGCCGGAGGTGCGGCCATGGTCACCACTTCCCCCGCGCAGGCGGGGCCAGCGCGACTCTTAGCGCTCATGGGTGTGGCCGGGGACTTGATTGCGCTGACGTGGACCAAGAAGGACATGCACCCGTTGGAAGCCGAACCGCTGGAGATTGGGCACGCGGGCAAGCTCATGCACTTGTCAGAAGCGTGTGTGATTGCCGGCGGTGTGGGCACTGCCCTGGTGGGGCGCAACCGGGTGGGTGCGATTGTGTCGGGCGCGTGCCTGGTGGCAGGTTCGGCGCTGACCAGGTTCGGAGTCATGGACGCAGGGCACGCGTCCACACAGGACCCCAAGTATGTGGTGGAACCGCAGAAAGCCCGGTTGCGGGCGCGTCAAGAGGCGGGTATCACGCACGACTCAATTGTCACGTGAGGTGACTGGCTGAGCGTAAAGACTGCGTCAGCCCGCCGTCATAGCTTTAAAACGTCGCCATTCCAGTTGCGCCGTAGCCACCTGTCGTGTGAAGCAACCACGACCGCACCTGGGTACCCCGGAATGGCTGCCTCAAGTTCAGTGACGAGCGCCAATGAGAGGTGGTTCGTGGGTTCGTCCAGCAATAGCACGTCTGGCGGATCGGCCAGCAGGCTTGCCAGGGCCAGGCGACGTTTTTGTCCCACGCTTAAAGCTTCGACGGGACGATTTTGGTCCCAGGGCGCGATTAGCCCAAACGTCGACAGAGGAACCTGCTCCGCCCGTGCAACTCCCACCATGTCTGCGTACGCCTGCGCTACCGTGCGACCTGACCCCCGGCGGTGAGGGTCGGGAAGAGTGGTCTCCTGCGCCAACATGCCTACGCGCACACCACTACGACGAGTCAGGACACCTCGGGACGGAGATAAATCGCCAGCAAGCACGTAAAGCAAAGTGGACTTTCCCACCCCGTTTGCACCAGTGACCAGCAGTTTTGTGGACGGATCAACAGTCAGGGATACCGAAGCAAGACGGTTCTCAACGCTGACCTTCACGGCGCTGATAACGGTACCCGTTTTAGCCGGTTCAGGTTTACTAGCGGCGGTCAGACCTTGGAACTCTAGCTCTCGAGGTGGACGCCGAATTTGTCGTTGTTGAAGCTCCTCTAACCGTGCACAAGCGTCGTTCACGCGGCGCGAGACAGCTTTAGCGTTCCGGTCAGCGTAGAACTTTTTGGCCATTCGAATCTCACTACGAGGTTCGCGGCCCGGATGGCCGACCGTCCGGCTGTTACGCAACGCGGCGCTTAACCGTTTGAGCTCTGCTTGTTCTTCTTCGTATTGGAGCTCCCATCGGGTTCGGACCTGTCGACGTTCATCTAGATAGTCGGTGTAGGTGCCCGTGTAGCGAGTGACGCCCACGCCTGAAGCTGGACCGGCCGAGGTGTCTTGTGCCTTATGAGGTACTGGGCGGGGGTCAAGGTCAACCAAGCCGGTGACAGACTCATCGAGGAACGCGCGATCGTGACTTGCTATCAACACAGGTCCAGACCACTCGGCCAACATTTGGCACAAGTGCTCGGAAGCTGCGTCGTCCAGATGGTTCGTGGGTTCGTCCAGCAAGAGTACGTCCGGTCGAGAAAGCAACAGCCACACCAGGGACAGGCGGGCGCGCTCGCCACCTGACAAGGATCCAGTAGGAAGCTCACGATCGAGGTGAGCGAGCCCAAATCCTGCCAGCGTAGTGCTGATCCGGGCATCTAATTCCCAGGCTCCCAATCGTTGAGCGGTTTCCAAGGTTGTGGCAAGTTGTTCGGCAGCACCTGGCGTATGTGGATCCTCAGCCAGCGCTTGTGAAGCCTGTTCAACTGCTTTTGCAGCTCGCCGGGCATGGGCTACGGCGGATTCGAGGGCGTTAGCGACAGAATCGTCCATGTCAAAAGGCGGGCGCTGGTGTAGCAGGCCCACCGTAGCCAATCCCCCTGGCCGAGACACGCGGACAATTCCGGTGTCTGGTTGAGTGTGTCCGGCGATGATCCGCAATAACGTGCTCTTGCCAGAGCCGTTCTCCCCGATCAATCCCACACGGCTGTCAGCAGGAACGGAGAAAGAGACATCGGTCAGGACACGACGGTCGCCAAATGATTTAGAGATCCCCTCCACTCGAAGGTGAGCAGGGGATGACGCAGGTGAGTTGGTGGTAGACATAAAGATCCTCGTGGTCGCGCGATCTCCCGCCGGGCACAGCCTCGGTCACGGGAGCGGAACGAAGATCACTTGAGCATGAGTCCATCATACACAAGGGACTTCACCAGATATGTGGCAGGGGCTATTCTTAGCTGATCTGGATACCCGGTTCGTCCGTGGTGTAGCCAATGACCGGGTGGCCCGGAATTTCACCTACGAGCAACAGTCCGCCTGAGGTTTGAGCGTCAGCCAACAGGATCACGTCGTCATCGCTGACGCCTGCGCCCACCTGGAACTGTTCAGCCAGGTTCGACTTCACCCAGTCCAAGTTCCTGCGTGAGCCGCCGGGGATGAACCCTTCGCTCACACTTGTTCTGGCAGCGTCCAGAACGGGTACAGCGGACATGTCGATACGGGCACCTACTCCGGATGCGCGGCACATTTTGAACAGGTGACCCAGCAGACCAAATCCGGTGACGTCGGTGGCTGCGGTGATACCTGCTTGTGTCGCGGCAACCGCTGCCTCACGGTTGAGCATGGTCATGGATTCGACCGCTTCAGGGAACACGTCGCCGGTTGCCTTGTGGCGGTTGTTGAGGATTCCCACGCCCAGTGGCTTAGTCAACGTAATGGGAAGGCCGGGCGTAGCAGCGTCGTTGCGCATGAGCGCGTTAGGGGTCACGGTGCCGGTCACGGCCATGCCATATTTGGGTTCAGGGTCGTCCACCGAGTGCCCGCCGATCACGGGAACCCCCGCCTGTTTACCAACTTCGAGGCCACCGGCCAGCACATCCTTCAGCAGGGACGGAGGCAACACTTCACGTGGCCAACCCACCAGATTGATGGCCACCACAGGGGTACCACCCATCGCGTAAATGTCGCTCAGTGCGTTAGCTGCTGCGATGCGTCCCCAGTCGAACGCGTCGTCAACGACAGGGGTGAAGAAGTCGGCTGTTGAGAGCACAATCGTGTCGTTGCCAATACTCACCGCCGCCGCGTCGTCACCGTCGTCCAGGCCAACGACAACTGAGTCGTAGTCTTGGCCAGCCAAGCCTTTCACGGCTTCTTCGAGTTCGCCCGGCGGGATTTTGCAGGCGCACCCACCACCGTGAGCTAGGGACGTTAAGCGTGGAAGATCGTGAGCAGTCATGGGCTCAGCGTATCCCAGGCTCACAGATCATGCGCGTAGCGCACCTCACGTGTGCAACGATGTTCTCAATGTGCGTGTGAGCGCGCATTCAACCAAGCACCGGCTATGTGGGAGTACGTTTTCGATGGAGAACGCCGACGAACAAAATTTTGTCTTGACCGTTGCAGTGAAAATCAATTCAGCTGAATACGAGAAATTTGTGGACAGTGTCGAGGCAATGCTCCACGCTCATAAAGCTTCGAACTGGGTGATTCAACCATTCGGAACTGACGAGCAATTCGACTTCTACGAAGAAATGTTAGACAACTAAGTGAGGCCCTTCGATGGTAGGTTTTGCTCATGGAGGCGTCCGGGTCCTGGTGGGCCCCGCGGTCTTCAAAACTGTTGAAACCGAGTAGCTCGGTTTGGCGGGTTCGATTCCCGTCCGCCTCCGCCACAGGAAGGGGACACGTGTCTGAAGATCCGCGTCGCAACTTGCCACGCACCGATACTCTGTTGGCCAGTGATTGGGTTCGCACAGCCTCAACACGCCTCAACGCGACTACCACGCGGGCCATTGTCCGCCGGCACCTAGACCGCGCACGCACGCAACCTTCCTTCACCTCGGCGACCTTCCGTGACGACCTCGTCGCAGACCTCACCCGCTTCAACTCCGGCATCTACCGCGCCACCATCAACGCGACAGGCGTGGTGGTCCACACCAACCTGGGCCGCGCCCCGTTGAGCCCCTGGGCCTCGGATGTCGCCCAGCACACCGCCGCATACGTCGACATTGAGATGGACCTGGAGTCCGGCAAGCGCGGGCGCCGAGGTGTCGAAACCACCGACGCTCTCACCCTCCACGTGCCTGCCGCTGAGGACGCGCTGGTGGTGAATAACTGCGCTTCGGCGCTCATGCTCGTAGCAGCCCAGAGCCGGCCCGGCCGCCTCCTGCTTTCGCGCGGGGAGTTCGTGGAAATTGGGGCGGGTTTCCGTTTGCATGAACTCATGCGTTCGGTGGGTGCCACCATCATCGAGGTGGGTTCCACCAACCGCACCCACCTGGCGGACTATCGGCGTGAGTGTGAAGCAGGTGAGGTGTCCGCGATTCTCAAGATTCACCCGTCCAACTACGCACAGTCCGGGTTCACATCCTCCCCCAGCACGCAGGCTCTCGCACAACTGGCGCGCGAATACCAGGTACCGCTTGTTGTGGACATCGGTTCGGGCCTTTTGGCACCCAACCCGCACTTGCCCAACGAGCCCGATGCCACCTCGGAGTTGGAGGCCGGCGCAGACGTGGTGCTGTTTTCAGGCGACAAGCTGTTAGGCGGCCCGCAGGCCGGCATCATTCTGGGCAAGCGCCAGCTGGTCACACAGCTTGCAACTCACCCTTTGGCGCGCGCGGTGCGGGCCAGTAAATTCGTGTTGGCCACCTTGGCGGCCACGGTCGTGGGTGAGGAACCGCCCGTCCACACGTATGTAGGGCTGTCCTCTAAGGACCTCCGTGAGCGCACCGCCACGCTGGCGGCAACGCTCAACGCCGCCGAGGTGGCGGTTGAGATCACGCCCCACGCAGGTCGCGTGGGTGGCGGCGGTGGAACAGGAGTGGAGCTTCCCGGTTGGGCCGTGCGGCTGCCTGAATCGTTTGCGAAGCCGTTACGCGTGGGTGAACCGTCCGTGGTCACGCATGTACAGGACGGGGCCTGCCTGGTGGACCTGCGGTGCGTTGAACCGGCGGACGATCATGTGCTTGCCTCCCGGATTATCGAGTGTGCCCACGCTGTAGGCGCGGAAACTGAACGCACGGATCGCTGATATGTCGTTTGTTATTGCCACGGCCGGGCATGTGGATCACGGCAAGTCCGCGCTAGTCCGCGCCCTGACAGGTTCAGATCCAGACCGGTTAGATGAGGAAAAGCGGCGCGGGCTCACGATTGACTTAGGCTTCGCGCACTGCACGCTGCCCAGTGGCACGCACGTGTCGTTTGTTGATGTGCCCGGCCACGAACGCTTCATTGGCAACATGCTGGCCGGGCTCGGTCCGGCTCCTATTGTGTGTTTCGTCGTGGCGGCTGATGAAGGCTGGTCGGCCCAGTCGACTGATCACCGTGACGCGCTCGAGGCCTTGGGAATCACCCGAGGTGTCATTGTGCTCACCAAGTGCGACTCGGCAACGCCTGAGCAGATCGCTCACGCGAGTTCCCAAGCCCGCACCGAACTCAGCTGCCTCACCGATGCGCCCCTGGTTACCACCTCGGCGGTCACCGGGGACGGGCTGCCGGAACTCCTCGACGCCTTGGACTCGGTCACCAGCGCCGCTCCCCCACTAGATACAGACGGGCGGGTGCGCATCTGGGTCGACCGCGCGTTCTCTATCACCGGCGCGGGCACGATCGTCACGGGAACCCTGGGCGAAGGCACGGTGGCTACCGAGCAGAACCTGGAGCTCACCTCGGCGCAGTCCCGCACCCGCGTCACGGTCCGGGGGTTGCAGAATCACAACTCCGCAGTCAGCAGCATCGCGCCGGTATCCCGGGTGGCGCTGAACCTGCGCGGGGTTTCTGCACAGGACATTTCCCGAGGTGACGCCCTCATCACGCCGGATGCCTGGCATGTGGCGGACGTTGTGGACGTCACTGGGACGGCTGTGGACACGATTCCCACGGACGTCACCGTCCATATTGGCGCGGCCAGCCTGCAAGCGCACGTGCGGCCCTTGTCCCAACGCTACGCGCGCCTGAAACTGTCCCGCTCGATTCCAGTCCAGGTGGGTGACCGTCTGGTGGTGCGTGGAAGCGGCGAGCGTGCAGTGCTGGGTGGTTTGACCGTGCTGGATGTGGACCCACCCGAGCTTTTTCGGCGTGGTTCTGCCGCTGAGCGCGCCCACGCCCTGGAGCACTACTCCCCTGCCGATTTCACGGCTGAACTGACCCGCCGCGGGTGCGTGCGGGAGTCCACGTTGACCACGTTCGGCTACGAAGTGCCTGGTGAGGCAGATCAGCTGCCGGCGGGCGTTCAGCGCATGGGCGCGTGGCTCGTGCGGGAGGACGTTGTGCGCACCTGGGTGGCCCAGGTTGCGCGCGTGCTTGAGGACGACACCCGTGACCCGCTGTCACGGGGCGTGCCGCTTGCGCAGTTGGCGAAGAGTGTGGGGTGCCCGCGTGAGTTGGTTGAGGGGCTGGTTGAGCCCCCCGCCGAGGTGGTTTCCGGGTTTGCGCGTCTGCCCGGCTCAGGTTCTTTAGGGGCTGCAGAAGCTGGTGTCGCGGAGTTGGAGCGGCGCTTGTCTGAGCACCCGTTTGACGCGCCGGAAGCCCAGGATCTGGAGGATCTGGGCTTGGGTGCGCGTGAGCTTGCCGCTGCCGAGCAGGCAGGCCGGCTGTTGCGTCTCAGCGACGGCGTGGTGGTGCTTCCGTCTACGCCGGCACGCGCCATGCGGGTGCTGGCTGGGTTGGTGCAACCGTTTACGTTGAGTCAGGCACGGCAAGCGTTGGACACGACCCGCAGGGTTGCCATTCCGCTGTTGGAACACACAGACGCCCGAGGTTGGACCACCCGTGTGGATGGCAACCTCAGGCGTGTGCGGGGTTAGTTTCAGTTGTCCTGGGCGGTTTCTTCGAGGTCTTCCTCTTCACCGTCTTCGTCGTCGAGTTCTTCGTCATCGACGTACACCAGACCGGAGTGGGCCAGCAGAACAGGGGTGTCCTGTCCTTCCCACGTACCAATGAGCTGGCCTGGCTGATTTGCTTCTTCTTCACTGAGGCCATCAAGGTCGAGTTCTGCGAACAATTCAAGAACGCCGATGAGGTTTTCGTCGTCCTCTTCCTCTTCGAGTTCAATCTCACCGGTTCCGATGACGTCTGCAAGGCCCTCCGTGATGGGGGTTTGCGTGTCGCCGTCGACCAGGAACTGTTCTGCGCCACTGCGTTCTTCACTGATGGTCACGTCGAGTGCCTCAGCAAAAACAGGGTCTGACATGCCCAGGTACACGTAGCGTGTTCCCAGCACCGAATGTTCCATGGTGGTGATGAGTTCGTCTTCTTCCGCATCTTCCAGCGGTTCGGGGCGGTACACCAGTGGCACCTGAAGAACTGAGCCGTCGGGGGTACGCACAATGTGTACTTCCATGCCGATCTGGCCAGCAGGGTCGTCGAAACGGTAGCTCGTGAGTTTCTCGATGTCGGCTTCGTCGGTTCCTAAGACCGTAGCGATGACCTGGTTCTTAGAAGGTGAGAGTTCTGCGTTGTAGATCTGAGCCATTGTGGCGCTCCTTCTATGCTTTGCGTGTGCCGGGAATCCACTCGCCGTCTTCTACCGTGTAGTCGGCGAAGATCGCGGGGGCTTCCTTCTTCATAATCTCACCGATCTTGTTAAACACGAGGCGAATTTCTTCCTCCGCGCCCTTAGCGGTGCGCATTTCAATGACGTGGCGCAGCGTACGCAGGTTAGCGGTGAACACGATCCCCGTAGCCAGGCCCTCAGGGGCGAAGCGACGCATGAACGACGTCATGTGCTTCTTGTGCGTAAAGTTCTGGCCTTCTTCATCAAGCCCAAAGTGTTCGCTCATCCACTTCTGGTGCTCTTCCATCCGGTCAAGTAGGTCCAGGCACCGCTTCATGAGTTCTTCGTCTTCACGAGCCCATTCGGGGAACCAGAAAGGAATGTCTTCTAGGCGCACATAGCGCAAGGACTCTTGTGAGTATGCGGCGCCGGCGCGGTGGCGGATGAGTTCGTGGGTAAAGACGCGCGACACGTTGTGCAGAATGAACGTGTAGCTGGCGTGTTCCAGAACGGACCCGTGCTGGGATGCGACCACGTTGCCCAGGTACTGTGTGGAGTCGGTGCGCACGCGACCCACGTTTGGGTTAAGCCCCGGTTCCCACGAGCGGTAACACATGCGTCCGGCGAACTCCAGAAGGTCTTCGCTGTCAGGAGACTCCTGGTCGCGCACGCGGTCTGACCACGCGGTTCCGCCCACTTCTTCAAGGTAGGCTGTGATCTCTTCCCAGTCGATTTTGGGGCGTGAAATCAGTTCAACACTGGGCTCAACGGGGCGCACGTGGGCTCCTTCTGTTGTGGTACTATTGACTGCCAGTCTAGTGGCTTATGCGTGCGGTTCACGCACGTTCAGGGAACTCGTTTCGTCCACTCTTCAGTGCCGAATTTCGTGTCGATGAGTTCGCGTGCTCGCTCCAATTCCTGAGCTGTGACAGAGCCATTGCTAGCCCCGGTTCTGCGAGTGAACGTGTCGATCATGGTGTGAATGACCTGTTCACGGCTTACACCCGTTTGGCTACGCAACGGGTCCACGCGCTTCTTGGCTGAAGCGACGCCCTTGTCAGAGATTTTCGCTTTTCCGATGCGCAGAACTTCGACCATTTTGTTGGCGTCGATGTCGTAGCTCAACGTGTCGTGGTGGAGGACAGCGCCGGCGGACACCCGTTTCTGGGCGGCTCCCCCGATTTTGCCGTGCTGGGAAACGATGTCGTTGATGGGTTCATAGGTTGCTCTGACACCCAGTTGGGTGAGCGCATCCAGAATGAACTGGTCCATGAATGCGTAGGACTCTTCGTAACTTAATCCGGCTACCAAGCTGTCTGGGGCGTAGATTGAGAAGGTCACGCAGTTGCCACCTTCCATGAACATCGCTCCCCCACCGGACACCCGGCGCACCACCTGCACGTCATAACGCGCAACGCCTTCAGGTTCGACTTCGTTGGAGTACGACTGGAATGAGCCGATCACCACCGCGGTGTCGTCCCACTCCCAAAACCGCACGGTGGGTTTCCTGCGACCAGCCGCGACCTCTTCGAGGAGCACCTGGTCCAGTGCCACATTTTCAACCGTGGGGCGTGACTCGTCGTGGAAAATCTCCCACTCGTGGTCCCAAAAATCGGTGGCACCTGTCAGCCCGCGTCGCACCGCGAACGCAACATCAGCGGTACTGAAACCTTGCAAGTCCACCTGGGCGCCCACCTCGGTGGCGGCCTGGGTGACAGCCTTATCCAACCGGTTAGTGATCTCTTCACGGCTGTCCGCGGTGCTCACACCCACCAGGGCGGGGGCCAGCGCAAAGTACGCTTCTTCAGGCTCTAAGAAAAAGTCGCCTGACACTTGCGCGTGGGTGATGACACCGTCGGTGAGTTCACCGTCGACCACCACGAGTTTTCCGCCAGGAACTTTTCTTTCCGTGTGAAACGTGTTCATACAGACGAGCCTACCGCCTTGGCACCAGGTAGCGGGAGCCCCGCCCGCCGAGGTCGGTGCCGGCTTTAGTCGAGTTCCTCGCCTGCGGTTTCGCGGCCGAAGAACACCATGACGATCACGGCGAGCACCACCAGGGCGCCGGTGAGTGCGAACGTGTTGACCAGTCCGATGTTGGGCCACAGGAGCGAACCGAACACGATGGGGGCGATTCCAATGGCCAGGCGGCTGGCCGAGGACGCCCACCCGAATCCGGACGAGCGCAGGCGCGTGGGGTACAGCTCGGTGACATAGGTGTAGAGCGCGGGAACCGAAACCTGGATGAGGAATCCGAACAGCAAGATTGCGATCACGGCTGGGCGCGAAAGCTGTGTGCCGGAGTTTTCGAGTTCAAGTGCAAACCACACGAGCGATCCTGCTGCCAGAACCGCCGAGGCGCCCAGAACCCATTTGCGACCAATGGCTTCGATGAGGAGCGCTGAAGCGACGACACCGGCGATTCCAATCGCGGTCATGCCGCCTGTGGTGATGAACGCGGCTTGGTCGGTGAGTCCTTGTTTCTTGAGGATTCCAGGGAGCCAGGTCAGGGCCGCGTAGTACAGCAGAAGCACCGACACGAACAAGGTCCACGAGGTGAGGGTGATCTTCCACGAGTACTGCCACAGCAGATTCACTTGACCGGTCATGGCGCGCAGGCGTTGCATGAGAGGTGCCGCTTTGGGGGCTTCTTCAACGCCGTCGTGGGACCATTCGGTGACGTTGGCGCCGGTGCGTGTGACGAGTTTTCGGATGACTTCGTCTGCTTCAGCGTTGCGACCCTGGGACAGGAGGTACATGGGCGATTCTGGAATGAAGAAGCGAACTGCAACGATCAGCAGCGCCGGAAGCACCATGACCAGCATGATGGTGTGCCATGATGCGAAGCTCACCAGCCACGCTGAAACAACGGCGCACAGGGTCGCGCCCACCGGCCACCAGCCGTCCATTGCCGTGAGCACGCGTCCGCGGTGTTTGGTGGGGGTGAACTCGCCTACCAGGGCGTAGTCAACTGGGATACACCCGCCGAGCCCAAACCCGGCGCAGAAGCGGAAGATCAAGAACAGTGCGTAGTTGGGTGCGAACGCTCCCAGCACCGTGAACGCGGAAAAGATGAGCAGGGTGAGTGTGAAGGCTTTTTTGCGCCCCATGCGGTCGGCGATACCACCCCAGATGAACGCCCCCAGGGCCATTCCGATGAGGTTGGCGGTGGCGATCCAGGCCGCCTGCCCGATGCTTAAGCCCCACTCTTTTGCCAGCAGTGGGATGAGGAACCCGTTGAGGGCCACGTCCCACGCGTCAAACATGAAACCAAGACCACCCACAATGAAGATTGCGCCTTGAACGTTCCATTTCCAGGGGAGGTTTGATACCACCTGTTGTGCCGTTGGCACTTCCGTTGCCACACGATTCATGACAGTTATTCCTATCTGAAGTGGCGCGCCGATCAGATCTGCCGACCGGAATTTGTGTGCCGTCACTGCGGCCTGGAAGTTGAGTGGCTAGTGAGCCCTTCCACGAGCTAGGTCACACACCGTACGCGCTTAGCGGTATAGCTTACTCCGTTTTTGAGTGGGGTGAAGCGATAGCGCTAAGCGTGAGATGGTGCGACCTTTTAGGAGGTGCTTAGGCCAGCTTGACCATCCAGCCTTCGGGGCCTTCTGCACGGCCGTACTGGATGTCAAGCAGGGTCGAGCGAAGTTTCATGGTGACTTCGCCTGGTTCCGTGCTCTGCTCAATTGTGTAGTCATCTGACACCAAGCGCCCGATTGGCGTGATCACCGCGGCGGTTCCACAGGCGAGCGCTTCAACAATTTCACCGGCGGCGGCGCGTTCACGCCATTCGGCGACCTCGATGTCACGTTCAACTGGGGTCAGGCCAATCGACGGTGCCAACTCCAGCAGTGAACGGCGGGTCACACCGTCAAGAATGGTTTCGGAAACGTTTGGGGTGAGGAGTTCATTGTCCTTGGTGACCAGCATGAGGTTCATGCCGCCCAGCTCTTCTAAGTACTTGGATTCTTTAGCGTCGGTGAACATGACCTGCTGGCATCCCTTTTCAGCCGCTTGATTACCGGCCTGCAGGGACGCCGCGTAGTTACCACCGCACTTAGCGAAACCGGTTCCGCCGGTGCCAGCGCGCTTGAGGTCCTGGGACAGCCAGATGTCGACAGGCTTGATACCGCCGGCGAAGTACGGTCCGGCAGGTGACGCGATCACGTAGTAATCGACTTCCTGGCTTGCACGAACGCCCAAGAACGTTTCGGAAGCGATCATGAAGGGGCGCAGGTACAGCGACACTTCATCAGCTGCGTCCATCGGGGTTGCGACCCAGGCTTCGTCGAGTTCGACCAGCGCTCGGAGTGATCCCACGAAGTCTTCGGCGGAAATTTCTGGTAGTGCCAGACGGGCGGCTGACTTGTTCATGCGTTCCGCGTTCTTGGTGGGACGGAAGGTCCACACCGAACCGTCAGCGTGACGGTATGCCTTCATACCTTCGAAAATTTCCTGCGCGTAGTGGAAGACTGCGGCGGCTGGGTCCAGAACCAGAGGGCCGTAGGGCTTCACGGAGTGTGCGTGCCACCCTTGTTCTTTGGTGTAGCGGATGTGGCTCATGTGGTCGGTGAAGTAGTCACCGAAGCCTGGCTTAGCAAGGATTGCTTCGCGCACACCCTGTGGAGCGGGCTGCGAGTTCTTCTGCTGGACAAATGTGCTCATAGTAAGTCTCCATTAACTCGATTCGCTTCTGTGACCGATGTTACTCCCTTAGCCGATGCGTTGCGCGATCGCATCCCCAATTTCTGAAGTTGAGCGCTTCGCATCGCCGCGTTCAACGATGTCGGCTTCGACCGCAGTTTCGATTGCTTTGGCGACGACGTCGAGTCCCAGGTTCTGTGCCATGAGGGCTGCGGAGAGGATCGTTGCGGTGGGGTCTGCGATCCCTTCACCTGCGATGTCGGGGGCGGATCCGTGGATGGGCTCAAAGAGGGACGGTCCGGTTTCGTTGACGTTGAGGTTCGCCGAGGCGGCAAGACCAATCCCGCCCGTCACCGCGGCAGCGAGGTCCGAGATGATGTCACCGAACAGGTTGTCGGTGACGATCACGTCGTAACGCTGTGGGTCGTTGACAACGTACATCGTGCAGGCGTCGGCGTGTTCGTAGTTGACGGCTACATCCGGGAACTCCTGCGCGATTTCTTTTACGACGCGCTCCCACAGATTTCCTGCGTGGACCATGACGTTGGTCTTGTGGACGTAGGTGAGTTTCTTGCGACGCTTGTTGGCCTGTTCGAATGCATAGCGGACCGCGCGGTCAACTCCGTAGCGGGTGTTGACGGAGATCTCGTTGGCGACTTCGTGTTCTGTGTGGGCGCGCAGGAATCCTCCTTGTCCCGAGTAGGATCCTTCGGTTCCTTCACGTACCACGATGAAGTCGATGTTCCCGGGGTCTTTCAGGGGCGAGCTGGTGCCTGGGAAGTAGCGGGAGGGGCGCAAGTTGATCGCGTGGTCGAGTTCGAAGCGCAGTTTGATGATGACGCCACGTTCAAGAACTCCGGAAGGTACGCGCGGGTCACCGATTGCACCAAAGAAAATGGCGTCGTGGGTGCGTAGCTGTTCGAGTTCTTCGTCGGTGAGGGTTTCGCCGGTTTCCAAGTAGCGTTCGGCAGAGGGCCCGAACTCGTTGAGGTCGAGCTCAACGGAGTCGCCGCTTGCTTCAATTGCGCGTTTGAGGACTTTCAGCCCTTCAGGGACTGTTTCTTTTCCGATTCCGTCGCCGGGAATTACTGCAATCTTGAACGTAGTCATAGGTTTCACAGTAGCCCCTCCATCTCACCATTCAGTAACACATCTCACAAACTGGTCGATTCGAGGGCGCTCGTTTCATACACTGCTCATATGCCCACAACGATCCGCAACAAACGCGCTGCCGCACTACCCGCCAAACTGTCCCGGAGTTGGCTCCTGGTCAACGCGCTTCGCCCCGAATCTTTTGAAACTGCCCAGACGAGCGAGTCAGATTCGGTGATCTTCGACCTCGAAGCAGCTGTCCCGGAAGTCTCCAAGGACCAAGCACGCGACAACGTTGTCAACGCTTTGTCCACCGACATGGCGGGGTGGGTTCGCATCAACCCGATCAACACGCCCCTGTGGGAAAAAGACTTGGATGCCCTCAACGGGCTCCCGGGCCTCAAAGGGGTAATGTTGCCCAACACTGAAGAACCGGACCAGGTCACACTGACGGCGATGCGGGCCGGTGCAGGCATCCCAGTTCTAGCGCTCATTGAAACAGCAATTGGTATCGAGGCTGCGACCCGCATCGCGCAGGCGCCGGGCACGTTCCGATTGGCCCTAGGTACCAACGACTTCCGCAAGGACACGGGTGTGGGCGATGACCCAATGGCGCTTGCATACGCGCGTTCGCGGCTGGTGGTCGCCACGCGCGTGGGCGGTTTGCCCGGCGCAATTGATGGCCCTTCCCCCGCGAGTGCGAACTCCAAGGCCCTGCTCCATGACTGTGGCTGGACATTGAAGATGGGGATGACGGGCAAGCTCATTTTGAGTCCGCAACAGGCGGTGACCATCAACGACGCGTTGGCACCCAGTGAGGATGACCGCACGTGGGCGCGCAAGATGCTGGAAGAAGCAGAAACCGCCGGCGATGACGCGATCGCCGACGGCTCCTACCTGCCCCGCCTCTCCCGCGCGAAGAAGATCGCGCAGTTGTCAGACTCCTACGGGCTGTGGAAGAACTAAGTTACTTCTCTTCGATGTTCGCAACCCGAGCGAAGCTTGCGCCAAAGTCAGCAGCGACGGTGTCAACGACCTCGGCCGTCACTTCCGAATCAACTGCGAGCACGGCCAACGCCTGATCATTTTTGGGCGAGACCTGCATGGCTTCAATGTTGATGCCCAGGTTGCCTAGCGCCTGACCGAACAGGCCAATGACGCCGGGGCGGTCGTCGTATTTGAAGACGACGAGGTGGTCGCTGAGTTTCATTTCGAGGTCGTAGCCGTCGATTTCGGTGAGTTTCTGCACGTCCTTGGGGCCGGTGACGGTTCCGGCGACGCGGATTTGTTGCCCTGCCGAGGTGGCAGCGACGAGCGTGACGACGTTGCGGAAGTTCTCGCTTAGGGGTTCGGTGGCGAGTTCGACGGTGACGCCACGTTCTTGAGCAAAAAGTGGGGCGTTGACGTAGGACACTGCGCCGTCGACCACATCGAGGAACAGTCCCTTGAGAGCGGACAGTTTGAGGACGCTGACGTCCTTTTGTGTCACTTCGCCGCGTACCTCAACGCGCAAGTGAGTGACCGGGTCGCCTGCCATGGCTGACACGACCCGTCCCAGGCGTTCGGTCAGTGCGATGCCAGGGCGGACTTGCGGGTCGATTGCGCCACCGGCAACGTTGACAGCATCTGGCACTAGCTCACCGGCCAGGGCTTTGCGCACTGATTGGGCGACGGCGATGCCGGCTTTTTCTTGGGCTTCGGCGGTGGAGGCGCCGAGGTGTGGGGTGACGTTGATGCGGTCGTGGGCCATGAGTGGTGAGTCCACGGGTGGTTCTTGAGTGAACACGTCGATGCCAGCGCCGCCTACGCGACCGTCTTCGATAGCTTTGGCGAGTGCGGCTTCGTCGACGATGCCACCGCGGGCAACGTTGATGATGCGCGCGGTGGGTTTGACCTTGGTGAATGCTTCTTCGCCGATCATGCCGATTGTTTCAGGGGTTTTGGGCATGTGAACGGTGATGAAGTCGGACTGTTCGAGGAGTTCGTCGAGGCTCACGACGGTCACGCCCATTGCGGCTGCGCGGGAGGAGGAGATGTAGGGGTCGTAACCGATGAGGTTCATGCCAAAGGCCTTTGCGCGTTCAGCGACCAGACCACCAATGCGTCCCAAGCCCACGATGCCCAGGGTCTTTTCGTAGAGCTCAACGCCGGAAAGTTTGGAACGGTTCCACTCCCCTGCTTTGAGGGACGCGTGACCTGCACCGTAGTTACGTGCTGAACCCAGGATGTGAGCCATGGTGAGTTCGGCTGCCGAGATGATGTTGGAGGTGGGCGCATTGACGACCATGACTCCGGCGCGAGTGGCGGCGGAGATCTCTACGTTGTCGAGGCCAACACCGGCGCGTGCGATGACTTTGAGTTCAGGCGCTGCCGCGAGTGCTTCGGCGTCCATTTTAGTTGCGGAGCGGATGAGCACAGCGTTGACGTCTTTGAGGGCGGGCAGCAGTTCGGCACGGTCTGCCCCATTGCATGTCCTGATTTCAAAATCTGGCCCTAGCGCGTCAACGGTTGCGGGTGAGAGTTCTTCTGCAATTAGGACAACGGGTTTCACTGTGCCTCCTGAACACGTGCTGATGACCCAGGTGCGGGATATGGGCCTATACGTATCTTATTCATGGCGATGAATATGTTTTACAGCGGGGCTCGTGTTCACCGCCGAACATTTCATACCGCGGGACGATGAGCACCCCTCACCTTCTACCTAAACTTATGGACATGAGAAAACCGTGGCATGTGAGGGCATCACAGTTTATGTCGGCCCACATGTGGGTGGTGGACTCGCTTTTCTTCGCGGCGCCACTGGTGCTCATTACGATTCTGCTTCAGGCGTATGAGCCCGGTCTGCGTGGGGTTCTCCAGATCGTGTTTTTGGTTGCGATGAGCGCATCGCTTGTAATTAGGCGATCGCTGCCCCTGGTCACTGGATGGATTGTCGTGGCCACTGGGTTTCTCTACGCGTTGACGTTTGCATTCCCGCACCCAGCCCTTGTCACCGTCCCTATTACTGTGCACGCGGTCACCGCTTATGCACCTCGGCGGTGGGGAAAGATCTTCTTGGGCATTGGAATTGTGGCGGCGTTTATTTTTGCGGCCAGTAATTTCATGTATTTCTATGTGTCTGGTGCGAGGCTTTCGGATGTCACCGCTGGTGAACTGCTGTTCCTAGTTTTGGCGGCGTTGGTTTTTCCGATGGTGACGGTGGCGCTCGCGTGGACGCTTGGGGATATTCATTGGCGTAAGCGTGATGATGCGCAAAGGATTGCCGAACGTAACGCGCTACTGGAGCGCGAACGTGAGAATGAAATTCGACTTGCATCCGATGCTGAACGGATGCGGATTGCACGAGAGATGCACGACATTGTTGCCCACTCGATGTCGGTGATCATTACGCAGGCTGATGGTGGGCGCTATGCGGCGAAGGCTTCGCCACGGGCCGCGGTGACCGCGTTGGAAACAATTGCAGAAACTGGTCGTGAAGCGCTGGGTAACTTGCGTGGGATGTTGGGTGTTTTGCGTGATCCCAGCGCCAGCGCCCAGACTACTCCGATGCCAGGTATTCACGACCTCGGAAGCCTTGTGGAAAACGTGCGGGCGACGGGCCTTGAGGTGAGGCTGAGTACTGCGCCTGATGTGCCTGAGCTTGCGCCGGCGGCTCAGTTGGCGGTGTACCGGATTGTGCAGGAGGCGCTCACCAACACGATGAAGCACGGTGGGCCGGATGCGCGTGCAGAAGTCACTGTGGAGCCGGGTGAGTTGGGAATCGTGGCGCGGGTTGTTTCTACCGGGCGGGCCGAATCTGCTGTGGCGCCTGGGTCTGGGGCGGGCATCCAGGGTATGAAGGAGCGCGCACATATTCATGGGGGTTCGCTGGTTGCTGAGCCCACTGAGACTGGTTTTCTTGTTCAGTTCACTCTTCCGGAGGATGTGGCATGACGGTTCGGGTGTTGTTGGTTGACGACCAGGTGTTGGTGCGTGCGGGTCTTGCGATGGTGATTGATTCGCAGGATGACATGCGGGTAGTGGCGCAGGCTGAAAACGGTCGTGAAGCGGTTGAGGCGGTGCGGGCACATGCGGTCGATGTGGTTCTCATGGATATTCGCATGCCGGTCATGGATGGACTGACCGCTACCCAGGAGATTGTGGCGTTGGGTGATGCTGGGGCCTTGCCGCAGGTGCCCACCATTATTGTGTTGACGACGTTTGATACTGATGATTATGCGTTGACGGCGCTGCGGTCGGGGGCGAGTGGGTTTTTGTTGAAGGACGCCCGGCCCGAGGTGTTGTTGGACTCGATCCGGCAGGCGCACGTGGGTGGTGCGGTGATCGCGCCAACGACCACGCGCCGGTTGCTGGAGACGGTGGTCGCTACACCAGCGGTGCCGAGTGATCACGCGCAGAAGTTGGATCGGCTCACGGCCCGTGAGCGTGAGGTGTTTGAGCTGGTGGCGCGAGGCAGGTCCAACGCCGAGATTGCCAGCGAACTGTTCATGGCAGCCCCCACCGTGAAGACGCATGTAGGTCATATTCTGACCAAGCTCGAGGTGCGCGACCGTATCCACGCTGTCATCTTCGCCTACGAGGCCGGCGTCGTGTGAGAGGCGAAACGGCGCAAAACGAGCGAAACTGCGCATTATATTGCGTAGTTTCGCTCACTTTGCGCCGTTTGAGCTGAACTACTCCTCAAAACCGCCACCCCACCCAAATCTCATCCTCAAGGATGAGTCGTACCCACAAAGCCATATCCCGCAGGCTGATGTTTCCGCCACACAACTTAGCGACAGTAGAAACATGAACACATCTACGTCATCAGCATTCCCCGCGATTTCGGCTCGCGGCCTCAGCAAAACCTACGGCACCGGTGAGGCGGAACTCACCGTCCTCAACCACTTCGACATCGACATCCAATCCGGCCAGTTCACCGCGATCATGGGCCCGTCCGGCTCGGGTAAGTCAACGCTCATGCACATCCTGGCCGGCCTCGACACCCCCGACTCCGGCACCGTCACGCTCGCCGGCCGCGCCATCACAGGCATCAGCGACACCAAGCTCACCCGCATCAGGCGCGCCCACATGGGCTTCATCTTCCAGGCGTTCAACCTGGTACCGGCCATGACTGCTGACGAAAACATCATGCTCCCGTCCAAACTCGCCCGCAAAAGCATCGACCTGGACTTCAAGAACGCGATCGTGGAAAATCTTGGCCTGAGCGAACGCCTCACCCACCGCCCACACGAACTCTCCGGTGGCCAGCAACAGCGCGTGGCCGTTGCCCGCGCCCTGGTGAACCAGCCTGACGTCATTTTCGCTGACGAACCCACCGGCGCGCTGGACAAGCGTTCCGGGACCGAGGTGTTAGAGACTCTGCGCGCATGCGTCTCCGAAATGGGTCAGACAGTTGTCATGGTGACGCACGACCCTGCCGCGGCCGCGTACGCCGACCGTGTGGTCCTACTGGCTGACGGAAACATCGCCGGCGAGGTCTTCGACCCCACCGTTGAAGAGGTTTCCCAGGCCCTTCTGGAGGTCACCAAATGATCGTCAAAGCGAATCTTCGTTCCGGTGGTTCGCGTCTGGTAGCTGCCGGAATCACCGTCATGGTGTCGGTGGCATTCGTCGTTGCAGTGGTCAGCCTGCTCACTGCGTTTAACAACACGATGCGCGACCAGTTCAGTGTGCAGTACTCCGGCGCCGACCTCCTGGTCTCCCCTGACGAAAACGATCTGACGGACAAAACCCAGAAGACCGTCGCATCGGTAGACGGCGTGAAAGACACTCAGATCATCGACCAAGGCTCCGTGTTCACCACCTCGGACGAATTCGCGTTCGTCTCAGTGTGGCCAAAGCACAGCGGCATCTCAATCACAGAAGGCCAGGCCCCTTCCAAGAAGGGCGAACTTCTGTACGACGCGAAGATGGCGGAAAAACAGAACAAGAAGGTGGGCGACAAGGTCGAACTCGTCGTGCCCTCTGAAGACGGCGAAGGCGAAGACACCCACACCTTCACAATCACCGGTCTGGCACAGGTTCCATCCAGCGTCCCCATGTTCTTCGCCACAGACGTTTCGAACCTGTACCCCGCCACCGACCACATGCGCGTTTTCGTCGACAACCCGTCTAACGTCGCCCAGGTCCAAGACGCCGTCGCGAAAGCACTGGCCGGCGCCAAGGACGTCAAGACCGAGGACACCGGTGCCAAATCAGCCGGCGGCCTCCACGTTTCCACCACTGACCAAATCGTGCAGCAACGCATGAAGGAAATGACCGGCGAAGCAACGACCCTAGTCGCTTTCATCGCCGCCTTCATTATCGTCGCCCTGTTCGTCGCCGGGCTGGTCATCTCAAACACATTCCAGGTGCTGGTCGCCTCTCGCACCCGCACCCTGGCACTCCTGCGCGCAGTTGGCGCCACCCGCTCCCAGCTCCGCAACGCGACCCTCGCTGAAGGCGCAGTCCTGGGTCTCATCAGCGCGATCCTCGGTGTCTTCGTGGGCTGGGGCTTCGCGGTCCTGCTCACACTGGCCGCACGTGCCTTCTTCCAACCCACCTTCGCGTTGGCGCCGCTCACCCTCCTCGCCGCCGTTCTCGGACTGGCCGTGGGTGTCACCGTGACTGTCATCGCCTCGTTCTGGCCCGCGCTCAAAGCCACGCGCGTGTCCCCTATCGACGCGCTGGCACCCGCTGACATCCCAGCCCCGGCCTCCCGGTTCCCGTGGATCCGTCTGGTAGTAGGGACTCTCCTCACCGTGGTTGGAGTCGCCGTGCTCCTTCTAGGCGCCGCCATGGGAGAACTCCTCCTGGCACTGCCCGGCGGCATCCTCGCCTTCAGCGGTGTTCTGGTGCTCAGCCGCGTGTTCGTACCGCCCATGGTTGCCCTGATCGGTCGCGCCGGAGAAGCGATCTTCCGCTCCCCAGCCTTGGGCCTCGTCGCACGCAACGTCAAACTGTCGCCGCGACGCACAGCCTCAACGACCTCGGCGCTTTTGGTGGGCGTCACCTTGGTGGCGACCATCCTGGTGGGGGCGCAGACCGCCCGCACCACCGCCAACAACGAACTCAACCAGGACGACCCTATCGACGTGGTGGCGACATCGACCTCGGGCAAGACCGCCGACACCATCAAGAAGTCGGACGCCGTGGACAACTTCGTCACCCTCCCTGGCGTGCAGGCCAAAGCGTCCGTGCCGCTGGGGCACCAACTGGATGAAAACGACGACTCCCTGACCCAGGTTGTGGGCGTCGACACGCATGACCAAGCCACCAAGGACGTGCCACGTGACACGCGCTTCCTGCCCGAACCCGGCACCGTGAACGTGCGTGACACTCCGGACACCAAGAAGCACGACGGCAAGAAGGTCGACCTCACGGTTGGCGACAAGAAGGTCAGCCTCACACTCAAGACCGTCGAAGGCGTGCCCCCAAACACGGTTGTTGCCAACAAGGCCGACGTCACCGACCTGGGCCTCGAAGAGTCGAGCGGTCAGACGTGGGTGCGTGTCACCAACTCCGCATCCGCGCAGGACATTTCCAAGCTCCAGGCTCAGCTGGAAAACTCCGGCGTGATCGCGTACGTCGACGGCGCCAGCCTGCGCGCGCAGTTCTCTCAAATCCTCAACATCATGACGGGCATTGTGCTGGGACTGTTAGCCACCTCGGTCATCATTTCGATCGTGGGCGTGGGTAACACGCTTTCCCTGGCGACTATGGAGCGCAAGCGGGAAACGGCTCTGTTGCGGTCCATGGGGATGTCGCGGTGGTCGGCGGCGTTCATGGTTGCGGCCGAGGCGGTCCTCATGGCCCTCACGTCACTGGTCGTTGGTCTGGGGCTGGGGATCCTGTTCGGCTGGACCGGCGTGCGGTCTCTCCTGACGGCCGACGGCATCGCGGTTCCGCTGGGGATTCCGTGGCTCATGTTTGGGGTACTCGCCGTGGTGGCGCTCGTGGCGGCCCTGGCGGCCTCGGCGCTACCGGCAATCGCCGCCTCCCGCACCCAACCGGCCCAAGGCGTGGCAATGCGGTAGGGCGTAGGTTAACCGCCGAGGTGGTCCAGGCTGGGTGGCCCTCCCACCTCGGGCGAGGTTTCCTACCGGCAAACGAAAAAGGAAGCGTGGGGACCACGCTTCCTTTTTCGTGCTGTTAGCCGGTGAGTTAAACGGACCTCAAAGTCCAGACCTCACGCTTAGAAGTCGTTCGGGGTGTACGGCGCGCGTTCCAGCGCGAACAGCGACCGAGCTTCCAGGGCCGCATCTGGGCGGACTTCCGTGATGCGTCCGGCGCGGGCAAGCACCACAGGGTCGGCGCCACCCAGGTACAGGGAGCCCAGTTCAGAAACGTTCATTTCCAGGTCGGCAGGTTCGCCGTCGTCCAGCTTGGTCACGGTCGCTTCCTGACCGTCGGACACCAGGCGGTACGTGCCGTCGGCGAATCCCATGTCGTCGTTGATGCGCAACGTCAGTTCGCCACCAACCAGCCACGCGCGCGCTTCGAGCGACTTCTTCACATCGAGGATACGCAACCAGATTCCGTCGTTTTCGTTGACGATCTTGGCACGGCGCGGGTCGGTCAAAAGCCATGGCAGAGGTGACTGGTGCGCTGCATTGTTGAACTTCACCTTCACGCTCAAGTCGATGGCGCCCAGGAATGCCCACAGGGCCGAGTATGCATCGTTGCTCACTGCGATGAAGTCAAGCAGTTCCAGGGTTCCGTGTGACCAGTCATCACCTGCCTTGTGCTTGAAGGAAACGAAACCGTCTGGCTTTCCGTTTTCGTCATAGTGCAGGGCGCCGCGTACGGCATCGTCGGCTTCTCCGGTCTCGATGTCGTGTCCGGCAGCGAAGTCGTAGAGCGCCTGCTGACGGCCAATAGCACCCGGTGACTTCTTTTGGAACTCTGCGTAGATCTGTGGCGCGAGTTCTTGCAGGGCCCGCGCATCACACATTTCGACACGGCGGTCAGGCTCGGAGATGAGCTGGAATCCAGGTGACGTGTCGACTTCCAGATCCGTGAGCCAGGAAGCTGCACCAAAACCAAAGCGACGGTAAATGCCACCTTCGGTGACCGTGAGCGCTGCGAATGGGTAACCTGCGTCGGCTGCGTTGGAGAGGTTTTCGGTCATGAGGCGACGTAGCAGTCCGCGCCTGCGGTGGGTGGGGCGCACCGTCACCCATGTGATGAGGTGAGCAGGAATGAGCTTTCCGCCGCCCACGTTCACGTTCTTTTCGAAGTGCGCAAAAGTCGCGACTGGGATGTCGGAATCCAGCGCGTGGTCGTATGACTCTTGGCTGTAAGCGGCAGTGAACACGCGATCGTCAGCGATCGCACGCTTCACACGCTGCAGAAGCTTCTCCCCCGACACGCGTTTGTCGTGGAACCCCGCACGCACCGCATGAATGTAGTTGGTGGTTTTTTCATCTGGGGTGTTGTCGGTGATGGTGGGCTTGAACGTCTCAAAAATGTAATCGGTCACAAACTTCAGACTAACGCACCTGGCGGAATAAATGTCATGCACAACCAATGCTTGGCGTCACACAACGGCCTGGGAATGGATATCATTAAAGCATGACTACTTCCCACGGCGAAACCCCACCGAACATTCCTCATCCCCACAACGGGCCGTTTGAAACTCCTGCGCCAGAGCCACGGAACGAACCGTTCGAAAACCATTACCGCACCGCGCACGACCGCTGGTGGATGGGGCTCGTGGGGATCATTGCGACCATAGTTGTTTTCTTTGTTGTGTCAGTTGTGGGTGGCATTATTGCAGTGGCGATCGACATCGCGACTGGTGCGATTTCACAAGAAGACGCCATGGCCGGCAAGATCACCAACACGCCGCTGTTGTTGTTCACGGTGAACCTGTCGCTCATTTTGGGTGGTCTTGTTGCTTGGCTCGCACACCGGATTTTGCACAAGCAGCCGTGGTCGCGCATGTTCTCGGTTTTGCCGCGCATGCGTTGGAAGTGGTGGGGGTTGAGCCTAGCGTGTACGGTGCCGTTGTTCGTGCTGTACATGGGAGTCGGATTTCTCTTTGACAACAGCGCAATTATGGGGTCGGGTGACTCGTCGTTCACGTTTGACGGTACGGCGCTGGCGTATTTGCTCATCATTGTGTTGACCACGCCGTTTCAGGCCGCAGCTGAAGAGGTCATGTTCCGTAGCTACGTTCCGCGCGTCTTTGGTTCGTGGATCCCGCGCGTGGGAGGGGTAGTTGGTGTCATTGTTGCCACGATCCTGTTCACGCTTGCGCACGGCGCTTCCGACCCATGGTTGTGGGCGTACTACGCGGTGTTTGGGCTGGTCATGGCTGCACTCACGCACTTCTCCGGTGGTATTGAAGCCCCCGTCGTTGTCCACGCAGTGAACAACGTGACCATGTTCCTCATTGCGTTGTTCTCTGGCGATATTTCTAACGCGTTCGAACGAGGCGAAGGCTCCGGTGGCGTGTTCATGCTGTTCCCCATGGTGGCGCTTTTCGTCATTGCTGGTGTTTTGACGCTTGTTGCGCGTTGGAAGAAGGTGGAGACGGTGGCCCCCGTTCACGTTCGTCCTGTTAAGCAGGACCAGGTGCCCTATGGAATGCAGGAGCAGGGTTCTCCAGGTCAAGCGGGCGTGCAGCCGGGACAGCCAGGTCAGCCTGGGTACGCTCCGCAAGGACAGCCGGAGCAGGTTCAGCCAGGTCAGCCGGGTCAGATTCAGTCTGGCCAGACTGGTCAACCGCATGGCCAAGTGCCCCCAGCTCAGCCGGGCCAACCTGAAGCGCGCCCTCAGCAGTCGTTCGAACCTCCAGCGGACCCGACGAACCGCCAACACCCGTAGCGCGCGTTTACCCAACACAACTCGAGTCACTGCGTTGGGTAAACACCCCTTTTGTTCGTTTTGTTCACGTTTTCGAGCCAAAATCGGCTCGTTACTCTACACAGCTCACGGAAAACCGCGGACTCATGTAGACAAACGAACATAGCCAGCCCCTACCGCGAAGCACCTTCCCTCCCAGACACGCATTTCTTAAGAGCAACATCCAGGCTCGTCACCGGAAGATCGGCCAGCATCCCTGTGTGAAGAACGTGCGGCGAGTCCCACAAGTACCTCTGATTGTGTAGTTCGCGGAAGGTTTCCGAAAACACGCCCGCCACCTTCATCACAGTCCAGGGAATCTGGAACACCTTGGCCGGCTCGGGCTTAGAAGCCACGCGCGCAAACGCACGAGCCAACTCAACTTGCGACATCGGATCAAGCGCCGGCGCATGAACGACAGACGGCAGGTCATGCGCGTTTTCAACCGCATACATCATTCCACGGACCAGATCGGGGATATACGTAATACTCCGAGGCGCCCTCACGTCACCCATACCAAGCGGGCGGTTGCCCTTCATCACGCGATCAAACACCAGCTGATGAAACACCGCCCCAGCCAATGACGCAGTGGGACCAATGAGATCCGCGGCAACAACGGACACGGTCCTGCCACCGCACGCCTCGCGATTACGTAGCAGTTGAGCTCGCACTTCTCCTAAAGGCGACGCTGGCTCAACTGGGTCCCCTTCCTTCAGCACCTGCGCTCCGGTCCCCCACGCATACACGGACTCGGGGAAAACCACCGGCACGCCACCAGCCCATTCGAGCAATTGTTTCTCACGCGGAATCAGCACGTCCCGCCAGGCGCGCGCACTATAAGGCGCGTGCATACAGTTAAACACCCCGTCGAACCCATCCGAACTCAACTCAGGAAGCACTTCCCGCACATCACCCTGAATAACCTCGACTCCCCTGCGCTGCGCCATACCTGACCGCTTCACGACCGTGACGCGATCCCCACGCTCAGTTAGCTGCCGAACAAGCTCCTGCCCAATCTGGCCGTACCCAACTACCAAATACTTCATTTCGCCCTCCACAATTTAGCGAACACCGTTCACATAATTAACTTACCCCATCCATCCGCAATTGTGAACACCGTTCACAAAAATTCACCGCAACCTTTGCCACACTGTGTACATGACCACTCGAAAGCCCCACGCGGAGTCACGCACCCAGATGCGCAACGGCATCATCACGCACGGCACGCGACTTCTCGAAAAGCATGGGCACGCAGGACTGTCACTTCGCGAAGTCGCACGGTCCATGGGCGTCGCCCCTTCAGCGTTGTATCGACACGTGAAAAACCGCGACGAACTCCTCACCGTCCTCCTCGTCGAATCTTTCAACCGCGTAGCAGACCACGTCGAGAAAGCGACACACACCGCCACAACACCCCACGCGCGCCTTCACGCACTCACCCACGCGCTACTCGAATGGGCGCAACGCCACCCGCACCAGTGGGCCCTCATGTACGGCACGCCAGTCCCCAACTACGCCGCCCCCGCCGAGTCCACTACCGATCCCGGCACCCGAGTCCTCACCCTGTTCGTCCACACGGTCGCCCACTTCGACCTCGGGACGGCACCTGCCTCACCCGCACTTACAGAAGAACTCGCCCGAGGTGCCACAGACCTGGGCGCGGAAATGTCGCCTGAGCGCGCCACGGGTGCGGTGCTTGCCTGGACATCTCTCATTGGTCTGATTAACGCGGTTCAGTTCGGCCAGCTTGGCCCGGAACTTACTGACCTTGGAAGCGATCTGCTCGATTCGTGGCTACGGAATTTACTTGGAACCCAAACAAGCCGTACCCTCTGATGTGACACACTCCACTTTTGCCCCATATCTATTGAGACAAGGAGAACCATGAACGGTGCGCACAGCCTGACGCAGACCCTGCTCGCCAACGGTGTCGACACGGTGTTTGCAAACCCGGGAACCTCGGAAATGCACTTCGTTGCAGCACTCGATGACACCCCGGAAATCAACTGCATCTTGGGCCTGTTCGAAGGCGTGGTCACGGGAGCCGCTGACGGTTACGCGCGCATGAAAGACACACCGGCCGCAACGCTCCTGCACCTGGGTCCTGGCCTGGCAAACGGACTGTCCAACCTGCACAACGCGATCCGCGCGCAGTCCCCAATCGTCAACGTCATTGGTGACCACGCGATCTACCACCGCCAGTACGACGCCCCGCTCACCTCGGACGTCGAAGGTGCCGCACGCCCGTTCAGCCACTGGGTGCGTACCACCGCGAACGCCGACTCCGTCTCCCACGACACGGCCGCCGCAATCGCCGCGTCACTGACCAACCCGGGCCAGATCGCCTCGCTCATCCTGCCTGCCGACTCCGCATGGAACCCGGTGGAGAACCAGCAGGAACCAAGAAAGGCGTTCGTGCCCGCAGCCGGAATCCCTGCAGACGACATCATCGAAGGCGCAGCAGCTGCCCTGAAAAAAGCGAAAAACCCAGCAATTCTCCTGGGCAAGAACGCTCTACGCGAAGTCCCGTTGCGCAGCGCGGGCCTGATCGCAGAAGCAACCGGCGCTGATCTGCTGTGCCCCAACATGGTCGCTCGCGTCACCCAGGGTGCTGGCCGTGTGCCAGTCAAGCGCGTCCCGTACGCCACCCCTGCTGCCGTGGACTTCCTCAAGGACTACGACCTGCTGGTCCTGGTGGGGTCGAAGGCCCCAGTCGGGTTCTTCGCCTACCCCAACCGGCCCAGCGCACTCACTCCCCCAGCCATGCACGTGGTGGAGTTGGCCCAGCCACGCCACGACCTCACGGCCTCACTCCAGGCCCTGGTCACAGCGGTAGGCGCAGACACGGCGAAAGAGGCGACGACCTCGGCGCTGGACCTACCGGACCTACCCACCGGCTCTATCACCAAAGAGAAACTGGGCGACCTGCTGGCCAACATGATTCCGGAAAACGGCATCGTGGTCGACGAAAGCATCACCACCGGCTTCACGTTCTTCTCCACCGCAGCCACCGCCCAACCGCACGACTACATGCTGGGAACCGGCGGGTCTATTGGCTACGCGCTCCCCACGGCAGCCGGCGCGGCAGTGGCCTGCCCAGACCGCAAGGTGATCTGCTTGGAGTCCGACGGGTCCGGCATGTACATGCCACAGTCGCTATGGACGTACGCGCGCGAGGGACTGGACATCGTGGTAGTGATCTTCTCGAACCGCAAGTACCAGATCCTGCGCGACGAAATGCGCAATGTGGGCGCTGACTTTGGTGGCCCGCGCGCAGAAGCCCTCATGGACCTCACCAACCCCTCGATCGACTGGGTATCACTGGCCAAGTCGATGGGCGTGGACGGTCAGGCCGTGGACAACATGGACGACCTCGCAACCGCCTTCCGCGCTGGTCTTGACGCTCAAGGCCCGTACCTCATCGAAGTCGTGATGTAACACAAGGTCAACCGCCGCCGAGGTGGCAGCGCCTCCCACACGCCCGGCACCTCGGCTGGCAGGGCACCTCCCACACGCCCGGCACCTCGGCCTGCCCGGCACCTCGGCCCGCCTGCCTCTTCCGGGCCAAAGCGGAAGTGAGAACGGAAGCGAAAACAACTGTGGCCCTCAGCAAAATGCTGAGGGCCACAAGCGTCGCAAGGGCAAGCGCTACTGCTTAGCGTGCAGCGGTGCCTTCGGTGTAGTCGTCGTCGGAGTCCTTGAGCCATGCGAACATCTTGCGCAGTTCACGACCGGTGGCCTCGATTGGGTGCTGTTCTTCCTTAGCACGCAGTTCGTTGAATTCCTTTGCGCCGTCCTTCTGGTCGTCCATGAAGCGCTTGGCGAAGGAACCGTTCTGAATGTCGTCCAGAACCGCCTTCATGGAAACCTTGACTTCTGGAGTGATGACACGTGGACCGGACACGTAGTCACCGTATTCTGCGGTGTCAGAGCAGGACCAGCGCTGCTTAGCGATTCCACCTTCAACCATGAGGTCGACGATGAGTTTGAGTTCGTGCAGAACCTCGAAGTACGCGATCTCTGGCTGGTAGCCAGCTTCGGTAAGGGTTTCAAAACCGGCCTGAACCAGGTGCGAAACACCACCGCACAGTACGGCCTGTTCACCGAACAGGTCGGTTTCGGTTTCTTCTGTGAACGTGGTCTTGATTCCACCTGCGCGCAGACCACCAATGGCCTTGGCGTAGGACAGAACGGTGTCCCATGCGCTTCCGGTTTCATCCTTTTCAACAGCGACAAGCACGGGTACACCTCGGCCGTCAACAAATTCGCGACGCACAATGTGGCCGGGGCCCTTAGGCGCAACCATGATGACGTCCACACCTTCAGGAGCCTGGATGTAGCCAAAGCGGATGTTGAAACCGTGGCTGAACACCAGGGTCTTGCCGGCGGAAAGCTTGTCCTTGATTTCGTTGTCGTAGATGTCGGCCTGAACCTGGTCGGGTGCAAGGATGACAACGACGTCGGCCCAGTCGGCAACCTCTCCTGGGGTTCCCACTTCGAAGCCCTGCGCGGCAGCCTTGTCGCGGCTCTTTGAACCTTCAGCAAGACCAATACGAACGTCAACGCCTGAGTCGCGAAGGCTCAGTGCGTGTGCGTGGCCCTGGCTTCCGAATCCAACTACGGCAACTTTCTTACCCTGGATAACTGACAGATCTGCATTGTCGTCGTAATAACGCTCTACCATTGCTTCTCCTTGTTTTTGTGCGTGTGTTTTTGAGTATATGGGGTTGGTTTTTGAGTATAAGAGGTTGGTTTAGTTCCGCAGGGCCTTGTCCGAAATGGACTTGCCGCCGCGTCCAATTGCCACGGTTCCTGATTGCACGATTTCTCTGATTCCAAACGGTTCGAGCACCCGTCGCAGCGCGTCAAGCTTGGACTGTTCACCCGTTGCTTCAATACACACTGCGTCAGCCGACACATCAATAATGTGGGCGCGGAACAGTTCGCATGTGCTGGCGATTTGTGCTCGCGCTTGTGGATCAGCTTTGACCTTGAAGATCACGTGGGCGCGCCTGACGGATTGTTCGGGCTCCAGCTCCACGATCTTGATGACGTTGATCAGCTTGTTGAGCTGTTTTGTCACCTGTTCAAGGGGCGTATCACGGACGTCAACCACGACCGTAATACGGGAAATCTCTTCAACTTCTGTTGTTCCCACTGCCAGGGAATCAATGTTGAAACCGCGACGGGCTAGCAACCCGGTGAAGCGCGTGAGCGCGCCGGGTTTGTTTTCAATCAGAACCGAAAGGGTATGGCGGCTCACTGTCACAACTCCTCCATGGGGTCGTCGAAGTCTGGTTGCATGTCGCGGGCGTACTGGATCTGGTCGTTGCTCACGCCGGCAGGAACCATGGGCCACACCATGGCGTCGGCGGGAACGGTGAAGTCAATCACCACGGGACGGTCGTTGGTTTCAAGAGCGGTCGCAATCGCTGCGTCCACGTCTTCGTTGCGGTCAACGCGCATCCCCAAGCACCCGTAGGCTTCGCTGAGTTTCACGAAGTCGGGGACGCGCACGGATTCGTGCCCGGTGTTCAGGTCGGAGTGGGAGTACCTACCGTCGTAGAACAGGGTCTGCCACTGCCGCACCATCCCCAGAGACGAATTGTTAATGACCGCGACCTTAATAGGGATGTTGTTGAGTGCGCAGGTGGCGAGTTCCTGGTTGGTCATTTGGAAGCACCCGTCACCGTCGATTGCCCACACGGTGCGTTCGGGTTGCCCCACTTTCGCACCCATAGCGGCAGGCACGGAGTACCCCATGGTTCCCAGCCCACCTGAGTTGAGCCACGAGTTTGGCCGGTCGAAGGTGACGAACTGGCTGGCCCACATCTGGTGCTGTCCAACACCCGCGACGTAGGTTCCTTCCGGCCCGGTCAGGGCCGAAATCCTTTCGATCACGTACTGCGGGTCGCACAGTCCTTGATCGTTGGGCTCAAATCCAAGTGGGTAGGTGGTCTTCCACGTGTTCAGCTGTGACCACCACGCACCTCGGTCGTTGTCCAAGGCCGAGGACTTCGAGGCGGTGAGTTCGGCCGTCAACTGGGCGAGCACCTCGGCGGCGTCTCCCACGATGGGCACGTCCACCGCGCGGTTCTTCCCGATTTCAGCCGGGTCAATGTCAATGTGGATGACTTTGGCGTTGGGAGCGAAGGTTTCGAGGTTGCCGGTGACGCGATCGTCGAACCGAGCACCCACGGCGATGAGCAGGTCCGACTTCTGGAACGCCGTCACCGCGCTCACCGTCCCGTGCATGCCGGGCATGCCCACGTGCAGCGGGTGCGAGTCGGGGAAGGCGCCGCGTGCCATGAGTGTGGTGGCAACGGGGATCCGGGTGGCTTCGGCCAGTTCCTTCAGCTGTGGGCTGGCTTGGGCTCGGATCACTCCCCCGCCCACGTAGAACACAGGCCGGGTGGACTGTTCGATGAGTTTGATCGCTTCTTTGATCTGTTTGGCGTGTGGCCGGGTGGTGGGCCGGTAGCCGGGCAGGTTGGGGGCGTCGGGCCACACGAATTCTGCAACGGCGTTCTGCGCATCCTTGGTGATGTCCACCAGAACCGGTCCGGGGCGTCCGGTTGAAGCGATGTGGTATGCCGATTGAATTGCGTGCGGGATGTCTTCGGCGCGCGTGACCAGGAAGCTGTGTTTGGTGATGGGCATGGTCATGCCCACGATGTCGGCTTCTTGGAACGCGTCGGTTCCCAGCAGGGTGGAGGACTGCTGGCCCGTTATGGCCAGGACTGGCACGGAGTCCATGTGTGCGTCGGCAAGCGCGGTGACTAGGTTGGTTGCTCCCGGCCCCGAGGTCGCCATGCACACGCCCACGCGTCCCGTCGCCGAGGCGTAGCCTTCCGCGGCGTGGCCGGCACCTTGCTCGTGGCGCACCAGGATGTGGTTGATGGTTTTGGAGTCCAGCAGTGGGTCGTAGGTGGGGAGGATCGTGCCGCCGGGAAGGCCGAATACCGTGTCGACACCAAGGAGCTCGAGGCTACGAATGACGGCTTGTGCGCCCGTAAGGTTCTCTGGCGAGGTTCGTTTTGGTACCGGGTGGGCCCTGGTGGCCGAAGCCGGTGCCGGTTGCGTTGTGGCCAAGATAGCTCCTTAGTCTGGGTGGTCGTGTGACCAATAAAAACGCCCCTTACCGTTATCCGGAAGGGGCGCGCGGGTTCGTCCTTGTTAGAACGCTTGGAGTAACTCCGCGCGCTTGCTAATAAGGACGACAATGTTGTTCATGTCACTTAGTGTATGGGGCACCCACCGAGCGGTGTCAAACATTGACATGGAGTGACCATAGTGTGAGATATGAGAAAGTGGGAGGCGTGGATTGTTCGTATTTTGATGCCGGCCTGTGCCGCTCCTGCACGCTTCTCCCCGTTCCCATGAGTACGCGCGTGGAGTCGCAGCAGGCCGAGGTCGCTGACCTGTTGGCACCGTTTTGGGCAACTGGGGCAGCAAGGGCGGCTCAGGAGGAAGAACAAAGCTGGTTGCCCCCGGTTGTGGGCCCGGAGTCCGGTTTCCGTATCAAGGTCAAGATGGTGGTCGCGGGAACCACCGAGCACCCCACGTTGGGCATCTTGGACGACGACGGGGCTGGGATTGACCTAACCGACTGCCCCTTGTACCCCGAATCGATTCACACCGTGATTCGCACACTCCCCTGGCTCATCAAGCGCGCGCAGGTCCCGCCGTATAACGTGCGCAAACGTAAGGGTCAGCTCAAGCACGTGATTGTCACGGCTGGTGATGACAACCGGGTGATGGTGCGGTTTGTGTTGGCGTCACAGTCTGCCCTGCCGCGTATTCAGGAGCACTTGCCCGCTTTTATGGACGCGTGTGAGGGGGTCGAGGTGTTTTCGGTGAGCGCGAACATCAACCCTGTTCACACGGCGATCATCGAGGGCGACGAAGAGATCGCGTTGTATGGCCCGCAGTGGTTGCCGGTGACGCAGGGGCGGGTGCAGTTGAAGGTTAGGCCGCAGTCGTTTGTGCAGACGAATACTGTGGTGGCGTCTGGTCTGTATGAGCAGGTGCGTGAGTGGGTTTCCAACGCCCAGGTGCCCGCCACTTCCCACGGCCGTCGCCTCAGGGCGTGGGACTTGTTTTGTGGGGTTGGCGGTTTCGCTCTGCACGTCGCCGGGCCAGGCCGGCAGGTCACGGGTGTCGAGGTGGCCCCTGCTGCGGTCGAGTCCGCGCGGGAGGTGGCGCGGGAACTCGCACATGGAGCCGCGCAGAAAGCCGAGCTGGACACGGCAGGCGAGAGCGACCTCGGGCTGAACTTCATCTGTGCCGATGCCGCCCAGTGGGCCCACCAACAGACACAGGTGCCGGACGTGTTGATTGTGAATCCACCTCGGCGCGGGATGGGTGAGGACATGGCCAGGTGGGTCGAGCAGTCCGGGATTCCGCACGTGATCTATTCGAGTTGCAATCCGCACACTTTGGCGGCGGATCTTGCGAAAATGCCCGGGTACAGGATTGAGCAGGCGCGGTTCTTGGATATGTTTCCGCATACGTCCCACGCCGAGGTGGTTGTCAGGTTGGCGCGTCAGACTGGTGGGCGGACGGACTAGAATGGGAATGAGCGTACAAGGCGAGGGGACGATATGCGACTAAAGAAGATTCAGGCGCGTCTAGAAGAGTCACAAACCAACGGGACCCTTGTACAGATCACGCGTGAAGGCGTTGAAATGTGGCCGCTGGTTGGAGTGGTGGCAGGTTTCGACAAGTGGGTGCTCGTGGCGACTGTGAACCGGCAGTTGCAGGCGCAGGGGTTTGATGCTGTGCGCCTGCGCGACATTACACGGGTGGACCCACCGTTGACGGAACCGCTGATTCAGCGGGTTGCTGAAAAGACGGGAAAGGAACTGGTACGCCAGCCGGCTCACGAACTGGAGCTGGGGTCGACTAAGGCGCTGGCGCGTACGGTGATCGACGCGAAGGCGTTTGTGGGTCTGTTTACGTATTCGCACGGCACTGGGCATGAGATCGATGCGTACAGTGGGCGCATTGGTGAGATTCGTAATCGGATTGTGGCGTTTGACCGCATTTCGGCTAATGGTTCGTGGGATCCAAGCCCGTTGTCGCTTCCCATGGCCGAGATCGCACGGTTCGGGTTCGACTCAGTGAGGCTGCGGACGTTCCAGTTGTTCGGCAAGGACTACCCGGGCGGTCCGCACCAGCCCATGGATACCAGCGCAACTTTGCCCCAGTACGACGACGTCCAGCCAGAAAGTAAGGAAGACGACTTCCTCGGTTCGCTGTTGCGGTGAGTGGGGTGGTCACAGGCAGGCTCGTCTGACTGACGCTTTCACCGTTTCGTTTTGCCCCCCCCGACCGGGGTTTAGAATGACTTTAGGTTGGCGATGATGCTGACCATTTTCACAGAAAGAACCACCAGTGAAAGTAGCCGTCACCTCTCTAGTATTTATTTGTGCGACAGCGCTCTTTGTTACCGGTTGCGGGTCAGAGAGCGAAGACAGTGGTTTCGCCGTCCCTGATCAACCACGCAAGGAAATCCGTTCAGAGATCCGTGGACTCTTTAAAGATTCGATGGCTCTGCACAACTACAACCAGCGGTTTATTCAAAACTGCATGAACCAAGCACACTTTCAATACGAACCAGAGCTTTCAACAGATGCGAATTCGTTTTCGTCCGTGCTCGATGAAACCGATGTCATTTCGACAGATGAGGTGAAGGAGAACCGGGGTTACCCAACCGAACCATCCGAAGAAAACGCCCCTCACGACAACGCCGGGTACACCAAGACACCTCAGAGCCAGCGCGAGGACTGGAACAAAGCCTTTCGGGGCGAGCCAAAAGAAGACTCTGAGCTGGCTGAAGAGGCCGCTGACGCTGAAGAGAACGAGCAACTGCGCAACACCAACGGCGGCTGCTCTAACAAAGCCGATGAAGAGCAGTTTGGTTCACTCGAAAAGGCCGACCAAGCCGACTTTATTAGCTCACAACTTATTCTGGACGCGTTTAATGGCGCATTAGACGATCAGGAAATGCAGGATCTGCACAGTTCGTGGGCAACTTGCATGAGAAAGGCGGGTTTCGGAAAGGACAGTCACGGCGAAGAAGTCACCACGCCTGATGTCGCGCAGGTGTGGGCTACCACAGATCCGGCAAAGTCCTACGACATCGCAATGGCGGACGCGACTTGCCAAGAGTCGTTGGAATACGGAACCAAGCGGACGTTCATTGAGGACCGCTATCTCACCGGTATCGCCGACTTCTATGAATCGCAGATCCACGGGGCGCTGGAGATTCGTCGCGAAGCGCTCGATCGGTCCAAAAAGGAATTTGGATAGCCCATATGGCTCAGCCTCGCCTGTTCTCCAGGTGGTCACGCAAGCAAGTCATCGTTTGCGCAGTTATTGTCCTGCTCGTAGCCACAAACGTCATTGCGTGGTTGTGGCTCGGTAAAGCACGCACCGAAGTGCAAAAGGCCGCACAAGCCAGCGATGTGTCGCCCTCAACCATCACAGTACCCGTGGAAAAGGGAACCGTAAGTCGCACGGTGACTGCGGACTGTTCAACCACGAAAGAATTCACAAACACACCACGGTTCGTCACCTCGGGCGAAGACGAGGCGATTGTCACCTCAGTACCTTTTAAGGCAGGTGACCGTGTTGAGGCAGGGACGGTAGTCGCTGAGGTGTCTTCCCGCCCCATCATTGTGGCCCAAGGAGACCTGCCAGCGTTTCGCACACTTAAGGTTGGTTCGCGAGGAGCCGATGTAGACCAACTCCACGCGTTTCTAAAAGATCAGGGCATGTACCACGGTGATCTACACGCCAAGTATTCCGTGCAAACAGGCGACGCGGTGAAAAAGCTGTACGAACAAGCGGGCTACGACCCAACGTATTCAGACCCGGATGCTGTCAAACAGCTTTCGCGACTCGAAAAGACAATTCCTCGCGCAAAACGTGGAACCTTGGGTGACGATGAAGAAGTCCCTACACAGGACGAATACGATGAGGCACGCGAAAAAGCAACACCCGAGGTCCCTGCCGGAGAGATCTTGTATCTCAAGCGCACGCCCGCAACCCTCACCACAATGAACCTTTCGGTGGGCCAAACGCCACAAGAAGGCCAACTTGTAACAAGCTCTGGTAAAGACGTGTTGTCATGCACCATCAATGCAACTGAACTGCCTGATGTTTCACGAGGGCAAAGAGTTTTTCTTGACAGTAGTGGAACAAGCGAAGAATTTAAAGTCAAACGTGTAGATGTGACAGCCGAACAGAAAACCGATGAGAACTCTGAAAATGGGGAGCCACAACCCAAAAAGCCTGATTCTGCGCATGTCATTGTGGAGACACCTGCCAAGTTTTCACCGTATACCGGACCAGCACGCATCGAAGTCGAAGAGGGTCCAAGAGACGCGCTCACAGTACCAAGCACTGCTGTTCGAACCGACCAAAACGGTTCAACCTATGTGAACGTTCACATGCCTGGGCAAGAGATTCACCGCGTTTCCGTCACCGTCGCTTTTGAAGCAGACGGAGTGGTAGCAGTCGAGACAACAGAGCTCCACGAAGGCGATCCAGTTGAAATCACGCAGTAGGAATACCCGCACGCATGACCACTACTTCTGCAAGCAGCGTTCTCACGCACATCAGTCACACCTACCGCACTGAGGCTGGCGACGTACCGGTCTTGTCTGACATCAACATCTCGCTGTTTCCAGGACAATTCGCCACTGTGGTGGGCCCTTCTGGCTCAGGGAAAACCACGCTCCTGAGCATCATGGGCATGCTACTTGCCCCCTCAACCGGTAGCGTCATGATCGACGGTGTTGAGGTCACAGAACTCACTACTAACGAACGTGCTCAGTTTCGAGCAGACCATGTATCTTTTGTCTTCCAAGCGTTTCACCTCATCGAACACTTGACTGTCGCTGAAAACATCGCGTTAACGCAAACCTATTCATCCTCAACGCGTTCCCGGGTAGATGAACTCATTGAAGCGGTGTCACTCACACACCGCGCTAACGCGTGGCCCCAGCAACTCTCAGGTGGAGAAAAGCAACGATGTGCAATTGCGCGCGCCCTCAATTCTGAAGCCAATCTGCTTCTCTGCGACGAACCTACCGGCAACCTCGACCGTGAAAACTCTGAGCGCGTCGTCACAACGCTCAAGGATGTTTCGCATGTCCAAGGACGTGCAGTTGTCGTTATTACGCACGATCACAATGTGGCAGAACAGTCAGACGTCATTTATACGATCGACAGAGGCCGCTTGCGCGCTGAGGCGGAACTGCGGTGAAACTATTTCGGAGCTATCTGGCAAAATCTGGACGGCCCGCGCTCACAGCCGTCACCCGACGCAAACGTGGCACGATTCTCACATCGCTTGGAGTCGCGATGGGGATCTTCGCTCTCGTTGCAATGCTCGCAATGTCCACGACAGTGCAAACGCAAGTATCGAGTCGGTTTACTGATCTCATGGCGACCAAGGTAGCAGTGTCTGGGATCCCGGATTCGTTAGCGTCCGCGGTAGCACAAGCTCATTTCAATACATCGCAACCCGATTCGGCATCACGGCATGAAGAAATTTTGGCGACGGGGATACAGCGGGTGCGAGCGCTCAACGGCGTGAAAACTGCCGGATTTCTACTCAAATCATCCGACCCACTTCCAGTTCGTGCAGCTCCTGGGACCGAACCTCTAGCAAATTCTTCTGTCATGCTTGCCGATGCCGAGACTCTTGTGGCACACAGATTACATACTGTTTGGGGACAACCGTTCGACTCAGGGCACGTTCAGCGCAGCGCACGGGTTGCTTTCATAGGAACAACAGTGGCGCGACAGCTGGGAATCGACAACAGTGATTCGC
Organism: Brevibacterium paucivorans; assembly: GCF_016907735.1. Taxonomy (NCBI): domain Bacteria; kingdom Bacillati; phylum Actinomycetota; class Actinomycetes; order Micrococcales; family Brevibacteriaceae; genus Brevibacterium; species Brevibacterium paucivorans. The sequence goes on along the minus strand of NZ_JAFBCP010000001.1, from coordinate 1,795,936 downwards.
CACGCCAAATACACGTGGGAAATGCTTCTTACGCGGTAGCTGGGGTGTTTTCTAGTCCAGACCCCGGAGATGGCTTCGACGACGCAATCGTTTTGCCCCTCACGAGTGGTGCTGACTCAGGCGGACAGTTCACCTACCCTCAGTTCGTTGTGTCAACTGAACCAGGATTTGCCCGCCAGGTGTCTGTTGAGGCACCCATCGCGTTTGACCCTTATCAACGGTACGACCTGACAAGTGAAGTGCCGCCCGATCCTGAAAATCTGAGAGAACAAGTATCCGGTGACACACAAGCAATGGTGTACGCATTCGGCATAGTCGCTCTCATCATTGGGGCGCTGAGCATTTCCAATACCATGCTGTCGTCAGTATTCCAGCGTCGCCACGAAATCGGTGTCCGTAGTGCACTCGGCGCTACGTCGCACGACATCGTTAGCCAAATCGTGACAGAAGGTGTGATGATTGGCGCGTTTGGAGGGCTAGTGGGAGCGATAATCGGTTTCAACGCTGTGCTCATCTTCGCCCTCGTTCAAAGTTGGACTGCGGTCATACCTCTGTGGCTTATTCCCTGCGGGATTATCTTGGGCGCGTGTGTAGGAGGCATTTCAAGCGTGTACCCAGCACTTAAAGCGGCACGAATTGATCCCGTCGAAGCACTCATGGGCTGACCCCAAACGGCACAAAGCAAACACACGAAAAGGCGCAGGCCATGCCTGCGCCTTTTCGCCACCGGAAACCTAGATCAGCACGTGACCGCGCCGGTAGATGCCGACTGCACCAACTTGGCGTACTTACCCAGCACACCGTGCAGACGTGGGTTCTCCGGAATCACCCACGACTTCTTCCGCTCAGCCAGAATCTCTTCGCTCACGTCCAGTTCGATCGTGCGCGCGGCAATGTCAACGCGGATCGTATCCCCATCCTCAACCAAGGCGATAGGACCACCGTCGACCGCCTCGGGAGCCACGTGACCAATACACAGCCCAGTGGACCCGCCCGAGAACCTGCCGTCTGTAATCAACAGCACATCTTTGCCGATCCCTGCCCCCTTGATTGCACCTGTGATCGCCAACATTTCACGCATACCCGGGCCACCCTTAGGACCCTCATAGCGGATCACAATCACATCGCCAGCCTTGAGTTCACCGTTGAGCACAGCGTCCATCGCAGGTTGCTCCTGGTCAAACACGCGAGCGGTGCCTTCGAACACCTCGGCGTCAAACCCAGCCGACTTCACGATCGCACCTTCAGGGGCCAGCGAACCCTTCAACACGGCCAACCCACCGGTGGCGTGAATCGGGTTGTTCAGCGCGCGCAGAATCTTGCCGTCCGGGTCAGGCGGGTTGATCGACTCGAGGTTCTCAGCAACGGTCTTCCCCGTCACCGTCAGGGCGTCACCGTGTAACAGCCCCGCGTCCAGCAAGGCCTTCATGACAACCGGCACGCCACCAATCTTGAACACGTCGTTCATGACGTACTCGCCAAACGGCTTCACGTTACCCAGGTGAGGCACCTTGTCGCCGATCCTGTTGAAGTCATCCAAGCTGAGGTCCACCCCAGCTTCGTGGGCGATCGCCAACAGGTGCAACACCGCGTTAGTGGACCCACCAAAAGCCATGACGACAGAAATCGCGTTTTCAAATGCTTCACGTGTGAGGATGTCGCGCGTGGTGATGCCCTTGCGCAGAAGCTCCACAACGGCTTCACCGGACTGACGTGCAAACACATTGCGGTTCCGGTGGATCGCCGGCGGCGCGGCCGACCCCGGCAGGGACAAGCCCAGCGCTTCAGCCGCACTGGCCATGGTGTTGGCGGTGTACATACCACCGCACGCACCCTCACCAGGGCACACGGCGCGTTCAATCGCGTCGACATCAGCTTCCGTCATCTTGCCTGCACGGCACGCACCCACCGCTTCAAACGCGTCGATGAGCGTGACTTCTTTTTCGCTTCCGTCCGAAAGTTTGGCCGTTCCCGGCATGATCGAACCGTTGTACAGGAATACGCTGGACAGCCCCAGGCGTGCGGCCGCCATGAGCATGCCGGGGATCGACTTGTCACACCCAGCCAGCAACACTGAACCGTCCAGGCGTTCGGCCCCAAACACGGTCTCTACCGAGTCAGCGATGATCTCACGGGACACCAGCGAGTAGTGCATGCCTTCGTGCCCCATGGAAATACCGTCGGACACCGAAATCGTGCCGAACTCCAGCGGGTATCCCCCACCGGCGTGCACACCTTCTTTAGCAAACCCGGCCAACCGCTCTAGCGACAGGTTGCACGGGGTGATTTCGTTCCACGAACTCGCAACACCGATCTGGGGCTTATCCCAGTCGTCGTCGCCCATTCCCACGGCGCGCAACATGCCTCGCGCGGCGGCTCGTTCCAGGCCGTCGGTGACGTCGCGGGACCGTGGCTTGATGTCTACCTTGTTGTCTGAAGCACTCATACGTGAAGTCTAGCCCTCGCGCCACGTGTCTCATTTGTCGCATCACCATGTGGTATGGGGGCGGGCCTTCAGTCTGCGCCGGCCCTCACCCAGTGGCCGCGCCCTTACCCTTCGACGACGTTGATGAGTGGTTCGCCGGCGATGATGCGGCGCACCTGTTCCGTGAGCATCTGTTCAATGCGGGGTTCAAACGCCGAGGTGTCCCCTCCCACGTGCGGTGTGATGAGTGTGTTTGGGGTTCCCCACAGTGGGTGTTCGTGTGGCAGGGGTTCGGGATCGACCACGTCGAGCGCTGCAGACAGGCGCCCGGCGCGTAGTTCGGCAACCAACGCGTCAGTATCGACAACTTTTCCGCGCCCCACGTTCACCACCAACGCGTTGTCCGGCAACTGGCTGAGGAACTCCGCGTCAATGAGCTTTTCGGTCTGCTTAGTCAAGGGCGTCACAGCAATAACGACCTCGGTGTGTGGCAACAGTTTGGGCAGGTCTTCTGGCCCGTGGATGCGGCCGTGCTCATCCGTGCGAGCGTGCGAAGCCACGCGCGTGATGTGCGCTTCAAATGGGACCAGGCGCTGGCGGATCGCTTCACCGATCCCACCGGCTCCCAGGATCATGACGCGCCGGTCTGCCAGCGAGCGCATACGCGCGTGGTTCCATGACCTCGCCGTCATGTTGCGCACTGCCGTGTCGATTCCGCGCAGGCTTGCCAGGGTGAGCCCCACTGCCAATTCTGCTGTTGCTGCCGCGTGTACGCCCGAGGCGGTTGCCACCGTGGTGTCTGTGCCCACCAGGTCCGCAACCAAGTCATACCCAGTGGTCTGCGTCTGTACGAGCTTGAGGTTGGGCAACTCCCCCAGCCGGGCAACGGTGGGCTGGGCGTCGATATAAGGCAGGATGATCGCGTCGATCTCCGCGCGGTTCACTTCTACCGTGGGGTGTTCTGCCGACCACACAACAAACTCAATTCCAGTCTGCTGGTGGTCAGTGATGCGTCCATCTACTTTGGCCAAAATGTCAGGGTCGGGGAAAGCGATTGTGCGAATATCCAGTGTCGACATGCTTCCATTATGGGCAGGCATGTCAAGGCCCACACAATCACGCGTCCACGTGCCGGGCGTTCAACTTCCCGCCACGCATACGGGCGTGACGCACGCTGAGCACAATCACCCACGCGCAAATCAAGACCAAGGACAGCCTCTGCACGGCACCTGCCCATCCCACGTGTGGAATCAGCGCCAACACGCCACTGATCCCCAGCAAAACCAGCAACACAACATTGAGCACAACAGCCAGGCTCGTCACGTTCCGCCCCGACCGCACCATCATCACGATGTCGGCAATCACGGCCACAGCAAACCCAAAGCCCACCAACGCCGAGGTCACCGAGTGCAACTGGTGGGCAACACCCACGGTGCCTTCCGCCTCGGCGGTGGCACATTCTGCACTCAGACTGGGCGCGCATTCATACGAAAGCATGGTGTCCCCCACCGTGGCCGCGCCGGCCACAATCAAACCGGCGCACAGCATGAGCGACAGCGCGTGCCGCCTGCGCAAGAACACGCCCAACACCACCAGGAGCACGCCGGCCACCGCGTCGCCCGCGCGAATGAGCACGGCGCCGGGCCTGCCCCACACGGCGTATTCGGACACGAACGAATGCAGCACGTCCAGTTGCGGGTCGATCGCAAAAAGAACCGTCCACGTCGAATAGCTCAACGTGAACAGAACTGCCACAACGATAAAACGCACACCCACCTCCTCGAAACAGTGTAGATGGGTGTGCGTGTTTCAGGGTTAGTGCGTCGCTTGAGCAGGTACCCCAGGGCGGGCCAGCCTCGCACCACTTAAATCCAGATAGCGGGGTCCTCAAGCAGGTGGTTCTGGGGTGTGTCAGCTCCCTTGGGCGCACGGTTCTTGGCGGGAATACCCACTGCCACGTGGCTGGCGGGCACGTCCTTGACCACAACCGCGTTGGCACCAACGGAAGCGCCGTCGCCCACCGTAATGGGCCCCAGGATCTTGGCACCGGCCCCCACCAGCACGTTGTTCCCCAGCGTTGGGTGACGTTTTGTCTGTTCCATGGAGGTGCCGCCCAGCGTGACCTGCTGGTACAGCATGACGTCATCGCCGATCTCAGCCGTGGCCCCCACCACGATCCCGTCGGCATGGTCAATGAAAAACCTACGCCCGATCTTTGCCGCCGGGTGGATCTCCACCCCGGTCAGCGTGCGCACGGCCTGGGACAGGATCCGCGCAGGCACTTCCCCGCCTGGCATCTTGTTGAGTTCGTGTAGCCCGCGGTATGCCCACACGGCGTGGAGGCCGGGGTAGCTGACCGCGGTCACGAAGTCGCTGCGCACGGCGGGGTCGCGCCTGCGGGCGGTGTCCAGGTCTTCGCGTAGGGCAGCGCGGGCGCGTTTGCCCAGTGTGGTGGCCGAGCTGGCAACAACTGCCGCTGCCCCTACCCCGGCCATCACGGCGAGTTTTTTGAAAAAACTCATGCGTCCATGTACTCCGCGAACAGTGGAGTAGACAGGTAGCGTTCACCGAACGACGGAATGATGACGACTACGCGCTTGCCCTTGTTGTCAGGGCGGGCGGCCACGCGCTTGGCCGCGTTGATGGCTGCACCGGAGGAGATTCCCACGAGCAGACCTTCGGACTTGGCGGTTTCGCGCGCGGTTTCAAGCGCTACTTCGTTTTCAACGGTGACTACTTCGTCGATGATGTCGCGGTTGAGGACACCTGGAATGAAGTTTGCACCGATTCCCTGGATGGCGTGTGGGCCGGCCTTACCTTCAGACAGGAGCGGTGACGCTGCTGGTTCTACGGCGACAATCTGGACGTCCTTGTTCTTTTCTTTGAGGACTTCGCCCACACCGGTGATGGTTCCACCGGTGCCGATTCCGGCAACAAAGATGTCGACTTCACCGTCGGTGTCGTTGAGGATTTCCTGTGCGGTGGTATCGCGGTGGACCTGCGCGTTGGCTTCGTTCTCGAACTGGCGGACCAGAACGGCGTTGTCTTGTGAGCCGATTTCTTCAGCCTTTTCGACAGCGCCCTTCATGCCTTCAGCCTTGGGGGTGAGAACGAGTTCAGCACCGAAAGCGCGAAGCAGGGCACGGCGTTCCTTGGACATTGACTCAGGCATTGTGAGGACCACACGGTATCCGTGTGAAGCTCCCACCATGGCCAGGGCGATTCCGGTGTTTCCGCTGGTTGCTTCGACGATTGTTCCGCCTTCGCGCAGTTCGCCTGACTTTTCAGCCGCGTCGATCATGGCAACCCCGATACGGTCTTTAACCGAGTTGGCGGGGTTGTAAAATTCGAGCTTTCCAACGATTTCCGCGCCAGTTTCCTCACTGGCCTTCTGAAGTTTGACAAGTGGAGTGCGTCCAACGACTTCTGAAACGTTCGCGTAAATGTTCACCAGCGGTCCTTTCTTTGGTGTCTGTTTGTACCCGGACCGCGCATGGAGGTGATCAGGCGGTCCTTCACACCAGCCAATGGCTTCAGCTGTTGTTAATGCGTCATCGTGTGTAACGCAACAGCTTCTTACTATATTCCACGCTGGCAAAAGTCTTTTCAGCACTATGATGTAACCCATGGCTATCCACCCTATTGTTGTCTACGGCGAACCTGTTCTGCACCGAAAAGCTGACCCTGTCACGGAGTTTGGCGATGAGCTCCACACGCTTGTCGCTGACATGTTTGAAACCCTCGCAGCGTCTAACGGAGTCGGTTTGGCCGCACCGCAAATTGGGGTGGGCAAGCAGATTTACGTGTATGACGCTGACGACGAGGTCGCTGGTGTGAGACGGCGTGGCGTTTTCATCAACCCAGTGTTGGTAGCGTCGAAGGTTCCCACAACCAACCCGGATCCCAGCGAGGATACGGAAGGGTGTTTGTCAGTTCCGGCTTTGGACTACCCGCTGAAACGGGCCGATAAAGTCACCGTCACCGGTGTTGATGAGAACAACCAGCGGGTGTCGCTCAGTGTTGAGGGCTGGTTCGCTCGGATCATGCAGCACGAATTCGACCACTTGCAGGGAACCCTGTACGTGGACCGGTTGGACACCAGGTGGGCCAAGCGGTGGAAGAAAGAACAGAAGAAGCACGGGTACAACGTCCCCGGGAACTCGTGGCTACCGGGCACCGACCCCGACCCGTTTGGCCACGGCCAGTAACCAAATCGACCACGCAGACCAGGCCCAACAGGCCCAGACGTCGCAAAGTGAGCAAGACTACGCAATATAATGCACCGTGCCGCTCGCTTTGCGCCGTTTCAGTTAATCGCCTTGCCTTCGCGTTCGGCTTGCGCCAGCTTCCGGTCCAGGTCGTCAAAGCTTTCAAACTCTTCGACCGACTCTTCAAGTTCACCCAGCATGCCCCGGATCGCGTCCGCGTGTGACTCCGCTTCGAGGTTGAGGTCGCTGAACTGCTTCTGCGCCGTGTCGTCGTTGACGGTACGCGATAGCACGTCAAGCACCTGATCGCCCAGTTCACGCGATTCTTCCGTGCTGTCAAGCTGAACCAGCTGCACTGACAGTGTTCGCAACTGTTCCAAATACCCGTACATCGACTCAACACGTCGGGCCAGCGAGGCGAACGCTTTGGCCAGGTTCCGTTGGTACACGTCAATGCGAGCGTCGAGGTGTGGCTGCCTGATACTGTCGAGCTTCTGACGCAGTTCGTACAGCTCACGCAACCGTTCACCAATGGAGGCGACAGCATAGTCCAGATCCACTCGACTCACGTGGCTTTCCAACGCGGGGTGCGTCCATGCGCGGGTACCAACGATGGCTTGGGAAATCGTGACCGCGAGGTGGAACAGCCTCTGTTCGTCAGTGTCACGGCCGTTGACGCCCGGCAGGTAACCCAAATCGAGCGGCGTGACCCAGCGGACGTGTGGTGCGCGCTTCAGTTGCTTGCCGGTCAGCCGCTTGGGGTCGCGCAGAAACCGACTCCCGGTAAAAATGCCTACGCCTGCTGTTGCTATGGCAGCGATCCCGGTGAGTGCCGAGGTGGTGGCAATGGCAACCGTGTCGGCGAATGCGAGTGCGATGAGCGCTGTAGATCCGAAGAATCCGGTGGTGGCCGCGCCGGCGCCGGTGGTCGTTGCGAAAACGAACTTGGAGCGAATCAGGTTGCGACTGTAGCGCTGTGGAAACACCTGTTGTGCGAGATCAGATGAAGTGAGGTCGTAGCCACGGGCTTTCCACACGTCGATGACTGATTCGGGCACGCTTCCCGGGACGAGCACACGGTACCGCGGAACGTGTCCGCGACATTCTTGTTTCCACAACTCACGCCAGTGAACCATATGACTCCTTCCGCATACTTCATTGTAGTGAGCTGACCTGACATCTAGCTGGGTGCATAAAGCTGTGGCCCGACCACATTTGGTCGGGCCACAGAAGTCTGCGTGTTGCTAGTGGTGACTAGCCAACTCCGTTGTAGCGGATTGGTTCGCCAACGTTTTGGCTCTCGAGGTCGCCTCGAGTTGCGTGGCGAGTGTTCGGAGGTTCCGTACTTGATGCGCCCCCACCGTGTTCGAGCAGTTCGAACGATCCGTCTGGGTTCACAGCCTTAACCAGCACAATGTGGTCTGGTCCGGTGATTGCGTCACCTGGCTGGAGTTCTTCCCAGGCGATGTCGTGAGCAACACCGTTTGGAACGAATCCGCCTGATACGTCACCTGGCGCCCCAGAATTCCATGCGTAAGCAACGAATCCGGAGCAGTCCTGGCGGTAATCCTCAAAGAAGTCGGTCTGCGAGTAGAAGGGTGCCTTGGCCATGCGGTCTTCAGCGCGCTTGATGATTTCGTCGCGGCTGATGCCTTCGCCTGCTGCCTGGGCCTGTGTAGAAGTGCCCGGGGTGTTGTCAGCTGGCGTGGCTGCCTGCGCGGCGCCGGTCGCAGCAAGGAGGCTTCCACCACCGATTGCGATAGCCAGCGCTCCGTGGGTGAGGGTACGTGTTAGATCTTTCTTGAGCATGTCACTCTCCATAATCTAGACATCCTGGGGGGATTTCCAGGCGTGAAACACGCTACGCCGGTGCTGGAACGTTCGGGGTGGTTCGGTGGCGAAATCGGCCCCATTTTCATTTTCTTCTAAGCGCAGAGCGCTGTTTCCGAATGACTATATAGAGGTCCCTTACTGGAGCTTTACTATTCGAATTTCAAACGGCATGTGACGCTCCCGAGGTTGCAGCAGCTTCCAGCGACGCCACCCTATCGAGGGAATGGAAAAGTGAGTGGTCCGGCGCAATCTTGCGCCGGACCACTCATTTTGTAGGCCAGTGCGAGGCCGCGACCCCGCTCAGTCAGAGCCGTTAGCTACGACGGTTCCTGCGGCTGGCCACTGTCAGTGCAATACCGGCACCGATCATGCCCAGACCCATGGCCACTGCCATAGCCACCTCGACACCAGTTCGAGGGAGCGGACCAGTCTTGCCGGAATCACCAGGCTCGCTGGAGTCCCCAGGCGTTCCGGGACCGTCGGAGTCGTCGCCAGGCTGTCCAGGCTTGCCCGGATCGTTTGGCTCGTCTGAAGGCGAGTCTCCAGGCTTACCAGGTTCACCAGGTTCTTCTGACGGTTCTTCCGACGGCTGTTCGGAAGGCTTGTCCGAAGGCTGCTCAGTTGGCTCTTCCGAAGGTTCGTCTGACGGCTTATCAGACGGTTCTTCAGTTGGCTCAGGACCAGGTTCTTCGGAAGGCTCATCCGTCGGATCCTGAGTTGGCTCCTCGCTCGGAGTTTCCGAAGGCTGTTCGGAAGGCTCTTTCGATGGCTTGTCAGACGGTTCCTCAGTTGGTTCTTCAGATGGCTTGTCCGAAGGCTGTTCTGAAGGCTCGTCTGACGGCTTGTCAGACGGTTCGTCCGTTGGCTCTTCGGTTGGCTCCTCGCTCGGAGTTCCCGAAGGCTGCTCGGATGGCTCATCCGTCGGATCCTGCGTAGGCTCCTCGCTTGGAGTTTCCGAAGGCTCCTCGGATGGCTCTTCCGTCGGATCCTGAGTTGGCTCCGGCGTCGGCTCCTCACTTGGAGTCTCCGAAGGCTGTTCGGAAGGCTCTTCCGATGGCTTGTCGGACGGTTCCTCAGTTGGCTTTTCAGTCGGTTCCTCACTTGGAGTCTCCGAGGGCTGCTCGGAAGGCTCATCCGTCGGATCCTGAGTTGGCTCCGGCGACGGCTCCTCACTTGGAGTCTCCGAAGGCTGTTCGGAAGGCTCGTCTGACGGTTTGTCAGACGGTTCGTCCGTTGGCTCCTCGGATGGCTCCTCACTCGGAGTTTCCGAAGGCTCCTCGGATGGCTCATCCGTCGGATCCTGAGTTGGCTCCGGCGTCGGCTCCTCAGTTGGCTCGTCGCAGTTGCACTTGGCACCCACGCGGATCTTGCGTGGTTGCGGATCCTTAATAACCTTCTCGGATACTTCTGGATCGCCTACTGGCTCGCCGTTCTTGAGCTTCCAGGTCTTGGTGATTTCCTTTTCACCGTAAACACCGGCCTGGTCCTCAACGACCTTTCCGACCTCGAGGTTCGGGTCGTACTCGATGATCGTGTCGTACGCAGTGTTCTCCGTGTGCTTGTCCGTCAGCTCAGTCTGGTGCTCCGTGGCAGGACCAACCTCGATGATCTGCTTAGTTGGCTTGCTGATCTCTTCAGTTGATTCGTCCTTGGAGATCTCACCGTTTTCGGCATTCACTTTGACGGTGTGCTTCACTTCACCCTGCTTGCCCTCTTGGACAACCTTTGTTTCACCAGGCTTCAGCTCAGGGTTGACGCGCACCTCGACTTCAAACGGGGTGTTCTCGGTCCACTCAACAGTCGTAGAGGCAGGCTTGCCCTTAGTACCGACCTTGACGATTCTCTTAACCGGTTCCGTCACACGCTCGGTCTCGGTCTTCGTGTCCGTGACCTCCGAGTTCACGATGGTCTGAGTCGTGGTCACCTTGTCCTTACCCAGCTCGCCTTCCTGGACAGTTTCCTGCCTTCCGGCTTCCAGGTTCTCGTCGAAGATGATCTCGGTTTCGAACGGCACGTCCTTTTCGTACGAGGTGGTGTGAGTGCCTTCAGTCTTGGTACCAACACGGATCTTCTCCGTTGTTGGTTCCTTGGTGCGCTCAGTCGTGACTTCCGGGTCGCCCGAAGGCTCGCCGTCGACGAGTTTCTGAGTAGAGGTCTCAACCTCGGTACCAAGTTCACCCTTCTGGTCGACAACCTTCTCACCGGCCGGCAGGTTGGGATCAAACTCAACCTCGGTCTCGAACGGAATCGGCTTTTCAGTCTTGGTCACCAGCTCATCAGCGCCCAGGCGCGGACCGTACTCAACGATGCGAGTGACGGGTTCCTTGGTGGTCTCTTCCTCTACTACCTCAGCCTTGTCACCCTCAGCAGTGAACTTAGCGGTATAGGTCTTCTCGCCGTTCTCACCTTCCTGAACAACCCTGGTTTCACCAGGCTTCAGGTCCGGGTTCTCGCGAACCTCGGTTGGGTACGGAATAGGAACCTTCCATGTGACTTCCTTGGCGCTCTTGGCAGGCTTCTTGCCGACGAGCACAACCTCGTTGACAGGCTCCTTGGTGCGTTCCCAGCTGCCGTCCTTGTTCTGCTTCTCCTCGCCCGGCTTGCCTTCGGTCTGGACCCGGTACTCACCGGCAGGGATGGTTTCGTCGTACTTGTACTCGACGTCGAAGGGCACCTCGCGCTTAGGCACATCGACGACGTTCACAACCGCTTTGGCCGTGTCCGTGGAACCGTCTTCATAGGTCACCGTGACAGTGACTTGGACCTGCGTACCCGGCTTGGCATCTGCTGGTGCGGTTGCGGTGACCTGGCCATTGTCGTCAATAGTGACGTTCCAGCCAGCAGGAATCTTGCCCAGCTTGTAGGGGTTATCCTTTGCTACGTTGACGTTGTCCGGCTTATCGATCGTCACCGGCAATGTTGCGGTGTCGCCCGGGTAGACCGTCTCTTCAGGGTATGTCGGATCTGCTTCCCAGTTGTTCGACAGCTTCACCACGGTGGTGACGGGCACCTCGGGACGCTCACCATTTGGCGTTTCTACCGTCACAGTAACGGTCTTCTTGTCACCAGGCTTGGCGTCTGCCGGTGGGGTGGAGGTAACGACACCGGTGTTCGGATCGATCTTGTACTTCCATCCGTCTACGTCCTGCTCAGTGATGGGAGAGCCGTCTTCGTTCTTGCCGAACGAAAACTTCGAGCCCTTCGGAGCGTCGGTAACGTTGTGGTTCACGGCTTGGTTCGGACCGGTGACCTGAATATCGTACTTCGGTGCAACATCGCCCTTCAGTACGACGACGGTGCCCTTCACCGGCTGCGGCTTGTCAGCGTTGTCGTAGTGGGCGAGCACCGGCACATTCAGGATGTAACCCTCAGGTGCAGTCTTGGGGATAGTCGTGGTGATCTCACCGGTGCTCTCGTCGATTTTGACGTTCCACGTACCACTGTCGTCGGTGACCGTCATCTCGGTCTTGCCGTCTTCGAAGGTGTAGCGCTTGGGGGCTTCGTCGGTTGTGTTGCCGCTCAAGCCACGCTCGGGGATCGTGGGCCTGAGGCTTACGCGTGCGTTGGGTTTGTTGGTCACCGTGTCGTAGGTCGGGATCTTGATGTCCACGATGGCTTGGAACTCGACCTCGATCTCATCGGTCGTCTGGTCCGGGTAGGTGGCCTTCACCTTCGGGGTGATGACAGTACCCGGTGCGACCGTGTCGTCAGCCTTCGCGGTGACCTTGCCGGTGTTATCGACTGTCACGGTCCAGCCGTCGGGCACAGTGGCGGGGTCAATTTCGTACTTTGCCGGGTTGACCGCCTTGTGGCCCTTCATGATGGGCTTAAGGCCAACCTGGGCGGTGATGTTTTCGTTGAGCTTTCCCTTCGAAAGGCCTGGGCGCACCAGGTCAGTGACCTGCGTGTTGTTCGGATCAACGACGACGAGTAGGTCGAGTACGTCAGTTGATCCGTTCGAGTACTCCACTGTGATTTTCGGGCGGGCAAAAGTGCCTGGGCGCGGGTTCTCTGGCGCCGTGACGGTCACATTGTGGTCATCGTCCATCTCGACAGTCCAGCCCTCGTAGACATAAGTCTCGTCGAGCTCGACCTTCGCCTCGAAGCCACCGTCACCCTTTTTCTTGGCCAGGTCCTTGATCAGGTCCGGGACCTGCTTGAAGGTCACCTTCTGTGGTTCGGTCGCAAGCGGACCCGTTTTGCTCTCCACACCAGAGATGATCTTGGCTTCGGTCTTGTCGTACTTCGGGGAGTGGTAGTCCGTGTCGTCCAGGGAGAACGACTTCGAGTCGATGACGTTTGGCTTGTTGTAACGGTCAAGCGCATTGGAGCTTTCAGACACAAAGCCGAAACCACCGTTTTCGTGCTCGACTGCAGCTTTGAGTTGATCCACAGTACGTGGCAGTGCGAGCACCGAGAAACTTACGTTCTTATCAGTCGCCAGGTCCGTACCACGGTAGTTTGGCCATTTGAAGTAAATGTCACCGTTTTCATCGACACGAAGTCGCTGTTCCCCACCAGAGGCCCGCGTGTTCGAGGTACCAATAAACTTGTGCTCACCGTCGTAGGCCTCAACGACCATACGATCGAGCGAATCGCCTGCCTCACCGTTCCAAAGGCCCGGGATATTGATGTGGCCGACCTTGGTTTCTTCACCTTCGACGATCACATGCTTTTCGAAGTCCTCCCACGACACCGTGATGGGAGCGCACTGGATGTTTTCGCTTGGCCACGGGTTCACGTAGGCCTGAAACTGAGTACTACCTCCCTCAGTAGCCCGAAGGCTCTGGGTTGTAACGTCCTTGGAGTATTCACCCTTCCAGGCGTAGCGCACCGGGCTATTTTTATCGGCTTCTGCATACTGCTTGACCTCAGCGTCGGTCATGTTGGCGAAGAGATTCAGATTCCTCTGACTACGAGACCCATCAATTTTAATGCTTTCGTCGGCTTTGTGAGTAACCGAAAGAGGCGGGTTGACAGGAAAGCCGTACCGACACCCATCGAGGGAACGGTGCCAGTGTTCAAGACGGTGCCAAGGTTTGCCGAGTTACTAAAGCTCCAGTCCGCGAATGTGCGGTCCTGCGAGTTATCAAATGCGAGGCTCACGCCCCACGTAGTTTTGGATGGGCTGGTAGCGCTCGGTTCCAGGTTTTGCCAACTAAAACCCGCCTGGGATCCACTAGAATCACCACTCGAAACAAGACACGTGCCTGCCGGGAGGTCAGACGCCTTCTGAGCGTCCTTCTCAATAGCGCCCGTGCCATCTGCTCCGCGGAGACCACCTTTGTACTCCGCGGCAACGGAAGCATGGTCATCGGTCATCAGGCAGGGGACAACCCCGAACGTTCCAACAGCAAGTGCTATAGCCGTCAAGCCGGCAATACGCGAGCGCGTTAACCGCTTCCACGTTGATCTGTTGTTCGAGGAGTCCATCCCTCAGTCCTTCCTAGAAAGTTTGAACAACACCAATGGGACGTTCGATCATTGCCCGTTGAGGTGGCATTCATGCAATGCACACACTTCATTAAGCGCCACAATTGTTTCACACATTCGGCTAGGCCTCTATACCCCCCCCGGTAACACACTGCACAAAGAACACCGCAAACACGGGCCCCGCGAACCTATCTGGTGACGGTTTTCACTCGCCGCACTCACCGTTTTCACAACGAAAAATGCCCCGCCACTGGGGCGGGGCATAACGTTCGTCATTGAATCTTAGACATGATCATCTCGCGTGCTTTACCTGCATCGGCTTGGCCACGTGTGGCCTTCATGATGGGCCCCATGAGCGCACCAATCGCCTGCATCTTGCCACCCTTGATCTTCTCAACCACATCAGGGTTGTCAGCGATCGCCTGATCAACGGCAGCTTCCAACGCTCCATCGTCTTCCACGATCTCCAGTCCGCGCGCTTCCATCACAGCAGCTGGGTTACCTTCACCGGCAATCACGCCTTCCAGCACTTTGCGCGCCAGCTTGTCATTGAGCTTGCCCTGCTTCACCAGATCGGCAAGCTCTGCCACCTGTTCCGGCGTCACCAGTTCCGTAGCATCGGACTCGGAAGCCTTCGCCTGGCGCGCAATCTCACCCATCCACCACTTACGGGCGTCCCCGGGCTTAGCGCCTGCCGCCACCGTGTCTTCAATCGCTTCAAGCAGACCAGCGTTGACAACGTCACGCATCTCCAGGTCGCTGAATCCCCACTCACCAATGAGGCGGCGGCGCTTAGCAGCCGGCAGCTCCGGCAACTCTTCACGCAACTGCTCAACCCACTCACGGGCAGGTGAGACAGGCACCAAATCAGGTTCAGGGAAGTAACGGTAGTCGTCAGCGTCAGATTTCACACGACCAGACGACGTTTCACCCGTGTCTTCGTGGAAGTGCCGAGTCTCCTGCAGCACTTTCTCCCCTGCCTCCAAGATGGTGGCTTGGCGTGCGATCTCAAACTTCACGGCCCGCTCAATCGACCTGAACGAATTCACGTTCTTCGTCTCGGTCCGGGTGCCCAACGGCGCGTTCGGGTTTTCACGCAACGACACGTTGATGTCGGCACGCACATTTCCTTGCTCCATGCGCGCTTCCGAAACACCCAACGCCTTGAAGATGTCCCGCAACGTGCGCACATACGCGGCTGCAACCTCGGGCGCCCGCTCCCCCGTACCCGTAATGGGCCGGGTCACGATCTCAACCAGGGGAACCCCAGCACGGTTGTAGTCCACGAGCGAGTAGTCCGCACCCTGGATGCGCCCTGAAGACCCACCCACGTGCGTGTTCTTCCCCGCATCTTCTTCCATGTGCGCGCGCTCAATGTCAACCGTCACCAGCTGACCGTCTTCCAGCTCGACTTCCAACGCGCCGTCAAATGCGATCGGCTCGTCATATTGCGAGGTCTGGAAGTTCTTCGCCAGGTCAGGGTAGAAGTAGTTCTTGCGCGCAAACCGGCACGTTTCAGCGATCTGGCACCCCAGCGCCAGCCCGATCTTAATCGCGTACTCCACACCCGTCTCGTTCACCACCGGCAACGCACCCGGCAAACCGAGCGACACCGGCGTGGTGTTCTCGTTGGGCCCGCCACCAAACGTGTTGGGGGCAGCGTCAAACATTTTTGTCACGGTTCCCAGTTCCACGTGGACTTCGATTCCAAGAACTGGGTCGTACTTCTTAATTGCGTCTTCGTACTTCAATTCGTGTCCTTAGAGCTGAGGAATCTGGTCCAGGATAGGGCCGCCGAGGTGTCCGTTGAGTTCCGCTTCGAACGCCCCTCCGACTGTGTACAGGCGAGCGTCTTCACGGGCAGGTGCAAGCAGTTGCAGCCCGGTAGGTAGGCCGTCAGACAGACCCGAAGGCAGGCTCATGCCCGGGATTCCGGCGAGGTTTGCTGGGATTGTGGAGATGTCACCCATGTAGAGGGCCATGGGGTCGGCGTCGTTTTCGGTTCCAAACGGCAACGCTGTGGTGGGCGCGGTGGGCGAAACGAGCACGTCGACCTTGTCGAACGCGGCCGCGAAGTCGCGCTGCACCAGCGTGCGCACCTTCTGCGCCGAACCATAGTACGCGTCGTAGTACCCGGCGGACAGCGCGTAGGTTCCCAAGAGAATACGACGCTTCACTTCCTTACCGAACCCGGCTGCACGCGTGGCTGCCATCACGGTTTCAGCGGTGACCGGACCTTCCGACGGTTCAACCCGCAACCCATAACGCATACCGTCATAACGCGCCAAGTTCGATGACACCTCGGACGGCATGATGAGGTAGTACGCCTCAACCGCGTACCCGATGGACGGAATGTCCACCTCAACGATTTCCGCCCCGGCCTTCTGCGCCAGTTCGAGCGCTTCGTTGAACCGCGCGATCACACCGGCGTCCCAACCTTCGCCCTGAAGCTGGCGGATAACACCCAGCTTCTTGCCCTTGAGCCCTTCTTGTGCGCCCGCGTGAGCGGCTGCGGTGAAGTCGGGGACTTCGTCGGTGAGCGATGTGGAGTCGTGGCGGTCGTGCCCAGCCAGGATCTGGTGCAAGGCAGCAGCGTCTTCGACCGTGCGAGCCAACGGGCCCACCTGGTCAAGCGAGCTGGCCATGGCGATAATCCCGTACCGGGAAACCGAACCGTACGTGGGCTTGACTCCCACCAGGCCGTTGAACGCTGCCGGCTGACGGATAGACCCACCCGTGTCGGTTCCTACCGACAGCGGGGCTTCAAATGCCGCGACCGAGGCGGCCGCACCTCCCGAGGACCCGCCCGGTGTGCGTGTGGTGTCCCACGGGTTCGTGGTGTTGCCAAATGCCGAGTGTTCCGTTGTGGCACCCATGGCGAATTCGTCGAGGTTGGTCTTACCCAGCAGCGGAAGCCCAGCTTCCTGCACCTTCTGGTACACGGTGGCGTCATAGGGTGGCACCCAGTTTTCCAGCATCTTGGATGCGGCGGTGGTGCGGATCCCTTGGGTCACCACCAGGTCTTTGAGCGCAACAGGCACACCGGCGAACGGGTGCAGGGTCTCCCCTGCCGCACGCTTGCGGTCAACGTCAGCGGCTGTCGCCAAAGCCGCGTCAGCTGTTGTGGTGATGAACGCGTTGATGGTGGGTTCAACCGATTCGATGCGGTCCAGGTGCGCGCGCGTGACCTCGGTGGAGGTGAAGTCGCCTGCGCGCAGGCCCTGTGCCAGTTCCGTCGCGGTCTTGCGGGTCAGGTCAGTCATTGTTTAGTCCTCCCCCAAGATCTGCGGAACCAGGAACTTGTTGTCTTCGTCCGCCGGCGCACCGGACAGAGCCTGCTCTGCTGTGAGCTGGTCGGCCACGGTGTCAGGGCGCATGACGTTGGTGAGAGGAATGGGGTGACTGGTGGCTGGAATGTCGTCTGTTGCCACTTCCGACACCTTTGCCACGCTTGAAAGGATCTGTCCCAAATCACTGGAAACTTGTTCGAGTTCTTCCTGGCTCATTGCGATTCGTGCCAGGTTGCCCAGGTGTTCAACCTGTTCGAGTGTGATTGCGGATTTCTCCGACATCGTCACCCCTTCGTCTGTGTGCATCAACTTCGTTGCTCAGTGTAGTACTAACTGCCCGCGGGGCATGCGCCGTACAGCTGTTGAGCAGTGCGCATGATGCTGGCGGCGAGTTCGTCCGGGTCCTGGTGGCGCAGGGTGGCGAGCCTGTTCACCGTCGCGTTCAGCGTTTCGATGAGTTCGCGTGCGTGGGTCTTCCCGAGGTCGCCGCGTTCGTTGCTCTCCGGCAAGTCGGTTTCTAACAGCAGTCTGTCTAATGGCACTTGTGTGACGTAGGTGCGTCCGCGTTTAGTGGCGAGCATCGCCGGATTGACGGAAATGTAGCAGCCTTGCTTAATGAGGCGGGTGAGTTCGTCGCTGGAGCCGCCAAAGCGGTGGAAGATGGGCACCATGCCCGAGGTGTCCGTCGCCTCCAGCGCGTCACACACCTGGCTCGCGCTGCGGACAGCGTGGATCGATAAGACGTACGGGCCGTCCGTCCGTTGGGAGCTGAGGATGTCCAGAATACTGCGGAACACCTCGGCCTGGGTTTCAGCCGGCACCTGCTGAAGGCGACGCGGAAAATAATCCAACCCCACTTCCCCCACAAACCGGGTCCGCGTGAGCGCATGGGCAAAAATGTCCAGTTCGCGTTGGTAGTCCCGCCCGATATTCCACGGGTGAAAACCCACGGACAACCGCGGGCTACTGGGGCTACCGGAACTACTGGCTTCGACCCTGCGTTTCTCTTCCGACTCAAGCGCGAGAAAGCCAGACGGGGTGAGCGTCTGCGCCACGACCTCCACGCCCGCCTCGGCAATTTCATTCAGGAACACGGTCCGTGCTTGGGGCGGGAGGAAGTCGTAGTGGTAGTGGGTGTCGAGCAGGGTGGTCATGACTCCGTTGGCGGTTGGCTGGCATCTGCCGGTCCGCCGATGCGCGGGGCGAGCGGGGTTTCTTCGAGGCCAACCAGCCGGCGGATCACTTTCCCTGCCAACATTTGCCCCATGATGGGCGGGAAGTAACTCATGGTGCCCACGGTTTCAGCCTTGGTGCCGCTGCCTTTGTCCTCAATGTGGACGGGCACTTCTGACGAGTACAGAACTTCCAGCCCGCGGATCCGGCGACGAATGCACACTTGGCGGATCACTTTTGCCAGCGGGCAGTACTGGGTCTTGTTAACTTTTGCGAACTTCAGGTACGACGGGTCCAGTTTGTTTCCGCCACCCATTGAGGACACCAAGTGGATACGGTTTTCTGCGCACCACTGCGCGATTTCGATCTTCCCGGTGACGTCGTCAATACAGTCGATGACATAATCCGGGCGAGGCAGCTCAGCGAAAACCTCACTCAGGTTTTCCCGGTTGAGGGACACGTTGCGGGCGTAGGTGGTGCAGTCCGGGTTGATGTCAGCGACCATCGCTTCCATGACCTGAGCTTTGACTTTCCCTACCGTGGACACGAATGCCAGGGCTTGCCGGTTGATGTTGCTTTCCTCAATGACATCGCGGTCAATAAGAATGAGGGTCCCAACTCCGCCTCGCGCTAGGGCCTCCGCGCAGCTGGACCCCACTCCCCCGAGTCCCGTCACCATCACGGTGGCACCTGCGAGTTTTTCCAGGCCTTCATCGCCCAGGATGAGTTTGAGTCGCGCAAAGCGTTGGTGGGTCATGTGGTTGCTTCTACCCTTGTCGCCGGTCGGTTCTTCACAGGTCTAGCGCAGTGTGCGCCTCAACTAGGATAGTGCCCATGTACCGGGACCAGAACACATGAGCACACGATGAACCGACGGCAGTTTCGTATCGCCTTAGCGCTTGGACTGTGTGTGGGAGTTGCTTTGGCACTTGTGGTCCCCCTGTTTGTCAACACGCCCCGCGCCGCGGTCAACAATGCGATCGAGGACCTCATGTCGGGCACGGTCACACACGAATGGGCGAACCGCTCACCGGGTGATTCGCTCGAGTCCGCGGGCTTGGTCGAAGGCCTGGGCGTAACACCGCGCATTCAGTTTGACTCCACACGCCGCGATGGCGATGTGGCACACGCACAACTGTTGTGGACGTGGGATTTTGCCCAACCGATCACGCCGTGGAAATACCGCACGCGCATCACGGTGAAGCGTGTGGGACTGAAGTGGAAGCCCGTTGCGGAAGATTCCCTGGTTGCACCCGGTCTAAACCTGGGTGATCGGGTGCGCGTGCGGTCACTTGTCGCTGCACGCGGTGCCATCCGAGGTGCGGGCGGGATTGCGCTCATGCAGGAGTCCCGTGTTGTCAATGTGGGGATTGAGCCAAGGCGGGTCACCGACGTTAAGAAACTTGTGTCTGAGCTCCGGTCGATTCTGGACCTTGAGTTGAAGGCACTCGAAAAGCGTGTCGAATCCGCGCCTGAGGATCAGTATCTGCACGTCTCGGCTCTCAGGCAGGAAGACTACAACCGTTTAGAAAAGACTCTCCGGCCCATTCCTGGCGTTGTGTTTAGGAAAGGACGCCAACCGATCACGGTCGAAGCAAACTTTGCCACAGAAACCTTGGGAACCGTGGGCCCGGCGACAGCAGAAGACATTGAGAAACTAACCGGAACGCGTGAAGGCGATACCGTGGGGAAGTCAGGTATTCAAAGGGCGTACAACTCGAAGCTCAGTGGCACCCGCGGGTTTGCAGTTGAACGGATTCCTGCCGACGCTGGGGAGTTCGATCCTCCCCATGAACTCACCACCATTCAGAGCGAACCCGGTTCGGACGTGACCACCACACTCGATGTGCGCACGCAAAACGTAGCGCAGGACGTGCTGAGCTCATCTGACTCACCCGCTTCGCTCGTTGCGATCCGACCCAGCGACGGGCACGTGCTCGCGGTAGCCAACCATGACCCCGCCGGCGCTGTACCAAACCGTGCGCTCTATGGCCAGTATGCACCGGGGGCCACGTTCACATGTGTGACGGAGTACGCCCTGGCAAAGGACGGCGTGCTCGATTCGCACACGCTTGCTGACTCAGCCAAGGCGTTGGGATTTACGTCCTCATTAAATGGTTTGGACGCGGCCAAAGGGCAGGTTCCTCTCATCGACTCGCCCGAAGCGCGACAGGAAGCGTCACGCGGTCAGGGTGAGGTGCTGGCCAGCCCGCTAAATATGGCCACTGTAGCCGCCTCTATCGCTGCCGGACACACGGTTTCACCCGTTCTGGTCACCGAGGACGCCCCGAACGAATCGGCCACTCCCCTGGACTCGCAGGCTGTAAAGGACGTGCGGAACACCATGCGCGAGGCGTTTACGGACGACACCGCGAGCCAGTGGTTCACCGGCTATGACGGCGATCTTGCGATTTCGTTGTTCGTTGAAGATAGCAACGCCACGTCAGCCGTTCCGATTGCAAAGGATTTCTTCGCCCAAATGGCGAAGTGATGATCTACGCAGGCGCCTCACCGGTGGCCAACAACTGCTGGAACTGTTCTTCGTTGAGCACGGGCACCCCCAAGTCTTGTGCCTTGGTGAGTTTGGACCCGGCGTTTTCACCTGCAACAACATAGGCGGTCTTCTTGGACACGGAACTCGACGCTTTTCCACCCGCACCCACGATCGCTTCTTTAATGCCGTCACGCGTGAAGTTTTCGAGCGAACCGGTCGCAACGATCGTGAGCCCTTCAAGCGTTTGCGGCTGTGTAGATTCTTCTACCGGCTCATCTGCCATGCGCACCCCGGCTTTGGCCCACGAGTCGACAATGTGCGCGTGCCACTCTTCTGCGAACCAATCGACCACACTCTGCGCGATCGTCTCACCCACACCTTCAACTTCCAGAAGGTCCTCAACAGTTGCGTTGCGTACCGCGTCCATAGAACGAAAGTACGCCGCAATGTCTCGTGCCGCGGTAGGCCCCACGTGCCTAATGGACAGCGCAACCAGCACCCTCCACAACGGTTGGCCTTTAGCCTTCTCAATTTCGTCAAGCATCGCCAGGGTGTTGGCCCGCGGCTGTGACGGCTTCTTCACCTGGCCCTTTTTCTCACCGGACGCGTACAGTTCTTCCTTGGTGAAGAAGTACTTAACGCGCTCAATTTCGCCGGTGGGCACACCGTTCTTTTTCACTTCGCGCTCAATTTCAACCTCGCCGAGGTCGTCCACAGTGAGGTCGAAAAGGCCGGCTTCGGACTTCAACGGGGGTTCTCCCAGGGGCTGGGTGAGTGCGAGTGAGGCTTCTTCACCCAGCAGCTCAATGTCCAGGGCTGCACGTGAGGCGAGATATGCCAAGCGGTTAGCTACCTGTGCGGGACACGTTTCTGAGTTTGGGCACCGGAGGTCCTTGTCGCCTTCTTTTTGCTCGTACAGTTCTGCCCCGCAGTCCGGGCAGTGCGTGGGCATGACGAAGGCGCGTTCAGATCCGTCGCGGTTGGCAGTCACCGGGCCTAACACCTCGGGAATGACGTCACCGGCTTTCCGAATCACCACGTCGTCACCGATCAACACACCTTTGCGCTTGACCTCATGAGCGTTGTGCAAAGTGGCGCGCGAAACCGTGGAGCCAGCAACCAGAACAGGCTCCATGACGGCAAAAGGCGTGACGCGGCCGGTGCGGCCCACCTGAACCCGAATGTCGAGCAGTTTGGTGGTGACCTCTTCCGGCGGGTACTTGTACGCGCACGCCCAGCGGGGTGCCCGTGATGTGTAACCCAGCTCTTCCTGCAGGGCGATGTTGTCGACCTTGACCACGATCCCGTCAATTTCGTGCAAGAGTTCGTGGCGGCGTTCACCGAATTCGGTGATGTAGGCGTGGACATCATCTTGGGTGGTGCAGACCCGGTAGTACGGGCTGATGGGCATACCCCAGTCACGCAGCAGGTCATACACCTGGGACTGCTGTGTGGGTTCCTGCGCACCCGCATCACCCGACTGCCACGCGGCAATCCCGTGGACCAGCATGTGCAGTGGCCGTTGAGCGGTGACGTTGGGGTCCTTTTGGCGCAGAGACCCAGCCGCAGCGTTACGGGGGTTGGCGAACGGTGGTTTGCCCTGTTCGACAAGGCTCGCGTTGAGGTCGGCGAACTTGTCGCTGGGGAAGAACACTTCACCGCGAATTTCTACGCGCGCTGGTGGGTTCGTGGCGTTGAGCGTGGTTGGAATGTCCTCAATGGTGCGCACGTTCGCGGTGATGTCTTCACCGGTGTATCCGTCGCCTCGGGTTGCTGCACGCACCAACTGGCCGTTTTCGTAGAGCAGATTGCACGCCAAGCCGTCGATCTTCACTTCGCCTAGGAACGGTGTACCAGCCGGAACGGACTTTGCGACGCGCTCAAACCACTGGTCGAGTTCTTCAACGCTGAAGACGTCTTCCAGGGAGTACATGCGTGCCACGTGTTGCACGGGCGCGAACGCTTCTGTGTCCGCATAGCCACCCACTTTTTGGGTGGGTGAATCGTCCCTGGCGAGCTCAGGGTAAGCGCTCTCTAACTCCTCAAGTGTGTGAACCAGCTCGTCGAACTCTTTATCGGAGATCTTGGGGGCGTCGTGAACGTAATAAGCTTCGCGGTGCTCTTCAATCTGAGCGGCAAGTTCCACGGCTAGCTTTTGGCGTTCAGCCGGTTCAAGCTCAGATGGGTCTGCGGAAAGCACACGCGAAATGTCTGTCTGTGTCATTCGATCTCCTTGAGTGCCTCACTCAACCGGGCAGCGAGCGCATATCCACCTCGCCCGTTCGTATCCGTCGCCTCCTGCGGGAGGAGCGGCGGAATGTCTGTGGGGAACCCGTAACCGGCCACAATCCCAAGCTTAGCCAAGGACACGCTACTCATTCCGGTTCGAAGCCACGGTTCACGAATCGTGGCCACCCACCGCTTCACCCGGTCAGGCTGCTCCCCAGCCGAACCGGGCAGACTGAGCCACACTTCGGCTCCGGTATCTGCCGCCTCGGCGAGATTTTCCCACCGGCGTGGGTCCGCGCCCGGCAGCGGAACCACAACACCGCTTGCCCCCGCTTCACGCGCCAACTGGAGGTGTGGTATCCGCTTCCCGGCGATCGCCACGCTGCTCAGCGCCGGGAGCGCAAGGAGCGGGTCGTCGCCTGCGCGCTTGAGGAACGAACCAAGCGCGGCGGTGACGAACTGGTCAGGCAATGCGGGTAATGATCGGTAGCCGGAAACCGTGGGTACGGTGCCGGTTAGGATCGGATCCAGTGCGCGTTCAACAACCATGATGCGTGGGGTTTGGCCCAGCGCGCGTTCCAGTGCGCTCATGTAGTCGGCCAGGCCAAAAGCATAGGACTGGATGACATCGCGGCGAGCACCCGAATCGCCCAGCACCCGGTTCCCGTCCGGTGTGGACAGGTTCCGCACTAGCGTCCACGGGCCAGGCACCGTGAGCATCATGCGGCCGTCAAAACCGGCACCGTATTCTTCGGCCGCTTCGACGGCTCGAGCCCGGCGAGAGCGAGCCCGGGATTCGTCTCGGCCGGCGCCTTTGGCTAGTCGCCACCCGTATGAGGTGAGGTCTACCGGCAGGCCATCGCACAGGGTCACGGCGAAGCCCATGAGGTCACACGCCCACCGTGTCCCGCCTACAGCGGGGGTGCTTGGGTACGGAACTGGCGGGTAGCCGGCAGCGAGTTCGCTGAACGCTGCCGAGGCGCCCTGTCGCGGGTCTTCGCCCGGCCACGCGCCCCAACCGGTCGCTAAGAGTTCGGTGTCATGAGGCACGCGATTATGCCACCCGGTTTGCCCGGTCGATCGTGGCCTGTCCCAGAACGCGGGTGCCTTCGTAGATCACCATGGTCTGCCCGGGTGCCACGCCAGAAAGCGGTTCCTTCACCGCAACGTGGAGGGTCTGTCCTGCCGGCCGAGGTGTGGGTACGTTGTATTCGGACTCCGGCGCCTGGGTGACTACGTCGCCGAGCCACACGCGGGCGGGAACGGGTTCGGCGTGGGCGCGAATCTGCACTTCGCAGTCCAGTGCGGTGTCTTCTGAGTCGCCCATGTTCTGCGCTGGCTGGCCACACCACGTGGCGCGGATACCTTCGAGCCGATCAACCGACAAGGCTTCGCGTCCACCCACGGTGACGGTGTTGTTCTTAGCGTCAATGTCGACCACGTAGCGGGGCTTGCCATCAGCCGCTGGACGTTCCAGCGCAAGTCCTTTGCGCTGGCCAATGGTGAACGTCATAGCCCCGTCATGCTCACCCAGTGCGTTGCCTTCTTGATCTTTGATAAGGCCTGGGCGCATAGGGATCTTGTCAGCCAACCACGCTTTTGTGTCCCCGTCTGGGATGAAACAAATGTCATACGAGTCTGGCTTGTTGGCCACGGGGAACCCGCGCTCAGAAGCTTCCGCGCGCACATCCGCTTTAGATGCAGATGCGCCAATAGGGAAATAGCAGTGGCGCAGCTGTTCTTCCGTAAGCACACCCAACACGTAGCTCTGGTCCTTGTTCATGTCCACGCCACGATGCAACTCCGGGTGACCGTCCTGGTCGTACACGATTTCCGCATAGTGACCCGTTGCAACGGCGTCGAAGCCCAAGGCCAACGCGCGGTCGAGCAAAGCCGCGAACTTAATGCGTTCATTGCAACGCATGCAGGGGTTAGGGGTTCGGCCCTGCGAGTACTCCGCGATGAAGTCATCGACAATGTCTTCTTTGAACCGTTCAGAGAAATCCCACACATAAAACGGGATGCCCAACATTCCCGCGACACGGTGAGCGTCACGGGAGTCCTCAATCGTGCAACAGCCTCGGGAACCTGTGCGCATGGTGCCAGGCATTCTGGACAGCGCCAGGTGTACGCCCACCACCTCGTGGCCGGCGTCGACCGCACGGGCAGCAGCCACGGCGGAGTCAACCCCACCTGACATGGCAGCCAAAATCTTCACGAAGTTTCAGTCCCTTCTGTATGTGTACTCATCCAGGCCGGTGTCGCAGACACCATGCCCGCCTTGCGGGCGTTTTCAACGACCTCGGGCAATACGTCCAACAGCGCGTCAATATGTTCCTCAGTGGTACCCGGTCCCAGGGTGAACCGCTGGGACGAACGCGCATTGTCCTCGCTACGCCCCAAAGCTAACAACACGTGACTGGGCCGATTTACTCCCGCCGAACACGCCGAACCTGTAGCCGTGTCGAATCCCGCCATGTCCAAGCCAAACAGCAACGTGTCACCCTCGCAGCCGGGGAACACAAAGTGGGCGTTGCCGGGGAGGCGGCCGTCACCTCGGGGGCCGGTCAGCTGCGCTTCCGGGATTCGTTCCTCAATACCCGCGATCAGACGGTCACGCAGGCGGGCGACACGCACGTTTTCGTCACGGTTACCCGTCGCCAGGCGAGCAGCCGTGGCGAACGCAACAGCACCGGGGACGTCCAGAGTTCCGGAGCGCACGGACCGTTCCTGCCCGCCCCCGTGAAGCACGGGCACAGCGTTGACGCCACGTTTGAGGATCAGCGCACCAATGCCCACGGGGCCGCCCAGCTTGTGCGCCGTCACGGTCATCGCGTCTACGCCCGCTTCGCTGAAGTTCAGGTCAACGTTGCCCAGTGCTTGCACGGCGTCGGTGTGCATGAGCGCGCCGTGGGCGTGGGCGAGTTGGGTGATTTCAGAGACCGGCTGCAACACGCCAATTTCGTTGTTCGCCCACATCACCGACACCACCGCGGTGCGCGGGCCGTGGATTTCGAGCAGTTCACGGGCCACGTCTACCCGCACCACGCCCTGCTCATCGACCGGCAGGGTGATGATGGTGGCGCCTTGTGTTTCGAGCCATTCTGCGGTTTCTAAAATGGCCGAATGTTCAATCGCCGACACCATGACCACGGGCCGTTCGTGTGGGGCGCCGGTGGTGAGGTGCGCTTTATTGGCCTGCCAGAACAGGCCTTTCAGAGCCAGGTTGTCGGCCTCCGTACCGCCCGAGGTGAACACTACTTCCGCTGACTGGGCACCCACGCACTGCGCGAGTTCTTCGCGCGCAGCCTCGAGGCGCATGCGGGCCGACTGGCCAGAAGCGTGGAGGGCCGACGGGTTGCCGACCTGACGAAGTTCTTCAACGTATGCGTCCAAAACCTGCGGTTGAATAGGGCAGGTGGCCGCGTAATCCAAATAGATGCGCATGAGACTTCCAGTCTAGGTGCTCTAAAATAGTTCGGTGCTCTTCATCTATACAGTTCTCCAGTATGCCGTATGCGCGGTGATCTTCGTGTGGTCGATTGTGACCGCGCTGCGTAACCGTCATGCCTCTCCCCCACTGGTGTTGACCACCGCGGGGTTGTTGCTGTTACTGATTGTGCAGTTCATCATTGGGATCGCCATGTGGTCCACCCAGTCTGGCACCGACCCGATCTTGTTCTTTGGTTACGCCCTCACCGCGATTGCCGTTGTTCTTGCTTCCGGCTACTGGGCGTTTGCCGAACTGTCCAAATGGGGGCCGCTTGTCTTAGTCGTTTCGTCGTTTACCGCTTTCATCATGGTTTTTAGGATGGATCAGATTTGGCAATAAGAAAGAACCGCATGGGTGGTGGCGCCGACGCTGAGGGTGGCAATGCTCCAGCGGATCGGAGCCCGTATTCGGCCATGCACTCTGGCCCGGGCCGAGTGCTCACCGCGGTCTACGGGATTTTCGCGTTGTCTGCCACCGCGCGGGCCGGTTACCAGTTTTACCGAGACTTCGAGCACGCGCCTCTTGCTTACTCGCTCAGTTTATTTGCGGCTGTCGTGTACGTGGTGGCCACCGTGTGCCTGGTCATTGGCAACAAGGTGACGCACCACATTGCCGTAGCCGCAGTATCCGTTGAGCTCGTGGGAGTTGTGTCCGTGGGCTTGCTTACTGTTCTAGACCCTGAACTGTTCCCGGCGGCCACCGTGTGGTCCACGTTTGGGATCGGCTACGGGTTCGTGCCGTTGGTGTTGCCGTTTGTGGGGTTATTCTGGTTGCTCCGCGTAGGCAAACGAGCCCGCTCCACCCAGGCGTAAAAGGGCAGTCAGGGCGGTCAGCACACGCCTAGTTCTTTTCGGTGCGTGATTCCAGCAGGAACCACCCAGTACTCACCGCTTTTGTGTCTTTGCCGTCGCGCACCATGATGGGCACCGAGGTCTCGATTGTGATCCGGTTACCCTTTTCTTCCGTGGTCTTGACCGCTTCAACCGCTTTGGGAAGCGTGACCGCGTATTCGGCCGGCACTTCAAGGGTGAGCGAACACCGAATCTCCCCAAAGCCCACGGCCCCGTCGGTGGTCTTGAGCGCGTGCTTGGCGAGGTTCACGTCCTCGTAGGGCTTGCATTCGGTTTTCACCTTGTCGAACTTGTTGTCGCCCTTTGAGTAGCTATCCACGTACTTGCGGAAGTCTGAAAACGCATCACCTTCGGTTGTGATCTTGGCGCCGTCCAGGTGTTCCTTCTTGCCGTCGCTTAAGTATTTGGCAACCGCGTCCAAGGTGTCAGAAAGTTTCTTAGTGAACCCACCTGGGGCGAGTTGAGCGGATCCGCCTTCGTCAACTTCGAAACCGGGAACCTGGTCATCGGGAACGAAAAGCGCTTGCGTGACAGTCCATTCTTCTGTCGCTGACTCCCTGGTCACGAGAAGTGCTTGCGAACCGGCGTCCTTTTTATCCACAGCACCAAAAGCGATGAACCACATGGGGTACTTGTCAAAGTTGGGGCTGGCGGCCAGAACAGATGAGAACCGCGGAGACGAGAGTTTATTTTCGGTTTTGTCGGCAATCGCGACTTCTGCACGTGTCCGTTGTAGAAGTGGTCCGGTTTGAATCTGGTCGAGTTTCTTGTGATCGCCTTTGAGTGCCTCGTCTAACTGGTCCGAATAGTCTTTGAGGAACTTAGACGCTTCACCCTGGCGGATACCGGGACGCGTGTACTTCTCAATCTCAGGTTGCTGAGGCTGAGCAACCGGCAACCCACAACCACTGAGGGACACTGCCGTCACAACGACAAGGGCACTCACACCTCGGGCAGTACGGTTCTTGGAGGCCGCGCGAACTCTTTGTGCAATCCGGGAACCTGCGGACACCTCGGCACCCTTCGCATCACGAGCTACGTTCGTCTTTTTCTTCACGCGAGGTTGCTCATTCTTCCACCACATGAAGAGCGCGAAAGCCACGGCAAACGTGATAATAGCCAGTGCGATTCCCAGCAAGCAGAACGCCAAGACACCCTTCATTTCTACCGAGATGTTTACGGTGGTGCCGTCGAGGTTAGGGTTATCTCCGGTAGGAGCAATGACGACCGTTTGAGGTTCGCCGTCCACATCAAAGGACCGTGACACGTGGGTGCCTTCCGTGGAGTCGATCCACCAGTCGCGGCTCTGAGCATTCTTGGCCGGCTGGCCTTCCCCTGCTACAGAACGCGTGGTGATGTCTCGGGGGAATTTCACTTCGGTGATTTCTTCGTGCTTGACACCCGTGAGGTAGCTAGAGGAATCGACCCCATTAGCCACACCCAGCATGATGGGCTCATCAGACGTGGCGCTGATTGTGGCAGTCGTCTTGGTAAACGGAATGTTCTGCTGGTCAAACACAACCGCGTACGTGCCGTCAGAGACCTTGTGGGGTTTGGTCTGCGTGACATCATCAAACCCCACAACGGACAGGGCCGAAATAACCAAGATGAGACTGAGCACTCCAACCAGAGCGCTCAGACCAGATAGAACCAGACGAACCATTAGAACAACGCGCGCATGAGTTTGCCGCGCGCTTGGGTCACGCGCGGGTCAGATGGGCCAACAGCTTCGAACAGTTCAAGAATGCGTTTGCGGACACGCTCCTTGTCGTCTCCTGCAACCTTAGTCAAGGTAGCAATTAGGCGTGCGAACGCGTCTTCGACGTGACCTCCACTGATGTCGAGGTCCGCGCACTCAAGGGCGGCATCGACGTCACTGGGGTCGGCAGCTGCGCGGGCGCGGACTTGGGCAAGGTCTTTTCCACGTGTACGGCGCAGCAGTTCAACGCGTGCTAGACCGCTCTTTGCTTCTTCATCGCCAGGTGTTTCGTTAAGTGCGTCCTGGTACACCTGCGCTGCGCGTTCCAGGTCACCTGCCTCAAGCGCCTCGATGGCTTCTGGGTGCTTGGGGCCAGCGGGCTGCTGGGTAGCTTCGCCAGTGACGGCTCGCTTGTTGACACCGGCCTGAGCAGCTGCCGCGAGTAGCTGGTCAAACAGCTGCTTGACCTGTGGTTCGGGGGTCGCACCCTGGAACAGTGGAACGGGCTGGCCCTTGACCAGTGCTACAACCGTGGGAATGGACTGAACACCAAACGCCTGCTGAATGCGTGGGTTCTTGTCGACGTCGATCTTAGCCAGAACGACCCGACCGTCGTAATCCCTGGTCACCTTTTCGATCACCGGCGACAACTGCTTGCACGGCCCACACCATTCAGCCCACAAGTCGATCACCACAGGCACCTGGGTTGACAGCTGGACAACAGCTTCAAATGACTGCTCGTCAACGTCGAACACCAGCGCCGGCACGTTCACCGTGTTGGGGTCCTGAGCAGGCTGAGCTTGTTGCTGAGCACCTGCTGGCGCTCCTGCCTGCGCTCCTGCGCCAGCGTTCCGCGCAGGGGTGCGAACTGCTGACAGATCGAGCCCCTGTGATTGTGCTTCTTGTTGCCGTGGGTCGAATACGCCTTCGTTGCTCACCTTGTGACCTTTCCCTGTGAACGTCTAGCTTATCGTTTGCGTGCGGGCGGCTACGCCTGCACTCGTGCGTGCGGTGGTCGGCGAGGCGCCGTCAGCGTCACTCTTCGTTGTCGCTGTTGTTGCCTTCGTCGTTGCCGTCTCCACCATTGTCGCCACCGTCGTTGTTGCCTTCGTCGTTACTGTCGTTGCCTTCTTCGATCTTTGCACCCGAAAGCACGGAAGTCAGCCCAATCAGGCGTGCTTTTCCTTCGCCCTTAGGAACGATAAACGCGTAGACCTGGCGGTATTCAGTGGTGAGGTTCTGGTCAGTTTCCTTTTTCCCCACGATTTCGCTCTGCGGCTTGTCAATCGACAACTGACCCTTGCGGTCGTCAACCTTTTCAGGCGAGTACGTCACTTTCTGCACAGCCGATCCCACAACCATCGCCGAACCATCTGCCGCCCTCTGCGCGACCAGTTCGTCACCTCGGCTGTACTCAAACTTCACTTCAGCGTTTCCGTCTTTGAGCGCCTCAGCTGCTTTGCGCTGGCCGTCAGCGGTCTGCTTGCGGAATGGGTCGTCCTCAAAGGACTTGACGTTCTTCGCTTTGCCGCCGTTCTTCAGAATGTCGATGTACGTGTTCACCGCGTCGGTGGGCGTCATGGCCAGACCGTCCGCATCCGGTGGCAACAGTTCCGATCCCTGGCGTGAGTCGTTCACGGACGGGAACTCGCTTCCGCCCAGCATGACGGCTTGGGCCCACACCTTGTAATTGTCCCGAGGTGACTCCTGGCTAAGCACCAACACCTGGGTTTGGTTAGTCTTCTCGTCGAAGGTCACCGCGGAGGTGACGCGGGGCCACGTGTCCGTCGCCGAGGTGAAGTTCACCTTGACGCTCTGTGCTGCCAGAGCGGGAGGAAGTTTGAAGTCTTTGTCTTTTTTCTTGATGTCGTAGGCAGCTTTGCGCTGTTCGAGGAACGGCCCGGTGGCACGTTCTTCGAGGGCCTTGGTGTCGTTCTTTTCGTCCGCACCGGACACGGTCGATGAGATGCGTTCCAGGATTGAGTTCAACTGGTCATCCGAGATGACACCGCCGGGGCTTTCTGGGGCTTCTTCGGGTTCGGGTTCAGGAAGTTCAGGCCCTGAACACCCGGCGAGCGCCAGGCCAGGAACGATCACGAACGCGGTTCCCATCTGCGCGAGCTTGCGACGGCGTTCTGCGCGCTTCTTGCGGCGTTCTTTTTCACGGCGAGCGGTTCGGTTGGCCAGGAATGCCAGCACGATACCCAGGATGATGAGGATCGCACCGATCACCATGAGCGGGATCGCCCATGGGGTTGAAGCAGGGTTTGGCCATGAAATTGACAGCTTGCCGTCGACCTGTGTTTTACCGTCTGAGCTCACCAAGAATGCGGTGCGTCCCGGGTCTTCTTCCCAGTGCAAGCTAAGTTCGGAATCGCCGGATTCCACCGAGGTGAAGAGGTCTGCGTCGTTCACGGCAGGGGTTTCTTCGTCACCGTCGACTTTTTCAGTGCGAAGTTCTGTTTCGCTTTTCACGCCGGTGACCTTAGTGTGTGCTGCAGAGTCGACCCAGGCGTCGACGTTCTCTTTGCTGGCGCGTGCGATCGAGATGGGTCCGTCGTGTTCCACCTTCAGATCAGCGGCACCGTCGTAAAGGTTCAATACACCAGGCTCAATAACGACAACAGAGCCTGGGTCTCCCAGATCAGCTTGGGCAACGATTTGGTCATCGGGAGCCCAGATAGTCTTTTGGGCAACACCAATCAAACCAGTAATCAGACCCACGACGATCAGGACGCCTGCCAAGGCATAACGCACACTTTCCCCTAACGACGGCAACAAAGATCGACAACTATTCTATAGAAACATTGAAACCGCAACTCTGAGCGCTAGTTAAGGATTCGCGCGCTGGCTGTCAGGCATTGCCCAGGTGTGGTGGGGGCACAGGTTGCAGGGTGTGTGGCGTCTGGTGGCTAAAGGTGGAACCGTCAGTACAATCAAAGCGTGGCTATAGACAAAATTGTATGGATCGACTGCGAAATGACTGGCCTCGAACTCGGGCTCGACGAACTGGTTGAAGTCGCTGCGATAGTGACTGACTTTGATCTCAACCCCGTCGACGAAGGCGTCGACGTCATCATTAAGCCATCGCAGCGGGCCCGCGAAAACATGAACGAATTCGTCACTAACATGCACACCACCTCGGGCCTTATTAACGAACTTGACGCTGGAACTACGGTCCAAGACGCGGCCACCACTGTGCTGGACTACATCATGAAGCACGTGCCCGAGGCGGGAAAGGCTCCGCTGGGAGGCAACTCCGTGGGCACGGACAAAGCGTTCCTGCAGAAGCAGATGCCGGAAATCGTGGACTACCTGCACTACCGCATTATCGACGTGTCCACCATTAAAGAGCTCGCCAAGAGATGGTTGCCAAAGGCTTACTTCAACGCGCCGGAAAAAACCGGCGGGCACCGGGCGCTTGGGGACATCCTCGATTCGATTCAGGAACTCAAGTACTACCGCAACGTGGCGTTCGTTGAGGACGTCACCACCGACGCGGCGATCAAAGCCTCCCGCGCTGTCACTGGCGTTCAAGATGTCGAGGCCCCCTCACCAGACTCCCAGAAGTAGCCGTAGCCAGCCCAACGTGGGGTGTTTCACACAGCTCCCCACCTTATTTACAGCTCATCTGCCACAAACGCTCAAGGTGCTTCTTATAATGAGAAGTTGCCCTGTTGTACTCAAGTAAGGTGATTACGTGGACAACGAAATCCCATTGGGAAAGCGTAGAGCGCTTTACCGCTTCTTCGAATTGCTTCCAGCGCTGATGAGCTACGGCGCGTTGGTGCTTCTCATTGTGCTTTCTGCGATTTCGCCAATTGTGGGTTCCGTTTACGTGTTGCTGGTCGTCGGGTTTATGTTCATCCGAGGTGTGCGCGGTGCGTTCGACTTGGTTCGCGGATACAACAGGTACAAGCGTTCGGCGCGCGTTGACTGGGGGTCGCGCCTCACTGACATTGGTTTAACGCTCGACGGGAAGCGCGTGCCACCTAGCCCGCCTGGGTCGTTTAACGTACACCGTCACCGGGAACTGCTCGACCTGATGAAGAGCAACCCGGAAGACTACATCCACCCCAACGACATTGTTCACGCGGTCATCATCGCGGCATACAACGAGTCGTATGAGGTTATTGCGCCCACCGTGCGTGGTTTGCAGTACACCACAACACCGGGAGAACAGCTGGCGATCTTCTTCGCATACGAAGAACGAGGCGGTGAAGAGATCGAGCGGACCGTCAACCGATTGAAAGATGAGTACGGGCACAAGTTCCGTGAGTTCGAACTGATCAAGCACCCGCGTGACCTCCCCGATGAGATCGCCGGTAAGGGTGCGAACATTACGTACGCCGGTTATCGCGTGCAGGAATGGGCGGACGAGCACGGGATTGACTACTCAAACGTCATTGTTACCACCCTGGACTGTGACAACAAGCCGTACGAAAGCTACTTCGACTACGTGTCGTACGAATACATCGCTGACCCTGAGCGTAAGCGTCGGTCCTACCAGCCCATCGCGTTGTACTTGAGCAACATTTGGGATGCCCCGGCGATTACGCGCGTGATCGCCTCAGCTAACTGCTTCTTTAACTTAACGACAACGGTACGCCCGTTTGCGTTGCGTAACTTCGCGTCGCACTCGCAGTCGCTTGACGCTTTGGTGGAAATGAACTTTTGGTCCAAGCGCACCATTGTTGAGGACGGCCACCAGTACTGGCGCTCCTACTTCCACTTTGGTGGGGACTACAAGGTGACCGCGATTCACGTGCCCATTTTCCAGGACGCCGTTCTGGCTGGAACCCTCAAGCAGTCCATTGTGGCGCAGTTCAAGCAGCTTGCACGCTGGTCGTATGGAGCGTCCGACGTGCCGTATGCCGCACAGGGAATTGCTGATAAGAAGGCGCCGTTTTGGCCGGCAGCCGTGCGGTTCTTTATGTTGCTTGAAGGGCACGTCACGCTGGCGTGTGTGTCCATCATCATTGCGTTCGGTGGTTGGGTGCCTGTGATTGCGCTGCTGCAAAGCGGCGGGTCGAAGACGTCGTTCGTTGCCAACATGCCGTTTGTTGTGGGTGTGATCCAGCAGGTCGCGATGATTTCGCTGTTGGTGTCCATGCTGGTGTTCTTGTCGATACTGACGCCACGGCCAGTGCGCTACGGACGTATGCGGTCGTTCATGATGATTGGGCAGTGGTTCCTGTACCCGTTCACCATCATGACGTTCAACGCATCGACTGCTCTGTATTCGCAGGGCCGGTTGTTGCTGGGCAAGTACCGTGAGAAGTTCGATGTGACCGAGAAGTCCATCGTTGCCGATGCGGACTCTGACCTGGCGACTGCGCAGATGACGTCGGCCGGTGCTCACCGGCGTGCCTCGTTGCTTGCGCGCAACGAACACGACTCTGGGCGTGACTCTGCGCGGAATTCTGCGCAGAAGTCCACGGGCGCTGAAAAGTAACAGACGGCCTCGGCGCCCTCCCCTACTGCATGCGCGGGCGCGCCATTCAGGCATCGAGCATGCCGCGCGCATGGGAATACTCCCCACTGTGTGACTGGTTTTTCAGTCCAACTAATAGGGAGCGACTCAGAACTGCCTCACTCTGTAAGTAACGGACTACGTAGACGCTTAGCTACAGTCCAACCTGTGAACTGTAGCTAAACGAACTGGAACTCACCCCGAAATCTACGCAGGGGTCTGCACAGAAGTCCAGGGGCGCTACAAGTGGCAGACGGAGACTAAACGCCAGCCTTCACCTCGGCAACGTGCCGTCAACAGCAACACACTGAGGTGAAAAACATGAGCCCTATTACGCCATTGCGTCATGGATGGGCGTGACTCTGCGCGGGGTTCTGCGCAAAGTGAGCAAAACAGCGCAAAATAATGCGCCGTCATGCTCACTTTGCGCTGTATGAACTTACGCGCGGGCACGCAACTCAGACAGCGTGACGAACTCGTAGCCTTGCGAGCGTAGTTCTTTCACGATGTAAGGAATGGCGCTGCGGATGTTTTCGCGTCCGTACCAGGGGTGCAGGATCATGATGTCGCCAGGTTTCGCGTGCTTGACGGCGTAGTTGACGATTTCGGTGGTGGACTGAGGCTTGCGCCGGGTGAAGTCTTCAGGGTGGTTGCTCCACATCACTGTGGTGCGTTCATGGGCACGCAAGTACATGGGAAGGACCGCACCCTTCTTGCCATATGGGGGCCTGAAGTGAACGGGGCCGTAGTAGCCCGCTTTACGGATCAGGGCATCTGAGGCTGAGAGTTCCTTGGCCACCGTGGTGTATGAAACACCTAGCATGGGGCGGTGGTTGAACGTGTGGTTTCCTAGCTCATGGCCGTGGTGTGCCAGTTTGCGCCCGTATTCCGGGTACTTTTCCATGGCTGAGCCAATGACAAAGAAGGTGGCGCGAACATCGAGTTCGTCGAGCATCGAAACGATTTGGTCGGTGTGTTCATCTGGGCCGTCGTCGAATGTGAGCGCGATGAGTTTCTTTTCAGTGTCCACGTGGTTAATGAGTCCGCCAAAAAGCTGGTAGTTGCGCGATGTGGAGATTTTCTCCATTGCAATCGGAATTGAAACTGCCAGGAGCGACAGTAAGGCAGCAATGGCCATGACGCGCTTAGCCCAAGCACGCGAACGCACCCCAAAGTGCGGGTGGTAGATCAGGCGAAACAATCGGCTCACACAATTAGCCTAACGGCATGAGGTGCGGTGTAAAGGCGAAGGGGTTGCTGACGGCGCAAAGTGAGCGAAACTGCGCATTATATTGCGTAGTTTCGCTCGTTTTGCGCTGTCTTGCACAGACGGCAGAGATCGCCGTCGACCCGCTTGGCGTGGCGAGACACTCCACATATGGTCAGTCAGAAACGATGCGTGTGGGCGCTCCAGAAAGACTGATCACCATGCCTAGCGGGGCCTGTTTCGCCCCGTTGAGCATGTGGCTGAGCGCCCGGGTGGGCGACTGCGCCTGTTGGAGTCGTTCGAGCCAGGGCTTCCAAGCTTGGGCCTCGAGCTGGAAAGCTGGAAATGGTTCCTGGTACCACTGTTTAAACAGATGACCATGCGCTTCTTCATTTAGTTCGCCCTTCTTTCGCGCACCTGACAACAGTTCAGCGAGCAAGAAGTAGCGGAGCGGGGTGAAGCCGGCGCCATGCAGTTCTTGGGCCGTCTCTTTCCACACTTGAGGGGCACGGGTACCGCCATTGACGATTCCGTCTGCGATCAGCGTCATAACGGTGGCTCCAGGAAACCAAGGGCAGTAGTCGAGCATATAGCGAGACCACAGAGGGCGATCACCTTCAGGGACAGCACCCCATCCGTCCGAGGATTTGCGGTAGTTAGATGTGCTAGCACCTGCGCCATTGCGGTTTTTAGACATGAGAATGTTCCTTACCAGATCCCAGCGTGCGCGCGGGTATCCATCGACTTGCATGAACGGTTGATCATGCCGGTTCTTCCCCTGGGGCACCCCGCTCGGTGGAGAGGGTTGCCGTGCAGCCAGCCAGGTACTGAAAGCTACAACTCTTGAACCTGCAAAGAATATACCCCGGGTCAGAGGGCGTTCGAGCGGAGCCAGTCACAATCTGTCACGGGCTTTTGAGCATTAACCCGAACTAGGACCCGACACATCAGCACTCCAAAACGCAAAAATCTCGGAACATCGAGCGAACGATGTCCCGAGATTTCACCTGGGGTGGCTAACGGGACTTGAACCCGCGACCCCCGCGACCACAACGCGGTGCTCTACCAGCTGAGCTATAGCCACCATTACCGTCTTGCACAGACAGCAGAGATAATCTTAGACCCGCTCGCGCACCATTTGCAAATACGTTCACGGAGTCACGATTCAATTAAACCCGGTAACAGTTTGGCGAAAGCAACACGCTTACAACAAAAAGATAGCTAGGCTTTAAGAACGCTTTCCCGCTTGAAGAAATCGAGGTCCCATTTCTATGCCACGTGTTGAGGTGACTGTCGACGCCGACCGCACGGCGCATCTCACGCTCGATGGGACCGAGCAGAGCTTCCCCGACCTCGGCGCGGCGATGAGCGAACTCGCACGGTACGCGCGGCACAAGCAACAGCCGGTCAACATCTCAGTACAAGACGGCGACACCTCACGCGACCTCACCTTCACACCGGAAGGGCGACTGGCACCCAGCGGGGAACCACCTCGGGCGTCCAATAAACCAACGCACCCACCCAAACCACAACAACCGCCAACGCAACCAACCGCGCCGGCGGATCCAACAGAACCAACCCAACCAATCACCCCTCCCCCGCGTGGCAACTGGGCTGACAGTGCGCCTGCCGGCCGACCGGACAGATTCTCCGGACCCGCGCCACAGCCCTCACCGGCAGCAACGGCAGGTGCGGGTGGAAGTAAGACCCAGGGGACACCTCGGGCAACAAATGGGGCTACCCCAGCAAAGGAGCCACGGTCCAACAAAGCGACACGCAAATCAAAACGTGGGCTGACAATCCCAGGCATCGTGTTGGCGGTTCTGCTCGTGGGTGTGGTTGCGGCGTACTTTGCACCGCATTTCATCGGGTCGCCGGACAATGGTTCGCCACAAAGCATCGAGTCGTCGGGGGGCCAAAACCCCACCGGATTGCGTTCGGTGGAAGACCAGCGAGAGCCCGTGCCCGGTTTTGGCCAGCGCGCAGCCTGGGAGCACAAGGTGCCGGCCGGGGCGTCCGTGACTGCCTCAGACCGAGGCGTGCTGATCATCGACGGGAAGAAGCTCACAGTTCTGGACCCCAGTAACGGGGAGACGAAGTACGAATCCACCGCTGACGGGCAGTTGGAGTTCGCCGTGGACACCCATATCGAGTCCAAGGCCGCGCTTGTCTGGCGTATTGGCGATACCGCGCACGCACTGATCGATGGCGAGAAGGATGCACGCGAATACAAGCTGCCGGAGGGTGCGCGGATGTCGTCGGCTGGGACGCACGTGCTGATTAAGTCAGGTAACCAGTTGTCGACTTTCGGCATGGACGGGTTGAAACAACTTCCCACACCTGACCCAGGGTCCACCCCTATGGCGCTCGACGGTGATTCGCTTATATCCGCGAGGTTTGCCGGACCGCTTTCGGTGACAAACGTGGAAAACGGCGAGGTGAAGAAGGTTGAGCTCGAAAAGCCAGATGAGAACCTCCACGTCATTCGCTGGGTGAGCGCGGGGCACGGAAAAGTGGTCACCTTGTGGGGCGAGGCCGGTTCGTCTGTTTCCAGTGGGCACAGAATTCAGGTGGTCGTTCACCAGTTGGATACCGGGAAGATCGCCTCAACAGTGGCAGCAAGCACCGATGCAGTTGGCGAAGCGAACTGGGTGCGCGGACAGGGATACCAGTTGGCCACGTTCGGCCCGTACATGTTCTCAATGGAAGACGGGCTGCTTGTTCAAGACGGTACTGTAGACGATGTTGCCTTTAACGAACCACGTGGCAACATCACCCCCGCCACAGTGAACGGCACACAAGCACTCATCGCGAACAACGTGGCGTACAAATCAAGTGCGAAACTTTTAGCAGTCGGCAAAGACGAAAGCTTCGCCATTGTGCGTAGCAATCCAGACACAATCAGCGGATACACCAAGTAAAACCATGCGGACCACGGCAAATTAGGTAGCATAAATGACCGGAAGAACCACACGGGCAGGAAATGTTTAACATGCGGATTACAGCACTATTTGCCACAGCGTGCGTCGCTGTGATGCTCGGTGGTGCGCCCGCACTTGCAGCCACGTCACAGCCCGTTGACACCACCTCGGAAACGCGGGCGGAACCGAGCCCAGAGCCTAGCCCTGCTCTTGAGCCGGAGACCAGCCCGGATTCTAGTCCTGAGGCCAGCCCTGCGCCTGAGCCGGAGCCGGTCACAAATGCCGAGCCCACGCCGGAACCGACTGCTGAGCCTGAGCCGACGGCTGAACCATCCGCTGAGCCAACTGCTGAGCCTTCGCCTGAACCAACTGCAGAGCCGACCTCCGAGGCCAGCCCGGAACCTACGGACGCGCCGACTTCCGAGCCGGAACCAACACCCACCTCGGAACCAACGAAGAAACCTGACTCCACAACGGAGGCAGAAACTGGGCCGGCACCTATCGTTGAGCCCACCCCTACCGTGGAGCCGACGCCTACTGCGGAGCCGACGCCTACTGCGGAGCCGACGCCTACTGCGGAGCCCACCCCTACCGCGGAGCCGACGCCGGACAAACAGACTTCTTCGGAATCAGAATCAACGCCAGAACCGACCACGGAGCCAACAGACGAGCCCACGTCTGAGCCAACACAGGAGCCCACTCCCGACCCAGCGGACGAACCCTCCGAAGAACCCTCAGACGAGCCTACTGAGGAACCGAAAAAACCTGTCAAACCTTCGTCGATGAAGAACCGCGGCGAGTGGTACCAGGTGTATGTGGACGGCAAACCCGCAACTGAAGGAAGCACGTTCAGCGCGGTTGAGCGCGCAGAGGACGGGTCGGTGCGGACGCACGACTTCATCATCGGCGAGGATGGCAGAGTCTTCCACGTCGATACCAGAAAGCCTCAAAATAAAGGTGAACAGGTCGACCCGCGGGTTGTGAAGCTGAAGGTCGAAAACGGGTCCGTGGAGTTCATTAATGAGCCCACACCTGAGCCTCCGGCGTCCCCCAGACCAAAACCGAGCCCCACGACTCCCCCAGACGATGGCCGAACGCCACCTGGAGACGACAGCGATGACCAGGAGCCACCTCGGCCGAATCCACCTATTGACGAGCCACCGGTAACAGAACCACCCGCCAACGAACCACCTGAGCAGATTCCGCCGGGTGAAGACGAGCGTCAGCCTGGCGAGCGTCCGGATGGTCAGGACGGTCAGGGTGGCGACCAGGACGGCCAGGGTGGCGACCAGGATGGCCAACAGAAACCGGATGACAAGAACAAGGACGGCGACGGCGACCCGGATGCCAACGACCGTACCCAAGACCCGGATACCGGTAACGGCACGGTTCCCGGTCAGGCGGGAGCAGACTGGGCGCCGGGTAATTCGGGTGATGAGCAGACTCGTGCGCCTGATTATTCTGACCCGGTGCCGCGCAACCCCGACGATGCGGGTGACGCGAGTGAGGACGTCATCGCGGGCCCCGAGCCGTCGTATGAGAACCACACAAGCGCGTCCGCTGAGCCTTCTAAGAGTGGAAAGGCCAAGAAAGCTGACTCTGCCAGTGACGAGGACGGGTCGTTCCCATGGTCGCTAGCGGTGCTTCTGGGAGCCGGTGTTATTGGGCTTCTGTTGGCAGTGTTCATTTTTGCGCGTAGAAAGTCTGAGGAGTAAACGCGCGAGTATCTGCGAGTTGCAGGTTGCAAGTTTCCCCGGAAGGGCGCCACACGCGGGCGGTTTTCGAGGGCGCTTGTGTAGCAGGTCCACTAGACTGGTAACGCTGAAAGTTTTGGGATGCACCGGGTTGGTTGCCGTTGGGGTTTTGCGGCCGAGGTGGTAACCCCCATGCGCTGGAAAGGCGCGCTGTAAATACGCGTCGTCAGGGCGCATTGTAAGGATGAGGAGCAATGGGGCGACACTCCAGTAAACGTGGTGGCGCAAAGCGCAAACGTCTCAACGCCAATGGCTACATTGCACTGGCGCTTGTAGTGGTTGGCCTGGGTGTCCTGTTGTATCCGGTTGTGGCTACACAGTGGAACAATTTTCAGCAGAGCCGGGCGGCATCTGAGTACTCCAAGCTCGAGAAACACGCACCGCCAGAGGCACTAAATAAGGCGTGGGATGAAGCGCACGCATATAACAAGGAGTTGGGGCAGATCAGCGTCAGCGATGCGTGGACCACGTCTGACGACCAGGACTCCCCCGAATACAAGCGC
This sequence comes from Brevibacterium paucivorans, assembly GCF_016907735.1. NCBI lineage: Bacteria > Bacillati > Actinomycetota > Actinomycetes > Micrococcales > Brevibacteriaceae > Brevibacterium > Brevibacterium paucivorans. Next base: position 1,754,950 of record NZ_JAFBCP010000001.1, on the reverse strand, counting down.
TACGAAGAGTACCTATCTGTTCTTGACCAAACGGACGCGATGGGCCGTATTGTGATCCCGTCGATCGGTTCGGATCTGCCCATTTACCACGGAACTTCAGAAAAAGCCCTGACCCGAGGTGTCGGCCACCTTTACGGCACCGACTTGCCTGTGGGTGGCAAGGGCGATGGTGAAGGTCGACATGCTGCGTTGTCGGCTCACACTGGTTTGCAGGATGCGACCATGTGGGACAACCTCGACAAGGTTCAGAAGGGTGATGCCTTCTACATTGCTGTGGGTGGTAAGAAACTCAAGTACTTGGTCGATGACATCCGTGTAGTGGAGCCTTCTGACACCAGTTCACTCAAGCGTGAAGAGGGTAAGGACCTGGTCACGTTGATTACGTGCACCCCGTACGGCATTAACACACACCGACTGTTGCTCACCGGCCACCAGGTTCCTATGGACCCCAGTGACGATTCGGTCTTTGACGGTTCTGGTGTGCAGTGGCAGTGGTGGATGTGGGCGATTTTGGCTGCGGCCGTTTTGATTGTGTTGCTGATGATCTACTGGTGGCGCAAGTCCTTGCGTACCGCTAACACGGGCAGTGAAGGAGAAGGGGCCGAGGTCGGCGCGGCTGGCGCGGTAAGTGTGGCTAGCGCGGGTGGCGGCTCCGACGAATGACCGGTTTACTCTACAACCTTCGAACAAAGGTGTAGAGAAAACACCTCTTGTGTTCGTTTTGTTCACGTTTTCAGCCCAAAATCAACGCATTACTCAACACATCACACGAAAAATGATCTGACCCTTGTAGAGAAACGAGTCGAACCACTTAAGCGCTTCGCCCCAGCAACTTTCCGGAAACGCTGAGGCCCACCTCCGTTTGGGGAGACGGGCCTCAGCGTGTAACCGAGTCAGATACAAACCATGCTCGTTGTCACGACTTACGACGGCGCATCCAGAGCGCGCCACCGCCAGCCATCACCAGGCCGCCCAGGGCCCACACCAACACTCCGTTGCCGCCGGTCTTGGGCAGCTGACCAGAAGCAGTGTCTGCAACGACTAGTAACATGGCGTCGCCAGATCCTGATGCCTTTAATTGAGGATGATTACCCACAGTCGAGACCCTGTACTTCTTGGCATCCTTGTCGAATGCAATCTCAAACGGAACCGGTTTGGGTAGCAGGTTCAGGCCGTTGGGCGCTTTGGTTTCCACAAGGAAGAACGTGCCAGTCGTTTTCACCTCAATGGATTCTTGCCCCGGCTTGATGGTGTACAGCGGTTTGCCAGCGCTGTAGTCAGGCTTGCCGTCCTTAGCCGGATAGATCTCAAAGGTCGCGCCGCCCAAATCTGACATTTCGACAACTTCGCCGTCAACGTACTGTGCCTTCTTGAAGGTCAATTTTCCTGTCGCTTCTGGCGTCTTGTAGTTGTCAACCACACACGACACACGTGAAAGCACCTTGTCTTTCTCGTTCATTCGCACTTTAAAGCCGAACTCGCCGTCATTTTGAACGGCAATTGACGTGGTTTTGCCATCGCGGGTTTCCTGACAGACGGCGTTCTTGCCATCACGTTTAAACAGCGTATAGCCTGCCTGCTGTGTTTCGGTAAGCGTGAGATCCTGCGCCGTTTCACTCTGGATTCCCCAGCGTGCGGTTCCCTTGTCCTCTTCCCTCCAAGAGGTGGCTTTACGCCACTGGGTGACGAGTTCACCATTTCCAGGATCAATGACCTTTTGGCCGTTAGCGGACAGAGTGAACTCCCAGCCTGGCTCACTGTCGGACAGAACCTTGCCGTCCTCATCGACGATGCGCTTCTTGACGATCACTTCGCCGCCGCACTTCTTGGTTAGGTCCTGAGCGATCGACTTCATCTGCGCAGCCAGACCACTGTAGTTAGTGATTCGAACAGTATCGCCTGTGCCCGAGATGTCTTCGCCCATCACCTTCACATCACGTGTACCGTAGGTCCACCTAGACATTTTGGAAGTGATCGTCTCCTGTCTCCCATTAGGCAAACGCTCAACCACCTGCAGGGTCTGATTACCGGCCCCGTCATATGCCATTTTCAGATTCACCAAAATATCGGTGTTAATGTAATTGGCGTGTATAGCCTTCGGGTGGTCACTTCGAATTTTGTAGTACAAACCTGGAGCTTGTCCCGGATCTGCTTGCCAGCCAATGCGTTTGGCGTCTTTGAGCACTAGATCATTCGTTACAACAGGGCGTTGACTGGTTCGCCCACCAAGTGTCAGGTCGACCATGAGCGGAACAACGCGCGTACCAGAGGCTTTGAGCTCGTTCGCTGCGTCAATTGCATCGTTGAGTGCACTTGCCTGAACGAACTCTCCACCGATGCCTTTGCTCTTGATCGTGGACGACGTGGTAGGCATACCGTCGGTAATGAAGTACACCACGTCATAGTTTCCAGCTTTGACCTGCTGCAAACCAGCTTGCCAGTTGGTTGCACTATTGTTCTGGTTGAAGTTCCAGTTCGACACCACGCGTTTAGCTTGTGTAACCCCGTCTTGCGTCAACATGGAAATGTACGGCGGGTTATTGCCGTGCGTCGAGCCAGGAACATTCGCTGGAGCGGTGCTCGCAAAGTTGTAAAGACCGAGTTCAGCGGAAGTGCCAGCGAGCGCGTCGATAAAGGCGTTTGTAGCTTTCTTCGACTCATCGAAACCGTTCGTATTGTCCGCGTAGTTCAACGACGTCGACAAGTCGGCGACAACAGCAATGCGCAGGCCACAAGTCATCGGCAACTGTGGATTCGCAACGCGCCCGTGAACCCAGTCCGCACCGTCTGGCGGTGAAATGATGGGCGGGTCAGTGGGATCTGCTGACTTTGTGCCGTAAGCGTCCAGCTCAACTACCAGGCTCTTGTTCTGAGCGAGGTTGTTGGTGAACGTGAACACTGCATCCTTAGGCAAAAACGCCGAGTCGACCTGCTTGCCATCCTTCATCGGCACAACGTCCATTGTGATGTAACCGTTGCCGATGTTGACGTTACGCTTCTGCAGCGTCACTCCGTCTTCAATCTTGTCGACGGTCAGCTGGTAGTGCTGCGGGTCAAGGAACGTAGCGTCGGTTTTGATGCGCACTGTGATGTAGTTCAGTTTCGCGTCCTCACCGACTTTTGCCGTGAAGGTGTCGGGCCTGTTTGGAGCAACCGGGTCGCCCTGCAGTGAAAACCCATGTCCGGTGGCTTTGAATGTGCGGCCGTCTGGCGGTGGGGTCGGTTGGTCACCCGAACAGTTCTTCACCTCACCACTCATGTTGAACGACCACTCAGTCGTAGCCCCAGAAGCAATCTGGTAGCCAGACTGTGCCTTGGCCGTGACCTTAACGGTGGCAGGCTTTGTCCCTTCGAAAAAGTGCTGGCCAGCAGGCTTCTTCTGCCCCGCAATGTAATAGTCAACTCCCTGTGTGCCAGGAATGTTGATGTAGCCCTTCTCCACACACTGAGGAGCAGTGGCAGGGTCAACCGCTGTGGGCGCTGCGGGCGTCACAGTTTTGTCCGACGGATCCGGAGTAGAGGTTGGAGTCGGCGTAGGTGTGGGCTGAGTTGGCGTGGGTGTAGGAGTTGGTGTGCTACCGCCCAGAGTCCCCTTTGGGGTCATTGACACCGTTCCCTGCTCCCTGGGGAAATTAAACCTCAGGTACAGGTCGATCTTGTCACCCTTCTTCAGGGGGGAGTTCAGGCCACTGACCGTCTTGGAATACGGAAGCTTTTGCGACGAAGAAAACGTCTCTTTCTTCAGACTCCTGCCATTGACCATTAGGTTGTACTCAAGCAAGAAGTAGTTGCCGGTGACGTTGAAGTCGAGGCTGTTCATCGTTGCGTCAGCGTCGACGGTGAATGTGTAGGTGTTCTGCGTAGCAGTGTTCGAAAAGTCCTGTTTTGCCGGGCTGACCGGAATGTTCTGCGTCTGCGCCTGCGCCGGGGTGGGACCTGGAATGACTGCGAGTCCGCTGGCGATGAGTGCCGCCAGCACTGCGAACACAGCCAGCAGGCGTATAACTATGTGCTGTTTCTTCGACAGGCGGAATGGAAGTGCGTGCATCATTTCTTCCCACCTTCAGACTTTCTTTTACTCACAAGGATGATGATGAATCCACAACCAATGAGACCCGCTGCTATCAGCACAAGCACTGCCACCTGGGCACCTGTGACGGGTAGTGGTTGGTCGCTCCCTCGGGGCTCATCCCCCGGCTTTCGAGGAGGTTCCGGTGTGTCCGTTTCCGTTGGTGGCGGGGTTGATCCCGGTGGCGGGGTCTCAGTTTCCCGAGGTGGCGTTGGGGTTTCCGCCGGCGTGTGTGTTTTGGCGACAATGACACCTTCGACCGGACTAGTGCCCTGTGCACTGCCGTAGAAAGGCACGGAAACGAGGAACGGGTTAATGGCCCGGTAGGAGTCGTTGGGTGCAGATGACGTGACCAGGTAGATGCCCTTGGGTAGCCCGGTGAACTTCACCGTCCCGTTTTGATCACTAGTTTTGCTAAAGGATAGGTCTTTGGGCCATGACGAGATCTCGCCAATAGAGGCACCTTCAATACGGTTGCGGTCGTTTTCATCTGTCCCTGACACACCTCGGAGGCGGTCCATGTGAATAGTCACACCCACCACTGACCCTGAAGGTGGCGTGTGATCATCGTCTGGGTTTCCAGGACTGATCGTGATTTTCACGACGTCGGTTCCGTCTGTCTCGTCAGCGCTTGCAGCTTCTGGGCCCCCCACGACTCTGGTGGCGTAAGCAGCACTGGCACCTACCGTGCTGAAGGCAAAAACCATAGAGCACGCGACAAGAAGCAGTGCGGTGAGTTTCCGCAATGACACTGCATTTCTCTTCATCGTTGCTTACCTACTAAAACTATCTACCCGTTTGTGAAGACGGTGTTTCGCCTTCATTCGGCTTTCTGCTGGGTTCTTCCCCGGCAGTTGTGCCTGCTTCAGCTTTCGAAGCTGTTCCCGCCTTGTTGTCGTTACCACGTGTGGCTTTCCACTGGCGCCACAACCACCACGCAAAAGCGACCGCAATCGTAAGGGCAACCGCTACCAGTGCGTACATCCACCATTGCCAGTTCGATGCGTGGTTCTGATCGAAGACAGTGTCTTCAGATTCGGCCATGGGCACTTGGTGCCCTCGGACCAACAGTCGGTGAGAGTTGATCCCATACGGCGTGCAGGTGATCAACGTGATGTAGTCGCTACCGTCGACCGCATGCAGATCGTCCGTTTCGTCTGGACGAACCACCTTGACCTGGTCGACTTCGTACTTCAGTTTGTGACCGGATACTTGCACATAAAAGACATCACCTTTCTGTGCTTTGTTGAGGTTGTCGAACATGGTGGCGTTCGACAGCCCGGTGTGTCCGGTAATGACCGAATGCGTTCCGCTTCCACCAACCGGCAGATCAGATCCGTATAGATGCCCCAGCCCACGTTGCAACGTTTCGTCAGACGTGCCGTGGTATATGGGCAAATCTGCGTCGATTGCCGGGAAGATCAACCGCGCCATTGCCTCGTTTTTGTCCAACTGGTCCAAGTAGTAGCCATACTCGGGGTTGTCGGGGTGAATGCGGTTGAGCCACGGGTCTAGAATCGGTCCGGTCGTACGGCGCTCATTGTATTTGTGCGCGTCTTCCCACTTCTTGTCTTTGACTTCTTGAGGAACAGACTTCTCGAGCTTGGCATACTCTTGCGCAGCTTTTGAGGATCCGTAGTTGTTCCATGCCGTGGACACTACTGGGTACATCATCACCAGCAGTCCCAGGATCACCACGATGGCAGGCATCAGCAAAGAGTTCTTCTTTGCTTTGGCAGTCTGCCGTTTTGGTGCAACTCGTTTCAGAGTTGACGCTGAGTGCTTGCCCACGGAAAGGCCTCCAACGATGTCACGAAAAGTGGAGTGGACGGGATAGTACGTGCCTTCCGCACGTACTATCCCGTGCGTCAGAGTGCCGTGCCGGCCTCTGATGTGCCCGAGGTGTTACTCGGCCTGTGCTTTCTTTGTGTTGCGGCGTGCGAACCACACACCAGCACCGGCGATCAAGGCACCGATTGCACCGAGGAGACCAACACCGGCTCCACCAGTCATTGGCAGGTTCGGGGTGTCCTGCTTGATGTTGTCGATCTCGCTTACAAGTGTGATCTCGTCGTCGCCCTCGAGGTCCCCGGTTTCCGCGATGTTGTCACGGGTGAATTCGATCTCGGTGACGGGGTTTTCGGGTAGCGCGTAACCTGCTGGAGCCTTGGTTTCCTTCAGGCAGAATTTCTTCACATCGGTAACTTCGGCATTGTCTGCGAAGTCTGTGACGTGCAGACCGTCGATGCTGATGGTTCCGTCCTCACCGGTGGTCCATGTGTCGTCACCCTTAACAGTCACCTTGTCGCCAAGATCAGCAGCTGAGGTGCACTGGTACAGCTCGAACTCAGCACCCTGAAGGACCTTGCCCTTTTCCTCGCCGTCCTTCTTGATGACCTTGAGCTTGCCGTGGTAGGTGACAACTTCGTTGGTCTTGTCCTTGACTTCGTTACCGGTGTTTGGGTTGTTGAAGATGACGTCAGCCTGGTTCTTCAGTTCGGTGGTGTCGCCAACTTCCTTACGCTTAACGTTGAAGGTCAGCGAAAGCTTGTCACCGGACTTAACCTTCGCCAGACCCTGTTCGGTCAGCTTGACCACGAGCTTGTTGCCGTTTTCAGCAGGGTTGTTGACGGTGTAGTCACCTTCACCGAGAACGGTGTCACCGGTCTTGACTTCGGTGACTTCCTGGAAGTCGAGGCGCTTGTCCAGCTTGTCCTCAAAGCGGAAGGCTGTCAGCTCTTTGCCTTCACTCCAGGTGGGAGCATCTGCGTTGATGGTGTAGGTGTAGGCGTCCTGGATGTGCTGGTCGGCATCCTTAACGGTCTTTTCGGTTTTGGTTTCCGAGTTCTTGGGGTACGCGATGACGTCGTAGTTCCACGCGTCCGAGGCTTTGTTCACCATGGGGATGGACACGATGAAAGGGGCACCGGAAACGATCCCGTCAGGTGCGTTGGTTTCTTCCACCAGGTAGATGCCGAGTGGCAGGTCCGAGAACTTGGCTTCACCCTGACCTGATGTTGTCTCTTCATAGGTCGTGGTGGTCTTGTCGCCTTCTTGGACGTCAGCCGCGGTCTTCGGGAACGTGGTCCAGTCGCCGTTTTCAAGGTCGAAGTTCAGCTTGGTGATCTTGAAGGTTACGCCGTTGAGTGCATCACCGGGCACATCCTTCATTTCCTCACCGGTGGCAGGAGTGTTGGATTCAGCACCTTTCTTCTTGAAGAGGGTCAGTGAACCTTTCTTGGAGAAGTCAATGTTGCCCTTCTGCACCTGGGTTGGAGCAGGTTCGTCGGGCTGAGCGAGAACAGCAGGAGCGGAAACGCCCATCGAGAGGCCCACAACGGCTGCGACCGTGACCGCACGTGCGGTCCGAGAGAACGTAGTCATGGAGATAGATCCTTTACATGAGTTGTAAATGAGGCCTTTTGCCTCAGCCTTTTCTGGCGATCCACTCCCAGCGTTCACTGCACGAAACTTCAGTGTTAGTGAACCGCCCTTCACAAACATACACCCAATGTTCAGCATTTAATAACTTTTTCCTATGGATCTGGCAAAAATGCTCAACAACTCACAGGATAGTTGAACATTCATTTAGAAACGGTTGAACACTCAACTACAGTAGTTAGTATTTCAATCACATAGTTCAGTATTCAATTATTTTAGTAAAGTTTTCAATTACTTATCTGCATTTCATTCGAATAGCTAAATCCTTAACTAAAGTTGCATTGCACGTCGCAAGAGCTTCACCCTCGCTGCTCCGCACTATGCTTGCCCCGCCCTCCGGCCGTAAACCTGAACGCGCATCCAGACTTCCGCGATGCCTCACACTGCGCCACACGGGCTTGCTAAATCACCCGGAGCACTTCACTTGGGCCACCAGCGCAAGCAAAGGTGGTGCGCTGAGCAGATGTGGCACACCACGCAGATGCCACGCCGCCAGACACACAGAAAACAGACGTGTTTACACCCTCTGCACTCGTGAAGCCGAGTGACACTAACACGCGCACAGGAACCGTTTACCCAACACAGCTCGGTCCAAAGTGTTGAGTAAACACCCTTTTTGTTCGTTTTGTTCACGTTTTTGGGCCATAATCGGCCAGTTACCCACCACAACAAACGAATAGCAGCTCACGCGTGGTGGGTAACCCGCGGTAACCGCATTAACACGCGGGGCCTCCCCCACCTCGGCCCCTAAAGCGTAAGTGGCTCCAGTCGAATCTGCCTACTGTAGCCACACGGAAGCCGTTTACTCTACAACCCTCGATCCAATGTGTAGAGTAAACGCTACTTTTGTTCGTTTTGTTCACGTTTTTGCGCGAAAATCGCCCTGTTACTCTACAGCCCTCGAGAAAAATGAACTTGGAGTGTAGAGAAAACCACCTGACGTGTTTGCCGCACAAGCGACACACCTGTCCCTTAAACACTGAGAGCCTATACCCGAACTCGCCTCCAAAAAGGGAACGATGACCCGACACATCAACACCCCAAAACACAAAAAATCTCGGGACATCGAGTGAACGATGTCCCGAGACTTCACACAAGTACGCGAGGAGGGACTTGAACCCTCACGTCAAAAGACACTGGAACCTAAATCCAGCGCGTCTACCAATTCCGCCACTCGCGCGCGCCTATCCAGCATAGTGCAAACCCAGCGCGAGCAAAAATCATCGACGCCCAGCAACACCAAGCCGCGGCCAGCGCCCGTTACGACTGACGACCTACGCCCTACGAAGCCAGGCCAACATCCTTCAGAATTCGAGCCACATGCCCGGTGGCCCTCACGTTGTACTTGGCCAGCTCAACCTTGCCGGACTCATCAACCACAACCGTGGACCTGATTACACCCTGCACAACTTTGCCGTAGTTCTTCTTTTCACCAAACGCACCCCACTCTTCAAGCACTTTCTTGTCGGGGTCGCTGAGCAACGTGAAGTTCAGCCCTTCCTTGTCAGTGAACTTCTGTAACGATTCGGGCTTGTCAGGAGAGATCCCCACCACTTGATACCCGGCACCCTTAAGCGCCTCAAGGTTGTCGCGGAAGTCACACGCCTGCGTGGTGCACCCTGGAGTCATGGCTTTGGGGTAGAAGTACACGATCACTTTCGACCCAGCGAAGTCCGAAAGCTTCACCGTCTCTCCCTGCGCATTGAGCAGTTCAAACTCAGGCGCAACGTCGCCGATTTCCAAACGTGGCATGGCACATCTCCCCTTTTAGATATTGTGAAGAACACATTCCACGATAGTCGGTTACACCAGGTAAACTTCAAACCATGAGCAACGTTTACACGTCTAACGTCACTGTAGATAACGCAAACAAAGACCAACTGATTGAATCGATCCGCCTGCGTGAACAGCGACTCGCGGCCAACATCGACGAACTTGTTGGCCGGGTTCACCCCAAGGCTCTGGCCGCACGCGCAACGGACTCAGCTAAAGGGATTGTCATTAACCGCGACGGCTCCCCCAAAGTCGACCGCCTTGCACTGGCTGGCGGCATCGTCCTGGGCACGGCCGCTCTGATCACCTTCCTGGCTACCCGCAAAAAGTAACGCCGTGGCTGACACTCAGGCACGCAGTTCTAACCTGGGGTCGGTCCCCGTGCGCATGTTGCACGACCGTCTCCTCGTTGAACCAGATAAGGAAACCGGCGAACGCAAGTCATCTGCTGGGATTGTCATTCCGGCCACCGCCCGGGTTGGGCGCCGGCTGGCGTGGGGCACGGTAGTTGCTACCGGCCCGTTGGTGCGACAGGTCTCGCTGGGTGACTCGGTTTTGTTTGACCCTGAAGAACAGGCCGAGGTGGAATTGGATGCGCGTACGTTCACTCTCCTTCGTGAGAGGGACGTCCATGGCATCGCCGATCAACCAGACGACAGCTCGACAGGGCTTTACCTGTAGGGCCAATCACCGGCAAGGCGTGATTGGCCCGCAACCTGCACGGCCATCACGCTAAACCAAACCCTTCAAATGTGACTTCTCGCACAAAAGACGAAAATCCACTTTCTCCGATTTCCCATCTGGGGTTCGACCATGTAAAGTAGTTTTTCGTTGCGCACCTCTAGCTCAATTGGTAGAGCAACTGACTCTTAATCAGTGGGTTCCGGGTTCGAGTCCCGGGGGGTGTACGGATCAGGATTATTCCTCAAAAGCCTCGCTAAACTGGACAAGCTCAGTTAGCGAGGCTTTTGCGTTCTCACCAGCTACCGCGTCGGCCCCATCCTCAAATACACCTCAACCGTTCAAGGTCGTGATTGAGAATTGCAGGCCAAGTGACCAGCTTCTTAAAGTCCTACCCCACCGGGAGAATGATTGCCTCCCATTCGCGGGGTGAGCGAACAGGATCAACACGGCTTCACGCTCCCACACACCCGCCCCAGAAACATGCGGGCATTCATCCACAGGCTTCACTCTTAACCACAAAACGAAAGCGCGCCACCCGCAATGGGGTGACGCGCTTTTCACGGCCCACACACAGGCCGTTCAGAAGAACTTAAGCGCCCAGAAGTTCGCGCATGAGTGCAGCGGTTTCGGATGGGGTCTTGCCCACCTTCACGCCAGCAGCCTCAAGAGCTTTCTTCTTCGCTTCAGCAGTTCCTGAGGAACCGGAGACGATCGCACCAGCGTGACCCATGGTCTTACCTTCGGGAGCGGTGAAACCTGCTACGTAACCAACGACTGGCTTGGTGACGTTCTCCTTGATGTAGTCGGCTGCACGCTCTTCAGCGTCACCACCGATTTCACCAATCATCACGATTGCTTCGGTTTCAGGGTCTTCCTGGAACGCAGCGATTGCGTCGATGTGGGTGGTACCAATAACTGGGTCACCACCGATACCGATGCAGGTCGAGAATCCGATGTCACGCAGTTCGTACATGAGCTGGTAGGTCAGCGTACCCGACTTGGACACAAGACCGATCTTTCCGCGCTTGGTGATGTTCGCGGGGATAATTCCGGCCAGTGACTGCTCCGGCGAGATGATTCCTGGGCAGTTAGGACCAATGATGCGGGTCTTGTTTCCCTTTGCGGTTGCGTGCGCCCAAATCTCAGCAGCATCCTGAACTGGGATACCTTCGGTGATGATCACCAGCAGGCCAATTCCAGCGTCGATGGCTTCAAATGCTGCGTCCTTGGAGAACGCTGGTGGCACGAAAGCAACCGAAACGTCTGCACCAGTTTCCTTCATTGCTTCTTCAACGGAAACGAACACTGGGAGTTCTACGTCATTACCGTCTTTGTCCTTGTGGGACACCGTGGTGCCAGCCTTGCGAGCGTTCACACCACCCAGAATCTGGGTGCCGGCTGCCAGCATACGTGCGGTGTGCTTGGTTCCTTCACCACCGGTAATACCCTGGACAATGACCTTTGATTCACTGTTGAGGAAAATCGACATGAGTGTAAGTCCTTTCCGGGTTACTTAGCAGCCAGTTCAGCGGCCTTGTCGGCTCCACCGTCCATGGAGTCGACAGTGGTGACGAGTGAGTGGTTGGCGTTTGCCAGGATTTCGCGACCTTCTTCAACGGCGTTTCCGTCCAGGCGCACAACCAGTGGCTTGGTGGCGTTGTCACCCAGGATTTCCAGGGCCTTGACGATACCGTTAGCAACCTGGTCACATGCGGTGATCCCACCGAACACGTTCACGAACACGCTCTTGACCTGGTCGTCACCAAGGATGACGTCCAGGCCGTTGGCCATAACCTCAGCGGAAGCTCCACCACCGATGTCCAGGAAGTTCGCTGGCTTCACGCCACCGTGCTTTTCACCGGCGTAAGCAACAACGTCCAGAGTGGACATCACCAGTCCAGCACCGTTACCAATGACACCGACCTCACCGTCGAGCTTGACGTAGTTAAGGTCGAGCTTCTTCGCCTTGAGTTCCAGTGGGTCCTCAGCCTGGATGTCGCGAAGTTCTTCGTGCTCTTCGTGACGGAATGACGCGTTGTCGTCCAGCGACACCTTTCCGTCCAGCGCCAGGATCGTGTTGTCCCCGGTCTTAACCAGTGGGTTAACCTCGACCAGCGTTGCGTCTTCTTCCTTGAACACGGTCCACAGCTGCTGCAAAACGGGTGCAACCAGACCAGCGGTCTCTGCGTCGAAGCCAGCTTCTTCAGCGATCTGCTTAGCCTTAGCTTCGTCGATACCTTCGATCGCGTCTACTGGAACCTTAGCCAGGGCTTCAGGACGTTCAGCCGCGAGGGTCTCAATGTCCATTCCGCCTTCCTTCGAGCACATTGCGAGGAAGGTACGGTTCGCGCGGTCCAACAGTACGGAGAAGTAGTATTCTTCAGCGATGTCGGCACCTTCGGCGATCATAACCTTGTGAGTGATGTGGCCTTTGATGTCGAGCCCCAGGATTTCTTCTGCGCGCTCTTTGGCTTCAGCAGGGTTGTGAGCAAGCTTCACACCGCCGGCCTTACCGCGACCACCGATCTTCACCTGAGCTTTTACGACGACCGTGCCGCCGCCTAATTCTTCAGCTGCCTTCTGTGCTTCTTCCGTGGTTGATGCGACCTTGGCCTTGAGCACGGGCACTCCGTGCTTTTCGAAAAGGTCGCGGGCCTGATACTCGAAAAGATCCACGTCTATTTCCTTAAGTTGTAGATTTGGGCCACTTCCTTGCGGAAGTTGTTCTCCTACGCATATCCCAGCCTAGTCCTCGCCGTGGGCCCTGCCCACACGACTGTGCGAACCGCGTCCACCCAGCAAGAAAGAAGCTGGTTCTACGCCCAATTCCTCACTCTAGTCGTTTTAGCGCTCATGTCAGGTGCTGGACGAAAATTTGCGGGCAAATGTGATGCGGCGCACGGGCCAGTCCACGTACACGCACTGGCCGCGAACGAACCAGACCTCAACCACACACAAAATATCTTGATGACAAAGATTCTTAATGCCAACCTAAAATGTCTTAGACTTGCACTATGGATGAGGTTGATCTCATTGTCAGCGCGTGGGAACGCGAACGGCCAGACCTAGACGTCACACCCATGGCTGTTCTGTCCCGTGTCTCGCGCCTGGCTCGGCAACTGGACCTAGCACGCAAAGAAACATTCGCAGCCCACGGACTTGAAGTGTGGGCTTTCGACGTCCTCTCTGCCCTGCGTCGCGCCGGAAAACCCTACGAACTCAGCCCGTCAACTCTGGTCAACGAAATGATGGTCACCTCGGGCACCATGACCAACCGGATTGACCGCCTCGTTTCCCGCGGGCTCGTCAGTCGCCACCCCGACCCAACGGACCGCCGCGGGGTCCACGTCCGGCTCACCACCTCGGGCCGAACCAAAGTCGACACCGCACTCGCCGAACTCCTCGAACACGAACACGCCCTGCTGTCCAACTTAAGCCAGGCTCAAAAACGAAAACTGGCAGAATTGCTACGCTCGTTATCAACAGGGTTCAGCCCCACATAGGCCCGTTCCCGCGCAACCTCACATAACCGAATCAGCTCAATCGGCCCTGTCCGGCCCCTTCCCACTCTCTAAAGGAGTAGCCGTGATTCCAGCTAAAACTCTTGCGACCTCGGCGTTGGTAGCCACCGCGCTCACTACCCTGTCAGCGTGCGCCGTCAACCAGACCGAACGCCCGGGCAACAGCTACGAAACTGGTAGCCCCGACCCCGTGCCTTCCATTTCCGCACCTGCCGACACCCCCGAACTCACCGTGGTCGACGCCTCCCCCGGCGGGTCGCGGGATAACGACCCCCTGTGGGACACGCTCGCCAAGGCGGCTGGCGACAAGAAGCCAGTGTACGTGGATGTGGTTGTACACACCGGCGCCGAGGTGGGTGACAGCGACCGTGTGACGCTCACTCCCGACACCCCCGACTCGGTGAGTGTCACGGTCGATAAAAAAGCTGTTTCCGAAAACTCTCCTGGGTTCTACCGGATTCGTGGCACGTTCGAAGCCGAACAGCTGGGCGACAGCGCGTTTGATGTGAAGACCACGAATACGGACGAGATTCCTGGCCTGATTCCTAAGAATAAGGAACTGAAGAAGGAGTGTTCGGACCCTGAAGGCGCCAACCGGATTGGCGCGGCGGCTGAGAAGCTGGCGAACGACCCTGATACGCGCGAGGACCTGCGCAAGACCTGGATTTCGGCACCTGAACTGTGGTGGGCGATTCAGCAAAGTGCCGTGCTCATGCGCGAAACCAACGGCGAGACCGAAGGTGACTTCTTCTTCCAAGCCTGTGAGTCGGTTCAGTCGTAACCACCTACGAACCACTGTCATAGTTTGACGTTGGTTTGCATGTTCGCCCACCTTAGGCAGTAGAGTGCACACTACTGGAACTTTTGAGCACAAAACGCAGGGATCGGAAGGAGTGAGGACCTGTGACCGTACACGCTCCCGCGTTCTCACGAACCCCCGCAGCAGAGAAGCACGATCCCCAGTTCCCACAACTCGACGTGGTGGCTGCCCGCAAGCCACTGGACAGGGCCGGCCCGTGTATGTGCGCGGTGCTGTCGAATTCCTTCGGCCTTGGCAGGCACGCAGGGCCCCAGCTCACCACCCTTAAGTGACCTTTCACACCACGTGAGCCTCGGGCCAGCACCCAAGGGGTTTCCCTGCCCAAACGGGCCGTGCCTTCATAACCCGCACGCCTAGCCTGCCACCTCAGACACATTCAGATTCAGGCTGAGTACAGCCGCAACGAGAAGCGATGCACCGCGGTGATTCATCCTCATCCAATCCGCATACAGGAGCTTCACTATGCCCAAAAGCACTCAGCTGAACGATTCTGACATCAGCTCAACCGCAACGATCGACCCGCCCAAAAACCCCCGCACTCCCTCCACGGCAACCCGGGACAACCACGCAACCCCAACCGACACCTCGGGACCTTCACACACAGGCAACAACGACGCCGGAAACAGTGCGGACACATCGACCAAACGGTTCCAGATGCCCCACCTCTTGTGGCTCATGCTCATCATCTTGGGCGTGGTCGTTGTGGCCGGTTACCTCATCCCAGCCGGGCAGTTCGAAAAGGGTCCCGACGGAACCATCGACCCCAACTCGTTCTCCTTCCTCAGCGACCAAACACCGGTCAACCCAATCGACGCGCTCATGCTCCTGCTGAGTGGTGCCGTAAAAATGGCCCCCATCGCCTTCGCCGTACTCATGGTGGGAGCCAACGTCCACGTGGTCCTGGAGTCCAAGGCGTTCGAAAATCTGCTCAATGCAACGGTTTACCGGCTCCAAGACAAGAGCACACCCCTGCTGATTTCAGGACTGTTCTGCCTCATGGTCTATCTGGGCGGATTCTCCGGTAGCGACGCGTTGATCGCAATCGTACCCATCGGCGTCTTGTTTGCCCGGAAGCTGGGGCTCGACGGCATCGTCGCGGTCAGCGTCACAACGTTCGCAGCGCTCATCGGGTTTGGCACCGGGCCAAAGCACATGGCCATTACGCAGATGATGATCGGCCTGCCACCCTACTCCGGCTTTGGTGTGCGCCTGCTTATCATGAACGGTTTCATGCTAGTTGGGCTGGCCTTCGTTCTCCTCTACGTTCGCAAGATCCAGCAAGACCCCACCCGCTCCCCCATGTGGAAGCACGGTTGGCGCCCTTACGATCACACCGACGACAGCACCGTCGCCGCTGAAAAACTCCGCGCACGATCAGTCATGGTCATCGCACTGTTCCTTTTTCAGTTCGGCGTGATCGTCGCGTATTCGCTCTTTATCGACTCCAAACGAACCATCGATGCGATGTTCGCGGTCAACCTCGTGTCGGCGATCGTGATCGGAAAAGTCGCCGGTTTCAAGTGGAACCAACTTGCCGAATCGATCGTCCGCGGTCTCCAAAGCATGGCTTTCGTATCCGTCATCATTGGGATGGCTGGCGCAATTTCGATCATCCTGCAAGAAGCCCACGTGCTCGACACAATCGTGTACACCATCACGCGTCCGCTTCACGGTGTGGGGCTGGGCTGGTCGGCCGTGCTCATGGTGCTCCTATTCGCGGTCATCAATTTCATCATCCCGTCCACGGCGGCCAAAGCAGCGATCTTGATCCCGCTGGTGGCCCCAATCGCAACCGCACTGGGCATGCACCACCAAATCGCACTCCAGGCGTTCCAGCTGGGCGACGGATTCACCAACCTTCTGTCACCGGTTCTCGCGTGGCTCGTGGGGTCCTGCGTAACCGCAGGAGTTCCGTACCTCACGTGGGTCCGCTGGGTCGCACCCAAGGTTGGGATCTTCCTAGCTCTGAGCGCCGCACTCATGTTAGGGCTCACCACCCTCGGATGGACAGGAGGCGTCGCGTAACGCTCCGCAGTCTCGCGGGTGCCGAGGTCGTGCATCCTTGACACCCGCGAGTCACCTCGGCCGTGGGACCGCACGCTTAGCGGAACCGGGCCGAGGTCGCTCTCACCGTTTCTTCTTCAGCGCCTTTTGCTGAACGCCCTTCAGGCGTTCTTCCTCGTGCGCTTCGTGTTCACTCAACCGTGCTTCATACCAGGTCAAAGTGGGTGGCGCGAACAGTCCCACAAGCGTCGCGGCCGCCAAAACAATCGCCGGCCCACCGATCCGCAGGTCCTGCCCCACGATCGCGAACCCCGATATCAACTGCAGAACCTGCCACGCCACACTTGCAGGACGAGCCCAGCGGACACCTCGAGAAACCCCGAACATCACGCCCACCATCAACGCGCCGAACACCACGAACATGGCCCCCAGCGCCACCAGCGACGTGGCCTCTTCCTTGGCAGAAACCGCCAGCACAATCGACCACACGCCCGCGCCCACCAGGGCAAGCGCCTCCACGCACAGTGCCCCTATGGCAATCCACAAAGTTGTTGGCCGAGGTGGTACCGAGTTGGTCTGTGTCACAGCTCGATCCTGGCGAACCCTGGGATCAGAAGTTCGTCAAGCAGACGTTCACGCACATCCAGTGGTAAGAACGCCGCGTTCAGGGCGTTGACCGTGACCCATTCGAGGTCGGCCTGGTCCCAGCCCGCGCGGTCTACGAGCAAACGCATTTCCTTAGACACGGACGTACCTGACATCAAACGGTTATCCGGGTTCACCGTCACCGCGAAGCCCAGGTCTTTCAGTCCCGTGATGGGGTGGGTTTCGATCGAGTCCGCTGCACCCGTGTGGATGTTCGAGGTGGGTGACAGTTCCAGCGGAATCTGCCGGTCCAGGATCCACGAGGACAGGTCTCCCAAGGATCCTTGCCCGTCAATGATGTCCATGTCTTCCACGATGCGCACACCGTGACCGATCCGCTGGGTGTGGCACACCTGGACTGCTTCAAAAATTGAGTCGACACCTGCGCCTTCACCCGCGTGGATCGTCATGGGGAAGCACGCCGCGTGCAGAGCTTCGCACGCAGTCAGGTGCGCACTTGGCGGGTTGCCGGCTTCCGCTCCGGCGAGGTCAAAGCCCACAACTCCGTTGTCACGGTGACGCAACGCCAGCTCAGCCACTGCGACCGAGTTCTTCGCGTGTCGCATAGCCGTGAGGATCTGCCCCACGCGAATGAACTTTCCGGCCTCAGCAACAAGTGCGGTTCCTTCGTTCAGCCCTGCTTGCACAGCTTCGACAGCCGCATCCATGTCCAGATCACCCTGCACGTGCTGTTCCGGAGCCCACCGGGCCTCTGCGTAGAACACGCCGTCAGCGGCCTGGTCGAGCACCCATTCGCGTGCAACGCGCGTCAAAGCGTCAGCCGTCTGCATCACTGAAACCGTCCACGCAAACGACTCCAAGTAACGCTCCAAGCTTCCCGAATTCGACGCACCTAGAATGCGCGCACGAATATCGCTGGGGTCACCTGAGGGGAGCTCAAAACCAGCCTCATCAGCCAGTTCAATCAGGGTTGAAGCACGCAGTCCACCGTCGAGGTGGTCGTGCAACGAAACCTTTGGAAGCTCCAGGATAGGGTCACGGTCGTCAACGCCAACAGGTGTAGGAAAAAGGTTAGTATCCACCCTTCCAGCCTAGCGGATCACGCGCGGTTCAAAGCCTCCAGTGCTACCGCGCAGTTCACACGCGTCGCAATGCCCACAGCGCGTTCATCAACCAGGAAGTCGCCCTGGTGAATGTCGTACGTGTGGCCGCCAGGGGTGCGCGTACCCAAACGAATGAGAGCGCCCGGCACCCGGGTGAGGTACCACGCGAAGTCTTCCCCACCCATCGACTGCGGGGTGAGTTCCACGGAATCCGGCCCCAGCTCCTGCCGGATCGCGTGCTCGGCCAACGTCACTTCGTCTTCGGTGTTGACCACGGGTGGGACACCTCGGCGGTGTTCCAAATCCACTTCCACGCCGTACGGGCCGGCAATCCGGTCAACCAAGTCAGGTAGCACCTGCGCGACCTTGTTCCATCCGTCAACGTCCAGGCACCGCAGTGTCCCCATGAGCAAACCTTCGTTGGGGACTACGTTTGGGGCGTGGCCAGCTTCAATCGCACCCCACACCAGGGAAAACGCGTGGCGCGGGTCTATGAGGCGCGAAAGCGTCGACGGCAAGTCCACAGCTAGACGACCAAGCGCGTACACCAAGTCTTCTGTCAGGTGCGGGCGTGACGTGTGACCGCCGTGACCGCGCAGTCGCAGAATCACTGTGTCTCCGGCTGCCGTGATGGGGCCGATTCGTGAACCCACCTTGCCCACGTCTACGTTTGGATCACAGTGCAAGGCGTAGCATAGCGGGACGCCCGTCAGCGCGCCCTGCTGAATGATTTGCAAAGCGCCACCGGGTGTTACTTCTTCAGCAGGCTGGAAAATACAGCGGATCGTTCCACCTAAACCACCTTTGGTTTCGTGGATCCGTGACAGAGCGAGCGCTGCCCCCATCGCCGCTGTGAGGTGAACGTCGTGACCGCACGAGTGGCTCACGCCCGGCACGGTTGAAGCAAACTCAGTCCGGGTCAGATCGTCCAGCGGAAGCGCGTCAATGTCGGCGCGCAGACCACCCACGATAGGCCCATCGCCCACATCCACGTACAAGCCTGTGCCTTCGAACAACACCGGTTCAAGGCCTGCGTCTTTGAGGCGTTGCGCGATCTTCTCAGTTGTGCGGTGTTCAGCGTTCGACAGTTCCGGGTGAGCGTGAATATCACGACGAAACTCAATGAGCTCATCCACTAGCTCATTTACAACTGTCTCAATCAACGTGTCCTCATTCCCAATTCGTGTGTGGCAATAATGTAGTCGCTCACCGCCACCCGAGCCAGTTCATGACACGGCATGACACGAAAGTGGGCGGGCTACGTGCCCGCGAGACACCTACAGAATCTGCGTAAGCCCCTGATCGTTCAACCGCGCAACTACGTTCTTGACCTTCTGCGCACTGCTACGGCTGGTGACAAGAAGCGCGTCATCCGTGTCCACGACCACTACGTCGTCAAGCCCTACAAGTGCCACGGGCCGGTCGCCGGTCGAGATCACCACACCAGACGAGTCCTCCGAAATCACTGGCGAATCACCAATGACCTTCACCGCGCACCGCTCCCCCGGTGCCGGTTGCCGAAGCTTGGCCACCGCATCGAAGTCGCCCACGTCATCCCAACCGAAGTCTCCCGGGACAACGACAACGCGCCCAGCACGCGCAGCCGGTTCCGCGATCACATAGTCGATCGCCACCTTCTCCAGCTGCGGCCACACCTCACCCAAGACAGCATCTTGACGGTCGGTGCCCCACACCTCGGCGATCTTCATCAACCCCGCATACAGATCAGGGGCGTGCTGTGCGAACAACTCCAACATCGCGTCAGTGCGCGCAATGAACATGCCCGCGTTCCACCGATAACGCCCCGAAAACGTGTACTTCCGCGCCGCGGTTGCGTCCGGTTTCTCCACAAAGTTAAGCGCACGCCTCGCCGTGGGTGCGGCCCGCAACCCCAAGTTCGCGCCGGTCTCTATATACCCGTACGCCGTCGACGCGTAAGTAGGAGTAATCCCCACCGTGACGATGTCCCCGCCAGACGCCGCCGCCACAGCCTGTGTGATGACCGTGCGGAAATCTTCCGCATTAGTAATTGAGTGATCTGCAGAAAAAGAGCCAATGACCGCGTCTGGGTCAGTGCGGTGAATGAGCGCGGCGGCCAGCCCAATGGCTGCCGCAGAATCCCGAGGTGAAGGTTCCCGGACTAACCGATCGTCCCGTAAGGCTGGGAGCTGGTGCGAAACCTCTTCAGCGTGAGCCTGCCCCGTGACCACCCACATGTGGTCCGGGTCCACCAGGGGCACCGTTCGCGACCAGGTGGACTGCAACAGGGTTGAGCCAACTCCGAGGATGTCGTGCAAGAACTTTGGGCGGTCGCGACGGGACAGGGGCCACAATCTGGTCCCCGCACCTCCGGCCGGGATCACCGCATGAAAGTTGGGAATCATTGCTTCATTGTCGCGGGCACCACGGGCACACTTCCACAAGACACGCGCCACGAAATGAAACCCGAGAGATACCCAACGCAAATGTGGCGTTATTATGTGTAATGTCTGCGAATCTCATAAAGAACGCGTTAGCTCGCGGGATTTATTGGACACTGGTTCGCTCGATTGGCTAAAGCGACGCCCCCGGCGTAGCTTTTATATGTTATTAAAACTGTCTCAACTGGAGGATGCCCCGTGGCTAAAGCCTCAACGGGCACGCTGTACCGCGGACACGAAGGAATGTGGTCCTGGGTCGCTCACCGCGTCACAGGTGTCGGTATTTTCTTCTTCCTGCTGGTCCACGTGCTTGACACAGCCCTTGTACGCGTATCGCCCGCAGCCTACGACGCTGTCATCGGAACGTATAAGACCCCCATCATGGCAATGGCCGAAATCGGCTTGGTTGCAGCGATCGTTTTCCACGCATTCAACGGTGTGCGCGTGATTCTTGTTGACTTCTGGAAGGGCGGGCCCAAGAACCAGCGCAAGATGTTCTGGGCCGTCATGATCCTGTGGCTCATCGTTATGATCGCGTTCTTGCCCCGCCACCTCATGCACACGTTCGGAGGTTGAGAATAGTGACGGCAACTTCAATTCCCGCTCCTCGTAGCGAATACAAGCGCCACAAGAACACCCGTTCTAAGTTCGAACTTGCCGCGTGGCTGTTCATGCGTATCTCGGGTCTGCTTCTTGTGTTCCTGATTTTTGGTCACCTGTTCGTCAACCTGTGGCAGGGCGAAGGTGTGCAGGGACTCGACTTCGGTTTCGTCGCCGGTAAGTGGGCTAACCCCTTCTGGCAGATCTGGGACCTGGCTATGCTGTGGCTGGCCATGATCCACGGAACCAATGGTCTGCGCACCATCATCAACGACTACGCAGAAAAGCCAGCTACCAACGTTGTTCTACAGCTGGTTCTGTACATCGCTTCGGCCATCGTTGTGGTTCTGGGAACCCTGGTGATCTTCACCTTCGACCCTTGCCCAGCGAACACCGCTGCTGAACTTCTGCCCACCTTCTGCACCGCTTAGTGACAGTCGTTTAAAGGAGAATTGAGTATCTATGCAGGTACATGAGTACGACGTTGTCATCGTCGGCGCAGGTGGCGCCGGCATGCGCGCAGCGATCGAATCCGGACAGCGCGCACGCACAGCTGTTCTCACCAAGCTGTACCCAACCCGTTCGCACACCGGTGCAGCTCAGGGTGGTATGTGTGCAGCACTTGCCAACGTTGAAGAAGACAACTGGGAATGGCACACGTTCGACACCATTAAGGGTGGCGACTACCTGGTCGACCAGGACGCAGCTGAAGTCATGGCAAAGGAAGCCATCGACGCGGTTCTTGACCTGGAAAAGATGGGTCTGCCGTTCAACCGTACGCCTGAAGGCAAGATTGACCAGCGTCGCTTCGGTGGACACACCCGCGACCACGGTAAGTCGCCTGTGCGTCGCGCGTGCTACGCCGCTGACCGTACCGGTCACATGATTCTTCAGACCCTCTACCAAAACTGTGTCAAGCACGGTGTTGAGTTTTACAACGAGTTCTACGTTCTTGACCTGGTAATGACCGAGGTGGATGGCCAGCGCCGTCCGGCTGGTGTCGTTGCGTACGAACTGGCAACCGGCGAAATCCACGTGTTCCGCTCGAAGGCCGTTGTGTTCGCAACCGGTGGTTTCGGAAAGGTTTTCAAGACCACCTCGAATGCGCACACGCTCACCGGTGACGGTGTTGCTGTGACCTACCGCAACGGGCTTCCGCTTGAAGACATGGAGTTCTTCCAGTTCCACCCAACCGGCTTGGCAGGCTTGGGAATCCTCCTGTCTGAGGCTGCCCGAGGTGAAGGTGCAGTTCTGCGTAACTCCGAGGGTGAGCGCTTTATGGAGCGCTACGCACCCACCATTAAGGACTTGGCTCCACGTGACATCGTGGCTCGTTCCATGGCTAACGAAGTGCGCGAGGGTCGCGGTTGTGGACCAAACAAGGACTACGTTCTTCTGGACCTCACCCACCTGGAACCAGCACACATCGATGCGAAACTTCCAGACATTACCGAATTCGCCCGCACCTACCTGGGTGTTGAGCCCTACACGGAACCTGTTCCAGTGTTCCCAACGGCTCACTACGCCATGGGTGGTATCCCCACCAACGTTGAATCGCAGGTTCTTTCCGACAACGACACGGTAGTTCCTGGCCTCTACGCTGCCGGTGAATGTGCATGTGTTTCGGTCCACGGTTCAAACCGTCTGGGAACCAACTCGCTGCTGGACATCAACGTGTTCGGTAAGCGTGCGGGAATCGCGGCTGCGGAATACTCCAAGACCGCAACGCTTCCTGAACTGCCGGAAGGCGCTGCTGACCGCACGGTCGACATGATCGAAACCATGCGTCGTTCCAACGGTTCAGAACTGATCGGCGCGATCCGTAAGGACCTTCAGGAAACCATGGACACCCACGTACAGGTGTTCCGTACTGAAGAAACCCTGCGCACGGCGCTTAAGGACATCGCCGCTTTGCGTGAACGCTACAAGAACGTGGGCATCCACGACCGCGGTAAGCGTTACAACCTGGATCTCCTCGAAGCAGTCGAGTTGGGCTTCCTTCTTGAAATCGCCGAGGTGGTTACGGTTGCCGCTCTGCACCGTAAGGAATCGCGTGGCGGACACTTCCGCGAAGACTTCCCGAAGCGTGACGACGAAAACTTCATGCACCACACCATGACCTACCTGGACGAATCAGCAACCGCTGAAGGTGTTGCAGGAATGCGTTTGGAAACGAAGCCCGTTGTCGTAACGCGGTACCAGCCTATGGAGCGTAAGTACTGATGAGTGAAAAAGAAGTAAAGACAGCTGAGCCAGCGTCCAAGGTTGATCTTCCAGATCACCTGGGTGGCGGTGGCGGAGAAATCCCATCGTTCGATTGCACAATCCGTATTGCACGCTTCGACCCCGAAGCTGACTCCGAGCCACACTGGGAAGACTACAAAGTCACCATGTACGGCACGGACCGTATCTTGGACGCTCTGCACAAGATCAAGTGGGAAATCGACGGTAGCCTGTCGTTCCGCCGTTCATGTGCGCACGGTGTCTGTGGATCGGACGCAATGCGAATTAACGGGCGTAACCGCCTGGCATGTAAGACCCTGCTGAAGGACCTGGACACCAACAAGCCCATCACGGTGGAAGCGATCAAGGGCCTGCCTCTTGAAAAAGACCTCATCGTGGACATGGAACCGTTCTTCCAGTCCTACCGCGAAATCATGCCGTTCTTGATCACTTCTGGTCACGAACCTACTCGCGAACGCCTGCAGTCGCCTGAAGACCGCGCCATCTTCGACGACACCACCAAGTGCATCCTGTGTGCTTCGTGTACGTCGTCCTGCCCAGTGTTCTGGACCGATGGCCAGTACTTTGGACCGGCTGCAATTGTGAACGCACACCGCTTCATCTTCGACTCACGTGACGAAGGTGGCGACATGCGCCTCGAGGTTCTCAACGACAAGGAAGGTGTGTGGCGCTGCCGCACCACCTTCAACTGCACGGAAGCTTGCCCTCGTGGAATTGAAGTCACCAAGGCAATTTCCGAAGTTAAGCAGGCGTTGCTCACTCGAGCGTTCTAACGTGGCTTTATACCACCTAACATGTGGCCGTCGCTTTTTTGCGGCGGCCATTGTTGCCCTCGCAACCTTTACTGGCGTGGGGGCCGTGAACGTTGCGGGAACGAAGCCTGCGAGCGCGCACACGGTTGTGGCGCAACCGGCAGAACCCACCTCGGCCACATACACCAGCCCGGAAAACATAGGTGACGGCACTCCCCCACCCACCCCGGCGGCCGACGCGTGGCTCGTAGCCAACCTGGACACCGGCGAAGTCTTGGTGTCCCGCGGCGAGGACGTGGTCGCTTCGCCTGCGTCAGTGCAGAAACTCCTCACGGCGCTGGCCCTGGTCGACGAACTCCCTGACGTCAAGAAAAAGCAGCGCATCACGGAAGAGACCACAAACGTCGACGGCACCCGCGTGGGTTTGTTGCGCGATAACGAATACTCAATCGACCTGCTTTTCCACTCAATGCTGATGGCCAGCGCCAACGACTCTGCACACGCGTTAGGCGAAGCCGTGGGCGGGCAAGACAAGGCCCTGGAACTCATGCACCGCAAAGCCACGCAGTTGGGGATGGGCTCGACCACTGTGGGCACTACAAGCGGGCTGGATGCGCCTGGGCAGGGAACCACGGTGGATGACCTGCTGAAGCTTTCCCATGAGTTCATCAAGAACAAGTACCTCATGACAATCGTCAAGACCCAGACCCTGGACTTCCCCGGTGGGTATGACCACAACAAAAAGGAGAAGGTCCAGGGATACCAGATCCAGAATCACACGCGCCTGGTTGGGCTGGTTGACGGGGCTATCGGTTTGAAGAACGGGTACACGCAAGAAGCCCGTGGTTCGTTCGTGGGGGCTGCCACTCGAGGCGACACCACGTACGTTGCGGTGGTTCTGCGCGCGCAAACGCAGAGCCGGCAGGCGACCGCTGACCTCCTCAACTGGGCGTTTAACCAAAAGCACCCGCAGGTCACGCGCACCGTGGCGTTCGAGGATCTGAGCACGCCGTCGCCTGTTGCGTCTGTTGGGGGCGCGGGTGGCGCGACTGGTGAGCCGCGTGAAGAAGCCGGTGAGTCCCAAGCCGCAGGAATCGCAATCCCTAACAACGTAGGGCTTGCACTTGGGCTACCCGTCGCCATTTTCGCCGTTGTGGGCGGTGCGCTCATGTACCGTTCGCGCCGCAAGCGCTCCCGCACAGGCGATTGGAAGCCCGAGAACCAGGAAGGTTCCAGCACGTGAGTCAAGGCTCACGCACTGATCACCTTTCGCTCAGTGCCCTTCTGGTGTCCGGTGGGAAAGCCACTCGTCTGGGCGGCCTCACCAAGACCGCACTCACCGTGGATGGCGTTCCGCTCATCAAACGTGCTCTCACCGCAGTCCGCGGAGTCTCCCCGCACTGCCGCGCAGTCGTGGTGGGTAACACGGAAGGGTTGGACGACCTCGGGCACGTCACCCACCTACGCGAAGACCCGCCCTTTTCTGGCCCTGCCGCGGCGATCGCCACCGGGGTGGCGCATGTGACAACTGAGTTTGTGGCGGTCCTTGCCGCCGATCTCCCCCGCATCGACGCACACACGATTCGCGCGCTCGTCGACGCGGTAGGTGAGTCGGATTGTGCGGTTGCCGTTGATCCCGCCGGGCGGGCGCAGTACCTGACGGCCGTGTGGCGCGCCCGGGCGCTGGCTGAAGTGGTATCCACCGCCGAGGTGGCCCACCGGCCCGCTCGTACCCTTTACGACCGCTGTACGTGGGTTCCCGTTCACCTTGAGCAGGCGACGACCGCGGACATCGACACGTTCGCGGATGCCCAGTGTTTTGGGGTGGATGTAGAGGGCTAAACCGGGTGATGGCTGTTGCGTTTAGACGATGATTCCGCGGTCGTTCATCTTCTCCATGAGGCCCGCTCCGTCTGGAGCGTAGATCCACGGAACGCCTTGGCCACGCCCGGAGTTCTTTGAACGCCCACCGGCCCACACCGCTTCACCAACCGTGAGCTGACGAATGCATACTGCGACCACGTTGTTGGGGTGGTTTTCGACGAATTCGCCGTAAAGTTCTTCGTCGTGCTGGCCGTCATCACCGATCAACAGCCACTTGATGTTGGGGAACTCCCGGGCCAGCCGCTCCAACTGGATGCGTTTGTGTTCCTGGCCCGAACGGAACGCACGCGTAGCCGTGGGCCCCCAGTCTGTGAGCAAGAACGGCCCGTCCGGGTACAGGTTTCTAGACAAGAAACGCTTGAGCGTCAGAGCCACATTCCACGCACCCGTAGACAAGTAGATGATGGGGGCGTGCGGACGCAGGTAGGTGAGGCGGTCGTACAGAACCGACATCCCGGCCACTGGCGAGCGCGCGTGTTCATCCAGCACGAACGTGTTCCACACAGCCAAGAACGGGCGAGGCAACGCGGTCACCATGACCGTGTCGTCGATGTCGGAGATGATGCCAAACTTCTCCTCGTCTGCCACCACATACGCGGTTGCCGTGTCTACAAGCGAACCCTGGGTCCAGATTTCCAACTCCACTTTCCCCGGCTCAAAGTCGCCGGGAATGACAGCGTCGATAATGCCACCTCGGTCGGAGGACACCATGTGTTCCTGGCCGTTCACCCTCACCCACGCTGTCGCCTCGTTGAGCGGGATGGACCCAAACGACCTGAACCCTCGGATACTCGCGTGGACGTCTGCTGCCGGTTGGCCGGTCTTGGTCAAAACCGTGCGGGCCAAAACCCTAATGAAGGTTTCAGTTCCGTAGGAGTCATACGCGATAACTGTGCGCTTCCATCCGCGGTTGTTCGCTTGTTTGCGGAGCCAGTCTTGGACTTTGTCTTCCACACGAGCGGCTGTGTGGATGACTTCTGGGGCGATGTTGTTGGGTTTGTACTTCTTGGCCACCTGGTGGTGCTCCTTTGTGGTGGTGGGGTGGGGAGTTTAGAGAAAACCGACGCGGTCGTACGCGTTCTTGACGGTGGCGTCTGCGATCTGGGTCGCCTTGTTAGCACCGTTGAGAAGAATCCGCTGGAGTTCCGCCCGGTCCTCCAGGAGCTCGTTGGTGCGGGTGCGTACGGGGGTGAGAGCTTCAACCGCGAGGTCGGCAAGCGCGACCTTGAGGTGGCCGTACATCTTTCCTTCGAACTCAGCGACGATGCTGTCAATGCTCTGGCCTGACAGCGACGAGTAGATGGTGAGTAGGTTAGATACTCCCGGCTTGTTCTCTGGGTCGTAGGCAATCACGGTGTCGGTGTCGGTGACGGCCGACTTAAATTTCTTCTGAAGAACCTTGGGCTCATCAAGGATGTCGATGCGACCAGCTGGGTTCTTCCCCGACTTCGACATTTTTGCCGACGGGTCTTGGAGGTCGTAGATCTTTGCCGTTTGCTTGAGGATTCCCGCTTCAGGCACTTTGAATGTTTCGCCGTACCGGTTGTTAAAGCGTTCTGCCAAGTTGCGAGTCAGCTCCAAGTGTTGGCGCTGGTCCTCCCCCACGGGAACGATATCGGCCTGATAAAGGAGGATGTCAGCGGCCATGAGAGCGGGATACGTGAGTAGCCCCAGTGACACGTGTTCGTTCTTTGCTGATTTGTCTTTGAACTGGGTCATGCGCTGTGCTTCACCCAGCGACGTGGTGCATTCCAGAATCCAGCTGAGCTTTGTGTGAGCGTCCACGTGCGACTGCACAAAGATCGTGGACTTTTCAGGGTCGAGTCCCGCAGCGATGAACTGGGCTGCCGTGCGCAGTGTGCGCTCGCGAAGTTCTTCTGGGTTCTGCTCCACCGTGATCGCGTGCATGTTTGCGATGAAGAAGAAGGCATCGTGGGTGTCCTGTTGCGCAACGAACTGTTGGAGGGCACCAATGTAGTTTCCGAGGTGGAGGGACCCCGAGGTCGCTTGCACACCTGAGAGTGAACGAGGGCGGGTGACAGCTGATTGACTCATGTTCACCATTCTGCCACTTCAGGACAACGGAACCGTCTCAGTTAGCAAAACACGCGTTGATCGTATGTGCTCCGAGTCACATCAAAGTATTATGCTAATTACCTCCAAAGATGGAGGAACCGCAAACACACTCCGTGTGGATGTTAATTTACGACCTTCGTCGCTTGCGACGAACCAGCCCAAAAAGGAGCTCATATGTCGGTTGAGTACGTCAAGACCGATGAAGCTCTCCCACCAGTTGCAGTGGAAGAGAAGCCCCGGTGGACGCCGGGCAAAATCGTCTTATGGGTAGCCATTGCCCTCATCGCCGGTCTCGGTTGGACAATGATCGCGATCGTTCGCGGTGAACAGCTCAGTGCTAGCTGGTTCGTCGCCGCGGCAGTGGGCTCCTACCTCATTGCTTTTAGGTTCTACGCCAAGTTCATCGAATGGAAAGTGTGCCGCCCTGACCCTAAGCGCGCCACACCCGCTGAGCTCAACGATAACGGTAGGGACTTCACGCCTACCGACCGTCGCGTTCTGTTTGGACACCACTTTGCTGCGATTTCCGGTGCCGGACCGCTTGTTGGCCCCATCCTTGCCGCGCAGATGGGATACCTTCCCGGAACGTTGTGGATCGTTCTGGGTGTGATTGTTGCCGGCGCAGTTCAGGACTACATGGTCCTCTACTTCTCGACCCGCCGTAACGGTCGCTCACTGGGCCAGATGGCGCGTGACGAACTCGGCAACGTCGGAGGCATTATCACCTCCATCGGGATCATCCTCATCATGACCATTCTGATTGCGGTTCTGGGTGTGGTCATCATTAACGCACTCGCCGAATCGCCATGGGGTGTCTTCTCAATCGCAATGACCATCCCGATCGCGTTCCTCATGGGCTTCTACATGCGTTACCTGCGTCCAGGTGCGATCGTGGAGACATCGGTAATCGGCATTACCTTGCTCATCCTTGCGATTGTTGTAGGTGGATGGGTTCACAACGACCCCGTATGGTCAGAGGTCTTCCACCTCAGCAAGGTGCAGCTGGCATGGGGCCTCATGATCTACGGATTCATTGCTGCAGTTCTTCCAGTGTGGATGCTCCTGGCACCCCGTGACTACCTGTCGACGTTCATGAAAATCGGTACCATCGCTCTACTGGCGGTGGGAATCATTCTGGTGAACCCAGAGGTTCAGATGCCTGCCATCACGCCATTCGCGTCTAACGACCAGGGCCCCGCGTTCGCAGGTACCCTGTTCCCATTCCTGTTCATCACGATTGCGTGTGGTGCGCTGTCTGGGTTCCACGCACTGATTTCGTCTGGAACCACTCCTAAGCTTCTTGAAAAGGAGTCGCAGGCCCGCCTCATCGGTTACGGTGGCATGCTCATGGAGTCGTTCGTTGCCATCATGGCGCTTGTCGCAGCTGTCAGCTTGGACAAGGGAATCTACTTCGCCATGAACGCGGCTGAACCACTCACCGGTGGAACACCTCAGGGAGCAGCAGACTTCATTACGAACAAACTGGGAATGCCCGGCATTGACGTAACCCCAGAGATGCTTGAACAAGCCGCGCATGACGTCGGGGAATCCTCCATCGTGTCTCGTACCGGTGGCGCTCCCACTTTGGCTATGGGTATGGCGCACATTCTGCACTCCGTGTTCGGTGGGCCAGCCTGGATGAGTTTCTGGTACCACTTCGCGGTGATGTTCGAAGCACTGTTCATCCTTACCACGATTGACGCCGGTACTCGCGTTGCTCGCTTCATGTTGTCTGACCTGCTGGGTAACTTCATGCCTAAGTTCCGTGACCCGTCATGGAATGTCGGTGCATGGCTCACCACTTTCATTATGGTTGCCGGCTGGGGTTCAATCCTGGTCATCGGTGTGACTGACCCGTTGGGTGGAATCAACACGTTGTTCCCGCTGTTCGGAATCTCTAACCAGCTTCTTGCAGCGGTTGCCCTATCAGTTGTGCTCGCGATCGTGGTCAAGTCTGGATACGCGAAGTACGCGTGGATACCAGGTGTCCCCCTCGCATGGGACCTGGCCGTGACAATGACCGCGTCTGCCCAGAAGATCTTCTCCCCTAACCCCAAACTTGGTTACTGGGCACAGCACTTTGCCGTTCGCGAAAAGCTGGCCGCGGGAGAAACCTCGATGGGCAACATTCAGGGCGAAGAAGCGATGCGCGCGGTTGTTCGCAACACGTTCATCCAAGGAACCTTGTCGGTGGTCTTCGCTGTTCTGGTGCTCATGGTCGTCCTCATGGCGCTCTACCAATGTTTCAAGGCCGTTACGACCGGTAAGGTGACTACATCGGAAGAACCAGCAGTGCCCACGAAGATCTTCGCTCCGAAGGGACTTATTCCTACGAAGGCAGAACGCGAAGTTCAGGCTCAGTGGGACGCGTTCCAAAAGGAACAGACTCAGAAGGTTGAAGCGCATGAGTAGGATTTCGGCAGTCCTCAAACCGTTGAAAGCTGTTCACTGGTACATCAAGGAAGTGATGGGCGAAAACGCTTACAAGCACTACCTCGAGTCCTACAAACAGCGCCACGGCACCTGCGAGGGTGCCATGGGAGAACGCCAGTTCTGGCGGGACCTCACCGACGAACAGGACCGAAACCCTAAAGCACGCTGCTGCTAAGCGCACTGCTACTAGAGAACAGGCGGGGGCACACGTTTTCACACGTGTGCCCCCGCTTGTTTTTACTCTGAGCTACAGCTGTTGGTTATTCGTTCTACGGGCTATTCGTTTCCCACCAGTTCCGGCAGGTCGTAATCAATGACGAGTGGCGCGTGGTCACTCCACCGCTCACCCCATGACGCGGCCCGGTGAACGCGTGCGTTCGACGCCAACTCAGCAAGGTTGGGCGTGGCCATGTGGTAGTCGATCCTCCACCCCGCGTCATTGTCGAAGGCCTTGCCTCGCATTGACCACCATGTGTATGGGCCAGGGGTTTCACCGGATAGCGTGCGGTGGACGTCAACCCAACCCAGGTCGCCAAAGAATTCGTCAAAGTACGCGCGTTCTTCAGGGAGGAACCCGGCCTTCTTCTGATTAGCTTTCCAGTTCTTAATGTCAAGTTCTGTGTGGCCCACGTTCAAGTCACCGGTGATGAGGGCGTAGTCGGCACTTGCAGCAAGCTGTGGCAAACGTTCTTTCATGCGATCTAAGAACCGGTACTTATCGTCTTGTTTAGGCGTTCCAGCTTCACCTGAGTGTACATAGGCGGAGACCACGGCCAGCGTGGAACCGTCAGACAGGTCGTAGTCGCATTCGATCCAGCGACCGGAACGTTCAAAGTACTCGTCTCCAATCCCCACGCGCACTTCACGTGCTGGAGTCTGAGAGACAATCGCGACACCTGCCCGTCCTTTTGCTTCCGCATCGGCGCTGTAGGCGTTCCCGCCAAATGGTTCCATGACGCTGTACGCAATGTCATTTGCTGCTCTGACTTCTTGCAGCGTCAGAATCTGTGGCGTGTGCTGGTTATACCAGGGTTCCATTCCTTTCCGCATAGCTGCGCGGATTCCGTTCACATTAACGCTAGCGACTGTAATCATGTGTTCATCTTTTCACGCACAATGTCTTACAAGTGACTCGGCTAACGTCCCTGTCATGAAAATTGGGTACAGTTAGAAGTCCTGAGATGACAAGGAGACGACTCATGGCAACACCGGAATTCGACATTGAACGTCTAGCCGTAAGCCCACTCGACGAAGTCGACGCGGACGACCTCCGCACCTTCTTGGTCGACGAACAACAGAAGTTTTGGGGCGAACGCGACCTCAGCGAAGACCACGATCCATACTGGTTCCGCCAGTTGGCTGCGTCTGGCCTGGTCGCTCGATACAAAAACGAAATCGTTGGGTACCTGCTGGGTGTTATTCCCCTGGACGGCCCCGCTTATATCCACCTCGTTGCTGCTCGCGACGACTTCCGTCACCAGGGAATCGGTCGCAAGCTCTACGACTCGTTCATCGAGTTGGCACGCAACAAGGGTAAGACCGAGGTTCAGGCAACGACCATGCCTGAAAACTCAGCAGCCGTAGCTTTCCACTCGTCCATCGGGTTCGAAAGCGTGCTCATGGACAACTACGCAGGTAAAGACAAACCCCGCATTCTGTTCAAGCTCACGCTCGCCCTGCAGTAAACCGCAGACACGCGCACCAGCCACAGACGGCAAACACAAAAGCGAGGGGATTTCATATCCCCTCGCTTTTCTGTGTGCGCGCAAACTTAGCCAGCTAGACCGCTCGGAGTGAACCACCTTGTCCGGTTTCAGGACATCGTTCACACCCCGAACCTTTACCTTTGAGCCGCTCTCCCGAACTGATGACGCTACTGCACCCACCACCACGGCCAGTATCGTGCCCCGAACAGGTACGGTCACCTCGGGGTCCGAAACGTAAGTGGTTACAGTCGAATCTGCCGACTGCGGCCAAACGAAACGGCGCAAAGCGAGCAAGACTACGCATTATAATGCGACGTCCCGCTCGCTTTGCGCCGTCTGGACTTGGCTAAAACACCCGGAGTGCTTCACTTGGACTGCTCTACCGAGCAGATGTGACACACCAATCAGATACCACGTCGCCACGCGCACAAGAACCATTTACCCACCACCCCTCGAACAGGGTTGGTGGGTAAACACCCTTTTTGTTCGTTTTGTTCACTTTTTCGGCCCAAAATCGGCCAGTTACACACCACCCCTATGCGCAAACCTCTTACTTGTGGTGGGTAACTGGGTTACAGCCCACTACGCAAGTGACCGTTCAGCGCTCTCAATGACGTTACGCAACAGTTCAACGCGCGTCATGGGTCCCACTCCCCCAGGGTTGGGCGAGTAGAACGACGACTTAGCGCGCGCCTCTTCGGAAACGTCGCCCACAACCCGGGACTTACCGGTTTCGGGGTCGGTTTCGCGCGAAACTCCCACGTCAACCAGCACCACGCCGTCCTTGACCGAGTCGCCATCCACGATGTCTTTGACACCTGCGGCGGCGACAACGACATCGGCTTGTTGGAGCAGTTCCTTGAGGTTTGTGGTTCCGGTGTGCGTGAGCGTCACCGTGGCGTTCACGGCGCGGCGGGTCAGGATCAACCCGATGGGGCGACCCACGGTCACTCCGCGGCCAAGCACCACGACGTGTTTACCGTTTAAGTCAACACCGTGGCGTTCTAGAAGCTCAACGATCCCTACCGGTGTACACGGCAAGGACGACTCAACGTCCTCACCTACCCGCAAAACCAGGCGACCCAAGTTCATGGGGTGTAGGCCGTCGGCGTCCTTGTCAGGGTCGATCAGCTCCAAAACCCGGTTGGTGTCGATCCCTTTGGGCAGTGGCAACTGCACGATGAACCCGGTGCATACAGGGTTGTCGTTAAGGCGCTGAACTGCGTCTTCGATTTCCTGCTGGGTCGCGGTTTCCGGGAGGTCTTCACGAATCGACTCGATGCCGACTTCGGCACAGTCGCGGTGTTTACCCGCCACGTACCATTGCGAGCCGGGGTCCTCGCCTACCAGCAAGGTACCCAGGCCAGGCGTCACTCCGTGTTCTTTTAGCCTCGCAACGCGCTCAGAGAATTCCTGCTTGAGCGCTTTTGCAGTCGCTTTTCCGTCGAGAATCTGCGCCATCAGTACTGTTTCAGTCCTTCATAAAGCGGGAATGCTTGGGTCAGTCGAGCCACGCGCTGGCGCTGTTCGTCCAGGTCGCAGCCGGGCTTGAGGACCTGCGCCATGATGTCGGCGACCTCGGTGAATTCTTCGTCACCAAAGCCACGGGAAGCAAGCGCCGGGGTTCCCACCCGCAGGCCCGAGGTGACCATGGGTGGCCGTGGGTCGAAAGGAACTGCGTTGCGGTTGACCGTGATTCCAACCGAGTGGAGCAGGTCTTCTGCTTCCTGACCGTTGAGAGCGGAGTTCCGCAGGTCAACGAGCACCAGGTGAACGTCGGTTCCTTCTGTCAGAACGCTGACACCGGCGTCGGTGACATCGTCCTGGAGGAGGCGTTCAGCCAGGATCTTTGCGCCGCGGAGAGTACGCTCTTGCTTTTCTTTGAACTCGGCGGACTGAGCGATCTTGAACGCGATGGCCTTGGCCGCCACCACGTGCATGAGTGGACCACCCTGCTGACCGGGGAACACAGCTGAGTTGATCTTCTTAGCGATGTCTTCGTCACGGCTCAGAATCAGACCCGAACGTGGACCGCTGAGGGTCTTGTGAACGGTTGAAGACACCACGTCAGCGTATGGCACTGGGCTGGGGTGCAGTCCTGCGGCGACGAGTCCCGCGAAGTGCGCCATGTCGACCCACAGCTTTGCACCAACTTCGTCGGCGATTTCGCGGAAGGCTTCGAAGTCGAGGTGGCGTGGGTAGGCGGACCATCCGGCCACAATTACTTTGGGTTTGCTTTCCAGTGCGGTCTTGCGCACCTTGTCCATGTCCAGGCGGTTGGTCGCTTCGTCCACACCGTAGGCAGCGATGTCATAGAGGCGACCAGAGAAGTTGATCTTCATACCGTGGGTCAAGTGACCACCGTGTGCCAGGCTCATCCCCATGAGCGTGTCTCCCGGGCGAGCCAGAGCGTGCATCACTGCCGCATTTGCTTGAGCACCAGAGTGAGGTTGCACGTTAGCGAAGTTCGCTCCGAAGAGTTCCTTCACACGGTCAATCGCGAGGTTCTCTGCGACGTCTACGTGTTCGCACCCTCCGTAGTAGCGGCGCCCCGGGTATCCTTCCGCGTACTTGTTTGTGAGGACCGACCCCTGTGCTTGCAAAACGGCTTTGGGGACGAAGTTTTCCGAGGCAATCATCTCGAGTGTGTCTCGCTGACGTTGCAGTTCGTCATCCAAAACCTGCGCGATTTCCGGATCGACCTGTTCGAGCGACTCACTCAGAATGGAGGGCACTGACGACATTAAACTCTCCTTGCAGAACTCAGATCAGCACGCATTTTTGTGGCACTGACCACCCGTTTTTACGGGCATATGTTCACCTTAACAGTGACCCCGGACACGGGCGGGAAAGCGACAGCGGAAGAGACGATGACCTCGGGCTGGGAGTGCGTTTAGCTACACTCGACGGGCGAAATCGAGCTGGAGTGTAGCTAAACGAGTCAGAAACCCCTGCCGAGGTGTGAGGAAGTGACTCTGTACGCGCAGCTTTGCGCAGTTGGGACGCACCGGGTGGAGTAGCTAAGTCCAGAAGGCGCAAAACGAGCGAAACTACGCAATATAATGCGCCGTTTCGCTCGTTTTGCGCCGTTGGGAGTGCTTAATCTTCGATGGGCCCCAGCAGTGCGTTGCCGTACGCGGTGTGCAGGCTTTCGTTGTCACTAGGCTGGTAAATTCCGGCCAGGACATCCCGGTACAAGCGCTGGAGTTCACTGCGCGAATAGTACTGGGAGCCCCCACACACGCGAAGGGCAGTATCTACGGCGCTCTTTGCCGCCTCGGCCGACCTATTCTTCGCCGCCGAAAAGTGCAGGAACCACTTCATGCCGTAGTTGGGATCTCGGTCAGTGCCCACCAGGTCAAAGTCCTCCGTGAGCTTTTCAAGCTGCAGGCTGGCACCGTCCATGAGGATTGCGGCGGAGGCGATCTGCCAACGAATGTCGGGGTCCTTGGAGTACGGCTCACCCTTTGCCCGAGACATGCGTTTCTTAACGATCTCGCTGGCCAGGGCAACAGCGCGTTCACCAATACCGTTGTACACACTGCCCAAGAACAGTTCGAAGCACCCGAAAATCCCGAACACAAACGGGTTGTCGTTGGGCCCAACGGGCGTGTGTGTGGCAACGCGGTCGGATGGCAGGACCACGTTGTTCAGGACCGTTGTACACGACTGGGTGGCACGCATGCCCAAGGTGTCCCAGTCGTCCTTGATGTCGATTCCTTCGGAGTCTCGGTCGATGAAACCGAAGACCAGCTGGTCTGAGTCTTTTACGCGAGCATGGACAACCAGACGCGTCCACACTGGCGACAGGGACGTGAAGATCTTGGTGCCCGTGAGCTTGTAGCCGTCATCGGTGGGGACGGCCTCGGTGGTGGAGTCGAACAGAACAGAGTCGTTACCGGCTTCGCTGATACCGAACGCGAAAATGTGTCCTTCCATCGCGTCGCGCAAGACCCAGTCGGTGGTCGAATCGCCCGCACGGTGCAAACGCGCGCACAGTCCCACAATGATCTGGTGCATGTTGAAGGCGAGCGCAGTTGCCGGCGCGGCCTGGGCGAGCGTGCGCTGAACGCGAGAAACCTGGGCGACACTCATGCCCGCCCCTCCAAAGGATTCAGGAACCAACATGGTGAGGTAACCGGCTGCCCGCAAGTCTTCCATGTCCTCGAAACAGAACTCATTATTCGCGTCATAGCGGGGTGCGCGTTCACGTAGCGTGTCAAGAAGTTGGGGAGACAGAATTTCGTTCATGAAGGTTTCCTTTCGTTTCACGTCCCACGTTACCCGTGTGACAGTTCTGGCAAGTGACATCTAGTCAAATCTCACACCTGCACACTAGGTTTGGTCATATGAGAGACAAGCGTCCAGCACTGCGCAAGCCCGACATCAAACGTGGAGCCATCAATATCGCCCGCCAGACCCTGTTGCGTCTGACCAACATGGGCTTGACCACTGCGTACAAGGCGTATCGTGTACACCCGGCCATTTGGCGGTTCACGGCGCGCAACTACCAGCCGGGCCTCGAACGCATTGCCCGGCTCAACGCGTGGATGATCTGTCAACAGGCGTCCCTGGACGTTCCGGCGTACCAAGACTATTTGGTTGAAAACGACTACGAGTTCACGTGGTGGGATCTGCAGAACTACCCTGCGACCAATAAACACGACTACGTCACGCAGTATTCCGAAGACGACCGGTGCTGGAACGGCTCCATTGAGACCGTGGGCACGGTCGTGGACGAATCGTCCGGGTCATCAGGTAAGCCGTTTAACTGGATGCGCTCGAAAAAGGAACTGGACACGGTCCACCGTAATGTGGCTGGGTACGTGACGTTCTTGTTCGGTGCGCGTGACCTGTTCTGTATCAACGCGTTCTCCATGGGCGCGTGGGCCACGGGAACGAACACGGGACTGGCTATGGCCAAGGTCGCCATGGTGAAGAACACGGGCCCTGATCTCGAGAAGATCATTGACACGTTGACCCATTTTGGGCCGGATCACACGTATTTGATCAGTGCGTATCCTCCGTTCCTCAAACACCTCGTCGATTACATGGACAACGACACGGAGCGTGGTTCGGAGTACTGGGACCAGTTCACTCTGAACGGGTTCGTGGGTGGCGAGGCCATGACAGAGGGTCTACGTGAGCACGTGGAGAAGCGGTTCAACCGCGTGTACTCCGGTTACGGGGCCTCTGATCTGACAATCGGTATGGCTGGCGAAACCGATGTGGCTGTTGAGATCCGTAAAGAGCTGACACGCAACAACGACTTCCGCACGGCCCTGCTGGGCGACAACGAGTCGCGCGTTCCTATGATTTTCCAGTACAACCCCCTTGAGACCTTCTTGGAAACAACTGAAGACAATGAGCTTATTGTCACGATTAACTCAGCAGCGGTGATGAGCCCCCGGCTTCGCTACAACATCGGTGATGAGGCCACGCTCATCAGCTTTGACGACATGGTGGGTATCACGCGCGCATTCCCGCATTTAGCAAAACGCTTGTCTGATGCGTTCAAGCGTCAGGGAATGCGCCTGCCGTTCGTGTTGCTGTTTGGTCGGTCGGATTCCACGATTTCGTACATGGGCGCCAACATTTACCCGTTGGACGTTGAGAATGGTTTGTACCGCGATGAGCGTTACGCACCATTGATTGATTCGTTCCGCATTGAGCTTCAGGACACTGGAGCCTTGGAGATGCGGCCCACTTTACATATCCAGCTGCGGGACACCTCGGCGGCGGAGAACTTGGACGCTGACCAGCGCGAACAGATGCGCACCGCGCTCACCACGGGGATTCTTGAGCACTTGTCCGCGGTGTCGCGTGACTTCAAGCAGTCGCTGGAGGAGGACCCGTCGGCGGCCGACATTCGCATTGAACTTCACGACCACGGCACCGGACCGTTCGCGGAGGCAACCAAGAAGATCAAGAACACCTATTTGATGAAGTCCTAACAGCAGAAACACGAACACAAGCAGGAGCACACATGCGTACACGTGACTTTTCGCAAACCCCACCCCAGGGGCAGGGCAACGCTCTGTTCTTAGGATGCAATGAGTACCGTTCGGTTCTGGACATGGCTGATCAGGTGCGCCGGTGGACCAAACTGGCCCGGGCCCTCAAGCACGCCCCCGGCTACCTGTGGCACCGCAGTTACTACGAGTTCCCCAAGCGGATCGGCCTGGTTGTGGTGTTCCAGTCCCTTGATGACCTCATGCGGTTTGCCCGCACGCAGGAGCACCACGAAATCATGCACTGGCTTGTGGGCAAGGGCGACAAGTCCCCGGCTAAAGGCGGGTTTATCCGCATCTACGAGGCCAACGAATGGGGCTACTCGAACGGCATTTTCCGCGCCGAGGACGGACGCACCGGCATGATCGACCGCTTCACTGAACTGTCTGGTGAAGCTTCGACGCCACGCACTGAGCTGCCCAGCGAAACCACCGCACCCAGCACCCGCACCGAATCGCCGTGACCGGCGTGGCTACCATGATCACAGTCGAACAGGTGGAAACGCGCGCTCAGTTGCGTGAGTTCTGCGCAGTTCCAGCGTGGATGACCCCCGCCGAGGTGGCCTCCCGGGTTCCGCTGTTACGTTCCGACATCGTGGCGTGGCACCGGGGCAAGTCGTGGTTTCCCAGCCCGGTGACGTTGTTACTGGCCCGTGACGCTGGTGGCGCGGTTGTGGGCCGGTGTACCGTGCATGCGCACCCCGATATGGACGCGAAGCTCGGCTCCCCCACCCTGCTGTTTGGGGCCCTGGAGTTTGCGCACCGGGACGCGTTCGAAGCGCTCATGTCCACGGTGGAAGAACACGCCGCCCGCACCGGCAAGACGCACATCATGGGACCCGTTTCGCTACTGCCCAACGAGACCGGTGGCGTTGTTGTCGCCGGCCACGAGTACCCGGGGTTCTTTGACTCCGCCTGGAACTCGCCCATGGTGTCCCACGCGTTCGAGACCAGCGGCTTCACCCCGTTCAGCGGCGGCCGCACGTGGGAAGTGGACCTGGGTAATGTGCCGGCAAAACGGGCTACGGCGCCCGCGCCGCAAGAGTTCGCCGAGGTGGGAGTCGAGCTACTGAGTCCCGGCCGGTTGGGTGTGAGAAAGGTTTTAAACCGCGTGTTGCCCACGCTCAACGAAGCGTTCGACCCGCTCCCCTACTACACGCCCATTTCTGAGGAACAATTCGCATCGCAGACCAGTGGCCTGGAACTGCTTATGGACCCCGGACTGATCGTGGCGGCCCAAGAAGTAGATGCCAGCGCAGACTCCAGCAGCGCCACCCCTGTCGCCGGTTTCATTCTCACCGTCCCCGACCCAGTCGAGCATCTTCGCGCAACCAACGGCGCCCTCTCCCCCACCTTCGCCGCGCGGTTGCTACGGGAGCGCCTTTCACGGCAGCGGCTAACGACCTCGGCGAAGGACGCGGTCCTCATCATCCAGGGCTCCCGCCCGTCCGTACAGGGGCGCGGAGTCGTGTCGCTACTAGCGCGCCAACTCTTGTCCACCCTGATCCAGAAGAACTACCGCCGACTTAGAATTACGTTTATAGGCGAGGACAACCCCGGCTCCGAGGCAATCCCGCGCAAGGCCGGCGGACACCCGCTCCACGACATCCGATTCTTCCTCCGAAAGGTGTACACGTGAGCTTCTCCGAGGCCACTTTCGAACGCGTTTTCGCAACCGCAGGCTGGGCGCCCAGCGCGCACAACACGCAACCGTGGGTGCCCCAGGTAAGCTCCCTGGCGAACTCGCACGCTTCGCTTACCGTGCGCGTCGACCCTGAGCGCACGCTCCCCGTGACCGACCCACACGCCATGGACCTCGGCCTCTCCCTGGGCTGCTGGGTTGAGGCGGCCAACATCGCCCTGGGTGCGGATGGCGCGCGCATTGAGCAGGTGCGGGTGCTGGGTGAGGGTCACGGTATCTGGCTGGAGTTGGACGTCGCCGAGGTCGGTGAACGTGGCGCTGACAGCGCGACTGGCCCGTCCCTGGGCGCGGGCATGGGTACGCATGAAACTGACAGCAGGGCCGGTTTTGAACCCGCCGAGGTGTTAAACCGTCAGGTGGACCGTGGCAAGTTAGTGCCGCGCACCGACCGTCTGGAGGAGGCACTCTCCCAGTTCGCTCAAACCAACTTCGCGTACACCTCGGGCCCAATTGCCAGCGCGCAGATCCCCGAGTCCATCTGGAGCGACGCCTCAAGGTACGCGCAGGCGGCGGCACTGTCACCTCGGGAAGCATTGGACGAAACCCTGGAATGGCTGCGCCTTGACGACACTGACCCGCGCTACTACCAGGACGGGCTCACCGCGGAGACGTTGCGGATCCCGCGGGCAGTGGCGCGCACAGGCGCCCGACTCATCAAGGCCGGAAGCGACACACTTTTGAACACGGTGTCCCGCACCGGTGTGTGGAGCACAATGCTGCCCACGTTCGCTTCACGCAAAGCACCGGACAGGCTGGTGTTGGCGCTGCACCGCGATCACGCGTCGCAGGTCAGCGCGGAAGAGTGGGTGCAGGCCGGCCGCGACCTGTTGCGCCTGTGGCTGGTTCTTGCGCGCAACGGGCTTCGGGTCGCCGTTGAGTCTCAGCTCAAGGACACTCCTTTGTCTGCTGCCATGCTGTGCGATGTTTTGCGTCGCACCGACCCTCACGGCAACTTTGTGCCGTTTGCCGTGTTCTCAGTGGGTGAGTCCGCGGGCGAGGTTCCCAAGTCGCACCGCTTGGTGGAGAATCAGACCTAGTCGAAACGGCGCAAAGCAAAGAGCCCGTCCACCAAACGGTGAACGGGCTCTTGCGTGAGAAACCTTACTTGGTTTCTTCTTCAGCCTTTTCGTCTGCTTCTTCAGTAGCGTCCTCAGCCTTGTCCTGCGCTTCTTCGTCAGCTTCAGCCTGTGCTTCGTCTTCCTGAGCACCGGAGTCAACGTCAGCAGGAGCTTCAGCCTTAGCCTCATCGGCTTCGTCGACCTTCTCTTCAGCTACGTCAGCTTCTTCAGCAGCAGCGGTTTCAGCAACTGCTTCGGCTTCCTTGACGGTCTTTTCCTTAGGTGAGTAAGGCTCAAGAACCAGTTCAATGACAGCCATTGGAGCGTTGTCACCGCGGCGAGGACCGATCTTGGTGATGCGGGTGTATCCACCTGGGCGCTCAGCAACAGCAGGAGCGATCGAGGTGAACAGTTCGTGCACGATTCCCTTGTCGGAAATCGAAGCAAGCACGCGACGGCGCGACGCGAGGTCGCCACGCTTTGCGAACGTGATGAGACGTTCAGCAACGGGGCGCAGGCGTTTTGCCTTGGTCACCGTGGTGGTCACTGACTTGTTTTCAAAGAGCTGGGCTGCCAGATTGTTCAGCAACGCCCGCTCGTGCGCCGGGGAACCTCCCAGACGGGTTCCCTTAGTAGGGGTAGGCATGGATATTTCTCCTTGGAATTCTTAGAACTGTTCGTCCTCAACGAACGATTC
Organism: Brevibacterium paucivorans; assembly: GCF_016907735.1. Taxonomy (NCBI): domain Bacteria; kingdom Bacillati; phylum Actinomycetota; class Actinomycetes; order Micrococcales; family Brevibacteriaceae; genus Brevibacterium; species Brevibacterium paucivorans. The sequence continues at coordinate 1,713,346 of NZ_JAFBCP010000001.1, read as the reverse complement.
GTCTGAGTCGAGGTTAGCTTCACCGAATCCGTTCGGGCTGTCCTTGAGGCTCAGGTTCAGTTCATTAAGTTTCTGCTTGACTTCGTCGATGGACTTCGAACCGAAGTTACGGATGTCCATGAGGTCAGCTTCGCTACGAGCAACCAGTTCACCGACAGTGTGGATACCTTCGCGCTTGAGGCAGTTGTACGAACGAACCGTCAGATCGAGGTCTTCGATCGCAAGCGCCAAGTCAGCTGCCAGAGCAGCGTCAACCGGCGACGGTCCAATGTCGATACCTTCTGCTTCCACGTTGAGTTCGCGAGCGAGACCGAACAGTTCGACAAGAGTCTTACCGGCCGATGCAACTGCGTCACGTGGCAGAATCGATGGTTTAGTTTCCACGTCGATGATCAGGCGGTCGAAGTCAGTGCGCTGTTCAACACGCGTAGCTTCAACCTTGTAGGTGACCTTCAGCACGGGCGAGTAGATCGAGTCGACAGGAATACGACCGATCTCAGCATCCGCGTTCTTGTTCTGCGCAGCAGAAACGTATCCGCGTCCGCGTTCGATCGTCAGTTCAATGTCGAGCTGACCTTCGTCATTCAGCGTGGCGATGTGCAGGTCCGGGTTGTGGACCTCTACACCGCCAGGCGCAGAAATGTCGGCGGCCGTGACTTCGCCAGGACCCTGCTTGCGCAGGTAGGCGACGACAGGCTCGTCGAATTCCGAGGAGACGACCAGTGACTTGAGGTTCAAGATGAACTCGGTGACGTCTTCCTTAACTCCAGGCACGGTTGAGAACTCGTGCAGGACACCGTCCACCCGGATGCTTGTGACAGAAGCGCCAGGGATTGAGGACAGCAGGGTGCGACGAAGTGAGTTACCGAGGGTATAACCGAAACCTGGTTCAAGAGGTTCAATGATGAATCGTGAACGGTAGTCGGATACGACCTCTTCGTTAAGCGTGGGGCGTTGTGCAATTAGCACGTTGGCTTCCTTTCAGCGAGCAACCGCTATTTGACGCTCGCATTGCACTCAGTGGAGGGATTTACTCGTGACGCAACCTGTTAGGGAATTAGCCGCGACGACGCTTTGGAGGGCGGCAACCGTTGTGTGGAACTGGGGTGACATCCTGGATGGTTCCCAGTTCCAGACCAGCAGCCTGGAGCGAACGAATCGCGGTTTCACGACCAGAACCCGGCCCCTTAACAAATACGTCTACCTTCTTCAGACCGTGCTCTTGAGCTCGGCGAGCAGCAGACTCAGCAGCCATCTGAGCTGCGTAAGGGGTGGACTTACGGGATCCCTTGAAGCCAACCTCACCTGAGGAAGCCCATGAAATCACAGCGCCCGTTGGGTCGGTGATCGAAACGATGGTGTTGTTAAAAGTGGACTTGATGTGCGCCTGGCCATTGACAACGCTCTTCTTGACCTTGCGACGCGTAGAACGCGCTGCTGCGCGTGACTTGGGTGGCATGTGTGAAAACTCCTTACGAAAACCTGATTACTTCTTCTTACCGGCCACGGTGCGCTTTGGTCCCTTGCGGGTACGCGCGTTGGTCTTGGTGCGCTGACCACGCACTGGAAGTCCGCGGCGGTGGCGGAGGCCTTCGTAGCTACCGATTTCCACCTTGCGGCGAATGTCGGCGGCAACCTCACGGCGGAGGTCACCTTCTACTTTGAAAGTACCTTCGATGTAGTCGCGCAGCTGCACGAGTTCATCGTCAGTCAGGTCCTTCACACGGGTGTCCGGGCTTACCCCGGTCTCCGTCAGGGTCTGGCTCGCACGAGTGCGGCCCACACCATAAATGTATGTCAAGGCGACTTCCACACGCTTTTCACGTGGGAGGTCGACTCCGGCAAGACGTGCCATATTTGCGGTTCTCCTGTAGTTGATCAGAGGTACTTACTCAGACCTGTTCCCTTTCGGGTCCCCGGCCCCTGAACCGAGGGTGTCGTCCCGCTTGCGCGGGGGGCGAGGCCTGCTTGGGTGTGGGTTCGCCTGCTAAGCAGTGCGAATCCGTGATCTGCGTTGATCAGCCCTGACGCTGCTTGTGGCGCGGGTTGGTGCAGATAACCATCACGCGGCTGTTGCGGCGGATGACTTTGCAGCTTTCGCAGATCTTCTTGACGCTGGGCTTAACCTTCATCGCTATTCCTTCATATCGGCAACAGCACAGTGGTGCGCTCTTACCGAGTAGTCGAAAAGATCTTTTTACTTGTAGCGGTAAACAATTCGTCCACGCGACAGGTCGTATGGAGACAGCTCCACTACGACACGGTCTTCGGGAAGAATACGGATGTAGTGCTGGCGCATCTTTCCAGAGATGTGAGCGAGCACCTTGTGACCGTTCGTCAACTCAACCCGAAACGATGCGTTCGGAAGCGCTTCAACAACGGTCCCTTCGATCTCAATGACCCCTTCTTTTTTGGCCATATCGTTCGCTAACCCCATTTTCCCGCGGATAATCCGCGTATTGAATGAGAACCCAAAGCATGAGTTCTTTTACCGCGGCCTGTGCCATGAGCCAAATAAGCATAGACTCCGCTATTATCTAGCGAAGTAGCTTGTTTTTGAGCGCACGACAGCCATAGACCAATTGAACACTTTACATGGAATCCCTATGCTGTTCAAGTTTAAATACTCCACTTGGAAGCCAAATCACAGTACACTTCGCCATGCGATAGCAGAGCTGGAAGAAATCCACTCACTCGCCAACCTCCACGGGCTCGCGTCAGTCCGGGCCGACCTCGGGAACCTCAACACCCTCCTCACCTCCAAGCGGGCCCTGTGCGCACGACTGGTCAATCACATCCACACTCGCAAACCGGAACTCGCTTACCCGCTGGATCACCTCCCCGCCGTTGAGCCACGTTTCCGCGGCCCCGCCACCAGTGAGCGCGCGTCCCTGAACGACGGCGTCACCCAGGTGCGTCAAGGCAGGCTGGGCGACTGTTGGCTCATCGCAGCGCTGGCCGCGTGCGAGAACACCAAACCTGGTTTCACCTCGGGCCTCATCGAACACAGCGCCCACAACACCCACACCAGCGCCGTGCGCCTCCACTCCCCCAGACTCCGCAAAGTCGCCGTAACCCACAGGGTTCCACGCCGCCACCGAGCAGGCGACAACCACCTCGGCGCCAACAACGCCAGCCTGGTCGAAAAGGCGGTCGCCGCCCTGGTCCACTCGTATGTGCGCATCCAGTTCAACTTCGCAGGAACAGCACTGTGGCTTCTCACAGGTTCGTGGTGCCCGGCACGGCCGGTCCCCCGCGACCTCGGCGTTGTGCGGGGCTGGCTGGACAGCGGGCGTCCCGTGGTTGCGTCAACGCTCATCCACCGCCGAGGTGCCCGTCGCCTTCCGCGTGAAGACAACCCTGACCGGTGGGTGGGTGTGATGGCGGGGCACGTGTACGTTGTGCGCGGTGTCCTAAGGTGTGATGAGGACGGCCGCACTGGCGCCGATGAGCCGTGGCGGGTTCACGTACACAACCCACTGGGTGGTACAGAAGGGGAACCCCGGCGCACCGACCTTTATCTTTCAGCCGCGCAGTTCAGGCGCACGTTTTTGAGCGTCAATGTAGGGCCGGTTCTGTAGGTTGCGCGCCCTCGCTGAATGAGATTGGGCGTGCGTTTGGTGAATATATAAGAGGTGGGAAGAACTTGTCTTCCCACCTCTTATATGTGCGCATGTGCGCGGCTTATGTGTGTGGCATTACGCCTTACGACGGCGCGAAGCCACAACCAAACCAGCACCAACTGCAACCATTCCCACTGCTACACCTGCAGTGATAAGAGCAGACGTACCCGTGCGAGGCAGTACGTTGTTGCCCTTGCCGTTGTTGTCGTTGCTTGGCTTGGTGTCGTTGTTGCCGGACTTGTCGTTGCTTGGCTTGTCATTCTTGTCGCCAGGCTTGTTGTCGTTGTTGTTGTCGTTCTTGTCACCAGGCTTGGCATCGTCGTTACCGTTGTCGCCAGGCTTAGCGTTTTCGTCAACAACTTCGAATCCGCCCGTCAGTTCAGACTCGTCGAACTTCGCGATCACCGAGTACTTCCCGAGGAAGCCTTCACGTGGACCGGACTCGCCCCACACACGGGCGACAGCTACGCCGTTTTCATCCGCATCACCGGTGGTTTCACGAACAACTTCGCCACCCGACTTGGTCTGGAACGTCACCTTAGTTCCTGGCTTGAGACCCTTGACCGTGTACGTAACACCAACGTTTTCGTCCTTCTCACCGTCACCGGCGAACTTGTCAACGTCGATGCTTTCAGGGTCAACCGTCAGCTTAGGCTCAGTAGCTTCGGTTGGCTTCTCCGAAGGTTCCTGGGTTGGTTTCTGCGTAGGCTTCTGAGTTGGCGTCTGCGAAGGCTTCTCCGAAGGCTTCTGCGTAGGTTCCTGCGTGGGCTTCTGGGTCGGCTTCTGTGAAGGCTTCTGCGTAGGTTCCTGCGAAGGCTTCTGGCTCGGTTTCTGCGTAGGCTCCTCAGTTGGCTTCTGCGAAGGTTCCTGAGTTGGTTCCTGCGTCGGCTTGTCTGAAGCCTTGGTCACCGTGTACGAAAGTGCCAGAGGCAGGGAGACTTCATACTTGGTGTGCAGGAAGAGGTTACCGGTAGCCTTGTCGCCTGCTTTACCTGGGGCCTTAAATGACCACTTGCCGTCCTTCACAGTTACTGGAACCTCGGTGCCATCTTCGAGCACGAAGGTACCCTCTGTGAACATCGAGTCGGCTTTGCCGCTCAGGCTTCCACCTTCTTCAACCTTCGTGGAAACTGGTTCAGCTGCAGCTTTTCCGCCCTTTGGCAGTCCCTTAGGAGCAGACTTGGCGGCAGCCTTCGCTCCTTCGAATCCAGGCTCCTTTTCCACGAGAACGCGAGACCCGTCACCAATTTGGTCGAGGTCGTTGCGAAGGTCAGAGAACCACGCGTAGTTTCCGTCTGCTGTATTTGCGTAGGCGGAGAAGACACCGGCCGCGCCACCGTCTTGAGTGATGACCGGTCCACCTGAGTCTCCAGGCTGACCTTCCAAGTACCCGCCAAAGCCCTTAACCATACGGCCCTGAACATTGAACCAGCCGGTTGCAAGGACCTTTCCTGAGTGGTAGCCGGTGGTGCGTCCCGATCGCGCAACCGTGTCGCCGATCTTGGCATCCTTGACCTTCTGAACCGGAATACTGTCGGCAACCAGGTCAGATGGGTTGGTCCATTTGGTGACTCGTGGATAGACACCGTCGTGCTTGGTCAGGTCGTAGATGCCGAAGTCAATGTACTTCTGCCCATTTGGGAATTCTGTTGTGTTGCCCGGCAAGTTTTTGTCCGGATCAATCTGTCCAGGGGCACCCATCTGGAACTTCTTGAGCTTACCTTGCACCTGGTCGTTCGGAGTCTCGAATTCGCCACCCGCTGCAAGCGACTGCGTGGGGTCAGCCCAGTGCAATTTTGTGGCTGTTCCAGGTGTCATGTTGTCACCTACAGCAATGTTGGCTGCGGTGCAGTGACCAGCAGTTGAAATCTGCGGTGAGAACTTCTTTGAAAGCAACGCAAAACCGGTCGAACAGATAGCCGATTCCGTTTGCGCGTCATTCGACAAGATGGTGGGGTGTCCTCCGACTACCTGACCACCAGAAGCAAATGATGCAGGCTTTTCGAGCTCAACGACTTTGACGTTCTTGTGGCTACGAATGAACTTTTCAGAGTCTTTGTTGAGTTTGTCGCCTTTGACTTTGAAGACGAGAACCTTTCCGTCTTCACCCTGGGCATAACCCTTTACTTTGGAGTCTTTCGCAAGCTTGTCACCGTTCGTTTCGAACTGTGCGCCCGCTACTGCGGCCTCGGAAGCAAATGATGCTGTTCCTGTTGTAGCGACGCCGGCGAATCCAATAGCCAGAACGGCACCAACCGAAAACAGTCGCTTAGAAGGCGTTACACCCATAGGGTTTTCTCCACATCTATATCGATCAGTATTTTATGTGCGCACCACTCGATGCTTTTGTTGGACCAGTTCATGGTGTCATGTAAGTCACTGAGAGAAAACTTGAGTTCATTTTGTTCACGAAATGACTTTCACAATGCCAAGGTCATTTGCGATCAAGTGCGTTACTTTACGAGCGGAACAGCTTTCCAACTTCCTTACCGCTGTGGTCCTTCACCGTCATCTGAGTGTCGTCGAATTCCACTTCGCGCCCATGGGCCAACCACTCATCGACACCTGGGCAACCGCGCGCCGTGGTGGCGTAGTCCTCGAGTCGTGCAGCGTTGCGATCCGGGTTACTGTTCATTGTGTATTGGGTGACTATCCCGTTACAACCAGTCGTTCCTTCGACTCGCCCATCGTCATGGAATTCTAGAAACGCTCCACTCTTGTCGCGTGCTTCCCATCGTCCTAAGATCCGTGTCTGGTTGGTGTCTGGGGTTCCTTCAGCTCCTTGCGTCTCCCCGGTTCCACCAAACTGATTGCTTCCGCTACCCTGCGAGCAACCCACTAAAAGTAAAACGCTTGAAATCAGTACGGCCCATACCCCACGCATTTTCGCCCCTAACGCATCAATGGACCCAAGCATATCGCTTGGGTCCACTGACTGTTTTAACTATTTTTTACTGTTGCCTGCGCTTGCGTGCAACAACGACTGCACCTGCACCAGTTGCAACCAGGATCAGAGCAATTCCTGCTTGGAATCCAAGTTCAGTACCAGTGCGTGGCATTGAGCCGTTGGCGTTGGAATCCTTAGATCCCTTGCCGTCGCCCTTATCGGAGCCACCGTCGGACGAACCGCCCTTTTCAGAGCCGCTCTCGTCAGACGAACCGCCCTTATCGGAACCGTCTTTACCGTCGCCTTCGTCAGAGGAGCCGCCCTTGTCAGACCCTCCCTCGTCGGACGAGCCATCCTTTCCATTGTCGACGTTTCCACCGGTTTCAGGCTCTTCTTCCTTAGGCTTTTCCTTCTTCATGATTTCAAGGTCGCGTGTGGCAAGAACCTTGCCCTTGGCGTCCACCAGTGAAACCTTGACGTTTCCTGGTTCCAGGCTTTCAGGAAGGGTGAAGGTGCCGGCACCGTTACCACCGTTGTCGGACTTCGCGGTCGCAACCGTTTCGTCACCCACACGGACGCTGTACTCAGCTTCCGAAGTGTAGTGGCCAAACATGAAACCGATCTTTTCACCAGCGTGTGCCTTCGACGTCGAGGTTGAGAACGACGATTCGCGGAACGTTTCGACCTTGCAACGGGTGTTAAACGTAACGGTGTTGCCCAAGTCATCCTTGGCGGTGTCCGGCTTCTTGAGCTTGGCACCAAAGTCACCGTCTTCTGGAACACTGCCCTTCTTGAAGAAGTCGTTCACAGTTTCGTCAACACACATCTTCTCTTCTTCACCAGAGATGAACGAGGTGTGCGACGCTCCCGAAACGCTCAGCAGGGTTCCGTCGATCAGACGTGCAAGCTTCACACCCGAGTCGTACGGAGTGGCTGAGTCGTGGGATGTCGAGATAACCAGAATGTTCGGGACCTTGGTCAGCTTTTCAGGACCAGGCAGAGTTCCCTTGAACTTCCAGAAGTCACAGTAGTCGTACACACCAGGAGCTACGGTTGCAGCCTGGAACGGGGCAGCGTCGTCATACGCCTGAGCGAAACGACGGAGCAGGTCCTTCGACGGTTCGTCGCCCTTCGAGTTCGAGTCGGTGCATCGAATGTTGGTGAACGCCTGCAGCATTGGCGCGTAGTGACCATTTTCGTCACGGTCCATGTACTGGTCAGCCAGGATCATCAGACCACCGGCAGATTTTCCGGCCTTCAGTTCGTTCAGAGCAACGTTGAGCTGCGACCACAGGGACTCGGAGTACAGGGCCTGGAATACACCCTGACGTCCGTCAGCAAATGACACCATACGGTTGTCGTTTGGCTGTCCGGTTGGCAGACCCTTTCCATCGTTTGCAGTTTCCAGGGTCTGGAGGAGCTTAGCGTTAGCTTCAGTGAGCTTCTTGGTATCGGTAATTCCGTCACCCAAAGCACACGAGAACGGCTGGTCAGCAAGATCCGAGCCCGCAAACTCTGGCCAGAGCTCACCGTAGGTCTTCTTTTCTGCACCCTTTTCTGAACAGTCCAGCGCGAACTGTTCGAACGTGCCCTGGAATCCGGCACCCTGCGCAATCGTGTCTTTCTGGTCGTCGGTGAAGTCCGAGTCGTCAACAGGAGCCTTGGCCGTGACCTTCTTGGTGAGGTAGCGGTCAGAGCGCTGGTTGATTTGCTTCAGAGACTCGATCGCAGCTTTGTCTACGTTACCCGGGTCAACAACACCGTCGAGAACCAACTTCCCAACGTTCGCGCCGTACTTCTGCGCGTACACGTAACCAAGGCGCGTTCCGTAGGAGAATCCCACGTAGTTCAGTTTGTCGTCACCGGTGATAGAGCGGAGCAGGTCCAGGTCACCAACAGCGTCCCAGGTTCCCAGGTGCTTCATGACGTCTTCCTGGGTAGCCTTACCCAGGTCGAAGAGCTTTCCTGTGTTGCTGAAGCAGTCGTCCGTGTAACGCTTCGCACGGTTGTTCAGGTCTTCTTCCGCTGCGTCGCGGTCCATTCCGAACGAGTTGGACTCACGGTCCCTGTCGACCTGCTTGTCGGACGAGCACTGTGAGAACGGCATCGAGGAACCGGTTCCACGTGGATCGAAACCGATCATGTCGAAGTCTTCAGCCAATTCTGGGTCAAACTTGGCGCCGGCGACCGACATGGTCATACCGGAGCCACCTGGGCCACCTGGGTTCCACATAACCGAACCCTTGGCCTTCGTTGGCGTGAATTTGCCGTCTTTATCAAGCTTCCCCGACTTGACCTTCATGACCGCAATAGCGATGTTGCCCTTGCTGGCATCCTTCACATCGATGGGCGCGATCATGTAGCCACATTCGGCCTTACGCCCAACGACATCCTCGTAAGTCCTGTAGCCCAGTGCTTCACAGTTTTCGGGCGAGAAGTCGACCTTCTGGTTGTAGAACTTCTCGAGTCCAGGCGCGATGTTTCCGGCACCTTTGCCGCCTTCGACTGGTTCGGTGATCTTGTACTTGCCGTCACCGTCGGCGTCAAACATCTTCTTGGCGAGCTCTGGGTAGTACTTGTCCAGAGCGTCTTCGGCTGGTTCTTCACCTTCGCCAACGGGGGCTGGCTGTTCTTCTGTGCCTTCTGCGTCAGCGTCGGTGGGGGGTTCGGTTGGTTCCGCGTCCGAGGTGGCTTCAGGTGCCGCCGTTTCCTCCGGGGCGCGGGGTTCGGCGATTTCCTGTGCTTCTTCCGAGGCGGCAGGGGCCTGTGCAGCTTCCGTTGCCGAATCTTGCGTCGGTGCATCTTCGGTGGGCTGTGCCTGCGCGGGGAGCGCACCCATGGTTACTGCGAGGGACAAGGACGAAATAAAGGCGAAGGCACCGACACCGCGCCTCCGCCGTTGCAATTGATGTTGTGTCATGGGTTTGATCTTAAGACACTCTGATCAATTTATGTGAACCTCGTCACTACTTTTTTAAAATTTTTCGCCCGAGGTGTTTTATACCCGCTTTCATTCAGAAAGTGGCACAGGGGTAACGCCATAGGGCGCCAGTCGCGCTTCTCCCCCGTCGGGTTCGGTCAAAACCCAGATACCGTTCTGGTGCATTGCGACCGTGTTCTCCCAGTGCGCGGCACGCGAACCATCGTTCGTCACAACGGTCCATTCGTCGTCCAATGTGGTGTTGGCCTGGTTACCGCGGACCACAATTGGCTCGATGCAAATCACCATTCCGGGACGAACCCGGGGGCCACGGTTCTTAGCCCCGTAGTTAAGAACCTCGGGCTCCATGTGCATTTGCGTGCCAATTCCATGGCCAGTGAAATCTTCCACAATGGACAGATCGGGCGCCACATCCATGATGTAGTCTTCAATTGCGACACCGACGTCGCCGACCCGCTTAGCCGAGGCGAACGCGGCGATACCCGCCCACATAGATTCCTCGGTCACATCAGACAGACGCTGGTCGTCGGGGTCACCTCCGTCCCCGACGAGTGTGGTGAAGGCGTTGTCACCGTGCCAACCATCGACAATCGCGCCACCGTCAATCGAAACGAGGTCGCCCTCGCGAATCACCCGATCACCGGGGATCCCGTGAACAATCTCTTCGTTCACTGAAACACAGACTGTCGCAGGATAACCGTAATACCCCAAGAAATTGGACGTGGCCCCAGCGTCAGCGATCGCCTGAGCGGAAGCCGCATCGACCTCGGCGGTAGTTACACCCGGAACCAAAACCGAACGGGCGGCTTCCAGAGCCGCCCGCGATACGAGCCCAGCTTTCCGCATGAGCGCGATTTCTTTGTCCGATTTCAGTTCCACTTTGGAACCGAACATTACACTCCTAATGCTTTGAGAACGCGGTCGGTGACCTCGTCGATTTCACCCAGACCGTTGACCTTGCGCAACAGTCCACGCTCTTCGTAGATGTCTGTCAGCGGCTGAGTCTGTTCTACGTAGACGTCCAGACGGTGACGAATCACTTCTTCAGTGTCGTCGGCGCGCTTCTCGATCTGTGCGCGAGCCAACAGACGCGCCACGATTTCGTCGGTGTCAGCGGTGAGCTCAACAACGTGGTCCAGTTCTTGCGAGGACTCCTTGAGCATGCGGTCCAGTTCGTGAACCTGCGCTTCGGTACGTGGGTAACCGTCGAGCATGAACCCATTTGCCGTGTCGTCCTGGTTGAGACGGTCCTGCACCATGGAGTTCGTCACCTCGTCAGGAACGTACTCGCCAGCGTCCATGTAACGCTTAGCGGTCTTGCCCAACTCAGTTTCGTTCTTGACGTTGGCACGGAAAATGTCACCCGTCGAAATAGCGGGAATGCCCAGCTTTTCACTCAAACGAGCGGCCTGAGTTCCTTTTCCTGCCCCAGGGGGACCAATCAAAATGATGCGCATGCTTTAGCTACCTTTCTGAACTACCTGAGCAAACCTTCGTAGTGACGCTGTTGCATCTGGCTGTTGATCTGCTTAACGGTTTCAAGACCAACACCCACCACAATCAGAATCGACGTTCCACCGAACGGGAAGTCCTGGTTTGCGTCGATCAAGATCAACGCGATGAGCGGGATCAATGCAACCACTGTCAAGTACAGCGAACCGGGGAACGTGATACGCGTCAGGACGAAGCTCAAGTACTGCTCCGTGGGTCGTCCCGCACGAATACCCGGAATGAATCCACCGTATTTCTTCATGTTGTCGGCGACTTCTTCTGGGTTGAAGGTAATCGCAACATAGAAGTAGGCGAAGAAGATCGTGAGCACCGCGTACGTAACAATGTAGATCCAGTGGTCACCGCGCGTGAGGTGAGCGTTAATCCACTGCACCCACCCGGCTTCCGGGTCACCGAACTGAGCAATCAACGTTGGCAAGTAGAGAACCGAGGAAGCGAAGATGACCGGGATAACACCGGCCTGGTTGACCTTGATTGGAATGTAGGTGGAAGTACCACCGAACATGCGGCGCCCAACCATGCGCTTTGCGTACTGAACCGGGATGCGACGCTGTGACTGCTCAACGAAGACCACGGCCAGGATGACCAGCAGACCAACAGCCAAAACGATCGCAAAGATGTCGATACCCTTCGAGGTCAGGATCGAGTTCAGAGCGGCGGGGAATCCAGCAGCCACCGAGGTGAAAATCAGGATCGACATACCGTTACCCACACCGCGTTCGGTGATCTGCTCACCCATCCACATGATGAGTGCGGTACCAGCAGTCAGGGTCAGAACAATAATGCAGATTCCCCACCACGAGTCATTTGCAATCAGGTTCATACATGCGTCCACGTTGCCGAACAGGGCACCGGTGCGAACAGTGGTCACCAGTGTGGTGGCGTTCAGAATCGCCAAGGCAATGGTCATGTAACGGGTGTACTGGGTGAGCTTAGCCTGCCCAGACGCGCCTTCTTTGTGCAACGCTTCAAAACGAGGAATGACTACGCGCAGAAGCTGCGTAATAATGCTGGCCGTAATGTACGGCATGATTCCCAAGGCAAAGATCGAAAGCTTGAGGAGCGCACCACCACTAAACAGGTTGATGAGCCCGAATGCGCCTTGACCAAGAGCGGGCGAAGCAACACAGGTTTGCACCTGCGAATAGTCAATACCAGGCGCGGGAATGAAGCTTCCGAGCCGGAACAAAACGATTACCCCAAGGGTAAAGAGGAGTTTGTTTCTCAAGTCAGGCGTACGAAAGGCCCGCCCAATTGCGCCGAGCAAGAGTCCTCCAAAATAGTGGCCACGGTTCGCACCGTGGCGCAGAAGTCCGATTACAGTACCAGAGCACTTTATCAGTAAGTCGGGCAATGACTGTAACGCGAACGTTAACTTTTACCGAGAACGCGCAAGCACCCTACCTATACGGTACATGCGCCCCCATGTTCAACTGTCGCGGTACTCAATCAGCTCAGCGCTAGGCACCATACGTGCCACAGCCGTTTCCGCGTCACGCAATGCGACTCTGTGCAATTCCGAGAGCGCCTTCATGAGTTTTGCTTGCACGACCGCCAAGTTGGGGCCCGTCGTCACTTCGTCGGGTAGAGACGGTAACCGGAACCCCAACATTGAGGCGGTAAAGAACACGTCGTAATACTTCGACGATGAAACCTCACTCGATGACTGATACGAGCGCTCAAGCTCTGAAACCTGTGTGCTCACACTTTCTATCACTTGCACCTTTTCACTCACGCCATACGCGCGCTCAACAAGCTCTTGTGCCTGGCACTGTGAAACTGGGTGGAGCGTCGTCGCCGTAGCCCAAGCATCGTGTGGCAACTCCACAAACGGCAACACTTCATGCGAACGGTCCACAACACCCAGCAATGCTCCAGACCGCAGCTTCCCATACCCGTGGTGCGCGGCAATATAAATCAACTTGTCGCGGCAGGTGCGGGACACCTCGGGAACCTCATACAACAACAGCGACAACGTGCCGTCATACACAGGCGCAACCGCGGCCGGCGAGACCTGCAAAAAATTCGCCTCGACATGAGGCGCCAACGACACCACCGAATACTTGCCGACCTTTTCCGCGCGTAACGCGTCACGCGAAATCATGCGCCCGATTTGATTGCGCACCGAAGACTCGGAGTACCCCCGCTCCCCCAGCATCGCCACGATTACGGGAATGGGTAAAGCGCGAGCCCACAAGCTACCGAAAACCGAAACAACGTCGAATCCGGGTCTAGTGATCCTGTATCTATTTGCCACATTTTCTCCGTGAAACGGGAGGAATTTCTTGTGAGTTCTTGGTCACAATACCATCAGTGTGGAATAACACCCCTACTTCTCTCACCTACCCAACACAGGAGTTGAACATGCAAGCAGAATCCGTCCACAAACTTGCCAACGGCGCCAAAGCATTCATTTCAGCACTAGCTGCCATGAGCGTCGCCGTCATCATCACATGCATCGCCTTCGGAATTGCCGCACTGCCGGTGCCAAACATCCTTGTGTGGATGGCGTTCATTGGACTGCTCACATTTTCGTGCGCATTCATCGCCGCGTACATCACATTCTCACTCAGCAAACCCAAGGCATGACCCCGGCCGAGGTGCCACCCACCTCGGGCGTTGAGGGCCACTTCCGCTGAGGACAGTTCCGCTGGAAGCGGGCAAAGAAAAATGGGGAGGAACCGAAGTTCCTCCCCATTCTTATTCACTCATCACAAGCTAGTAGCAGAGCCACCTGCCGCAGCGATCTTGTCAGCTGCCGACTTCGAGAACTTGTGTGCCGTGATGTCGAGCTTCACGGTGATTTCACCAGTGCCCAGAACCTTCACCGGCTGCTTAGCGCGCACAGCACCCTTAGCAACCAAGTCGTCAACAGTCACCGTTCCACCTTCAGGGAACAACTGCGACAACTTGTCGAGGTTCACGACCTGGTATTCAACCTTGTTCGGGTTCTTAAAACCACGCAGTTTAGGAAGACGCATGTGCAGTGGTGTCTGACCACCTTCAAAGCGCTCCGGAACCTGGTAGCGTGCCTTCGTACCTTTAGTACCGCGACCCGCAGTCTTACCCTTCGATGCTTCACCGCGACCCACACGAGTCTTAGCGGTCTTTGCACCGGGAGCCGGACGCAGATCGTGGAGCTTCAGTGCCTTGTTGTCGGCCATATCAGTCCACCTCTTCGACCGTTACAAGGTGGCTAACGGTGTTCACCATGCCACGGATCTCCGGACGGTCTTCCTTCACGACAGTGTCGTGCAGTTTACGAAGACCAAGCGTACGAAGCGTCTGGCGCTGGTTTTCCTTGCCACCAATCTTTGACTTCACCTGGGTAATCTTGAGCTTTGCCATTAGGAAGCAGCTCCCTTCTGCGCCGCAACAAGCAGGGCGTGAGGAGCAACCTCGTCAACAGGCAGGCCACGACGAGCAGCAACTTCCTCAGGACGTTCCAGCTGCTTCAGAGCCGCAATCGTTGCGTGAACAATGTTGATCGCGTTAGCCGAACCCAGCGACTTGGACAGAATGTCGTGGATACCGACACAGTCGAGGACCGCGCGGACAGGACCACCGGCGATAACACCGGTACCAGGAGCCGCAGGGCGCAACAGAACTACACCGGCAGCGTCTTCACCCTGAACAGGGTGAGGAATGGTCTTCTGGATGCGAGGCACGCGGAAGAAGTTCTTCTTCGCTTCCTCAACACCCTTAGCGATAGCGGCAGGAACTTCCTTCGCCTTGCCGTAGCCAACACCAACCATGCCATCGCCATCACCGACGACCACAAGAGCCGTGAAGGAGAAACGACGTCCACCCTTCACAACCTTGGACACACGGTTAATGGTGACAACGTGCTCGATGAACTGGTTCTTGTCGTCACGGTCGCCACGGTTACCGCGACGTCCGCCACCTTCGCCACGACCTCGGCCGCGACCGCGTTCGTCAGACTTGTTGTTCTGCTCAGCCTGTGCTTGCTGATTCTTGTTTTCTTCGCTCACAGGTTCAGCCCTCCTTCACGTGCACCTTCAGCAACTGCTGCGACACGTCCGTGGTAAGCGTTACCACCACGGTCGAACACAACAGCTTCGATGCCGGCGGCCTTGGAGCGTTCAGCGACGAGCTCGCCTACCTTGCGCGCCTTAGCGGTCTTGTCCTCGGACATCGCACGCACGTCAGCTTCCATGGTGGAAGCAGATGCGAGGGTCTTGCCTTCGACATCGTCGATAACCTGAACAAACATGTGGCGTGCCGAACGCGTCACGGAAAGACGTGGACGCACAGCGGTACCCGACACAGATTTGCGCAGACGGTTGTGGCGACGGGCACGCGCAGCAGCCTTGCCCTTGCCATAGCTTTGCTTCTTTCCAAAGGCCATGGTTACTTACCAGCCTTTCCAACCTTGCGGCGAACAACTTCGCCGGCGTAGCGGATTCCCTTACCCTTGTACGGTTCAGGCTTACGCAACTTACGGATGTTAGCCGCAACCTCGCCAACCAGCTGCTTGTCGATTCCGTTGACGCTCAGCTTGGTCTGGCCGTCAACCTTGAATTCGATACCTGCAGGTGGTTCGACGGTGATCGAGTGGCTGTAACCCAGATTGAACTCCAGGTTCTTACCCTTAGCCTGAACACGGTAACCGGTACCAACGATTTCGAGGTTCTTTGAGTAACCTTCCGTGACACCAACGATGTTGTTCTGGATCAGGGAACGAGTAAGACCGTGCAACGAACGGTTTTCCCGCTCGTCGTCAGGACGGCTCACAGTGATCTCAGCGTCATCCAAGCTGACCTTGATTGGTTCAGCCACAGTGAGCGCGAGTTCACCCTTAGGTCCCTTAACCGAGACGTTCTGGCCGTCAATCTTCACCTCGACGCCGGACGGAACGGAGATGGGCCGTTTGCCAATACGTGACATCTGCTTTCTCTCCTTTCCTACCAAACGTAGGCGAGGACTTCCCCACCCACGCCCTTCTTTGCGGCTTGCTTGTCAGTCAAGAGGCCCGAGGACGTTGACAGGATTGCGATTCCAAGTCCACCGAGGACCTTAGGAAGTGCGGTGCTCTTTGCGTACACACGAAGACCTGGCTTCGAAACACGCTTGATACCGGCAATCGAACGTTCACGGTTCGGACCAAACTTGAGGTCGAGCTGGAGGCTCTTTCCAACCTGAGCGTCTTCGACGCGGTAGTCAGCGATGTAACCTTCAGCCTTAAGAATTTCGGCGATGTTTGACTTCAGCTTGCTGTAAGGCATGCTGACGTCCTCGTGGTACGCCGAGTTTGCGTTACGCAGACGTGTCAACATGTCTGCGATCGGATCGGTCATTGTCATTGGGCTTGTGCCCTTCCTCGTTGGGGTTTCTACGCGTGTGAACGCGCAGACCTACAACGTAGTAGTTCAGTTTGCTTTGAAGGGGAAGCCGAGGTGCTTAAGCAACGCACGGCCCTCGTCGTCGTTCTTTGCTGTGGTTACGACGGTGATGTCCATACCACGAACGCGGTCGATTGAGTCCTGATCGATTTCATGGAACATCGACTGTTCGGTCAGACCGAACGTGTAGTTACCGTTTCCATCGAACTGGCGGTCCGAAAGACCGCGGAAGTCACGAATACGTGGCAGGGCCAGCGAAACTACGCGGTCCAGGAATTCCCACATCCGAGCTCCACGCATGGTTACGTGAGCACCGATGGGCTGTCCTTCACGCAGCTTGAACTGCGCGATCGACTTCTTGGCGCGAGTCACAACAGGCTTCTGACCCGTGATCATGGTGAGGTCACGGATCGCACCTTCGATGAGCTTCGAGTCACGTGCCGCGTCTCCAACACCCATGTTGACAACAACCTTGGTGAGCGTTGGAACCTGCATGGGGTTTGCGTACGAGAATTCGTCCTGAAGTTTCTGGACGATTTCGTCGCGGTACACCTGCTTCAGACGTGGCAACGGACGGCTTGACACAGTTGCTTCTGTCATCAGATGTCCTCCCCAGTACGACGTGAGTAGCGGATGCGAACAGTCTTGGTGCGACCGTCGCGCTCGACCTTCTCTTCGCGGAAGCCCACGCGAGTCGGCTTGTTGTCCTTAGGGTCAACGAGCATGACGTTCGACGCGTGAATCGGTGCTTCCTGGATTTCGATTCCACCAGCGGTAGCGCCGGTTGCGGTCTGTGCTGGCTTCTTGTGCTTGGTGACGCGGTTGACGCCTTCTACCAGAACGCGGTTCTGCTCAGGGAAAACCTTGAGAACCTTGCCCTGCTTGCCACGGTCTCCACCGCGGGACTGGCGTGCACCGGAAATAACCTGAACCAGGTCACCCTTCTTGATGTACATCTTCGGCATACTCACAACACCTCCGGAGCAAGCGAAACGATCTTCATGAACTTCTTGTCGCGAAGTTCGCGGCCAACTGGCCCAAAGATACGTGTTCCACGAGGCTCGCCGTCGTTCTTCAGAATGACGGCTGCGTTTTCGTCGAAGCTGATGTATGAGCCGTCTGGACGACGGCGTTCCTTACGTGTGCGGACGACTACTGCCTTGACAACATCGCCCTTCTTGACATTTCCACCGGGGATAGCGTCCTTCACGGTTGCAACGATGGTGTCACCGATGCCCGCGTAACGACGCCCAGATCCTCCGAGGATGCGGATTGCGAGGATTTCCTTCGCACCCGTGTTGTCAGCGACTTTGAGTCGCGACTCCTGCTGAATCACTGATTCTCTCCTGTCGTCTCGTCGGTTCTCGTAATGAGCCTGACGGAACGGTTATTGACAAAATGCCCGCACCTCGGGTCCCGGTAGCCAGCCTGGAAAAGCTGGGACCGGGAGGGACCGAGGTGTTGTAAAAGTGCTTACTTGGCGCGCTCGATGATCTCGAGCAACCTAAAGCGCTTTGTTGCCGAAAGCGGGCGGGTTTCGACGATACGAACGAGGTCACCCACACCAGCGGTGTTGATCTCGTCGTGAACCTTGTATTTCGAGGTCGTACGCATCACTTTGCCGTACAGGCGGTGCTTCTTGCGGTCTTCGACTTCTACGACAATGGTCTTGTCCATTTTGTCAGAAACCACGTAGCCACGCATAGTCCGGCGACTGTTACGTTCGACAACTTCTGGCGTTTCGTTCTGCTCAGCCATCACTTACCCTCTTCCTTTGCGTCGGCCGGGTTGGTGCGGATCTGCAGCTCACGCTCGCGAAGGACCGTGTAGATACGCGCGATGTCACGGCGTACGGCCTTGAGGCGACCGTGGCTTTCCAGCTGGCCGGTAGCGGACTGGAAACGCAGGTTGAAAAGTTCGGCCTTAGCCTTCTTGAGTTCCTCGACGAGGCGGTCGTTGTCATAGCCGTCGAGGACGTCCATTGAGAGGTCCTTTGAACCTACTGCCATGGTCACTCACCACCTTCACGAGAAATAATACGAGCCTTAAGTGGCAGCTTGTGGGTTGCGAGGCGAAGAGCTTCGCGTGCCACCTCTTCACTCACACCGGCGAGTTCGAAAAGAACACGACCAGGCTTAACGTTTGCAACCCACCATTCAGGTGAACCCTTACCGGAACCCATGCGGGTTTCAGCAGGCTTCTTGGTCAGTGGACGGTCTGGGTAAATGTTGATCCAGACCTTACCGCCACGCTTGATGTGACGGGTCATTGCAATACGTGCGGCTTCGATCTGACGGTTGGTCACGTACGCAGGTTCGAGAGCCTGGATACCCCAGTCACCGAATGCGATTTCGGTACCACCTTTTGCCAGACCGCGACGCTTTGGGTGGTGCTGCTTGCGGTACTTAACACGACGTGGGATCAGCACGGGTCAGCCCTCCGATCCTGCCGAAGCCTTTGCTTCGGTCTTGTTGTCATTCTGTTGCTGGCGTCCACCACGGTCGCCTCCGCGTCCACGGCCACCACGGCCTCGGCCACGTCCACCGCCGCGTGGTCCACGACCACTTGGCTGTGCGGCTTCCTGTGCAGCCAGTTCCTTGTCTGTCAGGTCACCCTTGTAGATCCAGACCTTGACACCAATGCGACCGAAAGTGGTGTGTGCTTCGTAGAAGCCGTAGTCGATGTTTGCACGCAGGGTGTGCAGTGGCACACGACCTTCACGGTAGAACTCGGAACGGCTCATTTCAGCGCCACCCAAACGGCCCGAGCACTGCACACGGATACCCTTGGCACCTGCACGCTGTGCGGACTGGATAGCTTTACGCATCGCGCGGCGGAATGCCACACGGCTTGCGAGCTGCTCAGCAACACCCTGAGCAACGAGCTGAGCATCGATCTCTGGGTTCTTTACTTCCAGAATGTTTAGCTGGATCTGCTTGCCGGTGAGCTTCTCAAGCTGACCGCGCAGACGGTCGGCTTCCGCACCTCGGCGACCAATTACGATACCGGGACGAGCGGTGTGGATGTCCACACGCACACGGTCACGGGTACGTTCGATGTTTACGCGGGAAAGACCAGCACGTTCCAGGTTGTTCTGGAGCATTTCACGGATACGAACGTCTTCTCCTACGAAGTCTGCGTAACGCTGACCGCGCTTGTTGGAGTCCGTGAACCACTTTGACTTGTGGTCGGTGGTAATTCCCAAACGGAACCCGTTGGGGTTAATTTTCTGACCCATCAGGCGTTCTCCTTTCGTGAAGCGCCCTGTTCGTCAGACAGCACCACAGTGATGTGGCTGGTGCGCTTGTTGATGCGGAAGGCACGGCCCTGGGCACGTGGCCTAAAACGCTTCATAGTGGGACCTTCATCAACGTAGATTTCCGAAATGTACAGGTCGTCTTCGTTGAATGCTTCGCCGTTCTTGTCTGCAAGAACGCGTGCGTTAGCAACACCGGAGGCGATCAGTTTGTACACCGGCTCTGACGCTGACTGTTCAGCAAATTTCAGCACCGCGAGGGCTTCGGTTGCCTGCTGACCACGAACGAGGTCAACGACACGCCGAGCCTTCTGGGGCGTAACACGCAGGTAGCGCGCTTTCGCCTTGGCTTCCATCGTTTCCTTCTTTCTTAGACCTTAGGAGCCGGTCGCCTTAGCGGCGACGACCCTTACGGTCATCCTTGTCGTGGCCGCGGAACGTCCGCGTGGGGGCAAATTCGCCGAGCTTGTGCCCGACCATAGATTCGGTGATGAACACCGGTACGTGCTTGCGTCCGTCGTGCACGGCGATCGTGTGACCCAGGAAGTCTGGGACGATCATCGAGCGACGGGACCAAGTCTTGATTACATTCTTGGTGCCCTTTTCGTTCTGAGCAGCAACCTTCTTGTAGAGGTGCTCGTCTACGAAGGGGCCCTTCTTCAAGCTACGAGGCATGTCTGAGGCTCCCTATCAACGCTTCTTGCCAGTACGACGACGACGCACAATGTACTTGTCGCTTTCCTTCTTCGGACGACGTGTGCGTCCTTCTTTCTGACCCCAGGGGCTGACCGGGTGGCGACCACCTGAGGTACGACCTTCACCACCACCGTGTGGGTGGTCGATCGGGTTCATAACAACACCGCGGACGGTTGGACGAACGCCCTTCCAGCGCATACGTCCAGCCTTACCCCAGCTGATGTTGGTCTGCTCGGCGTTTCCAACTTCGCCAACGGTTGCACGGCAACGAGCGTCGACGTTACGGATTTCGCCTGAAGGCATACGCAACTGAGCGTAACGACCAAAACGTGCGACAAGCTGAACCGAAGTTCCGGCTGAGCGACCGATCTTGGCGCCACCACCAGGACGGAGTTCAACAGCGTGGATCACGGTACCAACTGGGATGTTGCGCAGTGGCAGGTTGTTACCTGGCTTGATGTCTGCGTCAATACCAGCTTCGACACGGTCTCCCTGCTTCAGCTTGTTAGGCGCAATGATGTAGCGCTTTTCGCCATCTACGTAGTGCAGAAGTGCGATTCGAGCTGTGCGGTTAGGGTCATATTCGATGTGTGCGACCTTAGCGACGACACCGTCCTTGTCGTGACGACGGAAGTCGATCACGCGGTACTGGCGCTTGTGTCCACCACCGTGGTGACGAGTCGTGATACGGCCCTGGCTGTTACGACCACCCTTCTTTGGAAGAGGGCGGAGCAGTGACTTTTCCGGCGTAGACCGGGTCACTTCGACAAAGTCGGCGACCGAGGAGCCACGGCGGCCCGGGGTCGTCGGCTTGTACTTACGGATTCCCATGAGTCCTATTCCTTCTTCAAGGAGAATCGCTTAGAGCGATCCGCCGAAAATGTCGATCGATCCTTCTTTCAGGGCAACGATTGCACGCTTGGTGTCTTTGCGCTTGCCCCATCCGGCGCGGGTGCGTGTGCGCTTACCCTGACGGTTCAAGGTGTTCACGGAAGCTACCTTCACGTCGAAGATGGATTCGATTGCGTACTTGATTTCAGTCTTGTTCGAACGTGGGTTCACGAGGAAGGTGTACTTACCTTCGTCCATGAGACCGTACGTCTTTTCCGAAACTACCGGCGCGATGATGACATCGCGTGGGTCTTTGATCTTTACGCTCACTTTGCAACCTCCTGAGCTTCGCCAGCTTTAGCGCCACGTGCGGATTCAAGGAAGCTGTTCAGAGCTGCTTCGGTGAACACAATGTCGTCAGCCATGAGCACGTCGTAGGTGTTGAGCTGATCGAAGGTAAGCACGTGCACGGTTGGCAGGTTACGCACGGACAGCGCGGTGACGCTGTCTTCGCGTTCCGTCACAACCAGCTTGTGCGCGCGGTCCGAAAGAGCTTCGAGAGCCTGGCGCGCTGCCTTCGTTGAAGGAACGTCCGAGTCGATCAGGTTCTTAACGACAAATACCTGGCCCATACGAGCACGGTCAGAAAGAGCACCGCGCAGAGCAGCGGCCTTCATCTTCTTAGGTGTGCGCTGCGAGTAGTCGCGTGGCACTGGACCGTGTACGATTCCACCACCTGCGTACTGAGGTGCACGGATCGACCCCTGGCGTGCGTTACCCGTACCCTTCTGGCGGTATGGCTTACGTCCACCACCGCGTACTTCGGAGCGGGTCTTTGCCTTGTGGGTTCCCTGACGTGAAGCAGCAAGCTGTGCAACGACAACCTGGTGGATCAACGGAACGTTGGTCTTCTGGTCAAAGATAGACGCAGGCAGTTCAGCTGAACCAGCTTTCTTGCCCTTTGCGTCAAGAATGTCAACGGTTAGGTTTTCAGACATTTAAACTCAGGCCCCCTTCGCAGCAGAGCGAACGAGAACAACTGCACCCTTTGGTCCGGGCACTGCACCCTTAATGAGGAGCAGGTTGTTTTCGGAGTCAATTGAGTGGATAGTCAGGTTCTGCGTGGTGTGGCGCACGTTACCCATGCGTCCGGCCATGCGCATACCTTTGAAAACGCGACCCGGGGTGGCAGCTCCACCAATCGAGCCGGGCTTGCGGTGGTTACGGTGCTGACCGTGCGAAGCTCCCACACCACCGAATCCGTGACGCTTCATAACACCGGCAAAACCCTTACCCTTGGTGTTTGCTGTCACGTCTACCTTGATGCCAGCTTCGAAAACTTCGGTGGAAAGTTCCTGTCCGAGTTCGTATTCGCCAGCGTCTGCGGTGCGAAGTTCAACGAGGTGACGGCGCGGTGCAACGCCGGCCTTCTCGAAGTGACCCTTTGCAGGCTTGTTGACCTTGCGTGGGTCGATCTCGCCGTAACCAATCTGAACGGCGCTGTAGCCGTCAACTTCTTCGTTACGAATCTGTGTTACTACGTTTGAGGAAGCCGAAATCACGGTCACTGGCACCAGGTTGTTGTTTTCATCCCAGACCTGGGTCATGCCGAGTTTGGTTCCCATCAAGCCCTTGACGTTGAGTGTTGTCGGAAGGGCCTTAGAACGGGTGTTAGCCATTTCTAGTCCCTCCCTTAGAGCTTGATCTCGATGTTGACGTCGTCAGCCAAGTCGATGTGCATGAGCGAGTCGATGGCTTTTGGTGTTGGGTCAACAATGTCGATGAGACGCTTGTGAGTGCGCATCTCAAAGTGTTCGCGACTGTCCTTGTACTTGTGTGGCGACCGGATAACGCAGTACACGTTTTTTTCGGTCGGCAACGGCACGGGGCCCACAACCGTAGCGCCAGCGCGAGTCACTGTGTCGACAATCTTGCGTGCTGCATTGTCGATGACTGCGTGGTCGTACGACTTGAGCCGGATGCGGATCTTCTGTCCCGCCATGGCGTCGTTTCTCCATCTGTCGGTTTTCCTGGCCATCAACCACGGTCCTTGCGGATCGCGCGGTCTGCGCCAGCTGAGCGTGACCGACCCCCGAGGTCGGGCGTGTCGTCTTGTCCTCGCGGACAAAATTTCACGTTTCCATTCATTATGTTGCCGGTTGATTGAACCTCATAGATTCGTCCCGGAGTCTTGAGCCGTTCGCGCCTCAGCGCAGTGCAGGGGTCGTGGCCCAAAATTGCAACTTGTCTATCTTGTCATACGCAACCAAAGGCATGCAAATTCAGCAGCTCATTGACTGCTGGAGCCCGCGGGTAACCGCTGCCCCGACAACTCGCTTCAACAAAACACAAACGCTCCGCAACCCGAAGGCTGCGGAGCGTTTGAGTGAAGAAATTACTTGGTGATCTTGGTTACTCGACCAGCACCAACGGTACGTCCACCTTCACGGATAGCGAAGCGGAGTCCTTCTTCCATAGCGATTGGCTGAATCAGCTCAACCGACATGTCGGTGTTGTCTCCAGGCATAACCATTTCGGTTCCTTCTGGAAGGGTGATAACACCGGTCACGTCCGTGGTACGGAAGTAGAACTGAGGACGGTAGTTGGAGTAGAACGGGTTGTGACGTCCACCTTCGTCCTTGGCCAGGATGTAGACCTGTCCTTCGAAGTTGGTGTGCGGGGTGATTGACCCCGGCTTCACGATAACCTGTCCACGTTCAACTTCGTCACGCTTGGTACCGCGGAGAAGCAGACCCACGTTTTCACCTGCACGTGCGTCAGGAAGGGTCTTACGGAACATTTCGATAGCCGTAACGGTGGTCTTGGACGACTGTGGCTTGATACCAACGATTTCGATCTCTTCGTTAGGCAGAAGCACACCGCGCTCAACACGACCGGTAACAACGGTTCCACGGCCGGTAATCGTGAAGACGTCTTCAACTGGCATCAGGAATGGCTTGTCGATGTCGCGCTCTGGTTCAGGAACGTTTTCGTCGACTGCCTCCATGAGGTCTTCAACCGACTTGACCCATTCAGCTTCGCCTTCAAGAGCCTTGAGAGCGGAAACGCGGATAACAGGTGCGTCGTCACCATCGAATTCCTGGCTGGACAGAAGTTCACGAACTTCCATTTCAACCAGTTCGAGCAGTTCTTCATCGTCAACCATGTCGGACTTGTTCAGTGCGACAACGATGTAAGGCACACCAACCTGGCGAGCCAAGAGAACGTGCTCACGGGTCTGCGGCATAGGACCGTCGGTAGCTGCAACCACAAGGATCGCACCGTCCATCTGTGCCGCACCGGTAATCATGTTTTTGATGTAGTCGGCGTGACCAGGGGCGTCAACGTGTGCGTAGTGACGCTTTTCGGTCTGGTATTCAACGTGTGAAACGTTGATGGTAATACCGCGCTCTTTTTCTTCTGGAGCGTTGTCAACCTGGTCGAATGCCCGTGCCTCGTTGAGGTCGGGGTACTTGTCAGCCAGAACCTTGGTAATTGCCGCGGTCAGAGTCGTCTTACCGTGGTCAACGTGACCAATGGTACCGATGTTGACGTGCGGCTTAGTCCTGTCGAAACTAGCCTTTGCCACTGGGTTCCTCCTCGTGGTTGGTGCGGCCCTTGTGGCCGCGCCTTTCCTTTAATTTGCTGTCCGGCCGGCGATTTACCGGCCAGACGAACGTCGGAGATTACTCTCCGCCGCGGGTCTTCTGGATGATCTCGTCGGCAACAGCCTTCGGGACCTCAGAGTAGCTCTGGAACTGCATCGAGTAAACGGCGCGTCCCTGAGTCTTCGAGCGCAGATCGCCAATGTAACCGAACATTTCGGACAGCGGCACGAGTGCCTTGACTACCTTAATGCCGGTGGCGTCTTCCATCGACTGGATCTGACCGCGACGCGAATTCAGATCGCCGATGACGTCACCCATGTACTCCTCGGGAGTACGAACTTCAACGTCCATAAGAGGTTCGAGAAGAACCGGGTTCGCCTTCTGCACAGCCTCTTTCAGGACCATGGATCCAGCGATCTTGAACGCCATTTCCGAAGAGTCGACGTCGTGGTAAGCACCGTCCACAAGTGTGGCCTTGATGCCGACCAGCGGGTAACCAGCGAGAACACCCATCTGCATGGCGTCCTGGATACCAGCGTCAACGCTTGGAATGTATTCACGGGGAACGCGACCACCAGTGATAGCGTCCTCGAACTCGTAAATCGTGTCGCCGTCGACCTCCATAGGTTCGATGGTTACCTGCACCTTTGCGAACTGACCAGAACCACCCGTCTGCTTCTTGTGAGTGTAGTCCTGCTTTTCCACCGTACGGCGGATGGTTTCGCGGTAGGCAACCTGCGGCTTACCGATATTTGCTTCAACCTTGAACTCGCGCTTCATACGGTCGACGAAAACGTCAAGGTGAAGTTCACCCATACCACCGATTTCAGTCTGACCTGTTTCTTCGTTCAGGTTAACCGTCAACGTTGGGTCTTCCTTCACGAGCTTCTGAATCGCAGTCGAAAGCTTTTCCTGGTCGCCCTTGGTCTTAGGTTCAATCGACACGAAGATCACTGGCTCTGGGACCGAAATCGATTCCAGAACGATAGGGTTCGATGCATCGCAGAGCGTGTCACCAGTAGTGGTGTCTTTCAGACCGATGAACGCGTAAATGTGTCCAGCGAATGCGTCCTCAACAGGGTTTTCCTTGTTCGAGTGCATCTGGAACAGCTTACCGACGCGTTCTTTCTTCCCGGTGGTGGTGTTAAGAACCTGGTCACCAGGCTTCACGGAACCAGAGTACACACGCACGTAGGTGAGCGAACCGAAGAACGGGTGGGTCGCAACCTTAAACGCAAGAGCGGCGAATGGGCCGTCCTTCTTTGGTTCACGCGTAATAACGGTTTCTTCGTCGTTAACAGGGTGTCCCTGAACCGCAGGAACATCAAGAGGTGACGGCAGGTAGTCGATAACGGCGTTCAGCATTGGCTGAACACCCTTGTTCTTGAAGGCCGAACCACACATCACTGGGCATGCTTCCGAGTTAATGGTGAGCTTACGAATACCAGCCTTGATGTCCTCGATTGGCAGTTCGCCTTCTTCGAGGTACTTCTCCATGAGTTCGTCTGACGCTTCAGCAACGTCTTCAACGAGGGTGGCGCGGTATTCTTCGGCGCGGTCCTTGAGATCTTCAGGGATCTCAATTTCCGTCATGTCCTGGCCCTTCTTTTCTTCGTCTGGCCAGACGTACGCCTTCATTGTGATGAGGTCGACGACACCTTCAAAGTCTGATTCAGCACCAATTGGAAGCTGGATCACCAGAGGCTTCGCGCCAAGGCGGTCCTTAATGGTGCCTACGGTGTGGTAGAAGTCAGCACCGAGCTTGTCCATCTTGTTGACGAAGCACACACGTGGAACGTTGTACTTATCAGCCTGACGCCACACGGTTTCGGACTGTGGTTCAACACCTTCCTTACCGTCGAACACAGCGACGGCACCGTCGAGAACACGCAATGAGCGTTCAACCTCAACGGTGAAGTCAACGTGGCCTGGGGTGTCAATGATGTTGATCTGGTTGTCTTCCCAGTAGCAGGTGGTTGCAGCGGAGGTAATCGTAATACCGCGCTCCTGCTCCTGTTCCATCCAGTCCATGGTCGACGCACCGTCGTGGGTTTCGCCGAGCTTGTAGTTCACACCCGTGTAGAACAGGATGCGTTCTGTTGTGGTGGTCTTTCCGGCGTCAATGTGCGCCATGATGCCGATGTTGCGAACTTTCTTAAGGTCGCTAAGCACTTCGAGTGCCACGGTGTCTCTCTCTCGTCTCGTTGACTTGCTCGGATCTGGGGTAAGAGTAGTTACCCTTACCCCAGATTAGCGACTACCAGCGGTAGTGAGCGAAGGCCTTGTTGGATTCGGCCATCTTGTGAGTATCTTCACGACGCTTCACAGCGGCGCCGAGGCCGTTGCTTGCGTCAAGGATTTCGTTCATGAGGCGTTCCGTCATGGTCTTTTCACGACGCTGACGGGAGAAACCTACGAGCCAGCGCAGAGCAAGCGTGGTCGAACGCGCAGGACGCACGTCAACTGGAACCTGGTACGTGGCACCACCAACACGGCGGGAACGAACTTCAAGGGCCGGGCGGATGTTGTCCAGCGCCTTCTTCAGCAACTGAACTGGCTCCATGTTGGCCTTTGCGCTTGCACCTTCCAGTGCTCCGTAAACAATGCGCTCTGCAGTCGAACGCTTACCGTCAAGCAGAACCTTGTTGATGAGCTGGGTAACAAGCGGTGAGTTGTGAACTGGGTCAATAACTACCGGGCGCTTAGGTGCGGGTCCTTTGCGTGGCATTACTTCTTCTCCCTCTTGGCTCCGTAACGGCTACGTGCCTGCTGGCGTCCCTTGACACCCTGGGTGTCAAGCGAACCACGCACGATCTTGTAGCGAACACCAGGGAGGTCCTTCACACGTCCACCGCGCACAAGCACGATCGAGTGCTCCTGCAGGTTGTGTCCTTCACCCGGAATGTAGGCGGTTACTTCAATCTGGGAAGAAAGCTTCACACGAGCCACCTTACGCAGGGCTGAGTTAGGCTTCTTCGGCGTTGTTGTGTACACACGGGTGCACACGCCGCGACGCTGCGGGCTACCCAAAAGGGCAGGCGTCGCGTTCTTCGCGGCCTTGTCGTGTCGTCCCTTGCGGACGAGCTGCTGAATAGTTGGCACTACTTCTCCATTGCTTCTCAATATTCCTAATTCCACCACCCTTATGAGTGATGGACATGTCCATCTGCAACTGGGTGAAGCTACCTGCCCAATCACAGTTCTCACGCGCCTCCTCCACCCCCGCGCTCGGGTGTGTCGAACTGGCATATTCCAGATAAAACGTAGAACCGCTTCCATCTGATAGACGCTTTTCGCGCATGAGATTGCTTGAATGCACGCACACAAGCACGGTCGTTTTAAAAACAACCACAGTCAAGCGTAAACGCCACGAACGGTCAGCGTCAATTTGAGTCACAATCGTTCAGAGGTTGTTCACCTTAGACGGCTCTTAAACACCCTGCACAGCCAGCAGAAAGCTATACCAACGGACTAGACTGAAACCAAAATCGATAGGATCAGAATATGTCCAACTCCAGCGCACACTCAGGCGAAAGCAAGGACCTCGAAAAGGTCCAGCCAGACACCAACAGCTCCCTTGAAATATCCGCACCACAGCCCAAGCTCCGCCGGACCCGCGCAAGCGACACCGACCGCGACACAGTCGTCTCTGCGTTGTCTGACGCCCTTTCGCGTGGTCAGCTCACTACAGTCGAATTCGACGAGCGCCATTCGCAAGCCCTCAAGGCCATGTACATCGACCAGCTCCCCGCGCTCGTCGAAGACATCCCTGAAGCCGACGAGCTCGAGAAGGACCTTCGGTCACGCGACACGTTGCGCCGCGAAGGCACAGAACTAGCAACCAAACCCGGGTCACACCTCGGCCCCTATAACAACCAACGCAGCGGTCCCATCCAACCTTCCAAGCCGGGAACAGGCAAAAGCGACACCGCGATCTGCATTCTGAGTGGTTCCAACCAGGTCGTCGCCCCAAACACCCCCAAGGTCAGCGCGGTGGCAATGTTGGGTGGCAATGACTACGACCTGTGCGACGTGATGGGTCCTGGCGTTGAGTTCACCATTGAGAGCATCAATTTTATGGGTGGCCACGATATCTACGTGCCCCCAGGCGTACGTGTAATCAACAAAAGCTTTTCGATCTTGGGTGGCGTGGACATTGCGCAGAACGCACGCGGCGACGGTTCCAACGGCACGCTCATCATCAGTGGTTTCAACCTGCTAGGTGGCGACGACGTCATGCTGGCACGCGGATACCGCGAAGGCTAGTAGCGGGCAGTTACGCCGCAATGAGCAAGACCATCCAACAACCAGTCAGTTAGAAGCAACAGCAGTAGACCTAAGGAGACCGGTATGAACATTGGAATCTTGACCTCCGGCGGCGACTGCCCCGGGCTCAACGCCGTCATTCGTGGAGCGGTGCGTAAGGGCGTGCGTGAAACTGGCGACACGTTCGTGGGCCTTAAAGACGGGTGGCGTGGCTTGCTGGAAGCTGATTACGTCCCGCTCACCACGCATGACGTCCGTGGAATTTCCGGCCGAGGTGGAACCATCTTGGGTACGTCCCGCACCCACCCGTATTCCCAGGGTGGGCCGGACCAGATGAAACGTGTCATGGAGGAACACAGCATCGACGCGATCATCGCGATTGGTGGTGAGGGCACGCTGGCCGGTGCTGCCCGTTTGGCCGACAACGAAGGCATGCCAGTTGTGGGTGTCCCCAAGACCATTGACAACGATCTGAACAACACGGACTACACGTTCGGGTTCGACACGGCCGCTTCGATTGCCACTGAGTCGCTGGACGCTTTGCGCACAACAGCTGAATCGCACCACCGCTGCATGGTTGTGGAAGTGATGGGGCGCAACGTGGGTTGGATCGCTCTGCACGCGGGAATGGCTGGCGGTGCGCAGGCCGTTTTGCTCCCTGAGTTCCCGGTCCCCTATGAGCAGATCTATACGTGGGTGCGTTCTGCCCGGGACCGAGGTCGTGCCCCCATTGTTGTTGTGGCAGAAGGTTTTGTGCCCGAGGACCTCGATGAGCAGGTCTCGGACGCCGGGCGTGACAAGCACGGCCGTGTGCGTCTGGGTGGGGTCGCTAATCACTTGGCTCCTCTGATTGAAGAGGCAACCGGGGTGGAAACCCGAGCGACGATTTTGGGTCACCTGCAACGAGGTGGCTCCCCTACCGCGTACGACCGTGTGCTTGCCACCCGTCTGGGTATGGCCGCAGTTGAACTGGCGCACCAAGAAAAGTGGGGATACATGACAAGCCTTTCAGGTGTGGACATCACATCAGTTCAAATGGCACATGCTGTCGACAACCTCAAGACCGTTCCGCAGTCCCGTTGGGACGAACTTCAGGTGCTCTTGGGGTAAAGCAACATTCAGGTTACTCTTCCGTCCTAAAGTCAAACGCGAATTAAAGACAAACACTGAGCGCCCCTGACCGTGTTTGGTCAGGGGCGCTCAGTTCTTGCGCTCTATGCCGGCTCTAGCCGCCGTCAGTGGCTAGAGCCGGCCGGGACTAGCCTCCGAACGAGTCGAAGTCGTAGTCCTCAAGCGGAATCGTTGACGTGTCGCCACCCAGAGCTGGGTAGAAGTCACCGTAGGAGTTAGCAAACATTTCCTGCTTGGCTTCTTCCGTTGGCTCCACGATCATGTCGCGGAACTTGTGCATACCGGTACCAGCTGGGATGAGCTTACCGAGGATGACGTTCTCCTTCAGACCCAGAAGTGGGTCGGACTTACCTTCAAGCGCAGCTTCCGTAAGAACGCGCGTGGTCTCCTGGAAGGATGCGGCTGACAGCCAGGATTCGGTTGCAAGCGACGCCTTGGTGATACCCATGAGTTCGTCACGTGCTGAAGCGGGCTGACCGCCTTCAGCGACGACGCGCTTGTTCTCTTCCTGGTAACGGCTGCGGTCGACCAGCTCACCTGGCAACAGGTTGGTGTCACCAGATTCAATTACCGTCACGCGGCGCAACATCTGACGCACAATAACTTCGATGTGCTTGTCGTGGATGCCCACACCCTGCGAGCGGTACACCTTCTGTACTTCGTCAACCAAGAAGCGTTCAGCTTCACGACGACCACGGATACGCAGAACCTGCTTGGGGTCAACCGCACCCATCTGCAGCTTCTCGCCGGCCTTCACGTGCTGGCCCTCTTCAACAAGGAGCTGTGCACGGCGACCAACAGCGTGCTCGATTTCGTCCGATCCGTCGTCAGGCACCACGATCACGTAGCGCGTCTTACGGGAGTCGTCGATCTTCACGCGACCGGTTGCTTCGGCGATTGGTGCGAATCCCTTAGGTGTACGTGCTTCGAAGAGCTCGGTCACACGTGGCAGACCCTGCGTAATGTCACCACCACCGCCGGCAGCAACACCACCGGTGTGGAAGGTACGCATGGTCAGCTGGGTTCCTGGTTCACCAATCGACTGAGCAGCAACGGTACCAATGGCTTCACCAATGTCTACCAGCTGGCCGGTAGCCATCGAACGGCCGTAGTGCTGAGCAGAGATCTGCACGTCGGAGTCAGCGGTGAGAACCGAGTGAACCTTGACCTCACGGATTCCTGCTTCAACGAGAAGGTCGATCACGTCGGTGGAAATGTCGGTCTTAGCTGGAACAACCACGTTACCGTCAGCGTCAACAACGTCGGCAACCGTGAGACGGCCCAGAACCGAAGTTTCCACGAACTCGTGTGGTTCGAGCGTTCCGTCAGCAGCTTCCTGCGAAACCGGGAGCGTAATGCCCTTCTTCGAGTCGGTGGTTTCGGTGCGGACAATAACGTCCTGCGAAACGTCGACCAGACGACGTGTCAGGTAACCGGAGTCTGCGGTACGCAGAGCGGTGTCGGCCAGACCCTTACGAGCACCGTGCGAGGCGATGAAGTACTCAAGTACAGACAGACCCTCACGGTAGTTCGACTTAATGGGGCGAGGAATAATTTCACCCTTAGGGTTGGTCACCAGACCACGCATACCTGCCAACTGACGCACCTGGGTCCAGTTACCGGAAGCACCCGACTCAACCAGGCGGTACACCGAGTTGTCGGAGTCGAAGTTGTCCTGCATGATCTTGGCGACCTGGTCGGTGGTGTCCGACCAGATCTTCACCAGTTCAGAACGACGTTCGTCGTCGGTGAGCGCACCAATAGCGTACTGGTCTTCAACCGTGCTCGACTGCTCTTCAGCTTCGTCCAGCAGGCCTTCCTTAGCGTCGGGTGACACGATGTCACTCATCGCCACGGTCAGACCAGAACGAGTTGCCCAGTAGAAACCGGTTGCCTTGAAGTTGTCCAGAGTCGCTGCAACTTCCACCTTGGGGTAGTAGTCAGCAAGACGGTTAACAATCTTCGACAGGAGCTTCTTGTTGACCGTGGTGTTGACGTAACGGTAGTTGTCCGGAAGCGTGTCGTTGAAGAGTGCGCGTCCCAACGTGGTTTCGATGGTCAGTGGCTGACCTTCGGTCCAGTCTTCAGGCAGTTCCATGTCCTTGGCTGGCACCAGGTTTTCAACCCGGATATGTGCTTTAGCACGCAGGTCCAGCTCTCCACGGTCGAACGCCATGATGGCTTCAGCCAGTGACGAGAACTCGCGTCCTTCACCAACAGCACCATCAACCTGCGAGGTCAGGTGGTAAATACCAATGATCATGTCCTGCGAAGGCATGGTCACAGGCTTACCGTCGGAAGGCTTCAGAATGTTGTTCGCTGACAACATCAGAATGCGAGCTTCTGCCTGAGCTTCAGCCGAAAGCGGAAGGTGAACAGCCATCTGGTCACCGTCGAAGTCCGCGTTGAAAGCGGAACATACGAGTGGGTGAATCTGAATAGCTTTACCTTCAACCAGAAGAGGTTCAAACGCTTGGATACCCAAGCGGTGCAGAGTAGGTGCACGGTTCAGCAGTACTGGGTGTTCGGTAATGACCTCTTCGAGAACGTCCCACACCTGAGGGTGCTGGCGTTCCACCATGCGCTTTGCTGACTTGATGTTCTGCGCGTGGTTGAGATCAACCAACCGCTTCATCACGAACGGCTTGAAAAGTTCAAGAGCCATGGCCTTGGGCAGACCACATTCGTGCAGTTTCAGCGTAGGACCAACAACGATCACGGAACGACCCGAGTAGTCCACACGCTTACCAAGCAGGTTCTGACGGAAACGTCCCTGCTTACCCTTGAGCATGTCGGAAAGCGACTTCAGCGGACGGTTACCGGGTCCGGTGACTGGGCGTCCACGACGTCCGTTGTCGAACAGCGAGTCGACTGCTTCCTGCAGCATGCGCTTTTCGTTGTTGACAATGATTTCGGGGGCGCCGAGGTCGAGCAACCGCTTGAGACGGTTGTTGCGGTTGATCACGCGGCGGTAGAGGTCGTTGAGGTCCGAGGTGGCAAAGCGACCACCGTCGAGCTGCACCATGGGGCGCAGTTCCGGCGGAATGACAGGAACGGCGTCGAGCACCATTCCTTCTGGAGAGTTGTCGGTGGTCATGAACGCGTTGACAACCTTCAGACGCTTCAGGGCACGGGTCTTGCGCTGTCCCTTACCGGTCTTGATCAGTTCGCGCAGTGATTCTGCTTCACCTTCGAGGTCGAACTCGCGCAGGCGCTGCTGAATAGCTTCAGCACCCATCGCACCGGTGAAGTAGATACCGAAACGCGCAACCATGTCGCGGTAGAGCGCCTCGTCACCTTCGAGGTCTGAGACCTTCAGGTTCTTGAAGCGGTCCCATACCTTTTCGACCCGGTCGAGTTCGCGGTCTGCGTGCTTGCGCAGGTTGGCCATTTCCTTGTTGGCCTGGTTTTCGACCTTCTTCTTGGTGGCAGCCGTCTTGCCTTCGTCTTCGAGGACCTTGAGGTCTTCTTCGAGCTTCTTGGCGCGACGGTCCAGGTCAGCAGCCAAGCGGTCGCTGATCTGCTTCTTTTCGACGTCGATCTGATTCTGCAGAGTAGGGAGGTCGCGGTGACGCGAGTCTTCGTCCACAGACGTGATCATGTAGGCCGCGAAGTAGATGACCTTTTCGAGGTCTTTCGGGGCCAGGTCGAGCAGGTAGCCCAAGCGTGATGGAACACCCTTGAAGTACCAGATGTGGGTCACTGGAGCGGCGAGCTCGATGTGTCCCATGCGTTCGCGGCGTACTTTGGCGCGGGTTACTTCCACACCACAGCGTTCACAGATGATGCCTTTGAAGCGAACGCGCTTGTATTTTCCGCAGTAGCACTCCCAGTCACGGGTAGGACCGAAAATCTTTTCACAGAAAAGACCGTCCTTTTCCGGCTTCAGGGTGCGGTAGTTGATGGTTTCAGGTTTTTTGACTTCGCCGTGTGACCAGCGACGGATGTCGTCCGCGGTCGCCAGGCCAATGCGCAGCTCATCAAAGAAATTGACGTCAGGCACGTGAATCCTCTTTCTTGCCGTTAGGCCAAAATTTCAGGTAGATCAGACTTCTTCGACGGTGTTTGCTTCGTTACGCGAGAGGTTGATGCCCAGCTCTTCAGCTGCGCGGTACACCTCGTCGTCGTCTCGCATCTCAACTGACTGGCCGTCTGAGGACAGCACTTCCACGTCGAGGCACAGGGACTGCATTTCCTTGATAAGAACCTTGAAGGACTCCGGAATTCCAGGGTCAGGAAGGTTGTCGCCCTTAACGATTGCTTCGTAGACCTTGACACGGCCAGGAATATCGTCGGACTTGATGGTGAGCAGTTCCTGGAGTGTGTAGGCGGCACCGTAAGCTTCCAGTGCCCACACTTCCATTTCACCGAAGCGCTGACCACCGAACTGTGCCTTACCACCCAGTGGCTGCTGGGTAATCATGGAGTACGGTCCGGTCGAACGCGCGTGGATCTTGTCGTCGACCAGGTGGTGCAGCTTAAGCATGTACATGTAACCGACCGAGATCGGGAACGGGAACGGTTCACCGGAACGGCCGTCGAACAGACGCGCCTTACCGGTGGAGTCAATCAGTCGTTCACCGTCACGGTTGGGCAGGGTCGAGTCGAGCAGACCACGAAGTTCGTGCTGGTGCGCACCGTCGAACACTGGCGTTGCCACGTTCGTGCCCGGTTCCGCTTCGAGTTCGAACTTACCGTCGGCCAGCTCCTTGGCCCATTCGGGGTTACCTTCGATGCGCCATCCCTGGTTTGCGATCCAACCCAAGTGGATTTCGAAAACCTGACCGATGTTCATACGACGAGGAACACCGTGCGGGTTCAGGATGACGTCGACAGGGGTTCCGTCTTCCATGAACGGCATGTCTTCAACCGGAAGGATCTGGGAGATAACACCCTTGTTTCCGTGACGTCCAGCCATCTTGTCACCAATGGTGATCTTGCGGCGCTGAGCGACGTACACGCGAACCAGCTGGTTAACACCCGGCGACAGTTCGTCGTCGTCTTCACGGTCAAAGACCTTGACGCCAATGACGGTACCGGTCTCACCGTGTGGCACCTTCAGCGAGGTGTCGCGGACTTCACGGGACTTCTCACCGAAGATCGCACGCAAGAGGCGTTCTTCTGGAGTAAGTTCGGTTTCACCCTTAGGCGTGACCTTACCGACCAAGATGTCACCGTCGGTGACTTCAGCACCGATGCGGATGATTCCTCGTTCGTCGAGCTCAGCCAGCGCGTCAGGGGAAATGTTCGGGATATCGCGCGTGATCTCTTCAGCACCCAGCTTGGTGTCACGAGCATCGATTTCGTGCTCTTCAATGTGGATCGACGAAAGAACGTCGTCCTGCACCATGCGCTGGGACAGAATGATCGCGTCCTCGAAGTTGTAACCTTCCCAGGACATGAATGCCACCAGGAGGTTCTTACCCAGAGCCATTTCACCGTTTTCGGTGGACGGCCCGTCAGCAAGAACAGCGCCAACCTCAACACGGTCACCCTGGTCAACAATGATGCGCTGGTTGTAGGAGGTTCCGTGGTTGGAGCGACGGAACTTCTCAGCCTTGTACGTGGTGGTGGTTCCGTCGTCGTTCATGACGGTCACAAAGTCGGCGGACACCTCGGTCACCACACCGGCCTTTTCAGCCACGATGACGTCACCAGCGTCAACTGCCGCACGGTACTCCATACCCGTACCAACGTATGGTGCCTGCGCACGAACCAACGGAACAGCCTGGCGCTGCATGTTCGCACCCATGAGGGCGCGGTTAGCGTCGTCGTGCTCCAGGAACGGAATCAGCGCGGTTGCAACCGACACCATCTGACGTGCAGAAACGTCCATGAAGTGGATTTCGTCAGCGGGAATCAGGTCCGCTTCACCGCCACCACCCATTGGGCGGGCAAGAACGAATTCTTCTTCAAACTTCTGGTCATCGGTCAGTGGGGCGTTAGCCTGCGCGATGTTGTATTCGAGTTCGTCGTCGGCAGTCAAGTACTGCGTCTTGTCAGTGACAACACCGTTTTCAACCTTGCGGTACGGGGTCTCAATGAAACCGAACGGGTTGATGCGTGCGTAGGACGCGAGCGAACCGATAAGACCAATGTTGGGGCCTTCCGGGGTTTCAATGGGGCACATACGGCCGTAGTGCGACGGGTGAACGTCACGCACGTCCATACCTGCGCGGTCACGTGAAAGACCACCAGGACCCAGAGCAGACAGACGACGCTTGTGTGTCAGACCTGCAAGCGGGTTGTTCTGGTCCATGAACTGCGAAAGCTGGCTGGTTCCGAAGAACTCCTTGATCGCAGCAACAACCGGGCGAATGTTGATCAGCGTCTGAGGCGTAATCGCTTCGACGTCCTGCGTGGTCATGCGTTCGCGGACCACACGTTCCATACGCGACAGACCGGTGCGCACCTGGTTCTCAATCAGTTCACCAACCGCGCGGATACGGCGGTTACCAAAGTGGTCGATGTCGTCGAGTGCTACGCGGATGTCGGTCTTTTCGCCACCGCGAACACCTGGCATGGTTTCCTTGCCAGCGTGCAGGCTGACAATATAGCGGATGGTTGCCACGATGTCGTCAACGGTCAGAACTGATTGAGTCAGAGCCTCGTCGACACCCAGTTTGCGGTTGATCTTGTAGCGACCGACTTTGGCCAGATCGTAACGCTTGGGGTTGAAGTAGAGGTTGCGTAGAAGAGTCTCAGCCGCGTCGACGGTTGCAGGTTCAGCTGGACGCAGTTTCTTGTAGATGTCCAGGAGTGCTTCTTCGCGGGTGCTGACCGTGTCCTTGGCCAGAGTGTCTTTAATGGAGTCGAACTCGCCAAACTCTTCAAGGATCTGTGAATCGGTCCAGCCCAGCGCCTTCAGAAGAACCGTGACCGACTGCTTACGCTTACGGTCCAGACGGACACCAACCTGGTCGCGCTTGTCGACTTCGAACTCCAGCCAAGCACCGCGGGACGGGATGATCTTCGCGGTGTAGATGTCGCGGTCCGAGGTCTTGTCCGGCACGGACTCGAAGTACGCACCTGGCGAGCGCACCAGCTGGGAAACGACAACACGTTCGGTTCCGTTAATGATGAACGTTCCCTTGTCGGTCATGAGTGGGAAGTCACCCATGAACACGGTCTGGGACTTGATTTCACCCGTGTTGTTGTTCATGAATTCGGCGATCACGAAAAGTGGCGCCGAGTACGTCATGTCACGTTCTTTACACTCGTCGATTGAGTATTTTGGTGGCTCGAAGCGGTGGTCGCTAAACGACAGCGACATCGCTCCAGAGAAGTCTTCTACCGGCGAGATTTCTTCAAAAATGTCTTCAAGACCCGAGGTGGTGGCAACTGAGTCGTCTCCGTTCTCAATCGCTTCAGCAACACGGTCTTGCCAGCGTTCGTTTCCGACCAGCCAGTCGAAGCTGTCGATCTGCAGACCAAGCAGATTAGGAACTTCGAGTGGTTCGTGAATCTTCGCGAAGGAAACGCGCTTGGGCGGGTTAGCGGTCCTTGTGTTTTCGTTGGCGACGGCCAATGGGATCCTTCCACAGTGGTTGTATCTCCGAGCGTTGCAGTTCACGCCCACCGCTATATGAAGGCAAAATGAAGTCACCGCAACGCAAACCACCAGTTTAACCACAAATGCCAAACCACGCAAGAGCCTTGTGGTAGAGTTCTTTCTTTTTGCTCTCGTCTCTTGGCTCGCGCTTTTTCACACATGGTGTTCACGCTGGTGAACCGGCCACGGCCGTTGATGCGACACCCGGTTGTGGAAACTCGCACACTATGAGACAAATCTGCAACGAAGCCTCACTCCCCCTGTGGATAACTCATTTTCGGCACAACCCCGGTGCTATGTTTCTTGCTGAGAGGGGAGTGACTGTCGTGACACAAGGTTGGCTACTATTCTTTTCGTGGATCAGCGTATTTACCGTACTTGTGGCCGGCATCGTCCTGAACGCTACGACCGCGTCAGCCCGAACACGAACGGGTAGCCGGGCACGACCTCGGCGACAGAAACCTGTCCCCCATCATGCACAGGCGCCGAAGCAACCGCAGGCACCGCAACAGCCCGTCGCGCAGCACCACCAACGAGCCCCGCAGCACCAACAGAACTCCGGTTATTCCGGCTACCCAGGTTTCGCTGACAGCTCTCTACAGGCGAGCCAGCCCAGTCAGCCCAGCCAGCCAGCCCAGCAGCAACCACAGCTCCCCCACCAGTCGGTTCAGAAACAGCAATCCTCTACCGCGTGGATGCCTAACATTCTTCTGGGTGTTGCTTGTTTATTCCTCATCGCTGCGGCGATCACGTTCGCAAGTGTGACGGGGTCACCGATCGTGCGGGCGGTGGCAATTGGGGTTGTCGCGGCTCTGTCTTATGTAGCGGGTCTTGTTATTCACGCCCTGTCTGCCCGGCTCAAGCCTGTTGGTTTTGCGTTGGTGGCCCTTGGAATCGCGCTTCTTCCCATTGCGACCGGGCTGTTAGGAGCCAGTGACTCGATTCCAGGTTCAGTTGCGTGGTTCGCGGCGTCGCTGGTGGGCGTGATCGCGTATGTGCTGGCAGCGATCTTGCTGAAGTCCGAAACCATCATGTGGTTCGGCCTGCTGTTCGTGGGTTCATTGGTGTTGTCCATCGTGAATTTCGCGGCACTGCCACCTGTGGCGTTCTTCTACGGGCTCATGGCGACGGCCACAGTTTTCGCGCTTGTCGGGGCTTTGGCACGCAACCGGCTACCCAAGAGGTTCGTGCGCCCGCACATGCTCTTAGGTGAGATTCTGGCACCGGCGTCTGCTGTCGCGTGCTTGTTCGTGCAGCCGTTCCCAGTCACATACCAGTGGGCAATCCTGTTTGGTCTTTTGACCGTGTTCTATGTCCTTTCTGCCAGCCTGAACCGTTGGGGATGGCAAGCCATTGTTGCCCGCGTGACTGGAGCGCTCACGATTGCCCTAACAGCAAACGCCATCGCTAAACTGATCAGCAATACAGACGATGCGATCAGATTCGCCACCGGCCTTGCGTTCCTTGTCGTGGGACTGTGGCATGTGGTGGAAGCGCTTATTCGTCGAGCTAACACCGCTTTCCGCTTAACAACGCACATCGTGACGACCGCGTGTTTCCTGGTGGGCACAGCGGTCACGGGGTTCCGGATCGAGGGCACTGACGGCAGGCTCTATATCCCGGCCGGGATCATCTTTGCTTTGCTCGCGGCGATGCACTTGGTGTTTGCTGTTACGACAGACACTCCCCTACAGCGCGCTTTGGGATACGGGTCAGCCGTGATGTTCGCCGTGTCACTTGCGTGCGTTGTTGCTCATTTCATTGGCGGCGATAAGTCCACCGTCGTCATTTGCTACGTCATTGCAGTGGGTGTTTTTGTCGTGGCTGACGCGCTGTTCACCGGGTGGATTGTCAGTCCCCGAGGTCGTAGTCGCCGCCGTTTGCGCATTTCCTCACCGTTTTACACGGCGATCTTCCCTGCGAGCGCGTTCGCCCCGGCATTTCTTGCCCTGTTCTATGGGATGCAGGCGTGGCACTTGGTCGTCCTGTCTGTGCTGGTTTTGGTTTTAGTGGGGCTGGCTTTCCTCGTGCGTTCGGGCCTCTTCACACTGTCAACAGTTCCGTTGCTGTTTGCTTTTTCGTTCGGTGTTGACGCGGTCATTGCGGGTAGTCGCGACTCATGGCGATGGATCTTCTCGCGTCCTCTTTCGCTTACCTTTTTCGCGCTATTAGCGGCGGGCCTCATGATTGTTTATGCGCGTCGCTATGCGCGTGGCCGTTACCGGCGAGCGCAGTATGCAGCAATTGCGAGTCTGATTGTGACTGGTTTGGGCGCGATCAATGTATTGACGATCGCGCTTGCCCCAAATTTCCCTTATGCGACCTTGTTTGTGTCTGCGACCGCGATTGATCTGGTGGCGTTGCTTGTCGGATTTGATGTGGCACGTCGCTTGACGCGGCCCGAGCATCAGCGGCGGGTTGAGGTTGCGAAGTCCGAGCACGCAAAACGTGCTCAGAATGGTCCGGTCGCACAGTTTGAGCCGTCTCCGGCTCCAGTGTTTGTTATTTTGTATGCGGCCGCCGTGTGCGTACACGCGGTTGGGGCTGTAGCGCCTAAGTTCGAAGACTGGTACTTCTTCACAATAGCGAGCGTCTTGGCGACCGCAGTGATTGTGTACGTGACTCACGTGATGCGGGTTCAGTGGTTCATTTTGGCCACTATGGCCACTGTCCCCACGTTTGCACGATCTGTGACGTCCCCGTTCCTGGAGGGGGTCAACCACTTTGTACTGGCCAACATTATTGCGTGGGCCATCTTGTACGCGGTTCACTGGGTGCAGGTGCTGGTTAAGCGGAAAGCTCTTGCAAGCTTGGTTGCCGCGACGCTGATCTTGCTGGGCGCGTTGCTACCTGCAGCCTTCATCGATAGTTCCGCGGTGCCGATTCCGTCGTTTGCCAGGGTTGTCGTTGGCCTGATTCTGTTGGCAGTCGCTGCCACAGTCATGACTGCTGTGCGGGTGAGTCGTCACCGTGCGGTGTTCTTTGAGATCGCCAGTTATGTGGGCGCTTTGGGGCTGGCGGTTTCGTTAAGCGGTCTGGTGCGCTGGAATTTCTATGTGCCGTTGCACATCGTGGCGCTCACCGCACTGTTTTGGGCGTGGATCTATGGTGGCCGAGGTGGTTTCCCCTGGCTTGCCTCCCGTCGCGTTGGTACGCAGGTGAGGTTGTATGTCACGTTCGGGCTCATGACGTTCATTGGCCTGCTGGTGGCGCTGATCTCGGGTGGCTTCTACACGGCCGTGTTCTTGTCGTGGCTGGTGTTCTTCCTCATCATGGGGGCGCTTACCAACCGACCAGTTTTGGTGTGGTGTTCCGTTGGAACGTTGGCTCTTTCAGCCGTGTGGTTGCTGCGTGATGTTGTGTGGCTGGTACTCGTTGTTCTTGCGCTCATCATCATTGGGGTCGTTGTGTGGATGCTGCTACGTGGCAACCGGAAACCCGTAGATGATGCACGTGCAGATCAGCCGGGTCAGCCGTTCGGGGCCGCTCAGGACCGGCAACACCCTCAACCACCACAGGCACCTCGGCGGGATGTGCCACAACCGCCGCAGGCGCCACAACCTCCGCAGGTGCAACGGCAACAGCCACACCCTCCCCAACGAGAGGTGCCGCAACCTCCGCAGACGCGGG
This sequence comes from Brevibacterium paucivorans, assembly GCF_016907735.1. Taxonomy (NCBI): domain Bacteria; kingdom Bacillati; phylum Actinomycetota; class Actinomycetes; order Micrococcales; family Brevibacteriaceae; genus Brevibacterium; species Brevibacterium paucivorans. Next base: position 1,672,050 of record NZ_JAFBCP010000001.1, on the reverse strand, counting down.
AGCCATTCAACGCTCCACCGCAGGCTCCGCAACATCAGGCTGATAACGGACGGCCCGCTCCCCAGGAGTGGAACTCAAGCGACAGGTTCCGGCCGCCAAACTCGTGAAGGTTCGAAGGGCCAGATCAGCGCGGGTTTTCGCGTGAAAACAGCGTCCCGCCCGTGAACCTAACGCCAACCGTATCGCCCACGCGAGGACGATCACCCGCAGTCAAAACGGTCAGCGCCTGATCCCCCACGCTCACTTGCACTAGCCAGCCCGCGCGGTCGAACAGAACAGACTCAACCGTTCCGTCCACGTGTCCCTCCCCGGTAGAACACACACGCGCGTCACCCTCACCTACAGCGAGGATGGGGTCCACCTCGGCATGCATGCGGGTGAAACCGGTGACCCGTGACCCGTTTTCAAGAGCAACGGCCCCACCGCCATCGCCATCACGCTCGCTCTCGCCGTCTCCGCCTGCAAGCGTGACAGGAAACAGGCCGGCATCGGACATGAACTGCGCAACAAACGGATCCTGCGGAGCGTTCAACACCTGTTGAGGGTCGCTGTACTGGATGATTCGCCCGGACTTGAGCACTGCGATCCTGTCGGCCAGTGCAAGGGCTTCAGAGCGGTCGTGCGTTACATACACGGCGGTCAGCGAAAGCTCTTCAGTGAGCGCTTTGAGCTGGCCACGCAAATCCGCACGCAACGGCTCGTCCAGAGACGAAAGCGCTTCGTCAAACAGCACCACGTTCGGTTTCGCAATGATTGCCCGGGCAATTGCCACACGCTGCCGTTGCCCACCAGACAGAGAGTCTGGCTTCCTGTCCGCCATCCCGGCAAGCCCCACCTGGGTGAGAGTCTGAGCGACACGGTCGCGCACCTCGGCGCCCTTGAGCCCACTCACCCGCAACGGGTAGGCGACGTTCTGCCCCACCGACATGTGCGGCCACACCGCGTGATCCTGAAACACCATACCCAGCCCGCGCTTGTCAGGGCCCAGGAACGCAGAGTCGGAAACGACCTCGGCGCCATTGATCCGCATACCGCCCGACACGGGACGCAAGAACCCCGCGATGGTGCGCAACAGCGTAGTCTTACCCGACCCAGATGGGCCCACCAGACAGATGAACTCACCGGTCTGCGCCGTGAGCGAGATGTCGAACAAGCCGCCACCTCCGGGGTAGCGCACGTTGATGTCGTTGAGTTCAAGGGCTGTCATGGTTTGGCCTTTCGGTTGTGGGCGGTGACGAGGCCCAACCCCAGGATGCCGGCCAGGCACACCAAGACCGCGAGCGCACTGGCCGCTGAGTAGTCGCCCGCCTGTTGCAGATTAAAGATGACCACTCCCAAGGTGCGGGTGCCGGGGGCTACCAGCAGGATCGAGATGGTGAGTTCGCGAACGGCGGTGAGGGCGACCACCACTCCCCCTGTGACGGCAATGGGGAGGGTGAATCGGCCCGAGGTGGTTAAAAGGGCTCGGGTGGGGCTGGCACCTGCGGTTTGCGCGGCTTCTTCGAAGGACCGGCTCAAGGCCGCGGAGGTGGGGCGGACCATTTGGACGACGATCGCGCTGAACGCCATGACGTACGCGGCGAGTATCGCCCACAGCGTGTTGAAGATTCCCAGTAGCGGGGAAACCAAGAGCCACGCGACAGCTACGACCAGACCCGGGAGCGCCTGCGGGAGGAGTGCGAAGATGTCGAGTCCCACATTGTCGAAGCTGCGGGTACGGGTCAAGAGCAGTGCGATCACCCACCCCAGCACAGTGCATGCGAGACCGGCACCTAAGGCCAGGAGCACTGAGTTACCCACGCCGGACAGTACAGAAGGGTTAGAGAGTGCGTGCGTGAAGTTCGCGAACGTGACGGTGTCTGCTCGCAGTGGTACGCCTGGGGCTGGCAGGATCGCTTGGCGGATGAGCGCGAGGAGAGGTAGCACGGTCGCGATGATAGCTCCCGCCCAGAGGACCACGGTGAGCGCCCAGAGAAGTGGGGTGCGCGCGGCCGGTTGGGTGACTCGTGTGGATGCCGCCGCCGAGGTCGTTCCGGTAGAGCGCTGAACGAAGACTGCCAGGCATGCGAGTGCAAGAAGAATCGTTCCGACAGCCGAAGCGGCCGGAAGCGGGTTGTGCACTGAGTGCGACGCGATGAACCGGTACACCAGCGTGGTGAGGGTGGTGTAGTTGGCGGGAAGTCCTAAAAGCGCGGGGATTCCGAAGTCCGACAGGTTACTGGCAAACGTCAGGACCAGCGACGCCATGAGTGCGGGTCGTAGCAGCGGGAGCGTGACCGTGGTGTAGATGCGGGCTGTCGATGCGCCGGACACGCGCGCGGCCTCTTCGAGCTGGCTGGGGATACGCGTCATGGCAGAGCTGATGAGCAAATACGCCATGGGCCACGACGTGATGGTCAGTAGCAGGATCACTCCCCCGGCGCCGTAAATGTTGGTCGGGAGTACTGTTCCTAAGAGCGAGCGGAGTGGACCCGACGGTGAAAACAGGGCGATCCACGACATCGCGCTGATAAACGGCGGGATCAGGAACGGCAACAGGAACAGCCAACGCAAGACGCTAGCGCCCGGAACTTTGAACCTGTCGAGTGCGATCGTAAGCGCGAGCGCCACCACAGTTGCGCCCAGTGCTGCGCACCCGGAGCTCACCAGCGAGTTGCCTATGGCTGTCAACAGGTCGGGGTTGCGGAACACTTCCAGCCCGGAAGAGCTCAGGCCCGTTGACACCACCGCTGTGAGTGGAAGAGCGATCGTCACCAGGACAGCGACCCAAACTGCGAGTCGTAGCCCTGGGACACGAAGCCCCGACTCCCGCGAGACCTTACCGCGCTTTGAACTCTGCGCGGACGTGGATCCCCGGGAGTCGGAACTGTGGTGAGTCAAACTCACCCCATGATCTCCTTGAACTTCTCTACTGCACCGTCCTGCTGTTCCTTCACCTTGGCGTAGTCCGGCTGGATCAGGTTGATGTCGGTAAGAGCAGGTGCGCCTTCAGGTGCGCCGGCGTCAGAGCGAATCGGCACGTAGTTCTGCTTAACTGCCAACTCCTGCCCTTCTTTGGACACCAGGAAGCTCACGAACGCTTGCGCCGCATCCGGGTTCTCCGAGTCCTTGAACACACCGGCAGGCTGGTTCACATACGGTACGCCGTCTGAAGGGTAGCTCACTGCAACGGGTGAACCCTTGTCGGCGAGGTCGCGCACTGGGTAGTCCACGACAACGCCCAGAGGTGACGAACCATCAGCAACGGCCTGCGCGACCGGACCGTTAGATTCCAGCACCTTTGGCTTGTTTTCGCCGAGCTTCTTGAGCCAGTCCTCGCCCAGTTCTGGCTGGTCAAGCCACAGTGCGGTGTTGAACGCTGCCGCGCCGGAAACATCCGGGTTGGGCATTGCAATCTGTTCTTTGAACTTAGGGTCGGTGAGTTCTGCCCAGGACTTTGGAGCTTCCTTTACCTTGTCCTTGTTGTATGCGATCACGGTGGGGATGATGCGAGTTCCCACGTAGTACCCGTCCGCGTCGACCTGCTCTTTTTCGATTCCGTCTGTTTCGACGTTGTCGAGTTTGATCAGTTCGTCTTCGCTCTTGAACCCTTCAAACGTGGGAACGTCAGCGGCCAGGAGTACGTCAGCGCCGATCTTTCCCGACTTCTTCTCTGAGGCGATACGTGTCTTTAGTTCACCGGTTCCAGCGCGGAAGACCTTGACCTGGATGTCTGGGTTTTCTTTGTTGAACGCGTCAATGACTTCGTTGATTTTTGCTTCAGGTTCTGAGGTGTAGAGGTTGATTTCACCGCTGCCCTCAGCCTTGTCTCCACCGTTACCGGCGTCGGAAACATCGCACGCGGTGAACATCAGTGTGGAGACGGCCAAGGCTGATGCAAGGGCGGTGCCACGGACAACAGACCGTGCATTGCGGAAAAGAGACTTCATAACTCTCCAGTTCAGAAAGTGTGGACCGAGTGCGCGAGCGATTGTGTGAATCGCTCGCGCCGAACAACGGCCACATCATCCCCCGCAATTCCAAACGCGGAGTGTCACCCAGGTTGCACCTCGGTGAACCTCGTCGCCCCTCTGGTTAGCTCAGTCGCTTGGACGCAATTTCGGCTCCCTGTGCCAGGGTTTCGAGCTTGGCCCATGCGATTTCAGGGTGGACACGTCCACCCAGTCCGCAGTCCGTGGAAGCGACAACGTTTTCTGGCCCAACAAGACGGGCAAAGCGTTCGATGCGGTCTGCTACCAGCTCCGGGTGTTCCACCACGTTGGTTGAGTGGGACACGATTCCGGGTATCAGGTACTTGCCTTCAGGAAGTTTGGTGTCTTCCCAGATCCGCCATTCGTGTTCGTGGCGCACGTTCGCTGCTTCGAAGGTGATTCCGGCAGCGTTGATGCCAAGCACGTCGTCGACGATTTCTGCAAACGGCAGGTCGGTGACGTGAGGGCCGTGCCACGATCCCCAACATGTGTGGAAGCGGGCTCGCTGCGGGTCAATTCCGCGCAGGGCGTGATTGAGTGCTTCGATACGTGGACGCGTGAAGGCGCGGTAGTCCTCGTATGACGGTTCGGGGTTGATCTGGTCGAAGTTTTCCGCGATTGACGGGTCGTCAATCTGCACGATGAAACCGGCCTCTGTGATTGCGAGGTATTCCTCACGGAAGACATCGGCCATGGCCCAGATGAACTCTTCGTCGCTGTCGTAGTACTCGTTGGTGATACGAGCGGCTGAGCTTGGCCCCAAAGAGTTGATGTATGCAGTCGACGGGTCAACGCCTGCCTTTTCGCAGGCCACGCGCAGGTTCTCAATGTCACGCTGAACCTTGTCCTGCCCGATGTAGGTCACGGGTCCCGTTGCTGTGGGAAACTGAGGCTGTGTTCCAGTGTCAGCACCCGCTGTTCCATCTGTGTACACCCCTGGGAACAGGTTACGGTCGCGGCGGTCAGGGAAACTGGTGAGCTGCACGTTGCCGGGTTCCGATCGAACTGCTTTGGCGTTGAAGAAGTCCACGTCGCGCAGTTCCAATCCCCCGGTGCGCTCAAAGGAGTAGTGCCACCATGCACCGTAGTCCTTGGCAGCGGCCATTGCGTGACCGTATTCGCCGTCGTTGACATCGGTGATGCCCAGTTCCTTTTGCTTAGCGACCAGGTCCACAACGGAGTCCTGCAGAAGGCGCTGGAACTCGTCGTTGTTGAAGTTGTTGTCAAAGCGAGCTGCGTTGGCCGCGATGAGCTGTTCCGTGCGAGGTAAAGAACCTGCGTGAGACACGCGGATTGATGACATGGTGATTCCTTTCATAAGACAGTGAGTCCACCACATCACATATGCGTATGCGCATGTCTGCAGTTCGTCATGATTCGCAATGCACACTTTGCGCCACATCAGCTACCACCCCACACAAAACTGGCCGCCACCCACGCAGGGTGACGGCCAGTTGGCAATGTGGAACGACCTCGGGCGCGGGATCACTGGACCCCGCACCCGAGCTACCAAATTACTTAAGCGATACGGTAGCGCCAGCTGCTTCGAGCTTTTCCTTAGCAGCTTCAGCGGTTTCCTTGTTAACGCCTTCCAGAACAGGCTTAGGAGCACCGTCAACGAGCTCCTTAGCTTCCTTCAGACCAAGGCTGGTGAGTCCACGAACTTCCTTAATAACAGGAACCTTCTTGTCTCCACCGGATTCGAGGATAACGTCGAATTCGTCCTTTTCTTCGGCTCCGCCAGCGTCTCCGCCACCAGCGCCAGGAGCAGCAGCAACAGCAGCAACTGGAGCAGCAGCTTCAACTTCGAATTCTTCTTCAAACTTCTTAACGAAGTCGTTCAGTTCAATCAGGGTGAGCTCTTTGAACGCTTCAATGAGCTCTTCAGGGGTGAGCTTAGCCATGGTGGCTACGTCCTTCCGTGAGTGGTTGGGTTCAACCGTGGTTTATGGGGGTGAAACTTACGCTGCTTCGGATCCGGATTCTTCCTGCTTTGCACGCAGTGCATCGACGGTACGTACCGTCTTGACCAGAGGTGCGGTGAACGCGTAGGCAGCCTTGTACAGGCTTCCCTTGAGCGCTCCAGCAGCCTTGGCAAGCAGAACTTCGCGGGATTCGAGGTCAGCCAGCTTCGTAACTTCTTCAGCTGAAAGTGCGGCACCTTCGAGGTGTCCACCCTTGATGACCAGCTGAGGATTCGCCTTGGCAAAGTCACGCAGAGCCTTTGCAGCGTCAGCAACATCACCGGAGATGAAAGCGATCGCAGATGGACCCTTGAGGTTGTCTGCGTTGAACGCATCCAGTCCAGCTTCTTTAGCTGCAATGGCGGTCAGCGTATTCTTTACCACGGCGTAGGAGGCGTTCCCACCGAGTGCAACGCGCAGTTCTTTCATCTGCGCAACGGTGAGACCGCGGTACTCGGTCAGCACAGCGGCCGAGGAGTTTTCAAACAGCTGTTTGATCTCCTGTACCGCAGCTGCCTTGTCTGGCCTCGCCATGGTATTCCTTTCGTACATGTTGGTGCGCGAACACGAAAAAAGCGTTCCGCGCAGCAGGCACGGAACGCTCACAAATACATCCCTTACGGGACTTCATGAAGTTCAGTATCACCTGCGCGGGTCACTCATTCCGAGTCTTCGTCAACGTGTGCGTTCTAACAGGTGTTAGACGTTTACGCTGAGACCAACGGTCTTGGGCACCAGATGAGTCTAACGTAGAGTTTCGGGTAAGTCCAAATCGGGTGGCGCATTCCTGTTGAGGAGCGCGGTCGCATGTATTCGGGTGGTGTTTTTGCCGTTATGACGCGTATTTTCAGTTTCACATCAGACCCTGTGGCGCTCAATTCGTACCTGATTCTGGGCGATGACCGGGCTGTGATTGTGGACACGGGGTCCGGTCCGCGGCAGGCGTCGAGGATTCTGACGACCTTTGCCGAGGCGTCCCTCACCCAGTCTGGACGCGCCCTCTTCGTGGATGTGCCGGTCAGTGTTGTGAACACGCACGACCATTGGGATCATTTCTTTGGCAACGCCACGTTCGCTCGCGCGGGCGTCACCGAGTTTTTCGCCTCACCGCAATGCATCCGGGACATGCAGGCCAGCGCGTGGGTGCAGTTTCACGAAGTGCCCAGCAGCCTTGAGCCTGACCTACCCGCGGACCCTTCTGAGCTTCTTGTCCCCATGACCGAGGTGACTGACAGCGTCACTTTTAACGACCTCGGCGTTGGTTTTGCGGACCTGGACGTAACCGCCCGGGTTCTTCCAGGCCACACGGAAGGCGACCTTGTGCTGCTTGCCGGGCACGTGGCGCTGGTGGGTGACCTTGTGGAGGAGGGCGCTCCCCCGGCGTTGGGTGATGACGCGACCCCGTTTCGGTGGGCGCAGAACCTGGAGCGGTTGTTGGAGGATTCGCAGCTTACCGTGTTTGCGCCGGGCCATGGGCGTCCGGTGGATCGGGAGTATGTGACGCGGCAGGCCGGGGTGATTGCGCAGGCTGGGTTGGAAGACGCCGAGGTGGCAGCACTTCCGTTTTCACGTGACCTCACGCTGGCTACGCCTGGATTGCCCGAGGGGGTAGCCAGGATTCTGTGAGGCCGGACTTGTTGCGCACTGTGGTTTTGGTGTGGGGCGGGTCCGTGGGCGCGAGCCTGAGGTTTGTCACAGAAGGTTTGTACTGGGAAAACGCAGTGCGGGCGGGATGGTTCCCGCCCGCACTTCGCTTCTAGAGGTGTTGGTGCGCGCGCCTCCCCGTCAGGTGACGGTGAGCGTTGCTGCTAGTTCTTGCGGCGACGGAACACCAGTCCCGCACCCAGAGCCACCAGCGCGACACCAACTGCGAGGCTCACGCCCACGTTGACACCCGTGCGTGGCAATGGACTGTTGTCCTTGGAGCTGTCACTACCCTTGTTGTCGCTACCGTTGTCAGAGGAGTCGCCTTCGTTTTCAGCTTCCTCGTCTCCAGCGTCAGTGTCGCCACCGTCGCTTTCACCGTTGTCACCGTCATCGCCAGGTGTTTCGTCGTTACCACCTTCTGAAGGAGCGTCGGTCGGTTCCTCGCCTGGCTCTTCCGAAGGAGCGTCCGATGGCTCCTCACCCGGCTGTTCCGAAGGAGCGTCCGAAGGTTCCTCACCCGGCTCTTCCGAAGGAGCGTCCGAAGGTTCCTCACCCGGCTCTTCCGAAGGAGCGTCCGAAGGTTCCTCACCCGGCTCTTCCGAAGGAGCGTCCGAAGGTTCCTCACCCGGCTCTTCCGAAGGAGCGTCCGAAGGTTCCTCACCCGGCTCTTCCGAAGGAGCGTCCGAAGGTTCCTCACCCGGCTGTTCCGAAGGAGCCTCGGTTGGCTGTTCGGATGGCTCTTCGGTCGGTTCCTCAGTCGGCTGTTCCGAAGGAGCGTCGGTTGGGTCCTCGGTCGGTTCTGGTGTTGGGTCGTCTGCAGGCGCCGTCGTCACCACAAATTCGAAGCGACCAAAGTCGTCTCCCATTGCTGAACGGTCAACACTGAACTCCTGAGCGCCAGCGTTTGCCGCTGCCACACTCGATACTGGCACGATGCCTGCGTTTACAGTAGCCAACCGCACCTGAGTGGCCATACCCACGCTCAGTCCTGCACCAGGCGCGACTGCTTCCACGCCAGCATTCGCTCCGCCTGACGCCTCATCGAAGAGCACGATGGTGTCACCACCGTTGGTCGCGGAAGGTTTAACTTCGACCTTCGTGACCTTTCGGCCTTCCTTCACGTTGACGCCAAGCGTGACCTTGTCGCCGGAGAAGAAGTGACGCTTCTTAGCTTCCGCATCGTCGGAAGCCATAAAACCGCCAGATTCAGATTCATAGGCTTCTAGACGTTGGTCACTGTCCCTGAAGTACACGCTTTCTACTTCGTCTTTGTTCACCTTGGCCGACGCATCAATCTGTGTCGTAGCGAAGTTAGCCTCAGTGGTTTCATTTGCTTTCACAGTGATGTCAGCGACAACGAACGTACCGGTATCAGTTTCTGTCTTGCTCTTCTCACCGGTGTCAACGTCGATAAAGGTGGCTTCCTTCTGATCTTCCAGCTTGGTGAACGGCAGACGGTTACCTTGGGCGTCTACTGCAATACCGTTACCCTGTTCAAGTCCACCATCACGCATGTACACGGTGTAGTTGCCTGCAGGCAAACCGTGCTTCGCCAAGGCCTCTGGCATCACCTTGTACCAGTTGCCCTGCTCATCAACCAGATTGACGTAACCGTCGTGGACCTCTTCCGCGTCACCCGAGTACTTGTTGTCCAAGTTCTCATCGCGGAACAGACGGAAGTTAACCTTTCCGTTCGACTCAGGTGTTGGCTCAACCGTAGGGTCTTCTGTCGGTTCAGGAGTTGGCTCCTCCGTCGGTTCCTCAGTCGGCTCCTCCGTCGGCTCCGGCGTCGGCTCTGGAGTTGGCTCCTCAGTCGGGTCATCCGTTGGTTCTGGAGTTGGTTCTTCCGTAGGATCTTCAGTCGGCTCCGGTGTCGGCTCTTCAGTCGGATCATCCGTCGGTTCCGGCGTAGGCTCCTCAGTCGGATCATCCGTCGGTTCAGGAGTCGGCTCCTCGGTCGGGTCCGGCGTAGGCTCCTCAGTCGGATCATCCGTCGGTTCAGGAGTCGGCTCCTCGGTCGGGTCCGGCGTAGGCTCCTCAGTCGGTTCAGGAGTTGGCTCCGGCGTCGGTTCCTCAGAGGTCTTTTCGAGTTGTACGTCGAATTCGAAACGGCCGAAGTCATCGCCCATTTCGGAACGCTTGATCCGGTATTCGGTGTCGGAAACCTTTTCTGCTTCCACGGTCTTACCACCGCCAAAGCCACGTACAGTCACACCCTTGACTGTGTAACCGTCAATCTCTTCCACCCCAAAAGTGACCCATTCTTCAGAGAAGAAGTGGCGTGTCTTAGCACCAGCGTCATCGGAGGCAACGTAACCAACTGAGTCAGACTTGTAGGTCTCAAGGCGCTGTTCGCCGTCCTTGAAGTACACCTTCGAGTCAACTGCTTCGCCGTCAGCGGTCACCTTTGCTGTCGCGTCAATGCGAGTTGAGGCGAAGTTAGCTTCAACCGTCTCGTTTTCCTTGATTTCAATCTCGGTCGTAACGAAACGTCCTTCATCAGTGGTTGTCTCAGCCTTTTCACCGGTCTTCGCATCAATGTAGGTAGCGTCCTTCTTGCCCTTCAACTCAGCGAATGGCAAACGCTTACCGTCCGAATCAACAACCACACCAAAGCCATCAGCAACGGATGTGTCACGCATGTACACGGTGTACTTACCGGCAGGCAAGCCCTGCTGCGCCAAGGCCTCTGGCATCACCTTGTACCAGTTACCCTGCTCATCAACCAGGTTGACGTAACGGCTTTCGAGCTTGTCAGTGTCTTCGTCGAACGAGTTGTTGAGGTTCTCATCACCATATAGGCGGAAGTTCACCTTACCCGTGGGAACAACCTTTTCGAGCTGCACGTCGAACTTCAAACGACCAAAGTCATCGCCAAGCACGGAACGCTTGATCCGGTATTCGGTGTCAGAAACCTTTTCTGCTTCAACGGTCTTACCACCGCCAAAGCCACGTACAGTCACACCCTTGACTGTGTAACCGTCAATCTCTTCCACCCCAACAGTGACCCATTCTTCAGAGAAGAAGTGGCGTGTCTTAGCACCAGCGTCATCGGAGGCAACGTAACCAACTGAGTCAGACTTGTAGGTCTCAAGGCGCTGTTCGCCGTCCTTGAAGTACACCTTCGAGTCAACTGCTTCGCCGTCAGCGGTCACCTTTGCTGTCGCGTCAATGCGAGTTGAGGCGAAGTTAGCTTCAACCGTCTCGTTTTCCTTGATTTCAATCTCGGTCGTAACGAAACGTCCTTCATCAGTGGTTGTCTCAGCCTTTTCACCGGTCTTCGCATCAATGTAGGTAGCGTCCTTCTTGCCCTTCAACTCAGCGAATGGCAAACGCTTACCGTCCGAATCAACAACCACACCAAAACCGTCAGCCACGGAAGCATCACGCATGTAAACCGTGTACTTACCAGCAGGCAACCCCTGCTGCGCCAAGGCCTCTGGCATCACCTTGTACCAGTTACCCTGCTCATCAACCAGGTTGACGTAACGGCTTTCGAGCTTGTCAGTGTCCTCTTCAAACGTGTTGTTGAGATTTTCGTCACCGAACAGGCGGAAGTTCACCTTACCCGTGGGAACAACCTTTTCGAGCTGCACGTCGAACTTCAAACGACCAAAGTCATCGCCAAGCACGGAACGCTTGACGCGGTATTCGGTGTCAGAAACCTTTTCTGCTTCAACGGTCTTACCGCCGGCAATTCCGCCCACGGTCACGCTCTTTACCTTGTGTCCGTCGATGTTTTCCACACCAACAGTCACCCATTCGTCGGAGAAGAAGTGGCGTGTCTTTTTGTCCGCGTCGTCAGAGGCGAGGTGCTCGGTTGTGGTGGAGGTCTTCGAAACGAAGCTTTCCAGGCGAGCGTCTCCGTCCTTGAAGTACACCTTGGAGTCGAGCGCTTCACCGTCAACCGTTACTTTGGCGCTCGCATCGATGCGGGTCGCAGCCATGTCGACAACGGTGTCTTTGTCGGGTGCCACGGCGAAAGAAGTCTTGACGAAGCGTCCTTTGTCGGTCGCTGTTGGCAGAGTTTCGCCTGTGCTTTCGTCAACGTACGTTGCGTCGTGTGACTCGTCCAGGCGCACGGTTTCCATGCGGTTTCCGGTCTTACTGTCGACGACCACACCGAATCCGTCAGCGACGCTTGCGTTGCGAACGTACGCGGTGTACTTACCAGCAGGGAGCCCCTGCTCTTTCAGTGCGTCCGGGGTTAGCTTGAACCAGCGGCCGTTTTCATCTTTGAGGTTGATGTAGCTACTGCTGACCTTCTCTTCAGGACCTGAGTACTTGTTGTCGACGTTTTCGTCACCGAACAGGCGAACCGTTGCTTTACCAACTTCAACCGGCTTGAGGAACGCTTTGTATTCGAAGTTCCCCCACGCTTCTCCAGCGTCAGGCGAATTGACGGTGTAGGTGTGGTTGGCCGGGTCAGCTGTGACGTTCAACGGATCGCTAAGCTTCTCGGTGTTAAAAGGAGCTTTTTCTTCCTGATGGAAACGTACCTCGACTTTGTCGATCGTGTAATTGACCTTTGGTGAAATGCGTGCGGTTACCTTGCCGCTGGCAAAAAGGTGTTTGTCCCATGTCGCATCGCCCTTACCAGCCCAGTAAAGACCATCCACATTGGAAGACTTGACAGTCGAGCTTCCGTCTTTGAAAGTCACCGAAGCAGCGTCAGGGGCTGCGACCTCGGCGCCGTCCTTCGTTTCAACGGCCGAAACGTTTGCGCCAATCGAGGTCGCTGCGTACGACAAGTCAAGAGGCTTGCCGGCCTCCAGCTTGATGTCGGTGTAGCTGTGGCGGCCGTAACCTGCTGTCACACCGTTCGTGATTTCCTGTCCTTTGTCTCCGATTCGGGTCGCTGGGACGTTCAACTTTAGGTTGGTGTCTGGCAGGCGCTTGCCGGTGGCGGTGTCAACGATCGCGTAGTGGCCGAACGTGCTGTTCATTTCCACGTAAAGCGTGTACTCGCCTGCAGGTAGACCGAACTTCTTTAAATTGGCCGGGCTGATGACATACCACTTGTCGGTAGCCTTGTTCTTCAAGGTCAGGGTCTTGTTGAGGTACGTGGGCTGGAGAGGTTGCTCACCGTCGTCGTACTTCTTGTCGTGGTTGCTGTCTTGGAAGACGCGGACGTCGGCGGTGCCGCGGTCTGCGGCGACCGTAGCGTGGGCCGAGGCGGGCGTTCCGAACGCTGTTACGGCGGGGATCAGCGTGCCGACGAGTGCAGTAGCGAGAACTGCTGCGCTGAGACGTGAAGAGCGGTGCATGATGTGTCCTCAGTGTCGAGAAGGTGTACGTAGTCACCCCTAATATTTCAGGGCACCGTGAACCCAGTTCGTTGCGAACCTTAACGTTGCATGAACGTCAATCGCTGATGCTGTGGCGGGGTTGGACTTGGCAGGCCACACAACGTATCCCACACCTCGGGCGGCCCATGACTTCACTCATACTTACTTCCCACCCCAAAACACAAAAGTGCCCCGAACCAAAACAGGTTCGGGGCACTCTTAAATAAGCGTCTTATGCGCGCAGTTCACCAGTGTCGATCGGGACACCAGGACCGTTAGTAGTGGTCACGGTTGCCTTGGTGATGTAACGCCCCTTCGAAGACGAAGGCTTCAAACGAAGAACCTCGTCCATTGCAGCCTTGAAGTTCTGCTGCAACTGCTCTTCGGTGAAGGACACCTTTCCAATGATGAAGTGCAAGTTCGCGTGCTTGTCCACGCGGAACTCGATCTTACCGCCCTTAATGTCGGACACTGCCTTAGCAACATCCATGGTCACGGTACCGGTCTTAGGGTTAGGCATGAGGCCACGAGGACCCAGAACCTTACCCAGACGACCGACCTTACCCATCATGTCGGGGGTTGCAACAGCAGCGTCGAAGTCAGTCCAACCACCGGCTACCTTTTCAAGCAGGTCATCGGAGCCAACGTAGTCGGCACCTGCTTCACGGGCAGCTTCCGCACGGTCACCAGCAGCGAATACCAGGACCTTAGCAGTCTTACCAGTTCCGTTCGGGAGGTTGACGGTGCCTCGCACCATCTGGTCTGCCTTACGTGGGTCAACACCCAAGCGCAGAGCAACTTCGACGGTTGCGTCGAACTTTGCAACCGAGGTTTCCTTTGCCAACGCAACTGCCTGCGCTGGCTCGTAGTATGTTTCAGCCTGAATCTTTTCGGCTGCGGCCAAGTAGGCCTTTGAGCGCTTTGCCATCTGCTATCTCCTTGCAGTTGTGGTCTGGGCCGCGCTGGCCCTACCACTAAATAAACTTCTTAGACTTCTACGTCCGTGGTGATACCCATGGAACGTGCAGTACCAGCAACGATCTTCGATGCTGCTTCAATGTCGTTCGCGTTGAGGTCAGGCATCTTGGTTTCAGCGATTTCACGCACCTGGTCCTTAGTGAGGTGACCCACCTTAACCGTGTGAGGAGTTGCCGAACCGGACTTCAGACCAGCAGCCTTCTTAATGAGCTGAGCTGCAGGAGGAGTCTTGGTAATGAACGTGAACGAACGGTCTTCGTAAACAGTAATTTCAACCGGAACGATGTTTCCACGCATGTTTTCTGTCGCAGCGTTGTACGCCTTGCAGAACTCCATGATGTTGACACCGTGCTGACCCAAAGCTGGACCAACTGGAGGAGCCGGGTTAGCAGCACCTGCCTGGATCTGCAGCTTGATCAGACCGGTTACCTTCTTCTTGGGAGGCATTGTGGTCCTTAATCTTGACTGTCTTCACGCCTTCTGACGTGAAGGTGTGATTGCGAGAATCCGATAGTCCTCACAATCAAACTCCAACATTATTCCACGTATCACGCGGGAATGGAAACTGAAGTCGTGCAACTCACAGTTGCACGACCTCGGCGCTTAAAACAGCGCAAACTTTGGTTAGATCTTCGAAACCTGTCCGAAGCCCAACTCAACTGGGACATCGCGCTCGAAGATCGAAAGCAGTACCGTGAGCTTCTGCTGTTCGGGGCGAATTTCCTGAATGGTTGCAGGGTGGCCTTCGAAGGAACCTTCCTTAACCATGACCGTTTCGCCGACCTCAAACTCGACAACGATCTCGGAACCACTCGCAGCCTCAGCAACCTTCTGAGCTTCGCCTTCTTCAGCCGCACGCTCAGCTTCGTGTTCTTCAATAACCGGCGCAAGCATGGAAACGACTTCGTCCATGGTCAGCGGGATCGGGTCGTACGCGTTGCCCACGAATCCAGTAACTCCTGGCGTGTGGCGAACGACACCCCATGACTCATCCGTGAGTTCCATGCGCACCAGCACGTATCCGGGGATACGCACGCGACGCACGGTCTTGCGCTGAGCGTTCTTGACCTCAACGACTTCTTCCATGGGGACCTGGACTTCGAAGATGTAGTCCTCCATGTCCAGGCTGACGGTACGGTTCTCCAGGTTCACCTTTACGCGGTTTTCGTATCCCGCGTAGGAGTGGATGACGTACCAGTCGCCTTCTTTCATGCGAAGTTCTCGCAGGAATTCCTCGCGGGCGTCCGAGGTGTCATCAGCGTTGCTGACGTCAGCACTGTCCGCGTCCGAGGTGTCATCAGCGTTGGTCTCGTCAGCGGTGGTTTCCGTGACGCTGTCCGCAGGTGCCTGAGCTTCGACATCCTGCGCGGTCTCGGCAACTTCCGTCGCTTCCGCGGCCTGTGCGGTCTCGTCAGCTTCCGAGATGTTCTCCGACAACGTTTCTCCTTTTATGAGTTACTTAGGGTGGTGTGGCAGTCGCAGTCGCTTACCACAGCGGCCAGATAGGCGTACGTGCGAACGCGAAGCCAATGAGCTTGCCGAAGACGAAGTCAACTGTCAAGACGATCACGATCATCACAACGACGAAGCCCAGAACTACACCAAACATGTTGATCAGTTCTTTGCGGGTTGGAGTAACGACCTTCTTCAGCTCCGACATGACTTCCGCAAAAAAACGAGCGATCGTACCGAAGAAACCGCGACGCTTGTGGTCTACGGCTTCGGAGCCTTTGCCTGATTCTGCCACGCGTCCTCACTGATGTAGTCGATTTGCTTTCCTGAGCAGGGGTGACAGGACTCGAACCTGCAACCTACGGTTTTGGAGACCGTTGCGCTACCAATTGCGCCACACCCCTAAGCCTTGTGCGGCTGAGAAACCCACCCGATACACACCGAGTGAATCTACCGAACTGAAAGCTTACATGGTTTACCGCCGTTTCGTCGAACCGGCCCGCTCCCACGACACCCAACCGCCTACACTGGGGCCATGGTGAATGATCTGGCACCCGTCACTACCGAACAGCTGAACCAGCTTCCCAAAGCCCACCTGCACTTGCACTTCACAGGTTCCCTGACGGTAGCGAAACTCCAGGAGATGGCTCAGGCCCGCAATGTGCGCCTCCCCCGGGTCCTCATGCGCCACGACCCTATGCGCCTCTCGCCTGACCGGCGCGGATGGTTCCGCTTCCAGCGCCTCTACGACTCGGCCCGCACGGTCGTGCAAGGTGAAGACGCTTTGCGCGCAGTCGTGGCAAATGCCGCCGCCCTAGACAGGGCCGAAGGTGTCCGCTGGCTCGAACTCCAGGTGGACCCCACGGGCTACGCGGGCAAAATGGGTGGCATCACGCCCGCCCTCGAGGTCGTCCTCGACGAAGCCTGCAACCAGTCGGATGACACCTTTGGGGTGGCGATCATCGTCGCCGCCTCGCGCATGAAACACCCGCTGGACGCCCGCACGCTGGCCCGGTTGGCCGCCCGACACGCAGGTAAAGGACCCGGCTCTGTTGTTGGTTTTGGCCTGTCCAATGACGAACGTTCCGGCGACACCGCCTCTTTCGCCCGTGCTTTTGAGATCGCCCGCAATGCTGGCCTTGCCTCATTTCCGCACGGTGGCGAACTCCTGGGCCCGGATCACATCCGCACCACACTAACCGCCCTGAACCCCACCCGCTTGGGGCACGGAGTCCGCGCAGCAGAAGACCCACAGTTATTAGACGCCCTGGTTTCCCGAGGTGTGGGTTTGGAAGTCTGCCCGTCCTCGAATGCGTCGTTAGGGGTGTATCCCACTGCCGAGGACGTCCCGCTTCGCACGTTGGTACGCGCAGGCGCGAAGGTGGCGCTGGGCGCCGACGACCCACTGATCTTTGGCCCGCGCATCACCGAACAGTACGCGATCGCGCACCGGATGGGGTTTACCACCTCGGAGTTGGCGCAACTGGCACGCGACTCGTTCACCATTTCCACGGCACCCCGCCACATCGTCACCCGCGCACACGCCGACATCGACGCATGGGAAGCGCGCGTGACCGGCCAGGGCCAGTAAGCACTGCCACAGGCCCTCACAACCAAGCGCAACCCCTAAATCTGGCAGCCCACGAAGTTCGGTTCCGGGTGCATCGTGATGCCGTAAGTCTGGGCCACTCCGTCGCGGATGTGCCGCGCGAGCTCCACAATGTCCTCCGCCTTCGCCTGACCGCGGTTAGTCAGCGCAAGCGTGTGCTTAGTGGACAGGGATGCGCGGTCGTTGAGCGCGAATCCTTTGTCGAATCCCGCGTGGTCAATGAGCCACGCTGCCGAGGTCTTCACCACTTTTTCGTCCACCTCACCTGTGGTGGGGTTACGGACTGGGTAGGTGGGTGCACCTTCAGGCACGTGCGGGTCACCGGGTTCGGGGTTGGCGGGCAGGATGGGGTTGGTGAAGAACGACCCGGCCGACCACGTGTCGTGGTCTTGGGCGTCGAGCACCATGCCTTTTGAGGCGCGCAACTGCAGCACCGCTTCGCGCACCCCAGCCAGCGGGGCACGTTCACCGATCTCCACACCCAAAGCTGACGCCAATTGCCCGTATCGGACCGGAGCGGACTCCACGGCCCGCTCGAGTTCAAATTCGACGTCGAGGACGATGTAGCGTGGCTGCCCCAACTGGGCTGCCGTAGTCTTCAGCAGACTCGTGCGGTACCCAAACTCCAGTTCGTCCGGTGCGCACTCACGTACCTCGCCTTCGAACCTGTCGAAAAGGGTGACGGAACAGATCAGTTCTGCGACCTCGGCGCCGTAAGCCCCCACATTCTGCACGGGTGTGGCACCCACAGACCCGGGAATCCCAGACAGAGCCTCTAGCCCGCTGAGCCCAGAATCAACCGTGTGCTTCACGAATTCGTCCCACGTGACCCCAGCCTGGGCGCGCACACGCACACGCTCGTTCTCACCAGGGGTTTCAGTGATGCCCTGGGTACGAATAAGGCACACGGGACCGGCGAATCCGTCGTCGCTGATCAGCAGGTTTGACCCGCCAGCAATGAACAAAACGGGTTCCGAGCCAGGCGCCAAAGGATGATCAGAACAGAACTGAATGAGTTGCTCGCGGGTGGTGACCGTGGTCAGCCGTGGCGCCGGACCTCCCACCCGCAACGTGGTCAGTTCAGACAGGTTCACTTGATTCGAGCCTTCACCTGCGTACGGCCCAGAACAGCGGTGTCGTCTACTTTGACATCCACGTCAAAACGCGCAGTGCCAGCTTCGGCGTCGACTGCGCCCACGCGAATGGCCGAGGTGAGAGTCACCGTTGGCTGTTCGGGGCTGCCGGATTTTGCGTCAGGGACCACTACTGGGTTGGTGAAGCGGGTGCGGTAGTCCAGGATGGCGCCCGGGTCGCCCAGCCAGTCGGTCAGAGGTGTGATAGCGGTGGCCATGGTGAGCATGCCGTGTGCAATCACGTTGTCCAACCCCACTTCTTTTGCGAAGCGTTCGTTCCAGTGGATCGTGTTGAAGTCACCGGACGCGCCAGCGTATTTCACCAGGTCAGCGCGGGAAAGTTCAACGGTCGCAGTGAGCACTTCCTGGCCCACTTCCAGCGTGCTTGCCGAAGCAGCCTCAACCTGGACGTTTGGGGTGATGTTAGGCATCCTCGCCTCCTCGTACAACGATCGTGGACGCCACGGTCACAACTGGTTCGTCCGTGCGTGCGTCGGTGAGTTCCGTGCGAGTGGTGATCATTGCGTGACCACCGGCTTCCCGGATTCCGTCGACAAAGCACTCCGCGTTCAGCAGGTCACCTGCAACAACCGGGCGGGTGTACGTGAACTGCTCTTGACCGTGAACAACACGCGAAAAGTCAATATCCGCCTCTTCTGACCCGATGTAAAGAGCCTCCGCTCGCTGCGCGATCGTCACCGGGAAGGTGGGTGGGGCTACCTGGGCGCTGTAGCCGAGGTCTTTCGCGGCTTGAGCGTCGAAGTGCGAGGGGTGGGTGGCGCCGACTGCGCGCGCGAACTCTGCGATCTTTTCTTGGCCCACTTCAACCGGGTTTTCCAACTGGTAGCTGGACCCTTGGAGGTCTGTATTCACTGACATAACTTAAGCCTATCGTTTTGCCTCTCGGAGGTCAGGTTGGTTGGTCCTCGAGGGGTGACGCGTTCGACTACCTGCGGTCAAGGATGTCAAACACGAACTCAGCGAGCATGCGACGACGGTTTTCACGCCGTTCGCGTCGACGCCTGGCTTCAGATTTGCCGGGGAGAACAAAAAAGAGGAAACAAACTCCCACAATAAATCCGAGCGCTAGAAGGACTACTATCCCGATGAATATGATGAGGGGGATGTCGACGGCAAGAAGAGTAGCGATCATGCTCAGTCCTTAGTGTTGGGGATGGTTTCACACTAGCGCAAGTGGGAGTTCGACGCGTTTGGACGAAACAAAACAAGGTCAGCTCGCTTTCGAGCTGACCTTGTTTATGTGGTAGCGGGAGCGGGACTCGATCCCGCGACCTCACGATTATGAGTCGTGCGCTCTAACCAGCTGAGCTACCCCGCCATAGGCACGAATCGTAATTCGCACGAGAGCCCCAAAAGGGAATCGAACCCTTGACCTTTTCCTTACCATGGAAACGCTCTGCCGACTGAGCTATTGGGGCAACGAAAGAAAACTATACACACCCGCGCGGGGTGATGCAAAATTTGGGGACGTACTTTCACAGCCCCGTATTCGCATCACCTCGCACAGCGAAAATGCCACGTTCTAAACAGCCACGCCACCTTGGAAGACACGTGTATCAACAGTGCGCAACTGTCCAACACCGCGCTCTTCCAAACTTCCCTCAAACAGCACAAAGTCACCGTGGTTACCCACACGCACCCGCCCCACCGAGTCATCACCCATCAAGTCCGCGCCGTTGACCGTGGAGGCGCGCAACACCTCGGCGGTGCTCATCCCCACACCGGCCATGAGTTCCAGCTCCTCCAAGTTCTGCCCGTGAACGCCTACCCCGGCGTCGGTTCCCATGGCGATCCGCACACCCGCTTGGTGAGCCATAGCAACGGATTCGCGGTGACGCTCCGCCACTCGGCGCGCTTTCTCGACCATAGCCTCAGGAATCGGCACACCAGACTCAGCTGCGCGAATCACCGCCAGCGGAGCCTGCAACGTGGGAACCAAAACGCAGTCGCGTTCAAGCATCAGATCAATGGTTTCGTCGTCCAAGTAGATGCCGTGTTCGATCGACGCGACCCCAGCCAGCACCGCATTCTTGATGCCTGCGGTCCCCTGCGCGTGCGACATGACCCGGCGTCCCTGCGCGGTGGCTTCTGCAACGATCGTGGAGATTTCGTCCACCGTGAACTGTGAGTGGCGCGGGTCGTCGGCTGCAGACAGCACTCCCCCGGTTGAACAGATTTTGATGTGGTCAGCACCCGCGCGGATCAGCTCACGCGTTTTCACCTGCACACCAGCGACGCCGTCGGCCACACCGGACGGGCGCCCGGGGTGGGCCATCAGCATGGGTGTACACGCACCTGAGGGCAGCATTCCGTCGCCGTGCCCAGCGGTCTGACTCATGATGGTGACGGCCACTTTGAGTCGCGGCCCACGGACTAGCCCGCGTTCCAAGGCTTCGCGCACACCAGCGTCGGCTCCGCCGGCGTCTCTGGCCGAGGTGACACCCGCCTCGAGCGTCACACGCAAGTTTTCGACACCTCGGTAGAACTGGAGGGAGAACGGTTCAGTGAACCCTTCGAGCGACCCCGCATTGTTGACGAGCGAGTGAATGTGGCAGTCGATGATTCCTGGGGTCATGGTGTGGCCCGTTGCGTCCACAACTGTTTCTGACTCGCGTTTCGCAAGCGTTCCCGCGGGTTCAACAGCACTGAAACGCCCATTCTCGACGCGCACGTCGTAGGTTCCGTCTTTAAACGTTTCCCCGTCGAACAGTGCAACGTTCGTCACCAACACGTCTGCTTTGTGTGCCACGTTTTCTCCTTCGAAACAACCTATGCGTTGGCAGTCATATTAGGCAGGTGTGAAGATCCGTGCGCGAGGGTATCCCCATGTGAAATGGGCGGGCGCGCCTCCTTATGACATGCGAGCGCACCCCTTATGACATGCGAGGGAGCGCCCCCTTATGAATGCGCGATGTCGTACTTTGCGGCCAAGAAGCCCTGGAGGCGCCCCGGCTGGTTAGTGATGATCCCTGTGACACCGGCACCCACGAGCTTCTCCCAGTCGCGCGGGGTGTCACTGGTGTAGACAAAAACGGCCAGGTCACGGCCCAGCACTTCTTCAACGAAATCCCGGCGCGCGTGGAACCCACGAATCGACGGGTTCACCGCGACAACTTCAAGCCGCTGGGCAATCCCCATGTCCTCTTCACGCGGAATCAGGCGCAACAGCCCACGCGGCACGTGCGGAGCAATATCCCGGCACACTTCTACTGAACGCACGTTGAAACTCTGGAGGATGACACGGTCAGCCATTCCCACCTCGGCAATTTCTTGCCCAACCCGGGCCACCGCGCCCGGGCTCCATTCGCCTTTGAGTTCCAACAGCATCCGACCGCCCATTTCCGCAACGTTCTTCAGCATGGCGTCCAAACGTGGGATGCGCTGGCCGGCGTACCCCAGACCGCGACCGTATCCCGCGTCTGCCAGCGAGATTCGGTCGTAGCTCATGTGCGCGATGGTGCCTTGAATGTCGGTGGTGCGTTGCAACGTGGGGTCGTGCACCACAACGGGCACACCATCTGCGGTGACGTGAAGATCGACCTCAATGAAATCGCACCCGATCAGCCGGGCAGCATCCACGGCTGCCATAGTGTTCTCAGGCGCCGCCCCCGAATACCCGCGGTGGGCGATCACCCAGGGTTTGACACCTCGGCCGGGAACTTCATCGATTTCACGTTCACGCAGATAGTCAGAAAACATCACACAACTCCGAATGCAAGCATGGCATCTGCTACTTTACGGAATCCTGCGATGTTTGCACCCATGACGTAGTCGCCGGGGTGTCCATATTCTTCAGCGGTCTCAAGGCAACGACGGTGGACGTTCTGCATGATTTGGGTGAGGCGGTCTTCGGTGTAGTCGAAGGTCCAGGAGTCGCGTTGCGCGTTTTGTTGCATTTCCAACGCCGAGGTGGCAACCCCACCTGCGTTCGCGGCCTTACCTGGGCCGTAGAGGACGTCCGAGTTCTGGAACGCTTCGACGGCTTCTTCGTTGCAGGGCATGTTCGCGCCTTCTGCTACCGCTTGCACGCCGTTCTTGATGAGTTTCTTTGCGTCGGAGCCCAGGAGTTCGTTCTGGGTGGCGCATGGCAGGGCCACGTCCACGGGCACGTCCCACGGGCAGTTGTTGGGAACGAACCGAGCCGAAGTGCGGGTCTCCACATACTCGCCGATGCGTCCGCGCCGGTTGAGTTTGATGTCTTTTAGGAGGTCGAGGTCGATGCCCTGTTTGTCGTACACGTACCCGGATGAGTCGGAGGCGGTCACGACTTTCCCGCCTAGCTGGTGGACTTTTTCGATCGCGTAGATGGCGACGTTTCCGGCTCCGGAGACGGCTACAGTGGTTCCGTCCAGGCTGGAGTTCTTGGACTTGAGCATTTCGTTGGCGAAGATGGCTGCACCGTATCCGGTGGCTTCGGTGCGCACCAAGGAGCCGCCCCAGGTCAGGCCCTTTCCGGTGAGCACGCCGGATTCGTACCGGTTGGTGATGCGCTTGTACTGGCCAAAGAGATACCCGATTTCGCGTGAGCCCACACCGATGTCACCTGCAGGGACGTCGGTGTATTCGCCGATATACCGGTAGAGCTCGGTCATGAATGACTGGCAGAAACGCATGACTTCGTCATCGGATTTGCCGTGTGGGTCGAAGTCGGAGCCTCCCTTACCGCCACCGATGGGCAGGCCGGTCAGCGAGTTCTTGAAGATCTGTTCGAAGCCCAGGAACTTGATGATTCCCAAGTTGACCGACGGGTGGAAACGCAGACCGCCCTTGTATGGCCCCAAGGCGGAGTTGAACTCGACGCGGAATCCGCGGTTGATTTGGATGACGCCGTTGTCGTCGATCCAGGGGACGCGGAAGATGATTTGGCGTTCCGGTTCGCACATCTGGCTGACGATGCGCGCGTCAGCGTATTCGGGGTGGCGGTCGCCCATAGCTCGAAGGCTGGCGAGAACTTCTTTTACCGCCTGGTGGAATTCCGGTTCAGCCGGGTTGCGTTTGAGAACCTTGCTATAGAGTTCATCGATTGCGTCGTCTAACATGGCTACCCCTTTTGGATTCGACTTAGGCTCTCAATCTATGAGAAAACAGGGTCGCTCACTTTTCGGTCTCAAATTTTGTGCATGAATGCCAAGAGGCCCGACCAGTTTTAAGTCTGATCGGGCCCCTGTTTCCTGTGGCAGGTATAGGATTCGAACCTATGAAGGCAATGCCGGCTGATTTACAGTCAGCTCCCTTTGGCCGCTCGGGCAACCTGCCAGGAGTGCGTGAAGCACCTGAGCAATATTAGCGGAAGTTTCACCAAACTAAAAATCCGCACCCAGGTGCCCCACTCCCCTACCTACGCCGAGGTGGTTTCCGGGTGTTCTTCGAACGTCCCCTTCTTGCGAACTCGGCTGTAAATGGCGGCTCCAACGACTAGGGCTAGAACCACGTACAGCACGATCGTGATGCTGGATCCGAACAGGACAGACACGTCACCGTTCGAGCTGAGCAGAGCGTCACGCAGGTTCGTTTCCGCTAACGGCCCCAACACCATTCCGATCATCAGTGGCGCAATGGGCATGCCAAAGCGTCGCATCATCCAACCGATGATCCCAATGCCCAACAGCATGGCCAGGTCGAACACCGAGTTCGACGTCGCCCAAATACCCAGCACACAGAACATGGTGATGCCCGCGTATAGGTACGGCTTAGGGATCAGCAACAGTTTCGCCCACAGTGGGGCAAACGGCAGATTGAGAACCAGCAACACCACCATGGCGATGAAGAAGCTTGCCAGCAGACCCCACACCAGTTCAGGTGAGCGGTCAAACAGCAACGGCCCAGGTTGCAGACCATACTGTTTAAAAGCCGCCAACAGAATCGCCGCGGTTCCGGTGACCGGCAACCCTAAAGCCAACAGCGACGCCATGGCCATACCCGTGGTCGCGTTACCTGCCGCCTCGGGAGCAGCCAAACCTTGGATCGCACCCTTACCAAACTGGTTGCGCCCAGACTTCTTATCAATCCTGCGCTCCAGCCCATACGCCATGAACGTCGGCACCTCGGAACCACCCACGGGCACGACACCGAACGGCAACCCGATCGCAGTACCGCGCAACCATGCAGGCAAAGCCTGACGCACCTCGGCGCGGGACAAAAACGGACGCCCTGCAGCCAGCACCTTGAACTGGTCTCGCTCACGGCTGGCCCGGCCAGCAACCCGCAGGATCTCACCCAGGGCAAGTACAGCCACGGTCACGGTCACAATCGAGATGCCGTCAAACAGCTCCGGCACGCCAGCGGTAAACCGCTCAACACCGGACACAGAGTCGATTCCCACGACCGCGATCGCCAGGCCCAACGCCAGCGAGCCCAGCCCCTTGACCACCGAATCCGAGACCACCGACGACGTTGCGACAAACGCGAACAAGGCGAGCGCGAAGTATTCGGCCGGGCCAAAGTACGTGGACAGGTTTGCCAGGGTCGGTGCCAAGAACACCACCAGGACGCTGGCGATCATTCCACCTATGAACGCACCAATCGCGGCGGTCGCCAGCGCCTGCGGCGCCCGGCCCGAGGTGGCCATCTTGTGACCTTCGAACGTTGAGGCGATCGCGGAGGACTGCCCTGGCGTGTTCATGAGAATCGCCATGGTCGAATCCCCGAACAACCCACCAAAGTACACACCGGCAAACATGATGAAAGCTCCGGTGGGCTCGAGCGCAAAGGTCATGGGCAACAACAGCGCCACTGCCATTGACGAACCCAAACCAGGGAGCACTCCCACCGCGGTACCCAGCAAACATCCAACCAGCACCCAGACCAGGTTGATTGGGATGAGTGCGGAACCGAACCCATCAATGAGTGAACTTACGGCATCCATCAGCGGCCTCCTGCAAAAATCAGTCCTGATGGCAGGTCAACGCTTAAGAGCACTGCGAAAATCAGGTAGATAACACTTGATAAGAAGAACCCAACTAGCACGTCCATGAGCCAGCGTCGTGAACCGATCGCGTGGGCCACCATGACGAACATCAAGGCGGCTGAAATGATCCATCCGATTGGCACGATTAGTGCGATGAACAGAACCAGCCCGCCTACGGCCCAGGCCAGGGCACGCCAGTCGGTGTACCAGGCACGTTCTTCTAGGTCTTCTGGTTCGGTTGCGGGTGCGAGCTCAGGGAGCTGTGGCTTGCGGATGATGTCAACCGCGAGCACAGCGGCCAGCACGTACAGGGCAATAATGACGATCCACGGGAAGAACTGTGGTCCTGGGAGGTCCACACTTTCCGGGACTTTCATCGCAAACTGGCCAAGCAACATGTACGTGGCAATTGCTGCCATGAGCGCGGGCATCACTAGTCCCGCACGGCCGGTCCACCAACCTCGGTCCTTGAGGTTTTCGTACCCCAGGATCTCGATCTGGTCATCCTCGCCCGGTTTAACCGGGTCAACTGCGCGTGATCCGCTCACAGGCCCAGCTCCTTCAGTAGTTCAGCGGTTTTCTTCTGGTCTTCTTCGAGGAATTTCGCAAGCTCGTCCCCGGTTTCCCACGCGTCGGCCCACGCGTTGCGTTTCAGAGCGTCCTGCCATTCGGGGGTGTCGCGCATTTCCTTGAGTAGTTCCAGTTGTTGTTTAGCAACTTCGTCGCTGACTCCTGGGGCTGCCAACATGCCGCGCCAGTTCGCCAAAACCACGTCGTGGCCTTGTTCCGAGATAGTGGGAATGTCAACACCTTCGATCCGTTCAGGGCCGGTCACACCCAATGCCTTCACACGGCCTGCTCCGACCTGGTCAGCTACTTCGTTGTACCCGGTCGCCGCGTAGTCAGCGGTGCCGTTGAGTAGCGCGGCAATTGCTTCACCACCACCGGACTTAGGGATGAACGTGGTTTCGGATCCTTTCAGTCCGGCTTCTTGGGCCAGGTTGGCGACCACGAGGTGGTCCATGGACCCTGCCGACCCACCGGTCCACGGGTGTCCCTTGGGGTCTTCTTTCCACTCGTTGAGCAGATCGTCAATGGTTTCAAGCGGGGAGTCCGCAGGAACGATCACCACGTCGTAGTCTTCAGCGATTTTGGCAAGTGGCACCACGTCGTCGTATCCAACCGGGGAATTGTTGATGAGGATTCCACCCGTCATGGCCGAGCCAGTGGCAAGGAGGGTGTCGGATCGTTCGTGCATGGTGGAGAAACGCCCCAAGCCAATGGTTCCTCCCGCTCCCGGGATGTTGACGACTTGCACGTTTCCAACCAGGCCTGCCTGGCGCATGGCCTGTTGCTGTTCACGCACGAACCCATCCCATCCACCGCCGGCACCTGCCGGTGCGATGAGGGTGAGGTTAGCGCGCACGTTATCTGATGCGCTGGCGCGCTGGATCGATACCGTCATGGCGGCGACCAGCGCAATCGCGGTGATCACCGCGAAGACCAGCAGCCCAACAGGGCGTTTGCGTTGTTTCATTAGGTTTCCGTTCTGTTCAAAAGTGCAAGTAGCGTAGATCACCCTGAGAGTTTCGTCAAAATTTGCAGCACCTGTTCGCTACGGTGAGACAGGTTACACTGTGGTTTGATCACGCTGAAGAGGAGACAACATGGCGAGCGACTCGAGTTTTGACATTGTGAGCAAGGTTGACCGGCAGGAAGCGGACAACGCGCTGAATCAGGCGGCGAAAGAAATCAACTCACGCTACGACTTCAAAGGCACTGACGCTTCGATTGAGTGGTCTGGCGAAAAGATCATGATGAAGGCAGTCAGCGAAGACCGTGTGAAGGCTGTCTTGGATGTGTTCCAGTCGAAGTTGGTACGTCGCGGCATCTCGTTGAAGTCACTGGACGCGGGCGAGCCGTATGCGTCCGGTAAGGAATACCGGCTGGAAGCTGCCATTAAAGAAGGCATCGACCAGGAGAATGCCAAGAAGATCGCTAGCTCATTCGCGAAGAGGGCCCCAAAGGCGTCAAGGCGCAGATTCAGGGTGATGAACTGCGTGTGAGCTCTAAGAAGCGCGACGACCTGCAGGCCGTCATCGCCATGCTCAAGTCCCAGGACTTGGATGTGGACCTGCAGTTCACGAATTACCGCTGACTCCATACCCCCTAGCGCGAGGTGGGAAACCGCCTCGCGCTGTTTTATGCCCGTCTCACGGTCTAAACGAAAACTCCTGACCACCTCGGGCTGATTCACACTGACCGAAAACACACTCAAGGACGAACAATGACTCACTCACCAACCGGCACCACTGCTCCCCCAGACCGCAAGACCGGTGACAATCCAGCAAAAGTCGCGTTCGCTAGCTTCATAGGAACAACCGTTGAGTGGTACGACTACTTTCTGTTCGGCACCGCCGCCGTGCTGGTACTGAATACCCAGTTCTTCCCGTCGCTCAATCCGCTAGCTGGACAGCTCGCGTCCCTTGCCACGTTTGGTGTTGCTTTCGTCGCCCGACCTTTGGGCGGACTGATTTTTGGCCACTTTGGTGATCGCCTCAGCCGCAAGAGCATGCTGGTGCTGTCCCTTCTGATGATGGGCTCCTCCACCTTCCTGATCGGTGCGCTGCCAAACTATGAAACCATCGGCATCGCTGCACCGATCCTGTTGGTTGTGCTTCGCATTATTCAAGGTTTTGCCGTCGGTGGTGAGTGGGGCGGGGCCATTCTCATGGCCGTCGAGCACGCACCCAAGCACAAACGCGCGTTCTACGGAAGCTGGCCGCAAGCCGGTGTACCCGCAGGGTCAGTACTTTCGAGCTTGGTGTTTTTCACCGTGCAGCTCATGCCAGACGAACAGTTCTTTGCGTGGGGTTGGCGAATCCCATTCCTGCTGTCAGCAGTTCTGGTAGGAATCGGCC
The DNA here is from genome assembly GCF_016907735.1 of Brevibacterium paucivorans. Taxonomy (NCBI): domain Bacteria; kingdom Bacillati; phylum Actinomycetota; class Actinomycetes; order Micrococcales; family Brevibacteriaceae; genus Brevibacterium; species Brevibacterium paucivorans. Next base: position 1,644,159 of record NZ_JAFBCP010000001.1, on the reverse strand, counting down.
TTTTCATCCGTATGAAACTTGAAGAGTCACCCGAATTCGCTGAGGTAAAAGACACGGGTTCTGAAGCTGAGGTTCCCGTATTCGAAGTCGTTCGCACTTCCAAGAAGTCTTTGCTCATTGGAATCTTCTGCCTGGTCGGATCTAACACGTTGTTCTACCTTGCTACCGTGTACCTTTTGTCCTGGGCACCAGCTAACACTAACTTGTCCCGAGGCGACGTCCTCCTCGCCATCGCCGTGGGAGCGGCCGCCGACGTTATCGCAATTCCAGCCGTAGCCACCTTTGCAGATCGCCACGGGCGCCGAACCATGATGGTCGTGGGCAATATCGTTACGGCGCTAGCTGCGTACCCCATTTTCCTCGCAATGTCGACCGGAACCGTGTGGGGTGCGATGCTGGCGATGATGCTCGCATTCCCAATTGCTCACTCGATCGTGTACGCAACGTCATCGGGCTTCGTGGCGCACCTCTTCCCACCAAAAGTGCGATACACCGGTTCTTCTGTGGCGTATCAAGTAGGTGGACTCATTTCATCGGCTCCTGCCCCGGTGATTTCTACCCTGCTTTACGCTCAGTTCGGAACGTGGGCTGCAGTCGCAGGATACCTTGTAGTCGCAAACCTCATAGCAGCCGCGTTCTGTGCGCTGGCAGATAAGGACGAATCGTGAACACTGAACTATCCACCCGCGCAACTGAACTCAACGCGGTCACCGCATTCCTGAACCCTTCCACAGACCCACAAACCAGCCAGAGCACCAACGCCCACACAAAGCAGCCTGGCCCGCTGGCCGGGCTCACGTTCGCGGTAAAGGACGTCATCGACGTCGCCGGTGTGCCCACCTCCATGGGCTCGAACGTCACGGTTCCCGGCACTCAACCGGCGACCACCTCGGCGCCGATCGTCTCCCAACTCACCGAACTGGGCGCGGTCGCAGTTGCCAAGACCAACTGCCAAGAGTTCTCGCACGGGATCCTGGGTGACGCCAGCGCGTTCGGCCGGGTCATCAACCCCGTTGACCCCGCCCTGTGTACGGGCGGGTCCAGCTCTGGTTCGGCCGCGTTGGTGGGAGCTGGGGTGGTGGACGTCGCACTGGGCACCGACACCGCCGGGTCCGTGCGCGTGCCCGCCGCGTGCTGTCACGTCACCGGCTTCAAACCCACATTTGGAGTACTCCCCGTCGACGGCATCTTCCCGCTCTCCCCCACCTTCGACACCGCAGGTCTGTTCGCCCGCGAGCCGGCCACGGTCGCTCGCGTATTTTCCGCGCTCACCGGACGTGAAGCACCCCCGGCACCGGACCAGCCACGGATCGGGTTCGTCGACGCCCGCGGCACCATCCGCGCCGTCACCGGGAACCTGCCGGACGCGCACAACCTCACCACCTCGGGCGAGGAACTTTGCACCCGCGCCGCCCACATCTACGACGTGGTGCGCAAGTTCGAGTCAGCCCAGGTTCACCGCGACCTCATGAACACGCAGGCCCACGACTACCAGCCGCAGGTCTTGGCGAAGTTCAAAGACGCCCTCGACGTCAGCGAAGAAGAGTACCAGCAGGGTCTCACCCAGGTGCGCAGTCTGCAAGATGAGGCCGCCGAGGTGTTCGCCAGCGTCGACTTCATTGTCACCCCCGCTGTCGATGGGCCGCTCGCCACGTGGGAGCTAGCAGATTCGGACCCTGGCGTGCGCGGGGCATACATGCATTACAGTCAGCCGTTTAACGTTGTGGGTTGGCCGGCCGTTGTGGTTCCGTGGCACACCACCGACAGTGCCGGGTACCCACAGTCGATACAGATTGTGGCCCACCCTGGAAAGGACGCTGAGCTGCTCACGTTCGCTATGGCGTTTGCCGGGGCGGGCAACTAAGAGCGCACGCCCCCGCTACTGCCCGCTGTACCCGTTGCCGGTGGCCAGTCGCATGAGGTCGCTGCCCAGGTCGATCGACAGCTCCGTATCACCGGCCGAACCATACGAATGCTGGTAGTGGTCCCACGTATTGTTCCGCGCGGCCCCGCGCACGTCAGCTCGGATGAGCGCCAGCAACTCGCCTGCCGCCCGTGCGCACCGGGTACGCAGTTTGGGGTCGTTGAAGTCTTCTGGGGCCGCGAACACCGAGGTAGGTGTCGTGTATGTGCGCAAGTAGGCGAACAGTCCGCGGATCTGGTCGTCGACCACCAGCGCGTGGCGTTGGCTTCCAGCCGTGCCCGCCAGCAGAACCGGGGTGCCAATGAGCAGGTCGTTATCCAGCGCTTGGAAGAACGCCATAAAAACGGCACTGGCGCCGGCTTTGAACACCGGCGTACCCACGATGAGCGCGTCGGCGTCGAGCAACGTGGCCTCGATTTCCTTAAGCGCAGGTGACTTGTGCCCGCTCACCAGCACAGTCATCGCGTCCTGGGCCACGTCGCGCACGTTGATGAACGTACACGTGACGTTGTCTTCCGCGCCGTGAACACTCTTCGCGATCTGCGAAAGCAACGTCGCGGTCGACGATGTTTCGCTGGTTCCTGCGTTGATCACCACCACCGTGGCGTCCTGCATCGCGGCTATCCTTCCTGCTCAGTATCGAGATATGGCGAACCTCCGGTGACGTTGTCACCTCGGTTGGCCCGAGGTCGTGGCTCCCGAGGTGGTTTGTCACCGTAGCGGGCCCGCACCAGGCTTTCGTGGGTTGGGGCATCGGGGACTTCCGGGTCGCGGCGGGACTCGAGCTCTGCCCGCAAAACGGGCAGGACTTCTGATCCCAGTAGTTCGATCTGTTCCATGACCATGCTGTGGGGCATGCCCGCGTGGTCCACGAGGAACATTTGGCGTTGGTAGTCTCCAAACGTTTCTTGGAACGTCAAAGTCTTCTCGATTATTTCCTGCGGGCTTCCCACACTCAGGGGCGTTTGGTTGACGAATTCTTCGAGCGATGGCCCGTGCCCGTACACGGGAGCTTCGTTGAAGTACGGTCGGAAGCGATTCCACGCGTCCTGTGACTTCCGCGCAACGAACGCTTGCCCTCCCAGCCCCACGATGGCTTGTTTTGCCGAGCCGTGTCCGTAGTGTTCGTATCGTTGACGGTAGAAGTTGACCAGGCGTTGCGAGTGTTCGGACGGCCAGAAAATGTGGTTGGCGAAGTACCCGTTGCCGTAATAGGCGGCCTGCTCAGCGATTTCGGGCGTGCGAATGGACCCGTGCCACACAAACGGTGGCACGCCGTGCAGTGGCCGAGGTGTTGAGGTGAACCCGTTCAGCGGCGTGTGGAACGAACCTTCAAAGTCGACCACGTCTTCACGCCACAAGCGGTGGAGCAGGTTGTAGTTTTCCAGCGCAAGCGGCAACCCCTCGCGAATGTCTTGTCCGAACCACGGGTATACGGGTGCCGTGTTTCCGCGCCCCAGCATGAGGTCCATGCGCCCGTCACTCAAGTGCTGGAGCATGGCGTAATCTTCAGCGATTTTCACCGGGTCATTGGTGGTGATGAGGGTTGTCGACGTGGACACCTTCAGGCGCGTTGTCTTCGCAGCGATCGTGGCCAACAGCGTGGTTGGGCTTGACGACACGAACGGCGGATTGTGGTGCTCACCGATCGCATAGACGTCGAAGCCGGCTTCTTCAGAAAACACCGCTTGCTGAACCAGGCTACGAATCCGCTCACCTTCGCTTGGGGTTTCTCCCGAAACAGGATCACGCGTCACATCACTGACCGAAAACAGCCCGAACTCCATGGCACCTCCATCACGCACATAGTTGATACTTCAATCAACGCTGTCTGCTGTGATTTATTCCCTCGCGCGTCGCCCGCAATGCTAATCGGCGGAATCGATATCGACCATTCGACTTCCGCTCGAGTGATCACTTTCCCTTCTCAATGAGTTAGGTTAGCCTAAGCTAAGTTAAACCACGATCGTTTTTCACACGACACGAGACAAAGGAAGGGCCTTGGCCATACATGGTCGCAACTGATTTTGATATCGCCGTAATAGGGCTTGGTGCAATGGGATCCATGGCGCTGTGGCAGATCACTCGCTTAGCACCGCACGATTCCATCGTTGGAATCGAAAGGTTCGAACCGGGCCATGACAGGGGATCTTCTCACGGAGGATCGCGAATTTTCCGACGCACTGTATTCGAAGGGTCCCACTATGTCCCTCTCGCACGTCGCGCACTCGAGCTGTGGGACGAGCTCGACAAGTCATCCACTTCACAGTTGCGCATTCAGACTGGCGGCTTGACCATCGGTGCTGCCAATAGCGATTTTCTGAATGACGCTCAACGAGCTGCCCACGCAGGCGGAGCAGAAGTGGAGTTACTCAGTCGCGAGGAATTACGCGCGAGATTCCCTCAACATGCGCTCTTTTCAGACGACTGCGGCCTGTTTGAACCGAACGCCTGCGTGCTTCATCCCGAGCACAGCATTCGGGCCGCCGTTGAATCTGCTACGCGTGCAGGCGCCACATTGTTAACCGACGCACACGTCACTTCTCTGACTGCACGGAAATCACACTGCGTTATCAGCACGTCAACCCACACCATAACTGCCCGGCGCGTCATCGTAGCCGCGGGCGCATGGAGCACACAGCTCCTCCCAGACGAACACATGCCGATTCGGGTACAACGAACTGTCCCAGTTCACTTCCGCACATCGGCCGATCGTACACATGATTACGGCCCACAACACTTTCCGCTCTTTATCCGCGACAGCCACCAAATCAACTTGTGGGGAATTCCCGACGTTGACGGCCAGGGAGTCAAGATCGGCGTAAAGAACGCCCAAAAACCGTGGCTCACCGAGGTCGAACACAACTGGACACCTGCCCGCCCCTCCGATATCGCCCCTGCGATCGAGGCATGCGCCCAAGCTATTCCAGAACTCGCAGATGCACAGACTTCGGGGCATCCATGCATGAATGCACGAACACCAGACGGCCAATTCATCGTCGGTCCAGCACAGAACTACCCGAACACCACGGTTCTGGCAGGGTTTGGCGGTCAAGGGTTCAAGTATGCCCCCGCTATCGGCGAACTTGGCGCTCTCCTTGCTTTGGATAGCTCAACTGAGACCGACATCTCGGCATTCTCACCCAAACGTCTGCGCCACCTTCGCTGGAGCACACCCGCAACACCGTTATTCCAACCAACCGAGGCATGATCACTATGACACAATCAAAACACTCGTCCATCAGGACCATCATCGCCACTATTGTGGCCCTCGTTCTTACCCTCACGGCCTGCTCACCACAGAAATCGGCCGATTCGGCTACCGGCACCCAAACACTGACCGACGCGCTTGGTCGAACCGTCGAAATACCTAAGAACCCCGACCGAATTCTGCTTGGTGGACAGCGGGAGTTGTACACCACGGCCATCCTTAACCCGGACAATCCCCTCGACAAGATCGTCGCTTGGCCCAATGATTTGCTTGAAAATGACCCCGACACTTACCACGCATACGCCGAAAAGTTTCCAAAGCTCAAAGAGATACAGACGACAGGCGAAATCTGGGACAACTCATTTTCACTTGAGCAAGCATTGCAAACCCGACCGCAAGTTTTCGTTATCAGCGCTTCAAGCTTTAAAGCCGCTGAAGAAGCAGGCATCATCAGCGGTTTCGAAAAGGCTGGAATCCCAACCGTCGTCATTGACTACTTTGTTGAACCAATCAAGAACACCGTGCCAAGCATCCGGATCATGGGTCAACTGTTTGGACAGCAACAGCGCGCTGAAGAATTCGTCAAGTTCTACGAAAGCAAAATCAAGAATGTCACCGACACGTTGGAACGCACAAAGCCTCAGGAACAACGCGTTTTTCTATGGCGCGCCCCAGGCTACTTTGACTGTTGCCAAACCTTTAAAGAGTCTAACCTCGCAAAAATTGTCACGGCAGCAGGAGGCAAGAATCTAGGTGACAACCTGCTCAGTAGCCAGCAGGGCACCCTTTCGCCAGAAGCAGTAGCAAAAGCGGCACCCGATGTCGTCATTGCAACAGGAGCAAACTGGTCAAGCGAGTCAAGCCCCGCAAAGCCGGGCACGTATGTTCCTCTCGGATATTCAGCAGACCCGAAGAGCGTAGCCCAAGAGTGGAAAACGGTACTTGAAAAGCAGACTGTCATCAACCAAGTTCAAGCGGTGAAAAACAAGCGCGCGTATGTTGCGTGGCATCACTTCTACGACTCCCCATACAACTTCCTTGCCGTCGAATGGTTTGCACAAGCGATTCATCCACGCGAGTTCGCGGACCTAGAGCCCGAACGAGACTTCCAAGAGCTACACACACGTTTTCTCCCCGTTGACGCAAACGGAACGTTCTGGACAGGTCTACCGTGATTCTTCATAGCAGAACAGCAACTGAACAGGGCGCTTCGGTACATGCTCATATTCGCTCTACACAACGACGTTTGGGCGTCCTCGGTCTGCTTGCCGCACTTCTTATTGTTGTTGGATGTGCAGATGCTTGGATTGGGGGCGCCCCAATGCCCGCCGAGGCATTTTTCCATGCGCTGATAAGTCCCGCGACCAGCGAAAAAATCGATACCCAAATCGTTTGGGATGTGCGCTTGCCCATGACCGCAACAGCAATAACCTGCGGCGCCGCCTTGGCGATGTCCGGAGCACAGATGCAAACAACCTTAGGAAATCCCCTGGCAGAGCCGTACACGCTCGGCATCGCCTCGGCGGCAAGTTTTGGCGCATCATTGGCGGTAGTCACGGGATTTGGTTCTACCGCACTTGGGTCAGTCCTGGGCGTCGCAGGATCCGCTTGGGTATTCGCCATTATTGGCTATGGCATCATCCTGGGAATCGCAAAACTACGCGGCCCGAGCGCCGAAAGCATGATTCTTGTGGGAATCGCCATCGTGTTCTTTTTTGACGCACTCCTGGCCCTCATGCAGTACATGGCATCCGTTGTTGAACTTGAGCAGGTCGTCTTTTGGACGCTTGGCAGCTTGACCCGTGCGACATGGCCACAAATCGCACTCATGGGAGTCATGCTGACGATTGGGGGATTCTTTTTTGTCTCAAAGGCGTGGACACTGACCGCCTTCCGAATGGGAGACGATCGCGCCCGCTCGATGGGCATACCTGTAGAACGCACACGCTCTCAGGCCCTACTAGTAGCTTCGTTATTAGCTGCGACCGCAGTATCTATGGCCGGAACAATTGGTTTTATCGGGTTGATTGGCCCTCATATAGCCCGGACTTTGGTAGGCGAAGATCAGCGATTCTTCTTGCCTGCTTCAACCATGACTGGCGCATTGCTTCTTACCTCTGCATCGATGGTGGCAAAAATCATTCAGCCCGGAGTGATTCTACCCGTGGGAATCATTACAGCCGTTGTAGGTGTACCCGTCTTTCTCACCTTGATTTTGAGCCGAAGAAGAAAGGTTTGGTCATGAACGAACTGACGATCCAAAACGTTTCGTGCAGACGCGGAAAGACTCAGATTCTTCACAACGTCAGCATCAAACCATGTCAGCCCGGATCTGTCACGGCTGTTGTTGGGCCCAACGGCGCAGGAAAGTCGACGTTCTTACGTTGTGTGGCAGGTTTGGAAAAGAACTACCGTCCCGCACATCCGGAAGAGATCTTGTACCTTCCACAAGATCCGCCTCCTCCATCGTCGCTGTCAGTTTTTGAATCCGTTTTAGTTGCGCACCAACAAGGAAAATCCGGTATTGGGCATCTTCGCGTTACTCATTCTGCGCGTTGTCGCGTTCAGGAGGTCATTGAACGTTTAGGTCTAGTTGAATTTGCCAACCGTGCAATGGACCAACTTTCTGGTGGCCAGCGACAACTAGTAAGCCTTGCGCAAGCTGTCGTGAGAAAACCTTCCGTTCTCTTGCTTGATGAGCCAAGCAGTGCGCTCGACTTGCGAAATCAACTCGTCTTGCTCGACCACGTACTGACTTTCGCGCGAGAGCAACCTGCCGTGGTGATCGTCGCAATCCACGATTTAAGCCATGCTGCCCGCTTCGCCGACAACGTGGTAGTGCTTCATCAAGGATCGGTGCATTCAGAAGGACCGGGCCGCGATGTCATCACACCCCCGATGCTCAGAGATGTCTACCGAGTGCACTCTCGTGTGGATAGTTGCCCTGACGGTGGCCTAAGCATCGACGTTTCTAAAGCCCTCTAAGCCGGCTCACTTTCAAACTACTCCTCGTTCGACACTGCTTCACGGGCGGCCGCGAGCATGCCTTCACGAGTCGCTACCTTGATACGTTCGCGGCCGTGCGGGGCACCGAATGCGCGCTCCGCCGCCTCAAGCCGGTGGATACCTTCCCAGTCGATGAAGCCCACTCCCCGACCCTTCAGCAACTCAACAATCGCGTCCTCGGACGCGTCGTCTGGCTCCGGCAGTTTCCCTTCGACAAAGTCGGTAATCACATGCCCAATCGTTTCCAGTGCGTCACCCTTGGTGTGACCAATGAGCCCCACCGGGCCACGCTTGATCCACCCCGTGACATACACACCCGGCACAACCGGCGCTTCATCCGCAGTCATCTGGCTCTCGCCGTCCACCACGCGACCTTCAACGTTGGTGATCACACCCTTACGGGCATCAAACGGAAGCTGTGGCAGAGGCGTTCCAAAGTATCCAACCGCGCGGTACACCGCGGTCACGTCCCAGTCGTGGAACTCACCGGTTCCGGTCACGTTGCCGGTACCGTCCAGCTCCTGGCGCTCGGTACGCAGGCCAGTGACTCCAGTCTCCTCGTCACCCAGAATCGAAACGGGCGAGTGCAAGAAGTGCAAGTGCAGGCGACGCTTGGCTCCAGTTGGTTCACGGAGCGTGAAGTCGGTGAGCGTCTTGGTCACCTGCTTGACCTGGTTGGACTCCTTGATCGACTTCATTGACCCTTCGTCGAACTCAAAGTCCTCCGGGTACACAATGATGTCCACGTCCTTTACCTGGCCCAGCTCACGGATCTCCAGTGGCGTGAACTTAGCCTGCGCAGGCCCACGGCGTCCAAACACATGCACATCCGTCACCTGGGACTTCTTCAACCCTTGATACACATGATCAGGAATCTCGGTCGTCAACAAGTCATCAGCTTGCTTGGCCAGCATGCGCGCCACGTCCAACGCCACGTTTCCGTTACCAATGACAGCCACGCTCTTCTGATCTAGCGGCCACTCCTGGGACACATCTGGGTGTGAGTCATACCAGTTGACGAACTCTGCTGCCCCATAGGACCGAGGCAGTTCAACACCCGGAATGCGCAAGTTCGCGTCAATGAAACAACCCGTTGAGAAGATCACCACGTCGTAGAGCTTCTGCAGGTCTTCCAAGTGGATGTCGGATCCAAAATCCACGTTGCAGAACAGGCGAATATCCCCACGGTCAAGAATCTTCACCAATGCGTTGGTGATTCCCTTGATTCGCGGGTGGTCAGGAGCAACTCCGTAGCGCACCAAACCGAACGGTGCTGGGAGGCGTTCGAACAAATCAATGCTGACCTCAAAATCGCGCTCTGCCTTTGTAAACAGATCAGCGGCGTAGATTCCCGCCGGCCCTGCGCCCACAATTGCTACGCGAAGTGGTCGATTCATGTCACACCTTTCTTCAGTCGCACCCAAGTCTAAGTACATTGCCTGATAGCCCGCTAATTTTTCCCGCTCAGAGCCAGCATTCGTGCGCGGACTCACATCCCAAACTCACACCGCAAACACGGCACACACCTCGGCGAAACTTGTGTATAAACTTCCCGTGTGAACGCGCACCCAAACAACGAACCAAACACCCCGGAACCAAACCAAGGCATCCCGGATGACGAACAGGCCCGCCGAAAGGCCGGCCTCCTTTTTGGCCTCGGCGCGTACCTCATGTGGGGAGCCCTGCCCCTGTTCTTCACGATCATCCAACCGGCAGGCCCACTGGAAATCCTGGCCCACCGAATCGTCTGGTCGCTGTTCTTCTGCCTGATCCTGCTCCTGCTCGCACGCGGTTTCCCCCGCCTGTGGCGCCTGTTGCGCACCCCGCGCATCCTAGGACTCCTCACCTTGGCGGCGATCACCGTTGCCATCAACTGGTTCATTTTCGTCTTAGGCGTGGACATCGGCCGCGTGGTTGAAGTCTCCCTGGGCTACTACATCAACCCTCTGATCTCCGTGCTCTTGGGCGTGCTGTTCCTGAAAGAAAAACTCCGCCCACTCCAGTGGCTAGCCATGGGAATCGGCGCGGTCGCCGTCGTGGTTATCGCGGTAGGCAACGGCCGGTTCCCCCTCCTGGGCGTGGGCGTCGCCTTGTCGTTTGGCCTCTACGGCCTTATCAAGAAACGTGTGGGTAGCCGCGCCGGAGCTCTCGAAGCGATGACCATCGAAACGATCGTCTTGTTCATCCCGTCCCTGGTCTACGTCCTCTACCTGGTCTCACAGGGGCAGTCGCAGTTCGAAACCAACGGCCCACTGCACGTCATCCTCATGCTCTGTCTGGGTCCCGTCACCGCGATCCCGCTGATCCTGTTCGGAAGCGCGGCTTCACGCATCCCGCTGTCCTGGGTGGGCATGTTGCAATACGTGACCCCCACCATGCAGTTCATCACGGGAGTCATCATCATGGGTGAGCACATGACACCGTCGCGGTGGGCAGGGTTCGGCATCATCTGGGTGACCGTGGTGCTGGTATGTGTGGACGGCGTGATGGCCGCCCGCCGTAGGCGCCGGCTCCGCTAATTGACGCTCCGCTAACCGCCGCCGAGGTGGTTCACCGCGCCCGCTCAACCGTCCCGTATGCGAAGGTAGAAAGTGCGTCCTTGATTTCGCCGTCGGGCAACGGGGCCAATGCTTCTACCGCACGGTCGGCCCATGCGCGCGCTTCTGCCCGGGTCTGTTCAAGCACCTGGTGTCCGGCCAAAGCTTGGCGGGCTTCTTCGAGCGCCGCATCTTCGGTGAGGTCGGAGTCCACCTTGGCGACGACCTCGGCGGCGGACTCATCCCCGGCTTCTGCCGCCTTGCGCGCCAACAGAACAGGCAGCGTTGCCACCCCTTCACGCAGGTCAGTACCCGGGGTCTTCCCCGAGTCCTTTCCGTCTACAGTGAGGTCGATGACGTCGTCAGCAAGCTGGAACGCGACCCCCACGGCCTCGCCGTACTCTTTCACAACCGGGCGCAACTCGGCTGGCCCGTTAGACGCGATCACTCCGAACTGGCACGACGCAGAAATCAGGGACCCCGTTTTGTCGGCCAGGACTGACAGGTAGTGCTCAATCGAATCGTCCGATTCGGTGGCTCCTACAAATTCGTGCAACTGCCCCAGGACCAGGCGCTCAAACGTTTCGGCCTGCACCTGCATGGCTTCTGCGCCCACTTCCAGGCTCAGCTGCGAAGCTCGGGCAAACAGCAAGTCGCCGGTCAGAATCGCGACGTTGTTACCCCATTTTTCGTGGGCAGACAGCGCGCCCCTGCGTTTGGGGGCTTCGTCCATAACGTCGTCGTGGTACAGGCTGGCCAAGTGGACCAGTTCCACCGCGGCCGCTGCCGTATGCACGCGGGGTGAAACTCCATCGCCCAAAAGTGAGCACAGCAAAACCAGCATGGGGCGTACGCGTTTTCCTCCGGCCCGCATGAGGTGGTGGGAGGTTTCGTCAGCAAAGGCCGAGGTCTGACTCACCGAGGCGTCAAGGACCGTTTCGACTTTCTGGAGTTCGTCGACAAGCATGTTCGACACGTCGTCGGACAGAGACCCGCCCACAGCATCAAGCGCGAGTCGCCCGTGATTCTTTGGCGTCGAGGTGCTTGTCATGTCCCCATTCCTGTTTCGTTGCTTGTTGCAGGCACCACCCGTTCAAGGCCTGCAATGACGTGGTCGAGGATGTCCTTGCCGGAACGTTCTTCGTACACGTTTGCAAACAGTTTCACCACAAACTTCATCAGCGTGGAACTGCTCATACCGTACTTTAGCCCCAGTTTCATGATCTGGGGATGTCCGATCAGGTTTGCGAACGCTCGACCCATCGTCACATACGACCCGTACGCTTCCCGCACGATCGCCGGGTACGCACTCACCGCCGACTTCCACGCCCCGGTTGGGTAGCCGTGGTGGGTCACCACAATATCGGCTGCAATGCGTGCCGACTCCATTGCATAGTCGATGCCTTCGCCGTTAAATGTGTTCACCATTCCCGCGGCATCCCCCACCAGCATGACTCCGTCTTTGAAGTGCGGTGTGCGGTTAAATGCCATAGGTAATGCAGCGCTCTTCGCGTCTGTGAGCGCCGCGTCGGGGTCGATGCCCCAGCGTTGACCCACGGACCCCACCCACCGGTGCAGTGTCTTCTTGTAGTCCACGCTACGGAAATCGGGGGACGTGTTCAGCATGCCCAGTCCCACGTTGATCGTGCCGTCACCCAGGGGAAACAGCCACCCATAACCGGGCAGCGGTTCACCACTGCCCCCACTGCCTGCGTCTGCTCGTAGTTCGAGCCACGATTCGATGAAGTCGTCGTCATGGCGCGGGGACTCGAAGTACGTGCGCACCGCGACACCCATGGGCCGGTCGTCACGCTTCCGGATACCCATTTTCACCGCGGTCCTGGACGATACCCCGTCAGCCGCAACTACCAATGGCGCCCGGAACGTCACCCGCTCCCCCGTTCGACGACCTCGGTCATCAGTCACTTCCGCATAGACGCCAGCAACCCAACCGTTTTCAAAGAACGCCTCCGTCACCTGCGTGTTCTCAAATAGGTGCGCACCGCTGGACTGTGCGTGACGGGCCAAGGCTTCATCCAAAACAACGCGAGGGGCGGTGAGCCCGTAGTTGGGCATGCCGGACACGCGCGGCCATTCGAGCTCCACCCGGTGCCCGCCACCAAACAGGCGCAGGCCCCGATTCTCGTGCCACCCCGGGTTCTCAAAACCTAGATACCCCAGCTCACGCACCGCCCGCGGGGTCAGCGCGTCACCACAAATCTTGTCGCGCGGGAAACCGGCCTTTTCTACCAGCGCCACACGTAACCCACCTCGGGCCAAATGTGTGGCAGCCGCTGAACCACCCGGGCCGGCACCTACAACAATGACGTCAAAGTCAGCCACTTACGACTGGCCTCCCGGTTGAATAGCCCCCGGTTTAACAGCGTGGTGGATCGCAACGATCCCACCCGTGAGGTTGCGGTATTTAACCTGGTCAAAGCCAGCGTCGCGAATCATGTACGACAGGTCCAACTGCGCGGGCCATTCGCGGATCGACTCCGCCAAGTACACGTACGCTTCCGGGTTGGAGGACACGACTTTGGCCACAGCGGGAAGCGCGCGCATGATGTACTGCTTGTACAACTTTGAGAACGGCGCAAACGTGGGCGTGGAAAACTCCGTGATGATCAGCCGCCCACCCGGTTTGAGCACCCGCAGCATCTGGGACAACGCACGCGCGGGATCCTGCACGTTGCGGAACCCGTAGGTGATGGTCACGGCGTCGAATTCGTTGTCTTCAAACGGCAGGTCCAGCGCGTCCGCATACACAAACTCAATGTCCGGGTGGCGTTTGCGCCCCACTTCCAACATGCCTTCAGAGATATCGCCGGCAATGACGTGCGCGCCAACCTGGGCATACGGAACGGAACTAGACCCCGTACCGGCTGCCAAGTCCAGGATCTTTTCACCCGGTTGCGGGTCCACCGACCGCGTGTTTTCCACGCGCCACCACCGCGACAAACCGAACGTCATGGCATCGTTCGTGAGGTCGTAGCGTTGGGCAACGGCGTCAAACATCGATGCGACGTCCGATTTCTGTTTATCTAAGTGGGCGCGGCTCATTCCTTTATCTTCGCAGGTCTGGCGTGGCTTAGCGAAATTCCTTCCCGATACCATGAAGGACGTGAACGGTGAGACAAACGCAGAAACCCTGGCAGAAACTCTGACAGTGCGACCCGGCGACACAGCGCCCACGCTGTCTGTCCGGTCGTGGTTTGTCGACGGTGTCACCCCAGAAGCACCCGCCCCTTTCGTGGGTGGCCTCCCCGCCACCAGCATCGAGTTCCTCACCCAGTTGCCCACGGACACTTTGGCCTGCTGGGTGCGGGGCAACAGTGGGTTGGTGGGCTTTGGTCGCGCTGTGCGGATCCGCGCCCGAGGTGGTAGCCGGTTTTCGGATCTGTCTACCGTGTGGCGCTCGATTTCTGACAACGCCACGGTCGACAACCCGGTTCGCTTGCCGGGTTCCGGGCTAGTGGGTTTCACCACGATCGCGTTCGCTGAGGACTCGCAAGCCGAATCCGTTATCGACATTCCCCAGTTCATTATGGGCAGGCGTGACGGGCGTGTGTGGCTCACCGCCGTCAACGTCACCGGCGCTCCCCACACGGAACTCAAACTTCGCGACGCGGCGCTGCAACCACCTCGGGCCCCGCGGGTACACGACGGGCATGTGTCTGGCGAGCGCTACACGCGCGCCGTCACCCAGGCCATCGAGATCATGCAGTCAGGGCGTGCCAGCAAGATCGTGGTGGCCCGGGACGCCGTGGTCGAAACCAGCAACGACATTGACGTGCGTGCCCTGGTAGGTGCGCTAAACCGGTCATACCCGTCCACGTGGACGTTCTGCGTGGCCGGCATGGTGGGCGCGACCCCGGAGCTCCTCATTTCCCGTTCTGGCAACCGAGTTGAGTCCCGGGTGCTGGCCGGCACGTACCGGGTGGCACATGACCCGAGGTCGGAACTGGCGGCCGCCCGCGCCCAGTTGGGTGGGGCGAAGGACGCGGCAGAACACCGTTACGCGATTGACTCGCTGGCCCAGACGCTGTCGCCTTTGTGCTCTGAGCTCGAGGTGGACCCTGAGCCACACTTGCTGGCCTTGTCGAACGTCATCCACTTGGCGTCCGATGCCCACGGGGTTGTGAAGCCGGGCCACACGTTGCTGGACGTTGCGCAAGCCGTTCACCCTACTGCCGCGGTGGGTGGGGCGCCTCGGGAAGCGGCCTGGGAGCACATCGCTCATGTGGAGAAAACAGACCGAGGTCGTTACGCAGGTCCCGTCGGATGGATCGATGGCAACGGGGATGGCCAGTTGGGAATCGCATTGCGATGCGGTCAGTTAGAAAGCCGAAACAGGATTCGTCTGTGGGCCGGTTGCGGGATCATGCCGGATTCTGACCCGGCTTCTGAACTTGCTGAAACCCGCGCCAAGCTCACCCCCATGATGACCGCGCTGGGTGTGGCCCACCTTATTGATCAGGTGTAAACACCACTTCATACACCCCAGGCTGTTTGCCGTCGACAGCAACCTGCAGGTCACTCATGGTGTTGATGTACCGGTAGGGCCAGCCGTAGCCGGTGGCCAAGTGGTCGAAGTTCCGGCCGTGGCGGGTAGCGAAGAACCGGTCAAAGTACGGCGCGAGGTGGTCTTGGCCGTGTTCCAGTCCAGCGAAGATGGACCCGCCGTCGTCGTTGAGAATGAAGATCTGTACCGGTGGCAGGTTTTCACCTGTTTCCAGCAGAAGTCCCCCGATATCGTGTAGGGCGGTCACGTCTCCGATCACGATTGCCAGGGGGTCGCCGCGCTGGGGGCGCTTGTTCTGCCCCGCCTTTGCGATTCCGATCCCGGTCGAAATGAGCCCGTCGATCCCAGCCAGCCCCCGAGATGCGTGAATGTAACAGCCGGTGGGAGGCACATTCGCTAGGTACCGCACGGCGTTCGAGCTTCCCACCAACATGTGGGAACTGCCCGCCGCGATCGTTGACACGATACTTTCAGCCACGCTGAGTTCTGCCGGCCAGTTCCCCGCGAACTCCACCCGCGGTTCGCGGCTGTCTAAACCTTCCCCAGGCTCCGCGCTCAAGGCCCGCGACCGCTCAATCGCTTCCTCCGGCCACCACTCCACGTTGAGCGGGATTGTGAGCACCGGACGTTGGGCCAACAGTTTGGCGGTAGGTCTAAACAGTGTGGCTTTTCCGTACTGCACCACGGTGGTCACGTCCTCCCAACCCCGCGCGTCCAGCACCCGGTGTGGCACGGGCACGGACATGTCAATGAGCGCCGAGGTGGGCTCGGCAAACACCGGAACCCCCGCCAGCATGCCCCGCACCACTCCGTGAGGAACGTCGAAACCTGAACAGTCACCCACTACTGCAACAGTTCCCGGTTTCTTCAGTGCGTCCAACGCATCTGCGAGCGCCTGAATGTCCTGTTCCCCCGGGTGGACGCGGAAGGCCCTGGCGCTCTCCACAGGCACGTCCCACGGGAAGTCCGTTGCTTCTGGCACCAGAGGAACATCGAACTGCACGTTCAGTTGCACCGGCCCCGGCAGACCCGTTTCACCCATTGCCACCGACAACGCGTCTGCAACCGGGGCAGGCTCACCTGCCGGAACATCGTAGGCGGCTAACACCTCCGGCAAAGCACGAGACTGGTCATCCAGCGTCTGGTTAGCTCCCGTTGCCCGCAGGCGCGCCGGCCGGTCCGCCGTCAAGGCGACGATGGGCACGTGGCTGTAGGCGGCCTCGGCGATGGCGGGCCCCAGGTTCAACACCGCCGTTCCCGAGGTGGTGACCACCCCAACCGGCCCCGGAACCTGCTGCGCTCGCAGACCCTTGGCGATCCCCAAAGCGAGGAATCCAGCCGACCGTTCGTCAATGCGTACGTGGGCCGTGATGATGCCCTGCCGGTCCAGCTCGGCGAAAGCGTACGTGAGCGACGCGGACCTAGAACCGGGACACACAACAACGTGTTTCATCCCTAAACGCACGCAGTCACGTGCAATTTCGCGGGCGGTAGCAGTGGAGATGTTCACGTCTCGATTCAATCACGCTTCGCTAGACTTGAAACATGAAATACCCTCCCTCCCCGTACGCCCCCTCGGCTGTGCCACACGAACCCGCGGTACACAGAAACGACAATCGGCGTGGTGTGCAACTCGTTCTGGGGATCGTGCTGTTCGTTGTTTCGCAGACCCTGATGGTCATCCCGGTTGCGGTGTACGCGACCGCCGTGGGGCAGCCTGAAGAGATTCCCAACATGATTGGTTTCAGCGGGCGATCCCCTGAACTTCTTCCCACGGTTCTTCTGTGCGTGGGAGTGGCACTCGGAATAGCGTTTTCGGTGGGTGGATACCTGTTCATCGTGGGCAAAGTGGGTGGCACCCCAGGCAACGGTATGAAAGGTAAACGTAAGTTCCTGGAGTTCATTCTGGGGGTGGGAACGGGAATCGTTCTGATCGCCCTGGCCGTGGCCGTGATCTGGATCCTGGGCGGATATTCGGTGACCGGCATCCATGTGGGCGCAACTCTGTTGCCCGCTCTTCTGGTTGCTGTCGCGATGGGACTTGGGCCGGGTTTCATGGAAGAAATCCTGTTCCGAGGTTTCGGGCTACGCATTCTGGACGCGTGGTGGGGATGGCTCCCGGCTTTGCTGGTGACCTCGCTGACCTTTGGACTCGTCCACATCACAAACCCCGAGGCTTCGCTTTTTGGGGCGTTCGCAATCGCCCTTGAAGCAGGAGTTCTGTTGGGCGCCGCGTACTTCCTGACCCGTCGCCTGTGGCTGGCGATCGGAATCCACACGGGGTGGAATTTCGCGCAAGCTGGCATCTTCAGCTCTGACGTTTCTGGAACCGGCGACACCGCGGGGCTCCTCAACGCAAAGTGGGAAGGACCCGCATGGCTCACCGGTGGCGACATGGGGGTTGAAGCGTCCGTGATCACTATTGTCATCGCGCTTTCCGCTGGAATCCTCATGCTGGTTCTCGCACGCACCCACGGGATGCTCAAGCCTTCGGTCAAGCGCGAACAGCGCGTGTTCCAACCCTGAAACATCGCACCAATTTCGCATGAACAATGTGCCGTAGGTCTCTACCCATTGCTATCGTTTTTCGCGGAGGTACAACATGAAAACCATTCGAACCGCATTTGCAACCGTCGCGATCGGCGCATCCCTTACTCTGGCCGCCTGCTCAACAGGTGAGCCCGGCGCCCCACAAGAAGGCAACAACCAGGGCCAAGAACAAGGCCAGGATCAGAGCCAAGACTCAAGTGACGATCAGGCACAAAACAGCGCCTACACCAAGGAACAGGTCGAGCAGGCTTTCAAAGACGCGGGATATGAGCTCCAGGCCAACTCGCAGCCACCAACCATGAAAAATTTGGAGCAGGCAAAGGTTGAACCCGAAGAATGTAAAGGGGTTCTCTTGAATCAGGTTCAGCGCATCGACGAAACAACTTCCGACAAAACGATTGTGGGAACTAAAGGTCAGGAGGCAGCCGCATCTGGAGTTGTTTATGGCTCTGAAGATGAAGCCAAAAAAGAACTGGCGAACTCCAAAGACGGCATAAGCAAGTGCTCCACCATCACCATGGACGTTGGTGGCCAAAAGCTCACCGTTACAACGGAGACAAAAGACGGTTCAGTAGACGGTGCTGACGAGGCTCTGGTCATGAGCATGGAACTCAAAGACATAGGCAGTGGCCCTATCTCTACAGTCACCACCCGTAAAGGTAACGTGCTGGTGAGTGGTACTACGTTCGGCACAGGGTCCGCTGGCAGTGGCTCTGACGACGCTGAAATGTCGAAAGAAGTTCAAACTATTCTCGAAAAACTAGGCTAGTCCTCACGCCTCTCACGCAACCGTGCCCAGCACGCGCGCAATCGCCGAACCCACCATTCGGTACGCGCGGGCTGGGCACGATGCTTTTCCAACAAGAGCTGCGACGGTTCCACCCGCCCAACCGGCAACACGCCTTCGCGAGCGCGCAACGGATTCGTCACCACATCGGCTGACAACAGCGCTGCCGTGCCCAAACCTGCGGCCGATTCGTCCTCGAGGCTCGCTGCGAGCGCTACCCCAGCGCTGAGCCCCACCGAGGACTCAAGAGCGGAAGACACTGTGGCCGGCAACCCGCACTGCTCAACAACGCGGATAGCTGCTCGCACACCGCCCAACGGCTGCACCTTGGCGACGATGTGATCGGCGGCCCCCAACCGCGCAACCCGCAACGGGTCTTGGGCTTTACGAATCGACTCATCGGCAGCAATCCGCACACCCTCCACCTGTTCACGCACAGCCACTAAGTCCTCTACACGTGCGCACGGCTGTTCGATGTACTCCACCCGTTCAACAAACCCGGGAACGTGAGTAAACCTTCGTATGGCATTCACGGCTTCCGAAACGGAATACGCCCCGTTGGCATCCAACCTGATCCGCGCGGAACTGAGCCTCAACACGGCGCTCACCCGCTCCACGTCCTCTTCCACACTGTCAAGACCGCGAGCAGCGATCTTCACTTTTACCACCTCGGCGCCGGGAAACCTACCCAAAATCCCGCCGACCTCATGTGCGGGACATGCCGGCACGGTCGCGTTGATGCGCACCGTGTCACGGACAGGCGTGGGGAACTCAGTCGTGGCCGCTTCGACCGTGGCACGCAACCATTGCGACGCCTCATCCACGCGATACTCCACAAACGGCGAAAACTCCGCCCACCCGGCTGGCCCCTTGACCACCATGAGTTCCCGCTCAGTGATTCCGCGGAACCGTGTGACCATGGGAAGGGTCACCACGTGCATTTCGCTGAACAGTTCGCCGGGTTCGAGTGGAAGATCGCGTGCGTCCATGCACAGAACTGTAGCCACTATGCTGGCTTCATGACTGTTTCAGACATTTTCGACCCCACCAAGTGGCGTGAGGTTCAGGGATTCGACTTCACCGATATCACCTACCACCGCGCCATCAACCCCGACGGCTCAGACTTCGGGTGCGTGCGCATCGCATTTGACCGACCACACGTGCGCAACGCTTTCCGCCCGCACACAGTCGACGAACTGTATCGGGCACTTGACCACGCACGCCAAACACCCGACGTTGGGTGCGTTTTACTCACAGGTAACGGCCCCAGCCCCAAGGACGGTGGGTGGGCGTTCTGTTCCGGTGGAGACCAACGAATCCGAGGTCGTTCCGGCTACCAATACGCCGGTGGAGAAACTGCTGAAACCGTCGACCCGGCCCGTGCGGGCAGGCTACACATTCTTGAGGTTCAGCGCCTGATTCGCACCATGCCCAAAGTGGTGATCGCCGTGGTTCCCGGCTGGGCGGCCGGTGGCGGACACAGTCTGCACGTGGTGTGCGATATGACAATCGCCAGCGAGGAACACGCAAAGTTTAAGCAGACCGACGCTGACGTGGGTTCCTACGACGCCGGTTACGGGTCGGCGTACCTGGCCAAGATGGTGGGGCAGAAACGTGCCCGCGAGATCTTCTTCCTGGGCCGCATGTACTCTGCTCAAGACATGTATGACATGGGCGCGGTCAACGAAGTTGTGCCCCACGCTGAGCTTGAAGACGCAGCCCTGCACATGGCGCGCGAAATCATGGGCAAGTCCCCCAACGCGCAACGCATGCTCAAGTTCGCGTTCAACCTAGTTGACGACGGGCTGATTGGTCAGCAAGTGTTCGCGGGTGAAGCCACACGTTTGGGCTACATGACTGACGAAGCCGTTGAAGGTCGCGACGCTTTCTTGGAAAAGCGCGACCCCGACTGGTCCCCCTTCCCGTGGTACTACTGAGGCACCACTGAACCAGTGACCAACTTTTCGTCTGTCCTCAACCTGTTCGCAGGGGCCCTGGACGGCACGCACACACTCGTGCTACCAGGTGGGCCCGTCACCAAACTCACCGCGGTTACTCACCCGGCCAGCGCCCCCGCCTCGGGCGCAACCCCCGGTCCAGCGCTGGTCGTTCACACCTCGGGCTCCACGGGGACACCCAAGGCAGTCGCACTTTCAGCGTCAGCGCTGACCACCTCGGCGCGTTCCACCGAACGGTTCCTCCACGGCCCCGGCCAGTGGCTCTTGGCACTCCCCCACACCCACATTGCCGGCGCGCAGGTGATCCTCCGATCCCTGCAGGCGGGCACCGAGCCGGTCGTCCACACAGGCGCGTTCTCGGCGGACTCGTTCGCCCAGGCTGCCCAGAAGCTCACCAGTGACCTCCCCCTGTACGTGTCGCTGGTGCCCACCCAGCTGGTGCGCATTCTGCAGTCACCCCGGGCCACCCAAGTCGCCCGTCGCTTCGCCACGATCCTTTTGGGCGGTGCAGCGATTTCGCCGGCCTTGCTGGAGCGCGCGCACGACGCGGGGCTGAGCATCGTGCGTACCTACGGCATGAGTGAAACCGGCGGCGGGTGCGTGTATGACGGAGTGCCGTTCGACGCGGTGACCCTGACGCTCGACGCCCAGTCGCGCGTGATGATTTCTGGACCCGTTCTTGCCGACGGGTACGTGCGGATTGAGCAACGCGACCCCGGCCAGAATGGGGCTGGCCGTGGCGGTGGAGCTGATAGCAGCCTCACAATCACGCCCATCGACCACCCGGCCGGCGCGGTTCCCCCGGGAGCGCCCAGTGGGTTTTACGGCGACACTTTCCTCACCTCGGACCTGGGGTCCATCACCGACGGTGTTTTGAGCATCATGGGTCGGGCTGACGACGTATTTATTTCCGGCGGCGTCAATGTGTCGCCGTTGCGGGTAGAAAATGTGGCGTTGCGACAACTGGAGCCGTTGGGGGTCGCCGAGGTGGTCCTCACCTCCCTGCCCGACCTCGAGTTTGGTGAGCGGGCCGTCCTGCTCATGGCCGGTTCGTCGAGTTCGCTCGCGCAGTTGTCTCACACCCAGTTGAGTGCGCGCGTGAAGTCGCTGCTGGCTGGCACGGAACTGGGACCTGCTGATCTTCCTCACCGCACATGGTTGGTTGACCGGATTCCGCTGAAAGGGATCGGCAAGCCAGACCGCAGAGCGGCCCGTGACCTGGCCCAAACGCTGGCAGCCGGGCGGGTAGACTAGAGAAGTTTCGAGGAGGTAGGTCATGGCCACATTTGGTCAGTGGGTTGAAGGTGCCCGCTTGCGCACTCTGCCGCTAGCATTTGCGCCGGTACTGGCGGGAGCGGGGGCGGCTATTGGCGCGCTGGGCGGAGTGTCGGACCTGATCATAGGTTCGCCACTGCAGGGCGATTCCCCCACGATCAACTACCTCCACGTGATTGTGTGCGTTGTTTTGGCACTCATCGTGGCACTGGCCCTGCAGATTGGCTCGAACTTCGCTAACGACTACTCCGACGGTGTGCGCGGTACTGACGATGTACGTGTGGGCCCCACCCGCTTAACAGCCAGTGGCCTTGTTCCCCCGCAGCGAGTCAAGCGTGCCGCCATGCTTTCCTTTGCCACAGCCGGTGTTGCTGGTCTTGCACTCACACTGGTTGCACAAGCATGGTGGTTTATCCCAGTGGGCGTGCTAGCGGTTCTCGCAGCGTGGTTTTATACGGGAGGCTCCCACCCGTATGGCTATTACGCACTAGGTGAAGTGTTTGTGTTCATCTTCTTTGGTCTGGTCGCCACAGTGGGAACCGGGTACGCAATAGCAGGAACAATGACACTGTCCATGTGGGCGGCCGCTGTGGGGGTTGGCCTGTTCGCATGCGCCGTTCTCATGGTGAATAACGTGCGCGACATCCCCACTGACACGCAAGCAGGCAAGACAACGCTGGCGGTAGTTTTGGGAGACCGAGGTGCCCGCGTCACCTACGCCGTCATGGTGCTTGTTCCGTATGCACTGTTGCTCTTCCCTGTTCTTGACGGGCACATCGCAGCGCTCATCGCGGTCATATCATGTGCCCTGGTCATTGCCCCGCTACGCACCGTATTAAACGGTCGCTCCGGGTTGGACCTCATTCCGTGCATTAAGTCCACCGGGTTTACCGCCTTGGCATATGGGGCGCTTGTCGGTTTGGGGCTCGCTCTGTAAGCGAGCAAAAAATCGTTTACCCAACACCCCTCGAACAGGGGTGGTGAGTAAACACCACTTTTGTTCGTTTTGTTCACGTTTTCAGGCCAAAATCGGCACTTTACCCAACACTCCTAACCGCAAACCTCTCACTTGTGGTGGGTACTGGGCGGGCGCCCTTTAAATGAGCACGCTAGACGCGAACCTGCGCTTATTCCTGAGACCCGTCTATCTGCGCGTCTTCAATGGCTTCGTCAGAGTCTTTCTTGACCTTCTTGGCCTTAGGCGCGCGGGCTTTCCGGTTCTTGTTTCGCTCAATAAGCCCGTCAGTGGCGCGCATCCGCAAGCCAGCCAGAACAAGGTAGCTCACAAACGCTGAAATGAGGATCGCGCAAATCATCGAGATCAGGTTGAACCCAAAAATCCAAATAGTCAGCGCCACGACAATAACCAGAACGGCCAGGCGGGCCAGCAAGTACAGCACATAGTCACGCATGATGTAACGAGTTTACTTCAGTCCACGTAGCCGGCGAAGATCACCCATCACATAAACTGGGTGGCATGTCTCGAATCCTGCTAGGTGCCATCGTCATTTACGTCGCTGTGGCTCTGTACTCGGTTTTTGATGCCGCGCTCCGTGACAAAGACCAGATTCGGATCATGCCCAAGATCGCGTGGATTGCCGTCATTCTTCTGGTCCCACTGGTGGGGCTGCTCTTGTGGTTCCTGTTTGGCCGAGGCACGACCGCGAGCGCACCCGCCCGCGGAGTGGCCCCCGATGACGACCCGGACTACCTACGCAAAATTTCAGAAGACTTGGACTGGGAGCGTCGCAAGAAGCAGGGACGCAACAACCCTGATGAACCCGGTGAGACCGGCGAACCTCATAGCGAGGAGTGACCGTGGAACACTCCCCTCACGTACGGTACGAAGTTCGGGTTAGAGAATCACTTTCGAAAAACCTGCAAGTCTCCAGGTTTTTCAACCTCATGTTGCTGTGGACTGGAGCAGTGATTTTTGGCCTGCTGGGCATCTTCATCGTGTGGGTCACTTTCGCCACGGAGCCCGAATCACGTAACTGGGTGGAATCAGGTGTCGCGTGCTTGGTGTTGTTTTCGCTTTCTGCGCTCTCCATATTTGCGGCGCGTATGAAGCGGTCAATGTCCACGGGACCGCTGGAATCTGGCGTGCATTTCACGGTCACCGGCACCACGGTCGAGTACCCTAAAATCGGCCGCATCAGAGCCGCTGAATCATGGCCCCTGGAACAGACGCGCATTAGCTTCAAGCGTGGTCGCTTTGGAACTCTAACCCTCGAATGCCCCGGGTACCGTCGTCGCGCGTACGGGCAAGCGGTGCTGCGTGACCCCATGGAAGAGGTCTACGCAGCCATCACCGCTCACATCGAGCGTGCCCAGACTATTTAGCGTCTGCTTCGAACTTCGCCTCGACACCCACCTCGGGGAGCTGGTTTCCGCGGATCGTAGCCCCCGCAGTCTCCTTCATGCACAGGGTTGCAATCAAACCGATCACGCACGCGCCCATCATGTAGAAAGCGGGCACCAGCGGCGAACCGGTCTCCCCAATCAACCATTCATTCACGGAAGGCGCGGTACCACCAAACGCTGCGGTGGCAACGTTGTACGTGATAGCGAAACCTGCGTAACGCACCTGGGTGGGGAACATGGCTGGGAATGTCGCAGAAATCGACGACAGCTGCGGGATGTACAGGACTCCCAGGACGAAAATACCCAGCAGAGCAAACCAGAAACCGTTTGGCATGATCATGTACATGGGCACGGAAGCCACAATCAGTCCGATCATGGAGAATGCCCACATAGGCTTACGCCCAAACTTATCGCTCAAGAACCCGCCAATAGGCATCAGCAGCATCATGCCGAACTGCGCGAGGAACATAATGGTCAGCGTCGTCTGCGAGGACAGCTCTACACTGTTTTCAAAGTAGGTGGGCATGTATGACAAGAGCGTGTAGTTCACGACGTTTACGGCCGTGACCAGCCCGGTCATAATGAGGATCTGCTGCCAGTGGTTCTTAAACAGTGAGCCAAAGACCTTGCCTGTCGATCCTTCGTCGGAACCTTTTTCGTCCATTTCTTCGAACACTGGCGATTCGCCCAGTTTGCTTCGCAAGTACAGACCCACGATTCCCAGCGGACCGGCAATCAGGAACGGCACGCGCCATCCCCAATCCATCATTGCTTCGTTACCGATCGTCAGTTCACCCATCAACACAATGAGCGAGCCCAGGGCAAAACCAGCCAGGGTTCCGAACTCCAGGAAGCTTCCCCAGAATCCACGGCGGTTACGGGGTGCGTATTCGGCCATCATGGTGGCCGCACCACCGTATTCACCACCGGATGAGAACCCTTGCACGGCGCGCAGGATCACAAGCAGAATCGGGGCTGCGATACCAATGGTTTCGTGAGTGGGGAGCACACCAATCAGGAAGGTGGCGCCTGCCATCATCAGGATGGTGAGTGCAAGGACGTGCTTGCGCCCGAGGCGGTCTCCCATTGGCCCCCAGAAGATACCTCCCAGCGGACGCACCAGGAATGAAAACGCGAAGGTCGCGAGCGCCAGAATGGTTCCGTACTCACCCGGGAAAAAGTGTTGCGTGATGTAGGTGACGGAAACGGCGTAGATACCGTAGTCGAACCATTCAGTCGCGTTACCGATTGCAGAAGCCGCGACGGCCTTTCGAACAGTAGAGGTGTCCGGCTCCTTCAACTGCGGTTGACTCACAACAACTCCTCATGTGCGATGTAGCTATCCAGATATCAACGCTTTCAACTGCTCACTGTTTTCTCAACGGAAAGCCATGTTTGCACAAGTTTTGTTAAGGAACGGAAATCTACAAAAACCGCCATCACTGCACGTAAACCACGGTTTACGAAATAAAACGACCCTGAGAGTGTTTCCTACTCCCAGGGTTTACACATACTGTGTTCGTTTTATTACTTGAGCCCAGAATAGCTGTGGAGACCGTTGAAGTAGATGTTGACCACCGCGAAGTTAAATAGAACTGTAGAGAAACCGACCAGGTTGAGGATCGCGATTGCGCGTTGCGACCAACCTCGGGTTGCACGTGCGTGGAGGTACGCGGCATAGATGACCCACACAACAAACGTCCAGATCTCTTTGGTGTCCCAGCCCCACGGACGGCCCCACGCGACCTCGGCCCAGATCGCTCCAGCGATCAGCGTGAAGGTCCATGTGATGAACCCAACCGCGGCCAAGCGATACGACACGATCTCAATACGGTCAGAAGCCGGCGTACGAGCCAAGAACCGCAGTGCCTTAGGAATGGGCCGGTCTTCCTTCACACGTTTTTCGTAGTTGATGGTGAGCAACTGGAAGATCGCGATCACGGCGGACACGGTCAACAGGGCGGTAGACAGGATCGCAATGGGTACGTGGATGTAAATCCAGTACGACTGAAGAGCAGGAATGAGCTGAGCCGCCGGAGTGTAGAACACCGTAATGCACAGGCCCAGAGTGATCAGCGCGAAACCTGCGACGAACGTTCCCATGAAGCGCAGGTCGCGGAACTTCAACACGGCCAGGTACGTGATGACAGCCAGGGCGGACGCAACCAGCGCGTACTCCATCATGTTGCCCCACGGGACACGCATGACTGCAATGGTGCGTGTGACGACGGCGCCCACGTGCATGAGAACAGCCAGGACTGTGAGCGCCGTTCCAACGCGTGCCCAGCGCCTGAAGTCATGTGTTTCAGCTACCGGAACTGGAAAATCCTCGTCGCGTTCAGCTACCGCTACCCCGCCACCGCGATTACGTGAGGTACGTGCAACCGCGCTGGCTTTTGCGGTGGTCTTGGTGTTGTTCTTTACTTGGCTCTTGTCCTGAGCAGTGTCGCCAAAAAGGTCCAGAGAGTAAATGATGAATGCGATCGCGTAGACCGCCATGGCCGAATAAATCAGCAGATTGGACCAGCTAGCCCAAACAACAGAAACGTCCATTAATCTTCCTCTTCACGCGCAGATTCATTCAAGTGTACGGCAAGCGTTTTTACTGCGTGTTTGACCCTGGGGTCTTCGCCACGTGCAAGCGCCGCAACTTCGACTCGCCCATCAGTGACGCGCACCCACATACGACGGCGCGGAATGAACAATGACAGCCCCAGTCCCACCATGAGCAGAACCGCACCTACCAAGAGCACAACCTGCGTGGGGTTGGAGTGGATGTCGACAGCGACGAAGCGTTTCACGCCATCAAACGTCACCGTGCCCCTACCGTCTGGCAACTCGACGGTCTCTCCCGGTGCCATCTGAAGCGTGACGGGTTTACCGTCCTTGCCAGTGACCGCGCGCATCTTCGAGGTATCGAGTTCATACACGTTCTGAGCGATCCCGTCGTCCAATCCCAGGTCGCCCTCGTACACGCTCATCACCAAGTACGGCTGATCGGCCGCGGGAAACGTCGAAATCAGCTCACCCTGGTCATTGAATCCCGCCGTAGGGAGGAACACTCCCCCAAATCCCAACTGTTCGCCACCGGTATCCGGAACCTTGACGACACCTCGGGAGGCATACGTTCCGTCAACCGGCAGGAACACAACGGGACCGGAGAAGGTGACGTCGCCCTTCGCGTTCTTCACCGTCACCTCGGGAGCGTAACCGTTACCCGTGAGATACACGCTGGTGCGACCAAAGCGCACGGGCTCGTTGACCTGCAGAACCTTGGTCTCTTCAACACCCTGGTAGTTAGTGGTCACATTTGCGGCGAAGTGCCGGGGCTGAGCAAACTGTGGTCCCACCGACTCACTGTCGAACGTGGCGTCAAAACGGTTGAGTGTGATGCGGAAGTCGTCCAGATTGTCCGGGTTGTAGTAGGTGCCCGGTTTGAAGTCGTCATAGGACACCAGCGAGTTGGAGAACGTTTCACCCTCAACCAGAATCCGTTGCCCCGAATACGACACGAGCGCACCCAGAGCGAATACCACAACGACCCACAAGATCGAAAAGTGGAACAACAGGTTTCCGGTTTCGCGCAAGTACCCGCGTTCAGCCGCAACGTGGTCATCGTTGCGCACTGTGCGGTACCCGGCCTTCTTCAAGACGCGCTGCGCACGGTCCAAGAAGTCGTCAGTGTCACTATCTTCAAGTTCCCACTCCTGGTGAGCAGGCATACGGGTGAGCCTGCGCGGTGCTTTGGGCGGGGCCATGCGCATGGCCTTAAAGTGCTGGCCGCACCGGGGAACAATACAGCCCACCAACGACACCATGAGCAGGATGTACACGGCAGAAAACCACACCGACGAATACACGTCGAACATCTGCAGTTTGTCGAGCACCTCACCCAAAGTGCCGTTGTCCTCAATGAACGTGCGCACCTTGCCGGGGTCTTGAATGCGTTGTGGCAACAGGGAGCCAGGAACCGCTGCCATGGCCAGTACCAAGAGCAGAATAAGGGCGAAACGCATGGTGGTGAGCTGTCGCCATGCCCAGCGCAGCATTCCTACCGCACCAATGTTTGCAGGAGCTTGCGTGTTCTTACTCACTACACCACCAACTCGAATCCGTTAGCCCACAGTTGCATATAGCTCATCATGAGGTTCCATAGCCCAGTCACCATGGCCAGGCCCAGCACGATCAGCATGATTCCGCCTGCCCGCACAATACCCCGTTGGTGACGGCGAACCCATTCGAGCTTGCCCATTCCCTTGTGGATGAGAAACGCGACGATGAGGAACGGTATCCCGATTCCCAAGCAGTACACAAAGGTCAGCACCGCTCCGCGAAGCACGTTTCCGGTTCCTCCAAAGCTGGTGGACATGGCCAGCACCGCTGCCAGCGTGGGCCCAATACACGGGGTCCAGCCTAAGGCGAAGGTCGCGCCCAAAAGGGGCGCTCCTAAGAGCCCCGCCCGAGGTCGTTTCGAGATCCGCACATCGTTCTGCAGACGCTGGAAACCGCCCAGGAAAGCGATTCCCAGGATCACGACGATGACACCAAAAATCCGGGTGACGACATCAATCCACTGTGATACCAAGGCACCCAGTCCGGAAAACAGGATCCCAATCGCCACGAAGACGGTGGCGAAACCCAGGATGAACAGTCCCACGCCTGCGAGTACTGTCCAGGTTTTCTTGTCCTTGACGTGCGTTCCGGTCAGCCCGGTCACATAGCCCACGTAGCCGGGTACCAAAGGAAGAATACAGGGCGAAAGAAACGACACGAGTCCAGCCAGGAGCGCGACCGCCATTGCTAACAGAATGGGGCCGTTGAGAACGGTGTCGGCGAACGACTGTCCGGCAGACGCGATTAGGTTCACGGGCATCAATGGCCCATGGTTTCTTCGATCAAACCTCGCAACGTCGATTCTTCTACCGCACCCACAACGCGTGCTGCCGGCCGTCCTTCCTTATCGAGGATAACCGTGGACGGAGTGGCTTGTGGGGGTAGCACTTTGGAAAGAGACGCAACAATCGAACCGTCAGTATCGAGGGTATTTGCGTACTTCACATCAAAGGTCTTGGTGAAGCCTTCTGCTGCCGCTTTTCCGTCCCGGACGTTAACGCCCAAGAACTCCGCATCGTCGGCGAACTTGCTGGCAACCTCATTGAGTGCAGGGGCTTCTTTACGGCACGGCGGGCACGACGCGTACCACAAGTTCACCACCACGAGCTTGGGCCTGTAGTCCTTGACCGAGCCTTCTGTTCCGTCCAAGAGCGTGAAGTCGAAATCGACGGGTTCTCCGCGTTCCGCTTCCGGAATCTGCGTGACAACACCTGAACCAGAAACATAGCCTTGGCCGGATCCAGCTTGATCGGCAAGCGAATCGGATTCCGTTGAACAGGCGCTGGTGGCCACCAGCACTGCTGTCGCCAACGTTGCAGTGAGAGCCTTACGACGGTTCACGGTCATGCCCCAGCAACCCCTTTCACCGGTTGCAGATCCTTCGCGATGTCGTTGTACCCAACATCGACGAGTGAACCATTTTCAAATGTGAGAGTCGTGGATGAAGCCAGCGAGCATTCGCGGTGGCGTGGGTCGTGGACCAGCGGACGGTCTTCCGCGTCCAAGCGAGTCACCCAAATGGGAAGCTGGTGCGACACGATCACGCCGTCAACCACCTCAAGCTTCTCGCTTCGCGCGATGTCCTCTAAACGGCGGTGCACACTGGCGACAGCCGCTCGCATTCGGCGCACCTGATTGACATACGGTTCACCCCACGACGGTTTAAGCGGGTTGTACAAGCGTTGCAAGTTCTGCGGTTGCATGAGCGAATGGCGGTCCACTTTGGTGCCTTCGAACTGGTTTTCCGCTTCAATGACCCGCTCGTCAACCAGAGGTTCGATGTTCACCGCATTAGCAAGCGGAGCGATGGTCTCCTTAGTCCGCAAAAGCGGGGAACGCACCAGGTCCCGGACCATAAAATCCGGCCCGGTGTAGTGCTCAGCGACGCGTTGAGCCATGAGACGGCCAACTTCAGACAATCCAAAACCGGGAAGGCGACCGTACAAAATACCTTCAGGGTTGTGGACTTCGCCGTGTCGATTCAGGTGAACACGGATAATCATTTTCAGCCTTTCGCTTGAGCGGCGGCACGTGCAGCGGCAGGCAACGCGGACACAATCCGGTCAACGACCTCGGGAGTGTGTGCCAACGACAAGAACCACACTTCATACGCACTTGGTGGCAAGTGCACACCCTGGTCGAGCATCGCGTGGAAGAACGCCGCATACGCGTCACTGTTCTGTGACTGAGCGTCAGCGTAGTTGATCACGGGGCGGTCGGTAAAGAACACCGAGAACATGGAGTTCGCGCTCTGCACCGTATGAGGCACACCGGCCCGTGTCAGCTCCTGGGTCACTGCTGCGCGCAACTGGTCGGCAACCGATTCGATGTGACTGTACACATCGAGTTCCTTGGTCAGCTTCAACGTGGTCAAACCTGCGGCCGTTGCAACAGGGTTCCCAGACAAGGTTCCCGCTTGATACACGGGACCGGCTGGGGCGAGGTGTGCCATGACATCGGCGCGTCCACCGAAAGCAGCCGTGGGGAAACCGCCACCCATAACCTTTCCGAACGTGAACAGATCGGCAGGTCCGTCCGGGTAACCCTCACCTAGACCAGATTCATAGCCGTACCATCCGGCCTCAGACACGCGGAAACCTGTCATGACCTCGTCCGAGATCATGAGGGCACCGTGTTCCCGTGTGAGTTTGCGAATGAGCTGGGTGAAGCCGTCCCGAGGTGGCACAATACCCATGTTTCCGGGGCAGGCCTCCGTGATGACGCATGCGATCGAGTCGCCGTACTTCTCGAACACTTCCGTGAGCGCTTGCGCGTCGTTGTACGGAACAACCAAGGTCTCTGACGCTTCCCCGGCGACCACGCCAGGAGTGTCGGGCAGACCAAAGGTAGCGACACCTGAACCGGCCGCAACCAAAAGAGCGTCGACGTGCCCGTGGTAGCAACCAGCGAACTTCACCACGCGTGACCGTCCAGTGAAACCGCGGGCCAAACGGATCGCGCTCATGGTCGCTTCGGTTCCTGACGACACCAAGCGCACCTGCTCAACCGGGTCTACGCGAGCAACGATTTCTTCTGCCAGCGCGACTTCGTTTTCAGACGGGGTACCAAAAGAGAAACCCTGGTCAGCAGCCGCGTGAACCGCGTCGAGAACCTGCGGGTGCGAGTGTCCCAGGATCATGGGGCCCCACGAACCAATGAGGTCGACGTACTCGTTGCCGTCTGCGTCGTACAACAGCGCGCCTTTAGCGCTACGGATGAAGCGTGGCGTTCCCCCTACTGCTTTAAACGCACGAACCGGGGAATTCACTCCGCCAGGAATAACAGACTGGGCTCGGGCAAATAGACGTTCCGACTCAGAAGTTACGTGGGACATGAAAAATCCTCCTCGTATCTAGGCTAACTCGCGAAGGTGTGTGTGAACCTTCTCGTACATTTCGCCCAGCGCTTTAAGCTCAACCGGGTCCAACACATCAACAAAATTTTCTCGCACACCCGTGACATGTGTGGGAGCGGCCTCCTGTAACAGTTCCCAGCCGGCGTCCGTCATACAGCAACGGACACCTCGGCCGTCACCCACTGCGGACTCCCGCTCTACCAGACCCCGCTTTTCCATCCTGGCAACAATGTGGGTCAGGCGAGAACGCGACATACCGATCTCGTACGCCAACTCCGACATGCGACACGACCAGTCCTCGGATTCCGACAAGCGGACCAACACCTCGTACTCCGGAATCCCGATCCCGTACGCGACGCGCAAGTCCTTATCCAAAACAGCCATCATCAAGCGCCACGACTCAACCATGTGGCGCCATGCGAGTTGCTCAGAATCGTCAAGCCATTGGACAGTGTTTGCGTCAGAATTTACTGGACTCTGAGCGGCCGTCATGATTGGCCATTCAACCGGGAAGCAACCTCGGTCGCCCAGTAGGTCAAAATCGCGTCGGCTCCTGCGCGCTTAAACGCAGTCAGGCTTTCCATGATTGCGGCGTCGCGGTCGATCGCTCCCGCGGCGGCCGCGAACTCGATCATCGCGTACTCACCAGAGACCTGGTACGCCCACACGGGAACGGTCACTGCGTCACTCACTTCAGCGAGCACGTCCAAGTACGGCATGCCAGGTTTCACCATGACGATATCGGCGCCTTCGTCGACGTCCAACGCGACCTCCGTGAGAGCTTCGCGACCGTTAGCCGGGTTCTGCTGATATGTACGGCGGTCACCCTTCAGCTGCGAGTCAACTGCTTCCCGGAATGGCCCGTAGAACGCCGAAGCGTACTTAGCGGCGTACGCCATAATAATTGTGTTGATGAAACCAGCTTCGTCAAGCGCTTCGCGCACTCGCGCCACCTGACCGTCCATCATGCCGGACAGGCCAATCACGTGAACGCCCGCACGCGCCTGGGCCACTGCCATCTGGGCATACAGCTCAACCGTGGCGTCGTTGTCCACTTCACCCGTGTCCGTGAGAACACCACAGTGGCCGTGTGACGTGAACTCGTCCAGGCACAGATCCGCCATGACCACCGTCTGGTCACCCACGGCCTCCACGACCGCACGGATTGCACGGTTCAGAATCCCGTCTTCAGCCAACGCCTGAGAACCCGTTTCATCACGGTGGCTCGGAATCCCAAACAGCATGATGCCACCCACGCCCGCGTCAACGGCGTTGCGTGACGCTTCCACAAGTGAATCGAGCGTGTGCTGCACAACCCCTGGCATGGACGTCAATGGAGCCGGCTCGGTCAACGACTCCTTGACGAAGAGCGTTTCAATCAAGTCAGCAGCATGAAGCCTGTTCTCTTGTACAAGCCTGCGTACTGCTGGCGTGCTACGAAGACGACGTGGACGGAACATTATGACTTTCTCCTGGTACGGCGACGCTCCGAGGGCCGAAGAGCGGGCTCGCCTTGAGCTTCCGCACGATCCCGCAGATCGCGCGCATATTCAGCGAGGTCCTCAATTAAAGATTTGACGTTAGCTTCCTGAGAAACAATGTCGACGACCAGCCCGTGAGACTCCGCAGTTTGCGCAGTGGCCGGTCCAATACAGGCGACGACCGTGGTTGCCGGTGGCTTACCTGCGATACCCACAAGGTTGCGCACGGTCGATGACGACGTAAACAGAACAGCGTCGAAATCGCCACGCTTAATCGCCTCACGGGTAGGAGCCGGTGGCGGGGCGGCACGGACGGTCCGGTAGGCCGTCACATCGTCGACCTTCCAACCCTTTTCCTGCAGGCCGTTGACCAACACCTCGGTCGCAATATCCGCCCGCGGCAACAACACACGGTTGAAACCTTCTACGTCGTCAAACACCGGCCAGTCAGCGGCCAGCCCGCGCGCGGACTCTTCGGTCGTAGCAACGAGCTCCGGCTCAATCCCCCACTCCCGCAAGGCAGCCGCGGTCTGCGCCCCCACAGCGGCAACGCGCACGCCAGCTAAGGAGCGCACGTCCAGCCCCAGGTCACCCAACAGGACCCGCACGGCGCGCACCGCGTTGATCGACGTGAACCCAACCCACTGGTAGTCCCCGTCGACAAGCCCGCGCATCGCGCGCTCCATCTGCCCCGGCGTCCGAGGTGGTTGGATAGCGATCGTGGGAACGACCTCGGACTCCGCGCCGTACTCATGGAGCACCTGGGCGGTGATCTCACCCTGCTCACGGGTGCGCGGAATCAGCACGTTCCATCCGAACAGGGGCTTCGTTTCAAACCACGAAAGCGGGCCGCGGTCCTCAATTCCCGCGCCCAGGATCGTGACAATCGTTTCCTGTGGAACGGGCTCGTTCTCCAGACGCTGTTCCAAAGCACCCAAAGTGGTGTCCACGGACACCTGACGCACGCGGGACACCCGCACAACTGCGAGCACGCGTGTGGCCGGGTCCCACCCGTCGTTGAGGAGCGACCGGATCGCAGCGACCGTGTTTTCGCTGTCACCAGACAAAACGTGGGCAGTGTTGCGGTGCTTGGACACATCCGTGTGGGTCATTTCTCCGGCTTCGACAAACCGCAGGGACCGCACGCGGTTGGTGGTGATTGGGGTTCCCGTAAACGATGCCACGGCGGCCGACAGGCCAACCCCGGGGACCACCTCGATACCGGTGCCCGTGCGACGCACGGCAACACCTTCAGAGTTCAGAGCCGAAAACAGAACGCCGTCACCCGCGTACAACCGCACAACCAGGCCATGCTCTTTGGCCAGTTCACCCATCTTCCGACCACGTGTGGACGCCGTTTGACCCAACGACGTCTCTTCAACCCGCGCGGTCTGAGAAGGCGCGTACGTGTCGACAATGTCAGTGTGAAAAGCCGGGTCATACACAACGACCTGCGCGCTGGCCAGAATGTCGGCGGAACGCACAGGTAGCAGTCCGGGGTCACCCGGCCCGGTTCCCATAAAAACAACCAGCGGTTTTTGCGGGATCAGTGGAAACACCGTTGAAGCACTCATGGTTTTACCTCAAGTTGAGCTTTCGGAGCATTCGCACCGGTCAACGTATCTGGAACAACGCCCAAGGTGTCGAGAAGTTCATCGGCGATCTGGGTTCCCACGTCGATCGCGGCGTTGACACCCGTGTTAGCCACTGACCGGGTAATTCGCGCCAGCTTACCAGCATCGTCGGCCATCACGGCAGACAGTTCAATGGACCGTTCAGTCACGTTCGCAAGCGCACCAATCGGAGCTGAACATCCGGCCTGCGCACGCGACAAAATGGCGCGTTCAGCGACGACCGCGCGGTACGTGGTTTCGTCGTGGATTGCCAACAGCCCTGACCGCAGTTTCGCGTCGAACGGGTCGCGGTCCGCGTTTTCTGCGCGGCACTCGATCGCCAGCGCCCCCTGCCCCGGGGCTGGCAACATAAGGTCGGTCGCCAAGGTCTCGGTCACCTCGGCTAGGCGCCCCAACCGGCGCATACCGGCGGCGGCCAGAACGACGGCGTCGATGCGGCCGTCAGTGACGTACTTGATGCGGGTGCCCACATTTCCGCGCACACCACGAATGTCCAGATCCGGGCGGACTGCACGCATTTGCGCGGCACGGCGCGGCGAACCGGTTCCCACGATCGCGCCCTGGGGAAGCTGGTCGAAGGTGAGTCCGTCGCGGGCCACAAGGACGTCGGACGGGTCTACCCGAGGTGGTACAGCCGCCAAGGTAATTCCCGGCGCCTGCGCGGTGGGAAGGTCTTTGAGTGAGTGGACGGCGATGTCGATTTTGCCTGACAGCAGGGCCTGCCGCACTGCAGACACGAACACGCCCGTTCCGCCCATGTTGGCCAACGGGGTCATGTTGACGTCGCCTTCTGTGACGACCTCGACGATTTCCACGCGCCACCCGGTGTGTGCGGCAATGTCGTGAGCGACTCCCACTGACTGCGAGCGCGCCAGGTTCGATCGGCGAGTTCCCAGCCGGACCGTTCGTGTCCATCCTTCTGGCTCCACCACGTCGAGCGTGTGGTCGCCAACTGGTGTGGTTCCGTCGGTTGTGGTGGATTTGGCTGGGCTGCTCTTCGCCGTGTTGTTCTTGGCCTTGCTTTGGTTGGTGCTGTGGTTCTTGGCTTTGACGATTGGGAGCTCTGAGGTTTCAGGTGCTGCGGTGAGGTCGAAAAGCGTGGACAGCGCAGCCGCGTAGTCCGTACTGGTTTCGGTGAGCGCGAGTTCCTTCACCCGGACGGTGGGGTTGTGCAGGATCTTGTCGACTGTGCGGTTGAGGGATTTACGAATTTCGGCTTGCACGTCTTCGCTGACGTCATCCCCCAGTTTGTTCACCAGGCGGGTGTATTCAGCATCGATGATTTGGCTGGCGCGTTTGCGCAGGGCAACCACGGTGGGGTTGATCTTGGACGCCGCTTTATCTGCTGCGACCTGGTTCATGGCTTGGCGGATGAGTGCGCGCACTTGTGCCAGCGCGTCGACCGCACGGGAGTCCGCGGCTAGGTTGCTCTGTGCGAATTCCATGGACAGTTGTTCCAGCCCCATGAGGCTCACGTGCGGAATGTCGGCAACGCTGTGCTCAATGTCGAAGGGCATTGCGAGGTCGATGAACGCACGCTTGTGCGGTTCCGGGGTGGAGCTCATGGCTTTCACCACGGTGTCGGTGTTGATCACGGTTCCGCGCGCACCCGTTACGCTGACGATCAGGTTGGAGTGGCGGATTTCGTCGACGAGTGAGCCTTCTGACAGCTCGGTGAACGAGGTGGTGAGGTACGTGCCCAGTTGTTGTGCGAGCTCTTCGGCGTGTTCGATCAGGCGAAGGGCACGCTCTGATGTCCGATTGATGACCGTGAGTGATGAGACTCCTGAGCGCACCAACGTGGCGACGGCCAGTCCTGACATGGCACCGGCACCCACGACGAGTGCGCGGGCTCCACTGATTTCGCCCAGGTGTTCACGGGCGGCAAAGAGAGCAGTGTCCAAAAGCGAGTTTGAGACGGTGTCGAGTGCGGTTTCGGTGTGGGCTCGCTTTCCGATTTCTAACGCTCGACTGACCGCGCGTTCCAGATCACCAGTCAAGGTGCCAGCAGTGCGGGCTTCGTTGAGTGCAGTGCGCACTTGGCCCAGGATTTGCGCCTCACCAATCGCCATTGAGTCCAGGCCCGTGGTGAGTTCAAACAGGTGTTCATACGCTTCCGTTTCGTAGCGCACGAACAGGTGACCGGCCAGCTCTTTCCAGTCGAAAGACGTCATGTCGACCAAGGCGGAACCCAGATCGGCGAGCCCGCCGTGGAAGCCGGAGACATCGGCGATGATTTCGACTCGGTTGCACGTCGCCAGCACAACTACACCCATGACGTATTCGCCTGCACAGACCCGCGAGCGCAATTGCTCGACTGCGGGCGCGTCAAAGGCGAACGCATCGAGCACGCTCATAGGAGCGGTGCGGTGTGAAACACCTAGGACGAGCAACGACACTGAGAACCCCTCAAACGCAACTAGGTTGTGCGGATATGTTGTGTGGACTAGATCTTGTGCGGACTAAATCTGGCTAGCTTTAGTTTGTGTTGGATGCGCGAATGAGCGAGGCCTTCAACCGACGCGCATCTACTCGGTGAAAGCTGTGTTGCCGACCGTTGACCAGCACGACCGGAACTTCCCAGTCGTAGCGTTCCAGCAATTCGCTGTCGCTATCAACGTCGACCACATTGAGCGTCCATGTGTGCCCCGTCTCTTGGGCCACTTGGTCGATGACGTGAGTGACTGTTGTTTTTGCTTCGTCGCACAGGTGACAACCTGCGCGGTCCACAAACGTCACTGTGTTTCCCGACATGGTTTCGTTTACGCACGAAACCCCGCCGACGCTTCATCGACGGGGATTTGTGACACGTAGATTACTTCTTGTTGCGACGCTGGTGACGCGTCTTACGCAGAAGCTTGCGGTGCTTCTTCTTCGACATCCGCTTGCGACGCTTCTTAATGACTGAACCCATAAGGTACCTCAATACTCGGCAACTTCTCGTGAACTTTAGGTGCCCACGAGCTGAACATAACCACGTTAGTGTATCGGTAGGCGGGTATCCATCTCAAACGAGTGTGGTCAAAATAACGCGGTCAGTCGTAGTACGGGTCCAGGCCGTAGAACGGGAAGATCGCTTTGCGCGTGGCAATGACAGCGCGGTCGATGTCCGCTTCCGGATCGTAGCCTTGCGTCCACGGTTGGTAGTCGTTGGTGCCACCATCCGTCATGCGAACGGGGGCTTCCCTGCCGGTGAGTGTCATGACGTAGTCGCGCCACCGTTGCGGGATTTCCGTGCCGGGCTCCAGGTCGATTCCGGCGGCTATCGCAACGATCTGTGACCAAGTTCGTGGCACAACGTCGATGATGGCGTACCCACCGCCGCCGGTTGCTACCCACTTTCCGTCGCACAGTTCGTCGGCGAGGTCACGCACCCATTCGGCACCTCGGCGCATCGCGTCAACGGAGAGGCGCAGGTGCGTGAGAGGGTCCAGTCTGTGCCCGTCACACCCGTGTTGCGACACGATCACTTGCGGTTTGAATTCCCGGAGTACGTGCGGGACGGTGGCGTCGAGTGCGCGCAACCAGTCTGAGTCGGACGTCCGAGGTGGGAGCGCCACGTTCATGGCACTCGCGGCTGCTTGGAGGCCTCCGATGTCGGCGGCGAAACCGGTCCCGGGGAACAGGAACCGACCGTTTTCGTGGAGGGAAACGGTGAGTACCCGCGGGTCGTCCCAGAAGAAGTGTTCGACCCCGTCTCCGTGGTGAGCGTCGAGGTCAATGTAGGCAACGCGTTCGTACCCGTTGTCGAGGAACTCTTGGACCGCGGCAGCCACGTCGTTGTACACGCAGAATCCTGCGGCTTTGCCGGGCATCGCGTGGTGCATTCCGCCACAGAAGTTCACGGCCCGCACATATGAGCCCTTGATGACGGCTTGAGCGGCTGCGATCGACCCCATGTAAAGGCGACCGGAGGCTTCGTGGATTCCGTCGAACCGTGGAACGTCTTCCGTACCCACCCCGTAGGCCTCAATGATCTCTTTCGAAAGTTCACTGGTACGTCCGGCGTCTTTCACTGCCTCAATGAAGTCGGCAGAGTGCAGTTTCTTCAGTGCGACGTCGTCAACCTGAGGAATTGCGCCGAGGTGGACGCGGGGGTGGTCAAAAATATTGAGATCCGTTGCCAGCTTGGCGGTCAAATCTAAGCGCAACGGATGCATAGGGTGGGAGGGACCAAAGTTGTATTCGGTCACTGATTCGTCCCAGACAACAAAAACATCGTGGCTCATGTCACCACTCTAGCCCTTCAGTGCGCCGATCCCACTATGCTGTCATTCGTGAGTTCTCCCAAGCGAACCTTTTCTGAGGTTGTGTTTTCGCCAGGGCGACGCACGCGCGACTTCATTGACCGGGTTGCCGAAGCGTCGCCGGCGCGTTTGGCGATCTTTTCGTTCCTAGCGGTAGTCGCACTTTTTACTGTGTTGTTGTTGCTGCCCATTGCGCATCAGAACCCTGGCGAAATTTCATTTGCACGGTCGCTCACTGTGACTGTGTCAGCAGTGTGCGTCACGGGCTTAACACCGGTTGATTTTCAAGACTATTGGACTGGGTTTGGGCTGGTCACTATTGTTGTCGCGGTGCAGGTGGGTGGCTTGGGAATCCTCACTCTGGCATCAGTCCTTGGGATGGTTGTGTCCAAGGGCCTCGGGGTTCGACAACGCCTCATTGCCATGCAAGCGACGAATACAGGATCACTGGGGCAAGTGGGGTCGCTTCTCCGCGCGGTCATCATGACAGCGCTCGCTGTCGAAAGCGTGATTTTTGCGATGCTTTTCCCACGCTTCCTCATGCGAGGTGAGGAAGTGGGCACAGCTGTCTGGTACTCAGTTTTCTACTCCGTGTCATCGTTCAATAACGCGGGTTTCTCAATCCACCCAGGAGGCATTGCCTATTTTGCCGACGACCCGTGGATCCTGTTCACACTCATGCTTTCGGTGTTTGTGGGCTCCTTGGGCTTCCCGGTCATCCTGGTAGCAACCATTTTGTGGAACAAGCCGCGCTCGTGGGATCTGCACACCAAACTCACTCTCACCACCTCGGCGGTCTTGGTGGCCGTGGGCTTTTTCCTCTACTTTGGCCTCGAGTACAACAATCCTGACACGCTTGGAAACAAAGGGTTCGGGGCCACTTTCTGGGAAACGTTGTTCATGTCGGTGATGACCCGATCGGGCGGGTTCAACACGATCGATATGGCTCTTCTGAGCCCGGCGAGCCACTTGGTCACAGACATTCTCATGTTCATTGGTGGAGGTTCGTCGTCAACCGCAGGTGGTGTCAAAGTCACGACTCTAGCTGTGTTGGTCATGGCGGCGTGGGCTGAAGCACGCGGTTATGACGATGTCACTGCGTTTGGTCGCAGGATCGGACACAACGTGGTCCGAGTCGCGATCTCAGTCGTCTTCGCAGGTCTGGCCTTGGTTCTTGTTGGCACGATTGCGCTTCTCCAAGTCACCCACGAGTCACTGGACATGGTGCTGTTCGAAGTGATTTCTGCATTTGGCACCGTGGGCCTGTCTTCAGGGATCACCAGCACAGCCCCGGATTCTGGCCTGTACATTCTCAGTTCGCTAATGTTATTGGGTCGCTTAGGTACGATTACCCTCGCTGCGGCAGTGTCCAGCCGATCCACAAAGCGCTTGTTCAGGTACCCAGAAGAGAGGCCGATCATTGGCTAAACAAGACTCCCGCGACAACAGTTCCGTCCTGGTCATCGGGCTGGGTCGTTTTGGCGCTTCCACTGCGTCCAATCTTATGAAGCTGGGCCGGCAGGTGATGGCGGTGGAACGCAACCCCGAGGTCGTCAGTGAGTGGATGGGGAAGCTCACCCACGTTGTTGAGGCGGATTCCACCAACATTGAAGCTCTGCGTCAGGTGGGTGCCCAGGATTTCAATACTGCGGTTGTAGGGATCGGAACGTCCATTGAGGCGAGCGTGCTCACCACGGCTAATTTGGTTGACTTGGGTGTTGAGCAGATCTGGGCAAAAGCCATTTCGTTGGCACACGGAAAAATCCTCAAGCGCATTGGTGCTGAACACGTTCTGTACCCAGAGTCAGAAGCTGGAGCGCGTGTGGCCCACCTCGTGTCCTCGCGCATGCTTGACTTCATCGAATTCGACGACGGTCAGTTTGCTGTTGTGAAGATGCGTCCGCCTAAAGAGGTGCAAGACTTCACTCTGGAAGAGTCCGATATTCGCCAAAAGTACGGTGTCACCGTTGTGGGTGTGAAAGGACCGGGACGAGACTTTACGTACGCCGAACCGTCGAGCCGGATTGGGCCACACGATGTGCTCATCGTGGCAGGCCATGTGGAGCTTTTGGCCCGTTTTGCCGATCGCCCGTAAACCGAATACGGCCCGTAAGCCTCACTCTTGGCGCGCGGCCACCTTGTAGGTGCCGTCGTCGAACACGATGTTCCACACGCCACCGTACTTGCTTTGCGCCCACGATTCCGGTGAGTAGTCGGTTTTGGTGGTGTTGAAGAGCACTGCGTCGGGTTGAACGTCACCAATGGTTCCGAACCAGTACGTGTTGGTGTGCGGAACCGTGTATGCGAGCAGGTAAATGTCGGTGGCCACCGTGTCGTATTCCGAGGCAACTTCGATTGCGCTCTGCGCGCTGGGTGATGCGTAGCGGTCGTATTTCCACAACAGGTTGATCTGCGACTGGGCGAACATTGCGCACGCAGTCACCAGCGCAACCGCTGGCGCTAGTTTGAAGAACCGGCGAGGAGCGGCGTCAATCATCGACGCCACGGCAATTGGAATGAGGACGGCGGAGTAGTGGAAGTCAAAGCCCCAGTAGTACTCGACGTTTCCAACAAAGCGCCATGCCAGGGTGGGAAGCATCATGAGCATGAAGGGGCTCTTTATCCCGATCACACCAGCGGCCAGAACCAGTACACACACAACGGCGAACTTGGTGTCGACCGACTGCGTGAGTGTTTCAGCAACGGACACGTTGTCGGTGTAGTCGTACTGTCCCATTGGGTTGAGTGCGGGAAGAATGACCTTCACCGTGAGCACGAACCACAGGATTCCCCACGTGGCGAAGCCGGTTGCCCACTGCCAGTCCTTGCGGTCTTTCAACAGAACAGCAAGCCCGAACATCAGAACCGTCAGGCCCAGGTCTTCTTTCACGAACACCAACAGACCAATCGCGACAGCTGCGTGGATGCGTTTGTCGCGCATCCACCACACCAGTCCAAACGCGATTAGTGGCACTGCGAATGCGATTTCGTGGAACTGGGACCACACTGCGTTAATGAAACCCCAGGACAGAATGTACGAAGCCCCCAAAAGCGAGCCACCGGTCGTGCCAAATCGCTCAAGAGCTAAGCGCGTGAGTGGCCATGCCGAAAGCGCGAACAGAGCAGACTGGATGATGAGCAGCGTAAGCCCTGACGGGAAGATCCGAAAGATGGGTCCAAGCAAGATCAGGATGGGGTGGAAGTGGTCACCTAAAAGGTTGTACCCGTCGCCCTTAATATTCACCACGGGGGCACGGAAATGCGCGTACTGATCAGCTAGTTGCGTGAAAATGCCCAAGTCCCACGACGGGCTGATGAAGCCCCGCCACATCATGACCGAAAGGGTGGCGTAGAGGGCAAAACCTAGCAAACATACAGCGCCAGCCACTCCAAGTCGCTGAACCTGGGCGTCCTTGCTCATTCAGCGTTCTCTCTTTCCATTTCTTTTCCACGTTCAACGGCCGCTGTTCCAGCTCTGAAAACGATGTCGTCGAAGTTGTGCGCGCGGAAGGTTTCGATTGCCGCGTGAGTGGTCCCGCCCTTGCTGGTCACGGCCTTGCGCAGATCAGCGGGTTCAGGCGTGCAGTCCAACAGCAACCCGGCTCCCAGTGCGGTTTGGGCAACCATGCGGTTTGCGGTTTCTTCGTCCAAACCCAATTCCACGCCAGTTTTCGCAAGCGATTCGGCCAGCAGGAAGAAATAGGCAACACCAGAACCGGAAATCGCGGTCATCGCCCCGATCTGTTCTTCTTCAAGCGGGAACACCAGCCCGGCGCCAGTGAGCAGTTCGGTGAGCGTCTGCACCTGCTCATCACTCACTCCCTGACCCGCGGACAGCGCAATGACACCTCGGCCCACTTGCGAGGGCGTGTTGGGCATGATGCGCACAACGGGGTTGTTGGGCACGTGCTTGACCATGTCTGCGAGCGAGAACCCTGCGGCCATGGAGATCACCACTGCCTGCGGTTCCAGGTGAGGTGCGATTTCTTTCAGCGTCTGCGCTAGCATCCACGGCTTCACTCCCACGAATACGAATTGGGCGCCACGGATGGCTTGG
Organism: Brevibacterium paucivorans; assembly: GCF_016907735.1. Taxonomy (NCBI): domain Bacteria; kingdom Bacillati; phylum Actinomycetota; class Actinomycetes; order Micrococcales; family Brevibacteriaceae; genus Brevibacterium; species Brevibacterium paucivorans. The sequence goes on along the minus strand of NZ_JAFBCP010000001.1, from coordinate 1,601,135 downwards.
AGGTTAGCGTCCGAGGTCGTTTCAACTGCCAGCGTGTCGATCCCGAGCCGTTCGTGAAGGCGGGTTGCTGAGGCAGCAGATGCGCATGTTGCGACGATCTGCGCATCGGTGGAGGCTTGTACGCCTTCCAGAAGAGCTGATCCCATGGATCCGGTTCCGACAAAGGCAATACGCACGCGTTAGCTCCTTACGTTGCTTCGTTGAGCCCTAAGTGTTTTCGGGCGAATTCGAGGGACTCCTTGAGCATAGCGGTGCGCGTAGATTTTTTGGCCACGAGCCGTGTGTTCACTTCGACAACAACGTCGCCGGACCAGTTGTGTTTGGCCAAGTACTGCAGGGTTTCGGCGACCGGCATTTTGCCGCGTCCGGGCACCAGGTGTTCGTCACGCAGAGAGCCGGATCCGTCGGTGAGGTGGACGATTGCGAGCTTGTCCTGAATGTCAGCGACGGTTTCAAGCGCGTTCATGCCTGCGGTTGACGCGTGGGAAAAGTCGAAGGTCATGTGGTCGTAGTCTTCGTCGAGCGGGTTCCAGTCCGGGTAGTACACCAGGACTTCCCGCAGGCCCGCGCGCCACGGGTACATGTTCTCTACAGCGATTTTCAGCCCGGTTTCTTTCACCAGTTCACGCACGCCGTCCACGAACCCTTTTGCGTAGTCACCTTGCCACCTAAATGGCGGGTGAAGAACAACCGATTCTGCCCCACATTCGAGCGCAAGGTCGCAGGTCTTGCGCAGTTTCGTCCAGTGGTCTTTATCCAGCACGCCAGGTAGGAACAACAACGTGGGTGCGTGGAACGATACGACCGGCAGGCCCGTGCGCCGCATTTCACTTTGGATCAGTAGCGGGTTCTGGGTTGTGCGGTTGTGGGTGATCATGATTTCGACCCCGTCGTACCCCAGTTCGTGTGCCACGTTGAAGCACGTGGGCACATCCATGGGGTAGACCGAGGACGTGGATAGGGCGACCCTGATCCGCTCGGTTGAGACGTGTGTGACCCCGTGTTCGTACACGGGGTTCTGTGCGAAGTGTTCGCGGTGGCGCACAGAACTCTTCTTAGCCGAGTTCTTGCGTGTAAACGCCTTGCGATCAGGCATGTTTATCGTGGGAGTGCCACAGCGGGGCGCGACAGCGTCTCTGAGGAATCGAGCAGGTCGAGCTTACGCATGATGATGCCTTCACGCAGAGCCCACGGCGAAATGAGCATGGTGTCGATGTTGAAAATCGTGAATGCGGTTTCTGCGAGCACGGCACCTGCGAGCACCTGGCCGGACCGCGATTCGGATACGCCTGGGAGTTCTGCACGTTGAGCAGCGTTGCGGCTGGCCAGCTGATCAATGATGCCTGGGAGGTCCTTGCGGTGGAGCTGGCGCGGTACGTAAATTCCGCTTCCGCTGGGGGCTGCTCCGCCCAGACGGGCCAGCGACCGGAAGGTCTTGGACGATCCCACGACGTTGTCTGGTTTGCCGACCCGGTTGATGAGTCCGGCGTAGCGACCAACGAGTTGGCGGGCGTGACGGCGAAGGGCCGCAATCTGGTCGGGGGTTGTGACCTCTCCCCCGTTGAGGAATTCGGAGTACATGCGTCCAGCACCCAAGGGGACGGACACCGCCGCGTCTGGGTATTCGTCCTGCCCGGCTGCCATCTCCAAGGATCCACCACCGATGTCGAGCAAGAGTAGCTTTCCGGCTGACCATCCGAACCAGCGGCGGGCGGCCAGGAATGTTACGCGGGCTTCGTCCTCACCGCTCATGACGTTGAGTGTGAGCCCGGTTTCCTTGTAGATCTTTTCGATGGTGGCTTCGCCGTTGGGTGCGTCCCGCAGTGCCGAGGTGGCAAACGCCAGGATCTGTTCGGCACCTTGTTCTTCTGCGATTTCGATTGCTTCTTTGCAGAACTGCATGAGACGTTCACGCGCATATGTGGTGATCGATCCGTCTTCTTTTAAGTGTTCTGCAAGGCGCAGTACTTCTTTGTGGGAAGTAGCGGGAAGTGGCGGGGCACCTACTCCTGCGTCAACGACGAGGAGGTGGATGCTGTTGGATCCGATGTCTAGGACGGCTAAACGCATATGCGAAAGTTTACCCCGAGTCGTGTAGTGGTCTTGTTCGGGCCCGGCGTGATCTAGTCCGTGGGCCAGTCGGTTCGGTTGATCGCGAACTCAGGCGAGCGACGTTCAAAGAACGCCTCTTGGCCGCGCACAATTTCTTCTGCGTACGCGTCCCTCACCCAACCTTGTGCTTCAAACGTGTCACCGCGCAGAATCCGCTTAGCACCCGTCTGTGACAGGGCAGACCTGCTGGCGATCACCTCGGCGCGCTCCTTGGCGGCAGCCAACGGATCTTCCGCAACTTGGTGGAAGAATCCCAGCTGGTTCATCTGATCGAAATCGACGATCTCAGCTGACAGCAGGATGTAGCGGGCCCACGACGTGCCAATGATCTGCGCGAGGCGCTTAGTGGGCCCCGGCGGGTACACAAGGCCCAGACGCGCCGCCGTCACACCATAAATTGAGCCCGGCTTTGCAATGCGCACATCGCAGGCAGCCGCAATCTCAGTTCCACCGCCCACGCAGTTGCCTTCGATCGCAGCGATCGTGGGAATGTCCAGGCTGGCGATGGCTTCTTCTGCTTGGGAGTTGGTCTGCCAGAACTCTTCCAGCGGCACGTTGAGGTCTTTGATGTCCGACCCTGCAGAGAAGTGCCCGCCCGCGCCCGTAATGATGAGCACGTCGACATCTGGGTCGGTGTCGATTGCTTTCGCAATTCCGGGCAGAGCCTTCCACATTTCCCGCGACAGGGCGTTGCGCTTTTCAACACGCGAAATTGTCAGAACAGCGATTCCGTTTTCAACGCTGTACTCAAAACCTGGGACGAGCGGAACATCGTGCGTCATGGTGTCTCCTCGGACAGGGGCCAGCTGTGGCCAGGGATGTGGAAGTAGCTCTTACGCGACGAGGCGGAGACCTAGGTAGATCTCCGCCTCGTTGCGTTTAGGGTTTTAGCGTTCTGCTGGAACCTCGCGCTGAGCTTCACCGTGGTACGCGCTCAGCGGGCGGATCAGCGCGTTGTTGGCGTGCTGTTCCATGATGTGTGCGGTCCAACCGGTGATGCGGCTCATCACGAAGATGGGCGTGAACTGTGGGGTGTCGAAGCCCATGAGATGGTATGCAGGACCCGATGGGTAGTCGAGGTTGGGGTAAATTCCCTTGCGGCCCACGAAGTCCTCTTCGAACGTGTTGTACAGGTCCAGAAGGTCGTTTGCGCCCTTGACCTTGACCATGTCTTCGAACGCTGCACGCATGGTTGGAACGCGCGAGTCACCGTTCTTGTAGACACGGTGTCCGAATCCCATGATCTTTTCTTTGTTGGCAAGCGCGTTGTCGATCCATGCGGATGCCTTGTCGGCGGTTCCAACTTCTTCGAGCATGGCCATAACCGCTTCGTTGGCACCACCGTGCAGGGGTCCCTTGAGGGCGCCCACGGCGCCGGCAACTGCAGAGTGGAGGTCCGAGGTGGTGGAAGCGATCACGCGAGCAGTGAAGGTGGATGCGTTGAAGGAGTGCTCTGCGTACAGGATCATCGAGATGTCGAAGCAGCGCACGACTTCGTCGGCTGGGACTTCGTCAAACACCATCTTGAAGAAGTTAGCTGCGTAGCTCAGGTCGCTGGTAGGTGCGACCGGGTCCAGGCCGTGACGACGACGGTGGTCGATTGCCACGATGGTGGGCAGCTGGGCGTACAGGCGCTCTGCCTTTGCCTGGTTGGCTTCTGGAGAGTTGTCTTCGGCCTGTTCGTCAACGGCACCCAGGTATGACACGGCTGTCTGCACAACGTGCATGGGGTGAGTGTCCTTGGGCAGAGCCAGGATGATGTCGACGAGTTCCTGGTCGATTGCGCGCTGACCGCGTTCGCGGGCAACGAACTCTTCGAGCTGCTGCGCGTTAGGCAGTTCACCGTTCCAGATCAGGTAGGCGACTTCTTCAAACGAGCAGTTCGCTGCGAGTTCCTGAACCGGGTAACCACGGTAGGTGAGCGAGTTGGTTTCCTGAACGACTTTCGATACAGCGGTGCTGTCGACGACGACGCCGGCAAGCCCCTTCTTAATGTCTTCGGTCATGAGTGGTTCTCCTGTGAAAAGTTGAATACGGCAGCGTCAAATTCGTTGTAGGAAGCGTAGTCGATCGTGTCGTAGAGGTCGGCGCGTGTCTGCATTCCCTCGACCAACGACTCCTGTGTTCCTTCGCGGCGGATCACTTCGAGGCCACGTTTGATGGCTCCCATAGCGATACGCAACGTGGTCACCGGGTAGATCACCAGCTTCACACCAGCATTAGCGAGCTGTTCGGTGGTGAACAGTTCGCTCTTCCCAAATTCGGTCATGTTCGCAAGGATCGGAACGTCCAGAGCGTTTGCCATGGCTTCAAATTCGCCGAGGTCGCTCATTGCTTCCGGGAAGATGAGATCGGCACCTGCGTCGGCGTACGCCTTCGCACGGTCAATTGCCGCGTCCAGACCTTCCTTGGCGCGCGAGTCGGTGCGTGCGCACAAGACGAAGTTCGAATCGCGGCGCCCCTTGACTGCAGCCGAGATTCGCTTAACCATCTCAGCAGTGGAAACGACTTCCTTTCCGTCCAAGTGGCCACAGCGTTTGGGGTTGACCTGGTCCTCCAGGTGCATCCCTGCAACACCGGCGTCTTCAAACTCCTGAACGGTACGAGCGACGTTCATCGCTTCGCCCCATCCGGTGTCAGCGTCGATGAAGGTGGGCAGGTTCGTCACCCGCGAGATGTTACGGCCGTGGTCGACGACCTCGGTCAGGGTAGTCAACCCAATGTCAGGCAGCCCCTGGGCTGCCGAGAACGCACCACCGGAAATGTAGACGCCTTCAAAGCCAGCCTGCTCAATGAGCTGCGCGTTGATGGGGTTGATTGCGCCGGGGAACTGGACCAGCTTGTCGCCGGCCAGCAGCTCCCGGAACTTCTCACGACGAACGTGAGCGGGAGTCTGTGCACCTAGCATTAGAAAATACCCTTCGATGTGATTTCGTCTGCACCGTCAACCACGAAGTTGAGCTGGCGAACTTCGTCAGCGCTCAAGTCTGGCAGGTTTTCGGCGAGTTCGATGAAGCGGTTCTGCTCTGCTTCCGAAACGATGCCTTCGGCAAGCGTGCGGAACTTCTGAACGTAGTTTTCGCGCACGAACGGACGAGCACCGTTGGGGTGAGCGTCGGCAACAGCGATTTCGTCAACCTTGGTGGAGCCGTCCTTGAACACGATTTCCACGCGACCACCGAATGCCAGTTCGTTGGGGTCGGTGGAGTGGTAGCGACGGGTCCACTCTGGGTCTTCGCGGGTTTCGATCTTGTGCCACAGTTCAACGGTTTCTGGGCGTCCCGCACGCTCAGGTGCGTAGGACTTTTCGTGGTGCCAGCCCTGGTCTTCCATAGCGACCGCGAAGATGTACATGATCGAGTGGTCGAGCGTTTCACGCGACGCCTTTGGATCCATCTTCTGTGGGTCGTTCGCACCGGTACCAATCACGTTGTGCGTGTGGTGTGAGGTGTGGATGGTGATCTTTTCGATCTGCGACAGGTCATCGATTTCGCGACCCATCTTGCGAGCCAAGTCGATGAGTGCCTGAGCCTGGTATTCCGCGGAGTGTTCCTTGGTGTAGGTGTCCAGGATCGCGCGCTTCGATTCGCCTTCACCTGGCAGCGGAACGGTGTAGCGGGCTTCAGGGCCGGAAAGGATCCATGCGATAACGCCGTCTTCACCTTCGTAGATGGGGCTTGGAGCGCCTTCGCCACGCATAGCGCGGTCAACAGCTTCAACGGCCATCTTGCCTGCAAATGCTGGAGCGTGAGCCTTCCAGGACGAAATTTCACCCTTACGTGACTGGCGGGTTGCCGTGGTGACGTGCAGAGCCTGGCCTACGGCCTGGTAGATGACGTCGGTTGGGAGGTGGAGAAGCGCACCGATTCCGGCAGCCGCGGATGGGCCCAAGTGAGCGACGTGGTCGATCTTGTGCTCGTGCAGGCAGATGCCCTTGACCAGGTCGACCTGGATTTCGTATCCGGTAGCAATACCGTTGACCAGGTCCTTACCGCCGATTCCCTTGTGCTGTGCAACAGCCAGAATCGCTGGGATGTTGTCACCTGGGTGGGAGTATTCCTTTGCCAGGAAGGTGTCGTGGAAGTCGAGTTCACGAACGGCGACACCGTTTGCCCATGCCGCCCATTCAGGTGAGATGTGGGTGTCGTTGGAAACACCGAATACGGTGGAGCCTGGCTCCAGCTTGTGGGCGAGGGACTGTTCGCGTGCGTGCTTAGGGGCCGAACGGAACACGGATGCGGCGGCAACAGCGGCGTTGTCGATAACGCGGTTGATCACCATGTCAGTGACATCGGCGTCAACTTCTACCGGGTCAGCAGCAACCTGGGCGATTTTGTAGGCCAGCTGCTCTTCACGTGGCAGGTTCTCTGAGGACTTGTACGTACGAACTTCGTGATTGATCATGCGAGGTCTCCTTCGCGCGGGTTGGTCCGCATTCGTATGTGGTGTCTACCACTCTATTACCTATGAGAAGCGTCATAGCACCGGGCCCCTGGTTGTGGCCCGAACATCAGTGAGGCACTTCACAAGTATCTCGACATCAAGATAAACGACGCGGTCGGCGTTTCCCAAATGCAGGTCGGATTTGTCGTCGAATTTGTCGGCCTACTTGCAGCCGCGGTTTGACCGGTCAGTCAGGGTAAAGGTGTCGAGCGTTCCCCGCTTGCCTGTCGTTGAAACCTCGTACGCAGTCACGCGCAACGAGCAACGTTGTGCCTTCACACCCACGTAGCCGGGCACCTTGTTGCCTTTGGCCACAGCAGCCCAGTCGGCGCCATCCTTGTTGCTGTAGAACTTAGAACCGCTCGATGAGGTTGCGGTCATGTAGATCGCCTCGCCCTTCTTCTTGACCTGCTTGCTACCACCCTTCGCGCCTGCGACTTTGGCACCGTCTCCGTTTGTCAGGTAGCTACGGGTGTACACGTGGTCGTGGCCATTCATCACGAGGTCGACATCGGCCTCGGCGATATATTTTGGAAGCTTTTCGCGCAACAGTTTCACGTCAGCGTCGTCGCGGTGCGGGCCGGACGAGTATGGCGCGTGGTGGAAGGCGACGACCGTCCAGTTTGCGTCACGCCCCTGGTCGGCTTTGACGTCCTTGATGAACTGGCCGTGTTTCTTCCAGTTGGGGTTGTTGCTGTCCAGGACGATAAACAGCACCCCAGCGTCCTTGTACCAGTAGTCGCCAATGCCTTTCTGGTTTGGCTGGCGGAAGTGTTGGATGTGGCTAACGGGGTTGAGCATTTCGTGGTTGCCCTTGATTGTCATGTGCGGGAGTGTGCGCATGACGTCTGGCGCGAAGAACGCGTCGTACTGTTTGCCCGTGCCGGTGTCGATCTGGTCGCCGAGGCTCAAGAGGAATCGTGCGTTCGGGTGTGCCTTAGCGGCCGAGGTGACTGTCCGGTTCCAGCCTTCTGCATCGTTGGGCTTTCCGTTGCCGGAGCCGATCTGTGGGTCGCCTACCGCTAGGAATTCACCGTTGTCAGCGGCGAAAGACTTTGGGGTCGAGAACGTGTAGACGTCCGACCATCCGTTTTTGTCGGACCCAACCTGGTATGCGTACCGGGTGTTCGCTTTCAGCCCCATGACGTGCGCCTGGTGGTAGAGGCGAGCGCGGTCAATTGACACTCCCGATTTTTCTTCTTTGACCGTGCGAGCGCCTTCCGGAAGTTTGCCACCCACCATTTCCTTGACGGGAGCGATCTTGACGCTCTGTTCGCCGATCTTCTTGGTGTACCACGTGAAGGCGCGGTCGGTGTTGCGGTCGCCCACCTGCATGCCGAGGTTGTAGATGTCGGCCTTTTTCGTCGCCTCGGCGCCCGTACCCAGGGCGGGACTCAGACCCCCGGATGACAGCAATGCAACGAGTCCGAGCGTGGTGGCAAGCGACTTGATCTTCATTCGAAAGCTCCTCTGGGCAGGCGTCTAGCTACAACAACTGACAACGGCCCATATAGTGACCGTTTTGGGTTAACTGCGTTCGACCTTTGGGTGCACCGCAGGTGACCTGTGCGCAGTCACGTGATGTTTTCGCGGTGAAACGCTTGTACGCTGTGAGCGAAATTTGTGCAAAAATTGCCGGTATGACGCGCACCGCTTTGGACTATGACGAAAACTGGCTCGAACCTGAAGAGCTCAACCGCCTCAGGCGCAAGCTCCCGCTCACATATGTACACGGAGTACCCGTTCAAGTGAGTGACAGTGGCGAGGTTGAACGGATTGGTCTGCTCCTGCGCACCCTTCCAGACCAGACCCTGGGCCGCGAAATCGTCGGTGGTCGTGTCCGCTTCCACGAAACTCTGCGCAGTGCACTCGCCCGGCACTGCGAACAGGACCTGGGCCCTCTTGCGCTACCGGTTTTTCCCACCTCGCTTACCCCGTTCCATGTGGCCGAATACTTCCCCACTCAAGGCGTGAGCAACTATTACGACCCTCGCCAGCACGCAGTGGCCCTGTGCTACATCCTGCAGGTGCGAGGCGAATGCACTCCCCGCCAAGACGCGTTGAGCTTCGACTGGTTCACCCCTCAAGAACTTCTGCGCGACGACATCATCGCCGACATGTGCCACGGCCAGCACCACATCGTCAAGGCAGCCCTTGCGCACCTGGGGATCCTGCCTTAGAAAGCCGGGGAACACCTCGGGCAGTTTCTTCCCAGAAGTTTATTCATACTCCGTTTATGTGTAATGTGTGATCCGCGACAGGGGAGCGCCATCAGGGGCGCTGAGAGTGCTTATGCAGACCCTCGAACCTGATGCGGTTAGGACCGCCGAAGGGAGTCGAGATTCTCTTTACCCCTCCTGAATCCTTGGGAGGATACATGTCATCGACGACAGCGACTGAAAAGACTCAGGCTCACACGTACTCGTGGCGAGTTGTTGACATTGTTGTGTGCGCCGTAATCGCGGTTGCGGTCGGGCTTTTGTTTGCCTTGTGGGCAGCTCTGTGGAGTGGTTTTGAGTTGCTATTTGCCACGACTTTCCCGCCTGCTGTGGCCCTGTTTGGTGGCGTGTGGGTGCTCGCGGGCCCGCTGGCCGCAATGATCATCCGCAAGCCTGGTGCCGCGCTGTTCTGTGAGCTGCTGGCCGCGATTTTCGAGGCTGTTTTGGGCTCCCACTTTGGTGTGGTTGCGGTGTTCTCCGGGTTCCTACAGGGGCTCGGCGCAGAGCTCGTTTTTGCCGCGTTCAGGTACCGCAAGTTCACGCTCCCCGTGAGCATTCTGGCTGCCATGCTCGCGGGACTGTTCATGGGTGTTCACGAATCGATCATCTACCTTGCGGAATGGTCGCTAGGCTTCCGGGTTGCTTACACCGGTCTTGCCGTGCTGTCATCAGCAGTTTTGGCTGGGGTGATCCCGTGGTTGCTCACGCGCATGCTCGCATCAGCTGGAGCGCTTAACGCGTTTGCGTCTGGCAACACCGGGCGCGAGGTGTGAGTCACCTCAGCGCAACCGATTTTGGGTGGAAGCACGCCGGCCGTAAACGTGCCGCCCTCACCGGGATTTCGGTGGAGATTGAGGCTGGCGAGCGTGTTCTGATCGCAGGGGCGTCCGGGGCCGGCAAGTCTACGTTCTTGCACGCTGTGGCCGGTGTTCTGCCCAGCGAGTCGGGAACTCAGTTTGGGCAGTTGCTTATCGACGGAACGGCTCCGGACCCTACCCGAGGTCGTACCGGCCTGGTATTGCAGGATCCCGATTCGCAGGCAGTATTGTCGCGGATTGGCCCTGACATTGCGTTTGGGGCCGAGAATCTGCGTGTTCCAGTCGGGGAGATCGCTGACCGCGTGCAGTGGGCTCTAGACACGGTGGGGTTGCCGTTTCCGCAGGATTGGCCCACGTCCAAACTGTCGGGTGGGCAGAAACAGCGGGTGGCTCTCGCTGGTGTACTGGCGATGCGCCCGTCGATCATCTTGTTGGATGAGCCCACGGCAAACATTGACCCGCAGTCAGCTCCTGGATTGAGGGACGCTGTTATCAGGGCTGCCGATGAGACCGGCGCGACGCTTTTGGTGGTGGAGCACCGGCTGGATCTGTGGGCAGACCATGTGGATCGTATGGTGGTCCTCTCCCCCACCGGGGTGATTGCCGATGGTCCACCGCATCAGATCATGGAAACACATCGTCAGGAGTTGGAAGACGCCGGCTTGTGGCTCAGCCACGTGCGCCCAAAGCGTCGCAAGTTACGCGAGGCCACTGGTCCGCAGATGCTGGAAGTCGACGCCACCGTGGGACGTCAAACGGACGTCAACCACGTGGAGTTTTCCCTGGCCCAAGGCCAAGCGTTAGCGATCACGGGGGCCAACGGGGCCGGGAAGTCCACTGCGGCCCTGACGGCGGCTGGGCTTTTACGACCTCGGGCGGGGCAGGTCACAGCAAGCCCTGAACTACAAGCCTGGGCGCCAGAGTTTCCCGTACGTAGCGCCAGCCCACAAAAGTGGAAAGCGCGGGCGTTGGCGCGCAGGATTGGGAAGGTGTTTCAGACTCCTGAGCACCAGTTCGTCACTCGCACGGTGCGTGACGAGTTGGTGTTGGGCGGGGTGGACCCGGACTCGGTGTTGGAGCGGTTACGACTTGACCATGTGGCATTAGCGCACCCGTCGACACTCAGCGGTGGCGAGAAGCGGCGGTTGAGTGTCGCGTGCATGCTGGCCGCGCCCGTTCTCATTGTGGACGAGCCCACGTTTGGGCAAGATGCGCACAGCTGGCGCGAGCTGGCCCGGTTACTCAACGAAGCGGTTGATGGCGGGGCGGCCCTGCTGACGGTCACGCACGACCCGGATTTTATTCACGCAGTGGGGGCTGACGAGTATGGGATTTGAGGTTCGTTCAACTCCGCTCACGCGCACCAACCCGCTCACCAAGATCGCCATTATGTTGCTGATTACGGTGGGGGTTGTCCTGTCGATTGACGTGGTCAGCGCGTCACTCATGATGGTGTTTGTGATTGTGTTTTTCCCGCTGACTGGGTTTCCGGTGAAGCGGTTGTTTACCCATTTGTGGTTCATTCCGCTGGCCGCGTTTGCAACGGGGTGGGCAACTGTTCTGTTGGCTGAAGGGGCTGGCCCAGTCCTGTTCACCTTTGGACCGTATGAGGTGACGAGCAGGTCTGTTGAACTGGGCTTTGCGCTGTTCTTGCGGTCGCTGGCAATGGCGTTGCCGTGTGTTGTTTTAGCGTTTTCGATCGATTCCACTGAACTGGCTGATTCCCTGGTTCAGCTATGGAAAATGCCTGAACGATTCGTTTTGGGGGCGTTGGGAGCCGCGCGGTTGGCGGGGCTGTTGTCAGAACAGTTGGAGACGATCCGGTTTGCCCGCCGTGCCCGAGGTGTCTCCCACGGAGGTTTCTTGGGTGGCCTTCGCGATTTCTTCCCTATCGCGTTCGCACTGCTCACCGAGGCGATCCGGCGAGCAGTGCGCTTAGCGATGGCTATGGAGGGGCGTGCGTTTGGCACCAAGGGTCGCACGTGGACCCGGCGTGTAAGCCTGGGTGTCGGTGACTGGGTTGCGATGGGGTGTGCCGCTGTGCTGGCGGCTACATGCATCACCGCGACCGTGGTCACCGGGCATTGGAACTTTATTTTGAGTTAGATCTTCAGTTCGCCCATATCTTCGAAGCCGTTGCCTTCGACCTGGCGAGAAATGATCTGCGGGGTCGAAACCAGGTGCGGGCGCATAGCTTCGAGGCCCTTGGCAAAATGGTCACTGGTGACGTGAGGTTCAGCGCCTTCGTCGGTGAACCCTTCAACCAGTACGTACTGGTTGTCGTTTTCCAGGCTCTTGGACCACTCGAAGAACAGGTTTCCTTCTTCAGCACGAGTGGCCTCAGTGAACTCACGAACGATTTCAGGCCACTGGTCTACAGATTCTGGTTTGACGTCATATTTCACGACAATGAAGTACATAGTCCCCAGTGTAGGTGTCGTGGGAACATAGATCTATGGCGTACACGTGTAGCGAATGCGGATCTTCAACCCCCAAGTGGATGGGCAAGTGCCCCAAGTGCCAGTCGTGGGGAACCCTGGAAGAAAACGCCGGCCCAGGTGTGTCCGTCAAAACCCAAGCCACTTTTTCTGGCAAACGCGCCACCCCGGTCACACAGGTGGACGCAACGACCGCCTCGGCGACATCAACGGGGGTGAGCGAACTTGACCGCGTGCTGGGAGGCGGGCTGGTGCCAGGTGCCGTGATCCTGCTGGCCGGCGAACCTGGGGTGGGTAAGTCCACGCTGTTGCTCGACGTGTCCGCGAAGGCCGCGAAGGCGGGCAGGCGCGTCCTGTACGTCACCGGCGAGGAATCGCAGGGGCAGGTACGTCTGCGCGCTGAACGCACAGGGGCGCTGTCAGACAATCTGCTGCTGGCCAACGAAACTGATTTGGCGGCGGTTTTGGGGCTCATCGAGGTGGAAGACCCGGAACTGCTCATCGTGGATTCCGTACAGACCCTGGCCTCTGACCGGGTGGAAGGCGTGCCCGGCGGTGTCACGCAGGTGCGCGAAGTTGCGTCCGCGGTGATCAGGGCCGCGAAAGCGCGCAACCTGCCCACCGTGCTGGTGGGGCACATCACCAAGGACGGGACGGTCGCGGGGCCTCGGCTTTTGGAGCACTTGGTCGATGTGGTGTGTTCGTTCGAAGGCGATAAGCACACGCGTCTACGCATGTTGCGGGCGATTAAGAACCGCTTTGGCCCAACCGATGAAGTGGGCTGTTTTGCCATGACCGAGGAAGGTATCACCAGCGAATCCGACCCTTCTGGGTTGTTCCTTTCCCGGTCGCAAACTAACGCGCCGGGCACGTGTTTGACGGTGACGCTGGACGGTAAACGGCCTTTGGTCATCGAGGTGCAGGCCCTCACTATGGAGGCTGCCGGTGGGAATCCTCGGCGAACCGTGAGTGGAATGGATTTCAACCGTGTGGCCATGCTCATTGCGGTGGCCTCGAAAAGCATGAATCTGGCCCGGTCTGATGTTTTCGTATCGACCGTGGGTGGGGCGAAGATTCAAGAACCGGCGGCTGACCTGGCAGTGGCTTTGGCGCTGGCGTCGGCTGCGGCGGACAAACCTCAGTATTCACGTTTGGTGGCGATTGGCGAATTGAGCCTGTCCGGCGAAATCAGGCGCGTGCCCAACGTGGGGCAACGGCTGGCAGAGGCTGCGCGCATGGGAATCGACACTGCCGTAGTTGCTAGCGGGTCGCTTGCCGATGTGACCCTGCCCAAAGGTATTCGGGTGAAGGAAGTGAGCAACCTGGCTCAAGCGATCGAGTTGACGCTGAAGCGGTAGGTGAGCCGGACCAGACAGCGCTAAACGAGCGATACGGCGCATTATGTTGCGTAGTTTTGCTCGCTTTGCGCCGTTTCGCGCCACGTTTCGTGGCAAGATTCAGTTGCCCTTGGTCTTTTTCTCACCCTCAGGCTTATCCCCACCTTCGGGCTTCTTCGCTTCCGGCTTTTCGACCACGAACTTAGCCGGTTGGCTCTCGATGTCGCCTAGCTTGGTCACCAGCGTGTATTCGCCGGGGTCCAGCGTGTCTTTTGTGCGGTTGCACTTGTCGTCCGTGGGGATCATGTCCCACGGCAAAACCGACTTCTTATTGGCACCCGACACAAACACCTGAGTCTGGTCCTTTTGCTGACCGCTCACACAGAACGCGGAACTCCACACGGTGTCCTTGTCCTTTTTCACGGTGAACGTCTGCTTCTGGGGCCCCACGTCGATTGCGCACGACGCCTTGTGCTTATTCGTCACACCCAGCTCAAGCTTGATCACCGAATTGGGTTTATAGCTGGGCTTGTCGGTCTTGGCAGAGATCTCAACAGCTTCCGTTGGGCACTTGCCTGAGGACTCATCGGGCCCCGGTCCAGCAGGCTGGTCACCAGAACCTCCGGATTCGCCAGACTCCCCTGCCTCACCCGAGCCATCCGACTCACCTTCCTGCCCACCTTGGCCCTGCTCTTCACCGGGCTGGGTCTGTGCCTGTGGCTCCCCGGGCCCGGCCGTGTTCTTGGTGAGCCCTTGCGCCAAAAGCACAATACCCACGGTAAACAGGGCCAGAACAACAACCGCCAACCCAAGCACAGTAATGCGCCGCCTGCGGTACACAGACGCGGGCAGTCGACCAGGACGGGAGTTGTTATTCTGAGACATCACTTGAAGCCTAAACCGCCAGCCGGAGATGTTAAACCTTGACACACCAAAAAGTCGCTCGCGCACTCACTCACTGGTTCGCCAGCGCACAGCGACCCCTCCCCTGGAGAGCCGCGGACACCTCGGCCTGGGCGGTGCTTGTCTCTGAGATCATGTCTCACCAGACCCCCATGAGCCGGGTGGAACCGGTATGGCGGGCGTGGATGGAACGCTGGCCCACTCCCCGCGCGCTGGCTGACGCCCCCACCGCCGAGGTGCTAGTCGCGTGGGGTTCGTTAGGTTACCCCAGGCGGGCGTTGCGTTTGCAGGAGTGTGCCCGGGCGATTGGGGACGGCGAAGTTCCGCGCACTGAAGAAGGTTTGTTGGCCCTACCAGGTGTGGGCCCGTACACGGCAGCTGCGGTTGCGTCGTTTGCGTTTGGCCAGCGGACGATCGTGCTCGACGTGAACGTGCGGCGTGTGTTGTCGCGGGTGTTCGCCGGCGTTGACCACCCCAAGCCGGCGTTGAGTAAGAAAGAGCATGCGTGGGCCAGGCAGTTCGTTCCCCAGGACCACCACGTTGAGTTCAACGCCGCGGCCATGGAGTTGGGCGCCTTGGTTTGTACGTCCCGCAACCCTAAGTGTGACGGTTGCCCGCTGGCCAAGCACTGCGCGTGGCTTGAATCCGGGCGACCGGCAAGTGGCGCCCGACCTAAAACCCAAGCGTGGCACGGCACCGACCGTCAGCTACGTGGCGCCATCATGGCAACGCTCAAAGAATCCACCGTGCAGGGGTGTCCACTGCGGGAAGATTACTTTACGGCTCCTGCCGCTGATTTTGAGGACACCGTCATCACAGAGCTTCCCGAACCGGTGGGTTCGTCCCTGACGCGCGTGCGGGCTTTGGGGACGCATGACCGGATTGCCCGGCTCATCGATGACCTGGTGAGCGACGGACTTGCCACCCGAGACTCAGGTGTTCTCAGTTTGCCCCAGTGAAATCATCATCCGGTAGTTGCCCAGCGTGTTGGGTTTTACGCGGGCCAAGTCCAGGAATTCGGCCGTACCTTCATCCTGTGAACGCAACAGTTCAGCGAACACTTCAGGAGACACCGGGGTTCCTGTGATCTGTTCAAACCCCAGGGATGCAAAGAAATCGCGTTCGAATGTTAAACAAAATACGCGGTCCACGCCCAGGTCTTTTGCGCGCTGAAGGAGACTTTCGATGAGCGCGCGACCCACGCCTCGGCGACGGAACTGTGCGCTGGTTGCCACGGTCCGCACCTCTGCGAGGTCTTCCCAAAACACGTGGAGGGCGGCGCAGCCGGCCAAAGTGCCGTCTGGGTCTGTCACCACCATGAACTCTTGAATGTTCTCAAAGTAGTTCACGTGGTCTTTGGGCACCAGGATCCGCTCGTCAATGAGCGGCTGGCACAGCGCCCGGATAGCGGCCACGTCCGAGGTGCGGGCCGGCCTGATAAGCAAACCGGATGTCAGTTGCTGGCATCGTTGGCCGGTACCCGCACCGTGGGGTTCCAGCTTGGTGGGTTCAGAAGAAGTCACACACCAATGCTAGATCCTCTTATTCTTCGGTCGTTTGGTTAGCCTGTGCTACCGCTTTTCCGTCCGAGTCTTCCGTGGCTTCCGGCTTGCCGGCCGCGTCGTTAGCGGGACCAGCTTCCGGTATCGCGCCCGTGTTGTCTTTTTCGTCCTTGGAACGAGTGAGCACACGGTCGTCCATTTCACCGCGGAAGGTGAACGTGGCCAGAGGCCCTTCGCCTTCCACGTCAACGTAGATGCGCTGTCCCGAGTGCAACTCGTTGAACAGGATCTTTTCCGACAGCGGATCTTCGATGTCCTGCTGGATGGTGCGACGCAGAGGACGCGCACCCAGAACTGGGTCGAACCCACGGTCAGCAAGAGCGTTCTTGGCGTCTGCAGACACCTCGATGCTCATGCCCTGGTCAGCAAGACGCGTGTCCAGACGGGTCAAGAACAGGTCCACAATCTTGACGATTTCGTCCTTCTGGAGCTGCGGGAACACGATCGTGTCATCGACACGGTTGAGGAACTCAGGGCGGAAGTGCTGCTTGAGCTCTTCGTTGACCTTCTGCTTCATGCGGTCGTAGCTGGTGGCCGTGTCGTTGTCAGCCTGGAATCCCATGGGGGTTCCACGGTTGATGTCGCGGGTACCCAGGTTCGTGGTCATGATGATGATGGTGTTCTTGAAGTCCACCTCACGACCCTGCGAGTCCGTCAAACGGCCGTCTTCCAGAATCTGCAACAGCGAGTTGAAGATGTCTGCGTGAGCCTTTTCAACCTCGTCGAACAGCACGATAGAGAATGGGCGACGACGCACCTTCTCGGTGAGCTGCCCACCTTCTTCGTATCCCACGTATCCGGGAGGTGAACCGAAGAGACGCGACACGGTGTGCTTCTCAGAGAACTCACTCATGTCCAGGCTAATCAGCGCAGATTCGTCACCGAACAAGAACTCGGCAAGAGCCTTAGCGAGCTCAGTCTTACCCACACCGGTAGGTCCGGCGAAGATGAACGAACCGGATGGACGCTTGGGGTCTTTCAGCCCAGCGCGCGTACGACGGATCGCCCGCGATACTGACTTGATCGCATCGTTTTGACCAATGATGCGCTTGTGCAGTTCGTCTTCCATGCGCAGAAGTCGTGACGACTCTTCTTCCGTCAGCTTGAACACTGGGATGCCTGTGGCCTTCGCCAGCACTTCAGCGATCAGTTCTTCGTCAACGATCGCTCCGCCACCTTGGGCACCTGAACGCCACGCCTTTTCGGCCTTGTCGCGTTCCTTTGTGAGTTCCATCTCAGTGTTGCGTTCATCGGCTGCGAGCTCGAAGTTCTGCTTGTCGATTGCAACTTCTTTGCGCTTGCGAGCTTCTGCGATCTTCTCGTTGAGATCCTTAATTTCCTGCGGTTCGCTCATACGGGTGATGCGCAGTTTGGCACCAGCTTCGTCAATGAGGTCAATCGCCTTGTCCGGCAGGTAGCGGTCGTTGATGTAGCGGTCAGAGAGGTTGACTGCTGCTTCGAGTGCACCGTCAGTGATGGTCACCTTGTGGTGGTTTTCGTACTGGTCACGCAGTCCACGCAGAATCTGGACAGCGATATCGAGCGTAGGTTCAGGCACCTGGATGGGTTGGAAACGACGTTCCAGAGCCGCGTCCTTTTCGATGTTCTTACGGTACTCGTCCAACGTGGTGGCACCGATTGTTTGGAGTTCACCACGAGCCAGCATGGGCTTGAGGATCGACGCGGCGTCAATCGCACCTTCGGCCGCACCTGCACCCACCAGGGTGTGGATTTCGTCGATGAACAGGACGATGTCTCCGCGTGTGCGGATTTCCTTGAGGACCTTCTTGAGGCGCTCTTCAAAGTCACCGCGGTAGCGGGAGCCTGCAACGAGCGACCCCAAGTCCAAGGTGTAGAGCTGCTTGTCTTTGAGCGTTTCAGGAACGCTGCCGGCCACGATCGCCTGCGCAAGCCCTTCAACCACAGCCGTCTTACCTACACCGGGTTCACCGATGAGAACGGGGTTGTTCTTGGTCCTACGCGACAGCACCTGCATGACGCGTTCCATCTGCTCTTCGCGACCAATAACCGGGTCCAGCTTGCCTTCCCGAGCAGCTGCGGTGAGGTTGCGCCCAAACTGGTCAAGAACCAGCGAGCCAGACGGCGTTCCTTCTTCCCGCGCACCAGTAGAAGCAGGTTCCTTGCCCTGGTAACCGGAAATGAGTTTGATGACCTCTTGTCGCACCCGGCCGAGGTCGGCGCCCAGTTTCACAAGCACCTGGGCGGCAACGCCCTCACCTTCGCGAATGAGGCCCAAAAGAATGTGTTCGGTACCGATGTAGGTGTGACCCAGCTGCAGGGCTTCTCGCAGGCTGAGCTCTAGCACCTTTTTTGCACGCGGTGTGAAAGGAATGTGACCGGTGGGAGCCTGTTGACCCTCACCAATAATGTCGACTACCTGTTCGCGTACACCCTCGAGGGAAATGTCCATTCCTTCGAGCGCTTTGGCAGCGATTCCTTCACCTTCGTGAATGAGCCCCAAAAGAATGTGTTCGGTTCCGATGTAGTTGTGCTTAAGAAGCTTGGCTTCTTCCTGTGCCAGCACGATGACTCGACGGGCACGATCTGTAAACCGTTCAAACATTTGCCCTCCTGTTTCTGGATTTCTAAGACTGTAACCATGCGGGCCAGTGTTTTATTTGCAGTTTCGCCATCAGCCGAAACAGTTCGGCTGATGGCGAAATTTTGTGGATCCTCAGTGACCTAGTTGGTCAGCGACTTTTCGTATGCCTCGATCACTTCGCTGGACAGGCGGCCCCGTTCCGAGACCTCGAGCCCGTTGTCGCGGGCCCAGTCCCTGACCTTCACTGGGTCGAAACGGCTGCTTGTTGCCTTCTTCTTGGACGTGCGCGAGCCACTGACTCGTCGCGCCTTAGAGATATATGGTTCAAGCACTTCCCTGAACTTCGCAGCATTGTCGCTGTTCAGTTCAATTTCATAGTCAGTGCCGTCAATTGAAAATTCGACAGTTTCGTCTGCGGGGGTTCCGTCAATGTCGTCAGTGAGAACGACCTTCATCGTGCGCGCCATGTGAGTCACCTTCCGATTGGTCAGTCTGATCCCTGTGGGAGCCTGAACGTGCCGGTGAAGCTCCTTCGGATTCAGCTAGCTGAGCGTAATACTTATCCATTTGTTTGCGCTCGATGCTGTCCGATCGAATAATGGCTCGAATTACGTACCAAAAAATCAATCCGACAACGATCGAAGGAAGCAATACTTTAATGTATTCCACTGTCTATCCTAGCGCTTAGACTTCCGTCTCTATTTTCAGGAATTACTAATTTTCAATTGGCTTCACAAGCGGGAAAAGAATTGTTTCACGAATTCCCAAACCGGTAAGAGCCATGAGGAGTCGGTCGATTCCCATACCCATCCCGCCAGTAGGAGGCATTCCGAATTCCATTGCCGTGAGGAAATCTTCATCCAAAGGCATCGCTTCGTCGTCACCCTTTGCGGCATTACGCATCTGCGTTTCAAAACGTTCCCGCTGGATGACTGGGTCCACGAGCTCTGAATATCCCGTGGCCAGCTCGAATCCACGCACGTAGAGGTCCCACTTTTCAACAACGCCCGGCTTATCGCGGTGTTCACGCACCAAGGGCGAAGTGTCGACGGGGAAGTCTGTGACAAACGTAGGCTCCCACAGCTTGTCTTGGTAGAAGTGCTCCCACATTTCTTCCACGAGTTTTCCGTGCCCTCGGAAGACACCCTCCACGTCGATGTCACACTTCTTAGCAATTGCCAGCAGTTCGTCGACGGTGGTTTCTGGCGTAACAGTTTCCCCGCACTCTTCGGAAAGTGTTTCGTACATGCTGACGGTAGCCCACTCGCCACCGAAGTCGTATTCGGTTCCGTCGGCCAGAGTCACTTGAAGAGAACCAGTCGCTTCTAAAGCAGCATTCTGAACAAGCTTTTTGGTTAATTCCCCGATTGTCGAATAATCGCCATATGCTTCATACGCTTCAAGC
This sequence comes from Brevibacterium paucivorans, assembly GCF_016907735.1. Lineage (NCBI taxonomy): Bacteria > Bacillati > Actinomycetota > Actinomycetes > Micrococcales > Brevibacteriaceae > Brevibacterium > Brevibacterium paucivorans. The sequence continues at coordinate 1,581,335 of NZ_JAFBCP010000001.1, read as the reverse complement.
ATTGCGAATTCCGGAGAGTGTGTAGAGTCAGCACCTTCGTTTCGGAAGTTGCGGTTAATTTCGAAAACCTTTTCCAATCCGCCAACAACAGCACGCTTGAGGAAAAGCTCAGGCGCAATACGCAAATACAGTTCCATGTCGTACGCATTCATATGCGTTGAGAACGGACGTGCCGCCGCTCCAGATGGAATTGTCTGCAACATAGGGGTTTCAATTTCGAGGAACCCGCGTTCGTCGAATGTTTTGCGCAGTGACTTCATCACGTCCGAACGAATGTGAACCGTCTTGCGCGCATCGTCACGCATGATCAGGTCCAGGTACCGCTGGCGCATGCGCCCTTCGTCACCCAACTCAGTGTGCTGCGGTGGCAACGGACGAATCGCTTTGGCTGCCATCTCCCAACGGGAGGCAAAAATCGACAGTTCGCCGCGCTTAGAGCAAATCACGCGCCCTTCCAGGAAAACGTGGTCACCCAAGTCGACGTCGGCTTTCCAGGCGTCCAGCGCCTCTTGACCCACCTCGGCAAGTGACAGCATTCCTTGCAAGCGGGTGCCGTCACCTGACTGCAGGGTCACAAAGCAGAGCTTTCCGGTGTTGCGGAAGAACACGACACGACCAACGACTCCAGCCCGGTCGTCAGTTTCTTCTCCGGCTTCCAGATGCGGATACGCCTGGCGGATTTCTTCCAGGGTGTGGGTGCGTGCAACAGAAACGGGGTACGCTTCACCACCCGCATCGAGCATGCGCTGACGCTTTTCTTTGCGGATGCGCAACTGTTCAGGGTCGAGGTGTTCTTCGTGATCGGTAGGCATGGTCTTAGGCTACCGCGTTTATATGTTCAGCTCCTATTTGGGATCTGCGCTAGAGGACTGCAACAGATCCAGCAAAGCGGTGGCTTGTGCGTCAGAGATCGTGCCGTTGGTGAGAGCACGAGCAACAGTTGCGCGCGCCATGGCCACATACGTGTCACGGGTAGCCACGCCTTCTTGGGCAAGGCTGAACTCGGACAAGGCGCCCAGGTGCGCTTCCACTGTTCCGATGTCTCCACGAGAGACCGGGCCGGTGAGCGCTCTAGGGCCGGACTGCAGAGTGTTGTTCACACTCGCGTCGACGAGCGAGTGCAGAACCTGAGCCGGGTTATCCAACCCCACACTCGTCAACAGCTCTAACGCCTGGCTGAGGATCACGACCGTGTGATTGGCCGCGTGTGAAATAGCCGCGTGGTACAACGGCCTGTCCGCAGGAGCCACAATCACTGGCTCGGCCCCAATCTCCACCACGAGCGCTTGCCCAATCGGCAAAACCGGCTTGGGTGCCGTTACCGCGATCGTGGCCTGGCGAAGACGCGGTAAGTCAATACTGGTCCCGGTAAACGACAAAGACGGGTGCAACGCAAGGGGAATGGCGCCAGAAGGTTCTAACACCTCGGTCCCGTAGCGGCCCGCGCAGTGGGCCACAATCTGACCAGAGTTGAACTTCCCCAACTTAGCCAACCCAGACACCAGCTCAGGGAGGATGTCATCTGGAACCGTGAACAACACCAGCTCGCTACGTTCAACCACCGTTTCAACGTCCAAAATGGGGACGTCGGGCAACATGGCAGAAGCACGGTCACGGCTCGCATCAGAACTAGCAGTGCATCCCACAATCGCGTGCCCGGCTTCACGCAGCGCGCGCCCCATCACGGCACCCACGCGACCGGTTCCAACGATGCCAACGCCTAAACGTGTCTGGTCCATATGTCCTTCTAAGCTTCGACTCCGTCAAGCACACGACGTGCGCGCACGGTACGTTCCGCATAGTCATTCAGCAAAGCGTGCCCGTTGGAGCCATCGAAGTGATATATGTGCGGATGAACCGGGCCGCTGGTGGAGTGAATACTGATCGACTTGAGCCCCAGCGCAGACTGAAGCGGCCCTTCCTCTAACGCCAGCGACTGCACACGGGCGTGCGGCACCAGTTGAACCGTGCGCTCCAACACTCCCCTACGCACTACAAGCATGGTGTCGGTGAAAGCGAACACGTTGGATTTCCACGAAATCGGGTCCAGCCATTTGGACGACGCAGGCTGGTGCGTGAACATGCGCGCGGCCGGCCCCACCGGCTCACCCTTGGACTTCTTCAGGGCCGCTTCACGGATCAGGTCACCACCGTGAATGTCCTCAGGAACTCCGGGGTCGGGAAGCACCAATCCCAGAAGCACCATTACTTCATCGAGCGTTCCCACGGGCAAAAGAACAGATTCTTTGCCAGTCTCAGATGTTCCGGCCAGGTTGAACGTGGCACGCCACCACCCGAATGGTCGCCACAGCAGACTCTGGTTCAGCTCCACCGCCTGGATACGGTCCAAAGGGATCATGCTCCGGCGCGTATCCAGCAGCCCGGAGGTGATCGCCAGGCCGTCACCAGTGATCGACACAGCAAAGTTGGATTCAGCAAAACCCTTTTTCACCACTGAGGCAAGACCTGCGACAAGACCGGCGAGACCGGCCAGCCCACCAAAGCTGAACGACGTGTTGGGAAGCAGCGCAATCACAGCAATGGCCACGAGGACCGCCAACGTGCAGAGGACCAACGCAAGCGTCGTCGTAGAAACCAGGCGCGAAAGAATCACGCGGTGCGCCGGCACCATGAGCAACCGACCGTCGGCGCTCACATTGGATTTGATGCGGTACGGCATGAGGACGGAGTCCACGGTCTCCGTTAAATCTTCCGCGACCGTGCTGATCCCGGTGCTCAGACTCGCGGTGATGCGGCTTCCGGCAGGTGCGCCGTGGCGGTGGGCTTTCTCGTGGTCCGCCGAGGTCGTTCCCGGGGCCTCGGTGTGAGGACTGTGCGCGGGGGTACCTTCAGTGGCGGGGTCAGTCGGGGCGACCTCGGCCGGTGATTCCACAGGCGCGGCTTTCTCACTTTTCGCGGCACGGACTTGCGCGAGCATGTCTTCACGCAGGTCTTCGGCCTGTCGTTTCGTGAGGAACTTGATGGTGACTTCCGAGCCTTCACCACCGGCCACGTCGAAGGTGAGTTCGGCCATACCGAAGATGCGTGGCATGAACCGTTGCCGGATGTCGATCGACTGTACGCGGTCCAAGCGCGCTTTACGCAGTTGCTTGTTGAGGATTCCCCAGCGCGAATACACCGCGTTGTGATCAATCGCGTATGCGCGCACCCGCCACGACCACCAGTTGAGGGCAATGATCCCTGCAAACACCAGAACAACCACCAGCAACCAGGCGAGGTTCTTGACAATAAAGTCGAGCGTTCCGTGTTCGACGGCAAAGACCACCAGTTCAATCAGGTCCTGAACTTGGTTGAACGAGAAGGACACGAACGCCACGACGAGCGCGATCAGCCCCAGTCCCACGTCGAGGAACGGGGTGGCGGGGTGGACTCGGTGCCAGTCGAGGTGGTCTGGCTGCGCGTCTACCTCTGTGGCAGGGGCGTTCTGTGCGTCTAGGTTTTCCTGTGACACCGGTGGCCTCACAATCCGGCCAGGTGAGTTTCACCGCGCTGCGCCAAAAGTTCGCGCAGGTGGTCGGCATCTTGAGCAGGAAGCCCGGGGATGGTCGCGTCTGAGGATGCCGAGGCGGTGTGAAGTTCCACTGTTGCCAGCCCAAAGAAACGGCTCACCGGCCCGGAAGAAACGTCGACGAACTGCATGCGTCCAAAGGGCACGACCGTGGTGCTTCGGAACATGATCCCCCGCTGGATGAGCAGGTCATTTTCCCGGATTGCGTACCCCAGGTTCTTCACCTGCCGGTAGGCGACGATGACCCACCAGACGATTCCGATGACAGCGGCAACACCAACAGCGATTGGAACCCACCAGGGAAGAAAAACTGCTGCCATCACGCACGCAACAACAGCGACGACAATGGACCACAGACCGTTCACCAGCCACACGTAGAACAGTTTGCTGTTTACTGGAACAATCTGATCATTCATGCCGGTTCGGTTCCTTCTGGGTCATCGGGCGGCAACTGGCAGTATGACTCTACGATAAGGCCCACGATCATCAAAACAGCTGCGGCGGCTACTGCCAGAAGCATTCCAGCCCCACTAGAACTGCGCGCACCACCGCCGGTAGTCAACAAATACACCGCGCTTCCCGCGTACCACCCGGTGAGGCTCGCCCCGGCGAGTGCCGCAGCTTTGGCCATGATGGCCACGCGAGCGGCCTTAAGTGGGTCGAGGACGCGGGTTCGGTCGCCTTCGTTCCACTTTTTAATGGGAAGGCCAACAATCAGAAGAACAACCGACAGGATCATCATTCCCACGATTGCCAGCCACGGGATTCCTGGCAACACTTGCCCGTAGGATTCCCACATGAAGTTGAACACGTAGGCAAGTGCCAGCCCAAGTAAACCTGCAATCGCAAGCGTCTTGGGTTTGGTCTGGCTCATGCTCGTTCAACCCCCTGGTCGCCAAGTTCTTCCAGTCGTTCACGAAGCGTCAGCGTTGTGCCGTCTACCTCTATTGTCGCGCTGGGATCGATTTCATGCCAGGGTGTGAGCACAAATGCCCGGTTGCAAGCTTCTGGGTGAGGCAGTGTGAGCACCGGGTCGTTAAGTGTCAGTTGGGCGCCAGCATCGCCTAAGCCCGCGCCCCGGCCCAGCCCCTCATGCGGAGTGAACCGAATGAGGTCCAGATCCAATGTGCGTGGCCCCCACCGCACGTCGCGCGTGCGACCGTGCGCCAGTTCAACACCTTGGCACACGCCCAACAGTTCATACGCAGACAGCGTGGTCTCAACCGTCGTCACCGCGTTGATGAAGTCGTCTTGTTCGACTCCTCCAACGGGCGCGGACCTATATAGCGAGGACCTTTGCAAGACCGTGATATGCGGGTGCAAATCAAGCGCATCCATGGCACTCTGAACGGTCTCAGCAGGCTTCCCCATGTTAGCGCCCACACCGATCACGGCCTGCCCACCGCGCACCAACCGCTCACGCTGCTGACCCTGCCGCTCACCCTGCCACTCCGCACCAGACCTGCGCACGGTGACTGAAACATCCTGGAAGTCCTGGTCAATGGGCGCCTGGGGCTTGTGAACCGTGACCTCCACCGAGCCCGCCACACGCAACAAGTCCCCGGCAATTGCCCACGCCAGAGCTTCAATCAAGTCAAAGGGCTCACCGGTGATGCGGTCTGCCACAATCTGTGCGACGTCCGCGTAGTTGATGGTGTCCTCTAACCGGTCCGACTCCCCAGCTTGCGTGTGGTCGGTGTGCAACACCACATCGACCACAAAGTCCTGACCTTCGCGTTTTTCAAAGTCGAAAACACCGTGGTAACCGCGCGCTTTCAACCCGGTCAGCGTGATGCGGTCGTCAGTCATTGAGGACCCGTTCGGTGACGCTGGCGACCACCGCCGAGGTGCGCACATCGTGGACGCGCACGCCCCAGGCGCGCGCGTGGCAGGCAAGGGCGGTCAACGCCGAGGTGGCAGTATCCAGATTGCGTTCGTCCACCTCGGCGGCGGTTTCCTCCAGATGCGAGGACAGGAAACGCTTGCGCGAACCTGCCACCAGCAGCCGGGGGCCAATGCTGACCAACCGGTCGAGGTGAGACATGAGCGTCCAGTTGTGCTGTGCGTTCTTCGAAAAGCCCAGCCCCGGGTCCACGATGATGCGACCGGGATTCACACCAGCGTCCACGGCGGCGTCGACGCGTTGGGTCAGTTCTTCACGCACTTCTTCTACCACGTCGTCGTAGTGGAACACAGCACCGGCGTCAGACAACAGGCCACGCCAGTGCATGAGGATGATTTCACTGTGCGTTTCGGCCGCCAGGCGCAACATATCTGGGTCCATCTGACCGGCTGACACGTCGTTGATATAGCGCGCGCCCACTTCGAGGCAGGCGCGCATGGTGGAGGCGTTCATGGTGTCCACGCTGACCGCGATCCCCTGTTTGGCAAGCTCTGTAACCACGGGAAGCACGCGACGCTGTTCCTCTTCTTCGCCCACCCGAGCCGAACCGGGGCGTGTCGATTCCCCTCCCACATCAATGATGTGCGCGCCGTCTTGCACCATCTGGTGTGCGTGGTCGAGCGCGCTTGTGGTGTCGAAGTAGCGTCCGCCGTCGGAGAACGAGTCTGGGGTGACGTTCAAAATCCCCATGATTTTCATGTTGTGCCTCGGATCAAACTCATAGCTTCGGCGCGCGATGTGGGTTTGCGCAAGCTACCGCGCACCGCTGATGTAATTGTGGACGCACCGGCTTTGTCGACCCCGCGCATGGACATGCACAGGTGTTCAGCTTCGATCACCACGATTGCACCCCGGGGTTCAAGGTGTTCCATGAGCGCGTCGGCGATCTGGCCGGTGAGCCGTTCTTGGACTTGTGGTCTGCGCGCGTACAGTTCGACTAAGCGCGCCAGTTTTGATAGCCCGGTCACGCGTCCTGATGTGTTGGGGATGTAGCCCACGTGGGCGATCCCGTGGAACGGCAACAAGTGGTGTTCACACGTGGAGAACATTTCGATGTTGCGCACCAGCACCATTTCGTCGTGCCCGATTTCGAACGTAGTCGACAGCACTTCTGCCGGGTCTTGTCCGATTCCGGCGAACAGTTCCGCATACGCGCGGGCAACCCGCCCGGGTGTTTCCTGCAACCCGTCGCGGCCCGGGTCTTCGCCAATCGCGTGCAGGATTTCGCGGACCGCTGCCTCAATGCGCGGCTGGTCCACCATTAGCGGTCAGTCCACGGTGGTTGTTGGTCGCCAGGGTTGGCCCCGGGCTGGTCGCCAGGGCCAGTCTGAGGTGGCCGAGGTGGTTCCTGGGGCGAGTCCACCGGCGGCTGAGGTGCGCCCGGCTCCGGTGTGCCCGGGCCTGCCTGAGGTGGCTGGTTACCTGGGGTTGGGTGCGGGTCAATGGGCGGTTGCTCCGGCTCCCCTGGTTTGGTTTCAGGAGCGTCGAGAGGCGCCTCCCACACCTCGGGGTTCTCGGGGCGCACACGCTCCGGAACCTCGATAGGCGGAATGTTGGAAACCGGACGCGACGGGTCAGCCAGCCACACATCACGCTTGGGGGCCTTCTTCACCTCGGCAAAAATTTCTGCCAACTGCGCCTGGTCCAGGGTTTCCTTTTCGAGGAGTTCGTGGGCCAGACGGTCCAGAATGTCGCGGTTTTCATTCAGCGCGCGGTAGGCGTCGGCGTGTGCCGCGTCGACGAGCGCGCGAATCTCCAAGTCGATCTGGCGGTAGGTTTCGTCGGATGCGTGGGCTTCTGTTCCTGGTCCGCGTCCGGCGAACGGCTCAGAGGACACGTCACCGATCTTGACCATTCCAACGCTTTGCGTCATGCCGTACTGCGTGACCATCTTCTTGGCCGTGCTGGTGGCTTTTTCAATGTCATTGCTGGCACCGGTGGTTGGGTCGTGGAACACGATTTCTTCTGCCACGCGCCCACCCATCGCATACGCGAGCTGGTCCAAGAGTTCGTTGCGCGTGGTGGAGTACTTGTCTTCGCTTGGAAGCACCATGGTGTATCCGAGTGCACGACCACGTGGAAGGATAGTGACCTTTGTGACTGGGTCGGTGTGGTTCATGGCAGCAGCCACAAGCGCGTGGCCGCCTTCGTGGTATGCGGTGACCAGACGTTCCTTGTCGTTCATCAAACGGGTGCGCTTCTGTGGCCCGGCGATGACACGGTCAATCGCTTCGTCCAGGATACGGTTGTCGATCTGTGTTCGACCCGAGCGCGCCGTGAGCAGGGCCGCTTCGTTGAGGACGTTCGCCAGGTCAGCACCGGAGAAACCGGGGGTGCGCTTAGCGATTTGAGCGAGGTCCACTTCAGGCGCGAGCGGTTTGTTGCGCGCGTGGACTCCCAGGATGTGCTGGCGACCCTTCATATCGGGTACTTCCACATTGACCTGGCGATCAAAACGTCCAGGACGCAACAGAGCTGGGTCCAGGACATCCGGACGGTTGGTTGCCGCAATGAGGATCACGTTGGTGGTGGCGTCGAAACCGTCCATTTCCACCAGCAACTGGTTGAGTGTCTGTTCGCGTTCGTCGTTACCGCCACCCATTCCGGCACCGCGCTGACGACCCACTGCGTCGATTTCGTCGATGAAGATGATGGCGGGTGAGTTGTTCTTGGCCTGCTCAAACAGGTCACGGACACGTGAGGCACCCACACCCACGTACATTTCAACAAAGTCAGAACCAGAGATGGAGAAGAACGGTACGCCCGCTTCTCCAGCTACGGCGCGGGCCAGAAGCGTTTTACCGGTTCCGGGAGGGCCGTAGAGCATAACACCCTTAGGGATTTTGGCTCCCAAGTCGGTGAACTTCTTGGGTTCAGCCAAGAACTCCTTAATTTCTTGGAGCTCTTCCAATGCTTCGTCTACACCGGCGACATCTTTAAACGTGACATCGGGGTGTTCTTTGTTGACCAGCTTGGCTTTGGATTTACCAAAGTTCATGATCCCCTTGGCGCCTCCGGACATCTGCGAAAGCAGGAACCAGAAGATGGCCAGGATGATGACGAACGGAATGACGTTAAGAAGCAGAGAGGTGAGGAACGACCGCTTAGGAACCTCGTCCGTGTAGCCCTTCTTGATGTCCGCGTCGTTGATCGCCTTGATGACCTGATCGCCACGAGGCTCAACGTAGAAGAACTGAACCCGTTTACCGTAGTTGCGGTCGTCGACTTTGTAGTCTTCAGTCAGCACCATGTCGACGCGCTGATCACCGTCAACGACCTTGATCTGCTCCACGGTCTTGCCGTTGAGCAGTTCGAGTCCCTGTTTGGTGTCGATGCGCTGGTAGCCACCACCGGACAACCACAGCATTCCAATAGAAACGATGACAATTGCCAGCACGATCCAAACGATGGGTCCGCGCGTCAGCTTCTTCACGCCGAACTTATTGGAATCCTTGTCGTCGGATCCTTTAGGGTCCCGACGCTTCAGATCGTTGTTCTTGTCCGTCATTAATTCTCTCTGTACGTACTTGCGGGTCAGTTGTGTGGGTCTATTAACTGTAGACGTGTGGCGCGAGTGTTGCGACGAATGGCACGTTGCGATACTTCTCGGCGTAGTCTAGCCCGTATCCCACAACAAATTTGTTAGGAACGTCAAAGCCTACATAACGCACATCAATGTCAACCTTGAGTGCTTCAGGTTTGCGCAACATGGTGCAGATTTCGACTGACGCTGCACCACGGGACTTCAAGTTAGCTAGGAGCCACGAAAGGGTCAGACCGGAGTCAATAATGTCTTCAACGATCAGAACGTGCTGATCCTTCAGGTCAGTGTCCAGGTCCTTAAGAATGCGGACAACACCGGAGGACTTGGTGCCGGAGCCGTAGGAAGATACAGCCATCCAGTCCATGCGCACAGGCGAGTGCAAAGCGCGCGCTAGATCCGCCATCACCATGACAGCGCCCTTGAGGACTCCCACTACCAGAAGGTCTTTACCTTCGTAGTCCCGGTCGATGTCGGCTGCGAGTTCAGTGAGTCGGTGTTTGATCTGTGTTTCGGTTACCAGGATCTCTTCGATGTCATCGCCCAGGTCGCGCTGATCCACGTTGCGTCCTTTCTTGTTTTCGCTGCTCGTTTTAGCTTACCTGTAAATGGGTGCTCGCCCGTCACGCCTGCGGAACTGCACGTCGCCGGCGCGGGTGCGGACCACCTCGGCGGCGGGAGGGCACGACACCGCCCCAGCCCGCGCTCCCGTCAGAAGGTCATCGATGGCGGTGACGTGATGGAAGCCCGCTTCGTTGGTGGGTGAGAATTGCCACAGCCAGTCACGGATCACGCGCGTGCGCAACGCTGCGGGCAACTTAGCTGCGGTGCTCACAAGTGTGTCGCCGCGGATGTGCGCTTGGGCATCCGTTTGGGATTCGAGTTCGTCGGAGTCCATAGCCAGAAGGTGGGCAGTGCGCGCCAGGTTGGCGTACACGCCAGGGCCTGCGACCTCGGCGAGCGCAGGCATCAGTTGGGTGCGAACTTTCACGCGTGTGAAGCTGGGGTCCGTGTTCATGGGGTCGTTCCACACGGGGATGTTTTGGGCGGTGGTGGCAGCTTCGGTTTCGGCCCGGGTAATGCCCAAAAGCGGGCGGATGTACGGGCCGGTGCGGGGCCTCATGCCAGCCAAGGACCGCGCGCCGGAGCCACGAAGAAGCCCCAGGAGCACGGTTTCGGCCTGGTCGTTTTGTGTGTGGGCCAGCAAGATCCCCGAGGTGCCATGCACCTTGGCTGCCCGGTCCAGGGCCGCGTATCGGGCAGTGCGCGCGTCAGCTTCCAAGCCGTCCGAGGTTGCCGTCACCTCCGCCGTTTCGACAGTTGCGGTGAGCCCCAGGTCGGTGAGCGCGCGCTGTGTGCGGGTTGCGACCTCGGCGCTTCCTTCCTGTAGCCCGTGGTCGACGGTGACCGCAACAAACTGGTAGTCCTTGCGGGTCAGGAACGCGCACGCGGCGGCCAGGCTCATGGAGTCCGCTCCCCCGGATACCGCGATGAGGTAGGTGTGTCCGGGTTCCAGCGCGTCTTCGACGGCCTTGCGAATTTTCGCCGAGGCGGGGTCCAGCCTGGGTCGTCTAGGCACGGATGCGCTCCAGCCAGAGTTCGGGGTTGTCGAGTTCCGTTTGGGTGGGCAGGTTTTCCGGGCTTTGCCACAGTGGGTGCAGGCCGGCGTGCCCGCGGTGTTTGACGACTCCGCGGATGAACGCGGCACCCGTGGTGTACTGCTCCAGTTTGTTTTGGAAACCCAGCAGGCGGTTGAGCCCGTTGACGCTGGTGGCGCGTTTGCGGTCGAATGCGCGGCGGATTTTGGCGACGGTGGGGATCACGGAAGGTCCGCACGAGTCCATGACGACGTCCGCGTGGCCTTCGAGCACGCTCATGACGGCGGTGATTTCGTTGACTGCTTGGCGTTTGTCGGGGGTGGTGATGGCGTCGAGCAGGGATCCGCCTTTGAGTGCTTCGATCCAGTTTTCGTCCTGTGTGGACTTACGTACCAGGACGCTCACCCGCTCGATCATGTAGTCGCGTAGCCACGGGGCCATGGCGAACTGCACGCGGTGGGTTGTTTCGTGCAAGGTGACCCACAGGCGGAAGTCGCGGGGGTCGACTTCGAGACGCTTTTCGGCTTCCAGCACGTTTGGTGCCACCAGCATGAGTCGCCGGTGGGAGCCCAGCGGGTCGAACTGACCCAGCACGCGCCCGGCAAGAACGGCGAGCACTGTGCCCAGTTGCGCCGAACCCACACGGACCACCGGATTGATGCGAAACATTGACGGTTTGGGCGGGGTCATCAGGCTGGCGCCCAGCTCGGCGAATGTCTGCGCGTTAGCGGTGAGCCACCCCACGCGGTCGACCACTAGAACGGTGTCGCCGGTGACGGTGTTGCGGACGTTGTCCTCCCACTCCCGTGGCAGGTTGACGGTGCGAAGAACCAAATCGACCGAGGTGTCCGCCGCTTCGCGTAGATCCTGCACCAGAGTGCGGGCGGTGTGGGCGTCTGGGATGGGGCCCGGGGCTGTGAGTTCACGTCCGGTGCGCACGATCGTGGGCACGTGGAAAGGTTTTTCGTTCACCCGGTACACCCGCATTCGGCTAGTGCGGTCACAGCCCGGTCTACAACTTTGCGCGCCTCGTTGGAGCTGCCGCGTTCAAGGCCGTCGGCCATGATGGTGAAGGTGAGGAGGCGACCGTCTTTGGTGGTGACCACACCTGACAGGCTGGTGACGGTGGCCAGCGTTCCAGTCTTGGCGCTGACGACTCCTGCCGCTGGCTCGGTTTCTGGGTCGTTGTACCGCTTGATGAGCGTTCCGGACAGACCCCCAACTGGCATGTTGGGGAGGAGTTCGGCCAGGTCTTCACGCTGGGCAACGCTGGTGATGATCTGAGTGAGTTCGTTGGGCGAAATGCGGTTGTCGTAGTTGAGCCCCGACGTGTCACCCAGGGTGATCGACGCGGTGTCGAGTTTCATGTCCTTGAGCTGGTTGAGCACCGCTTGAGGCGAGGCCCCGAGCCCGGGCTTGTCTCCACGCTTGACGGCCACTTCGATGCCCAGGTTTTCGGCAACTACGTTGTCGGAGTGCAACAGCATGTACCGAATCACGCTACTGACCGGGGCCGATTCCACCTGGGCTGCTTTTTCCGCCGACTCCGGCGCTGTTTGGGGCTTTTCCACCTTCACGTCGATCCCGCGGTCCTTGAGGGCCTTCTCAAAGTCCTTGACGGCACGGTTCACAGGGTCCTGTTCGCGCGTAGAAAAACGCGCGCGTTTCACCAAACCTGCGTCCACCATGAGTGGTTTGACGGGAGAAATATAGCCGTTGCCTATGTCTGCGCGGTCCCATTTCTTACGGAAGTCCGGGCCCTCATACCGGGAGACGTCCGCGCGTAGCGTCACGGAGGTGCGACCTCGGTCTTTTAAGAACGCCGAGGTGGTTTCTGCCAGGGTGCCCAACCCCGCGTGTCCGATGATGGAGTTGGGGTCGGATTCGCCGGCTCCAAGAAGGACGTCTCCCCCGCCCTTGAGGAACAGGGTGTCGCCGTCGAGGAGGGCTTCCGTTGTGAACCGTGTTGAAGGTCCCAGCGCGTCCAGGGCTGCCGTGGCGGTGAGGACTTTTGTGACCGAGGCGGGGGTCCTGGCCCGGTTGGCGTCCTTGTCATAGAGTGTGTCGCCCGTTTTGGCGTCACGGATTTCAGCGGAGAACTTTGAGGGGTCCTTTGCAGAGCCAAAGATGGGGTCGAGCCGTTGCCTGAGGTCGTGTGGCACGGGCGCGTCGTCGGCAAGCGCTGGCATGTCCACCGAACTGTGGGATTCGGGCCCGGGTTGCGGAAGCGCTTGCACTTCGATGGGTGGTTTGGTGGTGAGGAAACCGGGAGCGATGTCCGCCACGTCTAGGGCTAGGTAACCGGCGAGCGCGACGACCACTCCGGCGCTTGTGATCATCAGACCTGTTCTGCGCTTGCGCGCTTGGTGACGACGGGCTTTTCGACTGGACATACTCTTCCATTTGGGATTGTGGGTGAGGGGTGGTGCTTTCACCAGTACACTCCGCTTATTATTCTCTATGCTAAGGGAGGTACCTCTCAGGCGCGTTTTCGCGCATGCCTACTAGCCAGAAATGGAGCATTCATGGAGCTTTTGGCCACAATTGAAATTCCTGCCGGTTCGCGCAACAAGTACGAAGTGGATCACGAAACCGGACGGGTCAAGCTGGACCGTTACCTGTTTACCTCAATGGCTTACCCCACGGACTACGGGTACTTCGAAGACACCCTGGGTGAAGACGGTGACCCGCTTGACGTTCTGGTTCTGCTCCACGAATCGGTGTTCCCTGGTTGCCAGCTCGACGCTCGTCCGATTGGCGTTTTCAAGATGGTTGACGAAGCTGGTGGCGACGACAAGGTTCTGGCCGTTCTCGCTGACGACCCACGCTTCGAAGACATCACTGACGTGAAGGACATTTCGAAGTTCCAGCTCGACGCGATTGAGCACTTCTTCGTTCACTACAAGGACCTTGAGCCAGGCAAGTTCGTCAAGGGATCCGAATGGGCTGGCCGTGAAGAGGCTGAGCGCATCGTGAACGAATCGATCGAACGCTTCAAGTCCGAAGGTCACTAAGCTAAAGGTTCGCGCTTCACTCACGCGGAGCGCCAGCAGACAGTCTCATAGTTAGGGTGACCTAACAAGATGATCCAAATGCCGTGTGTCACAGTACACACATGCACTTGGATCATCTTTCGTTTGCGGCACAGTCAGACGGATATCAGGCAACGGCAGAACGTTTGGCTGAGAAACTTGGATTGTCCTTTTACGACGGTGGAGTGCATCCACGGTTCGGAACTCGTAACCTCATCTTCCCGCTCACGCGTGGTCACTACGTTGAAGTGGTGGAAGCCCTTGAGCACCCAGCAGCTCTAGCAACTCCGTACGGGCAGGCTGTGCGAGCACGGTCTGAACTGGGTGGTGGCTGGATGGGTTGGTGTGTCCGCACCGACGACCTGTCCAGCGTAGAAGAGCGTTTGGGACGCAAGGCTGTTGACGGTAACCGTCAGGCCGTGGGCGGGCCGGAACTCGAGTGGAAGCAGATCGGCGTCAAGGGGCTCATGGCAGACCCTCAGTTGCCGTACTTCATTCACTGGCTGTCCCCTACAGCTGATCACCCGGCGCATTGGAAATCACCTAGCAGCGACGTTGCGATCAAGTCCTTGCAGATTGCGGGTAACCGCGACAGGGTGCGTGACTGGTTGGGTACCGACGACCCTAAGCCGATTCCAGAAATTGGGATCGACTGGACGGCACCCAATGCGGCGCCTGGACTCATTTCGGTGACGTTCACCACACCGCAGGGCGAGGTTGTCGTTTAAGACAAGCGCCGTTTAAAGCGAGGCGTTTTACGCGTCCACAGCCTGCAGTATCCCAGGTGCGATGAAGCCCACCGCGTCGATGAACGTGTGCGCCCACACATAAGGCATCACGGTTCCGCGGGCGGACCGTGGGCCAAAGAAGAACAGGTATCCAAAAAGCAGGCCCATTAGCACGTTGCCCACAAAGGGTCCGATCCCCTGGTACAGGTGATAGGAACCTCGGAACAGTGCCAGGGCGACAAGTGTCACCCACGGGCTTATGCTCATTTTCTGTAGACGGTCGGTTGCGTAGCCCAGAAGCAGGACCTCTTCTAAAACCCCGTTCTTGAGTGCGTGCAAGATGAGCACGGGAACGGTCCACCAGTACGCGCCTAAGTTGCTGGGCTTGATCTCTGCTGTGATCCCCAGGGTGCGGCCAAGGAAGTAGATGCCCAGAGTGCCCACCCCGATCACCACAAACAGGCCCACACCCCAAAGAACTTGAACCAGCCAGTCGCGTGAACTGCCGGGCCACCCCATGCGCGCCCGCAGTGACGGGGTGGATGGGGCGGTGTCCCGGTCGCGGTTCATGAGCCACAGCGCAAAGACAACCGGCACCACCGCAAACCCGATTCCTAGTAGCTGGTACACCAGGTCAAAGAACGGGCGGACGGACTCCGAGGTGTTGAGTTTGGCCTGTGCGTCAGAGATGGGACCACGGGTGGTGATGTCGACTAAGCGCACAATCGCGTAGATCGCGGACTGCCCCAGTGAGACAGCCGCGATCAGCGCGAGCTCAGTTCCCCAGCGGGAACGGTCAGCTTTCACTACGTGCTTCGGCCTTGTCGATCACGCTGGACCGGGCCATTTCCTTGATGATCTTCTTTTCGCGTCGACGTTCCTTGAAGCCTTCGATCAGCTGGTACAGCACGGGCACCAGGATCAGGGTCAGCAGGGTCGAGCTCACAAGTCCACCGATCACCACCATGGCAAGTGGCTTGGAGATGAACACGCCACCACCGCCGGTGAGTCCAAGTGCCATCGGAATCAGCGCGAAGATCGTCGCAGCAGCGGTCATGATGATGGGGCGGTACCTCAAGCGAGCACCGTTGATCACCGCGGTACGCAGGTCCACGCCGTGGGCACGGAAGTGGTTGATGAGGTCGATCAACACGATCGCGTTAGTGACCACGACACCGATCAGCATAAGCAGACCAATCAACGAGGCCAGTCCCAGTGGAGTGTCTGTCAGCAACAGAAGCCCAATCGATCCGGTGGCCGCGAATGGGATCGAGACCAGGAGGATGAGCGGCTGGATCAGACTCTTAAACGTTGCCACAAGGATCACGAACACGATCAGGATCGCGGCCAGCATGGCCAGACCCATCTGCTTGAACGCATCGGCCTGTTCGGCACCCACACCAGACGTGGCCTGAGTTACGCCACTGGGCAGTTCGGTTTCGTCGACTTTCTGGTTGACGTTTTGAACAACCTGACCCAGGTTATCGCCTGTAGGTGTGACGCTTACCTGCGCGGATCGCAGTCCACCAGAGTGGCGAATCACCGGCGCGGTCTTCACTTCTTCGACCTTGGCGATCTTGGACAGTTTGATCTTCTTGTTTTTCGTCGTTGGCGTTCCAGGCATTCCCGGAACTGGAGAAGCCTGAACCGTCTGCTCCGTGTACGGAATCTTGAGGTCTTCCAGTTTTTCGACGGTATCAGCGGATCCGTCAAACAGTTTCACGCTTCGTGTTGACGAGTCGATGATGAGGTCACCGATGTCCTGACCTTCCACCGCACGCTGTACGTACTCACTGACTTGAGCTTCGGTCAGGCCCTTTTCTTGAGCCTTCTTCACGTCAACAGTGACCTGAACAATTGGCTGCACGGCTTGCAGGTCGTTGGTGACGGTTTGCACGCCGTCGACGTCCTTAAGCTCTTCCGTCAGTTTCTTGACACCGTCTTCCAGGGCTTTCGAGTCGTTCGAGGTGAGTGTCAGGTCGATCGAGTCCCCACCGGGTCCTGCGTTGGAGGACCTGACTTCGAGTTCGCCTACACCGTCAAGTTCGTCGAAGCGTTTTTGGATGTCGGCAGATACCTCCGAGGTGTTTGCCCCCGTTTCGAGGTTGATGAAGTAGTCTCCAGAAAGTCCGCCTCCGTCACTGCCAAACGACAGTCCTGCGTCACCGATGGAGAACTGGTAGGACTCCACACCAGGCGTCTTCGAAAGCACTTCTTCGACTTTTTCTGCCTGTTTGCCGGCTTCCTCTAGACCAACGCCGGGCTCAAACGTCTGCTGAGCTTGAACGGTGTCTTCGCCGGTGTCACCCAAGAATTCGGTCTTGAGCAGCGGGGTCATGGCCAAGGTTCCAATGAGCAGGACCACACTGACCACAATCGTGATGACTGGGTGACGGGTAGCCCAACCCACTACGGGCGTGTAGGTCTTCTGGAGGCGAGTCACAGGTGGCTTGAGGCTGGCGAGTTCGTCGACCTCGGCGGCGGAACCTTCATCTTCACCCAACACAGAGGCCGCGGTCTTGCCAACCACGGGCATTTCCGAGGTGGCCCTGCGCGGCCCGGTTCCCCCGGCGCGCGCACGCTTGCGGCTTTCCTTGCGTTCCTTCTTCCACTGCTTGAGGTTTTCCTTGCGCAGGGAACGGATTTCCTTCTTGTCCGAGCGGGTGAGCTTGACGCGCGATTCACGCGCACGCAGGAACCAGTACGCCAGCACCGGAACGATGGTGAGTGACACCAGCAGCGAGGACAACAGCGCGATCGAGGTGGTGAGCGCGAATGGACGGAACAGCTCACCGGTCTGTCCTGTGATGAACGCGAGCGGAATGAACACCGCGACCGTGGTCAGGGTGGACGAGGTAATGGCGCCGGCGACCTCGGATACGGCGGCGTAGATGTTCGCGAACTTTGTACCACCCAAGGTTTGGCGACGGCGGATAGATTCAATGACCACGATCGAGTCATCCACAACACGACCGATCGACATGGTCAGTGCTGCCAGCGTGAGCATGTTCAGCGAGTAGCCGGTGCGCCAGATCGCGATCATGGTGACCAGCAAGGACAGCGGAATGGAGATCGCTGTAATTGCGGTTGCGCGGAATGACAGCAGGAACACCAGGATGACCAGGACGGCGAAGATCAGGCCCAGGCCACCTTCGCGCACCAGGTCTTCGATGGACTGGTTGATGAACGGCGACTGGTCGAAGACCGTGGTGAACTCGACATTGTTGCCGATCTTCGTTTCCAGCTCAGGCAAAGCGTCTTGAACGCCTTCAGCCACGTCTACCGTGTTGGCGTCCGGTTTCTTGAGCACTTGAAGCGTCAGAGCGTCTTTACCGTTTGATCGAGAGATCGACGTGGTGGGTTCGTCCTTGAGTTCAATGTCGGCGACATCGCGGACCTTGATGGGCTTTGGCTTGCCGTTCATTTCACCCGTGACGTAGAGGTTCTTAATGTCTTCAACGCTGGTGAGACGCTTTCCCACTTCAACGGGCGCGGCGCCGTTCGATGCCTTGAGCTCACCGGCAGAAACCGGAACACCATTGGTTTTGAGGATCTGGGCGAGTTCATCCAGCTGAACGCCCTTGTCTTTCATCTGTTTTGACTTGACGCGGATCTCAACTTGTTTTTGCTTTTGGCCCGAAACGGAGGCGTCGCGAACACCGTCAATCTTCTTGATCTCTGGGACAGCGATGTCCTCGAGGTCCTTCGACAGCTTTTCAACGTCGTCACCGGACACGGACATGACGAGGACTGGGAAGTCATCAACTGACCCGGCGACCACGGTGGGGGTCACGCCGTCGGGAAGTTCGCTTTCGACTTGCGAAACGGCACGCTGGAGCTCGCGAACGACGTCGTCCGAGGAGGTACCGTACTTCGTTTCGACCGTGATCTGGCTGTTTCCCGTGGACGATGACGAGGACACCTCGTCCACCGACTGCACGCCAGCCAGAGCGGACTCCAGAGGGTCCGTCACTTCCCGTTCGACCGCCTCGGGGGCGGCGCCAGGGTACTGACTGAGCACAAGCGCCTGCGGCACGTTAAAGGAAGGGAAAAGTTCCTTCTTGAGACTGAACGTGGCGATGGTTCCAAAGATGATGGCGACGACAGTGACAAGCGCAATGAGCGAGCGGTTTCGCAAGCTCAGTCTCACAAGATGTTTCACAAGTTCCTCTTTCAGATCTGGGCTTCAGCTCAATCCTATGTTTGGGGCGGGCGTCACATGGTGCGGTTTTCCCCACACTTCACATCAGGTTGTCTGCATTTCTGCGCTACCGCTTGTTGCGGGACGGCTTGTTCATGGGTTCGGGCGTACACAGCCACACCACACTTGCCAGTAGACAGAACGCGCCGGCAACGGCGAATGCCACCGCGTAGGACACGTTCTGGGCGAGTGCAGCGGTGGCGATTGGGCCCACGATCGAGCCGAAGTCCATGGCCATTTGGAAACGTGAAAGCACTTTTCCAGAGGGGCGCTCACTGCCGACGACATCGGCAATTGCGGCTTGCTGCGCGGGCATAATGAGTCCTGCGCCCATACCGGCAACGGTAGACAAGGCAAGGAACATGGGCAGGTTGGGCCAGACTCCTAAGAGCAGGGTGGCAATTCCCATGACAGCGAAACCGGCGGATACAAATGGGACGCGGCCGTAGGTGTCGGCGAATCGGGACGAGGCGTTGATGGCGATTGCGTTGCCCAGTGCGAAGAATGTGAGAGCCAGCCCGGCGGCTTCGGGGCCCACCTTGAGAACGCTCAGGGCGAACAGCGGGTAGATCGCGACGCGGATCCCCATGGCCGACCACCCGGACACTGTGGCACCAAGGAGGGCGGCACGGTAGGCCGGCACCTGCCACGCTTCACGCACGCGCATGGGCGCCAGGGTGGCACTGGAGGTGTCACGCTGGGAGGTGTCGCCTGGGGATACGGTGGCGCGCACCTCGGCGCGGGCAACCCGGGTGGAGCTTGCCAGCTTCACGTGGACGACGGCGGCGGCAATCACCAGTCCGGTGCCATAAATGATGAAGGGAACCTTGAGCCCAAATCCGGCAAGCAGACCACCCACGATGGGCCCGGCGATGTTGCCGATAAGGAATGAGGTGGCGTAGAGGCCGGTGGCTCGGGCGCGGGCGTGAGGTGGGGCGAGTTTCACGATGATAGCCATGGCCGACACCGTGAACATGGTGGAGCCCAAGCCACCTAGGCCACGGAAGATGAGGAGTTGCCAGTAGGTCTGGGCGAACGCTACGGCGTAGGTTGATGCGGCCACGATGAGCAGGCCGGTGACGTAGATGGGGCGTTCGCCCAGGCGGTTTACTAGGGAGCCGCCTGCTGGGGCGGACACTAAGCGGAAGAATGCGAACGCGCTGACAACAACCGCGGCGGCGGTTTCGCCAACGTTGAACGAGCTTGCGAACTGCGGCAAGACCGGCGCGATGATTCCGTAACCAATAGCCACGATGAACGCGGCGATGACCATGACCCAGATGTCGGCTGGGATGGCGGTTTTGGGTTGCTTTTGTGTCATTGGATCCAGTCTGCCCACTGTTGGCGTGCCTGCGCCAGTTTGGGGTCGATGACGAATGAGCAGTACCCGTTGCTGGGGTTACGACTATAGAAGTCCTGGTGCATGTAGTCTGCGGGGAAGAACGTGCTCAGTGGTTCGAGTGTGGTCACGATTGGGCGGTCGTAGAACTGCTGGGCCTGGTCGATGGCGTGCTGGAAGCGTTCCTTTTGGTCCCGGTCCTGGTAGAACATGGCGGACCGGTACTGGGTGCCCACGTCGTGGCCTTGGCGGTTGAGGCTGGTGGGGTCGTGGGTGGTGAAGAACATGCCAAGGATGACGTGTTCGGGAATGATGTCTGGGTCGTAGGTGACAGCGACGGCTTCAGCGTGACCGGTGGTACCAGCGCAGACTTGGCGGTAGGTGGGGTTGTCCACGTGGCCACCGGTGTACCCGGACACCGCGTCGATGACGCCACGTGCGCGGCGCACCACGGCGTCGAAGCACCAGAAACACCCGTTCGCCAAGGTGATGGTGCGGTAATGATCGTGGGTCACTGGGCGGTCTCCTCTTCGAACTCGCTGATGAACTCAACTGCGCCGGCGCGGTATGCGGTAATCCACTCGGACAGCGTAGGCGACTCTTCGTCAAATTCAGCAAGCTGCAACTCGGATGCGTAGCCTTCGCGCACCTCAAGGTTCAGGCGGTGTTCAACACCGTTGAAAGTAGCGCGGGCGTAAACGGGGTAAGTGTGTGTTCGCGGGGTAATCAAGCTGACGTCTGCATCTGCTGGAAGTGTGAGTTCAAGGTAACAGTCGTCGAGGAAGTTTGAAAAGTCCTGGTCCGACGGGACATAGATGGTCGCACGCAAGACCTGGACCTGAGTGGCAAGCGCCTGGGCCGCACCCGGAGTGAGGTTGAGTTCAGGGTGCGCAAAACCGGTGAGAAAGTCGCGGAGGTCACTGGGCAAGTCACGTTCGTAGCCCTCGCCAGCGACCGCCATCCATTCGAAGTCGCTTTCTTGCCGTTCATCCCACGCCGAAAACGCTCGCAAGGCGATGAACGCTGCCAGGCCGGTTGCCACCTCGGGAGCGGGGATACCCCACGCGCGCAGGCGCCGGTCCACAGCCTTGTCAACGCGGTCGGAGAGCCCCCAGGTGGCGTAGGTGAGGGCGGCCGTGGCTGCGCCAAGACCTGCGATGGTGCCAGCGGAGGTGCGGCAGATGTCCCGGGTGTTGAGCACGTAACCGGCTGCCACGAGCCCTGTAGCCAGTGACGTGCCTAGCCGCAGCGCGGGCTGGTATTTGGCGGGCACGTGATGTGAGCGGACCGCGGACAGCCCCGCGTTGGCGATGTCGAGGACGCGGTCAAGTGCGCGCGACGGCGGAACGTCGTCGGGAATGTATGTGGTCATGGAGTGTCCTTGAGTTTGTGGGGCGGCGTGGAGGGCTGGCGGGCTGGTGGTTTACAGGGCCGGTGGGGCGGGCAGTTCGAAGCCCAGAGCGGCAGCTGCCTGTTGTGTGGTGGGTTGGTTCCACCAGCGCGCGACTTGTTCGTCGGTGGCCAGGGAGCGCATTTCGGCTTTGTCCAGGTAGAGGATGCCGTCGAGGTGGTCGGTTTCGTGTGCGATGATGCGCGCGGCCCAGCCGGTGATGTCCTTGGTGATGGTGGCGCCTTCGTGGTCGTGTGCGGTCAGGGCGATGGTGCGCGGGCGCGCCACGACGGCTTGGTAGCCGGGGATGGAGAGGCACCCTTCGTAGAAGGCGACGAGTTGGTCGGTGGCGGGCTTGTAGGTGGGGTTGATGAGTGCGGTGAATGGCAGGGGTGTGCGTTCGCGGGCTGTCGCATGTTCGGCCGAGGTGGTGCCCGGGTCTTCGCACACGGCGAGTCTGAGGCTGATGCCGATTTGTGGGGCAGCGAGTCCCACGCCGGGGGCTGCGAGCATGGTGGTGCGCATGGCGGTGAGCAGTTCCAGCAGGGTCGCGTCGTCGATCTGGCCGTCAAAGCGCGCGGTGGTGGTGCGCAAAACGGGGTCACCTGCGGTGACGATGGGGATGACGCCGTCGTTGTTCGCAGCCGCGGTTAGGGCCCGGTCGACTTGTTCGCGGATGGTCTGCGCCGAGATCTCGTTGCCATGGCTTCCGTCATTGGAGCGTGGCTGAGTCATGGAAGTATTCACGGGTGTAACTCTACTTGTGTTGAGCAAAGAACGTTTGAGACGCTGGGGAAGCATGGCTACTGAATATATGGAACCACGCGTTTCTTTTGCCGCGCACGTGGCATGAGCCATCTTTCGTTTTTGAAGAAGTACCAAAGACGATCTACTCCCCACCTCTGTGGGGATACGGGCGCCTACTTTCAAGGCGCCCGTTCGCATTTCGTTTCCGGTTCAAGTCATGCGGTAACCTCGAACTAAATTATTTTTTAACTCTTTAGTGTTTGACGAAGTCCAATATCAATGTTTGGTGTACGATGATTCTAAACATCCCGGAAACGAAGCAACCGGAGGCAGATGTGGCACTATCCCCTACGAGTCCAGCGCTTTTGCTTTGGGCTAAGACCTTCAATAGTGCTGACCCGTCATTCGCACACCTGCGCGAGTCTCTTTGGCTTTCGGTTCCACAGCATTTGCGTGACAGCGCAGATGTAGGTATGACCCTTTCTGCTTCTTGGATTCCGGAGTCAGTACGTGAGCGCCTTTGCCGGAAAAACCGACTCACTCAAAAACAACTTACGTCCCTGATCGGATTTCTCACGGGAACGCATGATGCCGGTAAAGCGACAAAAACGTTTACGGATCAAATTGCGGACGTCCCCGAACTGGAGTGGTTGGCGAATCAAGCTCGGCGCGCTATGTCACACGACAGTTTCACCCCTTTTGTGAACCCTGCCTTTAAACCGCCACACAGTTTGGCCTCTGACGCCATTCTCAGACGAGAGCTCGCCCGCATATTCCCTGAGGCTGAGTACACAGCGATCTGCACTCTCACCTCGGCGGCTGGCGCTCATCATGGCCGCCCCAGCGAACTACCCATGCATGACGGCCCATTAGGTGGTGAACGTCTAACTACCGTTAACCAGTACCTTGACCGTCATGGCCCCGTATGGGCACACGCATGGAGCGAACTCGTCGAGGACATCCTCGAACGCACACAGGCAACTTCGGCGCTTGCACAGGTTCTGAACCAAGGCGGTCTAGACATCACCGACCAGATGCTTTTGGCCGGGCTCGTAAGCATTGCAGACTGGATCGCGTCGAACCAAGAACTGTTCGAACTTACCGAAAGTGGGCGCCACACATCCGACCAGTCACGCGCAAGCGATGCTTTGGAACAGCTTGCTCTTACACCTCCGTGGAGAGCAAAACGCGACGCCGTGCCACCATTTGAACGACGGTTTGGGTGGCCCCAAGGCTCTCATCTGCGTGAGTGTCAGCAGGTCGCAGTTGAAGCAGCTATGGAACAAACGGGACCCGCGCTATTCATCATTTGCGACGAAATGGGGCGAGGGAAGACTGAGGCCGCGCTACTCGCAGCCGAAATTTCAGCGGGGCATACGGGCGCAGGTGGAACTGCCTTCGCTTTGCCTAGCCAAGTGACCTCAAATGCAATGTTGCCCCGCATTACTCACTGGGTGGAGTCGCTGGATCAAGAGTCACCACATTCTCTTCGCCTCATGCACTCAAACGCGCATTTGAGTCCTGAGTTTGAGTCGCTCATCCATCGCACACGTGCGATTAGTGACGGGACCGACCATGATGAAGTGATTGCCCATCAATGGTTCAGCGGGCGTAAAGGGCTACTTTCTGAATTTACTGTTTCGACGGTAGATCAAGTCCTCATGCTGGCGCTCCAAAGCAGGTACGTCGCGCTCAGGCATTTTGGACTTGCGGGGAAAATCGTCATCATTGACGAGGTTCACTCGTATGACCACTACACCCGCTCGTACCTGGAGAAAACCCTCACATGGCTCGCAGCTCACGGAACCAGCGTCATCTTGTTGTCTGCGACCCTCGCGTCGTCGGTTCAGTCTGAATTTGAGAAAGCTTATACGGAGGGAGTCGAGCAGAAAAAGCCCACGCAGGGCAAGCGGGTGAAACGAAAGGTTGAACTGCCCCAACCGACTGAAACGTTCACTTTCCCATCAGTTTCCGTCACCTCACAGGCTGGCACAAAACGTATGCCCGTCGAGGCTGAAAAGAAGTCCAGAGAGGTACGCCTGACGACTCTTGAAGACTCATTGGAGGATTTGCAGTCCGCGCTTTCCACCCGGCTAAGGGACGGAGGGGTTGTGGGAGTTGTATGCAACACCGTCTCTAGGGCACAACAAGCGTTCTCTGCGCTCAGGAAGGAATACGGCGAAGATGTCGTATTGCTTCATTCGCAACTTACCATCGCCGAAAGATCGAGCCTTGAACGCCAACTTGTAAACGACCTCGGTAAAAATGGGCGCAGGCAACCTTCTGACGCACAAACTCAACGGCCTTTCCGGCGCCTTGTGGTTGGCACACAGGTGTTAGAGCAGTCTCTTGACGTCGACTTCGACCTGCTAGTTTCAGACTTCGCGCCGGTTGACCTGTTGGCCCAACGTGCTGGACGACTCCATCGTCATGGGAGACCTGCGCACGACCGGCCCCTGACCTTGCGAGAACCCGAAATGCTAGTGCGAGGACTCGACCGCGATGGAATTTCGTCTGCCACCGTTCCAGAATTCGAATCAGGTGCACAGAAAATTTATGGGCAGTACTTGCTCCTCGCCACAGCTGCTGTTCTGCGTACTCACGTTAACGGTTCCCCTTGGTGCATTAGGCACGACCTTTATCCGAAAATTGAAGCCGTCTATACGCATACACCAGACATTCCAGAAGTGTGGGCCACTCGTTTTGAAGAGGCCAAGAAAGCCTACGACCACGATAAGAAGGAAGCACGAGTACGCGCGGAAAAGTTTCAGATGCCGACTCCGCGGAAAGCTGGAGCTGATCTGACACAAGCGCTTGGCTCTGCTAGCAAGCTCGATGCTGATCGAGATCAACGTAAAGCCGTCGCAAGTGTGCGCGATATCCAGCCTACGCTGGAAGCAATCCTGCTTTGGGAAAACGACGGATACATTTACCCGTTGCCATGGCTACTCGACAACGAAACAGAACTGGTGCCACTAAGCGAAACCCAACTGCCACCTCGGAAAATTTCCCGTCTGCTCGCCGAATCAGTAGTCAAGATTCCGCACTGGCTAGTGCCCGAGTGGTCTATTGATCCTGCGATTGACGAATTAGAGGCACAAGGCGTTGCCGCGTGGCAAGACGATTTTCGTCTGAGAGGCCAGCTATTGCTGCGCGTCGGACATGATTTCAGCGGACAACTCTTGGGCCGAAACTTCTTTTATCTACCTGCTACTGGATTCGTCCAACCTGATCACGTTAATGAGTTTGATTTTGTAACGCGAGCACCCGAAGGAGATTTCTATGACGAACACCTCGACTATCCCTACGACTGCGGAGGCGATCTTTCATGAAACCGACATTTAACCTGCTGGATGAGCCATGGATAAAAGTGAGAACCCTGCACGGAGACGCCGAGGTCGTGGGCCTCAAAGAATTATTTAAGAGGTGGGACAAGCTCGCGACGTTCGACGGAGAGACGCCGACTCAAAACGTCGCTATTTTCCGTCTTCTCATGACCATCTGTATTCAGACGATCCGGCAGTTCGACGCATGGGCAGACCTTTCCGAAAAAGAACTGTGGGAGGCGGTCTCCGACGACGCCGAAATGGGTGACGAAGTTTGCGCGTACCTAGAGGAACACCGAGACAGGTTCTGGCTGATTTCGCCAGTCACCCCGTTCTTCCAAGTGGCTGATCTCCACACGAAAAAGGGCGAGTACAAGTCAGCAGCAGAGCTCGTGCCCGACGCTGGTCCTTCTCTTTTTTCCACTCAAACACGCGAAACCGCCAACCAGCTCCCCCTTGATTTAGCAGCACGTTTGTTAGTGCACCGACAAGCTTATGACTTTTCTGGAATCAAGACAGGCGTCGAAGGCGACCCACGGATTAAGGGTGGAAAAGGTTACCCAATTGGCCCCGGATGGGCAGGGAATCTAGGTCATACCGTACTTACCGGAGCTACGCTCAAAGACCTTTTACTTCTCAACCTGCCAGTTAGGGCAATTTTCCCCGATGGCACATCCGCGATTGCGCAAGATTTAGCACCGTGGGAAAGAGAACCAGATACTGCACACCCGCGCACATTGGCGGACTTCACTGAGCCTAACGGGGTTGTAGATATTCTCACGTGGCAACAGCGTCGCATTCGCCTCTTTCTGTCGGCAGACGGCACCACAGTGAATGAGGTACTCATCGCAAATGGTGACCGTATTAATCCACAAAACTGCTTTGGTGAGCCCTACTCCGCCCAGCGTTACTCAAAAGCAAAGTCGAAAAAGGGCGTCGATGTCTACTTTGCGCGAGACCTGGACCCCGACTTAACAGTATGGCGAGGCGTACAAGCGACTTTGATGAGCGGTGGGCAACAGCAGAATGACAAAGTGGCGCCTGCGGTTGAACAGTTGAGAGGCGAGGTTGGAGCTGCGATAGGTGAGGCATATGCCGGCAAACTCGTGGGACTGTGGCTAGTGGGGATGACGTATGGCGCGCAACAGTCTTCGTTCGCAGATGAAATCTCAGAAACGCTTCCTATCCATCTGGGATTGCTCACACACGACGGACAGCGTCTGCGTCAAAGTGCTCTTGAAGCGATCGACATCGTTTTCAAACTTCGTGGCAATTTGCGGTGGTTCTACCGCGGTTTAGAGCACAGTTTAGGTGGCTCTTCTGACCACGACTTCGAAGCTCCTCTAGGGGCGTGGATGTCCCGACTAGAAGCTGAGTTCACGCACTGGCTTTCGACCCTCAACCTTGGTTTTGACGCCGAAGAAGCACTCAAACGATGGCTTGAAATTGTTAGAACAGTGACGCTTGAAACAGTCCGAGCCGCAGTTGAAGCAGCCGGACCTAGAGCAGCTATTGGAGTAGTTATTACCGATGAAAACGGTAACGAAACACTTCACAATGCCGCACGGTACGAACTGTGGATTCGCGCAAGAATCCGAGAGCTTACACAAGTTGAAAAACCTCTAACACAAAAGAATGAGGACTGATGAGAATGCAGCACCAAGATAAAGATGACTCATTGCAGTCACGTGTCAGCGAACAGATCTACAAGCTACAGGCGCAATACCTGGCAGGAGTCCCCAGCGCACGCGGTGCGCTTGCAGAACTTCGCAAAGCCGTAGACGAAGAACCGGGTATCAATCCACACGTCTGGTTTATGACTATGGAAGCTGTACCAGAGCGGTGGACCGGAACATCTGACAAACCCAACTACAGCGAACTGGCAGCTTTCACCGCGTTAACACTTTATGCCGTGCATCAACGTGGAAAGAACACTCCCATGCACGTGCCAGGAATACCGTTCGCAAAGGCCACGGGACAGCTTGTTCGTCAGCGGACGGCATCCATGAAGAGGCGGTTTGATGCCGTTCTCACAGCCACAACATTTGATGCTCAGCGCTATCACCTTCGCTCGCTCGTCGGCCTTCTCAGTACTGACGGCATCGGTTTCGATTATGGGCGATTCGCAAACGACCTCGTACACCTACAGCGCACAGACAGTCGGCCCGGTATACAGCGCGAATGGGGGCGACAGTTCTACCAGTCCTACGCTTTTACTCCAAAGAACGAATCTAAGTAACACAAGAAAAGAAAGGTACCTCAAAAATGACTACTTTTATCGACTTTCACGCACTTCAAACCCTTCCTCCTTCAAACATCAACCGAGGAGAAGACGGTGCACCCAAGAGCGCCGTTTTTGGTGGAAAACGGCGCCAAAGGATTTCTTCACAAGCATTGAAATCAGCACAACGGCGTGATTTCAAAGACTTGCTCGACGATTCACAGCTGGGCATCCGCACTAAGCAGATCGCCGCCGAGGTTGCAGACCGAGTTATTAAACTCAACCCAGATGTGAGTCTGGAAGACGCACAGAAACGGGCAGCCGACGCATTCAAGAAAGCAGGGTTGAAGCTAACGGTTCCCAAACCAAGCGCGAAGAGCGACGACGAAGACAGCGCTCCTACCGCCGAACAAACTGGTTACCTCGTATTCATCGGCAATCACCAGCTCGACCGCCTCGCAGATGCCATTGTGAAGAAAAATGGGGAAGCATTCAGCAAAAAAGAGGTTGTGGAAATCATTGACACAGAGCATGCCGTAGACGTGTCCTTGTTTGGCCGCATGCTCGCTGATGACGCTTCACTTAACGTTGATGCTGCTGTCCAGACAGCACACGCGATTGGGGTTACCGAAGCTCAGCCAGACTTCGACTTCTTTACTGCGGTCGATGATGTAAGTGAGCGAGAAGAAGAAACCGGCGCAGGCATGATGGGCACTATCGAAATGATGTCGTCAACGTTCTACCGTTATTCAACGTTGAATATTGACCAGCTCGTGCACAACCTCGGCTCCGTCGAGGCGACACTGCGCGCAGTGGAAGCGTACGCCCGCACCTTCATCCAATCTCTGCCAACTGGCTACCAGAATTCCTTTGCAGCACACACACTTCCTGACGTAGTGAGCGTAGCCGTACGGAAGCGTCCGGTCAGTTATGTCAACGCTTTCGAACTTGCAATCAAACCCGACGGAGACGAAAGCACCGCCACAAAGGCTGGTCGTGCAATGGCCAAAGAAGCACAGCAGGTCTCACACCTATACGGTTACGTGCCAAGCCACTCGTGGTACATCGCCCCTGACGCAACCAACGAAAGCTTGAACGACCTCGGCGAGTCAACGAACTTTGAAGCGCTCATCGCTGACATTTCGCAAACGGTTGCTGAGGTACTTAACGACCGCGCTGGTGAGTAAGATGAAAACTCTTGTACTCAACCTCAGTGGTCCACTGCAGTCGTGGGGGGTGGGATCACGGTTTAGTCGACGCTCGACGCAAACAGAGCCCAGCAAATCAGGCGTGCTTGGACTGCTGGCAGCAGCGCAAGGACGACCTCGTGAAGCATCTCTTGACGACTTGGCAGCACTTTCTTTGGCAGTGCGAGTCGACATGCCAGGTGAGCTAGTCGAAGACTTCCACACTGCACGCGCTCCGCGCTCCCAGAGCTCGAACCTTTCGTGGCGTCACTACCGGTCTGATGCCGCTTATGTGGCCACTGTTACGGGTAACGACGAGCTCGTAGCCGGCCTGTCAGATGCACTCAGAGAGCCCAAGTTTCCGCTCTATATGGGACGGCGTTCATGCCCCGCGCCTCTGAACCTGGTAGGCGGCCTTGTAGATAAGGGTGATGCCGAGGAGGTCTTACGTGACCTTTCCGCCGCTCCGTGGCAAGCCTCTGAGCAGTACCGCAAGAATGCTCCTACAGAGGTGCGATTGCCGATTGCTCGTGATGCTCGTCCAGGTGAAATCGGTGAGTCAGTCTACGACGTTCCAGTGAGTTTTGATCCGCGCCATCGCAAGTATGACGCGCGAATAGTGGTGCGACCGGAGCCAGTGCTCGTACGCAACGACGTAGGCGTGAAGTACGCAGATCCGTTTTTCCAGACAGTGCAGGAGGCGTGATGTATTTCAGCAAAGTACTGATTAATCCTGAGCTGCGGAAGAGTCGCGCTATGCTGGCCGATCCACATATCACTCACGGGATGGCGACAAAGGCGGTCCCACCGCACTTGCAAAGCTCTGACGATGGTCGAATCTTGTGGAGAATTGACCGCAATGACACCGAGACAGCACTGTATTTAGTTACCCCTGTACTGCCCAGGCTCGACCACATTGTGGAGCAAGTTGGGTGGCCTTCAGCCCCTGCCCAGACTACGGATTACGTCCGGCTCCTTGACAGTCTGACGCGTGGTCAGGAGTTTGCTTTCAAAGTGACATTGAATCCGGTGAAAGCGATCAAGGACGAGCAGGGCAGACGCCACAAGGTTCCGCATGTTTCAGCGAAACACCAAATGCAGTGGTTTCTCGACCGCGTAGAAGGGTGGGGTTTTCGAATCGCAAATTCTACCCATGATGATCAGAACACAGCGGTGGGAGAAGAGTCTTCGCTGAACGGAATCCCAGCAAATGTGAACATTGTGCGTCGTGAAGAACTGCGGTTCAACCGGAAGAACAGCCATGCAGGCCGTGACCGCGTTGTGCATCGGGTGGCGACGTTCGAGGGTCTTCTTGAGGTAACTGATGCCGAACAGTTAAGGCACGCACTTTGTCACGGAATGGGGAGAGCTAAAGCGTACGGATGCGGTCTTATGACATTGGCTCGCGTGTAGCAATGGCTGAGATCGTTCCGCCTTCTGTAAAGGAGCTAGGCAGAGTTCGTGATCGGCTGTCGTTTGTGTATGTCGAGCGGTGTGTCTTACATCGTGACTCGAACGCAATTACGGCAACAGATCAGCAAGGCACCGTACACATTCCAGCTGCAATGGTGGGGGCGCTACTGATCGGGCCCGGGGTTCGTGCGTCCCATGCAGCCGTGGCGTTGCTAGGTAGCTGCGGTGTCACCGTTGCGTGGATTGGGGAAGGGGCGGTCCGATGCTATGCCACCGGCCGGCCCCTTGCCCGATCATCGCGGATGCTTGAAGCTCAAGCTCGAGCGTTTTCAAACCAGTCAGAACGTTTGCGTGTCGCGAGGCAAATGTATGAGTTGCGGTTTCCCGGTGAAGACGTATCTGGACTTACGATGCAGCAGTTGCGGGGGCGCGAAGGAGCTCGAGTCCGTGCGCTTTACCGCAATGAGTCCGCTCGGACCGGTGTTGAGTGGGATAGGCGTGACTTCGACCCCACGGCGTTCGACGCTGGGGACGACATTAACCGCGCACTGTCAGCAGCGAATGCATGCCTATACGGAACAGTTACAGCTGTAATCAATGCACTGGGAATGACGCCTGGGCTCGGTTTCGTGCACGTTGGAAACACGCAGAGTTTTACTTATGACGTAGCTGACCTAGTGAAAGCAGAGACGAGTATTCCGGCCGCGTTTGATGCTGTCGCGCATGCAGACGGTCAACCAGATCGTACGGTAAGGGCGTTGCTTCGTGACCGTTTAGTGCGGGCTGGCGTGATGGACAGGCTCGTAAAAATCTTGCAGTTGTTGTTTTTAGAAGCTAGCGAGGTTGAAGACGAACCAGAGTACTTCTACAACGATGAGCTGTCGCTGTGGTCTGGTCGAGGCGAACAGCGTTTGCCCAGCGGCGAGAACCATTGGGAGCGGTTCTCATGATTGTCATTGTGCTTTCGTCATGCCCAACCGGCTTACGAGGCGACTTAACCAAGTGGGCGCTTGAGGTTTCAGCAGGCGTTTTCGTTGGCAACGTGAGTGCGCGAGTCAGGGAGCTGCTGTGGCAACGGATCGAAGAAACAGCAGGCACCGGGCAAGCGCTCATGGTGTGGCCAGCGCAAAACGAGCAACGGTTGCAATTCAGAACAAAAGAACACAAATGGGAACCTGTCGACTTAGACGGGCTCACTTTTATGAGACGACCCGCACCAGAGTCCGGGTACGGGCGAAAAACCATGCAAGGCGGTTGGAGCAAAGCGCGTGCCATTAGAAACGCGTCTAAGTACTCCAAATATAGGTAGGTCTTTCTTCAACCGAAAGTGAATGAGCTAGATATGCAATCCTGGTATCGTTGCTGATCAATTAGTGTGTTCCCCACACCCGTGGGGATGAGCCCAAATGCGCATGGTTCAGAGACGGCGTGAAAGCGTGTTCCCCACACCCGTGGGGATGAGCCCGCGCCTATAGGTTTCGGTGCGTTGCCCTACGTGTGTTCCCCACACCCGTGGGGATGAGCCCCACAAGTCACCCTGCTTCATGTCCTTCGTGGGGTGTTCCCCACACCCGTGGGGATGAGCCCTCTGACGCGGGTTGGGTGGTTTTCGGTGATCCGTGTTCCCCACACCCGTGGGGATGAGCCTGGCGCGATTACTACCGAGAAAATAGCGACGGGGTGTTCCCCACACCCGTGGGGATGAGCCCCAAACTTGTTCCACCACCACCAACAACCCCACCGTGTTCCCCACACCCGTGGGGATGAGCCCGAAAACACCGAGTCAAAAATCATCGCAAAACGGTGTTCCCCACACCCGTGGGGATGAGCCCACATCGCCTACCATGCGGCTTCCATGCTTGTGGTGTTCCCCACACCCGTGGGGATGAGCCCCAGCGTGTCAGTCAGCGCGCCCCAGGTGTGGTGTGTTCCCCACACCCGTGGGGATGAGCCCTGGTTCGTGACGGTGCGCCACGACCTGTCGGCGTGTTCCCCACACCCGTGGGGATGAGCCCACTCGTGAACAAATGGCTGATTTAGCTCAAACGTGTTCCCCACACCCGTGGGGATGAGCCCGGTCAGCTTTTGAGCAAGCACAAAATCATGGTGTGTTCCCCACACCCGTGGGGATGAGCCCGCACTCGTCTGGTTCTTCAAGAACGTCTTGGGGTGTTCCCCACACCCGTGGGGATGAGCCCAAAGACTTCGGCCAGGACGTCGCAGAGCTCGCGTGTTCCCCACACCCGTGGGGATGAGCCGGAGGGGCCGCCACCCAGACGGCCCCGTGATCAGTGTTCCCCACACCCGTGGGGATGAGCCCGTGATCTGATCCATACCGTCAGTGTCAGTGACGTGTTCCCCACACCCGTGGGGATGAGCCCGACGAACAGAACGCCTGGGTATTCTTCCGGCAGTGTTCCCCACACCCGTGGGGATGAGCCCGTGTACCTCACCTGATCGCCAGGCTTCAGGCGGTGTTCCCCACACCCGTGGGGATGAGCCCTACGAAGGGTTCAACGGCGGTGCCTCACCAGAGTGTTCCCCACACCCGTGGGGATGAGCCGTACGCGCCAGCTACGGCGTCGGGCCAGTCACTGTGTTCCCCACACCCGTGGGGATGAGCCGGTGCTCGAATACCTCGCAACAGAACGCGCCGCGTGTTCCCCACACCCGTGGGGATGAGCCGCCCACGCGAATCGGATTCGGTCGGTGATCTGCGTGTTCCCCACACCCGTGGGGATGAGCCCGTTGATGTCGAGCGCGTCCGCGATGTCCTGGTGTGTTCCCCACACCCGTGGGGATGAGCCCAGGGACAAGTGCTACCAGGGCACAATGCCCGGGTGTTCCCCACACCCGTGGGGATGAGCCCGCGCGCAGAAGTTGCACGTCCCCCAGTTCCAAGTGTTCCCCACACCCGTGGGGATGAGCCCTTGCCCGTCCGAACGGCGCATTTCCTGGAACAGTGTTCCCCACACCCGTGGGGATGAGCCCTCGACGTCTTCATACTCGACACCATCAACATCGTGTTCCCCACACCCGTGGGGATGAGCCCAAACCAGCAACTCTTAGACGAACTCACCACACGTGTTCCCCACACCCGTGGGGATGAGCCCGATTTACACGCGGGTCAGCGACACCATGCGACGTGTTCCCCACACCCGTGGGGATGAGCCCGATGCCGGTAATCGCGCCGGCTGACCGCATAGGTGTTCCCCACACCCGTGGGGATGAGCCCAGGCCGCTGGAGCAGTCCAAGCTGTTTTCAAGGTGTTCCCCACACCCGTGGGGATGAGCCCTGGTTCGTGACGGTGCGCCACGACCTGTCGGCGTGTTCCCCACACCCGTGGGGATGAGCCCACTCGTGAACAAATGGCTGATTTAGCTCAAACGTGTTCCCCACACCCGTGGGGATGAGCCCGGTCAGCTTTTGAGCAAGCACAAAATCATGGTGTGTTCCCCACACCCGTGGGGATGAGCCCGCACTCGTCTGGTTCTTCAAGAACGTCTTGGGGTGTTCCCCACACCCGTGGGGATGAGCCGGGCTTCGGTGATGTCGGTAAGTGCGCGGGTGAGTGTTCCCCACACCCGTGGGGATGAGCCCCGGCGGGGTCTTTTCAAACCACGTTGAAGCCCGTGTTCCCCACACCCGTGGGGATGAGCCCAGTGCGATTCTGCAGACCCGTGGTGGCGACTCGTGTTCCCCACACCCGTGGGGATGAGCCCGTTGTTGTCCTGCATGGTGTCAGTAAGTGCGTGTGTTCCCCACACCCGTGGGGATGAGCCCCGACGTTGTTCGTCCACCAACCAGCACGGGTAGTGTTCCCCACACCCGTGGGGATGAGCCCCAGACTTTGGAGCAGTGGCGTTATCGGGACCGGTGTTCCCCACACCCGTGGGGATGAGCCCCACAGAACCAGCCGGGCATGTTCAACGTGGCGGTGTTCCCCACACCCGTGGGGATGAGCCGTACCAGTACCAATATCCACTTTCGGGATCATCGTGTTCCCCACACCCGTGGGGATGAGCCCCGGCGGGGTCTTTTCAAACCACGTTGAAGCCCGTGTTCCCCACACCCGTGGGGATGAGCCCCATGAAACTCGGCGCGACCGGAACACTGACAGGTGTTCCCCACACCCGTGGGGATGAGCCCAGGAATGGCTGTCCTTCGTTCGCTTTACCCTCGTGTTCCCCACACCCGTGGGAATGAGCCCATCTCGATACACGACGTACCAGCGCCTGTTGAGTGTTCCCCACACCCGTGGGGATGAGCCCACAACATCTGCTGCATCAGAACTAACACAGGAGTGTTCCCCACACCCGTGGGGATGAGCCCGGTGCTTCTTGCCCGGTAGGCCAGCGGTGCTTGTGTTCCCCACGCCCGTGGGGATGAGCCCAGTCACGCTAAGTTAGGGAGTACACGTGGATCGAGTGGAAGGTGCCGGGGTTTCCTTTGGTTTTTTATGAAGTTAGGGAGTACACGTGGATCGAGTACGTTTCCGGGATTTGAAACCATATGAGGTCGTTGACAGTCTCGACGACTTGAAAGGGCCATTGCACGAGCCTATCCGCCTGCCGATCTGGGTTCGGTGGATTGACGACGGCGACATTGATGTGACTGAGCTCGGCGGAGCGCGCCTCGCCTATCAAGCCCTTCTTGCAGAAGGTACCGCCGAGATCCAGGCGCAACTGATAAACAAAGACAGATTGCTTCAGGTATGGCCACATTTGATTCTCGATTCCCGTGTACGGGACCTGTGGGAAGGGCGCTTCCCTGAGCTGAGGTGCTCCCCACACCCGTGGGGATGACCCACGCGATGGCGACAAGAGTGATGGTGACGTAGCGTAGGTCGCAGTGGCTTGTGGTTAACCGTTGTGGAGGTATACAAAGATGTCGGGCACACGGGTTGACCTATCATCTTTATTCACAGATGACCCGCTCGATCACGCATGTGTTCCGTTACCAGCAAAGTCCCGTTACGGAATGGCGGCAAGAAACGCTCTACAGGTCACCGAGGATATTCGCGCGGGACTGAGTGACGACGAAGCCTGGCGGTTTGCGATTCTCCAAACATTAGACAACTATCGTAGCGCCCTAAAACACGGGGGCGTCGACCATGCTAAGAGCGTTTTCGACGCCGAACCACCTTTGACAGGTTCACGCAGAATCGATGCTGCGTTTGCAGGCCTGGCAGAGCACTTGGCACAAACTGATGGATGGACGCCACCGGACTGGTTAAATAACTCTGAGCGGTTCACTGACCCGTGGTTTCCCGACCTCATTGAGTTCGACCGAACAGAGGCCCAGTTCGACGGCGTCCCTGGATTCCGCAAACACGGAATCTTTGTCACCTTCCGGGGAATTTCGCGCGCATAAAACAGATGCTGACAGCCACACTGACTGACGCATTCATTGGAAAACTCTCCTAGATATGCCGCCTATCCGGAACCACGTGGCGATAGCGTCCACCCCTGTTCAGGAGTCCACACCGCATCATCCGAAACTGATTCGTCGAACACGGCCGCAGATAGCTCTGTAGCAACGCGGACAGCCCCGTCATAATCGTTTGGGTCAACCAACGGCGTGCGCAACTTTCTGGACCCAAAGCGACGGCGCCAGTCTTCCGGGACGCTGAACTGCGTCGGCGGCGTTTGAAATGTCGCTAGTCGTTGCTTCAACGCAGCCCTCAACGGGCGCATGTACACAGTCTGCGTACGCGCATAGATTGCCAAATCAACGAGGTCCTTAACGCGAGTACTAAATGGAACGGGAGAGTTCTTACGTGGCGCGACCGTGGCATAAATTTTGTCTGCAATCTGATCCGGTATCGGATAAAGCCTGTATTCCGCGGTAAACACAGGCCGAGGCAGGTGAAGGCGAGTTCGAGGAGCCATTGTTTCGATCTCCCCAACAGGAGGCTCAGACACCACCATGTCAATGCCGAAACGGGAGACGACCTTTCCCACGGCTGAAATCGTAACAATAAGCCTCCCACCCGCCGTGCCCTGTGAGGCAGTCGGCATAGCGAGAGGCCTATCGAATTTCGCAACTATTCTGAGATGGTCACCTGCATCTTCCTGAACGGCATTTTGTAGTTCAACAAGCGCAGTTTCGAAATCAGACTCACTCGTAGCCAGGTCAATATCCCTGGTTTCCCGGGCCAAAGGCTCACGAGCAAGTAGAGAAGTCCCGCCTTTTACGAACCACTCCCTTTTGGGATCTTTGAAGATTCGCACCAAGACTCGGTCAAAGTACCCCTCTGTCAATACTCTATTGACGGGCTTTCCGTTTGCACTAGCTTCCACTTTTGCAGCATGCGTCAGCGCCTGAACAAACGCGTGGTCATCATGGTACGGTTCTCCAGGCCGGCTCACGCTACCCCCTGGTGGTACTGGGTGATAAGCTCCAAAAGCTTCTCGCCTTCTCCCTCTGGTAGATCATTTTCCGCAGCGAGCGGCCCCAACCGACGCACAAAATCCGGCTCAGTGTGTGCATTCAGGTAGTTACGTGTGCGCGCATCGACCACGGCATCGCCAACAAGCGAAAGATCTCCATGGTCCTTAATCAAGTCAACAAGCGTAGCCACGGGACTCAAACACGGGATACCTTCAACGACTTCAACATCACGCGGATCAACAGTCTCGTGTCGTAGCACCACACCAGGTTCTCGCGTGCGCAAGGGACGCGCCGTGATGAAGTCGTATGGGTCGGGCCACATGTCACCGATATCGTGCAGGTACGCCGCCGTTGCACCTGCAGCAACAAGCACGGGCGGATCTGACGTGTAATCGTTGTCTCCAAGCCTCATCCACAGCGCCAGTATTTCCGTGAACCGCGTCGACGGGGCACCTGCAACCTTATATACACCGCGCGTGACCCGTTCAAGGTAGCCGGATTTAACCAGGGCAGTTTTTTGCGATGCTGACAGCCCTGCTTCGTTGAGCCATTCGGCGGTGATGAGGCCACGACGAGTCTCCGCAAGTCGACCGATTTTTACGATAGTCCCATACGACATATCACAATGATACCGCCAGCAGGCATTAACGGAACCGCCCCGCCAGCAGTGGTCTCCCCAGCTACAGCTCGCTCAGCGGCCCCACGCCACGTAGGTGCCCCGATTCTTGTGGTACACAACCGTTCCACCTTGGAACTTTTGGCACACTTCGTCACCT
Organism: Brevibacterium paucivorans; assembly: GCF_016907735.1. Taxonomy (NCBI): domain Bacteria; kingdom Bacillati; phylum Actinomycetota; class Actinomycetes; order Micrococcales; family Brevibacteriaceae; genus Brevibacterium; species Brevibacterium paucivorans. The sequence goes on along the minus strand of NZ_JAFBCP010000001.1, from coordinate 1,544,010 downwards.
GATTTGTATGGGTCTGTCTTGGGGTAGCCCAGGCGACCCTGTTCCCATCCGTGTTTGCTCCAGGTGTTACGAATCGCACCGTTCGTGTAATGCGCACCGGTCTTCTTAGACCAGTGGACGCTCCCGTGTTCAAAGTGCTGGAACGCACCGGGTTTCTTCCCACCGATCTTCTTCTCAGTGCTCACCGGGTTCCGCAACGTCGCCTTATTTCGCTCCCAGTTCGCCTTCATACCTCCCCAGAGCGGGTGCGTTCCCCGCTTGGAGTGGATAATGGCGCCACCTTCAAAGTTCTGACGCACGCGGTCCCCACTCTTGAATGGGTCCGAGGTGGGATAACCTAACCGTCCCTGCTCCCACCGGTGTTTACTCCAGGTGTTACGGATCCCGCCGTTCGTGTAGTGCGCACCGGTCTTCTTGGACCAGTGGACGTTCCCGTTTTCAAAGTGCTGGTACGAGCCAGGCTTCTTCCCACCAATTTTCTTTTCAACACTCACGGGATACTTCACAGCCCCCTTGTTGCGCTCCCAGTTGGACTGGATCCCGCCCCACACGGGGTAGGTGCCACGCGAGTGCTCAATGATCGCGCCACCTTCAAAACTCTGTCGCCACCCGTGACCAAACTTGTAACGGTCCGACTTGGGGAATCCCAACCGTCCGTTTTCCCAGCCATGCTGCGACCAGACTTTACGCATGGGCGCCGAGTACGCGGTGAAGTACACGCCTTGCTTTGACTGGTACACCACGCCGTTCTTGAAGTTCTGCAACACACCTTTACCGGTCTTGCGTTGCGGGCTCTGCGGTGGCCCGGTTTCATCCTTGTGCTTGCTGTAGTACTTCTTAATCCCATCCGACACGATAGGTGCGCCCGGCTTCACCGGCTGGGAAATCCGCAACTTTGGCAACTGGCTGTACAACCCGTTACCCGGACAGTCCGTGTTCCCCACGTCTCGGTGCCCAAACACGCGCGGCAGAGTCCGCTCCGTACCCTTCTTGTACTTTGACGTGCCACCTTTGGACGTCAGTTTGACCTTGCCACTAGGGTCATACCCCCACAGCTCACCTTGCCAACGCACGATCTTCTTCAGCGAGTTCAACGTCGACGAATTCACCGGCTTGCTGTACGTACCCAGCACCGCAACACCAAACGTGCTGGTGTTGAACCCACCGGCGTGCGCCCCAATCACTGCGTCGGTCAGCCCGCCGGAACGTGCCTCATAAATGTTGCCCCACTTGTCGACAATCATGTTGTACCCAATGTCGCACCACTTGCGACCGTTCTGGTGGTACCCCTGGATACCGCGCAGAATGGATGGCACCTGGGATTGTGAGTAGGAATTGGATCCCGAGGTGTGGTGGATGATCACTGCCTTGTTAACTTTGGTCTTCTCCACCGGGCAACCCTTGCGTGGCCCCTTCGCTCCCCAGTCCTTGCGGGAGGTGTACGTGAACCCACCAATCTTCGATCCGCCTGCAGCGTGCGCCGGCGCAGCGCCCGCGACAGCCCCACCTGGTCGCACGTTGCCAGTTATCCCGGTCTCGGCCACATACAGGTCAGACTTTTGCGCGGTACGAATCTCAACCGACGTACCCTCTGGCACGACTAGCGGCTCAGTACCCTGGAGTGACTTCCCAGCTTCACCCGTACCGGCGTCCGGCCCGTCTGCGTCGTCAACCGGCAGTTCTTTCCACCCGCTCCATTGGCCGTTGTTGTCCTTGGAACGGTACTCGGCCTTTTCGACCCCGGTGTTGCCCCGCCAGGTAGCGCCCACTACAGACACTTTGGCTTTGGGGGTTTCAACCTTCTTTGTTTGCCCACGTGAAACGCTGATTTCACGTGTTTTTGTCTCGGGCCCCTTGGCTTGAGTCACCACGGTGGGTAGCGGTGCAACGACGAGACCAATAGCAAGGGCAATTGACGTAAGAATGCGCGGGAGTGAAGACGCCATAGGAGCAAATTCCTGTCACTCATGACCTACAATGTTTCTTCGATTATTGTAGCTTCAGCTCCCGCGTGTGGGCTACACCACGCTTTTATGCGCGTGGCTCTTACGCGCGTGCCAAAATGTTCCGCGCCTGCTGGAGCAACGGCTCATCAATCATCTGGCCCTGGTACGTCCACGCACCGGCGTCCGCATTCGAAGCCGCCTGGATCACGCCTCGCGCCCACTCGAGTTGTTCGCCTGAAGGCCTAAACGCATCCCGCACAACTTCCACGTGCTTGGGGTGGATGAGCGCCTTGGCATCGAAACCGCAGTTGACTGCGTCATCGGCCTCCACGCCGAGGTCGTCCAAGTTATCGATGTCCGTCCACACCGAGTCGATGGCGAGTTTTCCGTGCGCCTTAGCGGCCATGAGCACCCGAGCACGGGTGTAGACCGCTGGTGCCCGGTAGTCGCCGGCCGCCGTGCGGGAGTGACCGCCGCCCAAGGACGCGAACAGGTCCTCGGCACCCCACATCAGTCCGGTCACGCCTTCGTGTGCCGCGATGGTGTCTACGTTGACGACACCTTTCACGGTTTCGATCAGCGCATACACCTTGAGCCCACGGATGTGCTCCAGCGCTTCCGTGTCCTCGACCTTTGGCAACATAACCGAATACCCGCTACCGGGCAGTTCAGAGAGCAACTTGAGGTCCGAGTGGAACCATTCAGACCCCACCGGGTTGATGCGCACCACGGTCGTGGTGGGGTCGAGCGCTTGGTCGCTGTTCTGGAAGTCCAGGAACGCCTTGCGCGCATCGGCTTTGTGGGCAGGTGAGACGGCGTCTTCAAGGTCCACGATCACCACGTCTGAGCGTTCCGCCGCCTTGGTATAACGGTCGTTACGGTCACCGGGGACGAACAACCAAGCGGGCTTCACTGTTGTTGCCATGTCACTTACCCTTCGTTCTGTTCTGCGTGGTCAGATGTAAACACCATTGTTTGACGCACGGCTTTCGCTACGATCGCACCGTCCTGGTTACGTCCAATGTGTTCCAGGGTGACAATCCCCTGCCCTGGGCGTGACCGCGACAAACGCTTGTCCAGGATCTTGGTTTCCGCATACAGCGTGTCCCCGTGGAACAGCGGTTTAGGGAATGCCACCTCGGAGAACCCCAGGTTCCCCACGATGGTGCCCTGGGTCAGCTGACTGACAGACAGCCCCACCAACGTGGCCAGCGTGAACATGGAGTTCACCAACCGCTCACCAAACGGCTCCGACCCAGCAAAAGCCGCGTCCAAGTGCAACGCCTGCGTGTTCATGGTGACCGCAGTGAACCACGTGTTGTCTGCTTCGGTGATGGTACGGCCCGGGGCGTGCTTGTAAACGGTGCCCACTTCCATTTCGTCGAACCACAGTCCACGTTGCTGGACCACTGCCGACCCATGTTCTTCATGTGTGTTGTGCGTCATATCTTCACATTACCCGTGCTTAGTTGATGACCCCGAATTCGTAGCCCCGCTTCTTGAGTTCCTTGACCAGCGGGGCTACTCCTTCGGCGGTCGCGTCGTTGTCTTGGTAGTCGTGCATGAGGATGACGGCGACGTTCGGGGAGTCCGACAAGGTCGACAGGGCTCGCTTGGCACGGCCTTCACCCGTTGAGCTCGCCGAATCGGTACCGTCCCCATTTTCAGAGTTCCAGTCGATCCAGTACGAACCCTTCTTTTCGAGAGCTTTGTCCGCAGCCCCCATTTTGCGCCATCCGTGTCCGCCCGGGTAACGGTAACCGTGTACCTCGTAGTCCTCACCCAAAACCTTGCGCACGGACTTAAGGGCCTTGTCGTAGTCTTTTGAGATGTTTTCGGCGTTGGCCCGGCGCCCTGGGTACAGGTACGAGTACTTGTGCGAGTACGTGTGGATGCACACCGAGTTCCCGTCCTCAATGGTCTGTTTGAGGTGTTTATCGCCGTCGGGCCCTTCGACTCCCAGCTCGCCGGCGATCACGAAGAACGTGGCAGGAGCGCCAGCCTTCTTGAGTTCCTCAAGCACCTTTGGCGTGATGTTCGTGGGGCCGTCGTCGAACGTGAGGAAGGCGATCTTCTTCTCAGGGTAGTTGGCCGCCTGGGTCTTTTCCCCGTGCAACCAGTTGTGTACGTCTTTGGCTTCGTATGCGTATTCCGCCGCCTCGTACGAATGGTTGGTTCCCGGCTTCAGCTCAGTGGGGTCGGGCGTTGGGCTTGGGGTGGGCGTGCTTTCAGGGCCCGCCGAGGTGGTCTGGGCTCCCTGCCCATCTCCCGAGGTGGTTTCGGAACCGTTGGACCCGCACCCTGACAGGACCAAGGTTCCGACAACCACACTCGAAAAAATTGCGCGTTTCACGCTCATATTGTTTCCAAAAACGGAACGTGCTTTCAAACGCTTATGCAAGGCCCAGTTCGCGGGCAATGAGCATGTACTGGACCTCAGTGGTTCCTTCGCCCACCTCCAGGATCTTGGAATCACGGTAGTGGCGTGCAACCAGGTATTCGTTCATGAAGCCGTAGCCACCGAAGATCTGAGTGGCATCACGTGCGTTGTCCATCGCCGCGTCACCGGCGATCAGTTTGGCAACAGCAGCTTCCTTCTTGAACGGAAGGCCGGATTCCATGCGTGAAGCAGCCAGGTAGTACGCCGCGCGGGCTGCCACGACGCGGGCTTCCATACGTGCGATCTTGAACTGGATTCCCTGGTAGTTGGCGATCGGTTTACCGAAGGTCACACGTTCCTTCGCGTACCGCACCGACTCATCCACACACCCTTGCGCGGCACCCACGGACAGAGCGGCCACTGCAATACGACCTTCGTCCAGGATGCGCAGGAAGTTCGCGTAACCTCGGCCGCGTTCACCCAGCAGGTTTTCTTCAGGAACACGCACGTTGTCGAAGGTGAGCGGGTGGGTGTCTGAGGAGTTCCACCCCACCTTGTCGTATGCGGGTTCAGCGGTGAAACCAGAGGTTCCGGTAGGGATCATGATGGTCGAAATTTCTGGCTTTTCCTTACCGTCACGGCCCGTACGGGTCCCGGTGACTGCGGTGGCAGTGACCAGGCGGGTGATGTCGGTTCCGGAGTTCGTGATGAACTGCTTGGATCCGTTGATGACCCATTCGCCGTTTTCCAAAACAGCCTTCGTCTTGGTGCCACCGGCGTCGGAGCCGGCCTCGGCCTCGGTCAACCCGAACGCAGCCAACCCGGAACCGTCGGTGAGCTTTGGCAGCCATTCCTGCTTCTGCTCTTCGGTTCCAAAGCGGTAGATGGGCATAGCACCCAGCGAAACCCCAGCCTCCAGCGTGATGGCCAGCGACTGGTTGTTGCGCGCCAGCTCTTCAATCGCCAAGCACAGGGCGAAGTAGTCTCCGCCCATTCCGCCGTACTTCTCGTCAAAAGGCAGACCGAACAGACCCATCTGGCCCATTTTTGCGACCAGCTTGTAGGGGAATTCGTGCTTGGCGTCGAGTTCCGCGCTGACCGGTGCGACTTCTTCGTCTGAGAACTTCGCAACCTGCTGACGTAGGGATTCGTATTCTTCCGGCAATTGGCCGGGCATAAATGTGATCATTGTTCTTCCTCTTCAACTACCGTTGCTAAAACTTCGTCCAAGGCCACCTGGGTGCCCGCAGCCGTTGCCAGTTGCACCACCCCTGTGACCGGCGCACGCAGGACGTGCTCCATCTTCATGGCTTCGAGTACCAGCACTGGCTGGCCTTCTTCTACTGTGTCGCCGTCGGCAACCCGCACCGATGTCACGGCCCCCGGCATAGGAGCCGTGATCGAGGCGCCTGCACCGGCCGCACCCAGGGTGGTGTCGGCCTGCGGGCGTCCGAACATGAACACGCCGCGCGTACTCGCCACCCACACGTTTGCCGGTGTCACCCACACGAGCGCCCGGTGGTCGGACCCGCAGCAGGTGACGACGACCTCGGCGCCGGTTCCTACTGGACGCACCCGCGCGGGCTCCCCCGCGTACACGGCGTCCACGGGCTCACCCTGGTAGGTGAGGTCCACGCGTTCGTTGATGGGGCTGGCGTTGCGCCAGCCGGTGACGTTCCAGGCTGAAGGGGCCGAGGTCGTTGCCTGCCCCCGCTGTGCGGTGGTTGTGCGCTGTCCTACGCCATGGGTGACCGCAACCGCTGCGAGCAGGGCGTCGACGGGTTGTGGGGCGTGGGCCAGGTCGTCTTCCGTGAGGCGGTCGATCAGCCCTGTGTCCAGGTCACCTGCGATGACGTCGTCGCGGGTGATGAGCATGCGCAGGAAATCGATGTTGGTCACGATTCCCGGCACTGCGGAGTGGGCGAGCACGTCATCTAACTTGGCGAGCGCTTCTTCACGGGTGGGCGCGGTGGTGATGACCTTGGCGATCATGGGGTCGTAGTCGCTCACGATCGTCTGGCCGGCCTCCAGGCCCGCGTCGACACGCAGCCCTGGGTCGTTGTCGTTGCCGAACACCACGTCGATCGCGGTACCACCGGTGGGAAGGAAGCCGCGGGCGGGGTCTTCGGCGTAGATACGCGCTTCGATGGAGTGCCCGGTGAGGGTGATGTCCTCTTGTTTCAGGGTGAGTTCTTCACCAGCACCGATCCGCAGCTGCCATTCCACGAGGTCGACCCCGGTGACTTGTTCGGTCACGGGGTGTTCGACCTGCAGGCGCGTGTTCATCTCCATGAAGAAGAATTCATCGGGGTTGTCAGCAGATGCGATGAACTCAACGGTTCCCGCGCCCCTGTATCCAACGGAACGGGCGGTCTCTACCGCGGCCTGGCCGATCCGGGCGCGGGTTTCCTCATCGAGCAGCGCGCTGGGGGCTTCTTCGATGACCTTCTGGTGGCGGCGCTGGAGCGAACATTCGCGTTCGCCTAGGTGGATGACGTTTCCGTGCTCGTCTGCCAGAACCTGCACCTCAATGTGGCGTGGGGTGGAGATGAGGCGTTCAAGGAACAGGGTGTCGTCACCAAAAGAGCTGGCAGCCTCACGGCGTGCGGCCTCGAGTGATTCGCGCAGGTCTTCTTGCTTGAACACGGCGTGCATACCTTTTCCACCACCACCGGCTGATGGCTTGATGAGCACCGGCATGCCCACATCGAGTGCTGCCTTTTCCAACTGGTCGTTACTCAAGCCGGACTCTGCGACACCGGGAACCAGCGGGACACCTCGGGATGCGACGGCCTGCTTGGCCGTGATCTTGTCACCCATGGTGCGGATTGCGCTGGCGGTGGGGCCCAGGAACACGATGCCGGCGTCTTCACAGGCCGCTGCGAACTGGGCGTTTTCGCTCAAGAAGCCGTAGCCGGGATGGATCGCTTGCGCGCCGGTGGACTGGGCGGCTTCAATGACTCGGTCGATCTTCAGATACGACTCGCTAGCAGCAGCTGGGCCCAGGCGCACGGCTTGGTCGGCGAGTTTGACGTGCGGGGCGTGGGCGTCGGCGTCGGAGTACACGGCCACGGTTTGCACGCCCAAACGCTGACACGTGCGAATGACGCGGAGTGCAATTTCACCGCGGTTGGCGATAAGAATTTTGGTAAACATGTCGATGTCACATCCTGAAAACGCCGTAGCCAGCAGAGTTAAGCGGACGCTCAAGTGGGGCGTAGCGCGCAGCCTCGAGTGCCAGCGCTAGCACTTGACGGGTCTGCGACGGTTCGATGATCCCGTCATCCCACAGGCGAGCGGTTGAGTAGTAGGGGTTTCCTTGGTCTTCGTACTGTTGGAGTACGGGGGCCTTGAACGCGTTTTCTTCTTCGACTGGCCAGTCTTCGCCACGGGCTTCCATCTGGTCGCGTTTGACGGTTGCCAGAACACTGGCGGCCTGTTCACCACCCATGACCGAGATGCGCGTGTTGGGCCACATCCACAGGAACCGAGGCGAGTAGGCGCGACCACACATGGAGTAGTTTCCGGCGCCGTAGGACCCGCCGATGATGACGGTGAACTTAGGTACGCGCGCGGTGGCCACAGCGTTGACCATTTTGGCGCCGTGTTTAGCAATTCCGCCGGCTTCGTAGTCGCGTCCCACCATGAATCCGGTGATGTTCTGGAGGAACACCAGTGGGGTGTCACGTTGGTCGCACAGTTCGATGAAGTGTGCGCCCTTCTGTGCAGATTCGCCGAACAGCACACCGTTGTTTGCGATGATGCCTACCGGGTGGCCGTCGATGCGGGCGAACCCGGTGATGAGCGTGTTGCCGTATTCGGCTTTAAACTCGTGGAACTCAGATCCGTCAACGATGCGTGCGATGACCTGGCGGACGTCGTACGGGGTTTTGAGGTCCGCGGGTACCACGTGGGTGAGTTCGTCCGAGGTGTATTTGGGTTCTTGTGGTTCAGCCCGTTCCCATGCGGGGGCAGGTGCTGCGGGCAGGGTGGCCACGATGTCGCGCATGATTTCGAGCGCGTGGTCGTCGTTGGCGGCCAGATGGTCGGCAACGCCCGAGGTGCGTGCGTGGAGCGCTCCCCCGCCGAGTTCTTCTGCTGTGACGACTTCACCGGTGGCGGCTTTCACCAGGGGTGGGCCGCCTAAAAAGATGGTTCCTTGTTCGTTGACGATGATGGATTCGTCTGCCATGGCGGGCACATATGCACCACCGGCGGTACACGACCCCATGACCGCGGCGAGCTGAGGGATTCCGGCCGCCGACATGGTGGCCTGGTTGTAGAAGATGCGACCAAAGTGTTCACGGTCGGGGAACACGTCGTCTTGGTTGGGTAGGTTCGCTCCCCCGGAGTCCACGAGGTAGATGCATGGGAGTTTGTTTTCGCGTGCGATTTCTTGTGCGCGCAGGTGCTTCTTGACGGTCATGGGGTAGTACGTTCCACCTTTGACCGTGGCGTCGTTGGCCACGATCACGCAGATACGCCCGTTGACTAGCCCCATTCCGGTGATGATTCCCGCACCTGGCGAGTCGTCGTTGTACATGCCATTGGCTGCCAGCGCGGAGAACTCGAGGAAAGGGCTACCGGGGTCCAGCAGACGTTCCACGCGGTCACGTGGGAGAAGTTTGCCGCGATCCAGATGTTTTTGCCTGGACCGTTCCGAACCACCCAGCGCGGTCTGGGCAGTGCGAGCGCGCAGTTCGTCGATGAGCTGGCTGTGCGCGTGCGCGAATTCTTCCGCTGTGCTGGGGTCCGGAGGTGTACCAATGGCGCGCATTGTGAACTCCTGTGTTCTTGTGCCGGCACCGGGGCCAGCAACGTTCACCATACGATCATTCAGTGAATGATCACTAACTGAAAGCTATACTAGCTCGCATGGTCACGTCAGACAAGGGAATTTCCCGCCAGCTTGCAAAGGCGCAGCGACGCGAAGCGATCATGGAATCGGCGAAGGTGCTGTTCGCCCGTCACGGCTTCTTGGCGGTGAGCATTGACGACATTGGACACGGCGCAGGAGTGTCGGGTCCTGCGGTGTACCGGCACTTCCCGTCAAAGGAAGCAATACTGTCAGAACTGCTGGTGGGGATCTCCAACTACCTCAAAGCAGGTGGCGGGCACATTGTTGAGAATTGGAAGGCTCCCTCGTCCAAAGACATCTTGATTAAGCTGATCGATTTCCACTTGACGTTCGCGGTTACGGAGTCTGAGCTGATTCGGATTCACGATCGCGACCTGGGAAGCCTGCCTGTTGATGGGCAGAACCGCGTGCGTGCGTTGCAGCGGGCATATGTCGATCGGTGGGTGAGCGTGGTGACCGCGATGTCTGATCTGACTCGTGATGAAGCCACTGTGCGGGTCCACGCGATTTTTGGGATGCTCAACTCCACGCCGTATGTGGTGCGCCGCAAGCCGGAGGAAGTGATTCGGCAACAGTTGCGCCGGGCGGCGTTGGCGTCGCTTGAGATCGACCCGGATGCGTGAGTGGCTGGCTGGTTGAGGTGGCATCCCCGAGGTGTGGCGTGCCTTTAGTCGACGATCCGGCGGTTGGCTAGGCGCGGGTCGTCGCGGAACGACACCAGCATGAGTGAGGTGTTGACGGCGTCGATCACTTGGCTGGCTGTGCGACCCAGTTGAACTGCCATTCCGGCGAAGAGACCCAGGCCGCGCTTACCCATGACGAGGAGGCGGGCGTTTGAGGATGCGGCGATGAGCACCTCGGCGGCGGGACCCTGCGCGTACTCAACGGACACGTCCAGACCGGGCACTTCCGAGCGCAACCAGGTGAGGTCGAACTCCGTTTGCGCGTGGGTGCGTTCGCTGTCGCCCAGAGGGTCGACGCCCACGACCACGCGCAGGGGCAGGCCGGCGTTGACGGCGAAGTCGGCGGCGTCCAGGGCGGCCACGCTGGAGTATTCGGAGGTGTCCATGCCCACGACGACCGAGTCGCCGGTGTCGCCTGGCCGGTAGATGAGCACGGGGCACAGCGAGTGGCCGGGGAGTCCACGGCTGGTGCGTCCGATTCGGCCGGCGAATTCCTGGTCCGCACCGTGGTGGCCGATCACCAGGAGGCCTGCGTCGTCACCCAGCGTGGCGAGTTGTTCTGCAGGGTCGCCTGCGAGGACGCGGGTTTTGATGGGCGCCGAGGTGGTTTCGGAGTCTTCGCGTGTGGCTTCGAGTTGAGCGCGTAGATCGTCCAGCATGGCTTGGCATTTTTGGCGATCTTCTTCGCTGGGTGTTGCTGGCTGAACTGCAGGCAGGGAGCCGGTATACGGGGTGGTTACGTCACTAGGTGCGGGCAACACGGGGCGCGTTCCGTCTGGGATCACGGCCACCAGCACGATTTCGCGTGCGTCTGCGAAGTGAGCTAGGGCAAAATGGGCCGCTTCACGTGCGGAATCCGAGTCATCAATACCCACAACGACGCTGTCACGCGACAGTTTCATGATCCACCTCGAAGTCGAACAACCGGATTATGCCCAGCTTAGCCGAGTGGTGACGATCACGCTGTGAGGAGTCAAAGAGAGCCCCCTGTCGGAATCGAACCGACGACCTTTTCATTACGAGTGAAACGCTCTGCCGACTGAGCTAAGGAGGCAACCAGACAGATTCTAGTGGGGTGGCTTCAGCTCGTCAAACTTCAGTACCCCACCCAGCCTCGGCGCTCCGCATCTAGCACCTTAGGGCGAAGAAGAGTGGACGCCTCCACGTTCTTCACCGACCCACGATCACGGTCAGGTGGGAAGACAACGGAAGCACGGGCCACCTCGGGCGTCATAAAAGAAACCTGCGGGGCAACCGCGTCACTGACCTTCACCTCCGGGGTGGCACCCTTGCCCGCCAAGAAATACCCCCAGTCCCCAAAACTGGGCACGTCCACATGGTAAGGCGTCGTGGTGAACCCGGCCTGGGCAACAGACTCCCCTATCCCCCAGTATGCTTCAGGTGCGAAATACGGGGACCCCGCCTGCACCACCATCCGAGCGCCAGGTGCCATCACATGCGAAACCAAGTCGTAAAACTCGATCGTGTACAGCTTGGCGGTGGGCACGTCGTCCGGGTCAGGCAGGTCAACGATCACCGCGTCAAACTCACGCGGCGGGCCGGTGCGTACCCACGAAAACGCGTCCGCGTTGATCACCTTCACGCGCGGATCGTTGAGCGCGTCTTGATTGAACTTACGCAGACGATCGTCGCTCTTAGCTAAACCGGTGACCGCAGGGTCCAGATCAACCAACGTCACCGCATCCACGTCCGGATACTTAAGCACTTCTCGGGCAGCCAGCCCATCGCCACCACCCAAGATGAGCACCTTTGCGTGCTTCCCGTTCATCACCGGGTGCACCAAAGATTCGTGGTACCGGTGCTCGTCCAGGGATGCGAACTGCAAATCACCGTTGAGAAACAGGCGGGTGTCAGATGTGCGCGGGTCCCTTGTCAGCACGATCTCTTGGTAGTCGCTGCGCTCCGCCGCCACAATCGGGTCCCGGTAGAGTTTCTGACGCGCTGACACCTCGATCGTGTCGGCCAACGCCCACGCGACCGCTAGGAAACCCAGCGCCACCACCAGACAGGTTGAGACCGCGACCGTGGCACGTCGCGCCAGGCTACGACGGAACAGCCACAGGACAATCACCACACCTGTGAGCGCGTTAATCGCACCAGTCACAATGGTGCCCCGCACCAACCCCAGCAGTGGCAAAAGCAGGAACGGGAACGCCAGCCCACCCAACAGGCCACCCACGTAATCCGCGGCGAACAGATCCGCCACGGCACTCGAGGCGCGTTGCTTGCGAATGGACTGGACCAGCTCCATGAGCAACGGGATTTCTGCACCAATCAACGCACCAATGGTGAACGCACACACCACCAGCGCCACCATGTACAGGTCCATGTAGGCGAATGCCAGGTACAGCAGGAGCACGCTCAGCCCACCAATGACGCTGAGCAGCACCTCGATAAGAGCGAACGACACTGCCGCCCACCGGACCAAGCGTTTGGTGGCAACCGAGCCCACGCCCATGGCAAACACCATCACGGACAGGACAATGGACGCCTGCACAATCGTGTTGCCCAGCAGGTACGAACCCAGCGCGATGAGCGCAAGCTCGTACACCATGCCGCAGGCGGCGCACAGGAACACCGCAAACAGGATCGTGAACCGCGCCCAACCCGGCTTCACGGGAGTGGACGGGAATGTGGGTTCGGGAGACTGCGTCCGCTCAGTAGTCACAAAAGCGCCACGCTAATGATGAGCGCCACCCCGAGGTGGGTTGCCGCTGACACCCACGTGGCAGGGTGAAGTTCAGGGTCGTGTACCAAGTCGCCCAGTTTGCCCGGCGTAAACAGGTCGATCAGCAGGAAGCTCACGGCCATCACAATGATGCCCATGACCCCGTACACCAGTGTTGAAACCAGTCCTGCAAGTAGGTCGTGAGCGCTTGCGTAGATCGCTGCACACACAATGATGGATACACCCAGCGCTTTTGACCCCACAAACAGCGCGGCGTTCTTTGAGCGTTCTTCCCACAGCAGTTTCTTCAGATTCCCCGGTGTCAGCAGGTCAACGATGAAGAATCCCGCCATCATCAACAGCAACCCAATCACCGAATACATGGCCACGCTCGCGCTGTCGCGAAGCACATCAATCCACATAGCTCCCCGTTCTCTATTCTCTCGTTCCTATACCCTCACCGTTATTTACCGGTCCCCGGGCCGCCACCTCGGTACCCGGAACCGGAGCCGGAACCTGGGACCCCAAAGAACCACCCGCCACGCGACTTCTTACACCCGACGTAAAAGTAGCTGGTGCCTTCTCGGTCGTATTCGCCTCGGTCTTTGGTGTAGATGTAGCTTCCGTTTTTCAACGTGTAGTCGCCACACTGACTCGAGCCAGTCCCCGTCGTAGCAAGGATCCATACGGCTGCAATGGAGCTCACTATGATCACGCGGATCGCGATCCAGATGCCTCTCTTTTCTTGCTCGCTGAGGTAGTACGGCATCAACGAGTACATGTTCATCGCACGTGCTCACTTCCCGGCACGCGCTGGACGTGTTGTTCATCGATGCTCAGCGCTGCATCGACGCTCAGCACCGACCGGGTTTCCACCACTTCGCCGTTTTGCGGATAGCAGTGCCATGTGCGCCACTCGAGCCCGTTGCTACTAGCAGAGCATGTCAGAGCCGTAACCGCGCCAGGCTGGCCCGGAAACTTCACGCTGCACTGGGCGTAAGAGTCCGCAAGTTGGCTTTCGAGGCGGCCGACTTCACTCAAGAAATCTGCCGGTTTCACGACAGTGGAGTCGAATGTGAGCTGACCACCGCGGGCCAACACATGGGAACTGGTTGACGGCACCCACGGCTCGCGGTCCGAAATGCACGCTAGGGTTTCGCGCACCAACTCCCGTCCTTCGTTGCGCACTGTGACCTGGTGTGAACATCCCAACACTGCGAGTTCGACCTCCAGCGGCACCCCCACGTGAGTAAACGTGAAGTCGCGGGCCAGCACGGGCGTGATCCTGGGTTCATCAAGCGAATACACCAGCTGGTCGGCCCTGGTGTCAACGAAGTCAATATGGGCGGGGGCCGTGTATATACCCGTCTCCAAAGTCGTCACTGCCATGTCAGGACCCCGGGTAAATGGTGAAGCTTCCGCGTGGCAACGGCCGGCCAATGCTCACTTCCCATTCCCCGTTGCCAAACTTTTCAAAGCTCAAGAGTGTCCCGTCGTCCGACTCATAGTCGGCATACTGCGCAACTCCGGATTGTGGCAGACCCGTGGTGCCTTCTGTTGTGAAATTCGCCTGCCCCGATTCGTCCAACCGGAACTGCTTATCGTTGTACGTCACCACTGCGGCGCCCGCTTGAGCACTCAAACCAGGCGCATCCTGCCACAGTGCCATCTGAAGATCGGGGTCGGCTTCGACCGACAGCCACCGCCGCGTAGCGTTCGCATCCGCCTGAAAGAAGTGCTCGTGCCACGTGTACACACCCTCAGAGAAGTGGATGGAACCGCGCACAAAATACTTGTCGTCACCAAACTGGAGCATGTCCCCGGCCCGGATTTTGAAGGGGTCGCCGGTTGTGTCTTGCTCGGTGGCAAAAGGGTCCCGAGGTGTCCGTTCAGTCGCCCCGTATGTTTCCTCTGTTTCCTCGCGGCGCCGGGCTTTTCTCATGGTGGTGACAATGTAAATCACTGAACCGATGATGAGCGCAATGAGGATAAAGAGCAAGAAAAATTTCATGGCTAGTCTGATCCTGCTTGTGGCTGGCTGTTTCACAACCAATGTACTCTGTCGCGATCGCTTGGTACCTCGCTCGCAGAGGGATGTGTCACATTCGGTACAGTAATGACTAATGTCTGCTCACCCGAATTTAACCACGACCGCTGATCTAGAGCTTTTTATTCACCAGTTCCACCAAACGGTGGAAACTGAGTCCCCTTCAAACGACAAGGCCGCACTTCACCGTTCTGCTCGCCTGTTCGATGCACTAGGCGAGGGCCTGATGGGCGAAGCCGCGCACATGGAAGTCATCGACGGCTTCCCTCACCTGGTGTGGCGGTTTGGCAACGGTCCCCGGCGCGTCGTGCTCGTTGGTCACCACGACACCGTGTGGCCCATGGGCACCATTGACGACATGCCCTTCACCATCTCTGGCGGGATCATTCGTGGGCCCGGTACCGACGACATGAAGGGTGGCGTGCTCATCGCAATGCACGCGCTCAAAAAAGTGAAAGAGCGGCTGGGCACTCTGGACGGCGTCACGCTTCTCATCACCGGTGACGAAGAGCTGGGCTCCCTGACCTCCCGGGACCTCATCGAACGCGAATCCGCTCACGCGCGCGCATCACTGGTTTTTGAATCCGGTGGGCCCAACGGTGAAGTCAAGGTGGCCCGTAAGGGTGTGGCGATTTACCACCTCAACGTCACTGGACGCGCCGCCCACGCGGGTGTTGAACCAGAAAAAGGCATCAACGCCACCACCGAAATCGCATCGCAGGTCGTCAAGATCGCCGGACTCAACAACCCAGAAGCCGGCACCTCGGTGGTCCCTTCTTTCATGCAATCCGGAACCACCACCAACACGGTGCCCGCAAAGGCGACTTTGTCGATTGACTCACGAGCCACCTCGGCGCGCGAACAACAACGCGTAGACAAGGCACTACGCAGGCTGCGCCCCGTCATCCCCGGCGCACAGCTCCACCTCGACGGTGGGATCAACCGCCCACCGTGGGAACGCAAGGTGTCCGCGCACCTGTTTGCGCGAGCCCGCAAAGTGGCCCAAGAGCTGGGGCAGGACGAGCTCAAACCCATCATGGTGGGCGGCGGTTCCGACGGGAACTTCACGGCCGCGCTGGGCACGCCCACCCTGGACGGTTTGGGCACTGTGGGTGGCGGATCGCACGCGGTGGACGAGCACGCGCGCATCGATTCGATTCTGCCGCGCATCGACCTCACTGCCGGACTGGTGGTGGACCTGCTGACTAGCGACCGGTAGCCTGCGCGGCGGGACTCCACGGACGAGACAGCCCGATGAACGCGGCTTCCACGATGAGGAGCGGTGCCGTGTTTGTTTGCAGGCGGGTGCGGGCTAGTTGCAGAACTTCAATCTGCTTGAGCGTTGTCACTGGGTCTGACGAGTCTGCAATTCTCGAGATCAGTTGCTCATCTCCCACGTTGATGAGGTTCTCTTTTTCGCCCATCCCCCACATGAGGACGTCGCGGTAAAGCGCGAGCAGTTCGAGGAACATGGCGTCGAGTTCGTCGTTTCGGGCGCGCGAATCGCGTCGCTTCTGTTCATCTTCTAGGCGTTTGATTTGCGAGCGCACTGCCGGCGGCGGGTTCTTGCCCGGTTCGACTCCAAGCGTGTGCAGGAGTTCTTCTTTTTCCTTGGCGTTGCGGTCCTTGGTGCGGTCGCTGGCGCGTGTTGCTGCTTGGTCCAGGATTTCGCCAGCCAAGCGCACGGTAGCGCCCAGGGAGTCGAGTTTGAGTGGGATCCGCAGGATCTGTTCCCGCACCTCACGTGCTTGAGCGTTGGTCGCTAGGTATTTGGCGCGCCCAATATGGTTTTGGGCTGCCGATGCCGCCCACGCCGCCACTTCCGGGTCGATGCCGTTGCGTGTGCTGAGCAACTGTGCGATCGCTTTAACCGGCGGGATACGCAGGTTCACGTTGCGGCACCGTGAGCGGATGGTTGTCAGAACATCTTGGGGGCTGGGCGCGCACAGGATCCACACGGTAGCCGGTGGGGGTTCCTCGATTGCTTTGAGTAGCACGTTCGACGTGCGTTCTGTCATGCGGTCGGCGTCTTCAATGATGACCACACGCCAGTCAGCGTTTACCGGCGAGGCTTGCGCTTGCCCCACAATATCCCGGACTTCGTCGATTGAGATGACCGACTTTTGCGTGGACATCACCGTCATGGATTCGTGGGTGCCCGCCAGCGCGCGTTTGGCTTGTGCGCTTAGTGTTGCGCCGTGATCTGGGGTCAGGAGTGCAGCGGCGAACGCTTTGGCCGCATTCGACCGACCCGATCCTGGCGGCCCAGTGAGCAGCCACGCGTGCGTCATGGCCTGCGGTTCGCTGGCGGCTCGTGCCAAGGTTGCGATCGCCGCGTCCTGGCCCACGAGGTCGGCCCACACGGTTCCGGCCATTTGGGAGTGAGTGTCAGCCGTCATGAATTCCGGCGCGCATCACGCAGGCGTTGACGCGCCTGCTGTTCGATCATGGACTGTCGCTGCAACTTGGCGCGGTAGGTTTCATCGGACTCTGCCGTGTTTTTAGGTTTCTCTGGAGTCTCTGGCGTTTCCGGCTCTGCCATAGCGCGAGTTGATCCCTTTGATCCCGCAGATTTTGGCACGACCTCAGGTTTGGGTCGCTGTGGCAGAACGGTGGTGGCAGCATTTTCTGTGTCTTCAGTGCTGCCAGTACCTTCCGCGCTGTCAGCGTCTTCAGCACCGTCAACGTCGATCGGTTCGGTGAGGAACTGTGGAGGTTCAGCGTAACGGTTTTCGTCGACTGCTTTTTGGGCGTCTTCAGGTGACATCCGTTCGGTTGGAACACCTTCGAACACGCCGCGGGGGGCGATCGGTTCAAACGTGTCGGCGACGTCTGCGGATTCACCCCCGTCGATCACGGCGTCGACGACGCGCTGGATGTGTTCGGCTACCTCGTTGACTGAGCGTCCCGCCGGAATCACCGCGTACCTTTCAGGCTCGGCTTCTGCCAACCGCAAGAACCCTTGGCGCACACGGTCCTTAAATTCCAGGCTCTGTTTGTCCAGGTGGTTTGCGTCCTCACGGCTACCCATGCGTTCGGCGGCCACCCGCGGGTCAATGTCCAGAACCAGCGTCAGGTTTGGCACCAGCCCCGAGGTCGCCCACCGCGACAGCGACAACACATCGTCCTCAGACAGCTCACGACCTCCGGCTTGGTACGCAAGCGAGGAGTCGATGTAGCGGTCGGTAATGACAGCCCCACCCTGGTCCAGGTGCTGGTTGATGAGGGTCGCGACGTGGTGCGCGCGGTCGGCTGCGTAGAGCAGCGCTTCAGACTTCGGCGAAACGGCTTCACCATCGAGCAGCACACTGCGAATCGACTGCCCCACAGGTGTGCCACCGGGTTCGCGGGTCGCAATGACAGGCTCAAATCCGCGGGATTCCAGGTGGTCGACTAGGTTGCGGATCTGGGTGGTTTTGCCGGCCCCGTCCCCACCTTCGATCGCGATGAACAGCCCAGTGGAGGGCGCGACGGGTTCTGGAACCGCCAGTGAGTTGGCGCCGGTTTCCTTAGGTTCGTCCGCCGAGGCGGTAGCACCTGGCAGCACGCGTGTTTCTTGGTCTTCAGAGACTGCGAGGGCTTGTGGTGCGACGTTGGATGAGGTGTCGCCGGGCACTTGGAACGCGTTCATGAGGTCAACACCCATTCCGCGCACGCCCATGGGTGAGAACAAGAAGATCGCCAAGATTCCGGTTGCAAAGGCCAGAAGTCCGATCGCGCTGAAGGCAACTCCCGATGCCGAGAGCACCCAGGTGGTCACGGGTGACAAGTTGAGGTCGAACGTGATGTTGAGGCCACAGAGTAGCGTGGCCAAAAGCATGCCCACGGCAAGGCCTACACGTCGTGAGAATTCGTATTTTTGCGCACGTACACCCACGCCTACGCTGAACGCGGTGAGTGCCATGACGACGGCTTTTCCGGACAGTTCGTTGATGAGACCCGCAAAGATCATGAACAGACCGGCAGCGACCAGCGCGAACGCTGTCAGACGTGGCCGGGTCATGCCGGGTGCGAAGGTCGGGCCTGATTCGTATCCGGCGGCCCATCCCAAGAGCACG
The DNA here is from genome assembly GCF_016907735.1 of Brevibacterium paucivorans. Lineage (NCBI taxonomy): Bacteria > Bacillati > Actinomycetota > Actinomycetes > Micrococcales > Brevibacteriaceae > Brevibacterium > Brevibacterium paucivorans. The sequence goes on along the minus strand of NZ_JAFBCP010000001.1, from coordinate 1,525,349 downwards.
GCTGCGATCATCAACCCAACAGCACCCTGCCCGTAACCACCGTCCACGGTGGCAGGCAGAGGAAGAATGAACAGCGCACCCAGGACAGCAAACAGTGCGTAGCAGGCCCATGGGAACGCGATCGACATGTGACCGCGGGAGCGTTTGATGGCCAGCGTGTGCGGGAATGTGTGAAGGTCGTCGATGTCGCGGTTTGAGGACAGCGGGAACACCAGCACCATGAGTGCTGCTGCGATGAGCAGGATCGCACCTACGAACAACAGCCAGCGCAGAGCGTGGGCGCCGGCTGGGACACCGTGTTCGAGCTCAAAGTAGTACGTGACCAGCAGGAAGATACCAACAGCCAGACCACCGGTGCGCCACGGTTTGGTGTGAAGTTCAGGCGCGTGGGCCGCGAGCACGCCCACCAACATGCCCAGCAGTGCGGCCACGACCAAGGTCAGCCAGTACGTGGGGATGAATACGACAACGACTGATACACACGCAGTTGCTGCCGCAAAGAGCGTAAGTAGCTGAGAGCGGATGGATTCTTTCAGTTGCGTCAGTTTTTTAGGCGGAATGAGAACGCCCACTACTGAAAGCGCGAAGAACGCGAGCAGGCCTGGCACAGCAAATGAGGAGTTGAACCCGCCGTCACGTTGGAGCTGGGTGAGTTCGCCGTAGCGGCTGATCTCCATGGCCCCGCCGAACCCGTGAATACCCACGATTGCGAACGAAATCGCCGCTGAACTCAGTGCGACGAGCCACGCCCCAACTTCGAGCGCAGCGTGGCCAATAGTTCCGGCGTGTGGCTTAGATAGAACAGTTTGAGTATCCACATGGCTAAGCCTACTCGCCCAGCCCACGTTACCGCGTAAGGTTAAGCAGTGATGTCACAGAACTTGGATTACATAGCGGACACCAGCGCGGGAGCTATTCGCGACCTCGGCGTTGCCCGGGCCCTTCTTGACGACATCCGAAACGGAACCCGCGGACCTACCCTGAGGATCTACCAACCCCAACCCACGGTGGCGTTTGGTGCCCGGGACCGGTTCGCAGACGGTTTCCCACAGGCAACCCAGGCGGCCCGCGCTCACGGTTTTACCCCTGCACTGCGGACCCTTGGGGGACGCGCGGCGGCGTACCACCTCGGGAGTTTAGTGCTTGACCATTTGGAACCGGCCAGCACGCTGTACGGCAAGACCCAGGAGCGGTTCACACAGTTTGGTGATCTCTACGCCTCAGCGTTGCGCACGCTGGGTGTGGATGCGCGCATTGGCGAGATTCCGGGTGAGTACTGCCCGGGCGAGTTTTCGGTCAACGCGGCCGGGCGCATCAAGATCATTGGTACAGCGCAACGGGTGACCAACAAGGGGTGGCTGTTTTCGTCCTCGGTGATTGTGACGGACCCGCAGCCCATCCGCGCGTGTCTGACCGATGTCGAAGCCGCCCTGGGCGTGGACTGGGACCCGCAGACCGGTGGTGCGTTGAGTGAGCTCCACCCGGGCATCACGGTTGAGGACGTCAAAGACGCGTTCCTGGCCGCCTACGCCACGGAGTGGGATATTCGCGAAACTGCGCTCACCAGCGATGTCACCCAGGCCTCCCGCGCATATGACGAGAGGCACCGGGTGGAGTGATTAGCTCTTCTTGGTGGTTGCTGTTTTCTTGGCAGTGGTCTTAGTCGCTGTGGTCTTGCGGGTAGTGGACTTCTTGGCCGCGGTGGTCTTCTTCGCTGTGCTCTTCTTTGCAGTCGTCTTCTTCGCGGTGGTGCGCTTCTTGGCGGGCCCCTTGGCGCGTTTTTCGGCTAGGAGCTGGAATGCGCGTTCTGCGGTGATGGTCTCTACCGAGTCGTCTTTACGCAGGGTCGCGTTGGTGGTGCCGTCGGTGACGTAGGGGCCAAAGCGACCGTCTTTGACAACGACGGGCTTCTTGGTTTCGGGGTCTTCGCCGAATTCCTTGAGCGGAGTCGCCGCTTTGCGCCCGCCGCGCGTCTTGGGTTGCGCGTAGATCGCCAGTGCTTCTTCGACTGTGATGCTGAAAATCTGCTCTTCGGATTCCAACGATCGCGAGTCGGTTCCCTTCTTCAGGTACGGCCCGTAGCGTCCGTTTTGCGCGGTGATGTCCACGCCTTCTTGGTCCTGGCCAACAACCCGGGGCAGGCTCAGAAGTTTCAGTGCTTCTTCGAGCCCCACGGTCTGCAGGTCCATGGACTTAAACAGCGAGGCGGTGCGTGGCTTTGGCTTCTTGGTGCCGCGTTTGGCGGGGGTGTCTGATTCTGGTAGCACCTCGGTGACGTAGGGGCCAAAGCGCCCGTTCTTAGCAACGATCGTGTGCCCGGTTTCCGGGTCCACGCCAAGTTCGCGGTCGCCGTCGCCCTGGGTTTCGATGAGTTCGCGGGCTTTTTCGGCCGTGAGTTCGTCCGGAGCCAGGTCGTCTGGCACGGAAACGCGCTTGGGTTTTTCTGGGTCGTCGCTGGGGACTTCCAGGTATGGTCCGTACCGTCCCACGCGCAGGGTCACGTCGTCAGCGATCTGTACTGTGTTGACTTCGCGGGCGTCAATGTCACCGAGGTCGTCCACGGTTGGTTTGAGTCCCGGGTGGTCGCCAGCGGGCTGGTCACCGCCAGGGCCGTCAGTGACCGTAGCGCCGGCGGCACCGGTTCCAAAGTAGAAGTCGGAGAGCCACTGCGTGCGGTCGAGTTCACCTGCGGCGATGTGGTCAAGTTCCGTTTCCAGGTCGGCGGTGAACTGGTAGTCCACCAGCCCGCCGAAGTGTTCTTCAAGCAGCCTGACCACGGAGAACGCGAGCCAGCTGGGCACCAGAGCGTTTCCGCGCGGGCGCACGTATCCGCGGTCTTGGATCGTGGAGATGATGGCGGCGTAGGTGGACGGGCGCCCGATCCCCAGTTCTTCGAGCCGTTTGACCAGGCTGGCTTCCGTGTACCGAGGTGGTGGCGCGGTTGTGTGCCCCGCGGCTTCTGCGGAGTGGACGGCGAGTTCTTGGCCTTCCGTGACTTGTGGGAGGCGTGAACCGGCGTCACCGGAGTCGTAGCGGGTTGCGTCGCGGCCTTCTTCGTAGGCTGCGAGGAATCCGCGGAAGGTGATGACCGTTCCCGAGGCGGTCATGCCCGCCGTTGCCCCGTCCCCGAGGTGAGTGCTGAGGTCGGCGGTGATTTTCATGGTGGCGGTGGAGCCTTTTGCGTCGGCCATCTGGGAGGCGACCGTGCGCTTCCAGATCAGGTCGTAGAGCTTGAACTCGTCGCTGGACAGTTTGCCCTGCACCTGGGCGGGCGTGCGGAACGAGTCACCTGCGGGACGGATCGCTTCGTGCGCTTCCTGCGCGCCCTTCTGTTTCTTGGCGTACATCCGTGGGGAGCCGGGGACGTATTCGGGCCCGTAGAGTTCGGTGACTTGCTTGCGGGCCGCGGCGACGGCCTCGGCGGACAGGGCCGAGGAGTCCGTACGCATATATGTGATGTACCCGTTTTCATACAGCGACTGGGCAACGCGCATGGCCTGGCGGGAACTCATGCGGAGTTTACGGCCGGCTTCCTGTTGCAGGGTTGAGGTGGTGAACGGGGCGGCGGGCCGGCGTGAGTACGGTTTGGTTTCGAGCCCGGAAACACTCAGAGGCGCGCCGGCGTTGAGCACGGTGGCGAGTTTGGTGGCGTCGTCCTTGCCCAGCACGACCACCTGTGAGCTGGCCTTTTTCAGCTGACCGGCGTCGTCGAAGTCGCGCCCAGCGGCGACCTTTTGGCCCAGGTAGGTGGTGAGTTTGGCGGCGAATTCTTCACCGTCGGCGGCGTCGGGCAGGGATAGTGCCAGGTCGAGGTCCCAGTAGTCGGCGGGGATGAACTTCATGCGTTCACGTTCACGCTCAACGACCAGGCGGGTGGCAACGGACTGGACGCGACCGGCGGACAGCCCGGCGCGGACCTTGCGCCACAGAACCGGCGATACTTCGTAGCCGTATAGACGGTCGAGGATGCGGCGGGTTTCTTGGGCGTCGACGAGGTTGATGTCGAGTTCGCGCGTGTTTTCTAGTGCGCGGTTGATGGCTTCCGGTGTGATTTCGTGGAAGACCATGCGCTTGACGGGGATCTTTGGTTTGAGCACTTCGATGAGGTGCCATGCGATGGCTTCACCTTCGCGGTCCTCATCGGTTGCGAGGTAGAGTTCGTCGGCGTCCTTGAGGAGTTTCTTGAGTTCGGTGACCTTTTTCTTCTTGCCGGGGTCCACCCGGTAGTAGGGGTCGAAGCCGTTGTCCACGTCGACGGCGAACTTGCCGTAGGGGCCTTTTTTCATGTCGGCCGGGAGTTCTGAAGGTTGGGGCAGGTCACGGATGTGGCCTACGGACGCTTCCACATCGTAGCCGTCGCCCAGGTATCCAACGATTGTGCGGGCCTTTGTGGGTGACTCCACAATAACGAGGCGACGTGGCTGAGTGGTTGGCACGAGAGTCCTTTCTCACGCAAGTGTGTACGCGTCCACTTGAATGTAGCACTAGTGATGTGCGCGGTTTTATGAGTTGGGGTACAAGATACCACTGACAACCGCTTCACGAACCTGCGCTACGAGTTGCGACGCGAGCATATCAGGCTCCACGTCAAGCAACTGGGCGAGGGCGTGGGCCACTGCCCGGAGGGTGAGGCTGCCGTCTGCGACTCCGATGCAACCGGCGAACGCGGTGTCCACGGTCATTTCGCGGGCGAACCCGGTTCCGACTTCGATGGTGATGGTGGTGGGGGATTCGTCGCCGGGGGTGAAGTGGCGGTGTTCGACAACGCCTTCGTTGCGGATGAACGCGGTGTCGAGCAGTTCGTTGTCGTCTGCCTGGTTGAGCCACTGGATGAGGTCGAAGCGCACGTCGAGGAACTGTGCGATTCCTCCGGGGTTGGCGCCCAGCGGGCCGGGGCGGAATTCGAAGTGGCGGATGGGGGCACCTGTTGCACCTTCGGCTTCCGCAGCCCGGGCCCGCACCTGGATCCACCCGAACGCGATCCGGGTGACACCTCGGGAGGCGAAGTCGTCAAGCCACGCGTCCGTGTCCGCGTTCCAGCGGGAGCTGCCGGGCACCACTCCCCCGTCGCGAATCCACGTTTCAGCGTAGTGGGCGGGGGTGAGTTGTTCGCGTTCGATGACGCTGATGTCGACGGTGTTGGGGACCCAGTGGGTGGGGGCTTCGGTGGGGTCTGTGGGGTTTGCGGGGTCTTCGTTGGTGGCGTGCGTGATTTCCCAGTTGCCCAGCAGGCATGCCACGCCCGAGGTGGTGAGATGGTCCGGCAGCTGGGCTAGCAGCGTGCGCATCAGTTGGTCGCCGGTGTGGCCGCCGTCGCGGTATTCCAGTGTGGTGGTATGGCCTTGTGGAGTGATGACGAAGGGTGGGTTGGAGACGATGAGGTCGAATTGTTCTGGGGTGGGTTCGAAGAGGGAGCCTTGGCGGGTTTCGATGTTGTGGGCGCCGTTGAGCGTGGCGTTGGCGCGGGTGAAGGCGAGCGCGCGGGGCGAGATATCGGTGGCGATGACGTGGTCGCAGTGGCGGGCTAGCGCGATGGCTTGAATGCCGCACCCGGCACCCAGGTCAAGCGCGGTGCGCGCGGGGGTGCGTGGGGTGATGTTGAGGAGGGTGCGCCCGGCACCGCCCACGCCTAACACGAAGTCACCGGCGACGGGTTCGTCGCGGGTGAGGGTTCCGTGGTCGGAGAAGAGCCAGATGTGGTCTGATGCGCTGTCAGGGGTGGGTTCGTTTGCTTGGTCGCTTAGCCCCGGTGGCACTTCGATGGCGCGGAGGGCGAAGGGGGCGTGTACTGTGCCGTCGCGTTCGAGAAGAGCGCCGGTTGCGGCTGCCGAGTCGAAAAGGTGGGCGCCAAGGGAGGTGCGGACGACCTCGGCGTCCATGGTGGTCGCGCACACGAAAAGGTTCGCCAGCACCGAAAGCGGGTCCGTACGACCGGTCAGGAACCAGCGGGCGGGGGCGGCGTTGTTGCGGGTGAGGGCGTCGTCGATGTCTGCGCCCCACAGTTCGCGCAGGCCGGTGGGGGTGAACCGGTGGTGGTTCAGGGCGTGGCGCAGGGTGTTGCCGGTGGTCTGATCAATCGTGAGCACGGGCACTACTCTACGGGGCGGTTTGGGGTGCGGGCTACGGAGCTGTGTTTGGCGTGACAGCTAAGGTTGGGGTGTGCTGATTGATCTGGTGACTGCGTTTGGCGAGCGGGCTGACCGCGTGACGCATGCGCGCAGTTTTCCTGCCCGGGAGGCGCAGTTTGCGGATTGGCCGGAGTGGGTGAGTCCCGAGGTCGTTCACGCGTGGCAGGTCACAGGCATCGAGCGTCCGTGGCGGCACCAAGTGGAGGCAGCGCAGCGGGTGTGGGAGAACGATGATGTTGTCATCGCTACGGGCACGGCCAGTGGGAAGAGTCTGGGGTTTTGGTTGCCGGTGACGCAGGCGGCGTTTGAGTGTCGGGGTGCATTGCCTACCAAGGTGGCGACGACTCTATATATTTCCCCTACGAAGGCGTTGGGGCACGATCAGTTGTCGAAGCTCGTGGCGCTGCCGTTGCAGGGGGTGCGGGCGGGCAGTTTCGATGGCGACACCTCGGAGGCGGACCGGCAGTGGGCCCGGCAGCACGGCAACATCATTTTCACCAACCCCGATATGTTGCACCGCAGCATTTTGCCTGGTCATGAGCGGTTTCGCCGGTGGTTTAAGAATTTGCGGTTTGTGGTTGTTGACGAGGCGCACAGGTACCGAGGCGTGTTCGGGTCGCATGTGGCGTTGGTGTTGCGCCGGTTGTTGCGGGTGGCGGCGTTGTACGGGGCGCGGCCTGTAGTTGTGGGGGCGTCTGCGACGATGGCTGACCCGGCGGGAGCGTTTGGCCGGTTTACGGGCCGGGAGGCGTATGCGGTGACGGAGGATACGTCGCCTAAGGCTGCTGGCACGTTTCTTTTGTGGGAGCCGCCGTTGGTGGCTGGTGAGGAGGCGCAGCGCCGGTCGACGATCAGTGAGGCCACGAGCATGCTGGTGGATACGACGTGCGCAGGGGTTCGGTCGATTGCGTTCATTGCGTCGCGCGCGGGAGCCGAGGCGTTAGCGGACTCGGTACGTAACCAGGTGGGGCAGATAGCGCCGGAGTTGACCACCTCGGTCGCGGCGTACCGGGGCGGGTACTTGCCGGAGGAGCGCCGGGCCTTGGAGATGGGCTTGCGCGGGGGCAAGTTGCGGACGGTGGCCTCGACGAGCGCGCTGGAGTTAGGGATCGACATCAGCGGTTTGGACGTGGTGGTGATCGCAGGCTGGCCGGGCACGTTGGCGTCGTTGTGGCAGCAGGCCGGGCGTGCGGGCCGGGCCGGGCACGAGTGGTTGGCGGTGTTGATCGCCCGGGACGACCCGTTGGACACGTTTGTGGTGCATAACCCGGAGCATGTGTTTGACGCCCCGGTTGAGGCCGGCGTGATTCACCCGGAGAACCCGTATGTAATGGCGGGGCATTTGTTGGCGGCGGCTGCTGAGGAGCCGTTGACGGAGGATGACTGCCGGTTGTGGTTTGGCGAGCGGGCCGTTGAGGTGGCGCGCGAGATGGCCGAGGCGAAGTATTTGCGTGCGCGCCCCACGGGGTGGTTTTGGGCAAAGGCGGAGTCGGCGGCGGCGTTGACGGATATTCGCGGGTCTGGTGGCGAGCAGGTGCGGCTGGTGGATCAGGCGACGGGCATGTTGTTGGGCACGGTGGATGATGCGGCTGCGCCCCGGCAGAGTTTCCCGGGTGCGGTGTATGTGCATCAGGGTGAGACGTTTTCGGTGTTGGAGTTGGATTTGGCCGAGCGGGTGGCGTTGGTGGCGCCCGCGACGGTGGATTACACGACACAGGCGAGGTCGGTGACGGAGATTCGTGTGGTGGGCACCGAGGGGTCGCGCGGGTTGCCCAGTGGGTGCCGGGTGTTTCGTGGGGCTGTTGAGGTGACGACCCAGGTGACGGGGTACATCATGCGGCAGAACGGCACGGGCGTGGTGTTGGGTGAGCGGCCGTTGGATTTGCCGGCGCAGACGTTGCGCACGCATGCGGTGTGGTGGACGGCGCCGGATTCGGTGGTGGAGGACGCCGAGGTGGTTGCCGGTGACGTGCCCGGCGCCGTGCACGCGGCTGAGCATGCGTCGATTGGGCTGTTGCCGTTGTTTGCGGGGTGTGACCGGTGGGACATTGGCGGGGTTTCTACCGCCCGGCACGCCGACACCGGGCAGGCGACAGTGTTTGTGTATGACGGCCAGTCCGGCGGTGCTGGGTTTGCCGAGCGTGGCTTTGAGGTTTTTGAGCAATGGCAACGGGCCACGCTGGATGCGATTGACGCCTGCGAGTGCGTTGCTGGCTGTCCATCCTGTGTGCAGAGCCCCAAGTGTGGCAACGGCAACGAGCCTCTTGATAAGGACGCGTCGCTACGGTTGCTGCGGGAGGTGCTGGGGTAAGTTTTGAGGCCAGACGAGCCTTCGCAACATCAGCCGGTTCCCTAGCCTGGCCTTAGCTTCCCCTAGCCCAGTTCTTCGAGTTGCCAGCTGGCCTTTTCTCAGAACGACGGGAGGTCACCAACCCGGCTTCTACTAAGGTCAGAACGTCTGAACGGTGGCGCGTCACCAACCAGTTCTACCGACCTCGGATTCCCCTACCAAGGTCCTTCAAATCCCCCCCTAGCTGGTGACGCCCTACTGAGGCAAACACTTTCCTAAGGAAAACTGTCTTCTCAGAACGGTGGCGCATCGCCGACCAGCTCTCCCGGCACCGGCGCATACTCCCAGACGGACCTCTCGTCACACCTAGCTTTGCCTTCCCGGGGTGTCCTCGATTGGCCAGCAGGCTTCCGTTCTGCACCCTCAGCAGATCTTCCTACCCCAGGGTTTACCCCGTCGTCTGCCGACTCATCTACCTCTTCTGTCTCGACTGGCTTGGTGATTTCTTTCTGCGTCACGAACTGCTTCGAAGCCGCAACCCCCGCCTTTGCATGTTCAGCGTCCAGAAAGCCACCCACCGAGCGACTCACATCCAACTTCCCCGCGTCGAAGAACTGGACCAACTGCTCGAACTGCTCCTGATTAATTCTGGACTCCGGCGGATACACCAGCGTCGTGCCGATGTGCGGGAACTCAACCGCCAGTCCTCCGTCGTCACGTGTGGTGATGCTGATGCGCCTGTTGGTTTTCTCCTGGTGGTGCTTCTTACACAACGGGTGCAGGTTCTCGAGCACAGTTTGCCCGCCACGTTTAGGATCCGCATGGTTGAACGGCTCTATGTGGTCTTTTTCGCACACCCGAGCCGGCACCGGACACCATAGCACCGAGCACATCACTGACCGAGCTTCAATCACGCGTTTGAGTGGCGCTGTCACGCGGTACTTTGTGGGGGTCGATTGAAGCACGACACCAGTGTCTGGATCGGTAAACATCCGATACACCCACGTTGCCCGGGAGATCAGTTCATCAGCGGTCTGGTCATCAATCGGAGTGCGATTATTCACCATCGCGGGCACGTTCAGGCGTTCCCGTACCAAAACTGGGCGAGCCATATTCCCGTCACTCTCGCGCGTCACAGTCTCGTGCGAACCATCCTCTTCTGGCGGTCTCGCACCTTGCACACTTTCATTAGGCGCATTGCCACCTTGCGCACTATCAGTTTGCGCACCTTCATTTGGCCCACTGCCCGCGAGCGCACTGTCATTAGGCGGATCTCCAACCGGAGTGGCTCCGCTTAAACCGTTTCTATCCGGAGGATCTTCAGCTTGTGGTTTACCGTCTGTGTTCATTCCGGCTGATTGCTGCACGCCCGGCGCTTCACCACCCGGATCCGTTCCTCCCGGTGGCCGATCTCCCGAAGCCCGACCGTCACCACCAGGCATCTTCACGCCATTAGCTTCCAGATCCAGCTCAATGAGTCCCGGCATTTGATCTTTGAGGAAGTGGACCACGGGGACTGTGACGTTGATGTTGGCCTGAGCTTTTAACCATTCCTCGTTGATTGGCATGGAGATGCACAGTTCCATTTCATACACGCGCTGCGCATTGTTGGCTTCCCATTTGTCATTAAACACGGGAACGCTACTTAGCCCCTTGGCTCCTTCACCTGCAACGTCAACGCTTTCCTCATGCTCCACGCTGGCCGGTTTCCGTTGCCCCGTGGGTACAACTTTTGCGCGTACTTCAGTACTGGGAATAGCGCCGACAGCCATGTCGAATAAGAGTTGGTCCATCAACCGGTCGTCGTCGATTTCCACGTCACCCAGGTCACCGACTCGGAGTTTAACCTTTTCACCAGATTCGCCGGGGACAAGGATTTCGCGGTCTTTGTCCGAAAGCGTGGCGATGAACGGGTCGATATCGTTTTTCTTAACCGCCCGCGCGCAACCACTTAAACGCGCGAAGTACGCGTGCATAACCAGGGTTGGGCCGGTCATCGTCACCGTGGACGTACCGTCGCCGTTGTCCCAGTACCGCACGCACCGGTTTCGCACCGCGTCTTCGTTTCGGCTCTTTGGGGTGGTCAGCATCGCAATGATCTCATTGACGTGTTTTCTAAACGTTTTGAAGGTCACGTCCAGTCGCCGTGACGTGAGCAGCTCATCAAACTGTGGAACACAGATCCCCAAGTGCGACAACCTTCGGGCGACATATGACACCCGGTCGTATCCGACGACACCGGCTTTCGCCAACGCCCACAGCTTGGGCATGAACAGCGCCCCTGTCACCACCCGGCGAGCCTCAGTGACCACCTGCGGTCCAGTGCAGTCCATGAACTGCGAAAGCACTCCCACCGTTGGGGAAGGCAACGAGTCAAGCAACCGTTCCACGTCTTTTACTGAAACCACACCACCACTCGGCCTAGTTACGCACACGACAGTGTCATCAATCGACACCCTGGGTGCCTGTTCGCGCACTTGGCCAAACGCATCTACCCGAGTTTCACCAGCGAAACTGGGCACCTTCCCGACGACAGTAGGAGCCGCGCCCGCCTCGGCATCGAAAACTGTACGTAGCTCCAATGAGTCATCCGGCATTGGGTCGAGGTGAGCAACGATGACAGAAACCAAGGCCTCGGCGCGCTTAATGGTCGCGTCATTGACCTCGCGCTCAACTTGCCCGAAAGCCTCAAATACCGCATCGCTGGGTTCGCAATAGAGGGCCGTGTCTTCTTCTAAGCCTGGATGAAACATCGCTTCTCACCTCCTTCGTGGTTCAATCTTACCACTATTAGAACACATATTCAATATCTAGATCACCATTTGTTTACTACTATTCGATATATGTTCGACTTACGCGCAATAGGAGCTAAATCGGTCGAACCCTAGAAGACCGGCGCCGAGGTGATATAAAGTTCCGCGCGCAATCGACGTCGATCCCCTAAGTGACCCCTAGCTTCGAAGTGCGCAAACACCCGCGCTCGGCAGCCCCTTAGACAACCAACGTCGTCTCTCGCGCGACCGAAGCAACACCCCGCCCTCAGTTACCCTGTGGGTTTCCCGCAACCGCGGTCACCTTGATGGCCTTGAGCGGTTTGGGCATCTCAGCTTTCACTTCCACCTTCACAGTGCCCAGGTCAGTACGCGCGACACAGTCGACCATCTCGAGGTCTTCACGTTTCACCATCTCCTTGGCCACCTGGCACGGCTCGCCGGGCACTTTGCCGCGCACCGCATCAGCCGCACCCAACGCCGCCAGGTCCGCGGTCCCCTCGGCATGCGCTTTGATCAACGCACTTCGCGCAGCGAACCCCACCGCGCCCATCAGCACCAACGCAAACGCCGTCAGCGCTACGGCCATCACGGTCGCGGTCCCCCGCTCATGTGTGCCACGCCCCCGCTCACGCAAACCGCTCTCTCGCCTCACAGAACGCGCTCTCCACATTCCCGCCACAGAACGCAAACCACCCGCCTCGGCTCTAATGCCCATCGAGCGAACCATGGCTTTCACCTTCCGTCCGGGCCTCGGCTGACGCTTCAACTTCCTTCATCACCGGATGCAACGCTTTGGGTAACGTAGTTTTCACATGCACCTTCGCGTATCCTCCACCCTGCGACACGGTCACTGTCGAACCCGGCCCAGCCTTACGCTTAGCCGCCTTCTCAATGTCTTGCGAGGGCTCACCTCGGGCCGCTTCCCTGGCGCCCGCCCGAGCCGCCTCGTACACCCGCACCTGCGCAATCCCAATGACGCCCGCACCCACCACGAGGATCAGCACCAACACCAACGCAGGAAGCACCACAGCGAACTCAGCAGTCACCGTGCCACGTTCACTGCTCCGCACCTTTGCCCTGCGTTGGCCAGAGCCTGTCCTACGCTCACCCGACACACCCCTGCGATCACCAAGCACACCGCTCGATGCCACAGCCTCGTGCCCGCCGAACCCAGCACAGCACCCAATATGCTTAACCCATTCCTGCACCGATCCTCGCAGTGGGACGAGCCATCGCATTACTGCCCCATTCCCAATGCGGTTTGCATGAGGTTGAGCAGAATGTTGTTGATCGGTTCACTCTTCAGCAACACCACCAGCAACGCCGCGAAGCCACACGCAGCTAACGTCGTAATCGCGTATTCAGCTGTGGTCGCCCCGGTTTCGTCACGCAGGTCAACTCGCATGATTTCTTTCGACTCCATCGTCTTTCCTTTCTCTTTGTGTGCGATGGACTTTGAGCGTCTCGCACCGCACTCCCCCTCAGAAAGAGCCCCATTCGCAACTGTGGAAAACGCCATTTCTTCCACATGCCGCGGGCCACTCCAACGCGTGCAGTATCCACAGGTCATGCACCCCACAACCGCCCAACGCTCACCGCACAAAAATCGCCGACATATCGCCCACCAGCGTGATCACCACCGGCACCACACCCGTGAGAATCACCGACGGCAAAACGCACACTCCCAACGGAATGACCAGGTGAACGCCCAATTTCGCAGCCGCCATCTGTCGGCGCCTACGCTCTGCCCGCCGCATATCGGACGCCAATCCGGACAGCAGCGGCGCCAACGCCACCCCCGTCGACCTCGAAAATTCCACCAACGACACCACCGTGCGGTGCTCGGCCACAGAATCCTGCGTTCCCACGTACGCGTTATCCACAGACCCAAGTGCCAAAGAACGACCTAACCGCCCCAACCCCGACCGGTCCTGCGTAGCCCTCGCCGCCAACTCAAACGCCCGCGGAATCGGCAACCCCGCCCGCAGACAAATCGCCACCAAGTCCAAATCAAACGCCAACTGCTCCACCTGGCTCTCACCCAGCGTGAGCTGCCCAAACGCCCACTTCCAGATCCGCACCAGCACACTGCCCCGGCGCACCCGCCTCGGCTGCGACAGCTGGCTCAACCTCCCAGACGACCTGGGCCACAACAGCCACACCACGCACCCGGCGCACGCCCCCGCAACAAGAACAGCCACTGGCCCCAGCGCTCCCGCACCCACCGGCGCAACACTCAACACAGCCACAACGCCCACCTCTACCTCGCTCCTGCCAACATGGACCGCATCCAGATCCGCCCCACAATCAACAGCACCAAACCACCACAAATGCTCAGCGCACCCGGCACTGACGTCACCAACTCCACCAAATCGGCACCCACCAGCACCGCCAACCCCAAGGACATGATCGGTAGCCAACTCAACACCATCACCGACGAAATCGGCCCCGCCAACGCCACATCGCGCTCCCGCATCGCATCCGCCCGATCCCTACACGTCGACGCATACGACGCCAGCATTTCGGCCGCCGGCGCACCCGCCTGCTCCGACACGAACCACACCGACGCCATCCCCGTCAGAATCCGCGCATCCTCATCACCCAGCTCACCGGCGTACATGCGCAACGCCTGATCCGGTTTCTCACCCAGCTCCATGGCCCTCGCCACCTTGCGCAACACCCGCTCCGCGACCTCGTTGTCCGGCAAGTCCGCCACCAGCGTCATCGCCCGCGCCGGCTCAATCCCCACCTTCAACAACTGCACCGCCCGGTCAATCACCGCGATCATGGGCGAATCCTCGCTCTCACCACCCGCGCCCGCACCGTCTCCCCTTCCGCGCACCCGCATCACGAACGCGCGCAGGCGGTCCCCGAAACGACCTCGGCCGGCCCCGCTCTCACCGAAGCCCCCGCTCAGAGTCCCAGCTCCCCTGCCAGCCCCACCGAGGCCCCGGCCAGCCTCACCAACGCCCCCACCAAAGATCCGGCGCACCCGCACCCCCGCACCCGGCCCCATAAACAGCCACACCGCGGCCGCCACACACAGCCCCGCACCAAACGCCACCAACGCAAACACACCAATCACCCAGCCCTAGTCCTAGCCCCAGCCCTAGTCCAAATCCCTACTCCCGCAACCGCGCAGCCAAATCCGCCCAGCCGGCACCTCGGCCACTGCCCAGCTCCCACGCCGGCACCGTCGACAGCACGCCCCGCTCCAACACCGGAACCGCCACCTGCGACACCACCCGGCCCCTAGGCCCCCGCGTCACGTGCACAATCACGTCTAACGCCGTGCTCACCTGCGACGTCACCGACTCCGGCGCCATCCCCGCCAACGCCCCCAGCGCCTCCAACCGCGCCGGCACCGCACTGGCAGCATTCGCGTGAATCGTGGCGCACCCACCCTCATGCCCCGTGTTCAGCGCGGTGAGCATGTCGCGCACCTCGGCCCCTCGGCACTCCCCCACCACCAGCCGATCCGGCCGCATCCGCAACGCGTTCTTCACCAAGTCAGCCATGGACACCTCACCCATGCCCTCCACGTTCGCTTGTCGCGCCGCCAACTGCACCACATGCGGATGCGCCACACTCAACTCCCGCGAATCCTCCACAACCAACAACCGTTGCCCCGGATCCACCTCGGCCAACAACGCCCCCAACAACGCCGTCTTCCCCGAACCCGTCCCACCAGAAATCAAGAAGTTCTTCCGCCGCTCCAACACGTGCAACAGCAGGTCGGCCACGTCCGGCACCACCGTCCCCGACCCCACTAACTCACTCAACGTGAACCCCCGATGCCGCGGAATCCTAAACGACAACACCGTCACATCCCCCGACAACGGCGGGATCACCGCGTTCAACCGCACCCCGTCGGGCAACCGCACGTCCACCAGCGGCTGCGAGTCGTCCAACCGCCGCCCGCCCAACGCCGCCAACCGCACCGCCAGCGCCCGCACATCCGCCTCGGTGCCCAACGACACCGGCACCCGGCACAACCCCTCACCGTGGTCCGCCCACACATCCCGCGGCCCGTTCACAAACACGTCCGTCGTCGACGCGTCGTCCAACAACGGCTGCAACGGCCCCGCCCCCGCCAACTGCGCGGAGATCTTCGCCACCAGTTCCAGCACCGCCGCTGACCCCAAGACCCTCCCGGATCGCGCAAGCGCGCTCGCCACCGCCGAGGTGGTCACCGGCCCTGGATTTTCCAGCAAGTAGTCGCGGACCTCGGCTACGAGGTCGTCATCAAGCCACTCCTTCATGACCACTCACCGCTCCTCGGCGTACACGTCGTCAAACAGGTAACTGGCGAATCTCGCCAGGTGCGTGCGCCCGCGAGGCAGCCCCTCACCTCGGTCGAGCTTCTCCCCCAGCGCCGCATCGTCCCGGAACGTGCCCGCCAAGTCCACGCCCACCGCTTTAGCCAGCAGATCCGCGTCCACCCCACCGCGTCCGCTTTCCCGCACCGCCACCCGGATCGACGAGTGGACCTGCGTGAGCCGACCCGCCACCGCCGCCGTTGCCACCGCGGCCCGCACCCGCCCCGGCGTCACCACCGTCATGCTGTGGCATGTGGCCGCCCACTCGATCGGCGCGTGCCTGGGCAGGTCGATCACCACAAAGTCGAACGCCTGCTGCGACGCCGCAATCACCGCGTCGAACACACCCTCCGTGATCTTCGACGCGTCCGCTTCAAGCGTCCGATCCCACGACAACACCGACAGATTCCCCTGCCTGGGCAACGCATCCTGCAACGTCGACGGTCGCAAACGCCCACGTGAACTCGCCAACGCGGGCCACCGCAGCCCCTCAATGTTTTCGCACCCCAGCACCACGTCGAGCCCGCCACCTAACGCATCGGCGTCGACCAGCACCGTAGACACCCCGGACTCCGCGCTCTGCCTGGCCACCGCGCACGCCAACACCGACGCGCCCGCACCTCCCGTTCCCCCAATCACCCCGTGGGTGAGCGCCGGCTTCCGAGGTGGTTCGACCGCCTGGATCATGCGTTGCGACAACCACTCGGCACCGGCGGGCAGCACCACCACGTTGTCCACCCCCAGCCGAGCCGCCGCCCGCCACACGTCATCCCCAGCGCCTTCGGCTCCCACCAGCACACTCGGGATTCCGGGGGTCGCGGGCGCGTGGGTGACGTCCTCGCCCACCAGAATGAGGACGGCATTTTGCCACCCACCGCTGTCGGGGCTACGGACTTCCAGCGTCACTCCCACCCCGTCGGCCAGCGCGGAACAATGTTCAATCAGACTTCGCACGTGCGTGAATAAAACTACTTGCATAGCTTCACTGTGTGACGCCGTGCCTTCGCTTTCTAGAGCCGGTCACACATCTGTGGAAAACCGAGGTGGCACCCACCGATTGTGTACATCAGTCGTAAGTCTGTGCCAAGGAGTCGCGCACGCCCTGGCAATTCGCGGGCCGGCCCCACCCGCGAGCGCACAAAAAAGCACCCGCACTGGGAGTTATCCACAGTGCGGGTGCTTCTAGTGCGTGTTTACGGAAGGATCACATCGGACACATTGTGCAAAATTCCTTCTTGCTGCGCACTGTTGTGCACAACGTATGACGTGCCACGGTCCTCCTGTGCCAAGAACCACTCGCCAGGTGTCACCATGAACACGGTCTCGCCCGTGGTTTCGTCCACGGCCGGGCGCGGTTCCGGCACCGCAAACCAGAATGGCTCGGAAGCCGGCGCCTGCGCCTGCGCCTCATTGCCCTGCTGTGGTTGCACGGCGTGTGCCAGCTGCGTCTCCTGGTCTCCCGACCCGTCCACCGGCTCAAAGCCCTGCTCCGAGTACTCATACGGGCGGAAGTACTGCGTTGGCTCGTTGTCATCGGCCACGCGAGACGCCGCGTCGCCGCGCGCATCGGGCTCGCGTGGTGCGTCATCTTGAGCGTTCGCTCCCGCGCCCGAGGTGTTCGCCACCTCATGCTCACGACCCGCCTCGGTTGGCGCTCCTGGCTTGGCCCATGGGTTCTGCGGTTGCGCATCCCCGGTCGCGCCCGTGGCACCTGCAGCGCCCGTCGAACCAGTAGCGTCCGAGGCTCCCGCCGCACCCGCAACACCGGCCACTCCTGCGGCCACACCTGCTCCGGCGACTCCCGCGGCAGCTCCGGCCGAACGCGATCCTGCGCCCTCTGCACCGTCTGCCACAGAAGCGTCCTTGGGTTTTGCGGCGGCCTCAGACTGGTCAGCCTTCTGTGGCTCGTCTGCCTCCTGCGATGCGTCGGTGTTCCGTGACGCGTCGGTCTTGTGCGACTCGCCTACCGCACTGCCCGAGGTCGCAGCACTCTGCGCCCACGGCCCACCTGGCTGGTCACTCGTCTGGTTTTCCTTACCACCGGTCATGAATGCCTGTGTGGGCTGGTTCTGCGCGTAGCGAGGTTCCTTGGCGCTGTGACGGCCCAGGTACGCCTGCTCGTCATCAGAGGTGTAGAACGTGTCTTCGTCCTTCTGACCCTGGCCACTCTGACCCTTGTCGCCCTGGTCTTGCTGGCCGTGATCCCCTGGCTGGTTCGGCTGTCCGCCGTTCTGTGCCCACGGCTGGCTGGTCTGCTCGCCAGGCTGTCCGCCGTTCTGTGCCCACGGCTGGCTGGTCTGTTCGCCAGGCTGGCTCTGCTGTGCCCACGGCTGTCCCGGGGTTTCGCCCTGAGCTGCCTGGCCATCGTGCTGAGCCTGACCAGGCTGAGCTCCAGCGCTCTGGCTGTCGTTCTGTGGCGCAAACGCACCGTGCCCTGCACCGTATCCCGCGCCACCACCGGCAGTCACCTGCTGACCGCTGGGCTGTGCCCACGGCTGGCTAGGACCGGAAGCGGGCTGTGATGCCGACTCATCAGCACCAGCACCCGACTGCGAAGCCGGCTGCGAACCCTGACCGGGCGCGAACTCTGAACCTGGCTGCGAACCCTGCTCAGGTGCGAACTGTGAACCCGGCTGCGAACCAAAGCCACCGGCTGGCTGCGATCCGGCTTGCGCCTGACCCACACCATGCGCCTGACCCGCACCGTGCGCCTGGCCTGCGCCCTGCTCCTGGCCCGTAATCCCCGGCTGAGCCACGTGAGAAACCTGAGCGTTCGGTCCACCTTGCGCGCCCACAACCGGCCCCTGTGCCGCACCACTCTTGCTGTACGGGCGAGCCTTGGGGTGCGCATCTGTAGCCGCACGGTACGCGAACTCTTTACCAAACACCGGAATAACGGTCAGCGTTCCAGCTACAAAAGCGATGATCGCGGCCAAGAAGCCAAACACGGACCCCACGTGGAAACTAACCGCCATCGTCGCGAGCCACACGAAGTTCATCGCGAACGCTACCGAGGCCAGCACCGAAATCAGCTGGTCTACGCTCAGCGATCCGATCAACCGAATGCTTCCCGTCAGCTTATTCACCAATGTGAGCACTGCGGCTGCCAGAATCGGCAGGACTCCCAGCACCACGTACCCGATCGTCGAGGCCGACCACCGCTGCACGAACCATTCGGCGTTCCCCGAAATTCCCTGCACACGAACGGCGAACCCCGGGGTGGCCAGCGCTACCAGCGCAAACAAACCAGCCACCAAAAGCAAAATGTCACGCAGGGTCAACGGCCCAATGAGGCCCGCTCCCGGCGCCTTAGGTTTCTTGGGTCCCTTAGCCTTCTTGCCCACAGTTTCCGGCATAGGCACACCTGGGTTGGGACCACCGAAGCCACCTGCCTGCTGCGGCGCACTTCCATAACCTGCCTGCTGCGGCGCACTTCCATAACCTGCCTGCTGTGGCGCGGACCCATACCCGGGCTGCTGCGGCGCGCTACCGTATCCAGGTTGCTGAGGTGCTGAGCCATAACCGGCTTCCTGAGGCGCAGACCCTTGAGCCTGCCATGCACCACCGTGCTCTCCACCGTGTTGCTGACCGGATCCCGAGGCGCCCCACGGGCTTCCGGCGTAGCCACTTTCCTGACCAGGCGCCGATTGACCGGCCTGCCCACCTGGGTACTGCCCACCCGGCTGACCGTACTGGCCGCCTGAGTATGCAGCGTCGGGTGTACTACCTGGATTCTGTACCCCGCCAGGCTGCGCACCGGACTGCGGCTGGCCAGGGTGTGCTCCTGGCTGCGCTCCACCAGGTTGCCCACCTGGTTGCGGTACGCCAGGCTGCTGTCCGTGGCCGGGTGCGCCCCACGGGGATGACGGGTTTGGATGACTCATACAGGGATACTCCTTAATCGGACGTTCAGTCTCATACTGTCAGAATTTGCGCGATCGCACTAAGAAAAGTTTCAAAAGTTTCGTTATATGGTGACCATGGACGCCCTCATTTGTCCGCATGTAGGGTGACTACACAGGCCCCATTCACCTCAACGACGAAGGAGAAACCAGTGGCACCGAACAACGACGTTACGCAGAACAGCTCCAGCCTGATGGACGAAACCCGAACCTTCCCCCCTTCGCAACAGACCACCTCGGTCGCGAACGTCACCCAAGACGAATACCAACGCGCACAAGCAGACCGACTCAAGTTCTGGGAGGATAACGCACGCGAACTCGTGTCGTGGGACACGCCGTTCACCCAGGTCCTCGACTGGTCCAACCCGCCTTTTGCCAAGTGGTTCGCCGACGGCACCCTCAACGTCGCATACAACTGTCTTGACCGTCACGTGGAAGCCGGCAACGGCGACCGTGTCGCCATCCACTTCGAAGGCGAGCCCGGTGACTCCCGCTCCTACACCTACGCTCAGCTCACGGAAGAAGTCTGCAAGACCGCCAACGCGCTCGCCTCCCTGGGCGTCAAGAAGGGTGACCGGGTTGCGGTTTACCTTCCCATGATTCCCGAGGCGGTCATCACCATGCTTGCGTGCGCCCGCCTGGGTGCGGCGCACTCTGTGGTGTTTGGCGGGTTCTCGGCTGACGCTCTGCACTCCCGTATTGAAGACGCCCAGGCCGAGGTCGTCGTCACCGCTGATGGCGGGTTCCGTCGCGGGAAGCCTTCGAACCTCAAAGGCACGGTCGACGCCGCCCTGGACAAGTCAGAAACTTCCGTCAAGCACGTCCTGGTCGTCAAGCGCACAGGCGAAGACACCAACATGGTCAAAGGCCGCGACCAGTGGTTCCACGACGTTGTGGGCGACCAGCCCACCACCCACACCCCCGAATTCTTCGAAGCCGAAAATCCGCTCTTTGTCCTTTACACCTCGGGCACAACAGGCAAGCCCAAGGGAATCCTGCACACGTCCGGCGGGTACCTCACGCAAGCCACGTACACCATGCGCGCCGTGTTCGACATCAAACCAGAGACCGACGTGTTCTGGTGTACGGCCGACATCGGCTGGATCACCGGCCACACCTACGTCACCTACGGCCCCCTTGCCGCGGGTGCCACCCAGGTGATCTACGAAGGCACCCCGGACGCTCCTCACCAGGGTCGCTGGTGGGAAATCGTCGAAAAGTACAAGGCCACGATCCTGTACGCCGCCCCCACCGCAATCCGCACGTTCATGAAGTGGGGCGAAGAGATCCCACAGAAGTACGACCTGTCCAGCCTGCGCTTGCTGGGCTCCGTGGGCGAACCCATCAACCCCGAAGCGTGGATGTGGTACCGCCGCGTCATTGGCCGTGACGAACTGCCCATCATGGACACGTGGTGGCAGACCGAAACCGGTGCGCACATGATCGCGCCTCTTCCTGGCGTCACCGCCCTGAAGCCCGGCTCAGCGCAAACCCCACTTCCCGGGATCACCGTGGAAGTCGTGGATGACAACGGCCAGAAGATCGGCCCCAACCAGGTGGGTCTGCTGGTCATCAAAGAACCGTGGCCTTCCATGGCGCGCACCGTCTACGGCGACCCTGAACGCTTCAAGGAAACCTATTGGTCACGTTTCGACGGCATGTACTTCGCCGGCGACGGAGCCCGCTACGACGAAGATGGCGACATCTGGTTCCTGGGTCGCGTCGACGACGTGATGAACGTATCCGGGCACCGCCTGTCCACCACGGAAATCGAATCCGCACTGGTCAGCCACCCATCGGTTGCCGAAGCCGCAGTCGTGGGTGCCACGGACGAAACCACCGGCCAGGCAGTTATCGGGTTCGTCATTCTGCGCGGCGACGCACAAGACTCCGAATCGATCGAGCAGGAACTCCGCGCCCACGTGGGCCAAGAAATCGGCCCCATCGCCAAACCCAAGCGCGTGTACATCGTGGACGAACTCCCCAAGACACGCTCAGGGAAGATCGTGCGCCGACTCCTGAAGAACCTCGCCGAAAACCGCGAAGCCGGCGACGCCTCCACCCTGGCCGACGCCTCGGTCATGGACGCGATCGCAGCGTCGGTCAACCGCGACAAAAAGTAAACCAAGCATTCACCTTGGTTTCAGCACAAAATCAGGCGCGGTTTCACCTCGGGAGTAAATAGCGCATATCCTTGAAAAAGAAATTCGTAAGAAGCCTTCTGCAGGAGGACACTCCATGACCGAACGGTCCCTGTCTCAGCTCATCCAAGACATTAAGGATGACAGTCAAGCCCTGGCGCAAGAGGAAATCGCTCTAGCGAAGACCGAAGCGCAGGCCGGTGCCAAGAACCTGGGAATCGGTGGCGGGCTCGCCGTTGCGGCCCTGTTCCTTCTGTTCCTGTCGAGCTTCATGGCAATTTTCGCCCTCTCCGCTGTTTTCCACGAGGTCGCGCACCTGCCTTGGTGGGCGAGCTTCCTGATCGTGTTCGGGATCCTTGTTGTCATTGCAGGAATCCTGGTGGGTGTGGCAATTCCGCTCTTCAAGAAGGGCAACCCCACGCCTACCGCTGCGATCGACCGCGGAAACTCTGTCAAGGACGCTATTCTGCGCGCCCTGAAGAACCCCACCGGCCCTCGTTACTGATACCAAACGGCGCAAAGCGAGCGTCACGGCGCGTTATATCGCGCCGTGACGCTCGCTTTGCGCCGTTTTACACGTCAATGTGCATGTACGTGCGGTCCCATTCGGTGGCCCACCCCAGCTCGGTGAGCGCAAAATCCAACAACCCGGCCGTAAAACCCCAGATTTGCAACACGCCCACATCAAACACCGGCGACGTATACGCCCGATTCGCCGGATAAAACACTCCACGGTTAGCAGGCGCCACCAGATCCGCAACCGACACCCTATACACCCGCGTCGACTCCGCAGTATCAACCACCCTGACCGGCCCCGGCTGCGTCCACACACCCACCACGGGCGTGACGCTGTGCCGGCTCACGGGCACCGCAATCGGGTCGATCTGCGTCAGCACATCCACCGACCCGGGCTCCACCCCCACCTCTTCACGTGCCTCTCGCAACGCGGCAGCAACAGGCGACACGTCCTCGGGATCCTTCTTCCCACCGGGAAACGCCGGCTGCCCCGCGTGCTGACGCAAGGTCGCCGCGCGTTGCAAAAGCAGCACGTCCACATCCCCCACGCCGAGGTCGTCCAACCTGGCTACCTCCCGCTTACCTGCCAGCGTTCTGGGTTTCTGTCCACGGGCGAACAGCATGAGGACCGCCGCGTCGCGCAACTCGAACCCGCCTCGGGCCAGGCGAGCGCCCAGCCAGTGCGGTTCGGTAATGGTGGTGGGCAGCGCGCTCAGCAGCGAGCGCAAGTGCGCGTCGTCAGTCAAAGTCCCACCCGCCTTCCGGATACGTCAGGCCGTATGCGAACAGTGATGCGGCCGTTTGCTCGTCGAGCTCACCCTCACCGTAGCTGGGGCACAGGTTCGCGATTGGGCACGCGCCACACGCGGGCCTGCGCGCGTGGCAGATTCGGCGTCCCATGAAGATCAGCCGATGCGACACCAGGGTGAGGTCCCGCGGGTCATAGAGATCTTGTAGGTCCGCCTCGACTTTGAGCGGATCTGTGTTAGTTGTGAACCCCATGCGCCGGGCCAGGCGCCCCACGTGTGTGTCCACGGTGAGCCCCGGGGTGTCGAACGCATTGCCCAACACCACGTTCGCTGTCTTCACGCCCACACCTGGAAGCTTGACCAGTTCCTTTTGCGTGCGTGGCACCTCGCCGCCGTGGCGCTCAACCAACTGAATGGCCAGCGCGATGACGTTGGCTGCTTTGGATCGGAAGAAGCCCGTGGGCCGGATGATCGCCTCAACGTCTTCGCGCGTAGCCACGGCCAGCTCATGCGCACCGGGATAACGTGCGAACAGTTCCGGCGTCACTTGGTTAACCCTCACGTCCGTGGTCTGCGCCGACAGCACCGTGGCAATGAGCAGCTCAAATGGGTTAGTGAAGTCGAGCTCCGCGCGTGCATTCGGGAACACCCTCGCCAGGATCCTGTCGATCTTGCGCGCTCGGCGTACCTTTGCCAAACGTGTTTCCTGGGCGAACTGGCGTCGCTTGCGGGCTGGGATGAGTGACTTCATTCCTCCAGCTTATGCAATACGACACCGGAAGCAGAGAAAGAAACAGACAAGGGATCAGAGGCAAGGACGTGAGCCTGAGTTGTACGCCTCAAGCGAACGTCGTTTAAAAGAAAACTACAAATCGCCTGTTGACATGTGACAAGCGCCTCAAAGGGGGTAGGTTTGTATCAAGGACATTTTCACACGGAGGTAGATAGTGGACATCGAAGTCGTCCGCAGTGCGACCCTGTTCGCCGGACTAGATGAAGAATCGACCAGCGCCCTCATGAAGTTTATGAAACCGCGCAGCATCCGTCGCGGCACTCCCCTTTTCCACGAAGGCGACAGCGGAGACGAGCTCTACATCGTGTCCACTGGAAAGCTCAAGGTGGGTCGCGAATCCGCAGACGGACGCGAAAACCTGCTGTCGGTTGTGGGCCCCGGCGAAATCATCGGTGAGCTCGCACTGTTCGATCCGGGCCCGCGTTCATCCACGGTAACCGCCGTGTCACAGTCAGAGGTTTTGAGCCTCAAGCACGAAGACCTGCTCAGCTGGCTCGAAGAACGCCCACAGGCCGCAATGAATCTGCTGAAGGCGTTGGCACAGCGTCTGCGTCGCACCAACGAAACCGTTGGCGACCTGGTGTTCTCCGACGTTCCTGGCCGTGTCGCTAAGGCCATCCTCGACATGAAGAACCGCTTCGGAAAGCCTGCACCAGACGGCATCTTGGTGCCGCACGACCTCACCCAGGAAGAACTCGCACAGCTCGTTGGCGCTTCCCGTGAAACCGTGAACAAGGCACTGGCTGACTTCGCGGAACGTCGCTGGATCCGCCTCGAAGGACGCTCGGTCGTCATCCTTGACCTGGAGCGCCTGACCCACCGCGCCCACTAACGCGCTACCCAAAAAGCGTCCGGGCACCCACAACTAATGGAGCACCCGCTTGCCTCGCGAGCGGGTGCTCTTGCCACCTCGGCCCCGCCACACACCCGGCACCCCGCCTTGCGATAGTCACACTGTGGACACCAGTTCAGTAATCGTGGAACGTGTACGTACCATGAAAGCACTGATCGTCCACGTGAGGAGAGAGAGGCAATGAAGCCACACATCCGCGTGACAGCCCAAAACCCGTCCCCTATGACGCTCGACGGCACTAACTCATACATCGTCCCGTCGAGCGACCTCTGTTCTGTTGCCCTGATCGACCCGGGTCCTGAGCTCAGCTCACATAAGCGAGCACTCGAGAACGCCGTCGACTGCGCCACGCTCACGGCTATCGTGCTCACCCACCACCACGCCGACCACTCCGAAATGCTGGGCACCGCCCACGAATGGGCCCCGGGTGTGCCCATTTACGCAGTCGATGAAGCCTTCGCAAAGGGAGCACCGGCCCTGACGTCGTTACCGCCTGAAGGGCACGTGGTCGAGTTCGGTTCGCACGAAAGCGACCGCCTCACCCTCATTCCCACGCCGGGCCACACCGCGGACTCCATCAGCGTGCTCCACGGCAACACCCTGTTCTCTGGGGACACCATCCTGGGTGAAGGCACCACCGTCATCATGTACCCGGAAGGCTCCGTAGGACAGTATCTGGACTCCATGCAACGGATCTCTGACCTGGTCGATCACACCGTTGAGACCATCGAGCCTGCCCACGGCCCCACCGTCGAAAACCCCCGCGCGGTTGTCGACTACTACATTTCGCACCGCAAAGAACGCCTCGACCAGGTCATCGCGGCCGTTGAGCGCGTAGGCACCATTGAGCTCGATGAAACCGACGCTATCTCGCAAGAATACGCCGGCCGGGTCGCCGACCTCGTCTACGCGGACGTACCTCAGAAACTGCGCCCCGCCGTCTTGTCGTCAGTGTCGGCGCAACTGGAGTACCTGCTGGAAGGCTAGCCCCGACCGCGGGCCCGGCCCACTCACACCTCGGTGGGGCTTGCCGGGCTTTCGACTTCTTCCAGCTCTGAAGTCAAGGACTGGGGGTCCTCGCCTTCTTCGTCGCCCGAGGTGTCAACCACCTCGGTCTGCCGCGTCCGTCCCCGCTCGGATGGGTCCGCGAGCGGATCCAGGGACACCCACCATGTCCCGTCTCTCTTAAACACCTCGGGGGTAATGGGGGTGACATTGCGGATCTTGCACATCGCCGCAGCCACGCTGGGCACGCCCAGTAACGATTCGCAGATGAGTCGCACGGGACCACTGATGAAGTCGCTGGAATGTTCACCACACATCGACAGAACTTCGGCCGGGCTCACCCAACCGCCCCACGCGCCTGTGATCGACTCGAAGTTCACGCTCTGATCAGGTGGCATCACGGTGGTGAAATACACCGTGTCAAAGCGTTTGAGTTGCCATTCGGTGTTGACCCACCGTAGCCACGGTCGCAACATGTCCGGGCGGAACTCCAGGTTGCGCGTCTCCAGCACGTCGCGAAACGCCACCTTCTTCTGGAACAACTTTGCCCGCGCGTCACGCACATACGCCACGTCAGTGTCCGTTGCGATCGTTCCATCCGCACTCTGCGCAACAAGCACTCCCGCGAGCTCCAGCGCAACCCGCCCGGCCGCCACGAAGTACGCCAGCGAACGGGTCACGTTGGTTTTGCGCAACATACGCGCGCACCGTTCCGGGCTGGCCCCAGCCATGGGCAACCACCGAGAGTCAGACGGGCGCACGTGCCCACTAGGAAAGTCCCACCGGTTACGGTCATCCTGCCCCGGTTCGTCGACGTTGCGAGTCATAAACATCTGGACGCCATGCGCAGAGTCGCGAATCAAAACAATCGCTGCAGCGGGTAGCGGTTGAGGAGGTGTCAGCGTTCGCTGTCCACCTTCGAACATGTTCAAGATCTTCGCGAGCCCCTGTGACGCGGGGATCGTGTGTGAACGGTGTGGCAGGGGATGTCCTTACGTGGGTAGCTCGGCGCTGACCCTAGATTCGTACCGTGACTTCAACTTCGACCGAGGTGCCCAATGGTAACGCTGACACACCCACGGCCGAGCGTGCGTGCTGACCACGTTCACCGAACACTTCGCCCAACAGTTCGGATGCACCGTTGATCACACGCGGCTGCTGGTCGAAGCCGGGAGCTGATGCAACAAACCCCACAACCTTCACCACCTGCTTGACACGTTCCAGATCACCCACGGCCGACTTGATCGCTGCAAGCGCGTTAATAGCGCACAGCTTGGCGGCATCATAGCCTTCCTCTACCGTAACTGAGTCGCCCAGAACACCAGGGTTGACCAGTTCACCGCTTACAAACGGCAACTGTCCCGAGGTGTACACATGGTCACCGTCGACCAGGGCCGGGACGTACGCACCGGCAGGCGCTGGCACCTGGGGCAGTTCGATGCCCAGCTCCGCGAGCTTTTCCGCGACCGTCACGTTCAGCCCTCCTGTTTAGGACGCTTGAAGTATGCAACCAGTCCCTGACCATCAGGGCCTGGGACAACCTGAACCAGTTCGTAACCGTCTTCGCCCCACATGTCCAAGATCTGCTTGGTGTTGTGGATAAGAAGAGGGGCAGTCGCGTATTCCCATTTTTGCATGTCGTCACCTTTCTTTGTGCGCCCCGCAGGACGCTCGGTTGTCAGGGCCTAGGGCCCCGGTGTGTAGCCGGCGAGGTTAGCCAACGATGGTGTTTGCGCCACCGCCATCGCCACCTCCGCCACCGTTGCCGCCTTTGTTTCCACCGCCGCCGTTACCGCCGCCGCCTTTGCTGCCGCCACCGCCCTTGTTGGACGGCTTCTTCTTTGGCTTAGGGGCGGGGCGACTGTTACCTCCGCCGCCGTTGCCACCTCCGCCTCCACCGCCGGAGCCCATCATGGAGCTGGGTGCACGGAACCCTTCATTACCTTTCGTGTGCTTAATGGCTTTGTTCATATACGCCTGCCACGAAGGTCCAGCGATGGTTCCACCGTAAATGCGCCCGCGAACCTTACCCTTAGAGTTCTTACGCCAGTCACGCACACCGTCAGGGTCACCTACCCACACTGCTGTCGACAGTTTGGATGTGAATCCCAACAACCACGTGTGACCAACCTCGAAGTTAGTAGTACCGGTCTTGGCACCTGCAGGCGCCCCAATCTTCAACCGTGTCGTAGTACCTCCGTGGAAGGTCTGTGTAAGCGCGTAAGCCACACCTTTAGCGACATCAGGTTCGATTGCTTCGTGACAGTCGGGGTCTGGAGTCTTAACGTCTTTACCGTCAGCATCTTTGATGCTGTCGATGGGTGATGGTTTGCAGTACGTACCACCTGAGGCAAACACCGCGTATGCCGCAGCCATGTCGATCGGAGCAACCGGCGTGGTTCCCAGGATCGAAGATGGCATCGTGGAAATGTAGAGGTTCCGTTCCTTTTTCCAGTTTTCCTGCGGCTGGTCGAGCGGTTCGTCGTTACCGTACTTCAAGCCCAACGACTGCGCGGTCTTCATGATCCCGCACATATTGAGCTGGTTACCCATAGCCGCATAACCAGTGTTCACCGATTTCTTGGTGGCTTGCAATGCACTCATGCCGCTGGATCCGAGACCGTCACCGGCGTTGTTTGGGTTCCAGCTACCACCAACAGCAGGACAACCGTCGTACTTCCACGAACCCGCTGAAAAGGTTCGTTTGGTCGCGTTGACCGTGGTGTTAAGTTTCTTACCTTCGCGCAACCATTCAGCCAGCACAAACGGCTTCCACGTCGAACCCACTTGGAACCCACTCGCACCGTTGTGCTTACGGTCCACGTTGTAGTTCAGCTGGGTGTCGAAGTTCTTCTTGCCTTCAGTCACCGAGTAGTTACGGTTCTGGGCCATTGCCAGGACCTTTCCGGTCCCTGGTTCAACGGACACGATCGAGTGCCCCGCACCCGATGGGTCACCAACCGGAATACGTTTCTTCACGGTGCTATCGGCAGCCTTCTGCATGTCCCGGTTGAGGGTCGTCTTGACCGTCAAACCACCTCGGGCCAGGACGTTAGCGCGCTCTTCTTTAGTCTTACCGAAAACCGGGTCGTTTTCGATGACGCGCTGAACGTAGTCGCAGAAGTACGCAGCGTCCTTAGCCGCAGCACAACCGTTAGGCGTGTTGTGAATCTTCAGGCCAAGGTCAGTCTTGACCGCTTTGTCGTGTTCTTCCTGCGAAATGTACTCGTACTTGAGCATCTGCCCCAACACGATGTTTCGGCGCTGTAGCGCGCGGTCGGGGAAACGTTCTGGGTTGTATGCCGCAGGGTTCTTCACCACACCAGCCAGCAGGGCCGACTGCTCGATATTCAGGTCTTTTGCCTTGATGCCCCAGTAGTGGTGGGCAGCTGCCTCAACACCGTACACACGTGGCGAACCGGAGTAATTGTTGATGTTCAGGTAGCGGTTGAGAATCTCAATCTTGGGGTACTTCTTTTCAAGTGCGGTTGCGAGTTTAATCTCGCGCAACTTACGCGCATAACCGGCAGCGCCGTCGGCTTCTGTCGCTGCTTCCACACCGTCGGAGTCGTCCTGCGAGTGCGCGTTTTCTGACAGCACGTTCTTCACGTACTGCTGCGTCAGCGTGGAACCACCCTGTTTGGAATCAGAAAACGTGTTGTGTACCAACGCGCGGAAAATACCCTGCAGGTCCACACCACCGTGGTCAAAGAAGCGTTCGTCTTCAACCGCGACAGTCGCGTCCTGCATGTGTTGCGAAATGTCGTCGACGTGAACTTCTTTACGGTTCTGCCAGTAGAAGCTAGCGATCTCCGAACCGTCGGCGGCGAGCATCTTGGACTGCTCAGCCAACGGCCGCTCTTCCAGCTCAGCCGGGAGCGACTCGAAGATTTCGGCAACGTTCTTAGCACCGACCGAGGCGACACCCACCGAAGGAATCGCCAAACCGGCACCCACAATTCCCGCGATTGCACTGACCGCAATGAACTGCAGGATCAGAGACATTCCGTTGGTTTTTATGTTGGACGCAGAAGACACCATGCGATCATTGTACCGACGACCGCAAATACTTGGGCTCAGCTGAAACTGAGTATCCGCTCAGGATTCGCGTGCCACAAGCTCCATGAGAGTCACCTCGGGTGGGCATGCAAATCGCACCGGCGCGAAGATCGAAAAGCCCAGTCCTGCACTGATGTGAACAGGGACTCCTGAGCGTGTAAACAGGCCGCGCGCTTCGTCCCGAGGTCGGTCAGAGTTGGTGACGGGCGCCCCGTATCCGGGGATGCGGATCTGGCCGCCGTGGGTGTGACCGGCAAAGACCATCTGAGCTCCCGCGTCGATCAGTGCGTCGACCGAGGTGGAATAAGGTGAGTGGGTCACGCCCACGTTGAGATCGGCACCGGTTTCGAAGTGTGGGTGTTCTTGACTGATGTGCGCGTTGTTCATGTGCGCATCGCCCAGACCAGAGACGCTGATTTTCACCCCTTTGACCTCGAGAGTTGCGTTGCAGTTGTCCACGAAGTTCCACTCGCGCAATGTGAGCGCCCGGCGAAGGTCGTCAGCCGGAAGGTCAGGCTCAGCCTCTTTTACCTCGCTAGGACCCATGAGGTATCTGGCCGGGTTTTTCACAGCAGGGCCGTGGAAGTCGTTTGACCCAAACACGAAGATTCCGGGGAACGCTGTGAGCGGGGCAAGCGTGTGGATCACGGTGTCGAGCGAATTGAACCCAAAGTTGTCGCCCGTGTTAATCACCAGGTCTGGTTGGAGTTTTGCCAGCGCGCGAACCCAGTTGATCTTGTGCTTTTGCCACGGCGCAACGTGGAGATCGCTGATGTGCAAAACCCTCAAAGGCGCGCTTCCTTGAGGCAGAACCCGGCAT
Source organism: Brevibacterium paucivorans (assembly GCF_016907735.1). Classification (NCBI taxonomy): domain Bacteria; kingdom Bacillati; phylum Actinomycetota; class Actinomycetes; order Micrococcales; family Brevibacteriaceae; genus Brevibacterium; species Brevibacterium paucivorans. The sequence goes on along the minus strand of NZ_JAFBCP010000001.1, from coordinate 1,495,000 downwards.
GTCAAGTGGCGCACTGTAAACAGGTGCGGCTCGATACACGCGCCCCACACACCTGCTGCGACGGCGCACGTTCCACCTACACCCACGGCCAAGCGAAGAATGTTCTTTGTGTCCACCCTTTTACGCTACCCCGAAATGACGGGCGAATGTTGGTGCGAGTTACACCCCAATAGGGCAGTTTTAGAATTTCTGTCGCCCTAGCGTGGTCGAGTCCCTGCGGCAGCGGCCTTTCACAACTTCATAGGCGGTTCAGTTGATGCCGGTGAGGAAACCTAGAGAGGCCCTGGGAGCACGGGGATGAGCTTATTAAAGGCCGAAGGCGCCGCCGCTGACGAGGATGAAGATACCCAGGCCGATCAAAACGATCGGGAACAGCACATGCTCCCAGCGTTCGAGAACCTCCGCGATGGGTGGGCGGGTGGCCACGAACTTCGCCAACAGGACCAGGCCCGCCACCAGGATCAGAAAGACGACGCAGTAGATGATAACAGTGGCGGTATCCACGTTGAGAAAAACCGGGACATAGACGCCGATATTATCGCCACCGTTGGCAAAGGTCACCCCGGCGACGGTCAAGACGCTTACGTTCTTTCCGCTGACTTTCGCGTCATCGTCGTCATCGTCTCCCTGCCAGGCTTGCCAGGTCGCCCACAGTCCCAGGGTCAGGGGGATTAGCCCGAAGTAGGGGATCGCCTCGGTGGGCAAGAAAGCATCCGCCCCTAGGGTGACCAGGATCGTGGCTGCGAGGATGCCCGCGAAACCAAGGTACTGCCCGGCCAGGATCCGAAGTGTGGTCCCTGCTTGGCCGGCCCCACGGGCGAAGAACAGCGAGAGCACGATGATGTCGTCGATATTGGTAGCGATAAACAGACCAACCGCCCCCAGGAGACCAGCTACCACTTACCTGTTCCCCTCTCCGGTGGCGCACCCGGGCACGTCACATGCCGAGTCAATACACGGGGCATTCTCGTCGGCAGCCAGAGTGGTATCCAGCAGTGAGTTCAACGCCTGGACAAGATGGGCGTCGACGATCGCGTAGCGGGTCTTCCGCCCCTGCGGTTCGGCGACCACAATTCCGCAGTCCCGTAGGCAAGTGAGGTGGTTCGACACATTTGACCGCGTCAGTTCCAACTCCCGGGCGAGAGCGGCCGGGTAGGCCGGGCCGCTCAGCAGGGTCAGGAGAATACGGGATCGGGTGGGATCGGCCATCGCTCGACCCAATCGGTTCATCACGTCCAAGCGCGAAGCAATAGTCAGCATGTACTGAACTATACAGCGGCTGCTGAACTGTTGCAACGAGAATCGAACGTCGGCCCGACGGTGATGTGTGACACAGGCGGCACCCTTCGGTACTGCCCGTGTCGAAATCGTTCGTTCTTGACGCAAAAACCCGGTTTCCGAAATGGCCCCATGCGTAAAGGTGGGTGCGTTACGTTTTTGAGTATGGGACATGATTTCGGCTACGCCCGGGTCTCCACCGGCGACCAGGACGCCCGACTCCAACACGACGCTCTCACCGCGGCCGGCTGCTACCGGATTTTCACCGACACCGCTTCCGAATCGTTGGAGTCGCGTCCTGAACTCGACAAGTTGCTCGATCAACTTCGCCCCGGTGACACGTTGGTGGTCTGGCGCCTGGATAGATTGGGCCGGTCAATTAGGCATCTGATTGATCAACTCGCCGGCCACCAGGAGCGGGGAGTGGAGTTTCGGTCGCTGTAGGAAAACATCGACACTTCCTCCTCCGGCGGGCGCTGCGCAAAGAAACTGGGGTATTACCTACGCGGCAGAAGGACCCCTCGAAGTCCACATAACCGGGCATTGCGACAGGATGACTCTCGGAATCTGTGCCAACGACTTCTGGCTCTGACAGCACACCCAACGCTTACACCCGGTGTTCTGCATCGAGCTCAGCCAAACGACGATTGCGTTGGCGCGCGTATCGCTTTTCGCGACTACGACCGATCAATCTGCATACCGCATAAATGAGGAAGCTGATGGTAGTGACAAACGGGCTGATAGGCACGACGGGCGAACCCAGAGCAATCAGCACACCACCCACCGAGGACACCGTGGCAAACACCACCGACAACACCGGCACCAGGTACGGGTTCGAAGAAATCTGCGTGGCCGCAGCCGCTGGGGTCACCAGCAGTGCCATCACCAACAACACACCAACAACCTGAACGCTCAACGCGACAGCAAGACCCAACACCAGCATGAAGGTGATCGTCAGGAAGCCGATTGGGACACCTCGGGCGCGGGCGACCTCGGCGTCAATAGACGCGAACGCCAACGGGCGCCAGATCACTGCCAACACGACAACCACAACAGCGGCACACACCATGAGGACTTTGAGTTGGCCCGGGTTGACCGCCACGATCTGACCGGTGAGCAGGCCAAATTTGTTAGCCGCGCGACCCTGGTACAGCGCCAAGAAAAGAATTCCCAAGCCCAGGCCAAACGGCATCAGAACGCCGATGATCGAGTTCTTATCGGACGCGCGAACGCCACCTGCACCAATGAGGAAAGCCGCGATGAGCGATCCACAAATGGACCCGAACACCACGTCAAATCCCACTAAGAGCGCAAAAGCAGCACCTGCGAAAGACAGTTCGGCAACACCGTGAACAGCAAACGGGATATCACGGATGATGACGAAGTAGCCCACCAAGCCACCCACCATTCCCAGCACCGCCGACGCCAGAATGGAGTTGCGCAGGAGAACCACGAGCTCACCGTAGTGTTCGAACGTAAAAAGTTGAGTCAGCTGTTCCACTACTCGACGCTTTCTGGTTCGGGATGGTGATGTTGATCCTCGCCACCAACAACAACCACGCGGCCACCGATGTTGAGCACTTCTACCTTGCTGTCGAACAAGTGCGAAAGAGCCTCAGAATTCATCACTTCGTTGGGCGTGCCCACCAAGAAGTGACCGCCCACAATGTAAATAATGCGGTCCACGTAGGGAAGAATCGGGTTGATTTCGTGGGTGACAAACAGGATCGCGGTGTCGTTTGTTTTGCGTTCTTTGTCCAACAACGACGCCACCAAGTGCTGGTGTGGGATGTCCAGGCTCAGAAGAGGTTCGTCGCACAAGAGCAAGCGCGGGCTACTGGCCAACGCGTGCGCCAAACGCAGGCGCTGCATCTCACCGCCGGATAGGGTGCCCACGGGTGCGTCTGCGTAGTCACCGGCTCCCACGAGATCAAGAAGGTGGTCGATACGCTTCCGGAACTTCGAAGATGGCAGGCGCAGCCCCCAACGATGCCCGTCTACACCCAGGGCCACAATGTCACGAGCGCGCAACGGCGTAGCCGGGTCAACGGACCGCTGTTGTGGCACGTAGCCAATATCCGGGTCGCCTTTGCGCACTCCGTGGTCGCCCACGCGGATCGAGCCGCCAGACAGTTTGTACTGTCCCAGTAGCACTTTGAGCAGGGACGTCTTACCGCTGCCGTTTGGTCCTAGAACGGCGATGAACTCTCCCGGTTCTACCGCAAGGTCGAGGCCATGCCACAGGACGCGCTCACCAAATTTGAGGAGTCCGTCGCGAATCTCCAAAACAGAGGTTCGCGACGGACTCTCGTGCTTATTTGAGGGCACTGTTTACTTCGTCGACGTAGCCGGACATCCAATCGGCGTAGTTTGAGCCCTTGGGCATGGTTTCAGCCATGTCCACGACAGGAATACCAGCTTCTTCAGCTGCCTTCTTCAGAGATTCGGCCTGTTCGTTAGTTGCCTGCGTGTTGTAGCCCAGGATGACAACCTCTTTGTTCTTCAGCTGATCTTGAGCCTTCTTGAACACCAGAGGAGGTGCGTCGTTACCTTCTTCAATTGCAGACAAGAACTCTGGTGGGGTCGCTGGTTCGAGCCCCATGTCTTCAAACAGCCACAGAGGCACTGGTTCAGTTGCTGCAGCTTTCTTGCCTTCATTCTGCGACTTGGCGTCAGTAATCTTTGTATTCAGATCTTCAAGATTGCCACGCAGGTCGTCGGCGTTCTTCTCGAACTCGTCTTTGTGCTCAGGTGACTTCTCGCTCATGGTTGCAGCGACTTCGTCAACCAGCTTGATCATGGTGGGCACGGAGTACCACACGTGCTCGTTGAACGCGCCGTGGTCGTGACCCTCTTCGCCGTGCTCGTGGTCGTGACCTTCGTGACCTTCTTCGCCGTGCTCGTGGTCGCGACCCTCGTGGCCCTCTTCGCCGTGCTCGTGGTCGTGACCCTCGTGGCCCTCTTCGCCGTGCTCGTGGTCGCGACCCTCGTGGCCCTCTTCGCCGTGCTCGTGGTCGTGACCCTCGTGGCCCTCTTCGCCGTGCTCGTGGTCATGGCCGTGGTCGTGAGGTTCGTTACTCAGTCCCTCCGAACCCGGGAGGCCGGAGATCGAAACTGCGTCAACCACCTCGGGCTTGGAGTCAGAAGCCTCCAACAGCGTGGTCATGAAAGCGTCGTAACCACCGCCGTTTTGCACAACTACGTCTGCTTTGGACAGCTTAAGTTGGTCTTCAGTAGTCGCCTCATAGGAGTGCGGGTCTTTCGACGGGTCGTCAATAATCGGCGTGACATCTACAGCGTCACCGCCAACCGTCTGAGCAATGTCGGCGTAGACGTTGGTCGATGTCACCACGTTGAGCTTGTCATCGCCGGAATCACCAGACTGGGATCCGCACGCGGACAAAACGAGGGCACCTGCTGCAATGATCGCAACTGACGTAGCGCGAAGCGACTTCATAGAAGACCTTTCTAGCTAAATGAAACAACCAGAAAGTAGCCGCACACCCCAATTATTGACAAATAGTTATATAAGCATGCCTCTATGCGTGAAGCTCTATTTGCGCTGGTCGAGCAGGGCAGCGATCTGCACTGTGTTCAGGGCAGCGCCCTTGCGCAAGTTGTCGTTCGACACGAACAGGGCCAAGCCCTTGTTCCCGGGGATTGACTGGTCGCGTCGGATTCGACCCACCAAGCTGGTGTTACCGCCGGCCGCCTTGAGTGGCGTTGGCACGTCTTCAAGTTCCACGCCTGGCGCCTGCGCCAAGATCTGGGCTGCCTCGTCAGGTGTGATGTCGCGTTCAAACTCCGCGTTGATGGACAGTGAGTGGCCAGTGACAACGGGAACGCGCACGCACGTACCGGACACCAAAAGTTCCGGGATGTTCAGGATCTTGCGTGATTCGTTACGCAGCTTCTTCTCTTCGACGGTTTCGCCGTCACCGTCGTCCACCATGTCACCGGCGAGCGCCAGCACGTTAAACGCAATCGGTTCGGTGTACACGGTCGCGGCGCAGCCGGCCGCCTTACCGTCCAGGGCAAGACCGCGTGCATTGGGAACGGCGGCCTCAGTTTCACTCACCAACCCGTCGACACCGGCAACTCCGGAACCTGACACGGCCTGGTACGTGCTGATGACCAGGCGAGTCAATCCGGCGGCTTCGTGCAGAGGTTTGAGCACAGGCATGGCCGCCATCGTGGTGCAGTTCGGGTTGGCAACGATCCCCTTGGGGATCCGGTCTAACGCTTCTGGGTTGACCTCAGAGACCACCAGTGGCACCTGGTCGTCAGAGCGCCATGCGGACGAGTTATCCACCACGATGACGCCGGCTTCTGCAAAGCGTGGCGCGTGGGCTTTAGACGTGGCGCCCCCAGCCGAGAACAGGGCCACGTCCAAACCTGACGGGTCAGCGGTCGCTGTGTCTTCAACGACAACCGTGCGACCTTTGAATTCCAGTTCCGTGCCAGCTGAGCGGGCAGAGGCGAAGAAACGGATGTCATCAATGTCAAAGCCAGGGTCGTTGGCCAAGAGTTCGCGCATGACACGACCAACTTGGCCGGTTGCTCCGACCACGCCAACTTTCAGGCTCATCGTCCGGTACCTCCGTAGACAATCGCTTCGTTTGAGTCACTGTCCAGGCCATATGCCGTGTGCGCAGCCTTCACTGCGTCGTCGAGCAGGTCTGCGCGCGTCACAACACTGATCCGAATCTCTGATGTGGAAATCATGTCGATGTTGATGTGCGCTTCCGAAAGTGCGTTAAAGAGTGTGGCGGTGACACCCGGGTGGGAACGCATACCTGCTCCAACCACAGACAGCTTTCCGATCTGGTCGTCATAGCGCAGGTGATCAAACCCGATGCTTTCTTGCACGTCGTTGAGCACTCGCGTGGCAGTCGCGCCGTCAGACATGGGCAATGTGAACGAAATGTCCGTGTGCCCAGGATCGCGCGTGGAAATGTTCTGCACGATCATGTCGATGTTGATTTCGTTTTCCGCGATCACCCGGAAGATCTCTGCGGCTTTACCGGGGATGTCGGGAACGCCCACAACGGTGAGTTTCGCTTCTTGTCGGTCGTGGGCAACACCAGAGATTACAGCCTGTTCCATGCTTGTTTCCTCTTCTTCAGGAGCGAATTTAGGGGGAATGGGCGAGTCGCTAACCCAGGTTCCGCGGTTGTGGCTAAAGGATGAACGCACGTGTAGTGGCACATCGTATTGGCGGGCGTACTCGACGGCTCGCAGGTGCAAGATCTTCGCACCCGAGGCGGCCATTTCGAGCATTTCTTCGTAGCTCAGGTGGTTGACTCGACGGGCAGATGACACGATCCGCGGGTCAGCTGTGAACACTCCGTCTACGTCGGTGTAGATTTCGCACACATCCGCGCCCAGCGATGCGGCGAGCGCAACAGCGGTAGTATCTGAACCACCTCGGCCTAGGGTGGTGATGTTCTTGGTGGTGTGCGAGACCCCCTGGAACCCGGCAACGATTGCGATGTTGCCGTTATCGAGCGCCTCTTTAACACGCATTGGTGTAACGTTAACGATCCGTGCACGACCAAAAGATTCGTCGGTGATCATTCCAGCTTGGGAGCCGGTGAAGGACTGCGCCTCGAAACCTAGATTGGCAATCGCCATTGCGAGTACTGCCATGGAGATGCGTTCGCCCGCAGTGAGCAGCATGTCGAGTTCGCGGGCCGGTGGAAGTGGCGAAATCTGGTTTGCCAGGTCGATGAGGTCGTCGGTGAAATCTCCCATAGCTGATACGACTACGACAACGTCGTGACCAGCTTTGCGGTATTCGACGATCCTGCGAGCTACTCGCTTGACTGATTCGGCGTCGGCAACCGATGATCCACCGAACTTCTGAACAACTAAGCTCACACTTGTTCTTTCTGTGTAATAGGACGACGCTTGCGCAATGGCTCCATTGTAGAGGAACGCGTTTGTGCCGGGCGTACTCGTGTCACACTTGTGAATTTTGCGTTGCCCGAGGTGGTCGCCGGGTTATTCGCTGGTGTGTACTTGCGTACGTCCTTGGAAGGCGCGGCCCAAAGTCACTTCGTCGGCATATTCGAGATCACCGCCTACGGGTAGTCCGCTGGCCAGTTTGGAGACGTTGACACCCACGGTAGAAAGCAGGCGGATCACGTAAGTTGCGGTCGCTTCGCCTTCGAGGTTGGGGTCGGTTGCGATCACGCATTCGCGCACGTCGCCGGTTTGGAGCCGGGTGAGGAGCTGTTTGATACGCAACTGGTCTGGGCCGATCCCAGCCATGGGGTCGATTGCCCCGCCCAGCACGTGGTAGAGCCCTCGGTATTCGCGAGTGCGCTCAATCGCGACGACATCTTTGGCTTCTTCGACCACACAGATTACGCTCTGGTCACGGCGTGAGTCTTGGCAGATCGCGCACTTTTCACCCTCGGCGACGTTTCCGCAGATTTCACAGAAGTTGACGCGCCGTTTCACCTCAGTGAGCGCGCTGGCTAGTTTTTCGACTTGCTGAGCGGGAGACTGCAGGATGTGAAATGCCAGGCGTTGCGCAGATTTGGGTCCGATTCCTGGCAGTTTTCCCAGTTCGTCGACGAGGTCGGCGAGGGCACCGTCGTAGATGGCACTCATTCGTCAACTTCCTCCAAAATCTCGCCACCGATCACTCTTAAGAACACGGGCACCCCTATGTCGCGGGCCTCTGTGATCTCTGGGTCGCTTTCGGTGTCGTAGTCGTCGTAGTTGGTGACGTCCGGCCCCTCGGTCGCGGGGTTCTCGGTTGCCTGCGCGCCTGCCGGTTGAGCGTCAGTGTGCTCTGGGCCTTCCGCTTCCGAAGCGGTGGTTGACTCTGTTCCCACACCCGCTGTCGCCACGGTCTCCTCTCCCGAGGTGGATCCGGGGACGTGTTTTTTCGGTTCACGCTTCCCCAGGTCTGCCCATGGCTCGTTGTTGGACTCCTGCTTGGGCTGGGACTTGGGTGCGGGCCCTGGCTCGTCGTAGCCCAGGTTGGGGTCGGCGTAGGCGCCTAGGTAGTCTTCGAGTTCGTTGGGTTCGTCGACTGGGGGCGGGACCACAACCTGTGGCACATCAACGGCTCCGTGCCCCGCCGAGGTGTCAGATTCGGTGTAATCGCCGTACGAACTGTGGGTGTCGGAAGCTGGCTCGTGTTTCGGTTCCGCGCTCGCCGGTTGGCTGTCAGCTATGTCGCCTGTTCCCCCAGTTTTCCTACCGCCGGAGCTTTCATGACCTGTATCGTCCGTATGGTCGCCCTCCGGTGAATCGGAGGACTCTCGGTTACGGTTAGGAGGCGTTTCGGCGTCGAGGTTCCAGTATTTTTCACGGTCTACCGGAGCTTGGTCGACCGCGCGCGGCCCCACCACCGCATCGACTTCTTCCTGCGTTGGACGTGGCCGGTTTGGTTGCGACGAGTTCTGTGGACCAGGCCCGGGTTGGCTGTGAGCGGGTTCAGGCTGCTGCGCGCGAACCTCCGTATCTACGCCCACATCGCCGATCACCACATTCGCCCGAATTCCCAGCACCTCGTTGATCGCTTGCGCAAGTTTGTCGCTGTTTCCGGGCCGGTCGAAGCTGGCCACTGACCACTGGTTATTGAATCCCAACACCAGCGCACCGTCTCGGAACGCCTGCGGAACCGCGTTGCCAGACAGGATCGCGCGCACCAACCGACTCTTCCCGGTGAGTGCATCGAGAATGTGTGGCCAGCTCCTGCGGATCGCATCGATCTCGTTATTGCCAGCGTTCGCAGTTGGTTCCGGCTGGCGCTGCGGTTCAGAGTGTTGCTGTGGTTGCGGCTGGCGCTGTGGCTCTTCCCGCCGAGGTGGTTCAGCCTGCCTCTGTGGCTCCGGCGTCTGTTGAGTATCAGTCTGCTGATCGGCCGTTGCGAGCTCTTCAGCGGCGAATGCGAAGTCTGCAATCGAGTCGAGATCGGCCTGTGGTTTTTGAGCACTCCCCTGAGACTGAGCGCCTCCCTGTCCCTCTGACTGAGGAACCGCAGGTGACTGGGTAGCAGCGGGAGTCTGGGCCACCTCGGGCGCGTTCCCCTCAGCCTGCGCTGGAACCTCGGGTGGCACGTTGCTTGCACGGCCGGTGGGCGACATACCCACCCGGCGTTCCAAACGCTCCACACGGGACACAACTGCGCGCCGGGCCGACTCCACCGACGGCAGTAGAACCCGCGCGCACATGAGTTCCAGTTGCAGGCGCGGGGAGGTTGCGCCCGACATTTCACTTAAGCCTTCGTTGAGCATGTCGGCGGCCCGCGAAAGTTCAGCCGCTCCGTACTGTTGGGACTGTGAAATGAGCCGTTCAAGAAGGTCGTCCGGGGCTTCCGGTAGGAACGCACGAGCCTGGTTAGGTGCCGTGCCCACCACGATGAGGTCCCTAAATCGTTCGAGCAAGTCTTCGACAAAACGGCGAGGGTCCTGCCCCGACTCAATCACGCGGTCGACAACGCGGAACACGGCTGCCCCGTCACCTGCGCTGAACGCGTCGACAATGTCGCCCAGCAGGGACTCCGGCGTGTATCCCAACAGCGCCACGGCCGTCGTGTAATCCAAACCGTCAGGGCCCGCACCGGCCATGAGCTGGTCCAAAACAGACAGGGTGTCACGGACCGATCCCCCACCTGCACGCACAACCAACGGCAGGACACCTTTGCCCACCGCTACGTTTTCGCGTTGGCACAGTTCCGTCAGATAAGACGTGAGGATGTCCGGTGGCACCAACCGGAACGGGTAATGGTGGGTACGCGAACGGATGGTTCCAATGACTTTTTCCGGCTCAGTGGTCGCAAAAACGAACTTCACGTGCGGAGGCGGTTCCTCCACCAGTTTCAGAAGCGCGTTAAATCCCTGCGGTGTGACCATGTGGGCTTCGTCCAAAATGAACACTTTGAACCGGTCACGCGCCGGCGCATACACCGCTCGTTCACGCAGATCACGCGCATCGTCCACACCGTTGTGGCTGGCCGCGTCAATCTCCACCACATCGAGCGACCCCGGCCCTCCCGTGGCCAGGTCGCGACACGACGCACACTGCCCGCACGGGGTTGACGTGGGTCCCTGTTCACAGTTGAGGCACCTGGCAAGGATTCTGGCCGAGGTGGTTTTTCCGCACCCGCGCGGACCAGAGAAGAGGTACGCGTGGTTGACCCGCCCATTGTCGAGGGCAGCCTTCAGCGGACCAGTGACATGGTCTTGCCCAATAACGTCATTGAACGTATCGGGCCTGTAGCGACGGTAAAGAGCGGTAGACACATTTACTAGCCTAATGCCACCCACTGACACAGTGGAGTCTGTAGCCCCTCCCGCCCCGCAAAAAGGGGGCGTATGATGTCCATCAGCGAACCACCTCGGGCGCACACCCCGAAGCCCACCCAAGGAGAGACCGTGGACGAGCCTCAAATGCTTGCAGTCATCATTGTGGCCGCCTGCTTCGCGGTGGCATTTTTTGGTGGCTGGTACCTCATTCACCGCACCATGAACCGACCAGACGCCTACATTGGGGCGAAAATGGTCAAGCGCGAAGAAGAGATGCGCCGGCAACAGGAGGGATCAGAGCACCTGTTGCCGAACGACCCTCGCGCAGACGTGCCACCCAACACAAACGGAACTGCGGGGAAGCCAGACAGGCCGGACACCTCGGGCTAAAACCGCGCCCACCCACTTATGAGCGCAACGAAACCTGCGCGTGGTCCTTACGCCCGAACAGATACATCACCAGTTCCGACGGCTTACCCTCCAGCACCGCCGCACCCTCGTCAGTATTTCCCACGTGAAGCTCACCGTGCCCGGGAGCGCGCACAATCAGCGGGCCCTCGTTGCGAACGCTGGGCGAGTGTGCCAACGGCTTGCACACGTTCCACAGCTGGGCTTCCAATTCAGGAAGGATATTGCGTGGTTCCCAACCTTTGCGTGCGCGACGAATGTCCTCGTGGTGGACGTAGAACTCGCCGGTGTTGGTCAGCACATCCACCGGGGTCCACCCCATAGGCGAAAGCACGCCCGGCCCGGCGGCAACCATGCCCACCAGTTTGTCCCACGGGAGAGCCTTCAATTCTGATTCGCGCATCGCGGTGCGCTTGGCAAAGAATTCGACTTTGCCCGCTTTGTCGCTGGCGTTGGCTGGCAACGCTGCTGGGTAACGGTCGCGGATCACCAGGTGAACCGCAAGATCCAAGGTGGTCCACCCTTCACACAGGGTGGGGGCATCGGGGCCAATTTCACGAAGTAGAGCGGCGACTGACAGGCGTTCTGCGCGAGCAAAGTTCGTCATATTTCAAGCCTAGAGCCTTACCACAGCGGGAGGAAGTCCTTGACCCGCGAAACTGACCGATACGTCACCAGTTCATCGCCCCGCGTGGGGCCATCAGTGACAACCACGATGGGTTTGCCTTCTTTAAACGCGTTCTTCACGAACCTCAACCCCGACAACACGGCAAGGGAACTCCCCAACACAACCAGGCCGCGACCTCGGCCGGCAATAGCGTGAGCTTCCCGGTTACGTTCCGCTGGAACGGAGTCACCAAAGAACACGACATCGGGTTTGAGGTCACCTCCGCACACGGGACACGGCAGGACAACGAAGCCTTGCGTGTCGTCAACAGCCACGTCGCCATCCGGTGCGGTTTCGAGCATTTCGGCCGATACGCCCAGCTGGCGCGCGAAGTCCGGGTTGAGGGCGTGCAGTTCGTCTTGGACCCACTGGCGGTCGAACAGGTTTTCGCACCGCAGACAGATCACCCGGTCCAGGCGTCCATGCAGATCGATGACATTTTCGCTGCCTGCGGCTTGGTGGAGTCCATCGACATTCTGTGTGATGAGTCCGCCCGGGGCTATGCGTGCAAGTTCGTGGTGCGCCGGGCCGGGGCGTGCGTCCAGGATTTTGTCCCAGCCTAAGAACGACCTGGCCCAGTAGTGGCGGCGGTTACTGGCCGAGGCGCGAAAAGCTTGGATGGTCATCGGGGTGCGGCGGGGAGAGTTGGGGCCGCGGTAGTCGGGTAGGCCGGAGTCCGTGGAGACTCCCGCACCGGTCAGGACCACCCAGTCGCTGGCTGGCATCGAGTGCAAAACCGTTGCGATCTGTTCATCAGTGTGGCTTGGGTTTGGCCTGGTGAGCCCGGCTAGCGGGTCCTTGATGCGGGCCATGAGTTCTCCTGTCGCGTGCGCACGTCTTTCACGTCCGTTGTACCGTGGCACTATGCCTAGCACTACACCAACTGTGTTGTTCGTCCACCATTCGCCCAGTCCGCGTGTGGAGCAGCTCGCCCAAGCGGTGCGCGATGTCTTCACGCTACCCGAACTCGACGGCGTCACGCTCGTTGAGAAACCTGCGCTCGAGGCAACGACTGAGGACGTTCTGTCCGCCGACGCCTACATTCTGGGCACCACCGCGAACTTCGGATACATTTCCGGGGCACTCAAGCACTTCTTCGACACAACGTACAACGATGTCCGGGAGCCCACCTCGGGACGCCCGTTCAGCTATTTCATCCACGGTGGCTTTGACACCACGGGCGCAGAGCGTGCCATGGAAGCGATCACCACCGGTCTGGGGTGGAAGTTGGTTGCAGAGCCCGTGACGTTTACCGGTGAAGTTGAGGAGTCGCACACGGACGCCATCGCCGAGGTCGCCGGCACCGTAGCTGCCACCGTCATGTAACGCTGGCGGCTGGGGCGGGTGACTGGGACTGGTTACTTGGCTGGCGTGCCGGGGCCGGGAGCCCCGTATGGGTCTTGAACGAACGACACGATCAGGATTCCCACGATCACGGCCGTGAGCACCACACTCACGATGAGGAAGATGATTCCCCAGGTCACGGCCCAGCGCCCGAACTTATTGTCCGGAAAACCGTCTTCACGCGAACGCTTGCGCGCCATTCCACCCATGATGATTCCGGCGATTGGCCCAATGAACGCAAACCCGATCAGGCAGGACAGCGACGCGACGAACGCGACAACCCCCAAGGGCGCGTGGGGGTCAGTTTCACGTGCGTCGAGCTTTTCGGGTGAGTCGTCTGACATGTTTACTCAGCGCCTAGGTCCATGGGGTGAGGACCAATTCGGTTGTCAGTGTTGAGCCCGCTGATCGCGGCCATGTCGCCGTCTGACAGGGCGAAGTCGAACACCTGGAAGTTTTCGCGAATGCGGCTTTCCGTCGCGGATTTAGGGAAGACGATCCGGCCGGCTTGCAGGTGCCAACGAAGCACCACTTGTGCTGGCGTGCGACCGATGCGTTCAGCGATCTGTGTAACGGTGGGGTTCTCCAGGTCGTGCGCCCGGCCCAGTGGCGACCACGCTTGGGTCACCGCACCGTATCGTGCGTTGTCCGCGCTCAGCTCAACCTGCGTGAACGTGGGGTGGAGCTCAATCTGGTTGACGACCGGGCGAACCGAAGCGTGTTTTGCCAGTTCGTAGAGGTCACTTTCACGGAAGTTGGACACGCCAAGTGACTTCACCAGACCGTCAGCTTGCGCCTGCTCAAGTGCCGACCATGCTTCGAGTCGCTTGTTCTGCTCGGGTACTGGCCAGTGGATGAGGTAAAGGTCTACGTAGTCCAGGCCCAGTTTGGTCAAGCTTTCTTCGAGTGCAACACGCGCATCCGAGTGGCGGTTGTTCCACAGTTTGGTGGTCACGAAGAGGTCTTTACGGTCGATTCCGCTTTGGGCAATGGCTTGCCCAACGCCCTCTTCGTTCTTATAGATCGCAGCAGTGTCGATGTGCCTGTATCCGGTCTCCAACGCGGTGGTAACGGCCGGAACGATGTCGTCAGTGGAAATCTGCCACACGCCAAATCCCAGTTGCGGGATGGTGTTTCCGTCGTTCAACGTCAGCTGTGGGACTGTCATGACCGTTCCTTTCTCAACGAGATCCCCGGATTCTCTTTTTACCACTCACCGGCGTTGGTTTCATGCCCTGTGTAACAGTCTGATACTCACCACGAACGTGTCTATTCGAAAAGCGCAAAAAGTAAACACATTCGTCACTCAGTATTCACCCCTTTCTGTCTTTTGGGTTAACCACCAGCGCCACGATGTGTACGTACTACGAAAGGTTTGTTATGTCTGAATCTGTTGACCAAAAGTCAGGCACGTCAGCCAAACCAAAAACGTCTGGTTTCTTAGGACCTGACCGTTGGTGGCACATCGCGTTCGGTGCTCTTATGGCGATCGCACTGGTGTCGTTCACTCTCTGGTCGTTTGGCTACGTCGACCCAAGCGCAAACCGCATCCTCCTCATCACCACAATTCTCTTTGGCCTGTTTATGGCCTTCAACATCGGTGGTAACGACGTTGCAAACTCGTTTGGAACCAGTGTGGGTGCCGGAACGCTTTCCATGAAGCAGGCGCTCGTTGTCGCGGCGATCTTTGAAGTGAGTGGTGCCGTGCTGGCCGGTGGTGAAGTCACCGAAACCGTGCGTTCAGGGATTGTGGACTTGAACGCGTTTGACCTCGCACCCATGGACTTCGTGTTCATCATGATGTCTGCTTTGCTGGGAGCGGCACTGTGGCTACTGGTTGCAACCCGTATGGGGTGGCCAGTGTCTACCACCCACTCGATTGTGGGCGGTATTGTGGGTGCCTCGCTCACGCTGGGATTCGTTACCGGCACCGGTGGATGGTCCATGGTGCAGTGGTCAGAAATCGGCAAGATCGTTATGTCGTGGGTGCTGTCACCTCTCTTGGGTGGGTTGGTTGCGTGGCTCCTATTTGGCCAAATCAAGAAGCACATTCTGGTGTTCAACGACCGCATGGATGAGAAGCTGCGCGAGCTCAAGCGTGAACGCGCTGAGCTTCGCACCACGCACAAGCAGGCGTTCGAACGACTGGACGAACTTCAGCAGATTTCGTACACCAACGCCATGGCACGTGATGCTGAAGTGTACTTGCGGGACAACTACGACCCGCAAGAGCTCGAATCCGACTACTACCGCGATCTTCACCAGATTGAAGAACGCGCAAAGGAAATCAACGCCCACCGCGCACTGGAAACGTGGGTTCCTCTGCTGGCTGCGTTCGGTGCTGTGGTCATTGGTTCGATGCTGTTGTTCAAGGGTTTGAAGAACCTGCACTTGGACTTGGGTTCGGTGGGTAACTTCTTGATCTTGGGCATGATCGCTGCGTCCGTATGGATGGCAGTGTTCATTTTTGCTCGCACGCTCAAGAAGCAGGACTTGTCACGCTCCACGTTCCTGCTGTTTAGCTGGATGCAGGTGTTCACGGCATCGGCGTTCGCGTTCAGCCACGGATCTAATGACATCGCAAACGCGATTGGACCGTTCGCAGCGATTCTGGACGTGCTCAAGACCAACAGCATTAACGACGAAGCGGGAGTGCCCGCAGCGGTGATGGTCACCGCCGGTGTGGCGCTGATCGCGGGTCTGTGGTTCATTGGTCGATTCGTCATCAAGACCGTGGGATCGGGACTCACCGAAATGCACCCGGCTTCCGGTTTCACCGCGGAGCTCGCTGCCGCAGGTGTGGTCATGTTGGCTTCGGTGCTGGGTCTGCCGGTGTCGTCGACTCACATCCTCATTGGTGCGGTTCTGGGTGTGGGAATCGTGAACAAGGCAGCGAACTGGAACCTCATGAAACCAATCGCGCTCGCCTGGGTGATCACGGTACCTGCAGCGGCTGCAATTGGTGCGGTTGGTGTTCTGACTCTGCGCGCAGTCTTCGGCTAAAACGCACACAAGTAAAAGCGCACACAACCAAACACGTACGCGCGGGGGTAGCCAGGTGGCTATCCCCGCGCAAAGTGTTTGAGCAGATGAGCCGCAACGACCTCGGGCGCTTCTTCCGGCAGCCAATGCGAGCGCCCGGTGAGTTCCACGAACTCATACGGCCCTTCCACATACTGGCCGGTGAGCTCAGCGGAACTGCGCGCAAACGCCGCATCCTCACTCCCCCACACGTACAGCGTAGGGACGGTGATGGGTTGCGTGGGCATGTCCGTTCCCAACCCCAGCGCGCGGTAATACTTGAGGCTCGCGGCTAGCGCCTCGGGGTCATTGAGGCGTTGCACGTACGCATCTTCGATGTGCCGCGGAATCGCACCTTGGTACACGGCCCGAAGTTTCGCGGCGTCATCCCGCAACATACTGGTCACGATCTGCTCCGGGTGGTGGCGGATCTTGCGCAGGTACTCCATGCGTTCGTACTGGTCGGGGTCGCGCGCAATTATCTCGCCGTGGGCCCGCGTGTGCGCCGAGGCCAGCGACGTGAAGGTCTGGATCCGGCGGGGCATGTGGGGAACAGCCGCCCAACCCATCACGCCGCCCCAGTCATGGCCCACTAGGTGAAAACGTTTGATGCCTGCCGCATTGGCAACCTCGCCGAGGTCGTTGACCAGTTTTTCGACCGTGTATTCTTCCAGCGCATCGGGGCGCAGGCCGGGTGAGTATCCGCGCTGGTCGTAGGCCAGGATGGGGTGGCCGGCGTTAAGGAGTGCGGTTGCAATGGGCTCCCAGCATGACGCGAACTCCGGCCAGCCGTGGACCAGGATCACCGGGGTTGAAGCGCCGAGGTCGCCGGCCGTGTAGCCGGTGAGTTTGCCTTCCGGCGTGTTGAAGGTGGTTGCGTGGCCGCCGAGCCGGGCGGCCAGGTCGGCATACGGGTGCGCTTGGCTGGTCATGTCTCCTCCTTGAGATCGTGACGGTACAAAAACAAAGCGAGCGTTACTGCACTCTATAACGTGCAGTAACGCTCGCTTTTATGTGTCCGGTTGTTTAACTGAACAGCTTAGGCGCTACTTCTTTCGTTCGAAGCCGCTACGAGTACGACTGATTCGGTAGTCGATCCGTTCGTCAATACGCGCATCGACCGGGCGACCGAACTTCTCGTCGAAGTCATCCACCAGGGATTCGCTAATGCTTCGGTAAACATCGCGTAGACGTTCGCGCTCAATCGCCGAAACGTCAGCCTTGAAGCTACGTAGCGTTGCAACGCACATGAATAGCAGCACAACACTGAACGGGAGAGCTGTGGCAAGTGCGGCCGCCTGCAGAGATGCCAGGCCACCAGCCAGCAACAGCCCGATCGCAAGTGCACCTTCCAGGACCGCGAACAGGACGCGCGACCACACAGGTGGGTTGGGGTGACCACCCGATGCCAACATGTCTACAACCAGCGAACCGGAGTCGGAGGATGTGATGAAGAAGATCGTCACCAAAATGATCGCGATCACTGACAGGATCGAGCCCAATGGAAGGTCGGACAGCACGTGGAACAGCGCTGCTTCAGCCACAACTTTGCCTTCTTCATTGATCAGATCGCCTGCGCCAAAGAACTGGCGGTAAATACCCGCCCCGCCCATGACGGAGAACCAGAAGAAGCCCACGATCGACGGAACCAGGAGCACACCGGCGATGAACTGGCGGACGGTACGACCTCGGGAAATACGGGCGATGAAAACACCTACGAATGGCGCCCAGGAAATCCACCAACCCCAGTAGAAGATGGTCCACGATGAGTTCCACGTGGCACCTTCTTCACCGGTGTACGCGCCCACGTCAAAGGTCATGTTGAGCACGTTGGCCAAGTACACGCCGATCGATTCGATGAAGTTTTGGAACAGGAACAGGGTGGGACCCACCAAAAGCACGCTGATGAGCAGGATTCCCGCGAGAGAAAGATTGATGTTCGACAACCAACGAATACCTGCTCCCAGACCACTCACAACAGACATGGTGGCTAGGAACGTGATAGCAACGATCAGGATGACGAGGAGGCGGTTGTCAGCTTCACCGACAACACCGAGTTCTGCCAGACCGGTTGCGATCTGCTGAACGCCCAGACCCAGCGAGGTGGCAATACCGAAGATGGTTCCGAACACCGCGAGGTTGTCAATGACGTCACCCATCCAGCCTTTAACGCGTTCACCCAGAATTGGTTCCAGTGCCCAGCGAATCGAAACGGGACGACCGCGACGGTGTACCGCGTACGCAAGCGCAAGACCAATCACGGCGTAGATCGCCCACGGGTGGAGCCCCCAGTGCACGAAGGTCTGTGCCATCGCGAGCTGGCCACGCATGGCCTGGTTTTCTGGCCAGCCTGGTTTAGGGTCAACGGTTGCGTAGATGAGCGGTTCACCCACACCGTAAAACACCAGACCGATTCCCATACCAGCTGCGAACAGCATGGCAAACCACGACAAGAGACCAAATTCTGGCTTGTCGTCATCTTGGCCCAGTTTGATGGAACCGTACTTGGAAAACGCTACGGCCAGGGAAAACACAATGAAGGCGGCGATCACCAGCATGTACCACCAGCCCAGTGTGCCTACGATCCATCCCTGCATGGCGCCGAGTGCGTCACCGGTGGCTTCAGGGGCAGCGATTGCGATGATGGCAACCGCAAGGACCACGATGAGCGAAGGCCAAAAGACGAAGGGGGTCACTCCGCCTTTCGAGATCCGCACACCCTGGCGCTTCAGTTTTTCAATGATGACTTCGTCCGAGTCACCCTCTTGGACTTTGTTCTTTACTTGGTCCTGAACTTGATGCTCAATTTCGTGTTCTTCACCGAGTGCTGAAGACATAAACTCTTCCCAGTTTGGAGTCACAAATAACCCATCGAGTCTAACGAAACCTTGGGAATACGCTAAAAAAAACTGCTTCACTCACTGACGAGGAGCAGTTCACGGCCCTAAAGAGGTTCTATAGATTGGCGCAAAGTGAGCAAAAGCCGCACGCCACCTCGGACCCCGAAGCGCGTTTAGCTACAGTCAAATCTGCCGACTGTAGCTAAACGATGAAAACCCGAGACGTGACCCAGTGGCATACCGAGGCGCCCGCCAAACACGGTCCTTATGAGGTCCTATAGAGGTGCTATAGACGGCGCAAAGCGAGCGAAACTGCGCAATATATTGCGCAGTTTCGCTCGCTTTGCGCCGTCTGGACCTGGCCAAATCACCCGGAGTGCTTCACTTGGACTGCTCTTCCGAGCAGATGTGACACACCAATCAGATACCACGTCGCCACGCGCACAAAAACCGTTTACCCACCACCCCTCGAACAGGGTTGGTGGGTAAACACCCTTTTTGTTCGTTTTGTTCACTTTTTCGGCTCAAAATCGGCCAGTTACACACCACCCCTATGCGCAAACCTCGTACTTGTGGTGGGTAACTGGGGGGAGGCATGCAAGGGGGGACGATGACCCGACACATCAACGGCGCAAAGCAAAAGTCTCGGGACATCGAGTGAACGATGTCCCGAGACTTCACAACGCGGAGGATAGGGGATTTGAACCCCTGAGGGCGTTAACCCAACACGCGTTCCAGGCGTGCGCCATAGGCCGCTAGGCGAATCCTCCGCAGAGTAGCTTAACGGACTCATGCGACTTTTACTAATCGCACCTGTCTCGGCTACACTATCGGTGGCCCTTCGTGTGGCGTTTATCCTGCGAATCCCCCAGGACCGGAAGGTAGCAAGGGTAAGGAGGCTCTGGCGGGTGCACGGAGGGTCCTTCCTATAAACACGAAATGTTTCCTGATGCATTCCGGTATGCTTATATCTCACGCCCTCCTAAATTCGAAGGGCAGTCGAATTTTCAACAGCTCTACCGAAGGTTCAAGCTCGTGTTTCGTCGTCTTCTCGTCTCGTCGACTATCGCTCTGAGTCTCGTGGCCGCTTCTGCTTGTTCCGTAAGCGCGCCCGGTGGCAACAACTCTGCTCCAAAAGAGAAGGAACCCGACCCAGAACCGGTTGTCAGCGTAGTTTCCGAGGCCGCTCCTGGCGAGAAGCTCCAGCTCTCTGTCGACAAGGGCGAGTTCGTCTCTGTTGAGCTCACCGATGACGACCACAAAGAAATCCCAGTAGACGCTGGCACCTTTGAAACCACCTCGGCATCCGCGGACCCATCCGACCCCGCGACCGACTCTGCATCCGACCCCGCGACCGACAACGCAGACAGCGACGAAGACGCCGACGACAGCGCAGAAGCCGGTGGCAACATCGGCGCTAACTCACAGGACAGCGAAAACTCAGAAGACGAAGCAGCTGAGGAAACAGATCAACCAGAGGACACCTCGGCGACTGACGAACCTGCGGACGACGCAACCGACGAATCCAGCGACGACCCGTCAGCTGACCCCGACTCCAGCGACGACCCGTCAGCTGACCCCGACTCCACCGACGACCCACAGGACGGCGCACAAGGTGGCGCGGCCGACAACAACCCCAAGGGCACGTCGTGGGAGTCCAACTTCACGCTCGCAGGCTCCTCGTCCTACACGTGGAAAGCCACAACCGTCTCACCCGACGGCAAGACCCACGAATCCACCGGAACCGTGGACACTCCTGAACCTAACGGCGAAGGTGCACGCATGCGTACCCTTCTCGACGACGACATGAAAGTGGGCGTGGGCGCTCCCATCATCTTCAACTTCGCGCACAAGATCCCCAAGGAATACCGCCCGGGCATCGAAAGCCGCCTGAGCGTGGAAGTCACCGACAAGGACGACAAGCCACGCAAGGTCGAAGGCTCATGGGCATGGTTGCCAGACGACGACGGGCACTCCCGCATCCACTACCGCCCCAAAGAGTTCTGGCCAGAACACTCCAAGATTCACGTCGACGCACCTGTGAAAGACGTGCCGTTCTCCGACGACACTTTTGGCGCGAAGGACATGACGCTGGACTTCGAAATCGACCGCGAGCAGATCACCGTGGCCGACGCCAAGAAGCACCGCCTCACCGTGAAGCGCTCCGGAAAAACTGTCATGGACTTCCCGGCGTCGCTGGGGGCTGCACGCTCCCCGTCGTACAACGGCATGCACATCGTGATGTCCAAGTCCCGCAACTACACCATGAAATCCGAACGCTGGAGCTACTCCACCCCCGTCACCCACGCCGTCCGCATCCACAACAACGGTGAGTTCATCCACGCGGCTCCATGGTCGGTAGGTTCGCAGGGACGGGCAAATGTGTCCCACGGATGTGTCAACCTGTCTACGGCTAACGCCACGGAATACTTCAACTCCGCACTCTTTGGCGATCCGGTTGAAGTGACCGGCTCCCGCGTTTCCCTGACCACCAGCTCTGGTGACATCAAGGACTGGGTGTACACGTGGGAAGAGTGGCAGAAGATGAGCTCCATCAAGAAGTAGCGGGCATGGGGCCAGCCCCGCGCCAGCAGGCACCCCAACCCCGCCATGACACCAGGTCACCTGGTGTTTGCCTTGGCCTGGTACCTACACAGTCATGATGTCTTCTCTTAAGCGTTCGCTCACGTTAAGCGACGCGATCATGATTGGCCTAGGTTCCATGCTGGGCGCCGGCATTTTCGTCGCCGTGGCCCCAGCTACTGCCCACGCCGGGTCAGGCATCTACATCGCCCTGGGCCTGGCCGCTCTGGTGGCCTTGTGCAACGCCACGTCCTCGGGTCAACTGGCCGCACAATACCCAGTTGCCGGTGGCACTTATGCGTATGGGCGGGCACAGTTGGGCCCCGCGTGGGGGCTTACGGCCGGATGGGCGTTCCTGTTGGGGAAGACCGCCTCAGCCGCTGCGATGGCAATGACGTTCGCGCACT
This sequence comes from Brevibacterium paucivorans, assembly GCF_016907735.1. NCBI lineage: Bacteria > Bacillati > Actinomycetota > Actinomycetes > Micrococcales > Brevibacteriaceae > Brevibacterium > Brevibacterium paucivorans. The sequence continues at coordinate 1,473,186 of NZ_JAFBCP010000001.1, read as the reverse complement.
ACGCTCTGCCTGGCGCTCCCCCGCTCATGCTGTCCTGTGCGGCGGCGCTCGCGTTGATCGCGCTCACCACCGTCAACATTTTGGGAGTGTCTAAAACGGCCACGGTCACCAAGGTCATCGTGCTGATCGTGCTGGCCGGGCTTGCGCTTTTCGTGGCTACGTCGTGGTTGAGTACCCCCGCCGAGGTCGCCGCCCCTTCCGCGTCCTACTTACCTTCCGCTCCGTTGGGTATCTTGCAGGGTGCGGGCATCTTGTTTTTCGCGTTTGCTGGCTATGCCCGTGTAGCGACCTTGGGTGAAGAGGTAACCAACCCCACCCGCACAATCCCTTGAGCCATCATGTGGGCACTGGGCCTGACGTTGGTCGTGTACGTTGTCATCACGTTCACATTGACCCACACGTTGGATCAGGAAACCCTCGCCGGCTCCACGGCTCCAATTTTTGACGCCGTGCAGGTGCCGTGGATGAAACTGGTTGTCCAGGTCGTTGCGGCCTTGGCGTGTCTGGGCGCCTTGTTGGGGCTCATGGCCGGTTTGGGACGCACGTGTTTGGCGATGGCCCGGGACTCACGCCACTTCACGTTTTTCGCCCACGTGAGCGAGCGCCACTCCACCCCTGCCCGCGCCGAAATCCTGTTCTGCGTCCTGGCCATCACTCTGGTCTTTTCGGTCGACGTAACGCAGGCCGTTGGCTTCTCGTCAACCGGCGTGCTGCTCTACTACGCGATCGCCAACCTGGCCGCGTTCACGCAAGACCGCGAACACCGCATGTACCCCAGAGCCCTCCAGGTTCTGGGTGTGGTGTTGTGCGTTGCGATCGGGTTCACCGTTTCGTTGCCCGGCCTGCTCCTGGGCGCAGGCGCGGCTGTGGTGATCGCAGGGGTGGCGTTGGTTTCCAACCGCCGAGGTCGTTCGTAGTTGGTTATTTTTGGACCGCCCGAGTGCCGGCGGGTGCGACTGGTGTGCGTTTGAGAATGAGCGCAAGGATCAGAAGCAGGGCCATCTGACTTCCAATGATCGCGGTGACACCACCCCATCCGGCGTGTGTCCACGCAAGTGGCGTGAGGTTCCCGGTCACGGACGAACCCAGGTAGAAGCACACCATGTAAATGGAGGCGGCCTGTGCGGGCACGCCTACCGATCGGCTTGCCCGGCCAGCGACCCAGGACGCCGCGATGGAGTGCCCTGTGAAAAACCCGATTGCAAGAATCGCCAGGCCCGCGACGATGCACACCACGTTGGGAATCATCATGAGCGCAACACCTACTAGCCCAATGAGCGGGCCAAAGGACATGACCGCGCGAAGCGATGTGCGGTCAGCGATTTTGCCGGCTATCGCAGATGCCCACCCGGCCAACGGGTACACAAAGTAGATGAGCCCAATGAGCCCAATCGGAATGAAATACGGATCGCCTTCTAGGCGGAAACCCATTACGTTGAGCGCACCAATGAACGAGCCCACACCCAAATACCCCACAACGAAAAGCCCCAGCAGAACAGGGTCGGTGAACGCCCGCCCAAATTTCTTCACCAGAACGCTAAACGAGTCGCGGTGTTGCACGAACCCTTGCGCCGGTGGCAACAAGAAAAAGCACCCAATGCCCGCCAACAGCCCCACAAGTGACGCAGTGAACATGGCTGAGTGCGACTTATCTAGACCCAGGATGCCTTCGATCCCTAACCAGTCGAACACCTCGATCGTGGTGGAAGGGATAATGCGGGCTCCCAAACCACCCAAGGTGTTTCCAAAAATGTGCACCCCAATGACTGAGGACACGATCGACGGGTGGATCTCTTCACGCAAGTACACCGTGGCAGTCGCGGGCAGCCCCGCAAGGATGAACCCCATCACGAACCTGGCCACCAAGAACAGGTTCCAATCCGAGATGAAAACCACCCCAGCGGCCATGACGCCAGCGACAATGACAGACCAGCGAATTAAACGACCTCGGCCGATCCGTTCACTAATAGGCACCGCAACCAGCAGCCCTAAACCGACCCCAGCAGTGGCAATGGACACCGACATCGCGGCCACAGATGGCGTAATTCCGTAGTCGCGTGTGAGGTCCGGCAAGATTGCTTGGGTATTGTAGAGCAGTGTAAAGGTAGCGAGACCGGCTAGCATGATCCCGGCCTTGATTCGTCGAGTGCGTGGATCGCCTGCGCCAGTACCCATGTATTCGCTCACCCTTTCACCATAGACCTCAACAGTGCAGGAGAAAGTTTTGGGTGCCGAAGACCTTCATCCCGGCCACGTCCCAGAAACAGAATCACCTAATCATCTGTGGAACTTTGTGAGCCAGCCGGAACCCTTGACGCTACCGGATTTTGACCGCGTCACACCTGAACTCGTCATGGATGCTCTGGCCAGGGCCATCACGTTCCAAGAACAGTCCATTGACGCGATCCTGGAAAACTCTGAGCCGGCAGACTTCAACAACACCACTCTGGCGATCGACGCGGCCCGTAGCTTGGTGTTCCGTTTGCAGCCATTTATTCGCTTGTACGAATCCAGCTTGTGGTCAGACGCCGTAGAGTCCATGGCAACAGACGCGGCCGCTGTGCTTACCCGCGCGGAACTTGACGTGTTCCTCAACGCGGAACTTTTCGCCCGTCTAGAAAGCGTCAGCACCGCCGCCCTAAACCCAGAAGACGCCCGTCACCATGACCTCATGGTCGCCGACTTCGCCCATGCTGGTGCCCGCCTTACCGAAGACAACCAAGAGCGCGTCGCGGCGTTCGCGGAAGAAATTTCGGCGCTAGAAACAGAATTCGGCCAGTGCGTGCTGGCAGAAACCCAAGAGTCAGCCGTCCACATTCCACACGGGTCAGAGCTGTCACTTAAAGGCCTGTCTGACGCGAAACTGGGCACTGTCGAATCCCACGCAGCTCAGCGTGGCCTCACGGGGGCACTCATCACCCTGGAGTCAACAACGCAACAGCCCATCACCTCGGACTTGGACGACCCGGAAACCCGCACAGCGGTGTTCCACGCCTCCACCAACCGAGGCGCGCGCGGAACTGAAACCGACACCCGCGGGGTGGTCTCCGACCTCACGGCACTGCGCGCTGGCCTGGCTGGCCTCATGGGATACAAGTCGTACAAGGACTACGTGATTTCCCAACAGGACGCAGGCAACGGCGAAAACGCGACCGCGCTGGTCGTGGACTTGCTGGAACCAGCGCTCGCGCAGCTCGAATCCGAGCTGGACACGATCCGCACCACCTACCAGCCCCAGCGCTTGGAAGCTGAGGACGTCGCGTACTACCTGAAGCGGTACAAACAGGATACGTACCAGCTGGGTTCGGTCGCTGAGTACTTCGATCTGTGGAAGGTGTTCAACGACGGCGTGCTGTTTGCGGCAAGTCAGCTGTACGGTGTGCGGTTTGAGCGCACGGATGAAACCGCCTGGCATCCCGAGGTGGTTGTGTACCGCGCGTTCGACGGCGACCGTCCGCTGGGCGTGATTTGCGTGGATCCGTTTGCGCGTTCGTCAAAGCGTGGCGGGGCGTGGATGGACCAGTTGGTGTCCCCGGGCCGAGTTTCCGGCTTGGGCCCAGTCATCAGCCTCACCATGAACATTCCCAAACCGGCCGCCGGCGAACCTGCCCTGCTGAGCCTGGACAACGTGCGCACGCTGTTCCACGAATTCGGGCACGTGCTGCACGGGCTGTTCGCTAACTCCACGTACGAAACCCGCTCAGGCACCTCGGTGCCCAGGGACTATGTGGAGTTCCCGTCCCAACTCAACGAAATGTGGGCGTTGCACCCGCAGGTGCTCCCCCACTACGCCGTCCACGTTCACACGGGCGAGCCGATTCCAGACGAACTCGTTGAGCGCATCAAGAAGTCCCAGGCGTTTGGGCAGGGTTTCGCCACGGTTGAGTACCTCGCGGCAGCCCTTCTGGACCTCAGCTGGCACTCGTTGGAACCTGGTGAGCAGGTGGAGTCGGTGCTCGACTTCGAAAGCGACGTGCTGTCTGGCACCGGTTTCAACCCGCTGGTGCCACCTCGGTACCGCACGCCGTACTTCCAGCACACGTTCGCGTTGGGATACTCTGCCGGCTACTACTCGTACTTGTGGTCGGAGAAGCTCGCCGCGTATGTCACCGAATGGTTCAACTCCAAGGGCGGGCTCAACCCTGATGCTGGCGACGCATTCCGCACCGCGGTTTTGGCTCCTGGGTACTCGACAGACCCGGGCGAAACGATCGTAGATTTCTTTGGCGAGCAGCCGGGTGTAGAGCCACTGTTGCGGCGTCGAGGTTTGCCAGACAACCAGCCCGAGGTGGCTGATGGTTCGCCCGAGGTGGATGGTGACTTGGTAGAGGGTGCAGACTGACGTGGGTGCCGGGAAATCGGTGTTGAAGGCCGGTTTAAAGGCCGCCACGGCTGTGGGCGGTGTGACCCTGGGTCTGGGGGCCGGTTACGGAATCGCGGTTGTGCGCGTGCGTATCCAATCGGCGTTGTTCCCAAAGTTCTGGGCTGAGTCTGCACGCACGCAGCTTGAGCTGGACGAATCCTTGCAGGAGCTTCCACCGCTGACGGTTAACGTTCTGGGAGATTCGGCAGCGAGCGGCGTGGGTGCGTCCAAACCCGAGCGCGCGTACGTGGGCCTTTTGAAACAGCGGCTGGAAGAAGAGACCGGTCGCAGAGTTTCCGTCACGAACATATCTGTTCCCGGGGCCAGTTCCTGGCTACTCATGGAAAAGCAACTGCCGCTCTTGGACGACCTGCCTCAAGCCGACATCACCATGTGCGTTATTGGGGCTAATGACTTGATCGACCCGGCCTACACGCTTGAGGGGTTCGAGTGGACGGCAACGCGCCTGTACAAGCGCCTTCCTGCCGGCACCGTCGTGTCAACGATCCCCAGTTTTGGCCTTCCGTGGCTCGAGCCAAAAGTGCGTGCCGCCAACGCGATCATCGAACGTGAGGCACGCCTGTACGACTTGGAACTGGCGGATCTGTTTTCGACCACCCACGAACTGGGCCTGTGGCGCTACCTGCTGTACACGGGTGGCGACATTTTCCACCCGTCAGAGCGTGGGTACGTGGCGTGGGCCTCTGCCCTGTGGCCGGCTGTCCGACGAGCCGCCAAGCGCGCGCTTGCGAAGGAGGCACGGGAGGCAGAAGAAGCCCAAGCTTCTAACCTAAGTGCGAAAGCATCTTCCCAGGACTGAAGATCCCCTGCGGGTCCAGCGCCTGTTTGATCGCCACGTGCATCTTTTGCGCTGACGGCGACAGTTCGCGTGCCAACCACTCAGCCTTCAGAACTCCCACGCCGTGTTCCCCGGTGATGGTTCCGCCCAGGTCCAAGCCGGCCTGCATGATCATGCCAAAGGCTTCTTTCGCGTGCTGGGTCGAAACTGGGTCGCTGGCGTCAAAAATGACATTGGGGTGCATGTTTCCGTCACCCGCGTGACCGCACGCGATCACCAGAATGTCGGGGAACTTTTGTGCAATTTGAGCTTGGCGTTCAAAGAACTCAGCAAGGCGACCCCGCGGAACGCACACATCGTCGACCAGCTCGCCACCACCTCGGGAGTGGGCCAACTTTTCATTTGCCGGGGCGACCGCGCGGCGCGCGGCAACCAGAGACTCCGAATCACGCGGATCGTCCGAGTACATCACGTCTGTTGCGCCGTTATCTTGCGCCACCTGTTGGAACAGTTCCAGGTCTTCCTGAGCGCGCGTCATGGAGCCCGAACCGTCCGACTGCACGATCAGCATGGCGCCCGCGCCGCTTGGCAACCCGAAGTTCTGGTACGCGTTGACCGCTTCGATGGTGCCGCCGTCCATGTACTCCAGTAGCGACGGGGTGGCGCCCGCGCCCAAGTAATCGGTGACCGTGCGGGCGGCGTGGACGGGATCGGAAAACAGCGCCACGGAGGTGAGCGGGTCGGCCAGTTTGGGCACGGTACGCAGCGTGACTTCGACGATCACGCCCAGCGTGCCTTCCGAACCGATGAACAGCTGCGCGAGGTCGAACCCGGCGACACCTTTTGCCGTGTTCCGCCCCACCGTGGTGACTTCACCGTCTGCGGTCACCACTTTGAGGCTGCGCACAAAGTCCCTGGTCACGCCGTATTTCACACAGCACATACCGCCCGCGTTGGTGGCCACGTTCCCGCCAATTGTGGAAATCGCTACCGAACCGGGGTCTGGTGGGTACGACAGGTTGAACTCGGCTAGGTGCTTCTTCAGATCCAGGTTGATGACCCCCGGTTCCACCGTCACGGTGCCGTCCAGCGTGTTCACTTCCAGGATCCGGTTCATTTTGGCAACGCTTAACAGGATGCACCCGTCGAGCGCGTTGATACCTCCCGAAAGCCCAGTACGTGCACCCGAGGGAATGATGGGGATCGCGTGTTTGGCCGCGAACCGCACGGTCGCCTGCACGTCTTCAACACACGTGGCACGCACTAACGCGAGCGCATTCCCCACGGGTGAGAACAGCGCGCGGTCACTGGAGTGAGCTGCGATGACGTCAGTGTCCGTGACCAGCGCGTTGGAGCTTAATTCGGTTGCGAGTTCGTTGAGGTCTGGCAGTCCGCGGGTACTCATGAGTCCTGGCCCGAGGTCGTCTCCCCGTTTGCGTGTCCGCGGGCAACCATTTCGCCGGCTACATGGGCGACACGGTCCATCGCTTCTTCTTCACCGATGCTCACACGTACTCCCCCGGTGAGTTGGCGAACAGCCACACCCACCTCGCGACATGCGAGTTCAAACTCTTCTGCTTTGTCTTCAAGAGGGAGCCACAGGAACCCGCCTTGGGACTCAGCCACCGGGACACCGATTTCCCGCAACCGCGCCTGCATGTCGTCACGAATCCGGGCAACTTCCTTTGCCCGCACATCCACATCCGAGGCCAAACGCAAGGACGCAGAAGCAGCGGCCTGCGCGACTCGCGACACACTAAACGGCAGAATTGCGGTGCGCATGGCACTGATGACATCGGGGTGGGCGACTGCCCATCCCACGCGCAGACCCGCCATGCCGTGGGCCTTCGAGAACGTGCGCACGACCACCAGGTTGGGGTGCGACGGCAGCGCGTCCATTCCGTCGAAACCACCTTCGACCATGTACTCGAAATACGCCTGGTCCAGGGCCACGAGCACATCGCGGGGCACCTTCGCCATAAACTCTTCGAATTCTTCACGCTCCACCGGGCCACCGGTGGGGTTGTTGGGGCTGCACAGGATCACTAGGCGGGTGCGGTCGTTAATAGCGTCTGCCATCGCGCCGAGGTCGTGCCCCAAGTCATCGCGCAACGGCACTTTGACCGGGGTGGCCCCTTCGAGCAACGTCAGCGGCACATACATTTCGAACGACGGCCAGGGGAAAACCACCTCGGTACCGGGTTCTGCAGTGATGTGTACCAACGCAGCCAGGATCTCAGAGGCACCGGCCCCAAAGACCAGCTGGTTCGTCTCAACGCTCAGGTGCTGCGCCATCTCTTCAGTGAGGTCGAAAACACCTGGGTCGCCATAGAGGTTCATGGTCTCCAAGGACTTCGTGGCCGCTTCGACAACAGCGGGAAGCGGGCTCATGAAGTGTTCATTGGATGACAGTTTGTACGCCTTCTGTCCAGCCACGGGAGCAGCAGGCTTGCCGGGCACATACGCGGGGGTGTCAGCGACTGCTGACCGTACTCGAAACTCCATACGACCATAGTAAACACCGTGGCAAGTACGTTCCCAGAACCCTGTTGCGCAGTTGTCTCACCTGGCACAATAGGGGCATGAGCCCCAACCCACCTACGCAGTCGCAGTGGCTTCCGGACATTCTTGGCCCGGGGTTCGAATCCCTGCCCCTCAACCTGCCCAGCGGGGACCGGGCAACCCTGGTGAGGTACCTGCCCCAGGTTGATAGAAACCCCTCCCGAGGTGTCCCCCACCTGGCCGGCGCCCCTCCCGTGGAGCTACACAACACTGCCGTTCTTTACATTCACGGGTGGTCAGACTACTTCTACCACCGCGACTTGGCACGATTTTGGGCCCACATGGGCGCCCATTTCTACGCCGTGGACCTGCGCAACTACGGCAGAAACCTGGACCTTTCCGACCCCGAACGAACCCCGGGACTCATCGACGACCTCGGGGCGTATGACGAAGAAATTTCCGCCTGCCTGAACGTGATCGCGGAGCTTCACCCCCACTGCCGGGTGGTAATGAGCGCACACTCGACGGGCGGGCTCACGGCCGCGCTGTGGGCCGCGGACAACCCTGGGCGAGTCGCGGGCCTGGTGCTGAACTCGCCGTGGTTGGAGTTTCAATACTCCGCCAGTGTGCGAAAACTTTTAGGGCCACTCATGGCGGCGAGGAATCCGGTGAGCCCGCTTCGTATTGCCCTACCTAACTACTACGTGTTGGCGGTTGCGCAAGCCCACGGGGATACGCCGTTCGATCTTCGACTCAAACCACCCGAGTCGTTCCCCGTGTATCCGCAGTTCCTCCGGGCGGTGTTTGATGGGCACAAGCGGGTGGAACGAGGGCTTGGGCTGGACGTGCCCGTGCTGGTGCAGATGTCACGAGCCTCCTTGCGTTCCGTGAACTACGCGCCACAAATGGCGCACGCCGATGTTGTGCTCGACGTGGACATCCTGGCCAAACGGGCTCTTGACCTTGCCGACACCGTTGTTGTGGACCGTGTTCCAGGCGCTATGCACGACGTGTACCTGTCTGAAAAAGCCGTGCGTGACCAGGCGTTTAAGCACATCATGCAGTTTGTTCGCGGGTATCTTGGCGACGTGTGCGCGTGAGGGCGTGCTGATTGTGGGGGCCAAAAATGTGGCTTAGGTTACCCTGCGCGCAAGTCGAAAAATCCCCAGCGCTATGGTGAACACAACAAGGAAACCCAACACCCAGGAGGCACGAGTGAAATCGGATCAGCTCGTTCAAGAATGGCTCGAAACCTACGCTGCAGAAGACGCAAATGCTTCGTATCTTCTGTGCGACCGTCACGATCCACAGGCCACGGCTTTCACGTTCATCGCTCACGACGGAACGGTATCGAAGCTGACCTATGGTGAACTGTCGGACAGGTCCAAGCGACTTGCCACGGCGCTCAAGGACAAGGGTGTTGAGAAGGGCGAGCGCGTGGGTGTCCTGCTCACCAAGTGCCCCGAAATGCCCATCACGCTGCTAGCGCTGGCACGGCTTGGAGCCGTGTACGTTCCGCTGTTCACAGCGTTTGCCACCGGCGCGATCAAGGTGCGCATGGAGGGTGCTAACAGCAAACTCGTCATCACCGAACCGTCGCAAGAAGACAAGGTGAAGCCTCTCGACTGGCTCAACGTCATCACCACAGGTGAGGACTACGACCGCATGCAAACCGAACCGGAACCATACGAGGACTCGGTTGCGCTGGGAGGCGACGGAACGCTGGTACAGCTGTTCACCTCGGGCACCACCGGCAACCCCAAAGGGGTTGCAGTCCCGGTACGCGCACTGGCCAGCTTCCACTGCTACATGCACTACTCCCTGGACGTTCGCCCCGAAGACGTGTTCTGGAACGCAGCCGACCCAGGCTGGGCCTACGGCTTGTACTACGGAGTGCTGGGGCCACTGGTCATTGGCCTGCCCAACCTCATGCAGCAGGAGAAGTTCTCTGCGGAGTCAACTCTGCAACTCATGCGCGACCAGGGCGTGACCAACTACGCGTCCGCGCCCACCGTGTACCGCACGCTTTCTAAGTCCGGGCTGGAAACCGGGTTCACATTGCGCCGGGCATCTTCCGCGGGTGAACCGCTCACGGTTGATGTAATCGACTGGGCTAAAGAACAGCTGGGCACCGAAGTCTATGACCAGTACGGCCAGACCGAACTGGGCATGGTGATCTGCAACCAGTGGAACGACGAGGTACGTAAAGAACTCAAGCCTGGATCCATGGGTAAACCGATTGCGGGGTACCAGGCTGACATTCTGAACGGCCAAATCGTCATCAACGTTCCTAACAGCCCGCTCCTGTGGTTCACGGGTTACCAGGACGACCCGCAGAAATCGGCTGAGCGTTTCAGCGAAAACGGCACGTGGTACCTCACCGGTGACGCCGGGTACAAGGACGACGACGGCAGCTTCTTTTTCGAAGGCCGCGACGACGACGTGATCCTCATGGCCGGTTACCGCATTGGGCCATTCGACGTGGAGTCCGTGCTGATCACGCACCCTGACGTGGTTGATGTTGGGGTTGTGGGTAAACCGGACCGGGATGGCGTCCGAGGTGAACTCGCAGAAGCGTATGTGGTGTTGCGTGACGGCGTTGAGGCTACCCCGGAGCTGGCTGAAGAGCTCAAGCGCTTGGTCAAGGAAGGGTACTCCGCCCACGCGTACCCACGCAAAGTTCACTTTGTGGATGCGCTGCCTAAGACGCCAAGCGGCAAACTGCGCCGCGGGGAGTTGCGCAAGCGCGAAGACTGAGGGCGAAACACGAAATCGCGCGACACAGAACAATCTGTGTCGCGCGATTTTCTAACGCGGTAGCGGTGGGATTTGAACCCACGGTAGGGGGTTGCCCTACACAACATTTCGAGTGTTGCACCTTCGGCCGCTCGGACACGCTACCGCGGAATACTTTATTGTGAGCGCTGCATTCAAGTCAAACCCGCTCACCTGCGGGTTGCGAAGAACTCCTCCAACACGTGAGCAGTTTCATCCGCCAGGACGCCCGCATAGACCTGGGGCCGGTGCAAGGAACCGCGGTCGCGCGGCAGATCCCACTGGGACCCGCAGGCCCCGGCCTTTTCGTCAAACGCCCCAAAAACAATCGCGTCCACGCGCGCACCTACCGCTGCGCCCGCACACATTGCGCACGGTTCAAGAGTGACCACCAGGGTCGCGCCATCCAACCGCCACCTCCCCAACCGGGCAGCCGCAGCGCGCAGAGCTACGACCTCGGCGTGGGCGGTGGGGTCCCCGTCAGCTTCACGACGATTCCTCCCCAGCCCCACAACTTCACCGTCCACCACAACAACAGCACCAACCGGAACATCGCCGCTGGCGGCACATGCGCGGGCTTCGTCTAGCGCGATCTGCATCCACGTGCGGTGGTCAGACCGACTCTGCAGGGGGCTCACCAGGGTCTTAGCGGGCCGCCTCAAGGGCTTCGTCGAAGCCCACGATTTCACCTACGTGGGCGACGATTCGGGCTGGGTCGGCAGAGTGCTTTTCGCACTGGTCCAGCAGGTCGCTAGCACTGACCCCGAGGTCGTCGAAAATGTCCGAGTCGCCACCCCACGTGGAGTCCTCGTCAGGGAACATGGCGGACTCAGCTTCGTCATCGTCACTGGGCTCTTCGTAGTCGTCGTCAAAGTCGTCGCCGTCTTCAAGCTCATACTCATCAAGGGGTGAGTCCAGGTAGTCCTCGAAGAGATCGGCATATGGGCTGGCCTGCGCGGCTTCGATGTCAGAAATAAACACTTTGATGTTGTCGATTTCGGTGAGGCGCACAATGGCGAACCATTCGTCTTCGCGTTCGACAATCGCGACAACTTCGCAGTCCTCACCTGCAACAGAACGGAGGGTTTCGGCCAGTTCGTCCAGGTCTGACCATTCTTCAACGTCGATATCTACGGGGCGGTATTCGTCGCCTGCCTGAGCAACGGCTGCAGTGAAATATGACATACCCCAATTGTTACCCATGATTCTGCTTGGCGCACCCCCGCGAGTGACGCGAATTACGCAATGCATATAAGGCATAATTTTTGACATGGAACTTCATGTTGCCGACCACCCCCTGATTGCCCACAAGCTCACTGTTCTGCGCGACGAACGAACCGATTCCGCGCGTTTTCGTCAGCTCACCGACGAACTCGTCACGCTCCTCGCATACGAAGCGACCCGCAACATTCGCGTGACGGACAAGCACATTCGCACACCCGTTCAAGAAACTGTGGGTGTCGAGCTGGCCACCCCACGCCCACTGGTCGTGCCAATTCTGCGCGCTGGGCTGGGGATGCTCGACGGCATGATGCGCATGATCCCCACTGCAGAAGTGGGGTTCCTTGGCATGGTGCGCAACGACGAAACCCTCGAAGTGACTACGTACGCGGAACGACTGCCCAGCGACCTGAAGAACCGCCAGGTGTACGTTGTCGACCCCATGCTGGCCACTGGAAACACGCTCATCATGGCTATTGAGTACTTGTTGGAACGCGGGGTGTCCGAGGTGACAGCAGTGTGCCTGGTATCGGCACCTGAGGGCGTGAAGGCTGTCAGCGACCGCTTTGAAGGACGCGCAAACATCTCAATTCACACCGCCGCATATGACGAGGGCCTGAACGACGACGCATACATCGTTCCAGGGCTGGGCGACGCCGGTGACCGCTTGTACGGCGTCGTGTAACCACACCCGCAGCCAACACGCTCAGGGCGCGCACCAGACCTACCCGGCACCACCTCGGGATGTCACATAGTGTCACAATTCTTCATAAAGTCATCATTTATGACATGGTGAATGAGCCTCGGATCCTCGTATGAAGAACAATGACGATATGACACAGCAACGGAACAGCGGACCGCTCCCCCAGCGTCGTCCCTCATCAGCAAGCGCAGCGCACCCTCGAAGCGCCGTTGCGATGCGTCGCCAGGGGTCACGCCTTGCACCGGTCGACGCCGAACAGGCACCCCGCACGTTCGGCCCTGCTGGCGTCACTCAAACCCCTCACGCTGCCCGAGGCATCGCCATTTACATCGGCCTGGACGAAGAAAAGGCCGCACAGGACGGAACCAACCTCACCCAGATCGCTCAGGCCCTCCAGGACTACGCAAAGGAGCTCGCATCCCAGGCTGAGACCTCGGCGGTCATTGCGTTGGCCCCTGAAGGCCGAGGTCGTGACCTGGAAGCGGTGCGCGCCGCCTTGAGTGGGTCCCCAGCGGCGACTGGCGGAACGGCCGGTCGGCATGGGCCCCTTCGTACGCGTATCCCCTCCCGCATCCAGCCCCCAGCCACGCGCGAGGACTTGGGCCTGCGAGTCGACATTCCCCGCCGCGAGATCTACGTGGACGGCGAGCCGCAGAAGATCACGGCTAAAGAGTTCGACCTGTTGGCAACCTTGGTGAGCCACCCAGGTGAGTCGCTGTCACGCGAGGAACTCATCGAACAGGTGTGGGCCGGCCAGGACACCGACGAACGCACTGTTGACGTACACATCCGCCGCCTGCGGAACCGTCTGGGCCCTTACTCCGGCGTGGTGCGGACCCTCCGAGGTGTGGGTTACCGATTCGACGAGCACCCGGATGTTTCCGTGTGGCTCGCAACAGCAGTGAAGTAATCGTCAGCGAGGTGCGAGTGCCGAGCGCCTGTTGTTGCGCCGGCCAACCTTTATAAACCCTGCAAAAGTTCTTATAACCGCGGTCAGAGTGTGGCCGTAGAGTTGAAGGGCAATGCGCAAAGGGACTGTTGTTTTTCTCATCGGGGCGGGGCTCACGGCCCTGCTTTTGCTCCACCATCTAATTCCCACCACCCGTGGGCTCGCTTTGGTGGTGGAAAGCGTGCTCCCGTGGACGGGAGCTTTGATCGTCATACTTCTGATCGTGGGGCTTATCAGGTTCTCTGTGTGGTCGATCATTGGTGTGGTGGTTCCAGCGCTTGTGTGGGGGCAGGTGTTTGGCGCGTACCTTAAGCCTTCCAGCGAGCCCGAACACACAGACATTGTTGTTGCTACCCAAAACGTGGGCGCGCGCTTGCCAGAGCCGTCAGCGACAGCGCTACGCATTATTGAACGCAAACCCGACATCGTGACGCTCCAGGAGATCGAGTCGCTTTCCGGCAAGATCATTCGAGAACAGATGGACAAGAACTTCAAGCACAACAAAGTGAGTGACACCGTGGGCCTGTGGTCCAAGTGGCCCATCAAGGACACCGAAGAAATCGATTTGGGCTTGTCCTGGCCACGCGCGTTCGCCGCCACGGTTGAAACGGACCACGGGAGCGTGCGCGTGTATTCGGTTCACATGCCGTCGGTGCGCCCAGGTCGGGAGTCGTTACGTAACGCTGCCCTCCAGACGGTGGCGCAAAAAGTGTCGGAGGACCCGGCCCAAAGGGTTATTGTTGCTGGCGATTTCAACTCAACCAGCACTGACCGCTACTTTGCTGACCTCAACGATTCGCTCACCGATACTCGGCGCGCAACCGGTGGAGGTTTCGGATTTACGTGGCCGGCCACGTTCCCGGTGGCGCGCCTTGACCACATCATGGTCCGTGGCATGGACCCAGTGTCGGACACGGTTTTGCCGCGCGGGACGTCAGATCACCGAGCAATCGTTGCGGGCATCAACCTGAGCAAGTAACCCGCCGGGCCGGGACCAGGGCCCACGCCCCAACATCAACCTTTCCCCTTCACCAAGGGGCATTTCCCTGACGGGACGGGCTTTTCCGCATCGCGCCCGTCACGCAGAACAGATTCGACCTCGCCAATTGTCAGCGCGTAACCAGTCTCTTCGTCGTTCAGCGACGTGGCAAAAACCATTCCCACGGCTTGCCCCTTGTCATCCAGCAACGGGCCACCTGAATTCCCTTGGCGAATGATCGCTCTAAGCGAGTAGACATTACGGGTAACCGACTCGTCGTCGTAAATGTCTGTGCCGCGGGCCCTCAACGTTTCGCGCGTGCGCGCCGGCGAGATCGTGTAGGCCCCGTTGCCGGGGAAACCAACAGCAACAGCGTCGGCACCAGCGCTGAGGTCTGCGCCGGTCTGCAAAGGTGTCGCACTCAGACCAGGTGCCCGCAGAACAGCGACGTCACGTTTGGCATCAAATGCCACCAGTTCAGCGTCGAACACCTTCCCTTTTCCGTTCACCTGGACCGTGACCCCAGACGAACCCGCAACCACGTGAGCATTCGTCGCAATGTGTTCCGGCGCGAACACCCAACCAGTTCCGGACTGCAGGTTGTCACACGCTGTCTCTTCAGTTCTCACTTTGACAACTGATGCACTAACCGACTTACCCACATCAACCATTTCAGGGTTGGGCTCACCGATCCCGCGGATACGCTCCGGTTGCCCCTTGAAAACCGTGGGGAACCCATAGTCCACAAGAGCCTTATCCAGCGTGCCAACAACCACGCTCGGATCAGCCGGCATAATCCAGTCAGCGATCGCAACAATGCGTGATTCGGCCACAGCGCGGTTCAACTGCACAAAAGGTGTCGTCCTAATCCATGTGGCGGCTAACCACACGCACAGCAAAAACGCGACGACACCAACAAACGCGCCCAACCCTGCATCTACCCATTTCCCAGGAGTCTTGTGCAAAGCACGCCGTAGCCACGTCCCCAGCCCGCTACCAACACCGGCAACCACAAAACCCACAATCAGCGGGGCCAGCGGAACAACCCAGGAGGGAATGACCTCGGCGTTGGAACTTTCATTCACCCAACCGATAACTGGACCTGCCAGAACCCGGCCCAGCACAAACCCGGCAACGAACCCGGCAAGGGAACACAGCGAAACAACCAGACCTCGTCTCCACCCTCCGAAGCCCATAAAAACGCCCACGATGGCGAGGACGAGGTCAGGTGAATGCACCGTCAGAAACCACCGGGTTGGCCGGCAGCGTGCATGAGTGCCGAACGCTCCTTGGTGAACTGATCCAGCAGGTACCGCTCACGTTCCTGCTCGCCGGTGCCACCAATTCCACCGATGATACGCATACGAGTGGTCGCCAAGGCAGCTGACAGTTTAATCATCTTCTTCATGTGAGGCTTGCCCGACGGGTATCGGCCCGCCCAACGCTTACCAGCGCGACGGCCCTTCCACGTGCCAAGCATTTCCACCTCGGCGTGGGTGAGCCAACCAGCGTTTGCGTAGTCACCCAAGTTGGCGCGAGTCTGCTTGGTTTCGTTGAACTGAAGGAAGATCGCCAGAGCGAACCAGATCGACGAAATAAGCAACGACGGAACGATGATGCATACGAGTCCCAGGAGGAGCGTTGTTGGGTTCAAGAACGTGGCCAGACCGTTCCACAGCGCGTGGAGCAGCATTCCGGCGAGCAGACCAGGAATCCACATGAGGATGATCGCCCACCACTGACCGCGGCGAGCCGCCAGACCAATAGTTACACCTGCGCACATGGTGAACGTGGAGTGCAGGAGCGGTGACAGCAAGCAACGCACAATGAACGTCATGATCAGTGCGGCCGTACCAAAACCTTGGCCCTGCTGCGAGCCCTCCACGAACGCGCCCGACAAGTACAAAATGTTTTCGGTAAAGGCGAAGCCGGCCCCAGCTAGCGAACCGTATACCCAACCATCCAGAGGACCTTCAAAGTAGCGGCGGGCCGCCAGCGCAATCGCCACCAAGATCATGCCCTTGGTGGTTTCTTCAAAGATCGGTGCCATGACAACCGCGCCAATCGCACCGCTGTCGTCGGTAACACCTGCGCCCGCCATCACGACTTGTAGCGGGAACTGGAAAACCAGCGTCAAAATGACCGCGGCCACGCCACCCCACAGAACGCACAAGCCCATTGCGACTTTAGGCTGTGGCTTCCAGCGGTCAAACCACAACACCATTCCGATGATGAGGAGAAGCGGGAAGAACGACAGGAACATCGCCACAAACGTCACGAGACCCGACGACAGAGTCATGAGCAAGAAAATGATGGCAAAGCCCAGCAGAAGCAGGCCACCCAAGGCTAGCGCGATGACCAAACGGACAATGTCGCCGGTGTCGCTGGGTTTCTCTACAACGCTTGGGGTGACGCTGATCGCTTGCGTGGTCCACGGGGCTTGCGCGGGCGCCCCCTGGTGGGTCTCAACGCGGTTTTGGATACGGAGAGCCTGCGTGTGTGAAGGTGCGAAGCGTCCTTCGTCGTATGTGCGTTGGTGTACCTGGTCCGAGGTGTGATCCTGGAACCCGTACTGGTGACCGCCGTACTGATTGAAGTTGGCCGGCTGCTGTTGCTGGCCGCCGGGGCTGAAGCGTTGGTTGTCAGCTGGCTGGCTACCGTACTGCTGGCTACCGAACTGCTGGGCTCCCGGTTGCGAACCGTACTGCTGGCCACCGTATTGCTGGCCACCAGGCTGCGAGCCGTACTGCTGGTTACCGAACTGCTGGGCGCCGGGTTGGGACCCGTACTGCTGACCACCGGGTTGGTTGCCGAACGGCTGGTTACCGTTGCCCTGGTTTCCCTGACCGTAAGGATCGTACTGGTGCGACATTCATTTCCTTCACGTTGGTTGCTGACACAAGCATAAGTGCTTTCACCCAACAAGCCGTGAACTGGGAGGTAACAGGTCCGCTACTTCTTTTGCCACAAGAACGCCGAGGTCGTAGCGGTAGTCGCTACGACCTCGGCGTGATCTGTAAGTAGGGCCTACAAATTAGTCATTGTCAGGTGACTGGATCTGCAGGGTGCGGGCGGTGTATTCGGACACCTCGTTGAGCAGGGTTTCGTCCTGGTGTAGCTTGCGACCCAGCGATGGAATCATCTGCTTGAGCTTAGCTTCCCAACCGGTGTACTGCTGTGGGAAGCAACGCTTGAGCAGTTCCACCATGATGGGTGTTGCGGTGGAAGCACCTGGGGATGCACCCAGCAGTGCGGCGAGTGAACCGTCGGCGGCTGCGACGGTTTCGGTACCGAAGCCCAGTACGCCACCCTTCTTGGGGTCACGCTTCATGACCTGAACGCGCTGACCTGCCACCAGCATCTCCCAGTCGTCACGGTTGATGTCTGGGGTGAAGTCAGCGAGAGCTGCAAAGCGTCCCTTCTTGGTTTCAGCCAGCTGAGTGACCAAGTACTTGACGAGGTCGAAGTTGTCCTTAGCCACGTTGAGCATGACGGGCAGGTTGTTGCCACGCACGCTGAATGGGAGGTCCAGAATCGATCCGCCCTTGAGGAACTTGGGGCTGAATCCGGCGTAGGGGCCGAACATGAGGTACTTCTTGTCGCCAACCACGCGAGCGTCCAGGTGAGGAACCGACATGGGTGGAGCACCGACCGATGCCTGGCCGTAAACCTTAGCGTGGTGACGCTCAACCAGGTCTGGGTTTGCGGTGCGCAGGAACAAACCAGAAACGGGGAATCCACCGTAGCCACGGGCTTCAGCGATTCCGGACTTCTGGAGCAGTGGAAGTGCTCCACCGCCAGCACCGATGAACACGAACTTGGCGTTGACATCGAACGATTCCGCGCCAGTGTGGTCGTGAACGCTGACTTTCCAGCCATCAGCGGTGCGTTCGAGGTCGGATACGGAGTGGCCCGTGCGGATCTGTGCTCCGCGCGTTCCCATGTGGGTCAGAAGCTGACGGGTAAGCGACCCGAAGTCAACGTCGGTACCTTCCTTGATACGCGAAAGACCGTTGACCTGACCTGGGCCGCGGTTTTCAAACATGAGGGGTAGCCACTCGGCCTGCTCAGCAGGGTCGTCGGTGAACTCCATGTCCCGGAACAGTGGGTTCTGCACAAGTGTTTCGCGACGGGCGCGGATGTAGTCACGTCCCTTTTCGCCACGGCCGTAGGACACGTGTGGAACTTGGTTGATGAAAGACGACGGGGTAGTCAGAACGCCTTCGTCTACCAGGTACGACCAGAACTGGCGTGACACGTGGAATTGTTCGTTAATGTTGACAGCCTTTGTGATGTCGATGTCACCGTTTGACTGCTGTGGCGTGTAGTTCAGCTCGCACAGAGCGGCGTGGCCGGTACCCGCGTTGTTCCATGGGTCTGAGCTTTCGCGCGCAACGTAGTCGAGGCGTTCGTAAACACGAATAGACCATTCGGGCTGGAGTTCGGCAAGCATTGTGCCCAAGGTGGCGCTCATGATGCCACCGCCGATCAGCACAACGTCGACGTTTTCTTTCGTGTAGGACATGTTTACCCTTCTCAAGCCGGGTGACCCTGTGTATAGGGCTTGCTTCCTCAACAAACTCTACTCCTTTAACGCCACGGGCTAAACACTGGCTCAGGTCTGAGGGTTCCACCGCACATCTTCATGTGTTTACACTGCAAGAGCAAGCAGTTCACTCTGCACCGCTACGTGGAAGGACGTAAGTCATGGCAGACCATGGACAGTTCGTACTCAACACTCACACCCGACTGTTTCACCAGCACGACACGTCAGTTCTAGACACGCACTTCACGGACGATTTCGTGGAGCACTCACCACTCGTGGCCGGTGACCGCGCGGGCCTGAAGAAGCTGGTGGAAGAAGCCGGTGAGGGCCTGAAATACGAAAACGCACGTGTGATTTCAGACGGTGACTTCGTTGCTTTGCACGGCAAGTTCACGGGACTTGATGAAGACGTTCTGGTGGGCTTCGACATTTACCGGGTGAACGACGGCAAGATTGCTGAACACTGGGACAGCTTGGTTCCTGAAGCTGCCCCCAACGCATCAGGGCGCACACAGCTAGACGGTCCAACTGACCCGGATATGTCTTCTGACACGGAAGCGAACCGCGCCCTGGTGGTCAAATTCTTCGAAAAGACCCTGGTGGGTGGCGACTACTCCGGCTTTGAGACGTACAGCAAGGACGGGCGCTTCGACCAGCACAGCCCCGACATCGCCGACGGCGTTACGGCCGTTATCGACTTCCTGGAGAAGCTCCGCGACGCTGGCGAAGGTTTGGAATATGACAGGATCCACCGCACGGTAGCGCAGGGCGACTTCGTGCTCACCCACTCGGAAGGCAGCATCGCCGGCACCCGTCACGCGTACTGCGAACTGTGGCGCGTTGAAGACGGCGCGATCGTCGAACTGTGGGACGCAATCAGTGAGGTCCCTGCAGACGACCAAGCTGTTCACAACCACGGGGTTTTCTAACCCATTCCCGCACAAACCCAACGGGCCCGAGGTCGTTGCTCCGACCTCGGGCCCGTTCTTCTATGCGCGGTACTGGTGGGGGCGGCTGGAAGCCGGGGCGCGGTTAGGCGCCTTCATCGCCAACCCAGTACAGGCGCTTGTTGACGAATTCGTCCATACCAACGGGTCCCAGTTCGCGTCCGTAACCGGAGCGCTTCACACCACCGAACGGAATGCTTTCGCCTTCAGCAGCGTGGGTGTTGATCTTGGCCATACCAACTTCGAGCTGGGAACCGACCTTCTCTGCGCGTTCCTTGTCCTGCGAGAACACGGAACCGCCCAGGCCGAACTGCGAGTCGTTAGCGAGTTCCAGGGCTTCTTCGTCGCTGGACACCTTGTAGACCACGGCGATTGGGCCAAAGAACTCTTCGTAGTACACGTCGGAGCCGCGTGGAATGTCGGTGACAACAGCGGGGCTGATGTACGCGCCCTTGTCGGAGAGCTCACCGCCCACGCGAATGTTGCCGCCGGCCTTCTTGACGTCTTCCAGCTGTCCGGCCAGGCGCTCAGCGGCTGAGCGTGAGGACAGTGGCTGGAACACGGTTTCGTCGTCCGAGGTGTAGCTGCCTGGGGTCATTTTGGAGGCGAGTGCTTCGAGTTCGGCGACGAATTCGTCGTAGATGTCGTCCATGACGATCATGCGCTTGTTCGAGTCGCAGGCCTGACCGGTGTTGTACATGCGGGTAGCCCACGCGTTGGCTGCTGCTTCCTTGACGTTGTCGGTGTCGAGAATGATGTATGGGTCGGAGCCACCGAGTTCAAGCACGGCCTTCTTGAGTGCCTTACCGGCCTGCTCCGCGATAATGGCGCCGGCGCGTTCCGAACCGGTGAGGGAAACGCCTGCAACACGGTTGTCAGCGATCACGGTGGAAATCTGGTCGTGGGTTGCGTACAGGGTTTGGTACACGCCCTTTGGTACGCCAGCGTCGTCCATGATCTGCTGGATTGCGGCGGCTGACTTGGGGCAGATTTCAGCGTGTTTGAGCAGGATGGTGTTACCCAGCACCAGGTTAGGTCCGGCGAAGCGGGCGACCTGGTAGTAGGGGAAGTTCCACGGCATGATGCCCAGGATCGTTCCGATTGGGCGACGCTCCAGGACAGCGTGTGCGCCGTCGACCTCAAGGTCAAGGTCGCCGGTGAGCTTTTCACCGTTGGTGGCAAAGTAACCAAAGATGGCGGAGCAGAATTCGGCTTCTTCAGCGCCTTCAGAGTGGCGCTTACCCATTTCCTGGCCGATGATGTCGGCGAGTTCGTCTTTTCGCTCGTCGAACAGGGTGGCTACTTTAGCCACGATGTCAGCTCGTTCTGACATGGGGCGTGCCGACCATTCTTTATACGCGTCGTGCGCGAGGGCGAGAGCTTCTTCAATCTGTGCGTCGGTTGCGTTGTCGAAGGTTTCAACAACGTCACTAGTTTCGGGGTTTTCTACGCGGTAACCGTTAGCCATCACATCTCCTTGAAGGTTGACTCGCATGTACGGTCAGGCTAACACCGCGCTTTAGCAGTGTGGAGGGGCTGAGCCTTGGTTCTGAGGCTTCTTTGAGTGGGGAGGTTTCCTGCGGGTCTGTGGCACCACCACGCGCAGGACGCTAGGCGTGCGATAGCTGTCGCTCTTGTATTTTTACTTCCTGCTGGTTGTAACTGTTGAAACTCGGCAACTTTACTCCGGCACCATCTTGACTAGATAGATATTCCACGAACAGTCCCACCGGAGCGTCGAGTGAAGGGCGGTCGTCGCCAGTCATATCGTCTGCATTACGAGCGTCGATAGCGCAAACGCTTTGCACGGAGGTTATCAGCGTGACGTAATCACCCATGTCAATAAAAATGTTTGCGTTACCGCCAACATTTTCCACGCGCTTAAACAGGTGAAACAGCTTCTCCTCAGCAAGCGCGGTGACTACTTTGCTGTTGCCGTCGTTGCCTACGACTGGCAAATCCTTATCCGCCCACATCCCGAACGCTAACTGTTTATCAATTTCGTGGGTAAACTTTTTCAGTTTTTCAGCAGTCTTACTAGTCATCGCTTCCCTCCTCCCTTGCATTATCATATCTGCGATCTTGTGTATCTCTTTTAAGGCTAGGGCCATCGCTGTCTCAACGTCCGTTGCTGAATTAAGCGTCAACAGATGCTTCGACGCCGGAGCATCATCACTGTAGTGGACATGGCAGGTTCCGTGTGCACAGTCTATTCGTGCGGTATTTTCCCACGCTTCCCAAGTCCTTTTCTGAATAATGAGTGCGAAGTCTACGGTGCTACCTTTATGCCGCCAAAACATTACGAGGAGTTGCAAGAGCCCTTCGTCACCAATGGGGCGCTCGTAGCGCCTTTCCGCACAGTCCTTCCTAGGTGGCGGCTGGTACGTCCCTCGAGTTTGGCTAATTTGCTCATCGGCTACTTTCTTGGCGCGTCGAAGGTCACGCTTCTTCTGCTGGCCACGACGGATCATGTTGCCAATACTAATTGCGTTGAAACACAAATCGCGCGATACAGTCGGTGCTGTACAGCGCGATTTCAGTTGGCGCGCCACGAGGGATTCGAACCCCCAACCTTCTGATCCGTAGTCAGATGCTCTATCCGTTGAGCTAGTGGCGCCCGTTGGTAAACCAACTCGGACTACTTTACACAACTTCTCCCAACTTCACAACGCGCCTCAAGTGACGTTCCGCACACCAACCCACGCACCCCTCACTCGCAACGCGCCACATACCCAGAAAGGGCAGGCAACCTCGGCGGGAAAGCCGTGACCCACAGCGCCTGTGACACAAATATGCCAGCTCATGAAAAAACACGTCACACAAATGATTCACATACGCCATAACCCACCACATTGTGATCTAGCGCTCAGCCACACAGCCCTCAAACCAGCTATTCCCATTCTCTCAACTTCGTACGGTGAATAGGCAACATTTCACAACTCAACAGTTTGGAGTCACTTATGACCGTCCTCGACCCTGGCTCAGTCGAAGACCTTCTCAAGAACGCACCAACCCAGAACGAAACGATCCTTCAGTTCGTTAAGCGTGTAGCGTCGCTCAGCACCCCAGACCAGATCGAATGGATCACCGGGAGCAAAGAACAGCGCACCGAAATCGCTGACAAACTGGTCGCAGCTGGGACCCTGGTAAAGCTCGATAAGCAAAAAGACTCCTACTACGCGGCTTCTGACCCTGACGACGTCGCCCGTGTCGAAGACCGCACCTTCATCTGCTCCGAAAAGGAAGAAGACGCTGGCCCGCTCAACCACTGGATGGACCCAGCCAAGATGAAGGAGATCCTCAACGACCTGTTCACCGGGTCCATGAAGGGTCGCACCATGTATGTGATCCCATTTGTCATGGGACACACGGAAGCTAACCAGCCCATGTTCGGCATCGAGGTCACCGACTCCCCATACGTGGTCCTGTCCATGCTGGTCATGGCACGTTGCGGCAACGAAGTTCTGCGTGCGATCGAGAACCACGACGGCAAATTCGTGGAGTGTGTCCACTCGGTAGGTGCGCCTCTCGAAGAAGGCCAGGAAGACGTCAAGTGGCCATGCAACCCAACTAAGTACATCACCCACTTCCCGCAGGACCGTGCGATCTGGTCGTTCGGTTCCGGTTACGGCGGTAACGCTCTGCTTGGTAAGAAGTGCTACGCGCTGCGCATCGCTTCAGCGATTGCTCGCGAAGAGGGTTGGATGGCAGAACACATGCTCATCATCAAGCTCACTAACCCTGAAGGCGAATCCAAGTACATCGCTGCCGCGTTCCCAAGCGCGTGCGGTAAGACCAACCTAGCCATGATTGAACCCACGGTCCCTGGCTGGAAGGCTGAAACCCTGGGTGACGACATCGCGTGGATGCGCTTTGGTGAAGACGGCCAGCTGTACGCCGTCAACCCTGAATACGGGCTGTTTGGTGTAGCACCAGGAACCGGCTACTCCACCAACCCAACCGCTATGCGCGCAATCGAAGCAGGCGGAAACGTCTTCACGAACGTCGCGCTCACCGACGACGGTGACGTGTGGTGGGAAGGCATGACGGACGAAACGCCTGCACACCTCACTGACTGGCGCGGAAACGACTGGACCCCTGAGTCCGAAACTCCGGCCGCTCACCCGAACTCGCGTTTCTGCACGCCTATCACCAACGTGCCAACGCTGGCTGAGGAGTACAACAACCCTAACGGTGTGCCAATTTCGGCGATCCTGTTTGGTGGCCGTCGCAAGACCACGATGCCACTGGTCACGGAGACCCGCGACTGGCAGCACGGCGTGTTCATGGGTTCGGTCCTGTCGTCTGAAACCACGGCTGCCGCTACCGGTAAGGTCGGCGTGGTTCGTCGCGACCCAATGGCAATGCGTCCGTTTATCGGGTACAACGTCACCGACTACCTCCAGCACTGGCTCAACATTGGTCAGACGGAAGGCGCGAAGCTTCCTAAGATCTTCTACGTCAACTGGTTCCGTCGCGATGAAGACGGCTCGTTCCTGTGGCCAGGGTTCTCGGAGAACTCGCGCGTGCTCAAGTGGGTATTTGAGCGCATCGACGGCAAGGCTGACGCTGAAGAAACCCCAGTTGGAAACACTCCTTCCGCTGACGCTCTTGACCTCGACGGCCTCGACGTTACGCCTGAGCAGATCGCCAAGGCTGTTGCGATCAAGCCAGAAGAGTGGGCTGACGAACTCGAATCGATTGAAGAGTGGTACGCCCAGCTAGGCAATGACGTTCCTGCAGAACTGCAGGGCGAAGTCGACCAGTTGCGGACGCGTCTGGGACTGTAAAGCCCCCGCGTCAGCGCTGATCGAAGAAGCGGGCACTGTTCTTGAGCCAGAACAGTGCCCGCTTCTGTGTTCCCGGGGCGGCTTTGCTGCCCCGTTGCGCCCGCGCACCCCACTCCCCCGCCGAGGTCGTAGCGAGGTCCGCTCGTCAGTTAAAGATGGGCATGCGCCGTGTTTGACAAGCGATAGCAGCAACCGCCCCTATACAACACGTGAGCCACGCCCACGGGTTGGAAATGTCACGGTCAACAATCCAGCACCAGGCACGTATTTCACCCAATCGATCACGTGCAAATGCGCCTGCGACGATCACATATGTAGAAGGGATCAAACTCGCGTAACGGCCGTTGATCATTAGACGCCCTACCAGCGCCAGCGCGGTAAGACCAACAAAATCGCGCAGGATCAATACTGAGTTTTGGGCAGAGAAGCTTGAAGACACCACGCCCACAAGAACCGCGAACACAAGCGCACCTACCACTACCACGTGAGAGTGCGCGAACGTGTTACGAACCGATGCACAACTCCAGGACTCCTCAGCGCGGTGAACACATGCGGACACAACGATGACAAATCCAAGTGCAGGAAGCACCGGTTGCGGTAAACCAGCGACGCTCAATAACGGCAGTGGAATATCGACCTCGGCGAAACCTCCCGCGATCACACCCGTAATTACGCTGATGACAAGCAGAACTGGCCACTGGCGAGCCTTCAGAAGGTACGTCACGATGCGAATGGCTTTGGACGTTCACAGCGCGTGGCCGAATCAAAAGTCTGAGCAACCCACGCACCTGCTTCTGACTTGCTAGCTTGTAAGAGTCGCTGCAAGGTTGTTTCAGCGGATGGATCAAGAATTGCCTTTGCATCCTCAACATCTGCGCGAACCCCTGAAGCCTGCAAACCTTTGGTCCACAACCAGGCGGTCACCGCACTCATCTGAGCGTGCACGTTGTCGTCAGAACAGTCGGTGTTAACAACATGCGCAGCATAAGAACTTGCCGCTGCCAGCGCAGAGTCATAAACGTCAAACGTTGGTTGAGCGACAACGTTCACCGTCCAGTCGCCGTTTGGACCAGCCATCAAGATTGAGGGGTCCGCGGTCGATTCGATGCGCACCACTTTCGGTAGCCCTGTCTCATTCGCCTGACTGAAAACATGCGCGTACACCGCGCGGTTGTCGTTTCGTGAAAACTGCCCCGGAAAGAAACACACCTGTGGCTCGGACTGGTCACACACCAATTCAGTTGTAGGTCGCGGGTTATCTGGGTCAGGGCCCACACCAGCGGTCAAGCCTAAGCCCAGAACAAGTCCTACTATCAGCACAAGCGCCGAACCAGAGGCTCGAACCCACGAGCGCGGAAGGTCGCGTTGTCTTGAATACCGGTGACTATTGATAGCGAGAAAGCACGCTACGGTCGCGACTGCTGAAAACACTATGAAGCCCGCCACGGCTTTGGGATCGAGCACCGAGGTGGGAGTACAACATCCTTCAAACGCCAGTCCCGCTAAATACCGGATTCCAAAAAAGTCAATTGACCACGTTGCCCCAATCCACACGTATGGAACCACAACGCTGAGTGGAATTGCTAAGACTGGCCGGAGCCAAACTCCAAGCGCATACCCCAACATTCCGTGCATAACCACAGCAAGAACCTGACCCACAATGAGAAGCCACGGGATTCCCCGGTCAGAACTGCCCGCAAGCACTAGAAGAATTGCGACGCCAGCAACTTGAACTAGAACACCGGAAAGAACTCCTGGCCAGGTTCTTTCTATAACCTGCGTGGTGAACGGTCGGCGCGAATTCTCGAAAACGCCTCGGCTTTCGCGTTCGCGTCCCGCCTCGATCGCACTTGACAGGGAAGCGGTAGCGCAGGAAAACAGCAAAATAAATGACCCGGTAGTCACGGACGCTATGCGGTTAGCTACAAGAAAATCCCTGTCCGCATACGCCAACAGATAAAGGGTTGCCAAAGCTGCGGCGACCCCAGCAATCCACCATGCTGGCCTTCGCTTCAGCCTGAGCACTAGAGTTCCCTCTGGATGATGGCCACATACGACCGGCCAATGTCTTCGGCGTGAGCATTCTTCACCGTCAACTCAGGTTCGGAGGCAACGCGACCACGCTGAAGAAACTCATGTATGTTTCCTTGAAACTGCAAGTTGCCTGATTGCAACACCGCTACATGGTCAAAAGTTTGCGCAACGTCGTCAGTTTGGTGCGTTGAAAGAATGACTGTTTTATCTTCAGGTAGCTCGCGAAGTATTTCCATGAATCGTTCGCGACTGGCCGGATCCAAAGCGACAGTTGGTTCATCGAGTAAAAGAACGTCTGCACCAGTGGCCAGAACACCAGCGAGACCCAACCGTTGTTTCTGACCACCTGACAGAGCGGTCACAGGTGCAGTTTTCATCCCTTCTAAACCAACGAGATCACATGCATGCGTTGCGCGGGGCTTCGTTTCTTGACTCTGCGCACCGTGCAACCAAGCGACATACTGAACGTGTTCTTCAACGGTGAGCCCTCGGACTGGCGAAAAGTGCTGAGGCATCCATGCAACAGCCTGCCGATAGCGACGCACATCGTTCTTTATGCTTATCGACCCTTTGGACGAAACAAGCGAAATATCACCTCGCTGGGCACGTAGCACGGTCGCGAGAATTTCAATGAGCGTGGTCTTCCCGGCACCGTTCGGACCCAACAACAGTGTTTTTCCTGGTTCGAAGCGAGCGGAGAAGTTTACGAAGACCTCACGTGAACGCGACCGCGAAAATGACAGTCCTTCAATGCCAACAACGGCCATCAGTAGTATTGCTTCACAGATTTAGCTGAAAATTTGTAGCCTCTCTCTGAACCATTTATCTTCACCAATTTGAAGTAAAAGTCATCTTTCTTCGGCATTGCACCCCAGCTTGCAGTGCCACACGAAATTGTCCGGTCTCCTTGGTTTCTGTCAGGCAAAAGACCGCGTTTCGCATAAAGGCGCAAGGTAACTGACTTGAATCTGGCACCGCCTTCCTGGCTGCACTTGGAAAGTACAGTACGGGTGGATGCTTTGTCAGTAGCTCGGTCGGTCCAATTACGAGACGTTATGCCGGTTGCCCAACCCTTGATGTGAGAGCTCCAGCTTCCTTCTGCAAATGCTGGGGTCACGCTTACAGACGCAAGGAGCACCCCGATGAGCGTGGCAGAGAGAATCGATGGCAGTTTCATAAATACCTCCACGAAGTGAAACTGAAAAAAGAATACACGATTTTCGGACGGAAAAGCCCTCGCACGCGAAGAATCAGCCATCTTTGTATATCTTTTGTTCTCTTTCGTTTCACTGTCGTGTTTGAAAAGAGGTTGTCGCTCCCCATTCTCCCGCCGAGGTCGTCGCAAGTTTCGCTCACATGATCCGTCCCGCGGCCAGCAGTACGGTGCCGTGACAGCCCCCACTTGGGACCACCTCGGGCCACTAACACGTAGCCGTGCGGTTCCATTCGTCAAGGAACGCGCGTTCAGCACCGTCAGGTTTGGATGGCGCGCCACTGAGCGCGTTCCGCGCTTTCTTCGCTTTGCCACACACGGTAGATACAAAGTCCAGGTGGTTACCCTCGTTCACGCTGATGTAGGCCAACCCGTCGTACCCGCTTGCGCGCAGGGCTTGGATACCGGCTCGCGCGTGACTCGGCCTCAAGGCCGGCCCGTCCACTGGAGTCTCGAAATCCACGCTGAACTTCGCATTCCGCTCGCCACGCGCAGACAACGTGAAATCGTAGAACCCGGCATCCCACATGTTCGCAACAACGGATTCGTACTGACCCCATTCATCGCGGTTCAGATACGTGTCCCTGTCCGCACTCTGATCCTTGTGCCGCACGGACACGGAGCCCACGCCCGCTGGAAGTCCGTTCACTTCCGAAAGTGTTGTTCTTATCTGTTGCGACGTCTCTAGAGCAACCTCAAACCGCGCCTCTGACAGGTCAACTATCTCCACATTGATGTTCTTTGCTGTCAACTGGCGATACACGCCCAGCGCCTGTTCGGAGCCGATATGTTTGCGGTAATGCGGCAACGAACCTTCAGCGCTCTGGATAACCTGGAGGCCCGAGGCGGTAAAACTGGTTGACACGTCCTTGTGGTCCTTTGCGAATGCCCCGCTCACTTTGTCCACAGCTTTCGCATCTGGGAAGCTCGCGTTCACGGATACATGATCGGAGCTGGTCTGGGGTTCGAATCCCACCACAAGCTCCCGCAACTCCCCGCCGTTATTTTTGACCTCCCCGTGAAGCGCATCTGCGAGGCGTTGCTGAGCCGCATCGTGCGGGTTCATGGTGACAGTGGTGAGTTTTGCCTCTTCCTTCTCCCCGTTCGTCGCGGTGAAAACACCGTCGACGTCTTTTGCTTCAGTGCGCATCCAGTCAAACGGGTCCTTATCCACAGTTGCAGACACGCTTTTTCCTTGGATCGTGCCACTAGTGATGTGTTTGTGCCCCGCAAGCTTATGTACAAGGTCGAATGAGGGAAAAGCACGGCGCGGAATAGACGGGGAGCTCGTTGGGTCAACGTACGTCACCTTAGCTTCAAACACGCCACTCACAATCACAAGGTTCACATCACTGCCGATACTCGCATTGCGATACTTTTCCTCAAGCTTGTCCATGGTCGACGAAAGCTCCCCTGGCGAAGCCTTCTCATCGACCTCAATGCGAATGTGGTCACCCTTGACCTCGGCATCTTTGATGCCTTTCTGCGACTTCGCAAAGTCGCGGAACTCTTCACGGGTCATGTGCTGAGGCGCGCTCGTGGAAAATGGCAGCGGCGCAGGGTGGGGTCCAGGATCACGTCCGGGCACCAGCACGTCACATGCCGTCCCTGCCGTAGCCACCAGAAACACACTCATGGCAATCGCGACGATTCGAGTTCGTGCCCACAGTTTTGCTCTCATGTGTTCAGGTTATGGCGACCCCGGCCACAATCGGTGTCGCCGCCTGTTCCCAAACGGGCACGTACGTCATCAGTCGGGTACACCTCGGGCTGTTCTGAGAGGCGCCCCGCACCGGCGGAGACGCCAACCGCCCCACTAATACGCTAAGGCTCGCCCCGCACTACTAACCCAGTGCGGGGCGAGCCTTTAAGCGTTACGCCAGCGCTACTTACTTCTTGCGACGTGCCAGGAGCACAGCGGCCCCACCGACTCCTACCAGGAGGGCGGCGAGTCCCAGGCTCACGGCCACGCTCACACCCGTGCGTGGAAGTGGCTTGCCGTCGTTGCTGTCTCCCTGTCCCGAGGTGGAATCATCTTCCGAACCGTCACCCGGCTGGGCTGGGGCTTCCGAAGGGTCGTCCGATGGCGCGGGCTTGTCGGTTGCGTCCTCGCCCGGTTCTTCACCCGGGGTTTCAGATGGGCGGTCAGTTGCGTCCTCGCCCGGTTCTTCAGATGGGCCCTCGCCCGGCTCCTCACCTGGAGCTTCCGAAGGTGCGTCGGAAGGTTCGTCCGTTGCGTCGTCGCCCGGTTCTTCTGCGGGAGGCTCCTCGGCGTCAAAAATCTTGCCCAGGCGCAAGAACACGGTTTCACCGGTCGCGTCGTCCAGTCCGTCGTTATCAGTCACAGCGTAGGCCTGGCCGTCAGCTGCGATGGTGAACCCTTCGAGCTTTTCTTGCGTCCAGCCGTTTGTGGCCTTGAGGTATGGGAGCACGTCAACAGCGTCAGCCTTGGTGACCGGCTGTGCTGGTGGGACTCCGCCGGCGTCTGCGTCAGGAACGTCTGGCAGCGTCACCTTGACAACGCGCTTGACCTTGGCGTTTGGCCCGTTGAGCTTGTCGCGCTCAATAACTGCAACGGTCTTGTCGTCGATCACGGTGATCTCGGATAGTCCCATCCAGTCACCCTTGGTGTCGGTGCCTTCGAGTTCGTAGCTGAACCAGTCGAACTCCTTGGTCTTGACGTTGTACTTACCAATCCGCGTGGTGTTTTCACCTTCGAGCGCCTTGCGGTCATCAGCTTCCGGGTCTTCCCACAGCGGACGCTGCACAGCGAAGAACACTTCTTCTTCGCCAGCCGCGTTGACGTGGCTGTCCACGCCTTCCAGACCCCACTTGCCGATGTGCTTCGAGATCTCTTCCGGTAGCGACACACGCTCTTCGATGTTGAGCTTGTCGTCGGTGCGGATCAGCGCGTTTTCAGCACCGGTCTTGCCTTCGGAGGCCAGCCAGAATCCGCCGTCCTTGCGGGTTGCCAGGCCTTCGATGTCCAAGCCTTCAGCTGGCTTGCCCTGGTCCATCACCGTACGAGCTTCGGTGATGCGCGCTGGTGTCTGGGAAGCGTCAACCGTGTAGACCTGCCCGTGTGACAGCGCGGAGTCCGAGGCGGCAAAGAGTTTCGTTGCGTCCTTCTGGTCTGCGGTCAGAGCGCCCAGCGCGGTCCAGCCGATGTACTGGCTTTCCGCCTTGTCCGACACGATGGATGGCTGCGGAACTTCCGGCTGGTCGCCGTCCAGCTGGTAGATGCCCACCGAGGAGCGCACGGCGTTGTCAGCTTCGTCCACCTCCGAGGACACGGCGAGCATGTTGCGTTCTGGGATAGGCAGGATGCCTTCTGGGCCGTTGGTGGTGAAGAGCAGCTGTACGAACTTTGGCTTAGCTGGAGTGTCAACGTCATACACGGCCACGAAGTTGGAGCGTTCTGAACCGACGAACGCGTAGCGCTTACCGTTCATGGTCGCTAGCGCGATGCCTTCAGGCTCTGACCCCTTCTTTTCTGCGCGCTTCTCGTTGTGCAGACCATGCTGGATTGCAATTTCAGACAGCGAGTTTCCAGCGTCCCACACGGTGTTACCCTCGGTGTCGAACACGGTCCAGCCGCGGGTTCCGCCCTTCCAGTCACCTTCGTTTGCCGTGGCGATGTGCGAGTCGTCGATCCATCCGATTGCGTCAGGTTCGCGTGGCCCTGAGATGGAGTCTTTTGCCTTGATCAGTCCGTCTTTGGTTGCGTCGACACCCTTGACGGTGGCGTCGCCGGCGCTAAATACTGACTCGATTTCACCGGTTGCAGCATCCAGGATCGCAATCCCGTTGTTTTCCTGTAGGGTCACTGCCACCTTGGTGCCCGAGTTGAACGAGACGTATTCGGGCTCCAAGTCTTCTGGGGTGTCCAGGCCAGCCTTTTCGACGATTGGGAGTGGCTTACCGTCCTCATCATTGAACATGACAGGTGTAGCTGCCCACGAGCTTGGGTCGCCGTCCAGCTTCAGGGTCTGAACGAATCCGCCGGGGAGCTGTGGAAGACCTCCGTCGACTTCTTCATTTTCCTCGTCACGCTGGTTCTCCATTGCGATAGCGGCGTGCTTACCGTCTTCACTGATGGCGATGGAGTCAGGCTGTCCCTTGAGATCGATCGATGCCACACGGGAGTGGTCGGAGAGTTTGACGACGTCCACACGACCCTTTGGTTCGGTGAAGTTTCCGCCGGTTTCGTCGATGACGACCAGCACGTAGTCGCCGGCTACCGCTACCGAGGTGGGTTGGTCGTCCGCGTTGCCCAAGGTTGCGAGGTCGAGGCTCCCCTTACCCTTAGGGTTAGCCGGGTCGGAAATGTCGAGGAATCCGATGCGCTTCCCCGCAGCATCGGTGTAGATCATGGTTTTTCCGTCGCCACTGACGCTTGAGATTTCAGCTACGGTTTCGTCTGCAGGGTCTACACCCTTAGGCACGTTCTGGTACACGGGGTAGGTTGCGGTGCGCACGAATGGGCCTGCCATTGAGTTGTTTGCACCGTTCTGGTCAACAATCTCTGCAAGAGCTGGGGTGCCAAAAGCAACTCCCGAAGCAACAATTCCGCAGGCCAGTCCGCTGGCCACTAGTTTGGTGCTGATTTTGCGCGACATCTATGTGCTCCTTCTACAGGCGTGTGCGCCCTACGTGTTAGCTGGATCCGTGTGAGCGACGCGCCTCGCTGTGGACACATCGCAGTCACTTCATCACACGTTTTTATCTAGCGACGGTGAACGGTTCCTTGCATAGATCTTGCACTGGGGTTAACAGACTCGAATTGGTGCTGGCACCAGGCGAAACGGCGCAAAGCGAGCGAAACTGCGCATTATATTGCGCAGTTTCGCTCGCTTTGCGCCGTCTGGACCTGGCCAAATCACCCGGAGTGCTTCACTTGGACTGCTCTTCCGAGCAGATGTGACACACCAATCAGATACCACGTCGCCACGCGCACAAAAACCGTTTACCCACCACCCCTCGAACAGGGTTGGTGGGTAAACACCCTTTTTGTTCGTTTTGATCACGTTTTCGGCTCAAAATCGGCCAGTTACCCACCACCCCTATGCGCAAACCTCGTACTTGTGGTGGGTAACTGGGTTGCGGATCAAAAAGAGAGCGCGATGACGTGACACATCAACACCCTGAACACAAAAAAAACTCGGGACATCGAGTGAACGATGTCCCGAGATTTCACAACGCGGAGTCGGTGGGATTTGAACCCACGGTCCCCAGTTCAAGGGACTCCACCTTAGCAGGGTGGTGCTTTCGGCCGCTCAGCCACGACTCCAAGTGCCACAACGCCCATCAACACGGGGTCGAAAAAGCGCGTAACCACATAAAGGTTACCCAAGGGCTCCGCATCGAGCAAAACGCGCGATACCCACAGCACCTCGGACATGCCCCATCTTCACCCCATCCGGCACCCCCAGTCACCAAAATGGACGCTTTGCATCCACACGGAGCGTATTCATACAGTTCGCAATAAAAGCGACTAAAATACCCGTGGACTCAAAGAGCCTAAAGTAGTTTGAGTTGTGTTTTGTCAATCGAGGAGTACGTGTGACGAAAAATAGCGAGGAACAACCTCAATCGGGCACGTCAAAACCCGTCAAGCAGTTCCGCGCTTCGTCACGGCCCAGCTTTCGCGGTCAGCATTCGGCATCAGCAAGCCAGAGTGCAGGCAACAACCCCAACCACGGCTCAACATCAAACTCCACAAACAACAACGCGTCTGCAAACTCCGCTGGCAACAGTGGCGCTACGCCTCAGTTCCGCACCCGGCGCGAACGGCTGGCTAACGAAAACCGCCGCTCGGCCCACGCACCAAACGCGCCTAGCGCACCACCCACTCCCACGACACCGCCGCCGGCGTCTCCCCCGCAGGCCACCACAACGCCTGCCGCCGCACAAACTGCACCACAAGCATCAACCCCCCAAGCACCTAGTGCGCCCCACCAACCGGAACCGCCGGCACCGCGCAACCGACCACAGTCTGTAAACGCACAGGACCACGTCAATGCGCAGCAGCCACGTCCCTCTGCAGGCTCACGTGCCCGCGCAACAGTAGGCAACCTGCGCACCCGCACGCGCTCCACGCTGGACAACTTGCGCACTCGCAAACCCACGGAAGGCGAGCGCCACACGAAACAGCGTTACGACGCATTCCCTAAAGTTGTGGGATGGACCAGTCTGGGAACCCTGCTTCCTGGTCTCGCGATGATCCGTAAGAACCGCAACAGCAAACTCGGCTGGTTCTTGCTCATTGGGTTCTTCGCAGGAATCCTCGTTACCGGAATCATGACCTTGGCGCTGGGACCAATCCGCGTCGTCGCACGCGTCATCTCCAGCCCTACTATCCTGAACATCCTGGCGTTCCTGCTTCTGGCGGGACTGATCATTTGGGTGCTGGTCATCATCCGGTCCTACATCGTCAGTTCACGTGGCACCAAGATGTCGGATCAGCAACGGATCTTGTCCGGCGTGCTCGTGGTGTCACTCATGCTGATCGTCGCGATCCCCCTGGGCGTGGGTGGCGCTTACTCAAAGGTCTCCAGTCACACTGTGTCCAAGATCTTCGGCAACGGCGGCGCACCAGTGGGACCAAGCAAAGAACAGATATGGGCTGACAAACCACGGATCAATGTGTTCCTTATTGGACGAGACAACGGTGAAAACCGCACCGGAACGCGCCCAGACACCATGCTGGTCGCATCGATCGATACTCAAAGCGGCAAGAGCACGCTCATTTCCGTGCCACGTAACCTCACGTACCCCGTCTTCCCGGAAGATTCGAAACTGGCGCAAGAATTCCCTGACGGTTTCAACGCTCTGGGCGAGGAAAGCCTTATCAACTCGGTGTGGTCGTGGGCAGAAGACAACCCTGAATCAGTGGGCGACCCGCACGGACTGGAAACCGGCATGTGGGCAACCATGCAGGCAGTCGAAGGCTCGCTAGGCATCAACCTGGACTACTGGGCTTCTGTAGACATGCAGGGCTTCCGTGACCTGGTCAACGCAATGGGCGGGGTCAAGATTGACGTCGAACGCCCCATCCCCATGGGCGGTGGCGAGAACCAGCACACGGGAGCCAAGAACCGGATCTTCGGCTGGATCGACCCTGGCGAACAAAAACTCAGCGGGATGCAGGCCCTGTGGTACGTGCGTTCACGTGACGGCTCAGACAACTATGACCGCATGTGCCGCCAACAACGCATGCTCAAAACCACGCTGGAGCAAGTCAACCCGTCCGAACTCGCACTGAAGTTCCCCCAGCTGGCGAACTCCTCCACGAAGAACGTCGCCACGGACGTCAACCAGAAGGAACTGGGCGGTTTTGTGGAGCTGGCGTGGGAAATGAAGAACACTAAGATCAAGTCCGCGCAGATCAACAACGAGGTCACCCCCACGTATCGGCCGGATTACGACAAACTTCACCAGTGGGTCAAGGACCAGATCGACCCACAAAAGCCCAGCCAAAAAGAAGAAACCAAAGGCGGCGGCGACAAGGAAGAAGAAGAGCCTCAACCCACCGAGGAACCCACTGAAGAAACCGGTGCCCCAGCACCAGGTATCGAAGACAACGAGGGTAAGTGCTACCCGTCCGGCTACAACCCCGGTGACCCTTGGCCCGGCTACCCTGGGCCAGGTAACCACGGAGAGCACTGATGGCACATCTCAGCGTCGCTGTGATTGGTGCCGGTCCACGCGGTCTGTCCGTGTGCGAACGCTTGACCGCGCTGGCACCTGAGTACAAGCACCCCGTCACGATCCACGTGATCGACCCGTATGCACCGGGTCCGGGTCGCGTGTGGGACACCGAGCAGTCCCCTGAGCTGCTCATGAACACCACCATCAGTGAGCAAACCATTTTCCCCGACAACTCGTGCGACGTCTCCCCCACCAACACCGGGCCGTCCATGCGCGAATGGTACCTAGCCACGGACGGAACAGACGACCCTGACACCACGTTCTGTTCGCGCACCCTGTACGGCGAATACCTGGCTGACGCGTTCACCCGAGTCCGCGAAAACGCGCCCCAAAACGTCACCATCCAGGTCCACCGCGCACAGGCCCTGCGTATCGCTGACCCGGGGTCCCCAGTGGAGGTGACCCAGATTGTGCGCCTGTCCGATGACACCTCGGTAACGGTCGACGCGGTGGTGCTGTGCGTGGGTCACATTCCGTCCCGCCTCACCGATGAGCGCATCCAGTTGGAGCGCTACGCCGCGGACAACGACCTGAACTACTGTCCGCCCTCACTCCCGGCAGAAACTCCCGTTGACCGGGTACCCGCAGGTGAGACCGTGATTTTTCGCGGGTTCGGGCTCAACTATTTTGACTTGCAGGCGTTGTTTACCCACGGCCGAGGCGGCACTTTCGTCCCGCGCGAACCCTCCCCTGACCGTCCTGGCGAGTGCGAGCCCTGGGAGTTGGAATATGTCCCCAGTGGCCGGGAACCTGTTCTTGCGCCCAGTTCACGACGGGGTATTCCGTACCGGTGTAAACCCGTCACGCCCAGCCACCCTATGAAGCCGTACCCGTTGCGGTTTTTCACGGAAGACAACGTCACCAAACTTTCCAGCGGTAAGCTTCTGCACTTTGACGATCAGCTGTGGCCGCTCATCCTCACCGACTTGCGGTATGCGTGGTACGCGGCCTTGTACCGCAGCCGGCCGGAGTTGTTCTTGCGTGACCCGGCCCCACTGAAGGAGGCCCTGACCGAGGCGGTCGACCGTCACCTTGCCCGTCGCTCTGGCGCGGAAACCCAGGGGCGTGCCACTGGACGTGAGACTCATGAGGCTCCCGCGCTTCACGAGGTTCTCGACTCAGTTGTCCCCCGCGAGCACCAGTTGGATCTCCAGGCGCTCTTGCGCCCGCTCAACGAAGAACAGTTTGCGAACCGAGAGCAGCTGACCGCGTGGATCGACAGTTTTCTGGAACAGGAGCTTCGGGATGCGTACGCGGGCCCGGAGCTGGCTCCAAGTAAAGCGATTTTCGCGGTTTTGTGGACCGCACGCGGTTTCTTGAAGGAACTAGTGGCTGACAGCCGGATTAGCCCCACTAGTTTTGCGACCGAGGTGCGTGGCTGGTTTGAGTCCTTTGTTTCCGGCATCTGTGATGGGCCTCCACCGCAACGGTTCGCTGAACTGCTGGCGTTGAGCCGAGCAGGCCTCGTCACCTATGTGGGTCCGCAGGTGAAAATCGCCACCAGCGCTGACGAACCAGCGTTTATTGCCTCGACACCGGTCGTAGACGGGGACATCGTCGCCCGGAACCTCATCGACGCGGCATCGCCCACGAACCACATCCGGTTAGCCGACGACAACTTAATCACGTCCATGCTGGACCGCGGGCAACTCACTGTCGCCACGATCACCAGCGATGAAGGAACCCTGTTACCCACCTCGGGACCGTTGGTCGAACGGGACACCCTACGCACGGTCGACTCCCGTGGCCGGGTCCACCCACACCGGTACGTCATGTCGATTCAGTTGTCGTCACTGCAGCTGGGCTTGGCGATCGCGGCAAATCCGAACACGAACGCCCGGACCCTCCGCGATGCCCACAGCATTGCCCGCCACATTTACGGGCTGGCCGACCGTTAGTTCTGACTACGCATGAGCGATCGACGCTGCTGACTTCACACTGCGGGCGCGCGCAACTGCAACAATCGACGCACCAACACCTAGCAGTAGCCACAGGAACAACGTGCCCCAGGCGCCACCGGCGCCCGGTGTACCGGTCACAATCGCAACCGCACCCTCAATTCCGGTGGCAGGCGGGGTGAACCCTGCCAAGCTGGTGAGCACCTCGGGCGGGGTAGTAAACAAGTGCGCTGCCACGGCTACCACAATCATGAACAGTGAAATCATCTGCCCAACAGCGCC
Organism: Brevibacterium paucivorans; assembly: GCF_016907735.1. Classification (NCBI taxonomy): domain Bacteria; kingdom Bacillati; phylum Actinomycetota; class Actinomycetes; order Micrococcales; family Brevibacteriaceae; genus Brevibacterium; species Brevibacterium paucivorans. The sequence continues at coordinate 1,435,475 of NZ_JAFBCP010000001.1, read as the reverse complement.
AAAAAGTCCCACGAGCGCGAAGTTCAGCACCGTAAACACCACGCTGGCAAACAGTGCAAACGCGAACAGGTGAACGCCGTTAGAAAGCGGAATGTCCATCACTGGAACCGCGAGCGCCGTCACCAGCAACGCCTGCACGACAGCAACTGCCAGGCCGGGAACCAGACCGCGTAGCATGATCGCCACGTTGCTCCGGCGCGAGGTCAGTGCGGTCGCTGAGACCGCGCGCACCACTGTGTAAGTGATGAGCGAGCCCACCCACAGAGCAAGAATCAGCATGAGCGCAACGGATTGGGCCAGTGCCGCGTTCACGAACTTGGTGCTAGACCCGTCGATCGCAGATGACACTGCAGCAGACAGCTTGTCGCGTTCCGGCGCGGTGTAGCTTGGGATTTTTTCCTTACCTTCTTCGATTCCTTCAGCGAACTTGCCGGTGCCGTCTGAGAGTTTGTCAGCACCGTCGGCCAGTTGCCGTGCTCCGGTGTTGAGCTTCTGCGCCCCGTCGGAGGCTTGCGAAACACCAAAGACATACTGGCGCAGACCTCGGGACAGTTCGTGGCCACCGTCTGAGAGCTTGTCCGCACCATCGGAGAGTTTCACAGCGCCGTCTGACAGCTTCTTAGACCCGTCTGCGGCCTTTCCGATTCCGTCGACCAGCGGGCCGGTGCCCTTCGCGAGCTTGTCGGTTCCGTCAGCCAGTTTCTTGGAGCCGTCCACCAGCTTGTCGCCGTTGTCGGACAGTTCGTTTGCACCGTCAGACAGGTCGCTGGCCCCCTTGCGCAACTTCTTGGAACCGTCCAGAAGTTTGTCGGTGCCGGCCTTGAACTTGTCCAGTTTCTTCTCGAGTTCGTCCAAGTTCTTGCCGACCTTATCCAGGTCCAGGTTCTTGTACTTTTCGAGCACCTTGGTGATCTCAGCGACGCGGTCATTGATGCGTTTAGCTGCCTCATCCAAGGAGTCACACCCGTCGATGATTGACTCGCCTGTTGACGGGTCCTTCTTGTCGAGCGCGTCTGCCGCCGACTTCAGTCCCTTGACGTAACCAGTTGCCAGACCAGACACGTATGCGCCTTCAACCACATCGCAGGCTGGGTCTTTTGCGCCATCAGGGAGTTTCTTACAGATCTTGCCGCGAATTTGCTTCGCTTGATCCTGCGAAATCATGCCCAGCTTCACAGCCTGGTTCAGGCTCGCAACATCGCTGGACTCGATTTTCTTCGCTTGAGCGCGGAGTTCCTTCTGGTAGTCCTTGACCTCACGTTTGAGGCCCTCCACGCCTTTCTTAAACCGGTCCAGGTGCGTTTCGGTGTCTTCGAGCTTGTTAGCTTTGTCAGAGCCCCGAAGCTTACGCAGCTCATCCAGGTCGATCTTGTCGAGCTCATTGGTGAAATCACGGACTTTGAGCACGACTTCGTCGATGTTGCCGGTGTACTCGTTCACTCCCTTGGACAGTTCGCCCGCCCCGCCAGCAAGTTTGTCTGCTCCACCGGTGTATTTCTCAACACCGTCTGACAGGTCCTTTGCACCGTTAGCAAGTTGCTTGCTTTGCTTGGGTAGGTCCTGGGTTTTGGTCTTCATTTCGCCGAGGCCGTCAGACAGTTCCCCTGCCCCGTCGGCGAGGCTTCCCGCACCTTTGGAGAGTTCCCCTGCACCGTTGGCAAGCTGTGTCGCACCGCTAGTGAGCTTGCCGCCGTTGGCGTCAAGTTTGCCGAGGCCGTCAGACAGTTCCCCTGTCCCGTCAGCGAGTTCTGAAGTCCCGTTGGACAACTGCCCGGCACCGTCGTCGAGCTCAGCTGCCGCGTCACCCATGGTGCGCATCTGGTCCTTCATGTCGTTGAAACCGACGAACACGTTGTCCAGGAACTTTTCGCTCATGTCCGTGTTGAACTTGGTGCGCGCCGCATCGACCAGAGCACGCGAAACCACTGCGTTGTTCACCGGGGACACGTCCGAGGTTTGCACCTGGATCGTTGCCTGTTTGACGTCCATGGGGTCGTCTTTTGCGGTGGAGAGAACTTCGCGTGAAAAACCTTCTGGGATCGTGACGACTGCGGCGTACTTACCGTTTTCGAGCCCTTCTTGGGCGTCTTCGTCGGTTGATTGCACCCAGCGGTAGTTCTCGGTATCCAGGTCGACCAGCGCAGCGGAAAGCTGGCGCCCCATGGGTACCCGCTTACCGTTGACTTCGGTTCCATCGTCGTTGTTCACAATGGCCGCCGTGATCTCACCAAAACGGGTGTCGGCGCCGCGAGTGGCCAGAACAAAGCCACCCGCAATGAGTACCGGCACAAGGATGAGGCCAACAAGCGACCACAGGGTCACTCGTTTCCCTGAAGCTGCTCTTTCTAGGATTGGCATTACTGTGCTCCTCCAAACGCATGAGCGGGAACGTGTTCGGTACGGTTGTGATCGTCCAAATTCAACAAGGTGTAGTCCATTCCACTGGGGATCATCCAGTCAACGTCAGGGTTGTGTAGCCCCAGAATCACCGCGGACCCACGGGCGGCCGCAACGTCCACCAGGTTCTTAACTGCTTTCGCAGTGGCGTGGTCGTGCGGGGTATCAGCGTGGTCAATGACAACCACGGGTGGAAGTTTCTTAATGAAGCCGCGGATGTACTCCGGTTTAGGCACCAAAGATTCCTCACTGTGTCGCAACGTCAAGAACGGGGTAGAACGACGAACCTTGTTCGCCTGCTCCGGCAAAACATACTCGCCTACCTTCAGTTCCCCATCTTCCAGCGGCGCACGCCCGGCGAGTGCCAAAAGCAAGGCGGAACGACCTCGGCCACTGACCGCCAACAGCTCACCCGGTTGCAACGCCACATTGACGTTTTCAAACAGAGGCCCACCGGTGCCGTACACGCTCAGGTTTTCGCCGTAGATCCGGTATTCGGTGTCGGTTTCTGGCCAGTTCTGCAATTTCACCTGGTGGTACAGGCCCTCACCTTCCACGTCGAAGTGTGGAAGGATGCGTTCGAGCCACTTGGGCAACCACCATGCGTGTTCGCCCAACAAGGTCATGACCGCCGGGACCAGGGTCATGCGTACAAGGAACGCATCGACGGCAATACCAACGGCCAAGCCCAACGCGATCGACTTAATGATCGCCTCACCAGCGGGCACGAACGCCGCGAACACGCAGAACATGATGACCGCAGCGGCAGTCACCACAGACGCCGAACTCATGAAACCCTTCTTCACAGCCTCACGAGCAGGCGTACCGTGCGCATAAGCCTCACGCATACCCGACACCAAGAACACTTCATAGTCCATGGCCAGACCAAACAAGATACCCATGAGAATAATGGGCAAGAAGCTGATGACCGGGCCAATGTGGTCCAGGTTGAAGGCACTTGCGCCGTGGCCCTCAATGAACACCAGCTCCACCACACCAAAGCCGGCGACCACCGACAAAAGGAACCCTGCGGTGGCTTTAATGGGCACCCACAGCGACCTGAACACCATCATGAGCAGCACCAGCGACAGCCCCACAACGAACAGACCAAAAGGCACAAGCGCGCGCCCCAGCTGAGCTGACACGTCAATCGCAACAGCCGTCGCACCTGTCACTGCGGTTTGGTAGCCGTATTCGTCTTTAATCTTGGGCTCCATGTCACGGAGCGCTTCAACGATTTTTTCGGTCTCAGGGTCGCTGGGGCCGGTTTCGGGAATGATTTGGAACATGGCCGTGTCAGCGTTTTCATTAGGCACGGCCAGAATGACCTGCTTGACCCCGGGGATCTTCTTGATTTCGTCTTCGATCTTTTCGACATCGTCCAGCGGGTCGTCACTGGTGACAATCTCAGCGGTCATGACCAGTGGCCCGTTGTGGCCGGGGCCGAATTCCTTGTCGATCAAGTCAAAGGTTGTACGCGCCGGGGTCCCCTCTGGTTGGCCCCCGTTGTCCGGTAGCGCGAGTTGCAGTTTGGACGCCGGGATCGCGAAAACGCTCAAGGCACCCACGATCACGATGATGGTGATGAGTGGGAACTTGGTCGCCACCGTCACCCAGCCCCGGTAGAACTTGGTTGCGAATGTTTCCTTCTGGGCGGTGTGGGATTCCTCCGCCGAGGTGGTTGCTGAGCTGGTGTACTCGTTCTGGCGGTTTTGGGTGCCGTTGCGTTTGGCCGCTTTCTTCTGGGCTTTCTTCTGAGCCTTGCGTAGCGGGTTGATGCGTTCGCCAATGAAGCCCAGGATTGCGGGAACAAGAGTCAGAGCCACTCCAACCGCAACCGCCACCGTCGCAGCGGCACCGAATCCCATGACTGCCAGGAATGGCATTCCGGTGAGCGAAAGCCCCACAAGAGCAATAATCACGGTGATCCCCGCGAACACCACGGCCGATCCAGCTGTAGCGTTTGCGCGCGCTACCGATTCTTCTGCGTCGTGGCCTTCGAGCATGAAGGAACGGGCGCGGGAAATGATGAACAGCGCATAGTCAATACCCACCGCTAGTCCCAGCATGAGTGCCAGCATGGGGGCGGTGGATGACACGGTCGAGAACGCTGTGAGCCCCACGATTCCCAAGAGTCCAATCATCACACCTACGACTGCGGTGAGTAGAGGAACACCGGCGGCCAGTGCAGAGCCAAAGGTGAAAAGCAATACGAAGAACGCGATCGCTACACCGATTCCTTCTACCCACGAAACGTGAACGCTGGTGGTTTTGAAGACTTCTCCACCTGCACTGACTGTGGATCCTTCAGGGAGCGCGTCGCGGAGTTGTTCGGTTTGTTTGTGCAGGGTTTCACGGTCTTCGTCTGTGAGTTCTTCAACAGGCGAGTCGTACGACACGTTAATGATGGCCGCGTTCTTGTCGTCATTGATATTGCCATGTACGTGTTCATTGAACGGCGACGTCACGCCCTCAACGTTGCCCACGTCTTCGAGTCGCTCAACCGCGTTTTCGATCTCTTCTTTATAGGTGCCCTGATCCACGCGCTCCTTGTTTGCGCTCACCACAATGATGTCTCCGCGAGCACCGGACGCTTGCGGAAACGTCAGTCTCATCGAGTCGAGGGCTTCCTGTGACTCCGCGCCTGGCAGTTCAAACTTGTCGTCGAACTTGTTGGCGAAGAGCCCAACAAAAGCACCCATCAACACGATGATCAGCAGCCACACTCCGGCAGTTGACAGGCGGTGCCGGAATGTTGCGCGACCTAATCCATAGAGAAAAGAAGACACAAGTTCGCTTTCGGTTGCATGGGGAGATCGAGCCAAGCGGACTCGACCACTGGTTGTGAACTTTAAGATTCCACTGAATACAATACTGTATCGAATACATTTTTGTTTTGAAGAATCACTCAGAAAGAACCCCAATGACCATCGCCCCTGACGCGGCACCAACCGCCCGTCGACAGCGCACACGCAACCGCCTTCTGGGTGCCGCTGTGATCGCTTTCGCCCGCCGTGGCATCGTCAGCACGCCCATCGAAGAACTCTGCGAAGAAGCAGGAATGACACGTGGGGCGTTCTACTCGAACTTCAAATCGATCGACGAATTGGTGGTCAATCTCATTGACTGTGCCGTTGAGCACACGATCGCCGGAATCCGCGGAATCATCGCGACCACCGAAGACACATACTCAACAGACCGGACTACAAACACCTCGGACCCACACTGCCGATTCACCAACCTGCGCCAATCCGCCAAAACCGCCTTTGCCACGCAGCGCCTGGGCTGGACCACCTCGGTCGCGTGGGCGATCACGGAAGCGGAGATCGAACTGTACTCAATCCGCAACCCAGACGTGCGTTCCCGCTACCTGGAGCTGCAGAACGCACAGGTGCGCGCTGTGGGAGTGGAAGTTGAACAGCTCCTTTCAAGGCACGGGGCACGCACCACGATCCCCACCCAAACCGCAATCCGACACCTCGCCGCAACCGATATACGGGCAGCACGGCAGTCCATTCCACCTCGGGCGGTTGAAAACGCACCAACGCCGGACGCCAGCGAGCTGATCGCAGAGATCATGGGCCAGCCGGGAGCAGAGTTCGACACGTCGAAGTTGCCTGAAGATTCGCTTTTGCACCCGGTCGAACGCGAACTGGGCCCCGTTTTGGACCTGCTCAGCATGATGGTGGAGTTCTAGGGGCGCGGCGCAAACCCGCGTTAGGCGCGCAACCCAGTTAGGCTGAAAACATGAGTGATCACGCGAATGAATTTTCGGCCTTCATGGCAAGCATGCCCCTGCGACTTTCCACGTTCATCGAGTCTGACCTACCCGAATCGGTGACGCTTGAGAACGACGAAACGCGCGAGTTCCGCAAAGACCTCTCCCCTGCCTCGCTCCCGTGGGTCGAGGCATTCGCCAATTCTGCATTGGCTTCACCCGCGGTGGCCGTAGCGCCGGAAAACCAGAAGTTCACGGAAAACCTCATGCGGTATGTGGGCGAAGTTTTCTTGCGCGGGCTGGGTGGCGCGTGGGACTACGACGAATCCGGCGAGGTGGGCGAAGGCTTCCCGTTTATTCGCCCAGATTCGCAAGACGGGGACTGTGAGGGTGAACCGATTTCGATGATCGGCCTGGTGATGACCGCGCTCCAGGCGCGCAACGGGCAGGTGTTCGTCAGCCGCTATGCGCAGGAGCTGGAGAAGTTCGGGGAAGACGGTCCGCGTCGCTCGTCTTCAGCAGTGGACGACAGTGCCGCCGGTGGGGCCCCCATGGAAGATGAGGAACGCGAATTCTTGGGCACGTTCCTCCCCACGGTTGAGTCCGGGGTTGCCGCGTGGATTCAGGATCAGGCAGCACCGAACGAGTGGTCGTATGACGGCGACGGCCTGCTCAAACTCAGCAAGCAGCTGGTGGCACGGTACTCAACGGTGAACGAGATGCTCGCCGACCGGTCGGACTTCTACATTCAAGGCGCCCTGCGGTTTGCGGGCGAGACCTTCCGCCGAACCGGCAAGGGCACATGGCGCTACGGAACACGGTTTGACAACGACGACCCGCGACAGAAGCAGCCGTACGTCCACTTCTCCCAGATCGAGGTGGACGTGGTTCCGTGGGCGATTCTCACCTCGGCGTTCAAAGACACGCAAGCATCCGCCGAGGCCCTAGACGCACTGCGTTCGCAAGTGGGCGCCGGGGGCACTGCTTCCGAATGAGAGGGCGTGAGCCCTAGCTAGTGGCCTGGGTGGCCCTGCGGCACGGTGAAGCGCACGGTCATGGCCGATGCGTATTGGGGTGCGCCCGGGCTCATCTCGATTGTGTGGTTTGCCGGGTCGATCCGGACGGTCACCAGCGTGGCGCCTTTGTTGGGCGCGGCCGGGTCCGGGAGCACGCTCACCAGGCCATCTTCCAGCGGTGAGCACAGAACCTGCAGCATGTCGTCCAGGTCGTGTGGCTCCCCTGCCGAGGTGGTCGCCGACTCCAGGTAGTCCATACGGTCGTGCGTGTTGGAGTCGGGTGTGAGGAGTTGCGCGCCGTCCGCTTGGCTGGGGCACGCGAAGTGGTTGGTGCGCAGAGCCCACCCGTCGCGAGAGTTGAGGGCCACCTGGTGTGGGTTGATTTCCATGTTGACGGCCCGGTCGCGGTCGAGGACGGTGATGATTGAGGACGCCGAGGTGGGCGCGTCCTTGGCGATGTTGATGGCCTCGTCGACGGAGCCGGCAGTGCCGAGAATCCGGGCAAGCACCGCGTGGATGGGCACGCCGCCGGGAGCGTCGTCAGTGTTCTTGAGGATGTTGAGGTGGACGCCTATGCCGGCGGAGTTGAGCCCGATTTTTCCGGTCATGCCGTGTTCTGCGAAGCCTGCATAAGCGTGACCACCTGGGAGTGCGGCTACGCGGTGGAAGTGCCAGTTGCGCACCAGTTCAGGTTTCCAGTCCCAGGTTTGGGCCGACATGGTTCGGCCGGGTTGCTGGAACGTCACCGTGCTACATTCTTGTGGTTGCTGTTTGGCAAGCGTGAGGATTTCGGTCCGCCCCACAATGTGGCCCAGGTCTGTTGCGGTGATACCGGATCCGGCGGCGACGCCTAGAAGTTCGAGGTGCTGGTCAGGGTCCCAGTCACGGATTGCGTCCATGGAGGTGCGCGCGGCTGCGGTGGCGTCTGATTCGGAGATACCGAGCGAGGAGTAGAGCTCGCTGTACGCGCGCACAGTGGAGCGGATGTGGGGAGCAATCTGCGATGCCCTGGCCATTCCCCGTTGCCTGGGGTCGTTTCCTTCTACGTAGATCGTCTCGGTTCGAACCAGGTGCGGTTGGTTTTTCTTCATTGATCCTCCCAGTGGCACTTTCTGGACACGATACATGGGAGTCGTTGGCTGTAACGAAATGGTGCACCCAAGTCGTTTACGCAAAAGTCTCGGGACATCGAGTGAACGATGTCCCGAGACTTCACAACGCGGTGAGTGTGGGATTTGAACCCACGGTAGGGGGTTGCCCTACAACGGTTTTCAAGACCGTCACATTCGGCCGCTCTGTCAACTCACCTAGGCGCCACAAGTACGCGACGCAAAAAACGATTATTCCACACTTCGCGCGAGGGCAACAATCTCGCCGGTTGAACACCTCCTGAATGCAGTGTCAAAAATCGTCTCTTACACCTCAGTGGCACCGGTTTACGGGTATCGTCGTATGTGGCTGTCGATGAAAGGGACACAATGAGCGGACACCTCCACAGAACAGGTCGCAACCGCTGGCGCCCAACATCGATTTACCGTGTGCCGGTCGACCGCAACGTCACTCTTTTTGACGTCACAAACGTAATCCCGGACATCGCTGAACTCGGTTTCACCGCTATTCGCATCAGCCCCATTACGGCCTCCAGCACCGCCAACGAAACCGGCGCCCCCACAGATCCCAACGCAATTGACCCACACCTCGGCGGAATCGAAGGGCTGGAAGCCCTCTCAACAACCGCGCACAACGCGAACATGGGCGTCATCGTCGACTTTGTGCCTGGCGCACTCCACGTCGCGCACCCCAGCATGAACCCCTACTGGTGGGATGTGCTGTTGCACGGCCAAGAGTCCCAATACGCCGACTGGTTCGACATCCAGTGGGCACAAGGCAAAGTCACGGTGGTGGTCGACCAGCCCACGAGCACGGCAACCCTGACCACCAACCCCGCAACAAACGAACCGGTACTCCAGATCGGCTCCTCGATCTACCCGGTCAACCCGGAAACCCTGCAGCCCCAAGACCCACAAGAGCCCCAAAACCACCAAGACCCCCAGCAGCTCCTGGCCGCACAAAACTACACGTGCGTTGAAAAGACAAGCACCACACGCACGCTCAACTACCGTCGCGTCAACGCCGATTCGCACGTGGCCACCATCCGGGTGAACGACCCGCGCGTTTTCACGGAAACTCACCGCGAGCTCGCCCGCTGGTTCGACACCGGCCTCATCGACGGGGTGAGTGTGCGCCACATCGACTCGATCGCAGACCCCCAGGCGTACCTCGACCAGCTGCAGGACCTCACCGGCGGCTATATCATCACGGAGAAACGCTTCACGCTCAACCCTGAAGGCCAGCGCGAAGTAACTCCCTCGTCGTGGCCAGGTGCCGCGTCCACCACGTACCCGCTCATCTCGGCAATCGACGGTGCGCTCACGCACCCTATCGGCTTCTACGAGCTCGAATCGTTCCGCCAGCACTTGGCTGCAGGCCTGGACCCACGGGACCGCCGCGAACTGTCCACTACCGCAAAGCAGCTCCGCTTCAACCCCACCTCGGTGACCGGGCTGCTCACGCTTGAGGAAGCGCGGTGCAAGAAAGAAGTCACCAACACGCTCATGCACAACGAAATGGTGGACCTGGCTATCACCACCAAGAACGCATGGGCGAGCCTGGACGAGTCCACCCGCGCCAGCATCCGCACCGACCCCACCGCCCAGGTGGACGTGGATACGCTGGCTCTGATTTTGGGGATCGTTGTGGCGTCCGTGACCGTTGCGCGCCCTGAACTCGGTTTGGATGAAGATGCCGAGGTCGTTCGCGAGGGGTTCTTGTCAGCCCTGTCAGAGTCGGATCCGGACGACTTCCTTGGCCGGAACAGCACAGGTGAAGTCCCGGTCATGACCGCGGGTTCCATGGTGGTGCCGAGGGCGTTGGCGAAAGTGCGGTCAACAGTGCCTTCGGGTACGGCTTCAGACCGCCTCCTGGCCTATGTTGGCCTGTTGCTCACCACCCCGTCATGCCCCGTGAGCACCCTGTTTTCGCAGACCACCAGCGAGGTGCTCAACCTGGGTGTGACGGAACGTGCGCACTACCGCTACTGCACGCTCGCTGCGCTGAACGAAGTGGGTGGATTCCCGTCCGAACCCGGCCACCCCGACCGCATTCTGGATGAGTTTAAAATCCAAACTTCTACCACCTCGGCGCCGGTCATCAACGGGCTCACCAGCCCGGTTACCAAATACTCACGGGCGGAGCGCTGCCGGATCCTCGCACTGTCTGAGATCCCCCAGAAGTTCATGGAGTTCGTTGCAGACATGCGGGAGTTGGTGCCGCTGGACTACACGGTCACGCAGCCGGACGTCTCCGGCACCCCAGGTGGCGCAGGCAACTCAGACGCCCCAGCCACCGCCACCTCGGACACCAGCTTCGACATTCTGCTGTGGCAGTCCGTGATGGGCGCGTGGGACTCGCACTTGAACGTGGACCGGCTGATCAAACGGTCGGTTCGAGCAGCCCGGCGGCATGGTGGCTCGGATGAGCGGTTCGTTGAGTCGGTGCGCAACGCCGTTCACACGGCGCTCACGACGCCCGAGGTCGTTGCCCGGATCGACCGCATGGTCGCCATCGTGCGTCACGCAGGTGACCGCAACAGCCAAGTGGCACGCGCGTTGCAGCTGTTCTCCCCTGGCACCCCCGAGGTGTTCGACCCGCTGTTCTTGAGCCCACGCGAACGGCTGGTCGACAACAACCCTGGCGACCTGTTGCTTCGAGCGGGCTTGACAGTTCGCGCGCGCCACCCGCACATCTTCACAAACCCCACTTCGCCCACCCGCGTTGCCATCACCGGCGAGCGCGCTGAACACGCGTTTGGGTTGGCGCACTTTGGCGACACACAGTTCCCCGAGGTCGTCGTTGTGGTCGAACGCTTGCCCATCACCTTGCGCGCCACCGGCGGGTGGGGTGACACGCGGTTCCACATACCCACCTCGGTCAATGACGAAGAGGAGCCGGCGCAGACCGCTTCTACGATGCAAACCATGGCCTTGCCCGTGATCCGCGAGGAGGTTGAACCCACGTGGCGTGACGTGCTTTCTGGCCGCACGTGGACGGGGTTGGATTTCTCCGTCGCCGAGGTGTTTGGCACCCACCCTGTTACCGTCCTTGAGCGGGTTTAGAGTTCGGGGGCTAGCGCCCGCTTTGGCGCGGGGCTAGCGTAGCGTGCGCGCCGATTTAGGTGCGAAGGGCGGCTCGATTTCTCCGTCCGTGTCGTCGACAATGTCGTCCGCTGGATCATCGGCAGGGTCGAACGTTGCAGGAACCGCCGTGCTTTCGTCACCGGAAGTGGGTGTAGCGGGCGTCTCGGAAGAAGGCCGAGGTGTCACTGCGCGAGAGCCACCCGCCCCTTGGGGCTCTGTGGTGGGTTCCACTGAATCCGCCACCTCGGCGGGCACAGTTTCCGCGGTTTCGGCCACGCCAGCTTTGCGCTTAGTGACACCGACTGCCACCTCGGCGTCCTGCACTTTCGTCTCAGCGTTGCTGGCAACTGGCGCCTCAATCCCGTGGCCGGCCTTCTTCGCGACCTGTGACGCTTCGACAAGTCTGTCGTTCTCCTGTCGCGCCTTGGCCGCAGCCGCCCGCGCGTGCGCAACCTTTTCTTCTTGTGCTTTTCGGTGTTCGGCTAGGCGTTCTTCAATTCCAGCGCGCGTCGCCTCGGTGGACGTGCGTGGGTTGAGACGTGCCGGTTCGGTAGCCACTTCAGTGTCGGTGGTCAGAAGGCGCCTGAGTTCGGACAGTGGCACGATCAGCCACGTGGGCCGGTTGCGCAACTCGCTCACGCCCTCAACGAGCAGGCGGTCAATGAGCATGGCCCGCAACACGGGGTCCTTCATGCTGAAATCGGCGCCGCCAACATGTGAGTACCCGGCCAAGAGAGCCTTTTGGGATTCGTGTGACCAGCGGGCTTCGGGCGCCCCGTCGACTTGAGCAATCAGGTCGTCGTCCACCAGTCCGGTCGCACCCAGGGTGCTGGGCGTGGCCTTGGGGTCAAGGGCTCCTGTGCGAGCCAAGAATGCGTACCCTGCCGCGTAGTCCAAACTACGCAACAGCGCCACTAGGTCGAATGTTGGTGGACGCAGTTCCGAAGTCTCCGAAAAGTTTGCAACCGTGTACCCGTGGACCGGTGCTTTCACCACGTGATTGAGGGTGAGCCCGCCGTGAATCCGTTGCAGGTTCCCCACTGATGACATGTCAGCCAATGCCCGTTTGTGGGCGCGCAGCTGCTTCTCTAGAGGCTTGAGTGCCAGCGTGGCGCGGGCCAGCGCCCAGTCCACGCGGTCGGACCACTTCTTGATCCAGTTCGCGGTAGGTTCGCCGGTGCCTTCAGCCTTGCCAAGTTCACGGCCCAGGTCTACGTGTAGGCTGGCAACCCGGCCACCGAGGTCGTGCGCTTGTCGCGCGTACCCCGTCGCCTCCGCAGCGTTCCGCGCCGCTCCTACGGCTTCGTTCCATGCGCTCACCGCGCTAGCTTCCGAACGGGTCAGCATAGCAACTGGAGCAGTGTGCGTGTGTAGGTCAGTGCCGTCGAACCACCGCGACGCCATCCACCCCAGAACGGGCGCAACGGCTTGTGATTCGGCGATCGTGAGCATGATGGGCAACCGCACTGATTCGGGCACGTCACTGATGTCGAGTGTCCTGAAAAACGTCAGCACGCTAGGGAATGCGTGGTCGTCGATCAGAACCGCGGTTTCACCCTTGCGCGAATTGTCGAACTTCAGCTGTGTGGTGGTGGCGCGGTGCCACAGCACCGAAATGTTCGTCAGGTCGTTAAAGTCGCGCCCGCCACGCCCCACGCGCAACGCAGTCAGCTGCGAGTGGTCGGAGTTCTCAAACTGGCTGTCAAAGGCCTCGCTGACACTCACCGGCTCCGCACTCAGGTCCGCGTCGGCACGCATCCCGGCGGCCGCCTCGGCCATGGGGTCCTTGTGTTCTTCGCCATCCTCAGAAGGCGTCCCGAGGTCGTCGAAAGCCGCCTCGCGCCCCAACGCGAAGCTGGCGTCACCGGTGGCCATGGCGGTAGCGGCGAAAAGAACGAAAACAGGGTCGGCGACCGCGTCGTATACGTAGCACGGCCCCAACATGAAGTCGTCGATCTGGCCAATAAGATGTTCGCGCAGAGGCCCTTCCTCGCGCGTGCGCAGGGTCAGCGGAACACTGATGCGGCGAACGTTGTCACCACTCCCAATTCCCACGACTGCGATCCAGCCCTGGACGGTCAGCGTTTCATCGTCCTGAAGCGGGAAGTCCAGCTCAAAGACCTGGGTGTCGGACATTGGGACGACGTCCGGTGTGCCGACCAGCTCAAAAGACGTCACTGGAAACCAGGCCTGGCGTGGCAACCATTGCGCAAGCAGACCTTCGAGTTCACTGCTCATCGCCATGAGCGAACCCTCTTCCTTGATATCGAACGATGACGGTCACGTCACCACTTTATCTGCCCTGGTATTCGATTAGACGAACATCCTGAACAGCGGCGAGTCCTGCGAAACGCGTTCGATTTCGAGCAGCGATTCGTCCATGCGTTCGAGGAGCCCCGTGAGGTCCTCAGCGCGACCCAAGGTGATGCCCACGAACGCGGGACCAATTTCGCGGTCGGATCGTTTCACGTACTCAAACATGGAGACGTCGTCGTCAGGGCCCAACACATTGTCCAAAAAGCGGCGCAGCGCCCCGGGTTCTTGTGGGAAGTTCACGATGAAGTAGTGCTGTAGCCCCTCCCACACCAGGGCACGTTCGAGCACTTCAGCGTAGCGGGACAGGTCGTTGTTACCACCACTGATGACGCACACGACAGTTGATCCGGCTTCAATGGGCACCGGCACTTCAGCGTCAGCAGGCCCCACGGAGGCCGGTGAAATGGCGCCGGCGGGTTCGGCGATAATCCCGTCGACCTGGTACAGGTCCACCATTTCTTTTGCCACGCGGCCCTCGTCTACGGTGGTGATGGGCAGGCCGAGGTCGCGGACCATCGCGTACGTCAGGTCACCGGCCCGGCGTACCGCGGCACCGTCGGCGAAGGAGTCCACAGTGCCCAGTTGCACGGGGGCTCCCGCTGCGAGCGCTGCGGTCATGCACGCCGCCCCTGCCGGTTCAACACCAATCACGCGAGTGTCCGGGGTGCGGTGGTGACAGTATTCGGCCATTCCAGCCAGCAGGCCACCCCCGCCTACCGGGACCACCACGGTGTCTGGAGCAAAGCCCAGTTGGTCGGTGATTTCAGCGGAAATGGTTCCCTGACCGGCGATGGTGCGCGGGTCGTCAAACGCGGATACGACCAGCGCCCCCGAGGTGGCGGCGTGTTTCTTTGCAAGTTCAGAGGCGTCGTCGTAGGTGGAACCGGCTACCGTGATGGAGATCCGGTCGCCGCCGAAGTGACGGATCCGGTCGATCTTCTGCCTAGGCGTGGTCTTGGGGACGAAGATGCGTCCTTCGACGCCCAGTGTGTTGCAGGCACGCGCGAATCCTTGCGCGTGGTTACCGGCGGATGCGCAGACAACGCCGTGTTCCCGCTCTTTCGCGTCGAGTTGCAGGAGGAAGTTGAACGCGCCTCGGATCTTGTAGGAGCGCACCGGCTGCAGGTCTTCGCGTTTGAGGTACACGGTGGCACCGGTGAGGTCGGAGAGCCGTTCGGAAATGTGCAACGGGGAGGTGATGACGCAGTCAGCGATTCGCTTGGCGGCGTCTTCGATGTCAGACACGGTGGGTGGATTTGTCGTCTTCTGTCCCTCTACTAGCACTCCTCCATTGTGCATGAAAAAGGCGCGTTTGCCGGTCGCGTCCGCCAATCGTACAGGTAGGGTGGTTCGTATGCGCTCGATTACAGCTCCTCAGCCGGGCGGTCCAGACGCCCTGAAACTTTCCGATTCCCCCGTTCCCTCCGCCCAGCCTGGCGAGGTTGTTGTGAAGGTGGAGGCCGCTGGTGTGAACCGCGCCGACGTCCTCCAGCGCATGGGCTTTTACACTCCCCCTGCGGGCGCCACGCAGATCCTGGGCCTCGAAGCCGCCGGGACCGTCCACCAGGTTGGTGACGGGGTTGAGGAGTGGCAGGTGGGTGACCGGGTGGCCGTGTTGCTCACCGGTGGCGGGTACGCGGAGTACGTGCCGGTCCCAGCAGGGCAGGTTTTGCCTGTGCCTGAAGGGATGAGTTTTATAGAGGCTGCGGCCCTACCCGAGGTCGTTGCCACCGTGTACTCCAATGTCGTCATGGCGGCGGGGTTGAGTGAGGGCGACTGGCTTTTGGTCCACGGGGGCGCGTCCGGGATTGGCACCATGGCCATCCAGATTGCGAAACACGTGGGGGCGCGCGTAGCGGTAACAGTTGGCAGTGACGACCGTGCGCGCAAGTGCGCTGATCTGGGCGCCGACGCAGTGATCAACTACCGCGAAGAAGACTTTGTTGAGCGGATTCGTGAGATCACGGGTGACGGTGCAGGTGCGGACGGTTCTGCGGCTGCGCGTGTTCCGGGCGCGGATGTCATTTTGGACATCATTGGTGCGAAGTATCTGGAGCGCAACATTCAGGCGCTTTCGGCTGACGGCCGTTTGGTCATCATTGGCATGCAGGGCGGAACCAAGGCCCAGATTAACCTTGGTGACCTGCTCCCCTTGCGGCGTTCGGTCATGGGGACTACGTTGCGTGCGCGTCCAGACGAGCAAAAAGCACATATTGTTTCTGAAGTGCGCAAACACGTGTGGCCGGCCGTGGCCAGTGGCAAGATTCGCCCCATTGTGGATCGCGTGTTTGCGCTTGACGATTGCGTGCAAGCGCACGAACACATGGACCAGCCACACTTTGGCAAGATCGTTTTGGAGGTAAACCCGTGAGCGAGCACCCTGAACAGCAGGACGAAGCCGTAACGTCGGAGGCGGTCCAGACCACCAACGCTGACCAGCCGGATATCCCCGAAGACGAGGAACAGGCGATCCTTCCGGACCTCACGACAGCCGAGGCGGGCGAACAGCCGGAACCACCTCGGGACGATGAAGGTGAGACGGTAGCCGAGCCGGGCGAAGCCCAAGGTGACACCACTGACGAGACCGCGCAACCCGACGATGCCGGGGACGCGGACAGCGCTGGCGAAGCTGACGGCGACGAAAACGACAGCGACAGCAAGGACGCTGACGACAAGAAGGACGAGCCGGACATTACGAACCCGGGCAAGCTCGTGCGCTTGGGGCACATGCACGCGAAAATCTTGGAGGAGCTCAAGTCGGCGGACACCGACCCGGCGGGGCGCAAACGTTTGGCACAGATCCACGAGAACACGATCGAGGCGATGAAGGAGGCGTTGGGTCAGGACCTCGAGGATGAGTTCTTGAGTTTCACGCCTAAGCTGTCGTCCTACTCCACGCCAAGCCACAGCGAACTGCTGGTAGCGCAAGCGGGCCTGGTGGGGTGGATCGAAGGGTTGCTCCAGTCGATCCAGACCGCGATCATGGCGCGTCAGGCGATGCACGACGACTCGCCTGCGAACCCTGAGCACCCGGTGAAGCACAACCCCGAAGGCGCTTACGGCCCGGGCAACTACCTGTAAACCGTGGGGATAGCGAGATTCTTCCAGGGGTTGCGGAAGAAGGAGCCGCAACCGGACGACCTGTACGGAACGGGTGTCTGGCGGCAACACCGCGACCGGTTCAACCGTGCAGTGGACCGGTTTTTTGTCACCGCGAGCCGGCTACATGAAGAGGCCAACGCGGGCGCGGGCACCCAGGAGGCGCACGTACAGGCCACTGAGAGCCTGGCCGCGCTCACGCACACGCTGAACCAGGTGGCGCAACAGGTCGACGATTGTGCGCGCACGCTTCACACGCACGTGCCCGTCAATGAGCAGACGATTCCCGCGCAGGTACGCACACAGGTGGGTACGCTCCCGGAGCTTATGTCTCGCGCGGCCACCAAGGTCGCCGAGGCGGCCCAAGCTGCGGCGATGGTGCGCGCCCAGGTGCGGACGACCTCGGGCGGGGTAACTGAAAATAGCGAGACAGTCCCGGGTCAGGTGGCTGGGGTCAGCGCGGCCTGCAGGTACGTGGGCGACGCGGCCAGGTTGGCGGAGGAATGTCACCGCATGGCGGAACGGATCGCGTCCTCTGACAGTTCGAAGTAATCCTGAAGCGCCGTGGCCAGGCCGTCTTCTTGAACGGTCCCGGTGATGACCGTCCCCAGGTCTTTGAGCTTCTGCCCGGCCTGTCCCATGACGATTCCGTGCGTGACCCACTCCATCATTTCGTGGTCGTTGGTGCCGTCGCCTGCGCCCACGGTGTGTTGCTTGTCAATGCCCAGCATTACTGCGACCCGGGCGAGTCCGCTGGCTTTGGAAACGCCTTCGGGAGCGATATCCAACCAGTTGCTCCAGCCCACCGAATAGGTGACGCCGTGAAGGCCGATCTTTTCGACCGCGTCTGCAAACTCTTCGCGGGACCCGTGCAGTTCCCGCAACACGATGCGAGTGGCGCGTAGGGTCTTGAGTTCTGCGAACCGCACGATGTTGAGGTCATCGCCGGCTGCCAGATCACCAACGGGGAAATCTGCCGACGCCCAGCGTTCCAGGTTCGCGTCTTCCACCATGCACAGCGAGGTGGGCAGAGCGTGGTTCATTCGGGTAAGCGCCGGGCCAGGGTTGAAGGTCTCCACGTGGACCAGTTCGTAGCCGTTTTCAGTGTCCGGGTTGAGGGAGGCGATGACCGCACCATTGGACACCACGACGAATCCTTCAGTGAGGCCCAGCCTGTTCGCCACATCTAACGCGCCAGAGAGCGAACGACCCGTGGAGATCACAATGTGGTGACCTTGCGCCCGGCAGGCCCGCACGACTCCGCGGACACGATCGGAAAGTTTGTCGTCATAGTCGACAATCGTGCCGTCGATGTCGAGCGCAATCAGGTGCGGTGTCACAAAGCCTCCTGGGGATGAGTGGGAACTAGAAAATTTCGCCGTCGGGGCCGTATGCCTTCATTCCACCCAGGTATGGCTGCAAGGCGGCGGGGATTGCGACAGAGCCATCGGCCTGCTGGTGGTTTTCCAGGATAGGGACCAGCCAGCGCGTGTTGGCCATGGTTCCGTTGAGTGTGGCCACGGGAATGGTCTGCCCTTCCGAGGTGCGCTCACGGATCTTGAGGCGACGCGCCTGGAACGTGGTGCAGTTCGAGGTTGAGGTGAGTTCACGGTACGTGTTCTGTGTTGGGACCCAGGCTTCGCAGTCGTATTTGCGGGCAGCGGAGTCACCCAAGTCACCGGCAGCGATGTCGATGACGCGGTAAGGCAGTTCGCATGCCTGCAGCATTTGTTCTTGAAGTGACAACATGCGGAGGTGTTCGGCTTCGGCGTCGTCCTGGTGGACGTAGGCGAACATTTCGACCTTTTGGAACTGGTGGACGCGAATGATTCCCCGGGTGTCTTTGCCGTAGGAGCCGGCTTCGCGACGGTAGCAGGACGAAATGCCGCCGAACCGAATGGGCCCGTCTGACAGGTCGATGATTTCGTCCATGAAGTAACCAGCCAGTGGAACTTCGGAGGTTCCGACCAGGAACAGGTCGTCAGCTTCCAGGCGATATACCTCATCGGCATGTTCGCCCAGGAACCCGGTGCCACCCATGACTTCTGGTTTCACCAGGGTAGGCACAACCATGGGGGTAAAACCGGCGCTCAGCGCGGTGTCCATAGCGAGGTTGAGGATCGCCATCTCCAAGCGCGCACCAAAACCGGTGAGGAAGTGGAAGCGTGAACCGGAAACTTTGGCGCCGCGGGTGGTATCGATGGCGTGGAGGCGTTCGCCGATTTCTAAGTGGTCGGCAGGCTCGAAACCGTCGGCAGAGAAGTCGCGGACAGCGCCTTCCCGGCGCAGTTCAACCGAATCTTCTTCGCCACCGGATGGCACACCGTCGATGATGAGGTTGGGAAGCTTCATGAGGATGCGTTCAAAGTTCTGCTGAGCTTCGTCGTTGTCAGCCTGCAGAGCTTTGACACGGTCCGACATCTCTTTGGCTTCAGCAACGAGCTTGGCTTTTGCGTCCTTGTCTTTTTCAGACGCGACCTTCTTGCCGAACGCTTTTTGCTGAGCACGGATCTCTTCAAACTCCGCGATAGCGGATCGTCGCGCTGAATCGGCTGCCAAAATCTGGTCGACGAGTTCGACACTGGCCCCACGCGCACGCTGTGAAGCCTTGAAAATTTCCGGGTTCTCTCTGAGCTGCACTAGATCGATCACGTCTTTAGCCTACCTGTTCAGCCCATACGGCTGGTGACCACATCACAAAAACCCCAGGCAAGCACTCAGACAAATCTGATGTACTAGCGACTATGACCCTCACTGCGTGGATCGTTCTGGCTGTTGCTGTTGTTGTTGCGTTCGTCGTGGGCTACCTCGTAGGTGGCACGCGAAGCAAGAGCGCCCGCCCCGCCCCCCAGGAGGCGGAGCAGACCACGGCGGCGACCACCTCGGCGGTGGAAACCCCGGACACCGCACCCCAGCCGCCACGGCGCAGAGCCGCCATCATTTACAACCCCACAAAAAACGAGATGGACACGTTGAAGTCCGTGGCCACGACCGTGTGCCGCAACGAAGGGTGGGACGAGCCGCTGTTCATTGAGACCACAAAGGATGACCCCGGAACGTCCATGGCGCATGAGGCGCGTGAAAAGGGCGCCGAGGTGGTGATCGCGGCCGGCGGAGACGGCACCGTGCGTGCGATCGCGGAGGCGTTGGCTGACACCGACGTCCCCATGGGCATCATTCCGATGGGAACGGGCAACCTGCTCGCGAGGAACCTGTCGATTCCGCTCAACCGGTTCGAGTGGGCTATGCGTGTGGCCCTGTGGGGGCAGGATCGGGTGATTGATGCGGCGCGGTTGCGCACGTCGCCGGACGGTGAGGACACGCTGTTTACCGTGATGGCGGGGATCGGGTACGACGCCACGGTGATGTCAAATACCAGCGAAGATGCCAAGTCGCGCATGGGCTGGTGGGCGTACGTGCGGCAAGGGTCGCGCCAGTTGTTGGGCAAGCCCACCGAGGTGCGTATCCAGTTTGATGACGGAGAAGAAGAGACCCGGAAGATCCGGTCCATTCTGGGTGGAAACTGCGGAAAAGTGCAGGGTGGAATTGAGTTGATTCCCGGTGCGGTGATCGATGACGGGCACTTGGACGTGCTGACGGTGACGCCACGCAATGTAGCTGAGTGGGTCAGCGTGGTCACGTCGATTGCTGGGCGTTCTCGTAAAGGTATGCACGCCGATGTGACGAAGTGCGCTGCTGTGAAGGTACGCACGGAGAAGGAACTGGATGTGCAGGTCGACGGAGACGTGTTGGGCGAGACCGACTACCTGGAGTTGTCGGTTCTGCCGAACGCTTTGACGGTGCGCACGCCCAGCCCTGAGCAGGAACGCAACATCCGTTTGGACTCACTGTCGCTGGGAATCGGTAGGTAGCTCTCTGGCATTGAGTCGATTGTGTTGGGCGTAGTTTTTCGAATGCCCAGCGCTAAACGTTTTTAACGTCAATTATCTGCGCCGAGCAAGATTGATAATTTACATAGCCTCCCTATATAGTGTCGCTATGCATACTGCCGGACGCCTTTGAACCACGACGGGACAACACTGGACAGCCTCGCTTATGAGCTGGTGGCGCACAGTTCAAGTTTTCGACGTGCGTACGCACGCGGACTAGATGGACGGCGCTCCCTCATTGCAATTCGGGTCCTTGCCAATCTGCAATCCGGAGGGCCACTTCGCATAGGCGAACTCGCCACGCGTGAAGCGGTCACCCAGCCCACAATGACCGGGATTGTCAACCGCCTTGTAGCCGATAACCTCGTGGAACGTCGCGCCGACGCCCAGGACGCTCGCGCAAGCGCGGTCACGCTGACAGATGCCGGTCGGCAGGAACTCGAGCAGGCTCGCACTGCAGCCGCTCAATCCGTACGCCCTGCGCTCGAGACTCTCAGCCCCGACGACATCGAAATCCTTCAACGCGCAGCGAACCTCCTCGGCAAACTCGGCGACGCCCTCTCCGAATAACGCAAGCCACGCACTTCGATTGGAGACCATATCCGCATGTCACCCACACCCCCTAACTCCAAAAAGCCAAACAGCACCAAACTCCGCGACACAGAAGCTCAGAAGAAAGGAAAACAGCCATCAATCTTCGATCAGCCGATCGCTGTGTGGGCAATTTCTTTCGCCTGCATGGTGTCGTTCATGGGAATTGGTCTCGTCGACCCGATTCTTCCCGCGATCAGCCGCGAACTGAATTCGACTCCTTCCCAAACGATGCTCCTGTTTACGAGCTACCTTCTAGTCACTTCCGCTGCAATGTTCTTCGCCGGCTTCATTTCAAGCCGGCTAGGCGTGAAGCGCACGCTCACTGCAGGATTGGCTCTCATCGTGCTTTTCGCGACACTCGCGGGTACCGCAGGGAGCGTCGACGCGATTATCGGTTTCCGAGCCGGTTGGGGCCTCGGCAACGCACTCTTTATTTCGACCGCGCTCGCGGCAATCGTTGGCGCGGCTTCAGGAGGAGCGGGCCAGGCTATCATCCTCTATGAGGCAGCGCTCGGAGTTGGCTTAGCAGTCGGCCCACTTGTCGGGGGAGCACTCGGTTCGATCTCGTGGAGAATGCCGTTCTTTGGTACAGCAGCGCTTATGGCGATTGGGCTTGCTGCGGTTATCGCCCTTTTACCAAAACCCACCAACACGGCGACAAAAGCTTCTCTTTGGGCAGGGTTTAAAGCGCTTCGTCGCCCGCAACTACTCCTCTTGAGCATCGTAGCCTTGTGTTACAACTTCGGATTCTTCACACTCCTCGCCTACTCGCCGTACCCTCTCGAAGCAGCCGCAAAGAGTGTCGGAGTTTCGTTTGGTGCACACGAGCTGGGGCTGGTGTTCTTTGGGTGGGGTCTTGCACTTGCTTTCACCTCGGTGCTCGCAGCTCCGCGCTTGACCCGCAGGTTCGGACTCCTCCCGGTACTTTCGATCAACTTTGCCATGTTTGCCGCGTGCCTCATCACCATGGCAATTGGAGCCCATAGCTTGCCGACACTTGTTAGCACAGTCGTCGCGGCCGGATTATTTCTCGGCGTTCTCAACACTGCGCTCACTGAGGCGGTCATGGAGGCCACTGACCTTCCACGCAGCATCACAAGCTCAACGTACTCCGGCGTCCGGTTCTTAGGTGGAGCAGTCGCGCCTCTCGTTACTGGCCCACTCGCAGAAATGGCAGGTGCGGGAGCACCCTACTGCGTAGCAACAGTCGCTGTGCTTGGGTCAATGGCTATTCTCGTCAGCGGACGCAGACTTTTTACGGACATCGGCCGCCCGCACGTCACCTCACAAGAAGAGGCTTCAGCTATTACGGCGGGCGACGAGGTCTAGCACGCGAACACGCTCAGCTGTGACCAAAATGACCACAAGTTGCGCAGATCTGGCGACGGGTTGATGCTAAGTGTGAGAAGTCACTTCTGACCCCTCGAATCTACTACTCACTGAACCTAAGGACTCGCATGAAGAAGCTCGTTCTTGCACCGGCCGTTGCTTTGGTCGCTGGTGCTATCGCATTTTCCGGCACTCCTGCATTCGCCGCCCCCACTGCCGAATGCTCCAACAACACGTTGAACGCTAAGCAGGGGGCACAGTGCACCATCAAGCTTGACGCTGACAAGGTTCAAGCTCAGAAGGTTTCGATCAGCGTTTCGAACCTGCCTGCGGGCGCCAAGATCAAGTCGGTGGACGCTCCTAACAGCGCTGACCCAAGCCTCAAGCTGGTCACTCGCGTTGACGAACTTGCTGAAACACCGACGTTCGAGGTTTACGGCGTGGACGGCGTCACGGGCGGTGGCGACGGCGTTAAGAACCCTAACGGGGACTACACCGTCACTGTCACCCTCGAAGACGGCACCAAGGTCAACGCCGGTGTTATTCGCTACATCGACAAGGACAAGGAAGCTGCCGGTGACCCTGAGCTGTCGGCTCAGTTCGACAAGTACCACGTGGGCGCCTTCCGCGCAGCCGGAATGGTGGTGTCGTACAAGAACCTCGAGAGTAGCAAGGAATTCACTTGGGTTCTCAAGCACGAGGAATCCGGTAAGACTTCGACTGGAACCTTCAACTCAAACAGTGTTTCAAAGAATGGTGGCACCTTCTATGCCAAGGTAGAAGGTGCTGACAAGATGTCCGACTCTGAACTCAAAGGTAAGTACACCCTTACGTTGAAGGATGAGTCGGGTAAGACGCTTGACGCTTCAGTTTCGTTTACTGTGGTCGGTGACCGTGAAGATGTTGGTACACCACAGCCGAACAACCCTAAGCCTGGTGAAGGTGACAAGCCTAAGGAAGAAGCCGCTAAGTACGCTCTGAAGGTTTCGCCTAAGGAAGTAACCCCTGGTGACTTCGTAAAGAAGGAAAAGGGTGTCAAGCTTGTCGTCACTGGCCTGAAGCCAAACGAGAAGTTCACCTACTCAGTGTCCAAGCAGGCCGGTAACGGTAAGGTAGAAACCCTCTTCAACGACGTTCAGGCAAACAAGGACGGTGTATGGGCATACACCGTTTACGGTCGCGAAGCTGGAGCTGGGCTGCAGGGCTTCGTTGGAACCTACAAGGTCACCGTCAAGAGCGAAGAAGGCGTACTCACCGACACCTTCAAGGTCACCAACACCCCCGGTAAGAAGGACGAAGCAAAGCCAGGCGACAAGGGTGACGGTAAAGACAAGGGTGACGCTAAGGGCGGAGACAACAACTCCGGTAAGGGCGACGCAAAGAACACCGGCGACAACTCCGGTAAGAGCAACAACGCTAAGGGCAACGGTAAGTCTTCGAACACCCTGCCACGCACCGGTATGGAACTCTCCGGCCTGGTTGCTGGTGGAGTGCTCCTCACCGTGGGTGCGGCAACCGTTCTGGTTACCCGCCGTCGCACCAAATAAGACAAAACAGTGCCGTAACTCGTAACACAAGGCAACCCAAACGGCACTAGCAACCACGGCCAGTGGCCCGAGCATCGCGCTCGGGCCACTGGCCGTTTTCAGCACTTGTGCGACCAAAAGTTACAAAAGTCGCGATATTTGGATAATGCTCATATGCTTTCCAAGTAATTTTTAGCGATAACGAAGGACAGAGATGAAAAAGTTCTTGCTTGCCCCAGCGGTTGCAGTTGTAGCCGGTTCCATGACCCTCGCTGGTAACGTGGCATTCGCTGCTACCGCCCCGACTCCAGAAGCACCAAAAGTCGAGCA
Source organism: Brevibacterium paucivorans (assembly GCF_016907735.1). Classification (NCBI taxonomy): domain Bacteria; kingdom Bacillati; phylum Actinomycetota; class Actinomycetes; order Micrococcales; family Brevibacteriaceae; genus Brevibacterium; species Brevibacterium paucivorans. The sequence continues at coordinate 1,411,064 of NZ_JAFBCP010000001.1, read as the reverse complement.
AGACGCCCCTAAGTCTGCTGAAGGTGACAAGCCTAAGGAAGAAGCCGCTAAGTACGCTCTGAAGGTTTCGCCTAAGGAAGTAACCCCTGGTGACTTCGTAAAGAAGGAAAAGGGTGTCAAGCTTGTTGTCACTGGCCTGAAGCCAAACGAAAAGTTCACCTACTCGGTGTCCAAGCAGGCCGGTAACGGTAAGGTAGAAACCCTCTTCAACGACGTCCAGGCAAACAAGGACGGCGTATGGGCATACACCGTATACGGTCAAAAAGGTAGCGCTGACCTGCAGGGCTTTGTTGGAACCTACAAGGTCACCGTCAAGAGCGAAGAAGGCGCACTCACCGACAGTTTCAAAGTCACCAACACCTCCGGCAAGAAGGACGACACTCCTAAGCCTGAGAAGCCAAAGCCAGAGGCACCTAAGCCTGAAGCTCCGAAGCCAGAGGCCCCTAAGCCTGGTGAAGGTGACAAGCCTGAAAAGGAAGCCACAAAGTACGGTCTGAAGGTTTCGCCTAAGGAAGTAACCCCTGGTGACTTCGTAAAGAAGGACAAGGGTGTGGACCTCGTTGTGACCGGCTTGAAGCCAAACGAGAAGTTCACCTACTCGGTGTCCAAGCAGGCCGGTAACGGTAAAGTCGAAAACGTTTTCAAGCATGTTCAGGCCAACAAGGACGGCGTGTGGGCATACACCGTTTACGGTCGCGAAGCTGGCGCTGGCATCGATGGCTTCTTGGGAACCTACAAGGTCACCGTTAAGAGCGAAGAAGGCGTACTCACCGACACCTTCACGGTCACCAACACCCCTGGTAAGAAGGACGAAGCAAAGCCAGGCGACAAGGGTGACGGTAAGAACACCGGTAAGGGCGAGGCTAAGGGCGGAGACAACAACTCCGGTAACAGCGACGCAAAGAACACCGGCAACGACTCCGGTAAGAGCAACAACGCTAAGGGTGACGGAAAGTCCTCGAACACGCTGCCACGCACCGGTATGGAACTCTCCGGCCTGATCGCAGGTGGAGCGCTCCTCACCGTGGGTGCAGCAACCGTTCTGGTCACCCGCCGCCGCACCAACTAAGGCAAAGCACCAGTCCTGTCATTCGCAGTACGGGGCTATTAGCACAAAACTCGTCGCCACATTAAGCGACAGTGTGCGGGGTCTGAGTGTTCGCTCAGACCCCGCATTTTTCGCGCCTACAAAACTTACAAAAGTTGTTTGCGTCACACATCCATGCGCATGGTGAAAGGGAACCTGTACCCACGAGCAAAGGATAGTGATGAAGAAACTACTTCTCGCACCAGCTGTCGCAGTCGTTGCTGGATCCGTAGCATTTACAGGTCCCGCAGCCGTTGCCACCTCGGCGACCCCTAACGAAACACCCGCCCAACAGAAGGCAACTGACGCTCCCACCTCCAAGGAAGGAAACGAAGGAAGCTCAGAGCCGGCGGGCGAAAACGAAAAACCGTCCGAACCCAAGTTGAAGATTACGCCGAAGAACATTTCGGCGGTGGACTTCCAGGACATCGACAAAACCGTAACCATTAACATCACCGGCCTGTCTCCCAACGAGATGGTGACCTACAAGGTGACAAAGAAGGGAAGCGACGTTAAGCCGTGGACCAAGACCCTGGGCAGTGGCCCATCGGGAGAGGTCAAGGAAAACTTCACTGCCCACTCGATTTTCAACGACCTCGAGGACGTTACCGGCGAATACATCGTCACTGTCACGGGTAGCGACCTGAACCTCGAAGAGACGTTCACGGTTACCGACGATGAAGGTTCTGGACCCGACGGCTCTACGCCAGGCATTGCGGTTGAAGACACCAAAATCCATGTGACGCCGTTCCGCGATAAAGGTTTCATCGTGCGTTACAAGAACCTGGAGCCAGGCAAGAAGTACACGTGGAACCTCAAGGGTGGCGAAGCGGGGGTCGAAAACTCCGACACCTTCACCGCTGAAAAGAACAGTGGCTCGTTCTACGTTGAGGTCGCGTCCGACACTGAGCTGGACGCCTTGCTGGGCAACTACACGGTGACCTTGGACGACGAAAACGGCAAACCGGTGGACACGACCGCTGAGTTTCAGGTCGTCAAGGACGATGAGCAAGCCGGTAACAACAACGAAGACAAACCGCGCTACATGATGTCGCTTGACCGCCCCGAGATCTCCACCAAGGAGTTCCTGAGCGAAGATTCTGGCATTCAGGTGGGCATTGTGGGCATGAAGCCAAACGAGAAGTTCACGTACACCGTGACCAAGGTTGACGGTGACGGAAAAGTTGAGGACTTCGAAGGCGAAGGGACCGCCGATGAAGAAGGCCGCGGTGGCACCGCCATTCACGGCGTTCAGAAAGGTCAGAGCGCCGAGAGCTTCGCCGGCAAATACAAAATCACGGTGAAGAGCGAACAAGGCGAACTGACTGAAACCTTCACGGTTGTCCACGAAGGCAAAGGTGGCGATGCCGAGGGTGGCGACGGTGGTGACTCCGGTGACGGCTCTGGTTCAGAGGAAGATGCCGAGGCCGGCGACGGCAGTGGCTCTGGGGACAGTGGGGCCGGAGACAGTGGGGCCGGCAGTGACGCTAGCGAGGCTGGCGACCTGCCCCGCACCGGTATGGGTGTCACTGGCCTGATCGCCGGTGGGGCACTCCTCACGGTAGGTGCGGCAACCGTCCTGGTGACGCGCCGCCGTAACAAGTAGGCGTGCGTCTGCCGCCTCGGGTGGGTGAGCCGGCTTCCCCGCCCCCGCCGAGGTGGTAGCCACCTCCCCCGTTTAACGTCGCGGGAGTAAGTGAACGAGTGAGTGAACCGCTGCGAAAGTGGCGGAGTCTGTTATGGGGCTCGAGCGGAATGCTCGAGCCCCACTTCTGTTCCGCGCAAAGTGAGCGTTCCGGCGCAATATAACGCGCCGTTTTGCTCGGTTTGCGCAGGAGATAATTCGAATGAGATTCGAACCTGATTAATTTTAGCGCTATAGTGAGTTGACATCATTTTAGAACGATAATAGAATGTACACACAAGGAGGTGAGCAAAGATGCTATACGCACACAACGAATCGACTGAGGATGCATACAACTACCCGGACGACGGCGTATTCGATGCATTTAGGGAAGTTGAGCGTGAGGCCCATTTAATAGAGGTCCAACGCGCAGAAGCACTCAGCGAGATCCTTATTTCTCACCTCTCCCCACTCAACCAAGACTCCACGGAACTGCGGGCCGTGTTTAACTCCGAACCTGGCGTCGCACCTACCATCACCGGCCAAGTTGCTACCACAGGGGCCGGCAGCGATTCGGGCCAAGGAGCCGCGTTCGGACTCAAGAGCAAACATCGACCTACTGTTTACCTGGAAGACACGGTGGCGTGCGTGGTCGTACCCAACCGTGGAACATTCGCCGTTAAAGCAATAGAAAAACTGGTGGAGACACTGCCGTCATCCACGATTGGCGCGTTAGCCGAAATCATGGATTGCACCGGACCAAATGTGATAACTCGAGCGCGGAAAATAATAACCGCAACGCTTTTGATGCCCAAGCTCTGGTCTCTTGTGAAGCAAGGGGTGGTCAGTTTTGACCGGCTCATGTACACCGTCAGCCGGGTCAGCTATACCAGCGTATGCATCCCTCGCTTTGATGAATTACTGACCGCCAAGCGCGTCGATGTCACCAACAAGACGTACCGGAAACATGTCAATGAGATCCTCGCGATGCTCACGTCGCCACAGTCGCGGAATGATGACGCCACACGAAACCGAACTGTCCAGTGCTGGGACAACGGCGACGGCACTTCCACGCTCAGAGTCACCGGTCCCACGCTTCGCGTTCAAGCGTTTTTTCAACGACTTCGCGGGTCCGCCAAAGCGATCAAATCCAACCACATCGACCCGTTCACCACGACCCTTGACGAAAAAGACCACAAGGTATTCTTCACACGCCCATCGAGCGGAAAGACCGAGATGCGAGTGGGTGATCTCGGCAAGGTAGTGATCGACGACGAGCGGCTGATGAACCAGCTGATGTTTGATTTGCTTCTCGGCTCCAAACCATCGACTACTGTGCGGGCCCGGATCATTCCCACTCGCCAGCAGGCACCCGCACGCGTTGAAAAGTCCGAGCGCAAGAGCGGTCGCGAAGGAGCTTCGGGACTCACCCAGATGCCCGTGTTCGAAGATCGATGGGAAGCGAACCGGGCACAGAACGTACACGAACTCGAGCTGTACATTTCGATGCCCACCGACGAAGAGTGGTTGAAATCCCAAGCCAGCATCAACCTGACGGTTCCCCTCATACACATGGTCAGAGAAAAACCACCTGGCAAAGTCTCACGCCAAGGGCTCAACAAGGAAAGCCCGCCGGGTAAACACCTTCAATTAATGCGACTCGATGAAAACTCAATACATGGAATCGTGCCTGATGAGCACGCGCTTCAGCCAGCGCTTAAAGATCGAGTGCATGTGCCAGTCATGCTGAACAACCGCATACCCATCGACCCGCAAACTGCAGACCAAGTGCTCATGGACGCAACATGGGTGTACCGACTTTTCACTGACCCGCAAACCGGCGTGGTACTCGAATCGACGCCCACCAAATACCGAGTAACCGCACCACTGAAACGCACCTTGGAAGCCAGGTGGGATGACTGCTCTGTGCCCTGGTGCCCTGTACCAGCCAGAGTGTGTGAAAAAGACCACATCGAGCCGTTCAATCACGCTAAGCCCACGCAAGGCGGGCAGACCGTGCTCGAAAACCTACACCCACTCTGCAAGAAGCACCATCAAGAGAAAACACAAAAACGAATCAGCGTGACTAGACGAGAGGACGGGGCACTCGCTTGGGAATTCCCTCGGATTGGTACCACGCTGGTTTACCCTCCGGAATCACGAATCAACCAGGCTCACTTTGAGCAGCTCCTTGAATACTTTGACACCGGCGAGGTCGACGTCAGCCACAGCATCGACAAGTTCCTTGCCGAGGAGCGCGAAGCTCGTGAACGAACGGGGGCCACAGAAACAACCACAGAAACAACCACCCAGCACGTCCCGCAAGTTGTCATCCACGCCCCGCATGCAGCTGTCGCCACCGCACAAGCGCCAATATCAGCACCCATGGATCCATGGGAAGCGTTTAGCCCGCAGCCCGGCGATGACCCGCCACCGTTCTAGTTGCCTGGCTCCCGTCGTCCGGCTGCCCTGTGGGCTCACACGCGCTTCTCAGTAACACAACCCGCAATCCGTGTGACCTGCTTAACAACTGAAGATTCACTGGAGACCGCGAAAAATGTGACGAACAAAACTTACAAATATTGTTGCGACGTCAGAAGAAAACCATAGTGAGTATTACACGCGAAAGAACTGTGGAAGGAATGTCATGAAGAAAATCATCCTCGCCCCAGCCGTTGCAATCGTAGCGGGATCTGTAGCGTTTGCTGGCCCCGCGGCAATCGCAACCCCAGAGGCCACAAACCCCGGCTCCGCACCCGCTTCAGCAACAGACGAGCCGGAAGCACCCAAGCCAGAATTTTCAGTTGAGAACAAGAAAAAGCAGGCCACTGACTTCCGCGACAACGGGCAAACCGTCAACTTCAAAAACCTGGAATCCGGCAAGAAGTACTCGTGGACGCTCACCAGTGACCACCATATTGAAGAGCCAGGCTCCTTCACAGCCGAAGACAGCGACGGGAACTTCACTGTCACACTTCCAAACCAGGACGGAGCGGCAGACGTCCTTATCGCTAACTACACCGTGACCGTCAAGGACGAAAACGGTGAGACTGTCGGCACCGCCACGTTCTCAGTAATCGGTGACGACGAGAACCCAGGTGACGAGAACCCAGACGACGGTGACAACCCAGACGCTTCCAAGCCTGAATTTTCAGTTGAGAACAAGAAGAAGCAGGCCACCGACTTCCGCGACAACGGGCAAACCGTCAACTTCAAGAACCTGGAATCCGGCAAGAAGTACTCGTGGACGCTCACCAGCGACCACAACATTGAACACCCAGGCTCCTTCACCGCCAAAGACAGCGACGGGAACTTCACTGTCACACCTCCAAACCAGGATGGAGCGGCAGACGCCCTGATCGCTAACTACACCGTGACCGTCAAGGACGAAAACGGTGAGACCGTCGGCACCGCCACGTTCTCAGTAATCGGTGACGACGAGAACCCAGGTGACGAGAACCCAGGCGACGGCGACAACCCTGACGCACCAAAACCAGAAATCTCGGTTAAACACGACAAGGTACGCGCCACACCGTTCCGCGACAACGGGCACGCCGTCGAGTACAAGAACCTGGAACCTGGCAAGAAGTACACCTGGAGCATCCACGGTGGCGAAGAAATCAGCTCCACCGGCACGTTTACCGCCAAAGAAGCAAATGGCACGTTCTACGTCGAAGTTCCTAGCGACACCGACGAAAGCGTCCTCCCTGGCGAATACACGGTGAAACTCGAGGATGAAAACGGCACCACCCTGGATTCAGTCACCAAGTTCACCGTAGTCAAAGACAGTGAAGACAGTGGCAACCCGGACGAACACGAAGTCCGGTACCAACTGAAACTGGACCGCCACGAACTGACCGCAAAAGAATTCCTCGACAAGGAATCCGGCGTTCAGATCGGTGTCATCGGCCTCAAGTCAAACGAGAAGTTCACCTACTCGGTCACCAAAGTTGACGGCGAAGGCAAGGTCGAAGACTACGAAAACGAAGCAACCGCTGACAAAGAAGGCCGCTGGGGAACCACGCTTAACGGTGTTCAAAGGGGCCAAAGCATTGAAAGCTTCGTCGGCAAGTACAAGGTCACCATCAAGAGCGAACAAGGCGAACTGACCGACCACTTCACCGTCACCAACGGCAAGAAGAGCGACAACGACGATGACGCTGAAGCAGGCGACAACGGCTCGGGCAGCGGTTCGGATAACGGTTCAGGTTCCGGCAACGACTCCAGCGCCGGCAACTCCTCGGACCTCCCACGCACCGGTGCAGGACTCACAGGCCTGCTCGCCGGTGGGGCACTCCTCACCGTAGGCGCAGCAACCGTGCTGATCACCCGCCGTCGCACCAAGTAAAACCCAGTAAAGCAACGCAACAACTAAATACGGCACGCAAGAGGGCCGGGGCACACAAAACAGCCTCGGCCCTCTTGCACATCCACACCCCAAATTCAGCGCCTGCCCACATACGTAGAAGCCCTCACCCACAATGTGACAGTTCACGAAAATGTCACGCACGGGGCGTATCCTCTTCGGTGACTGCAGGAACACCCGCACCCAAAGATTGGAACGCCATGGCCGAGCCCGCCAAAAGCTCACTTCGTAAAAAGGCTGAACAACGCTCGCAAGCCTCCGCCGAGGTCAAACGCGAAAAAGAGGCGGTAGCACGCGCAAGCGCAGAAGAATCCAACAAACACCCCGACGGCTTCCTAGCCCACCTCAACCTCAAACCCATCTGGTTTGCCGTCTCCTTCATCGCCCTCTTTGGCATCCTGCTCATCCCCACCGGCGATGGCCTCACCCTCGCAGGTAAACAAGCCCTCGCCATCCTGGCGTTCGCCATCATCATGTGGGTCACCGAAGCCGTCAGCTACACGGTGTCCTCAATTCTCATCGTCGGCATCATCACGATTGCTCTGTCGTTCGCCCCGCCACTCACAGGCGAAACCGCAGATGCCATGGGCACAAGTGACTCCATCAAATTAGCCCTCAGCGGCTTTGCCAGCTCAGCAGTAGCCCTCGTCGCAGCCGCCCTCGCACTGGCCGCCGCCATGCAGGCCACCGGCCTCCACAAACGCCTCGCCCTCCTCGTCCTCAAATTCGCCGGTGAAAAGACCAGCAACGTCCTCATCGGTGCCATCGCCATTTCCACAATCCTGGCGTTCTTCGTTCCCTCAGCCACCGCACGCGCCGGAGCAGTCGTCCCCATCCTCCTGGGTATGGTCGCCGCATTCGGCCTGGCGACCAACTCCCGCTTGGGAGCCCTGCTGATCATCACCGCCGCTCAAGCGGTTTCCGTGTGGAATGTCGGCATCAAGACCGCGGCCGCACAGAACATTGTCGCTACCAACTTCATCGAGACCTCAATGCAACAGCAGGTGTCCTGGGGTCAGTGGTTCATGTGGGCCGCCCCATGGTCGGTCCTGATGAGCATCGCTCTCTACTTCATCATGCGATGGGCCATCAAACCCGAAGTCGACCACATCGAAGGTGGTCGCGCAGTCATCGAACGCAATCTGAAAGAACTCGGCCCCATCACCGGTAAAGAAATCCGCCTCATCATCGTCGCGGTCATCCTGCTCTTCCTGTGGGCAACCGAAAAGTCCCTCCACCCATTCGACTCCGCAACGGTCACCATCGTCGCCATCGGCTTCCTGCTCCTCCCCAAGGTTGGCGTGTTCTCGTGGAAGACCGCCGAAAAGCTCATCAACTGGGGAACCCTCATCGTGTTCGCCGTGGGAATCTCGCTCGGTAGCCTTCTCCTTAAGACCGGCGCCGCAGAATGGCTGTCAGAAAAGACCTTCGGCGCAATCGGCATCACGAACATGCCAATGCTCGCCATGATCGCAATCGTCGGCCTCTTCACCATTCTCATCCACTTGGGCTTCGCTTCAGCGACCTCGCTCAGCTCCGCCCTCATCCCCGTGTTCATCGCACTCGCGCAGTCCGTACCCGGCGCGGCAAACGGGGGCATCGGATTCGTCATCATCCAGCAGTTCCTCATCTGCTTCGGCTTCCTGCTCCCCATCTCCGCGCCACAGAACATGCTGGCGTACGGAACCGGTGCGTTCACAGCCAAGCAGTTCCTCAAGGCCGGTATCCCCATCACCGTGGTCGGGTACCTGTTGGTCTTGCTACTTTCAGCCACCTACTGGAAGTGGATCGGCCTGGTCTAAGGCACGCGCCCGGGCGCCCACCCCGGGCGCTCCGGCCCACGGCCAACCAACCCACCTCACAAAGGTACATTCATGTCTCTTCAAAAAGACCTCGACTTCCGCACGCTGGCTGAAGCGTTCTACCTTCAAACCCTCGACCAGCTCTCCAGGGCCAACCTGGACGAACCGTCACTCCTACCAGACTGGTCACGCAAGCACGTGGCCGTACACATGATGCACAACGCAGAAGGATTCATGCGTCTGCTCCACTGGGCGCGCACCGGCGAAAAGACCCCCATGTACCCGTCCCGCGACGCCCGCGACCAAGCCATCGAAGATGACGTCAAACACCTCGAAAACGGTGACGTCATCACCATGTCACACGAGGTTGCAGACGAACTCGCCCACGACCTCGGCCTCCTCCCCCAGGACCGCTGGGAAACCCAGGTGGTCAGCGGACGCGGGGCCACTATCCCCGCCTCTGACATTCCGTGGCTGCGTGCCCGTGAGTGCTTTATCCACGCGCTTGACCTCAACATTGGGATGACTGCGCTGGACTTCCCCGCCGAGGTGACCGACCGGCTCCTAACCGACGTCACCTCCACATGGGAGGACCGGGGCGAACCCGTGAACTATCTGCTTCACTTCACCGACACGGGCGAAGACCTACACATGTGCACCAGCGAAGACACCCAACAGGTCCAGGTGACCGGCCACAAAGCCGAGGTTCTCCAACACCTGCTGGGCCGCGGTTGGCCAGTGTCCGGGCGCGATGACAACGCAAAAGGAGGCGCGGGTGACTCGACTCCTCGAGATCTCCCTGCGCCCCCTCAGTGGCTGTAAGGTTCTAAGGCTCTATCTATCTAAGGCTCTACCTACCGCCTGTGTACTAGCGTGGGTCGGCCTGAACGTGCTGGCGGGAGCAATGCTCCCGCAATCCGCGTCCGAGGTCGTTCCCCCTTGAGAATCGACACCACGTCTCCCGCTGAACCGGCGGCGAACACTCGGTCCACCGCGGCGGCATGCTGACGCGCGGCCTCTACTTTCTCTTCCATGGCCCTGAGCTGGCGACGGGCTTCGTCAACTTCCTCTCTAAGCTCGAGGATCCGCTTGATACCGGCCAGGTTGATGCCTTCGTCCTGACTCAGCTGCTGGATGAGCCGCAACTTGGCAACGTCGTCAGCGGAGTAGCGACGACCTCGGCCGGCAGTCCGCTCAGGGATCACCAAGCCAAGCCGGTCATATTGGCGAAGCGTCTGCGGGTGCATCCCAGCAAGGTCCGCTGCCACCGAAATGACATACACTGCTGCGCTTGAACTAATCACGGCGCATCATCCTCGGCTTGCCTTGGATGCGAGTCCCTCACGCGGGTCCTCGCCTTCCGTGGCTTTTGCGAAGGCTTCCACGGCCGCTTTTGCATCCGCGTTCAGGTTGCGTGGCACCGCAATCTCAATGGTGACCAGCAAGTCACCGGTCTGCTTACCGTTGATCCCCTTGCCACGGACGCGCAGAACCCGTCCAGACGGCGTGCCCGCCGGCACCCGCATGCGCACGGAACCGCCGCCCAAGGTTGGAACGTCGACCGTCGCACCCAGAGCCGCTTCCGCAAACGTCACCGGCAAGTTCATGCGCAGGTTGTTGCCATCGCGGGTGAACACGGGGTGCTTGTCAACGTGAACCGTGAGGATCACATCTCCATTTGGGCCACCGTTGGTTCCCGGCTTGCCTTTGCCTGCCAAGCGAACCTTCTGCCCGTCACTCACCCCCACCGGGGTGCGCACGGTCAGCGGTTTACCACCTGGCATCGTCAGTTTCACCGTTGCGCCTTCAACCGCTTCTTTAAACGACAAGCGCGTCGAAGCTTTGAAGTCGCCACCCTTCTGCGGGCCAAATCCTCCACCGGAGAATCCACCTGGTGAGTACCCTCCACCGGAAAAGCCTCCCGGCGAGTATCCTCCGCCAAAGTTTCCCCCGCCAAAGTTTCCGAAGATGTCTCCCAGGTCAGGTCCACCAGGACCGCCGGTTCCACGGGTCGTGTAGCCACCACCGGTGTTAAACAGGCCAGAGAAAATATCCTCGAACCCCTGGCCGGAGCCACCGGATCCGGCGCTGAAACGTGCGCCGGACCCCATGGCCCGAACCTGGTCGTACTGCTTTCGAGTTTCCGGATCCGACAGCACCTGGTTAGCGGCGCTGACGTCCTTGAACTTCTCTTCCGCAGCTTTATCGCCCGGGTTGGCATCCGGGTGATATTTGCGGGCCAGTTTGCGGTAGGCCTTCTTTATTTCCGAGGCGGAGGCGTCCTTAGAGACCCCCAGGGTTGCGTAGTAGTCCTTTTCAAACCATTCGTTCTGAGGTCCCGAGTTCATCTGGCACCTCCTTCCTTCTTACATTGCCGCTCGCGTGCTACGGCACCTTAGGCCGTAGCACGCGCCCGTCTTACTCTGCGGGTACGTGAACTCCCACACGTGCGGCTTTGAGGACTCGTTCGCCCATCCGGTATCCCGGCTGCATAACTAGGAAAACCGTGGGTTCTTCGACTTCCTCACTTGGTTGTTGCATAAGCGCTTCGTGAACGTTCGGGTCGAACACTTCACCGACTTCGCCGTACTGTTCAATGCCCAGCTTGTTCAGGGCTTCGAACAGCCTGTCGACGTGCTTTGCGAACGGCCCTTCGACGTCGCCGGCCTCGCGCGCCAGGCGCACTTCGTCCAGGATCGGCATGAGCGCCTCGGTCACCTTGACCATTCCGTTTTCGTGGGCGCGGTCGCGCTCACGTTCGGAACGGCGACGGTACGCCGCGTATTCGGCGTTGAGTCGCTGCAGATCCTCGAGGTGCTGCGCAGCTTCCGCTGACACTTCCACACCTTCGCTGTCGCTGAGTTCCGAGGCGTCCTCGGGGATATCTACCCCGAGGTCGCTCGCGTCGGCCGCTGGCTCTCCGGCTGCCGGTTCCCCAGCTGCTGGCTCTCCAGCTTCTGTGGCTTCGGCCCCAGCGGGCTCGGCCGCTGGTTCTTCGCCTACTGGCTGTCCGCCTGCCGGTTCCTGCGCGTCCTTAGGGGCGCGCACTTCACCGGTTTCGGGGTCCACACGGCGCTTGTCGGTAAACGAGAAGCCCTGTTCAGCAGGCTCCCCAGCGCTGTCGAACGGTTTCTCGGTGGACATTACTTGTTCTCCTCGTCCTCATCGATCACTTCAGCGTCTACCACGTCGTCGTCCGCGTTTGCGGAGTCAGCCGCACCGGCACCTGTAGCGTCGGCACCTGCGGCACCGTCAGCAGACTGCTGTGCGTAGAGTGCTTCACCCAGCTTGGTCTGCGAGGTCTGGAGCTTCTCCAGTGCCTTCTCAACAGCTGCGTCATCGTCGCCCTTGAGCGCTTCCTTCAGCTCGTCAACGTCGGCCTGAACTTCCTTCTTCACGTCTTCAGGAAGCTTGTCGTTGTTGTCCTTGATGAGCTTGTCGGTCTGGTAAGCCATGTTTTCAGCAACGTTGCGCTTGTCGGCTGCTTCGCGACGCTTCTTGTCTTCTTCCGCGTGCTCTTCAGCTTCACGCACCATACGTTCGATGTCTTCCTGAGGAATAGCCGAACCACCAGTGATGGTCATGGACTGTTCCTTACCAGTGCCCTTGTCCTTTGCGGACACGTGGACGATACCGTTGGCGTCGATGTCGAAAGACACCTCGATCTGTGGCAAACCACGTGGCGCAGGCGCAATTCCGGTCAGTTCAAAGGTTCCCAGTGCCTTGTTGTCGCGCGTGAACTCACGCTCACCCTGGAACACCTGGATCGAAACCGAAGGCTGGTTGTCTTCGGCCGTGGTGAAGGTTTCCGACTTCTTGGTTGGAATTGGGGTGTTGCGTTCGATGAGCTTGGTCATCACGCCACCCTTGGTTTCCAGACCCAGGGACAGTGGGGTGACGTCAATGAGCAGAACGTCCTTACGTTCACCCTTGAGCACACCAGCCTGAACAGCTGCACCGATTGCGACAACCTCGTCTGGGTTCACACCCTTGTTAGGTTCGCGACCACCAGTCAGGTCCTTCACGACTTCAGCGACTGCTGGCATACGGGTCGAACCACCAACCAGAACAACGTGGTCGATGTCCTTGACGTCCACACCAGCGTCACGGATGACTGCCTGGAACGGAGCCTTGGTGCGCTCGAGTAGGTCGTGGGTCAGTTCTTCGAACTTGGCGCGGGACAGGCTTTCGTCCAAGTGGATTGGGCCGTTTTCGCTCATGGACAGGTACTGCAGGCTGATGTTGGTGCTGGTTGCGCTGGACAGTTCCTTCTTGGCCTGTTCAGCTGCTTCCTTCAGACGCTGCATTGCCGAGGAGTCCTTGGTTGGGTCAACGCCGTATCCGCTCTTGACCTTTTCAACCAGCCAGTTAACAATCGCCTGGTCCCAGTCGTCACCACCCAGTTTGTTGTCTCCCGAGGTGGCACGCACCTGAATCGTGGAGAAGTCGTCATCGTCCTTGCCAACTTCCAGAAGCGACACGTCGAAGGTACCGCCACCGAGGTCGAACACCAGAATGAGTTCGTCTTCCTTACCGCGTTCCAGACCGTATGCGAGAGCTGCCGCGGTTGGCTCGTTGATGATGCGCAGAACGTTCAGACCAGCGATCTGACCTGCGTCCTTGGTTGCCTGACGCTGAGCGTCGTTGAAGTATGCGGGAACGGTAATCACTGCGTCGGTGACTTCTTCCTGCAGGTATTCTTCAGCGTCGTGCTTGAGCTTCTGCAGAATACGTGCCGAAACTTCTGGAGCAGTGAGCTTCTTGCCGTCCAGTTCGGTGGTCCAGTCAGTTCCCATGTGGCGCTTAACTGAAGCAACCGTGTTCTTGACGTTCATGACTGCCTGGCGCTTTGCGATTTCACCAACCAGCGAGTCACCGTTCTTGTTGACAGCCACGACCGATGGGGTGGTGCGTCCACCTTCGGCGTTAGCAATAACCTTGGGCTCTCCACCTTCCAAGACAGCCACTACTGAGTTTGTTGTACCGAGGTCGATACCAACTGCGCGTGCCATAAAATCATTCCTCCTCAGAGTTGAGTGCTTTTGACTCAAGCCTTAAACCTTCTACCTGACATGTCAAACCACATATCAGGAAACTTGCGTTCACTAGACTCAACTTTGGAGGCGCGCCTTTTATTCCGCTACGCAAAAACTTTTCTTCGCGCCGTTTGGCCATGGGCTTAATCGTCCGGAGCTCTTCACCTGGACTGCCCCACCCCGCAGATGCGAAGAACCATCTACCCAACACAGCTCAATTGGACTGCTCCCCATTAGTTGGACTGACGAGGATCAGTTGTTTACTAGTGAGGAGTATTTCTATGCGTGCAGATAGTACGTTGACTGCGAGTCAGCGGGAAGAGTTGGTGGCCTTGTTTGAGCAGGGTTTTAGCTACGGTGCTGCGGCTAATCGTGTCGGGGTTCGTCATGGTCCTGCTAAGAACTTGTACCAACGGTTTAAGTTGCGTGGCAGGCTATGTCTTGTGAGGAAACGTAGAAAGCAGGAATACTCCTTCGAGGTTAAAAAAGCAGTCGTTGAGCGTTATCTCGCTGGAGAGGCCCAGCTGGATATCGCTCGTGAGTTTGGTTTGTGGTCTGATCAGCAGGTTAAAGATTGGGCAGTGAAGTGGCGTAAGGGCGGCGATGAAGCGTTAAAACCTAGGCCCAAAGGCCGACCAAGAAAGTCAGGCAAGCCGAAGGTGCTTACTGAAGAAGACGCGCTACGGCGTGAAAACGAACTGTTGCGGGCGGAGAATGCGTATCTAAAAAAATTGCGGGACTTAAGGGATCAGGGACACGCCTAAAGGTCCAGGCGATCGTCGCCCTTAAGTCTGACCACCGTTTAAGCGACCTTTTGTCTGTTGCCGGTATGGCCAGATCGACATTTTTCTACCACCAGAAACGTCTCACGAGCCCTGATAAACACGCAGTCCTTAAGACCGCGATTCGGCACAGCTTCGAGTCCAACAAGCACCGTTACGGGTACCGCCGCGTGTGGCGCGACCTGCGCAACAAAGGCTGGGTAGTCAATCACAAGCTGGTATACAAACTCATGGACCAGATGGGGCTGAAAGCCAAGATCAGGCGCCGTCGATCGTATGTCTCCTACGCGGGCACGGTCAGCCGTATCGCCCCAAACATCCTTGATCGCAACTTCACCCGGGATAAACCCAATACCGCCTGGGTCAGTGATATCACCGAGTTCAACATTACCGGCCGCAAAGTGTACTTGTGCCCGGTCATGGACCTGTTCGACCGCACAATCATCTCCCACACCGTGTCAACCTCAGCAGCGACAACATTTGCCGTGTCATCGCTGAAAGAATCGATCACGGCCCAGGCCCCGGAACCTGGATGGATCATACATACCGATCAAGGATTCCAGTTCCAGCACATAGCCTGGCGCACCTTGGTCGAAAAACACGAGGGCAAAGTATCGATGTCTCGCAAGGGCAACTGCTACGACAACGCCGTAATAGAGAACTTCTTTAGCCACCTGAAAACAGAGATGTACCACGGCGAAACCTTCAACAACATCAAAGAGTTCACCAACGCAATCGATGAGTACATCAACTGGTACAACAACCAACGACTACAAGAAAGACTCAAAGGCCAAACACCCATGCAATACCGAAACCAAACCCTTCAAGCCCTAACCGCCTAAAATAAAACCAGTCCAACTTTCAGGGGCAAGTCCAAATCCAGTGTGTTGACTACACACCCTTTTTGTTCGTTTTGTTCACGTTTTTAGCCCAAAATCGCCTAGTTACCCAACACAGCACACCCAAAAACAGCTCACTTGTGGTGAGTAACCGAGGGGTTGTATACCCAAAAAGAGGAACAATGTCCCGAAACACCCACCCACAAAAGGGAACTATGACGCGACACATCAACACACATACACAGATAAAAGTCTCGGGACATCGGCCGAACACTGTCCCGAGACTTCTCAAACCAACGACAGCAATCAGTCTGGGATTGTTCGCCGCTTGGGCTGTCCACGACGCAGAAGAGTTAGTGACGATGGCACCTACGTCCCGCCGAGTCTTTTGCCAGCTGCCCGATTTTCTCCCCATCCCACAATCACTTCGCGAGCGCGGGTTATCTCAGAAACATGTGAACGTGTCACTTGGCCTCATGGCCGTGCCCGTAGCACTATCGGCCGTCGCAGGGGTCAAGACGAACGGCAAATCTCCTTGGTTCCGAGGCGGACTACTCGCTTTTGGAGTACACGGATTTACCCACCTGCTCAGTAGTGTCGCCACACGCAGTTACACGACTGGCGTTGCGACCGCACCGGTGGTCGTCTTGCCTTACTGGTTCATCGCTCAACGTGTTCTCCAACAGAATGGAGTCGAGGGTTCCACGCGGGGAGTCATCGCCACCGCGCTTGCCGCTATTCCCCTCACCGTAGGCGTCCACTTGATCTCCGCCGCGTTACTGCAAGAAGGCTCGCTCGGACCCGCACGTGCACTCGAAGATCGTTTCGCACCGCGTCGCCCAAACCAGTGCTGACACGTAGCACTGATACATCCCAAAACACAAAACAAGCGGCCCCGCGCAACACTCTGCGCAGGGCCGCTCGCCTTAAAGCACAACTTAGAAGTGCTGGTTGAGAAGCTCTTCAGCCTGACCTTCCCACTTGGCGTAAGCGTCAGGGAAGGCGGAAACCTGAACTGCCTGAGCAGCGTCACCAGGTGCCATCTGCTCCCACCCCTGGATCTGAAGGAGACCGTTTGGCGATACTTCAGGGTTCACGCCGTAGAACGACTTGGCAGCGAACACTGGGTCCTGAACCTGCTCAGGAGTTCCCCATCCTGCCGATGGGCGCTGCTGGAACAGACCCAAGGAGTCACGGTCACCGTAGTTGACGTTAATGAGGTTGGACTCCTGCGATGCAGTCATGAGGGCGATCTTGATGCCCTGACGGCTGATGCCGTTTTCCTTACCCACCTGAATGATGGTCTTTGCGTTCTCAACCTGCTCTGGGCTGAGGTCAGCAGCGGCAACAGCCTGCGCGTCGGGGAAAGCTGGCTTGGTGCCTTCGGTTGCCATGGCTGGGCCCGTTGCCAGGACGCCTGCAGCGAGAATTCCGGTTGCAATAGCGGTGCTCGTTGTGATGCGGGTAATGGTCTTCACGATGTTCGCTCCTGTCATGGATTGTTCTCGTTTCCTTGGCCCCAGTTCGCGTCATCTGCAGTGCGCTCATGCTGAACTGCCGGGGAAGTCGAGGAACCGAATCTCGGAGCCAATGTCTACGTTCACACAGGTCAGAGGCCTCAACAACCGATTTTTCATCAAAGGAATCTCACCGTTTCTTGGCCGATCAATGACCGTGCGAAACCCGAACCACCACCACGCACAGCTTGCACATGCGAAACACACACGAAAGCCCATCACATTTTGAGATGCTCCCTGGCCCTCACCTGAAAATTGTCCGCACCTTCAATGAATCCCTCACCCGCGTAGGCTTAGACACATGAACCTCACCGTGACAACGACCTCGGGCACTTTCGAAGGAACTACCTCACGCGACACCCGACGCTGGTCCGGAATCCCCTACGCGCACCCGCCGGTGGGAGCAGACCGGTTTCAAACACCTCGGCCTTTTGAAGCCCCCACAAACAACGACCCCCTCCCCGCAACGCGGTTCTCTAACCCTGTCCCCCAGTTCAACCCCATGGGCGACGGACCCAAGCGGACCGAGGACCCCAACTGGCTGACCGTCAACGTGTGGGCGCCGCTCGAACCGGTTGAAAATGCCCCGGTGATGGTGTGGATCCACGGGGGTGCGTACGTGGAAGGCTCGGCGGCGAACCCGCTGTACATGGGCGCGGTGTTTGCGCAGATGGGCGTGGTTTTCGTGTCGGTGAACTACCGGTTGGGCATCGAAGGTTTCATGGAGTTCCCGGACGCACCATCGAACCGAGGCTTACTCGACCAGGCGCAAGCGCTGCGGTGGGTACGGGAGAACGCCCAGGCCTTTGGCGGGGACCCAGCGAACGTGACGGTCTTTGGTGAGTCCGCCGGCGCCGGCTCTATTCACTGCCTGCTGGTCATGCCTGAAGCCCAGGGGCTGTGCGACCGCGCAATCCTCCAAAGTCCGCCCGCCATGGTGCTGGAAAAAGAACTAGCGCAAGACGTGACCGCGGAATTCGCCGCCCACGCCGCCCAGATGGGCCTGCCCGTCACGGAACCCACCGCACAGTCTTTTGCCAACCTCACGCCTGAGCAGGGCGAAGAACTCATGGTTGCGTTTTCGCAGGGTCAGGGCCGGTATTTCCCGAGGTGGGGCAAAGCGGCCGCGTTCACCCCACCTCTGGTTCCAGTGGTCGACGGCACTGTGTTGCCCGCCGATCCGTGGTCGCTGTCCCTCCCTGACGGCGTGGATGTTCTGGTGGGGCACACGCGCGACGAGTTCCGGCTGTTCACCAACCTAATGAGCGGCGAGGTGACCAAGGAGCGCGCGTATGAGCGGGTCGGCATGGTGGGGCCGGGTTCGCAGCTCCTGGAGGACGCGCAGGGCGACACCGGGGATCTTGAGGCCGCCCAGTCACAGGCGCGCGAACTGAGCATGAAATACGTCAAGGCTCTGGGCGATGTCACACCTGAGCAGCTGTTCGAATGGGTCCAAACCGACTACATGTTTACCGTGCCCACCCTTCTGGTCGCCGATGCCGCGCAGAAGCGAGGCGCACCCGCGTACTCGTACCTGCTGGCAGTCGACCCGGACGGTGGCATGGGTTCACCCCACGTGGCCGACCTTCCGCCGCTGTTTGGTTCGTTCCGTTCCTTCCACGGCAAGTTGCTGTACCCCAACCCTTCTGACGCGGACCACGCCTTGGGTCAGCGCATGCGGGAGGCGTGGGTTCAGTTTGCCCGCACCGGCGACCCGGGTTGGGAACCCTGGACGCGCGAGCAGCCCACAACCCGAGTCTTTGGCCACGAGGACCGCACGCGTGCCCACCCGTTCATGGATCGGTTCACGGCCTTTGACCATGCGCCTTCGCGCGCTTTACCCTTACTGGGTAGTAACGAGAGGGCCTCATGACCGAACCGAACAACACAACCCCAGAAGAACAGCCAGGCTCGCAGCCTCAGGCGCAGGCAGACGCGCAGGCAGAACAAGAGCAGTCGCACGAGACTGACCCACGCCCACAGTCGTTCAAAGACTTGAAACCGTGGGAAGGTGAGGCCCGCACTGGCGACAAGGTTCTCCTGTGGTTTCTCTTCGGGGTACCCGCCTTCTACATGGTGCTGCTGCCGTTCCGCCCCTTCCTCATTGCGAAAATCCCCACCGTTCTGGCCCTCATCACTGGTGCGCGAACAGTCATCGCAGGCGCTGGGGCATTCGCCGCAGTTGAAGGCCGTTCACTCACCCTGGTGATTCTGGCCGGGCTCGTTGGCATGCTGAAGTTCGACTGGCTGTTCTGGTTGGCCGGCAAAATGTGGGGCGAAGGTGTGCTCAGGCTGTACGCCACGACCCCTGCACAAAAGCGCCAGTTCGAAAAAATCAAGCGCATGCCACGGTGGCTGCTCTACATCATGCTGTTCCTCAGCCGTTTCCCTGGTGTTCCAGGCCCGATCATCGCGCTCATCGCAGGTTGGAGCCGCGTGCGTTTTTTGCCGTACTTCCTCGTCACCGCCGCCGGGGCACTCGTCATTTCGATCGCGCTCGCCACATTGGGCTACGTGATTGGTCAGCCTGCCGTCGACGTGCTCAAAGTCGTCGATAAGTACGCAATCTTTATTTCCTTGGCGCTGATCTTTGGGCTCGTTGCTTGGTCCAGCATCCGTAGCAACAAGAAGCGCCAGGCTTCCTAAACAAGCGCCGGTGTGAGCGTTGGCGCACCTTCCTGTCCGCGCCCTCCTGGCGCCCGTCTGCTGGGAAGCCCTACCCTCTCTGAGCCAAAGCGAACGGCAATACCGAGGTGGCCCCCGCCTCCCGTAGCAAGCGTCCGGTGATGGCGAAGGTCCAGCGGGAAACGACCTCGGCGTCCACCAGCAACACCGCCCGCCCATTCACACGCGCTGCCAGCTCCGGGCTCACCGCGAAGGCGTCATGCAGGTTTTTCACCCGGAAAGGCGAGTTGACGTCCGGACTGCCGGGGTCTTTCAACGCGCCCAGGGCTCCTGCGTATTCCATGCGCCCGGTGGTGGCGATGCCTCGGGCCAGGGATTCGACCGTGTTAGGGCGGGTGAAACCGGGCACGGCTACAACAACCTCGGGCCGAGGTGGCGCGCCGCCTCCCGGACCACTTCCGTTGCCACCTCCCTCGCCCCCGCCGGCCTTCCATCCCCACTGCGCGAGGACTTGAGTCACCAGCTGGCCGATGTGGTTTGGGATCGGCTGGTCGGGCGCGCCGGGTGCCAGGAATTCGCGCAAAACCTGCCCCGGCCCCAGGTCGCTGAGCCGGGCAACGGCACGCCCCGGCTCGCACTGCTGGTCCACCGGGATTTTGCCGCTGAGGTTCACGCCGATCCGGTTCAGGTGCGCCGGCCACTGTTTGCGCGGTTCAATGATGAGGCCCACCCGGTCGAGTTCACTGCGGGCCACGGTTTGTGCTTGCGCGCTCACGGTTTCGTTCCACCACACGCCAGCGCATGTGTCGCACCGCCCGCACGCCGTGGCCGTTTCGTCGTCCAGCGTCCCCGCCAAGAACACCATTCGGCACTGCGTGGTCTTTTCGTACGCGAGCATTTCGCGGGCCTCGTCCGCCCTTGTCTGGGCCACGGCTGCGTAACGTCCAGCGTCATACGTCCACGGCACCCCGGTACGCACGTATCCCCCACGTACCCGCTGGGCCGCCCCGTCCACCGTGAGCACTTTCAGCAGTAGCTCCAACCGGTTGCGTTTGATGCCCACCAGTGGTTCCAGTGCGGGGACTGACCGCGGCTCATCCCCCAGCGCATCCAACACCGCGGTGGCGTCCTGCTCGTTGGGCATAGTGGCGTTGGCGAAGTACTCCCACACGTTTTCGTCGTCGTGCCCGGGCAACAGGAGCACGTCCGCGGAGTCGGTCGCGCGCCCAGCGCGCCCCACCTGCTGGTAGTACGCGACCGCTGAGCTGGGCGCACCCACGTGGATGACGAACCCCAGGTCCGGTTTGTCGAACCCCATCCCCAGCGCCGAGGTCGCCACCAGCGCCTTCAGCGCGTTCCCCTTGAGAGCGTCCTCAAGTTCGACCCGTTCTTCCGGGTCGGTCCCGCCGGTGTATGCGGCGACCGTGTGGCCCGCGTGGCTGAGCGCCGTGGCAATGTCTTGGGCCGCGGATTTGGTGAGCGTGTAGATGATTCCACTGCCGGTGAAGTCGTTGAGGTGTTCGGTGAGCCACGCGATCCGGTGGGCCGCCGAGGTGGTCTGGGCTACCCCTAAGCGCAGGCTTGCGCGGGACAAGGGTCCACGGATGACGCGGGTGTTGTGGCCTAACTGGGCGGCGACGTCGTCAACGACGCGAGAGTTGGCGGTTGCGGTGGTGGCCAGCACGGGGGTGTTGGCTGGCAGGTGTTCGAGGAGGGCTCCGATTCGGCGGTAGTCGGGCCTAAAGTCGTGTCCCCAGTCGGAAATGCAGTGTGCTTCGTCGACCACGATCATGCCCAGCGTGTTTTCTAGCGGAGTGAGCACCGTGTTGACGAACGTGGGGTTGGTGAGGCGTTCGGGCGATATGAGGAGCACGTCCACCTCACCGGCACGCACCTGGTGGAGCACGTCATCCCATTCGGTGGCGTTGGCCGAGTTGATAGTGAGGGCTTTTACTCCGGCCCGCGTGGCCGCGTTCACTTGGTCGCGCATGAGCGCAATCAGCGGTGAAATGATGAGCGTGGGGCCCGCGCCTTGTTCGCGTAGCAGGCGGGCAGCCACGAAGTACACGGCAGACTTACCCCACCCGGTGCGTTGCACCACCAACACGCGGGAGCGCTGATCCACCAGAGATTCGATGGCCTCGAATTGGCCGTCACGGAACTGGGCGCCAGGGTTGCCCGTGAGTTCGGTCAGGATCGCGCGCGCTCTCTGGTGCAGGGGCTCAGATGCTGTCATGTGGTTCCTCCCGGTTATCTCCACACTACTCGCCGCGCTACACACGAATTGCTTTCCCCTGGCTACAGGGCTATGTTTATCCACAAGTTCCGGGGACGGTGAAAATCCGAGACCGACGGTCAAAATCTGGATCATCGTTAAGCAGTCAGCACCCGTTGCCGTTGTGGCAACGCGGTGGATGTGGAGATCTTCCGGTGGACCCGGGGCGTCAGAAGATAAGGGTAGCGAAGCCATACCCGCGGCTCTAAATACCCTGGCCGTGCTTGAGCACATGTGAGAGCGTAGAATGCGCGATATGACGCAGTTCATTAAGGTCGTTCACACGCTCCACTACTTTGCCGAGGCACTCAGCTGGGGAGCCATCACGTACTCTGCGTTCCTCATTTTTGGGCGCGGATGGTTAGGCATTCTGTGTGGAGGTTTGGCGCTGATCGCTACTACCTCGGTGTGGTCTCTGTTCGCGTCGTCTCGCGCATTTTTCCGCAGCCCCATCGCGGTCGTGGCATCACGTGTACTGCTTTACGCGTTAGCTGTTGCAGGGCTAGTAGTAGCCGGGTTACATATCGAAGCGATCATTTTGGCTGTTCTTCTGGTGCTCACAGAAGGAATCCTCATTGGGTTTAAAGCCCACCCGGCCTTACACCCGCACAGTGGCGGTCAGGCTAGGTTGGTGTCAGACGGGAACCCTAAAACTGCCGAACGTCGCGCGCCTTCCAACCGTGGCCCCCGCATTGTGCCTGGGGTGCAGCCGACTTCGGGTGAGCAACGAACCGGGCAGTTCATGTCCCGGCGTGAAGCCCGATTGGCCCGCGAGGCTCAAGCGAAGGACGGCGGAGCTGATGCCGGTGGGAAGCCAGAATCAACGGCGCAGGCTGGTGAGGTGAAAGCCGGCAACGGGCAAAACGGAAACAGTACAGTCGGCAACGGTAAAGCCGGCAACGAGCACACCGGTGGATCGACCTCCGCCCGCATCGTTGGTGAAACGCCTAAGCGGCCGCGCAAGAAGAAACGCTGAACATCTGAAACGCTGATGTTTACCCAAATAGCGGTGACGGTTGATCCAGTGCTTCGCGCCCTCTAATCCACATGATGAATCCCAAGGCGGTGACCCCGGCGAACACAACGATTCCGGTCACGCCGGCCACCATGTTCATCACTCTTCCCACTTTGGCTGCCCAATGCATTGGGGGACCAAACATGAGCTGCTGATCTTTCAATACCCCACCGCACGTGATGGTGTATGTTCCAGGAGCGCTGTCAGAGAAACTGCCGTCATAGTGCCACCCTTGGCCACGAACACTAATGACTGTGCCTGACCCATAACCCCAATGTTTGGCTCTGTATTTTGGCCCTTGGGCCTTACATTCTTTTGACACCGCATCCGCTGCAGCACGCGATGACCCGTAAACAGCGAAGGACGATTCGCCATCGTGTTCGAAGGTGATCTGGTTGGTGAACGGCTTCAATTGGGCACCGGGCGCTGCCAATACCACACCGCAGAAACCGCCCACGATGTTCGCGCCAGCAAACACATGCAGAAGCCCAATGATTCCTGCGTAGAAGAAGATCCGTCCGGCTTTTTCCACAGTTTTCCTTTCAAACTTGTGCCCGCGTGACCGCGCATGAAGAAACGCTGTACTTTAGGCAGGGCCAAACTGCTTCTTCTGCTTGTTGCGTCCTACGATCCACAAGATGAGCCCCAGGATGGTCAGACCACCAAAGGCAAAGCCGCCAAAAATTCCAATCAGCACGGCCCCTGTTAGACCAAAGATTGACCCTAGCCCGATCGGAGGACCCACCATAAGCTGTTCATCGCTCAACGCTCCGCCACAAGTGACGGTGTATTTCCCCGCGGTTTTCGCTTCGAACGAACCGGCGTAGTGCCACTCTCCATCCGAACCGCTGGAGTAATGGCCTGACGAACCACCCTTGTACATGGCTTCGCCACCTGGCCCTTCGACCGTGCAGTCGGTCGACACCGAAGTCGCTGCCCCAGATGACCGTGCGTAGACCGTGAGGTTCGATTCACCGTCGTGATCAATGGTCGTCTCAGTATTGAACGTTTTCAGGCTGTCAGTCGTTGAGGAGATTTTGCCAAAGCTGAACACACCCATGAAAATCGCGCCGCCAATCACAAGCACGAGCCCAATAATTCCTATGAAGAAAATGATCTTTCCGGCCAGCCGCATTCCAGTCCTTTCGTTAGTGCTCCGTCTCCACTGTACGGGCACATGAAAAGATGGGGCCATGAGTTTCGGTTCCGGGTTCGATACATACACGCGGGTGAGCTATTCGGTTGCCAGCCGCGTGATCCGTGGCTACTCCACGTCTTTCTCTTTAGCCACCTCGGCCTTGAAGAACCCCGACCGCGACCGCATTCGCGCACTGTACGCGATTGTGCGCATCACCGATGAGATCGTCGACGGCGCAGCCCCCGCCTCCCCACACGATCAGCTCACGCTGGTCAATGACTTCCAGGACCGGCTCGAGTCCGCAGCACGCACCGGCTTCTCCACGGACATGCCCGTTCACGCGTTCGCGCACACTGCCCGGCAGTGCGGTATCACCCGCGAACTGTGGGCCCCGTTCTTTGACGCGATGCGTTCTGACATCGAAGGTCAGCCGCCCCTGGATCTGGACAGGTACATCCATGGGTCCGCCGAGGTCGTCGGCCTCATGTGCGTCCGTATCTTTTTCCGTGGCGCACCTCCAGAATCGCTACAAGTGGAAGAAGGTGCGCGGGCCTTGGGTAACGCGTTCCAACGGATCAACTTCCTACGCGATTACGGGCACGACGCCCGCGTACTCAACCGCACTTATGTGGCCCAAGAACTCACTGACCAGGTGAAACGTGAAGAGATCGCGCGCATCAGACAGAAACTCGCGGTGGCCCGCCCGGCAATCGACCTGCTCCCCGGTCGCGCCCGTTTGGGTGTGCTCATCGCACACGACCTTTTCGCTGAACTCACCGACCGCATCGAACAGGTTCCCGCCAGTGAACTCATGCGCACACGCATCTCAGTCCCGTCAGCCAAAAAAGCGGCACTGGCCGCGAAAGCGATGAGCCGGGCGACACCTCGGCGGGGGCGGGCACATGAGTGACACCGTGGTCATTGGTGGCGGGGTTGCCGGGCTGGCGAGCGCAATTCTGGCCGCTGACCGGGGACATCAGGTGACGCTCCTGGAGAAGAATCCGCAGGTGGGTGGCCGTGCCGGGCTGCGCAACGAGGCCGGGTTCGCGTTTGATACCGGGCCCAGCTGGTACCTCATGCCGCAGGTGTTTGAGCGGTTCTTCGCCGCGGTGGGTGAGGATATTGCTGAGCACCTTGACCTGGTCACCCTGGATCCCGGGTACCGGGTGAGCGACCGAGGTCTCTTGGACTCCGCACCCCAACTCACCGTCGATGTTCCGCACGGCTACGCGGGCGTGCGCGCGCTGTTTGAGCAGCTGGAGCCGGGCGTGGGTCCGGCGTTGGACGCCTACGTTGAGTCCGCGCGCGACACCCACGACTTAGCGCTTGAGCACTTCCTGTACACCCGGTTTGCATCCGTGCGGGAGTTCGTGTCACCCCAGGTGGCACGGCGTGCCCACCGACTACCGAGGTTCCTGGCCACCCCGCTGAGCACCATGGTTTCGCGCACCGTGACACACCCGCTTTTGCGCCAGATTTTGGGGTACCCGGCGGTGTTTTTGGGAACCGAACCGCGCCGCGCCCCGTCGCTGTTTCACCTCATGAGTTATCTGGATTTGGTGGACGGCGTGCGCTACCCCCGCGGTGGCATGTATGAGATCGTGCGGGCACTCACTCGCCTGGCTAGGGCCCGCGGGGTGGATATTCGCACGTCAACCCAGGTGGTGTCGCTTTCGTTGGAAGGTCGCACCATCGCCGAGGTGGTCGCCAGGACCGTGCCGGGTACCACCTCGGGCGGGGCTGGGCTGGAGGTATTTCCGGCTCGGAACGTGATCGCGGCGTGCGATCTGCACCACCTGGACACCGCGTTCTTGCCACCCGGTAGGCGCACCCGCAGCGTCCGCGGCTGGGGTAAACGCGACCCGGGGATTGGTGCGGTGACGCTTCTGCTGGGAGTGGATCGCAAACTGGACGCGCTGGAGCATCACAATCTGTTTTTCACTCGCGACTGGGACGCGAACTTCGACCAGATTTTCGTCGATGGGCAGTTGCCGGAGCCGGCCTCGGCGTATGTGTGCGCGCCCAGTCGCACGGATGCCACGGTGGCGCCGCCGGGGTGTGAGAACCTGTTCGTGCTCATTCCTGCACCGGCGAGCGCACATCTTACGGGCGCACAGTTGGGTGACTATGCCAGCCGGGTGATCGAGTCGCTGGGTGAGCGGGTGGGTGTGCCGGATTTGGAGTCGCACTTGCTGGTGAAGAAGGTGAGGGGGCCGGGGGACTTCACCACGCAGTTCAATGCGTGGCAAGGAACGGCGTTGGGACCGGCGAACACACTGTTTCAGTCGGCGATGTTCCGGTATCCCGTGCGCGCACCGCACGTGGACAACCTGGTTCATGCGGGCGCGTTCGCGGCCCCCGGGGTTGGGTTGCCCATGTGTCTGATCAGCGCGCACAACGCGGTGGAGGCGCTGTGAGCTGGGCGTATCTGGGCTTCCTGTTATTTTCCATCGCCGGAATGGCGATCCTGGATGCGCGGTTTAAGCTGTTTTGGTTCGCGCACCCCAGCCGAGCTGCCGTGGTCCACGGGGCGGGGTTTTTCAGCTTGTTGGCGTGGGATTTCGTGGGAATCGGCGCAGGCGTTTTCCACCGAGGCGACTCCCCCTACATGACCGGGATAAACGTGGCCCCGCACTTGCCGGTCGAAGAGCTGTTCTTCTTGTTTTTCTTGTGCTGGCTCACCATGAACCTCTACGGTTTGGCGAAGTTGGTGGCCCGCCCATGACCTACACCCTTTTCAACGTGTTCTTCCTCATTCCCGCGGTCGCGCTCCTGATGCTGGCCAGGGCACGCACACCGGGCTACTCGCGGGGCGGTTTTTGGGCGTGCCTGGTGGGACTGGTGATACTCACGGTGATTTTCGACAACCTCATGATCGCCGCGGGCCTGTTCTTCTACGCCAACGAACACACGCTGGGGATCCGCCTGGGCCTCATGCCGGTCGAAGACCTGGCCTACGTGGTGTTCACTGCACTGGCACTACCCGCCCTGTGGGAGTTGCTGGGCACAGGTGGCGACCGCGCAGGCACCCCCACCACAGCCCGCCACGACCGGAAGGACTCATAGTGCGCACGTTGTTCGAGGTCAGCCGCCCGATTTCGTGGATCAACACCGCGTTCCCATTCGGCGCCGCGTACGTGCTGGCCGGCGGGCCCCTGGGACTGGACCTGTGGCTGGGCTGCCTGTTCTTCTTAATCCCGTACAACCTGGTGATGTACGGGGTCAACGACGTGTTCGACTACGCCTCGGACGTCCACAACCCGCGCAAAGGCGGGGTCGAAGGCGCGCTCGTCAACCCCGCACGGCACCGTTTCATCCTGGTCTCAGCCACTGTGAGCGCCCTGCCGTTTGTGGCGTATTTCCTGGTCAGGTCCATAATCGTGGGACTGGAGCAGGGGAACTGGTGGGCGCTGGGCGTCTTCGTGTTGAGCATGTTCGCGGTGGTGGCATATTCGGTGGCGGGCCTGCGGTTTAAAGAGGTCCCGTTCCTTGATTCGCTCACCTCGTCCACCCACTTTTCGTCCCCCGCATGGTTTGGTCTGGCGCTGGTGGGGGCCACCCCCACCGCCGAGGTCGTTCTCACCCTGCTTGCTTTCTTCCTGTGGGGATGTGCCAGCCATGCGCTTGGCGCGGTTCAAGACGTAGTGCCTGACCGTGAGGGTGGTTTAGCGTCCATTGCCACAGTACTGGGGGCTCGTGCCACGGTCCGGTTAGCGGTTGTGCTCTACGTTGTGGCTGGCGGGCTGGTGTTGTTCACGCCGTTCCCCGTGTGGTTGGGCGCGCTCCTTGCCATTCCGTACATTCTCAACACGGGACGGTTCTGGCAGGTCACTGATACCACCTCGGGGGCGGCCAATGCGGGCTGGAAACTGTTCATTCCGCTCAACTACGCCGTGGGATTCTTCGTCACCATGCTCATGATCTGGAGCAGTATGGTGAGAGCATGAGGATTCACATTGCTGCTCTTGGTGGAACCATCGCGTCAACGGCCAGCGACACTGGTGGGGTCGCGCCCAGCGCAACCGCGCAGGCGATCGTCGAAACCGCTCGGATCGACACGCTCCCCTTCCCCGTCGACGTCACGTACGAACAAGTGGCGCAGGTGGGGTCCGGGTCGATCACGCTGGACCACGTGAGTCAGGTTGTCGAGTCGGCTAAGAAAGCGCGCGAAGAAGGCGCCACGGCGGTCGTACTCACGCAAGGCACCGACACGTTAGAAGAGACCACGTTCGCGCTGTCGCTCATGAACGATTCGGGTATTCCTATCGTGACCACCGGCGCGATGCGCAACCCCACGCTTCCCGGGACTGACGGCCCGGCGAACGTGCGTTCAGCCATCATCACAGCAGCGGACCCGCGCCTTCACATGTTGCCCGCCGTTCTCGTTTTCGCAGATGAGGTCCACGACCCGTCGCTCGTACGCAAGACTCATACCACCTCGGCCGCGCCCTTTTCTTCCGGTCCCGGGGCAGGCCCACTGGGCTGGGTGAGCGAAGACCGCCTGGTGTTCCTCCACATGCCCGCGACCCTGCCGGGCACGCTCACTCGCGCAACCTCGGGGCAAAAGGCGCAGGTGGCACTCGTGGAGGCCACGCTGGACGACTCGCTGGCCTATGTCGACTTCCTCAAGCAGGCCGGGTACAGCGCGGCGGTGCTCGCCGGTGTGGGTGGCGGGCACGTTTCCGTCAACGTGCTTGAGCGGGTCACGGCGCTGGCCACGCAGATGCCGGTGGTGTACTGCGCGCGAACCGGCGCGGGGCGCACGTTGGAGACGACCTACGGATACCCCGGCGCGGAACTCGATTTGCAGGCTGCCGGCATGATTCCCGCCGGCCGGTTGGACGCCCGAAAAGCCCGAATTCTCACCATTCTGGCGTTGGAGTCGGGCACAAAAATTGAGGACGTATTTAGCTACTTCAGACAGTAGTTTTTTGCCGCCCTTAGCGGATTCTTTACACCTCGGATTTTCGGTTTACCATGACTCACATGGAACCAATTCGAGCGCGTCTAAATGACTGCATTTCACAGATGCCACCGTCCCCTATTCGGGAACTGTTTAGGATCGCGCACGACCCGGCCATCATTAGTTTCGCCGGTGGGCACCCAGACGAAAAACTCTTCGACGTTGAAGGGATGAAGGCCGCGTACTCACACGTGTTCGACACGCAAGGTGGGCGCGCCATGCAGTACGGTGTCACCGACGGAGAATGGGAACTTCGCCAAGCCGCAGCGCAGCGGATTCGCGGAACCGGGATCAGTGCAGAAGCGAGCAACGTCCTTATCACCTCGGGCTCTCAGCAGGGGATTTCCCTGCTGGCGCACACCCTGTTTAACCCGGGTGACGTTCTTTTGTGTGAAAATCCCACGTTCATGTCTGCCCTGCAGGCGTTTGGGATGCACGGGATCGAGTTCGTGGCGATCGACACCGACGAAGGTGGCATCGTGCCCGAAGCCCTTGAGGCGGCGATCCACTACTACCGCCCCAAAGCGCTGTACACGATTCCCACGTTTCAGAACCCCACCGGGATCACCATGCCGGCGTCCAGGCGGGATCACATTGCGCAGGTGCTGTCCGAGTCGGACATGTGGCTCATTGAGGACGACCCGTATTCGGAGTTGCGGTTCACGGACGAGCGGGTGCAACCGATTAGTGCCGACCCGCGGGTTGCTGACCGGGCGTTCTACCTGGGGTCTTTGTCTAAGGTGCTCTCGCCTGGGGTGCGTATTGGGTGGATCCACGGGCCCGACGAAATCCTGGAACGTGTCACCGTGACCAAGCAGGGTACCGTCATCCAGTCCTCAACGATTGACCAGTTAGCGGTTGCGCACTACTTGGAGACGAACGACCTGGACAAGAAACTGGAGCCGGTGCGTGAAACCTACCGCCAGCGCATGCGCACCCAGGTTGATGCGCTGGACCGGGTGTTGCCCACCGGGTCCTACATTGCCGAACCCTCAGGTGGCATGTTCGTGTGGGTGTACCTGCCGGAGCGCTACGACACGTCTGAACTGGTGTACAAGGCTATTGACGCTGGTGTCATTTTTGTGCCGGGGGCACCGTTCTACATGGAAAACCCCAATTACCAGTCCATGCGTTTAACGTTCGTTTCTGCGGAACCGGATGTCATCGAAGAAGGCGTGGCACGTCTGGCCACAGTGTTCTAGTGCGGGTGTTGTAGTGGGGTCGGTTTAGTGGCGAGGCTTCGGGCGTTGGTCGACACCAGCGTGCTGGTGTCGGATCTTCTGTGGCTGGGGTTGCTCACGATGCGTGAACTGGGTGGTGTTTCCCAGGGAAGCGGCCGAGGTGGTGGCCGGGGTGACGGCGCGCGGGGCGGCGTCGCGCTGGAACTGTTTACGACCTCGGCGATCTTAGAAGAACTACGGCCGGCGCTCAGGCGCGTGTACCGGGAGCGGACCCGCCTACAGATTGGGGGCGCGTTTGAGGCGCGACGGCAGTCGATGCAGCACCTGGATATGGCCAGCATGGACATGACTCGGAGGGGTTTCGTCAAGGACCCCGACGATGCGCACCTTGATGTTGCCGCGTGGCAGGGCAGGATGGATGTGCTGGTCAGCAATGATGTGCGCGCGTTTAAGCCCGTGTCGTCGCACGTGGATGAGAAGGCTGAGCGTGGCTATGAGCTGGTGACCGGTGACGCGCTTTTGGTGCGGTTGTGGGATTCGCAGGCCGAGGTGTGTCGCGCGCATTTCGTGGACACGTGGCGTGGGTTGTATGAGCAGTATTGCCAGGAGTGGTGGATGGAGCCGGATCGCCGGGCGGTGAGTGAACAGTTCCGGCGGGCGCGGGCGTTTAAGTTGGCCAAGCGGCTCAAGGGCCTGGGTTAGGTGGGGCTGCCCCCACCCAATTACCCACCACAAGTCAGTTGTTTCCTCTCAGGGGTGGTGGGTAACTCGCCGATTTTGGGCCAAAAACGTGAACAAAACGAACAAAAAGGGTGTTTACTCTACAGACTACTTCGAGGAGTGTAGAGTAAACGCCCTCGCACACCTGTTCAACGCGAAGGTTTAGGCGCCCGGGGCGAGCGCCGATACGCCGAAACCGTTGGATCACCCTCAATCCAGAAACGCATAGGGTCATCGGCCGCTTGGCTCACTCCCACACGCGGCCCCACAGCCACCAACTCACCTGCGCGCAACTCGCCACGCACAAGCCTCACCTCAGAGCCACGATCACACAAATCAACCCCAGAGTGATCCATGGTCACACCCAGCGCGCGGGTCAAGTTTCCCGGCCCCCGCGCAAGGTGCGTAGCACTCACTCCAGGCCGGCGCCGACTGTAAGCCACCTCGGCCCCGTCAACCACCTCACCGGCCCGAATCAACACCGCCTGCGCCACACCAGCGGGGGAACACACCACATTGCAACACGTGTGCCCATGCATGGTGTACGTGTACAAGTGCCCCGCAGGCCCAAACATGACAGCGTTACGCGCAGTCTGGCCCTTGTACGCGTGAGACGCGGGATCGTCGGTGCCCGCGTACGCTTCGACCTCGGTGATCCGGACCGTCACATCTGGGGTGGCCAAAAAGCACCCGAGCAACAAACGCGCACTGGCACGCGCGTCAGGGCTGAGCCAATCGCACGCGCCCACCGGCCCGTCCGGCCGGCTCCCCACAGGACCACCCGCGTCCATCAGCACTCGACGACGTTGACCGCCAGACCACCCATCGCGGTTTCTTTGTACTTGTGGCTCATGTCTTCACCGGTGGACCGCATGGTTTCGATCACTTCGTCGAGGCTCACCCGGTGCGTCCCGTCGCCCCACAGCGCCATCTTGGCCGCGTTAATGGCCTTGCCGGCAGCAATTGCGTTGCGTTCAATACAAGGCACCTGTACCAGGCCGGCGATCGGGTCGCATGTGAGCCCCAGGTTGTGCTCCATGGCGATCTCGGCCGCGTTTTCCACCTGTTCAGGGGTCCCGCCCATGACCTGTGCCAACGCCCCAGCCGCCATCGACGAAGCCGAACCTACCTCACCCTGGCATCCCACCTCGGCGCCAGAAATCGAAGCCTTTTCCTTGTACAACCCGCCAATTGCGGCCGCGGTCAGCAGGAACTCCACGATCGCGTCCGCGCGCCCCTGCGGCCCAGCGTCCACGACCCGGTCCACAAAGTGCAGCGCGTAGTACATCACCGCAGGGATGATCCCGGCAGCCCCGTTGGTGGGCGCAGTCACGACCCGCCCGCCGGACGCGTTCTCCTCGTTCACCGCCAACGCGATCAGGTTGACCCACTCCTGGTAGAACTTGGGGTCGTTGTTGGGGTCCTCGGCTTTCAACCGCAGGAACCAGTCGTGGGCGCGCCGCTTCACCTTCAGCCCGCCCGGCAGGTACCCGGTGCGGTCCAGCGACGACATCGCACATTCGTCCATCACGGAGTAAATGTGGAGCAGCCCTTCGCGGATCTCCTCCTCTGTGCGCTCTTGAAGCTCGTTGGCCATCACGATCTCCCACAGCGCCAGGTTGTTTTCCTTAGAAATGCGCAGAAGGTCGGCTGCGGAAGTGTATTCGTATACCGGCGCCGAGGTCGTTCCCTCTGACCCGGCACCCCCGGCTTCCGCGTTGGTGGGTTCAGTAGCCGCATCTTCTTCTGGAAGCTGGGACAGGTCCTCACCGAGGACGGTGGTTCCAGCGATGTGGTCGTGGGTTTCGTGGATGACGTCGGGGGTGTGGAGTTCACCACCAATGGGTTCGTTTTCGTCGGACTCTGCGACCACGAACCCGCCACCAACGGAGTAATACGTTTCCTTCGCTAGTTCTTCTCCAGCGGCGTCGAACGCGGTGAGCGTCATGGCGTTGGTGTGACGTTCGAGCACGGTGAGTGGCCGTTTCACCATGTCGTCTTCAGTGAGTTTGATGTCGCGCACGTCGCCAAAGCGGACGGCACCCGTCTGGGCCATGCGCGCTTTGCGCTGGTCCATGTCGTTGGCTTCGACTTCTTCGGGCTTACACCCTTCGAGTCCCAGCAGGATCGCGTCGAATGTGCCGTGGCCACGCCCTGTTGCCGCCAGGGACCCGAACACGTCCACACGCACAGAGGCGAGCTCGTCTACCCGTTCCCCCACCAGCTCAACAAAACTGGCTGCGGCACGCATGGGCCCTACCGTGTGTGACGACGATGGCCCCACTCCTACTGAGAAAAGTTCGAAAACACTTACTGGCATCGTTGTCCTCCCTGTTCCACCTCGACGGTTCCACGCCGAACTCTCAAAACAAGCACCAAAAAGGGGGTACGGGACTCTGCGTGAGCGAGTCTCGCACCCCCTGTGAACGTTTTAGAGCTTGTTCTGTTCTGCGTATGCGGCTGCGTCCATGAGTTCGCCGGCTTCAGTTGCGGCGACTTCGAAGATCCAGCCTTCACCGTAGGTGTCGTCGTTTACCAGGGTTGGGTTGTCTTCGAGTGCTTCGTTGACGGCTACAACTTCACCGGAAACTGGTGAGATGAGGTCGGACACCGACTTGGTCGATTCGATTTCACCACACGCTTCACCAGCGGTGATGCTGTCACCAACCTGGGGTGCGTCTACGAATACGACCTCACCAAGCGCATCCGATGCGACTTCGGTAATACCAACGCGCACGGTCGCCCCAGCGATTGCGTCAGGAGCTGCGTTGACCCATTCGTGGTCTGCGGAGTAGGACAGTTCTTTTGGAAGGTTAACCATGTGTGTTCCTTTCGTGGTGCCCGAGCTGGGGCACGATGGGCATCACTTCAAGTGTGCCTCATGTATGGGTTGTTCAGTGCAAAAAGTTCTAACTTTTCGGGTCAGGATTCGCGACGGTAGAACGGGGTTTCTACCACGGTGAAGGGGTAGCGCTTGCCGCGGATGTCGGCTTCCAGTTCGGTTCCCGCTTCTGCCTGGTCCACGTCCACGTATGCAAGGGCAATGGGGTGTCCCAGGGTGGGGGAAGGCTGTCCCGAGGTGACCGTCCCTACCGTCTTTTCGCCAGCTTTGATTTCGGCACCGCTGCGGGCGGCGCGACGGCCGGACGAGCTAAGGCCAACCAGGGTGCGACTGACCTTCGACGTGTCCAGCTTCTCGAGTGCTTCGCGTCCTACGAATTCTGTCTTGTTCTTCAGCGCACCTGCGACCATGCCACCCATGCCTGCTTCGACTGGGGTGATGTCGTTGGTGAGTTCGTTGCCGAACAGTGGCATTCCGGCTTCCAGGCGTAGTGAGTCGCGCGCAGCCAGGCCGGCTGGCACCAGATCGAACGTTGCGTCGACCTCGGTCAGCACATTCCACAGCTCTTCTGCGCCTGCGTTGGGCAGGTACAGTTCGAATCCGTCTTCGCCGGTGTACCCGGTGCGGGCCAACAGAATGTCCAGGCCACCTACCTTCAGTGGTGCCCATGCGTAGTAGGCCAGTTCCTTGATGGCGTTGCGGGCTTCGTCGGAGTCCTGCGTGGACAGCAGAATGTCTTCAGAAGCGGGCCCCTGCACTGCGATCAATGCGGTGTCGGCCGATTCGTCGGTTACCGTGACGTCGGCACCGGGGTTAGCGGCCAGGAACGCATCTACTCGCTTCGTGAACGCTTCCACGTCAGCCGGGGTGTTCGACGCGTTGGGCACGATCAGGTATTCGTCTTCTGCCAGACGGTACGTGATGAGGTCGTCCATCAGGTGCCCGTTTTCATCAATGAGCAGACCGTACTTAGCCTTGCCCACTTTCATGGAGGAGTACTTGGACAACATCGCGTAGTCCAGGTAGTCCCCAGCCTGGGCACCTTTCACGCGGACTTCTCCCATGTGGGAGAGGTCGAACAGACCGGCGGTGCCACGCACTGCGCGGTGTTCGTCCAGTTCGTTCTGGTACTTCAGTGGCATCTCCCAGCCACCAAAGTCGGTGAACGAAGCGCCCAGCTTTTCATGGATGTCATACAGCGGAGTGTGTTTGGTCATCGTCGACTCCTTTGAGTGTGAGGTTGATTAGATCGAGATTGCGACGAGGTCGAAGTTCGCATCGACGTCGAACGCTTCGAGTGGCGGGCAGAACGGCACCAGCTTGCGGTCACCCATCGCGTTGTTGAT
This sequence comes from Brevibacterium paucivorans, assembly GCF_016907735.1. Lineage (NCBI taxonomy): Bacteria > Bacillati > Actinomycetota > Actinomycetes > Micrococcales > Brevibacteriaceae > Brevibacterium > Brevibacterium paucivorans. Next base: position 1,375,906 of record NZ_JAFBCP010000001.1, on the reverse strand, counting down.
ACGTCCCACAGGTGGGAAGTACTTGTTGCGTTTGAGGCTGGACACTGGGTACACGGCCTGCTCACGGCTGTACTTGCGGTCCCACTCTTCGCCCAACACCACGGTTGCAGTGTGTGGGGCGTGTGCCAGAGGCGACTCTTCGTAGCTGTAATCAGAACCAATCGCCGTGATCTCTTGGTGGATCTTCTTCATCGCAACAATGAAGCGGTCCAGTTCGGTCTTAGATTCGGATTCGGTTGGTTCGAACATCACGGTTCCCGCAACGGGGAACGCCAAGGTTGGTGCGTGGAACCCAAAGTCCATGAGGCGCTTGCACAGGTCTTCAGCGGTCACCCCGTACTGAGCGGTGATCTCTTTCAAGTCCAGAATGCATTCGTGTGCCACGTACCCGGTGTTACCGGTGTACAGGGTTGGGAAGTAGTCCTGCAGTTCACGAGACACGTAGTTGGCGGTGAGCAGTGAGTGCTCGGTTGCTACGCGCAGTCCCTGCTGCCCCATGAGCTTGATGTATGCCCAGGAAATCGGGGTCACACCAGCCGAGCCCTGGAAGGCACCGGAGACAGGCAGTCCGTCCGCGTTGCTTCCGTCCACGTACTGTTCGTCCAGTGGGTTGCCTGGAAGGTATTCGGCCAGGTGAGCACCTACCGCGATAGGCCCAACACCGGGGCCACCGCCACCGTGTGGGATAGCGAAGGTCTTGTGCAGGTTCAAGTGCGAAGCATCCCCGCCGATCTGACCCAGCTTGGCCCAACCGATCGTGGCGTTGAGGTTCGCCCCGTCGATGTAGACCTGGCCACCGGCTTCGTGAACCATGTCGCACACTTTGCGCACGTCAGCTTCGAAAACCCCGTGGGTGGAAGGGTAGGTGATCATGATTCCGGCGACCCGGTCACCGTGTTCAGCGATCTTGGCGCCCAAGTCTTCCACGTCGATCGACCCGTCTTCAGCGGACGCAACCGTCACCACGTCGAACCCAGCCAACGCACCGGAGCTCGCGTTGGTTCCGTGAGCAGAAGCCGGAATGAGGATCTTGTCGCGCTGTGACTGCCCGTTTGCTTCGTGGTACGCCTTGAACGCAAGCAGACCCGCAAGCTCACCCTGTGATCCCGCGTTGGGCTGCAGGGATACTTTGTCGTACCCGGTGATTTCGGCCAGCATCTCTTCCAGTTCCGTGAGCAACTGGGTCCAGCCTTGAGTCTGCTGGGCTGGTGCGAACGGGTGGATGGACGCGAATTCCGGCCACGTGATGGGTTCCATCTCGACTGCCGCGTTGAGCTTCATGGTGCATGAACCTAGCGGAATCATGGTGCGGTCCAGCGCCAGGTCGCGGTCGGCGAGTTCGCGCATGTAGCGCATCATGTCGGATTCGGAGCCGTAGGAGTTGAAGGTTGGGTGGGTGAGGAACTCCGAGGTGCGCACCAGGTTTTCCGGCAACTGCGGCGCTGCCACGTGCCCCGGCCCGAACGTTCCTTCGCCGGCCTTGTCGAACTCGTCAGCGTCAATGGATTCGCTGGCACCCAGTGCTTCAAGCAGGGTGTTTGCCACAGCCACGTCGTGTGACTCACCAAATGACACACCCACGTGAGTGGCGTCGATGTGGCGGATGTTGATGCCTGCTTCATCCGCGGCTGCGACAGCGGCCGCGGCGTCTGCAACCTTGAGCGTCACGGTGTCAAAGAACGTACTTGTTACCACCTCGGCGCCGGAAATACTTGCCGCGCACTGTGCGAACGCGTGCGCCAAACGGTGAATGCGGCTGGCAATGCGCGTCAGCCCGGCCGGCCCATGGTAGACCGCGTAGAACCCGGCCATGTCAGCGAGCAGAGCCTGCGCGGTGGTGATGTTCGAGGTGGCCTTTTCGCGGCGAATGTGCTGTTCGCGCGTCTGCAGGGCGAGGCGGTAAGCGGCCTTGCCTTCAGGGTCGGTTGACACACCAACCAGACGACCTGGCAGCTGACGGCGCAGCTTGCTGGTGACTGATAGGAAACCGGCGTGCGGCCCACCAAAGAACAGCGGCACACCCAGGCGCTGGGCGGACCCAACGGCGATGTCGGCGCCCTGCTCACCAGGCGACTTCATGAGGGTGAGAGCCAGAAGGTCGGTCGCGAACACCACCAACGCGTTGCGTTCCTTGGCACCCCGCACAGCGTCGTCGAAGTTCCGGATTTCACCCGAGGTACCCACCTGGGCGCACACGATGCCAAACACGTCGTCACCCACCAGCCCCTGGGACAGGTCAGCGACCTGCACCTGGAAGTCCATGGCATGCGCACGGGTGCGCACAACCGAGATGACCTGCGGGTGCAGTTCGGAGTCCAGAACAACCGTGGAGCCCTTCTTGTTGGCCCGGCGCATGAGCAAAACAGCTTCTGCGGTTGCGGTGGCTTCGTCCAGGAGCGAAGCGTTGGCGATGGGCAGACCAGTCATGTCGATGACGACCTGCTGGAAGTTCATGAGCGCTTCCAGACGACCCTGGGAGATCTCAGCCTGGTACGGGGTGTATGCGGTGTACCAGGCTGGGTTTTCGGCAACGTTGCGGCGAATAACGGCTGGGGTGATGGTGTCGTAGTACCCCTGACCAATCATCTGCACACGCATCTGGTTCTTGCCCGCGATTTCCCGCAACTGCTCCAGAACCACGTGCTCATCCAGACCCTGTTGCAGATCAAGTTCGCCTTCGAACTGAACGTTTTGTGGCAACGCCTGACGAACCAGATCTTCGAGCGTGTCCACGCCAATCGCGTCGAGCATCTGCTGGGTTTCGTGGGCACGGGCGCCAATGTGGCGGTCAGAAAATGGCCGAGGTGCATCCCCTGTTACGGCGGAAGTGACGGCCATCGATGTTGCAGGTTGGTGGGAACCGGTGGTCATATGAGTCCTCACGTAGGAACGATTACATCGGTTTCCTCCCCGCTCTGTCACCTGATCCGCGCACGTGCTTCGATGACTGGCGTGGATCGGGCTTCAGAATGCCTTTGTGCTTGGGTGTGTTGGCCTGAGAGTTTCCGGGGGAGGGAATTGCCCCTTCGGCGACGCAGCGTGTGCGCCTCTCCCCAAGCACGTTAAAACGGCTATTGAGTTGGGTTATTCAGTTGTCAGTTGTTCACTTATCTTAGTTGCTGTCTATCTTAATCACGTTCTGGCGCGTGCGGGGTTTCGCGCGCTTCACCTGCGGAACGGGCGTCATCTGCGGAACTGAATGCGACCGCCCACCACGGTGGTGTTGACGACGGTGTCGCGGATCGCGGTTGCGTGTTCGAACAGGGCGTCGTCGTCGCCAAACTCGGTCACACTTAAGGGGTCGTGGTTGATGGCGATGAAGTCTGCGTTCATGCCCGGCTTGAGTGCGCCAGCCCGGGTTTCCATGCCCGAGGCGAACGCCGGTCCCGCTGTATGGCACCTGATCGCTTGGTAGGCTCCCATGCGGTTCTGGGCTTGGAATGTTGTGGTGGGGTCACCGGCGATGTCGGCGCGTGTCATGGCGGCGTAGATCGCCGCGAATGGGGTGGTGGGTTCCACCGGCCCGTCGGAACCGAAGGCCACGTGTGCGCCTGCGTCCAGGAGCGCGGTCCATGCGTATGCGGCCAGGTTGGGGTCTGGGCGCAGCGCGTTGAGCAGGTGCAGGTCCGAAATACAGTGCCGTGGCTGCATAGATGCGATGATGTCGAGCTTGGCAAACCGGGCAACGTCCTGTGGTTGCACGAACTGCGCGTGTTCGATCCGGGCGCGCAATGGATACCCTAAGCGCTTTTCAGCGGCTTGGCGGTCGGTTTGTGTCTGCTCGAATGCGTTGAGAACGTGATGGTTCGCTTGGTCGCCAATTGCGTGGACGATTGGCACAATTCCGTGAGCGTACGCATCCCGCATCTGCTCAATCAGCACGTTTTCCGTGGTGATCTGCATGCCATAGTTCTGCCCGGCGTCACTTCCGGTCTCATACAGTTCACCTTCGGCTGGATATGGGGAGGACATGTAGCTGGATCGTGATCCCAGGGCCCCGTCAGAAAACAGCTTGAGCCCGCCGTGGCGGTACCAGTCGTCACCCGATCCGGTGGTCCACCCAGTATCTTTGGCCCAGTCGTATTCGTCCAGGCGCAGGTACTTCACTACGCGCATGTTCAGGTCACCGCTTGCGCGCAACTGGTTCCACGCGCGTTTGGAGAACTCACCGTCGATGTCGTGCAGCCCGGTCAGACCTTCTTGCAACCACTGCTTTTGTGCGTTGCGCATGAGTTCGCCCAGCGTCTCTTCTGGCAGGTGCGGAATGACGCGCTCAACCAGCGTGGCCGCGTCTTCGCGCAGAATCCCGGTAGGTTCGCCGTGTTCGTCACGCACGATTTTTCCACCGCGCGGGTCCGGGGTGTTGCGGTCAATTCCGGCGGCACGTAGGGCCGCCCCGTTGCACCACAGCGTGTGGAAGTCGATCGACCACAGCGCCACGGGCCGATCCGGCAACGCCACATCCAGCAACGACCTATCGGGCTGGTGCCGCAGCCCCCACTTGCTGTAATCCCAACGTCCGCCGGTCACCCACTGACCCTGGGGCAGGATCGCGGCGAATGCGCGGATAGCCTCGACCGCCTCGGGCAGGGAGGTGGTTTTAGAAACGTTGAGTTCCGCTAGGGATTCCGCGTGGGCGAGCGCGTGCAGGTGGGCGTCCACAAAGCCGGGAATGACCGTGTCGCCGCCTAAGTCAACGGTTTCCACGCCCGAGGTGTTCGCCTTCAAATCTTTCGCATCGCCCACCGCTGTGATGGTTTCGCCGTCCGTGAGGATAGCGGTGGCGTGCGGGTTGGCGGGGTCGAACGTGTGGATGTTCGCGTTGACGAAAAGTTGGGTCATGGGGCCAGTGTAGGGCTCCCGCTCGCTTTGCGCCGTCTCACTCAACCGAAATGCGAATTAGCGCACAAAAGAATTGCTATATTCACTAAAGTTTGGATAACCTAACCTTACTTACACGTCAGATCATCAGGAGACGATATGAAACTTCGCCGGCTCACAGCGGCACTTGCGACCGCCACGGCGCTCACCCTCACTATGAGCGCGTGCGGCTCGGGCACCCCAGGAGAAGAAAACGCGTCCGGGGAAACCATCTCGATTGAGGACAACTCGGGAACAGTTGAAGTCCCCAAAGACCCTAAGCGCGTGGTCGCTCTGGACAACCGCTCATTTGAAACGCTGGAAAGCTGGGGAATCAAACCTGTCGCTGCTGCAAAGAAGCTCATGCCGGCGGACAACCCACAGAAAAAAGATGACTCCATTCAAGAAGTGGGAAACCACCGTGAGCCCAACTTCGAAGTGATCGTGGCCTCCAAGCCCGACCTAGTCATCACCGGCCAGCGCTTCCGCGACCACGGTGAAGAGGTCAAGAAGTACGCTGGCGACGCTCCGGTTGTGAACCTTGAACCACGCGAAGGCGAAGACCTGGGCGAAGAGCTCAAGCGCCAGACCACCACGCTGGGCGAAATCTTTGGCAAGCAGGACGAAGCCAAGAAGCTCAACGAGGACTTTGACGCGTCCGTCAAGCGCGTCAAGGACGCATACAACAAGGACGAAAAAGTCCTGTCCGTCATCACAACTGGTGGCAACATCAACTTCGCGGCCCCGCACAGCGGTCGCACATTGGGACCGGCATATGACATGCTGGGGCTTACTCCGTCCCTGGAAGTGAAAGACTCATCGAGTGATCACCAAGGCGACGACATTTCGGTTGAAGCAATCGCTAAATCCAACCCAGACTGGATCATGGTCATGGACCGTGACGCGTCGATTAGCGCAAACAAAGGCGAAAAGTACACTCCTGCAAACGAACTCATTGCAGGGTCGGAGGCCCTGAAGAACGTCAACGCGGTGAAGAACAAGCACATCGTGTACATGCCGCAGGACACCTACCTCAACGAAGGCCTGCAGACGTACACCGAGTTCTACAACCAGCTGGCCGATGCAATGGAAAAGAAGTAATGCACACCAACTGCGGAGACTTTGAGTGAAGTCTCACAACAAATCAGCGACACCCGCGGAACGGAGCACGGCTCCCACCGCGGGTAGTCGCGTTTCTAAAGGCGCCCGAGGTGGTACAAGCTCCCGAGGTGGTGCCAGCAACCGTGCCGGTGAGGGTAACCGTGCTGACAAGGGCAACCGCGCCCCGGCGGGAAGGCTGTTTACGTGGCCACTCATTATTGGCGTCATTGTCACCGCAGCCTTGGTGACGGTCAGTCTGTTCGTGGGCGAATATGACATTTTTTCGGGCCAAGACGGAGCGTCGATCTTCCAGATCACCCGTATCCCCCGCACGATCGCTCTGGTGTTAGCCGGGGCGGCCATGGCCATGAGTGGTCTGGTCATGCAGATGCTCACGCAGAACCGGTTCGTGGAACCCACCACCACCGGAACTACCGAATGGGCCGGCCTGGGCCTCCTGCTCACCATGGTGATAGCCCCGGACGCCAGTGTTCTCACCCGCATGGTCATCGCGGTGGCGTCTGCTTTTGTGGGAACGCTGATCTTTTTTGCGTTCTTGAGTCGCATCCAGCTTCGCAGTTCAGTAATTGTGCCCATTGTGGGGCTCATGCTGGGCGCGGTTGTGGGTGCGCTGTCGAACTTCATTGCTCTTCAAACCAACCTGCTCCAAAGCCTGGGGATCTGGTTTGCCGGGTCGTTCACCTCGGTCTTGCGTGGCCAGTACGAACCGCTGTGGATTGTGGTTGCCGTGGTCATCGCTATTTTCATTGCTGCAGACCGCTTCACGGTTGCTGGCCTGGGTAAAGACATCGCCACCAACGTGGGCCTGAACTACAACCGCATCATCCTGTTGGGAACCGCACTGGTTGCGCTGGCCTCTGGCCTGGTCACGGTGGTCGTGGGGAACCTGCCGTTCCTGGGACTGGTAGTGCCCAACGTGGTGTCGCTGTTCCGTGGCGATGACCTACGTTCCAACCTGCCGTGGGTGTGCCTGGCCGGAATCAGCCTGGTCACCATATGCGACCTGGTAGGACGCACCATCATCGCACCGTTCGAAGTTCCCGTGTCACTCATCCTGGGCATCATCGGGTCGATCGTGTTCGTGGCCCTTCTCCTCCAAAGGAGGCGCGGACGGTGAGCAAAACAACTCAGGTGACGGACACCTCGGCCCGTTCAACCCACCCACTTCCCACCCCACGAGCCAGGCGCCGGTACGCCATCATCGTTGGGGTGCTGATTGCGCTGACTGCAGGGATCACATTTGGCACACTTTCGTGGGACAACCCCATGCCGTTTGGCTCCGAGGGGTTCTGGCTGATCGCGCAGCTGCGAGTCCAGAACTTGCTGGTGATCGCGTTGGTGGCGCTGTGCCACTCGACTGCGACCGTGGCGTTTCAGACCGTGACCGGCAACCGCATTCTGACCCCGTCGATCATGGGTTTTGAGTCCTTGTACACGCTCATCCAGACCGGTTCGGTGTTCTTGTTTGGGATCGCTGGAGGGTCGGTTCTGCGTGGCACGCCGCAGTTTGTTCTGCAGACCGTGGTGATGGTGGTATTCGCGGTGTTGCTGTATTCGTGGTTGCTGTCCGGCCGCCGAGGTGACCTCCAGACAACGCTGCTCATCGGGTTGGTCATTGGGGGCGGCTTGGGCGCTGCTTCGACGTTCATGCAGAGACTGCTCACGCCCAGCGAATTCGACGTGCTGACGGCGCGTCTGGTGGGGTCGATTGCGTCAGCCCACGCGGAATACCTGGCGATCGCTGTGCCCGTGTGCCTGGTAGCGGTGACGCTCTTGGTGCTGATGAGCGGGCGACTGAACCTGCTGGGCCTGGGGCGTGACACTGCTGTAAACCTGGGGCTGAACTACAAGAAAAACTTGATCATGGTGCTGGGCCTGGTCAGCGTGCTCATGGCCATGACCACAGCACTTGTGGGGCCACTGACGTTCTTTGGGTTCCTGGTGGCCATGATTTCGTACCAACTCGCCGACACCTACGACCACTACCGAGTCTTCCCTGTTTCATGGCTCACCGGGTTCGTGGTTTTGGGAGGAGCGCACTTTATTTTGAAAAACATTTTCTACGCCCAAGGATCCGTGGGCATCATCATTGAGCTGGTGGGAGGCACGTTCTTCCTGGCATACATTCTCAAGAGGGGACGACTGTGACATTAAGCAAACAGGCGAACCGAGGTGAGGTTGAACACGAAGGCGCGGGCGCGGTTGCTGATGCAGGCGCGGGCGCGGGCGCGGGCCAGGGCGAGGCTGTGACACCTCCTCAGGGCCGCACCATCCTGTCACTCCAGCCCAGGGAGTCCAAGGGATCCACGGGGTCCGCGGCATCCTTGGCTAAGCCTGGGGCGTGCGCTGGCGACGGGTGCGACTCGTGCGAGTTTGGTGGCCCGGACCCCAGCCTGGCCATTCGGATTGAGAACGTCACACGCCGGTATTCCGACTCGGTGGCGATCGGCCCGGTCTCCCAGGTGATCCCCGGATGCGGCGTGACCGCGCTGGTAGGCCCCAACGGGGCCGGAAAATCCACGTTGCTCACCATGATGGGGCGCCTCATGGGCATGGACACGGGCACCATTTCTATGGGTGGCTTCGACGTGACCTCAACCCCGTCTAAAGAATTGGCCAAGGTGGTGTCGATTCTGCGTCAGGAAAACCACTTCGTCACTCGCCTTACAGTGCGACAGCTGGTGAGCTTTGGGCGCTTCCCCCACTCAAAGGGCCGCCTCACCAAGCACGATGAAAAGATCATCAGCGACGCGATCGACTTTCTGAGTCTGACGGAACTTGAGGGTCGCTACTTGGACGAACTGTCCGGTGGTCAGCGCCAGCGCGCGTACGTTGCCATGGTGTTGGCGCAGGACACGGACTACGTTCTGTTGGACGAACCGCTGAACAACCTGGACATGCAGCACTCGGTGACCATGATGAAGCACTTGCGCCAGGCTGCGCACGAGCTGGGTCGCACCGTGGTGATTGTCCTGCACGACATCAACTTCGCCGCCACCTACGCGGACCACATTTGTGCCATGAAAGACGGTCAGGTGGTGGAGTTCGGCACTCCGGAACAGATCATGCGCGACGACATCCTCACCGGCGTTTTCAACACCCCCATCCAGGTGTTGGACGGGCCGCGCGGCAAGATCGCGGTGTACCACTAAGTACGTGGACTGAGTTGGCTTGGTAGCGGCGCTGCAGGTTTTGGCGCCGTGCGTCGCGCCTGGCCTCAAGCCGTACTGGTGAGGAACTCCAAAAGGTCCGAGGTGTCAGCCGCCACCACTGGCATGTCCCGTTCCGTGGGTATGTGGACGTGGCAGCCGGCTTCGCGGGCGATCACCGCTCCCCCGGCCCAGTCGTACACGCCCAGGCCCCGTTCGTAGTACGCGTTGACGCGCCCTTGCGCTACTTGGCACAGGTCGATTGCCGCTGAGCCCATGCGCCGAACGTCGTCGAACCGTTCCATAATGTCGATCAGTGCACGGAATTGCCGGTCACGCCGCTCCTTCCCGTAACCGAATCCAGTGGCCACCACGCTGCCTCGCCTCCCCGCGGGGGTGCCGGAAAGGCGGGCGACTCCCACCTCGGCGGGGGTGAGAATCCGTTGCATGTCAGGGAGACCTGCGGTCATCCACGCGCCCGCCCCCGAGGTGGCAAACCAGGTGGTGTTCATGACTGGCGCGGCGACGAGACCGGCGAGCCACGTGCCCTGGGCCGGGTGGTCAGGGCTGGCGAGGCGCACGCCGGCCGAGAAGCAGTAGTGCTCGATGCCACGGACGAAGTTCACGGTCCCGTCGATGGGGTCGATGTGCCATTCGCAGGCCGGGATGTGGGTGTGGTCTGGGATGTCGAGGAGGCCGGGCCATGCGGACGGGTCGAACGGCGTGGGCTCCACCTTCTCTTCGCCAACAACCGTGTCACCTGGGCGAACGTGGTTGAGGTAGCCGGTAACGATGCTTTCGATTTGGGCGTCGGCCACTGTGACAAGGTTATTTGGGTTGTCTTTCGCGTCGACGGTTGCGTCGCTGAGTTGGGCGGACCAATGGTTCATCCGTTCCCACGCCATGACGGCGGCGTTGCGGGCGATGACGAGGAGGGGCGCGTAGGGGTTTTGGTGGGCCGAGGTGTGAGTGGCGGTGGGCTGATCCACGTGCGTCCTATTCGCTAGGGTTTTGAGTTCCTACCTCATGTCTAACAGCTGCGGCGCCTTGAGGCACGCCACTTTGTACTCCGCTGGTGCTTCCGATGGACTTTTCGTTGCTTTCGTTGGTGTCTTGGTTGGCTGGGTCTGGGTCGCCTGGGTCCTTGTTTGGGTCCTGGCTTTGGTCGGTTGAGGAAGTTTTGCCGGTTGAGCCGTGACGCCGCACGATCTCTTGTGCTGCTTGCGATGACATGCCTGCAGCTTCGGCGATGACCGAAAAAGTCACTCCTGCTTCTCGCGCCTTCACAACGGACGCAATGTAGGCGGCGTTGATACGCGACCGCTGTTTTGAAATCCGACGGACTGAAGACACGAGCGCTTTTTGCTCGGTAGACAGCGGTTTAGGACGGCGTGACATTCGTTCTTCACACTCCCGCTTCTTGCTCGTGGAGCTTCCGTGGCCCGCTTCCCCGCGAGCTACCCCAAATTTCTTTCTTACTGACACCGTGCGTGTCTGCAATTTGAGACTGTTCAAACACTAAGACACCCACAGTGAACAACTATTACACATCACTGCACAATGGTGGATGGCGAACGTTGCGCGAGACATTTTTTGAGACGAGTGGCGCACGACTTGCAGGCGCTTGCGCCCGCTACGCCTTTGCGGTCAGCACGGGCACGTCAGCTTCGAGGAGAATCCGCTGGGCTTGCGAGCCCAGAATGAACTTGCCAATTGCTGAACGCTTGCGCAGGCCAATCACGATCAGGTCGCATCCGTGTTCAGCGGCGAAGTCGTTAAACGTTCCCACCAGGTCGTCTTCGTGTGTGGGCTGTTCGATTCGCGCTTGCACCTGGTGCTTTTTGGCCACCGCGAGGATGTCTTCACGTGCTTGCTCGTTCAGATTCGTGATAACGTCCGGGGCTCCTTTGCGAGGCGACGTGATCACGATCGCGTCAGTTCCGCGCACGTGGGCTTCACGAAAACCCACTTCAAGTGCAGCCTTACCTTCTGGAGCCGGGAGGTAGCCGATGAGAACAGTCATACGTTCAGTATATCGATGACATGTTTCCCACTTAGCGCGCTCAGCGTGCGTCCGGGTTTAACATTTGGGGAACTTGAGGCGGGTGAGACGGCGCGAAACGAGCGATACGGCGCATTATATTGCGCAGTTTCGCTCGTTTCGCGCCGTCTGGCCCTGGCGCCCACCCCACAGGACAACCACACCTGCCCGCAACTGCACGTCCAGGGTCACTTCTTCACACCTCGGCGGGTGGGGGCCGAGTCATTTGGATACAGTCGAGCTCGATCTTGCGCTCCGACTGTAGCCAAAGGACCCCAAAACAGTGACATAGGTCACTAAATGGTTTGATCTGGGCGCGTTTAGCTACAGTCCAATTTCTGGACTGTAGCTAAACGCGTTCCGCACCGCAGGGCGCAGCGCTCTCAGGACACGCACTCTTCAGCGAGTCGCCTTACGAAACTTGCGCAAGCGCCTGGTCTACAACGTGCTCAGCAATCGCCATCGAGCAGGTGGCCCCAGCAGCAGGTACGCTGCGCACTTGGGTGAGGCGACCTCGGGCAGAAACCACAAAGTCATCCACCAACGAACCGTCAGCGGTCATGGCTCGGGCGCGGACACCTCGGGGGCCGGGGCGCGCGGCGGACACGTTCAGGTCCGGCACATACTTGCGCGCGCTTTCCAAATACGAACTGGGCGAGACGGCTGTGCGCGCTTCGCGGGCCGCGCTCTGAAAGTTCTTGGACGCGTACTTCCAGAACCCGCCAAAGCCCAGCGTGGACGCGACGTCGTCCAACTTGAAGCCGGACAGCCCGCGTGAGTAGCCTTCACGGCCCAGTGACAAGGACGCGTACGGGCCCACCATGAGTGCGCCGTGCGTGGTGGGGGTCAGGTGGACCGGGTTGGGGGTGCCGGGCACTGCGGTGATGAGGCCACGGACTGCCTTGGTGGATTCGCCGTTGATCTCGAAGTAGTCGCGCGTGAACGGCACGACTTTGGGGTACGGGTCCAGTCCGCTGTGTTCGGCCAAGCGGTCTGCTTGCAGGCCGGCGCAGGCGATGACCAGGTCATATGTGCCACCGTCTGCGGTCATGGTCGATTCCTGCGCACCGGGCAGGGCCAGGCGGATGCGCGCCTCATTACCCATGGCGTCGATGCGTTTGACTTCCGAGTCGTACATGATTCGGCCGCCGGCGGCTTCGAGGTCGCGGGCAAACGCGTCAGTGATCTTGCTGTAGTCGGTGATGGCCGTGTGGGACGAGTGCAGGGCGGCGATTCCGCGCACGCCGGGTTCGACTTCGCGCATCTGGGGGCGGTCAAGCATGCGCACGCCGGGCACGCCGCCGGCTTGCGCACGTTCAAACATGGTGTCCAGGCGTTCGAGCTCGTCCATGTCTTGTGCGACGACCAGTTTCCCGCACTCGTTCAAGGGCAGCCCGTTCTGCGTGGTGTACGCGGTGAGGAGTTCGACGCCTCGCCGGTGCAGTTTGGCGTTCGTGCTACCAGGTTCGCAGTCCAGCCCCGCGTGGACCACGCCCGAATTGTGGCCCGACTGGTGCTGCGCCAACTGCGATTCTTTTTCGATCAGGGTGATGTGTGCTTGTGGTTGTTTGCGCGTAAGTTCACGCGCAACTGCCGTTCCGATGATTCCGCCGCCAACAACTGCAATGCGCTTTAGCTCCATGGTTCAAGTGTGCCAGCCCAGACGGCGCAAAACGAGCGAAACTGCGCAGTATATTGCGCGGTTTCGCTCGTTTTGCGCCGTTTCGCCTGCCTTTTGGCCCCGCTCAACACGAACTGAATAGACTTTGGGGCGTGAGCACCTACGAACTCGACTGGACCGGCCGCGCTGACGCAGTAGCGGCCGCCCACACCCCTCCCCGCGCGGAGGTGGGGTATGTGGGGGTGTTGGGGGACACCTCGGCCGAGGCGGCACCCACCCCCGCCGGAACCGCAGCTCCCAGCGGAACCAGTACCGAGGCGGCACCCGCCCCCGCCGGAACCGCAACTCCCAGCGGGCCCACCCCCACACTTCCGTCCACGGGTTCCATGGTGGTCGAGGGCGACAACCTGGACGCACTCAAGCACCTGCGCCAAACCCACAAAGACCGCGTATCAGTGGTGTACATCGACCCGCCGTACAACACGGGAAACGCGTTGCCGTACCGCGATACTTTTGGGGTGGCTGGGCACGCGGGGTGGATGTCGATGATGTTACCCAGGCTTATTGTTGCCCGTGATCTGATGCGTAAAGACGGTGTCATTTTCGTGTCCATTGACGACCGTGAGCACGCGTTTTTGACGCTGGTGGGCCACCAGGTTTTTGGGGAAGAGAACTTCTTGGGGTCGTTTGTGCACCAGCGCGCCAGGGGTGGAGGCCAGGCTCGGACGTGGATTCGCGGGCACGATTACATCGCGGTGTGGGCCAAGGACGCGTCACTGGTGGACGGGTTTTGGCAGGAAAAACGCCCGCCTGCCAAGTACGAAACCATCGACGGTGCGCGCTACCTGGTTGAGGACGATGTTTTGCGCACCACGTTTGGCCGGTATGAGCGTGGCACGGAGCGGCGGCTGATGTATGAGGACATCGAGGCGGTGCGCGGCCCGGCGAAGAAGGCGCAGGTCGATGCGTGGTTGGCTGCCGGCACTCACATTTTGCGGCCGTGGGGTGATGGCAAGCATGCGGTCGTGCGGATCACGCCCGCGGAACAGGCGGCGTCCAAAATGTATTCGATCGTGCGCGCGCTGGGGCATGAGGGGCGCAACGACCTGGTGGCCCTGGGGTTGGGCGGCCTGTTCACGTACCCCAAACCGGTGTCGCTCATGCGCACGTTGGTGCGTTCGCGCACGTTCTTTGATCCCGAGGCGGTAATCCTGGATTTCTTTGCCGGTTCCGGGACTACGGGGCAGGCTGTCATGGAGCTCAACGCTGAAGACGGCGGACGGCGTGAGTTCATCCTGGTACAAAAGCCCGAGGTGTTGCGGCCCTCCGCTGGCGAGTTGGACTCGAAAGAGGCCGCCACCCCAGACTCCATCACCATCAGTGAGTTGGCGAGGCGCAGAGTGGTGGCTGCTGCGAAGGCCACGGGTTGCGACCCGGCGGCTCTCACAGATGTGCGCCTTGACTGACCACAGGCGTGCGCCCGAACTGAACAAAACAATTCGATATCAACGTGTGAGCCACTGCACACATCATGCGTAAACCGAACTAGTGTGTGCCCCACGGCAGGATCAAAGGAGATACGCATGAGTGAGCCACACCAACATCCCGGTAGCTACACACATGAGTCACGTGACTCAATTTTCAACAAAGCAATGGGCCGTCTCGATGCACTGTTTGTAGGCTTCGGCGCCATGATCGGCTTCGGCTGGATTGTTCTCGCTGGAGGGTGGATTGAACAGGCCGGCACTGTAGGAGCGCTTCTCGCGTTTGTTGGTGGCGGTGTCATCATGGCATTTGTTGGTGTCGTGTATTCCGAACTCGTCGCTGCCATGCCTTTGGCCGGTGGAGAGCACAACTATCTGATGCGCAGCATGGGGCCAAAGATCGCCATGATTGGCTCGTGGTGCATCGTGGGCGGATACATCACGGTGGTGATGTTCGAAGCCGTAGCCGTACCCAAAACGGCACTGTACTTGTTCCCTGACCTCAATAAGGTTTACCTGTGGACAATCGCGGGATTCGATGTCTATCTCACGTGGGCACTCGTGGGTGTCATCACCGCGGTTGTGCTGACGTACATCAACATCAGAGGCGTCAAAGTCGCTTCACTTGTTCAGACGTTTGTCGTCTCGTTCTTGCTGATCGTGGGTCTGCTTCTGGTTTTCGGGTCCTTCACCGGCAGCGAAATGGAATATGTTGAACCCCTCTACTCTGGGGGCTTTAGCGGCTTTGTCACGGTGCTCGTGGCCGTTCCATTCCTCTTCGTGGGCTTTGACGTACTCCCCCAAGCCGCAGAAGAGATCAACGTCAAACCGCGCCAGATCGGCAAACTCGTCGTGTTCGCGGTTCTCATGGCCGTGGCCTGGTACGTCGTCATTATTTTCACCACCTCGGTGTCCATGCCCCACGACGAAATTGCTGCACTCAACGCAGAAGACGGTCTGGTCACAGCCGATGCCCTCACCGCGATGTTGGGCCACCCCATTTGGGGCAAAATCGTGATCGCTGGAGGGCTCGCCGGGATCATTACCAGTTGGAACGCGTTCCTGATGGGTGCGTCACGACTCATGTGGGCAATGGCTAATTCGGGAATGATCCCTGCGTGGTTCGGCAAAATTCACCCACGTTACCGCACTCCAGCCAATGCGCTCCTGTTTATCGGGGCATTGTCGGTTGTGACACCGTTCTTGGGTTCGAAGATGTTGGGTTGGGTCGTGGATGCCGGTTCACCCATGATTGTCATCACGTACTTCCTGGTGTCAGTAGCGTTTGTTCTGCTCCGCAAGCGTGAACCTGACATGGAACGCCCCATGCGAGTTGGAGGCAAAGGCAATGTCGGAATCGTGGTGGGTGCGATCGCTGCGGTCCTGTGCCTGCTCTTGTTTGTCCTTTACCTCCCGGTGACACCGTGGTCAGCTGAGCTGGCGTGGCCGTCGTGGACAATGTTCGGACTGTGGCTCATTGCTGGAGTCGTGATGATGTTCCGCCTCCCGGGCGGTGTAACACCAGGTCCTAACGCGGAGCACGATCTGCTCGCCAAACTGGGCAAGAACCACTAACGAGACGTGTGGGTACACGGTGGCACCAACCGTGTACCCACACATTCACCTAGCTACCTCTTACACCTCAGGCCGCGGCACAGGAACCAACTGCTCAAGCGCCGCCGAAACCTCAAACACCGGCGCGCAGTCATACGGGTGCCCCACGATCTGCACACTCGTGGGCACACCCGCGCTCCCCACGCCGCTGGGCATTGCCATGACTGGCCTGCGGTTGGCAATGTTGAACGGCACCGTCATGTGCCCTTCCCAGTAGAAGTCCAGGTTCCCGGCCTCGCGCTCCACCTCACCTAGGTAGTCGCAACCGGCGTCCAGGTCCTCAATCGCCGAGGTGGCCGTCACCAACACGTCGTACCCCTCCATGGCGCGGGTGAGGGTGTCCTGGATCTGGGACTCCAACGCCAGGCTGTCCACCAGGCTGGTTTCACGGGCGGCCTGCGTGGTCGACTCGACCATGAGGCGCGTGTAAGGCTCGAAACCACTCAAATACCCATCCACGGACTGGAACAGCTTCGCCCCAAAAATGTGCCCGAAGTGGCTCATCGACGCCCGTGTGATGGTCTCCAAGTCAAGCCCCACGTCCACGGTCTCAACCACCGCACCCGCACCGGCTAGCGCCTGCGCCACGCGGTCGACACCCGCTGCCACAACTGGGTCGAGCGTGTACGCCCCCAGGTCAGCACTGACCGCCACGCGCTTACCAGCAAGCAACTGCCCAGCCTCACCAAACTCGTGCGGGTAGTCCTCTACCGGGACCGTCGCGTTGTCGTACGGATCAACCCCGGCGATCGCGTTGAACACATAAGCGGTGTCGGCAACACTGCGCGCCAAAACGTGGTCGCCACGGTACCAGTCATTGTTCGAAGGGTGCGTCCCCGGCGTGGACCCAAAAGGCGACTTAAACCCGGGCAACCCGTTGAACGCGGCGGGGATTCGCGTGGAACCCGCAATGTCTGACGCGGTGGCAAACGGCGCCAACCCGGCAGCCACCGCACCCCCTGATCCACCGGACGAACCACCCGGCGTCTTATCGAGGTTAAACGGGTTGCGACTGATCCCCCATTCGCGCGTGTGGCTAAACGTGGCGCAGGAAAACTCCGGCGTGGTGGTACGTCCCAGGGGGATCGCACCGGCTGCCCGCAGTCGCGCCACGATCGGGTGGTCGGCCTCCGCCACCGCGCCGGCCAGCGTCTGGGACCCGCGCGTTGCTGAGTACCCGGCCAGGTCATGCTGCTCCTTCAAAAGGAATGGCACGCCCAGAAGGGGTTTGTCAGCAAATACCGCCGAGGTGTCCCCCACTCCCCCTTCCCTCGCGCCCGAGGTGCCTTCCGACTGCCAGCGGAGCACCGCCTCGGCACGGTGGGCCTCTTCGAGTGCCAAGTCAGGCAGAGTATCAATGACACAGTTGATGTGGGGGTTGACGTGTTTGATACGTTCAAGGAGGTGCGTAATGAGCTCAACGGGTGACAATCCTTGCTGATATGCCTGGAGAACTTCTTTTACGCCCATGTAATGTAGGTCACTCATACACGTAGTGTGGCATATTCGTTCACTGCCCATGCATTATCGCCCGTACACTGGAAGCTAAGCCTGCCAAATTCGCTCGGAGTCGCACATGAAGGATTCTGCCCGTCGCAGGGCGCGTCACATCACAATTTTTCTGGATGTGGACGGTGTGCTGAACTCGTTTCCCGTTGAAGGTAAGCGGTTCAAAAAAGAGGGCCGTAAAGAAGTGCAGGCGTGGAATTACATTCTGCATTTTCGGCCCAAGATCATTAAGGCGCTAGAGAAGATCGTGAAGACTCGCGACGCTGACATCGTGTGGCTGTCAACGTGGTCGGCGTTGTGTCGCACTGAGATTGAGCCCAAGCTCAAGTTTGAACGCTCCTATCCCATCATCGAGATGCCGGATGCCACGTATAACCGTCACGCCGGGGATCACACCAAGTGGTGGAAGTCCCTTGCCATAAAACAGTGGCTGGCTGACAACCCGGGCAAGCGCGCGGTGTGGGTCGATGACGACTTGGCGCATGAGAACACGCGCCAGTATTTCGAGCAGACGTATCGGAACCGGATGCTGTTGATCGCACCGGAGTTTCAGTTCGGGTTAACTGAAGAGCAGGTCACGTCGATTGAAGATTTTTCGTACCCGCGCCCTAGCGGTTCGGAGCCCATGAACACCAGTGACTTCGTGGTTGCCCCGGCGCATGACGCAGACAGCGACACTGACGCTGAACGCGAATCGGACACGTCCCAACCTACGTTCGACCCGGAGCCCACCCCGCACGCGGGCCCAGACCCGGAGACCCCGGCCAACACCCCGCACGCGGGACCGGACCCAGAGACCTCGGCCAGCACCCCGCACGCGGGCCCAGACCCGGACACACCTACCGCTCCGAGCTCAAATGAGTAGCTCCCCCACCGTCGGCCTGTTGGACTCGGGCCTGGGTTTGGTGCCGTTCGCGGTGGCCGTACACCATGAACTCCCCCTTGTGAACCTGGCCCTTGCGCTGGACCCTGACTTTGCCCCGTATGGCGCGCTCACCTCGGCACAGATCGAGGAACGCGCACTGGTTTCCGCCCGCACGCTCGTTGACGCGGGAGCCCGCGCCTTGGTGATCGCGTGCAATACGGCCAGTGTGCACGCGCTATCGGCGGTGCGTGAACAGTTCGAACCCGACATCCCGGTGATCGGCACGGTCCCAGCGGTGAAACCTGCGGCGGCCACCGGCGCTCCGTTCGCGGTGTGGGCCACAACAGCCACCACGGGGAGCGCGTACCAACGCTCGCTCATCAGCATGTACGCGGGCGATATCAACGTGTACCCGGTGGCGTGCGCCGGACTGGCCCAGGCCATCGACTCCGCCGGCCCGGAAACCATCGACATCGCCCTTTCCGCCGCCGTCACCGCGACACCTCGGGAAGCCCAGTCCATTGTGCTGGGGTGCACGCACTACGGGCTGGTGGCAGACCGCATTGAGGCAGCGTTTGACCGTCCCGTCACCCTGTTTGATTCACCCCAGGCGGTTGCCCGTCAGTTGGCGCGCAGGCTCGCCGTTGAGGTGGTTTCTGAGGGCCCCGCCGAGGTCGTTCCAGCACCCGCGCCCCTTCCCCTTTCGAGTAGTTCGGCTGGCCGGCTCACACACGTGTTTTTGTCCGGCCGACCAGGGCATTTACCCCCAGCAGTGGGGGCCTACGGTGTGGGGCGTGAGCTGTTGGCGTTACAGGATAAAACGGAATAATTCAGAGTCGTATAGCGCTTTACAGGTACATGCTTAAAGGAGTGACATGTTCTCGCTGATTTACCGTCAGGCGCGTAACTTTTTCTTAGCGCAGGGTATTTTCGCAGTACTAGCCGGGTTGGCAATCCTGGTGTGGCCGGGGCAGTCGTTTGTTGTCGTGGCATACATTTTCGCCGGTTGGTTGTTCGCTGACGGTCTCTTTTCGCTCTTCTTATGGTGGCGCGCACGGCGCATGCCCGGTGCTCAACTGTCAGTGGGTAAGGGGATCATTCAAATCCTCCTGGGCATCATCATCGCCATGATGCCCGGTGTTTTCGCGTCGATCATTCTGGTGATCGTGTCCCTGGCTGTGTTCCTCATTGGTGCGGGACTGCTCATGACCGGTTTGGTCCTTAAACCTACGGGGAACCGTTCGTGGATCGCGTTTGTGGTCTGTGGCGTGTTGGCATTCGTGGGTTCGGTCGTGATCTTGATGTTCCCACGTGAAAGCACTCTGGCGTTGCTGACACTGGTGTCCGTGGTCCTGCTCCTCGTTGGCGCTGCGTGCTTGGCGTTGGGCTTCAAGTTCGGCAACACCGCGCAGAACCTGGAAGACCGTGAGCGCGCGTACTCCAACCCCAACAATGACGGCCGAGGCGACGTCATCGAAGGCACCGTAGAAGACACGGGCAACGACGACACCCCGCCAGAGATCAATCGCTAACGTTCACACCGTAAGTTTGGCGCGCACCTCGTTACGCGCTTCTACCAGGTTCGCTAACGCTGGGCGCACTTCTTCATACTTACGAGTCTTAAGACCACAGTCCGGGTTCACCCACAGACGCTCACGTGGCACGTGCGTGATCGCAGCCTCGAGCAAACCAGTGAGTTCTTCTACCGTAGGCACACGTGGCGAATGGATGTCATAGACACCTGGGCCCACGCTCCGATCGAACTCCTCAGGGTCCAGGCTGGCCAACAGTTCCATGCGTGACCGAGCAGCTTCAATACTGGTGACATCCGCGTCCAGAGCGTCGATCGCAGCGATCACCTGGCCAAACTCCGAATAGCACAAGTGCGTGTGGATCTGCGTACCTGGATCCACACTGATGCTCGACAAGCGGAACGCATCCACTGCCCAAGCGATGTAGTCCGCACGGTTATCTGCACGCAACGGTAGCAACTCGCGAAGCGCCGGTTCATCAATCTGAATGATCCGCACTCCAGCCGATTCCAGTTCAGCAACCTCGTCGGACAGTGCCAACCCGATCTGCTCAGCCACCGTTGACAGTGGCACATCATCGCGCACGAACGACCACGACAGGATCGTCACCGGGCCGGTGAGCATCCCCTTGACCGGTTTATCGGTCAAGCTGGCAGCATAGGTCGACCAGGGAACCGTGATGGGTTCTGGCCGGTGAACGTCACCAAACAGGATGGGTGGGCGGGTACAGCGACTTCCGTATGACTGCACCCAACCGTTATCGGTCACTGCGAAACCAGCTAGGTGCTCAGCGAAGTACTGCACCATGTCGTTGCGCTCGGGTTCACCGTGAACAATGACGTCGAACCCAAGCTCCTCTTGTAACTTCACGACCTGAGCGATCTCTGCACGCATGGTTTCCGTGTATTCGTCCTCAGAAATACGGCCACTGCGCAGGGCGGCGCGAGCTTGGCGCACCTCGGGCGTTTGAGGGAACGACCCAATCGTTGTGGTGGGCAACAGCGGCAGGCCAAGGGACTCCTGGGCCTGACGGCGCTCTTCAACACTGCCAACGCGTGTGCGGCGCTCACCAATGCTAGCCGCCCGCGCCCGCACTTGCTCATCAACCACGCGTTCGGATTCGGCGCGCGTGCGCACCGCCCGGGCTGAGCGGCTGAAAGCAGCCTCACGGACGCTGACAGGGTCCGCAGCACCCTCACCATGGGCATCCAAGGCAGCTGCGAGCGCTTCAATTTCCGTGACTTTTTCTTCTGCAAAGGACAACCAACCGGCCACGTCCACGGGGAGTCGTTTTTCCGCGCTCACCATGTACGGGACGTGCAGCAAGGAGGTCGAGGTGGACACAGAGACATCGTGGCCGCCACCTTGCAAGGATGTCAGTACGGCAAGCTCAGCTTCGAGATCGGCTGCCCAAATGTTCCGGCCGTCAATCACGCCGGCGACCAGGCGGGCATCCCCAAAGTCCGTGGCCTTCAACCGGTCTAGCCAGTCAGGGTCAACACGGCGGGTGGCAGCGGAAAGGTCAACGCCGAGCGCCTCGGGGCCCGCCTCAAGTAGCTTGTCCAGCCCTGCGCGCAGGGAACCGTAGGGGGCGGTGATGAGGACCTGCGGGCGGTCTGTAGCGGCCAGCAGCCGTGCGTGCGCCTGGCCTGCGCGCTGTGCGAGGTCCTCGTCTGAAATCTCGTCGAGGTCGGTCACCAGGATCGGTTCGTCGATCTGCACCCATTCCACCCCAGCGGTGTGCAGGGCTGTGAGCAGTTCAGCGTAGGTGTCTACCAGTTCGTCGAGCCGGTCAAGTGGTTGCCGGGTAGCGTCCTCAGCTGGTTTCGACAGGGCCAACAGGGTCACCGGCCCTAACAGGACGGGGCGAATCGTGTGCCCTGCCTGGCGCGCTTCGTCGACGAGTTCCAGGATCCGCTGGGGGCGGGCGGTGAACGTGCGGTCGTCAGCGACCTCGGGCACTAGGTAGTGGTAGTTCGTGTCGAACCATTTGGTCATTTCCAATGGCGCCTGCTGGGCCGTGCCACGGGCCAGCGCAAAGTACTCACCCAGGTCAGTGCCGGTGGGGTCCTCCCCCACGAGCCCAGCGGTCAGTGCCGCGTCCAAAACTTGATCGTAGGCGGAGAAGTCGCCGGGGATCGCATAGTCGGCCACAAGGCCCAGGTCACGCTGCCGGTCATAGGAGGACAGGCGCAGGCTGTGTGCTGCTTCTGCGTATTCGGTTTCGTCAATAGTGCCGGCCCACAGCGCTTCAAGTGCGCGCTTGAGTTCACGGCGTGGGCCGATCCGTGGAAGTCCGGTCACTGTTGCGTGAGGGAATGGGGTGCTCGAGGTGCTGGTCATGGTGTGTCCTTTCGGTTGTTTGTCAGCCTGGCGCGGGTTTGGGGGCTCAGGCGTGCCAGTAGTTCGGTGATAGTTGTTGGGTCGTTGAAGGTGTAGAAGTGCAGGCCGGGAACCCCTACCTCGACCAAGGCTTCGACGAAGTCGGCGGTCAGGCTCAACCCAATTTCGTACTCTTCAGCCGGGCTACCCGCCGCGGCCAAAGCCTGCGCGATGTACGCCGGCGGGGTGAGGCCTGACAGGTGGCACATGCGTGTGAGCCGGGCACTTCCGGTGATGGGCATGATGCCGGGAATGATCGGTAGGGTGACGCCGGCTAGGTCAGCTCGGCGGGACATTGTGGTGATCTGGGCGGGGTTGAAAAACAGTTGAGTGATGGCGAAGTCGGCGCCGTTGCGTTGTTTGGCAGCCATCACATCGATGTCTTCTTCTGGCCGCTTGGACTCGGGGTGTCCGCTGGGGTACGCGGCGACCCCAATAGCGAAGCGACCTGCGCACAGGCGGGCCACCTGGTTGCGTTCGACCGAGCGCAACAGCGTGACCAGCGCGTCGGCATGCGCCAAGTGCCCGGCGGGAGGAGCGGTAGCCCCCGGCGCCAAGTCGCCGCGGATCGCCAAGAACCCGCGTACACCTGAGTCAATGTAGCGTTCGATCCAGGTGACCAGTTCTTCGCGTGGCGCTGCGGTGCATGCCAGGTGGGCTAGTGGGCGCAGGCGCGTGGTGGCTGACAGTTGCGAAATGAACGCAGCTGTTCCTGCTGACCATCCGGTACGCACCGCCGAGGTGACCGCCACATAGTCGGGGTCATAGGACGCCAGGAGGTCCAGGAGTTCCCCTGACCGTTCCTTCTGTTCCGCGCTCCTGGGTGGCATGACCTCGAAGGACAAGGCCAGACGTGATTCCGCTTGCTGGCGGACCTTTTCTTGCGAAGCGCCCACCAGCGTGGTTCCCGCAGAAGGTCCCGAGGTGTGGGTATCGAGGGGTGCTGAAGCAGATAGTGTGGTCACTGGTACCTCAGCTCGCGTGGGTACGGGTGGGGGTGTCAAGGAGGTCTGCGTGGTGGATGGCGGCGACGTTCGGGTGGGAACGGAGCCGGGATTCCAGCGCGTTTTCGCCGTAGACGGCGTAGAGCGCGTCGCGTTCGTCAGCACTTACGCCGCGTGCCTGGGAGGCGAGCTCTTCAGGAAGTGTGAGCTCTGGCAGGCTGGCACGCAGGGACGGGTTGTAGAAGAACGGAACGGAGATGCGGTCTTGGCCAGGAGGTGTGGGCAGCACCCGGTGGACGGTTGCGCGCAAGTACCCTCCGGTGGCCACTTCCAGCAGTTTGCCAATGTTGACCACGAAGGTGTTTTCGATGGGTTCGACGTCGATCCATGTGTCCTGGTAGTTCACCTGCAACCCGGTGGTGCCGGGTTGAGGGTACAGCAAGGTGAGCACACCGCCGTCACGGTGCGCACCCACACCTTGCGTGATCGCACTTTCCTCAGCGGTTCCTTCTTTGGAAGCGTTGGTCGCTGCCGCCTCGGCGGTCACTTCAGCAGGCGTCACGGTAGGTGCCGGGTAGCGGATGATTTTGATGAACGACTCTGGGTCGTGGGCGAAAGCAGAGGCGAAAACGTCTGCGGGCTGCCCCAGGCTCAGAGCCCATTCAGACAGCAAGCGTTCGCCTACGACGGTGAGTTTTTTGTGCCATGCGTCGGTGACGGTTTTGAGCTCTGGGAGTGATTCCGGGTACAGGTTAGGGCCGGTGAGCCGGTCGTAGGTGTGGAGTGGTTCGCTGATGGGTTCACGGTGTGGGCCGATGTCGATCTGTTCGCGCCAGTCCACGTTACCCAGCGTGCGTTCCCCGCCCACGCGGGTGTAGCCGCGGAAGTGGGGCGAATTGGTGTTCTCGATACTGAGTTTGTCTTTTTCTGGCAGGGCGAAGAACCGCTGGGCGGTCTCCAGGAGATCAGTGAAGTCCGAGGCGGGAATGCCGTGCCCGGTGAGGTAGAAAAACCCTACTGAGTGGGTGACGTCGCGGAGTTGTCGACGGAAGTCGTCCGCGTGCTGTGGATCGTCAGCCAGTGACAGATCGAGGATTGGAAGGCTAGACAGTGACATTGCGTGCTCCTTGGTCTGAGGTGAGTGACTGTGGAGCCTACGCTAGGTTTAGAGAAGCAGGTGCGCTGGCAGTGGTGTCACACCGCGTCTTTTGGTGTCACATGCGTGCAACAGTGTGTCACGTAGCGTCAAAAACGGGCCATCACGCCCGGATCCCCTTACCACCAGAAGTGGGTGGGGGCGTCGAGGAACTCAAGGACTGCCCCCGCGAACGACATGGTGCCCACGGCCAGAATGTTTTTCCCTGATGCCAGGGCTTGTTCGCAGGCGCCTTCGACCGTGAGCACTGGCCCGTACGTGGCCAGGTGCGTGTAGTCCAGGTAGTCGCGTCCTGCACCTACGAACGTGACAGGCAGTGGCTCCAGGACTTCCAGGCACGCGTCTACGTCTTTGACATCTGGGAGTCCTGCGAGCACGTGGAAGTGGCCTAGCTCTTCTGTTGCACGGGTGAGTGCGTGCTGGATGCCTTCGGGGTTGATTCCAGCGTCCACCATCCACAGGGCGTCAGATTGCGGTGGCGTGTGTGTTGATGCGCGGGCAGGCAGTATGAGCTCCTGTTCACCGATCGGCACGTATCGCCCGGTGAGCGTGGCGGCGGCCCGTGCCCCGATTTCAAGGTTCGTCGCTGTCATGGTGGACGCGTGCACAAGTTCTGGTTCCGGTAGCTCCAGTTCTGGCAGTTCAGGTTCGCGTCCCTCTAGATAGTCCCACACTTCTTGTGGCTGGTTGTAGTGGGTGACGATGTTGGTGGTTGCGGGTGTGATGGTTCCCAGCAGGTCACGGGTGATCGCACGAATGGAGTTGCCCAAGATGTCGCCGTGTTCCATGAAGATTTGGGTGATCCCAACAGTGGGGTAGTCGAAGAGGGAGACGTCGTCGCTGAGTCCGCCCAGTCCTTCTTCGATGACCAGATAGTCGACGCCTTGTTGGAGTAGGTATGCGATGCCCACTTGTGTGTATATGCCCGATGGTGGCAGGTATCCGTCGGTGACGGGTGGCAGGGAGTGGATTGCGTTGTGCGCGATTTCGGAGATGCACGCGTATTCTGCGTGGCTGATTGCGCGGCCGTTGATGCGGATGCGTTCGCGGTTGTGGCGTAGTGGTGGGCTGGTGATGGTGCCTACGGTGGCGTTTTTTGCCAGCGCCGAGGTGGCTGCCGCTGTCGCTGTTCCTTTGCCTTTGGAGCCAACGATGAGGATGGCTGGGACGGGCAGTGTGCGGGTGAGGTCGAGTGCTTGTTGGAGTTGGGTTGATCTGGTACGGGACCGGGTGAGCTGTTTGTGGGCGTTCCATTCGCGGAAGAACGGTTCGTCGTGGGGGTCGTTTGTGGCAACCATGGTGTTTAGTTTATGGGTGGCTGGAAGCGCTTAGGGCGCCCCTCGTGTGAGGGACGCCCTAAGGTTTGTTAGCTATGGCTTGCGCCGTGGCTTTTTAGTTGTTGCGACGGCGTGAGCGCGCGATGAGTGCGATACCACCTGCGATCAGTGCGGTTGCTGCAGCAAGTGCTGCTCCAACTTCCACACCGGTTCGTGGCAGTGGGCCACCCTTGTCGTTGCTTCCGCCCTTGTCTGCGTCGCCTGTAACGGTGACGGTGAAGTATACAACTTCAGTCGATCCGTCTGGGTACGTGACGTGGACAGGGATCGTGACCTTGTCGCCTGGCTTCGCCCAGCTTGGGGCAGTTACCTTGATGGCGCCATTCTTGTCGATCTGTACACCCCAGCCGTTTGGCAGGTCCTTGCCCTTGATTTCAAGGGTGGTGCCGTTCGGGAGCTTGTCACCAATGTTTGGCAAGGTGATGGTGTCACCTGGCTTGATGGTGCTGTCGTTCCACTTAGGCTGGTAGTTTTCAGCGTCGGTCTTCTTTGGATCGTTGACGGTAACGGTGACTTCGTCAATCACCTTTCCGTCCTTGTCCTTAACAACAACCTTGATCTTGTCACCAGGCTTAGCGTCCTTGTCGATACCGACGCGGATGTTGCCATCCTTGTCGATTTCAGCCTTACCAGGACCTTCGACCTCAACCGTGGTGCCGTCAGGAACCTTGCCACCCTCGTTCGGGATCACAACGTTGTCACCAGGGTTGCCCTTGTTGTCGTTCCAGTCCGGCTTGTCAGCAGGAGCAGGAGCGTCAGGCTGCTTGTCGCCAGGCTTCTCGACGGTCACGGTGACTTCATCAATCACCTTGCCGTCCTTGTCCTTAACAACAACCTTGATCTTGTCACCAGGCTTAGCGTCCTTGTCGATACCGACGCGGATGTTGCCATCCTTGTCGATTTCAGCCTTACCAGGACCTTCGACCTCAACCGTGGTGCCATCTTCAACCTTGCCACCCTCGTTCGGGATCACAACGTTGTCACCAGGCTTACCATTGTTGTCGTTCCAGTCCGGCTTCTCAGCAGGAGCAGGAGCCTCAGGCTTCTTGTCGCCAGGCTTCTCGACGGTCACGGTGACTTCATCAATCACCTTGCCGTCCTTGTCCTTAACAACAACCTTGATCTTGTCACCAGGCTTAGCGTCATCGTTGATGTCAACAACGATCTTGCCGTCTTCATCGATTTCAGCCTTACCAGGGCCTTCCGTTTCAACGGTGGTGCCGTCCTCGACTGGGCCACCGGTGTTCGGAATTTCGACCTTGTCGCCAGGCTTACCCTTGTCGTCCTTCCAGTCCGGCTTCTCAGCAGGAGCGTCAGGCTTCTCAACGGTCACAGTGACGTCAACAGTGTCCTTCGAACCGTCTGGGTAAGTCACGTCCACAGGGACAGTGATCTTGTCACCAGGCTTAGCGTCCTCAGGAATCGGAACGGTGATTTCACCGGTGTTTTCGTCAACCTTCACGCCCTCAGGAGCGTTCTCACCAGGAGTGAACTTCGTTCCTTCAGGAGCCTTGGTTTCTTTACCGTCCTTGTCCTTGAACTCAGGCTTCTCGACCTTGACGTCTTCACCAGGCTTACCCGAGCCGTCTTCGTATTCAGGCTCGAACTTCTCGTTGTCCTTTTCAGCAGGGGCGGGCGGTTCGGTAACAGTCACGGTCGATTCGTCGATCGTGTTGCCTTCTGGGTCCTTCACCTCGACAACGATCTTGTCACCAGGCTTGGCGTCTTCCTCGATGTCAACGACAAGGTTGCCGTTTTCATCGATTTCGGCCTTACCAGGACCCTCGACTTCAGTGGTTGAACCTTCTGGAACGTCGCCACCTTCGTTCGGGACAGTTACCTTGTCACCGGGTGCACCTTCGTCGTCGCCCCATTCAGGCTTCTTGTCAGGGTCGGTGACAGTAACTGTCACGTCGACGTTGTCCTTCGAACCGTCTGGGTAAGTCACGGTCACAGGAACCTTGATTTCGTCACCAGGCTTAGCGTCAGCCGGAATCTGGACCTTCAGTGATCCGTCTTCAGCAACTTCCACGCCGTCCTTGTCGGTGCCGAACTTGGTGCCTTCCGGAACGATGACCTTGTTGCCGTCCTTGTCAGTGAAGGTCGGAGCGTCAATCGGAGCCTTGGTACCAGGCTGGCCGAAGCCATCCTTGTACTCAGGCTCGAACTTCTCGTTGTCCTTTTCAGAAGGCGCAGGAGTGTCAGGCTTCTCAACGGTCACAGTGACGTCAACAGTGTCCTTCGAACCGTCTGGGTAAGTCACGTCCACAGGAACAGTGATCTTGTCACCAGGCTTAGCGTCCTCAGGAATCGGCACCGTGATCTCACCGGTGTTTTCGTCAACCTTCACGCCCTCAGGAGCGTTCTCACCAGGAGTGAACTTCGTTCCTTCAGGAGCCTCAGTTGGGTTGCCGTCCTTGTCCTTGAACTCAGGCTTGTCAATCTTGACGTCTTCACCAGGCTTACCCGAACCATCTTCGTAACCAGGCTCGAACTTCTCGTTGTCCTTTTCAGAAGGCGCAGGAGTGTCAGGCTTCTCAACGGTCACAGTGACGTCAACAGTGTCCTTCGAACCGTCTGGGTAAGTCACGTCCACAGGAACAGTGATCTTGTCACCAGGCTTAGCGTCCTCAGGAATCGGCACCGTGATCTCACCGGTGTTCTCATCGATGGTCACACCCTCAGGAGCGTTCTCACCAGGAGTGAACTTCGTTCCTTCAGGAGCCTCAGTTGGGTTGCCGTCCTTGTCCTTGAACTCAGGCTTGTCAATCTTGACGTCTTCACCAGGCTTACCCGAACCATCTTCGTAACCAGGCTCGAACTTCTCGTTGTCCTTTTCAGAAGGCGCAGGAGTGTCAGGCTTCTCAACGGTCACAGTGACGTCAACAGTGTCCTTCGAACCGTCTGGGTAAGTCACGTCCACAGGAACAGTGATCTTGTCACCAGGCTTAGCGTCCTCAGGAATCGGCACCGTGATCTCACCGGTGTTCTCATCGATGGTCACACCCTCAGGAGCGTTCTCACCAGGAGTGAACTTGGTGCCCTCAGGAGCCTTGGTGTCCTTACCGTCCTTGTCCTTAAAGGTCGGTTCGTCAATCTTGACGTCTTCACCAGGCTTACCCGAACCATCTTCGTAACCAGGCTCGAACTTCTCGTTGTCCTTTTCAGAAGGCGCAGGAGTGTCAGGCTTCTCAACGGTCACAGTGACGTCAACAGTGTCCTTCGAACCGTCTGGGTAAGTCACGTCCACAGGAACAGTGATCTTGTCACCAGGCTTAGCGTCCTCAGGAATCGGCACCGTGATCTCACCGGTGTTTTCGTCAACCTTCACGCCCTCAGGAGCGTTCTCACCAGGAGTGAACTTCGTTCCTTCAGGAGCCTCAGTTGGGTTGCCGTCCTTGTCCTTGAACTCAGGCTTGTCAATCTTGACGTCTTCACCAGGCTTACCCGAACCATCTTCGTAACCAGGCTCGAACTTCTCGTTGTCCTTTTCAGAAGGCGCAGGAGTGTCAGGCTTCTCAACGGTCACAGTGACGTCAACAGTGTCCTTCGAACCGTCTGGGTAAGTCACGTCCACAGGAACAGTGATCTTGTCACCAGGCTTAGCGTCCTCAGGAATCGGAACCGTGATCTCACCGGTGTTCTCATCGATGGTCACACCCTCAGGAGCGTTCTCACCAGGGGTGAACTTGGTGCCCTCAGGAGCCTTGGTGTCCTTACCGTCCTTGTCCTTAAAGGTCGGTTCGTCAATCTTGACGTCTTCACCAGGCTTACCCGAACCATCTTCGTAACCAGGCTCGAACTTCTCGTTGTCCTTTTCAGAAGGCGCAGGAGTGTCAGGCTTCTCAACGGTCACAGTGACGTCAACAGTGTCCTTCGAACCGTCTGGGTAAGTCACGTCCACAGGAACAGTGATCTTGTCACCAGGCTTAGCGTCCTCAGGAATCGGAACCGTGATCTCACCGGTGTTCTCATCGATGGTCACACCCTCAGGAGCGTTCTCACCAGGAGTGAACTTCGTTCCTTCAGGAGCCTCAGTTGGGTTGCCGTCCTTGTCCTTGAACTCAGGCTTGTCAATCTTGACGTCTTCACCAGGCTTACCCGAACCATCTTCGTAACCAGGCTCGAACTTCTCGTTGTCCTTTTCAGAAGGCGCAGGAGTGTCAGGCTTCTCAACGGTCACAGTGACGTTAACAGTGTCCTTCGAACCGTCTGGGTAGGTCACTTCCACAGGAACAGTGATCTTGTCACCAGGCTTAGCGTCCTCAGGGATCGGAACCGTGATCTCACCGGTGTTCTCATCGATGGTCACACCCTCAGGAGCGTTCTCACCAGGGGTGAACTTGGTGCCCTCAGGAGCCTTGGTGTCCTTACCGTCCTTGTCCTTAAAGGTCGGTTCGTCAATCTTGACGTCTTCACCAGGCTTACCCGAACCATCTTCGTAACCAGGCTCGTAGATGGTGTTCTGGTTAGGAACCTTCGGGTTGCTGTCCTCATCATCCGGGATGCCGTCACCGTCATCATCCGGATCCGTAACGTCAGGCTCACCGTCACCATCGGTGTCCAGCTTGAAGTTCGCATCCGTCTTGTCGGTGCTGCCGTCAGGGTAGGTCACCGTGACAGGAACATCGAACTCTTCGACAGTGTCCTTGTTCAGCTTCGACTTGTCCGGGAACGTAACGGTGATCTCACCAGTGTTCTCATCAATCGAAACTTCGTAGCCCTCAGGAACCTCGAAGTCTTCAGGAATCGAGAACTTCGAACCCTCAGGAGCCTTGACGTCCTTACCGTCCTTGTCCTTAAATGTCGGAGACGACTTCGTTTCCTCACCCGGAACAACGAACTTGCCTTCGTACTCGGGGTCTATGGAATTTGCAATCGGGTCCTGGACGATAAACGAATCATCCAGGTACGGCGTACCGTCAGGGAGAAGCACCATAGCGGTGTAGACGTCTCCGGCCTTAGCAGTGTCCGGAACGGTCAGCGGACACGACTTAGCTGCGCCGAAGTTATCGGTGGTGACATCGCACTTGGTTCCGACTTTATTTCCGGCGGCGTCGTACCACTGGATGGTGTACGGCGAATTCGGCACGAGGCCAACAGTCCTGGTCTGCACCGTGGTGCCCTTGAAAGCAGGCTTGTCGGTGGTGTTGTAATCAACAACATCAAAGCCCGGCTTTGAGGGCTTCAGTGCAAAGTCTGAGTTTTCGATGTCACCATACTCAGGCTTTGTTGCATACCGTGCATCCCATGCTGGATCCTGGAAGTAGGCTTGACGGAAGTTATCTGGGTTGACGTTCGCAGACTCATCTGTCTCCAGATACACGTATACGTAGTCGCGGTTGATGTGCTTTGAGACTTTCCCTGCACCCACGCCTTGAGCAACGTCTCCTCCCGATGTGGCCCATCGTCCAGCGGCGGCAGAGTCGGCGACGGTGTGGAAGAGTTTCTTGGCTTCCTCATTTGGAAGAGTCCCGATGTTCGTCGATGAGACTCCATACGTACCCTTGAACTGAAGAACGTACCGTCCTTGGGCGTCCGTAGTAGCTGTCACGGTTTCAGCAATTGCCGACTTACCCGGATTGTCGGTCTCAAACTTAGCTATTGCGTCCTTCTGCGCTTGGACAAACTGTTCGCGAGTGTAACCAGGGTTGTCTTTCTTCCACTTTTCCAGAACATTGACTACTTCGTCCCGGAGGTACGACCCGATAACTTTAGCTTTGGGAATGGCAACGTCGCCGTGAGCAAAGTTGTATGAAGGAACATCTCCGCCACCAATATAATTTTGCTGATCCCAGAAGACACGCCCTTTGATATTTCCACGGTCCTGTTCGGCCTCTGATTCGGTACGCTGCGCTTCAGGCAGGCTTAGCCAGGTCTGTGGCCGTTCGGTCAGTGCAATGTTTTGCTCGTTAACTCGGTTCGTTGCAACATCCCACGTGGAGTTGTACCGGTTGACGGAGTCTTTGAATACTCCGTCGCCTTCCTGGAAGGAAACCTGAAAGCGATCGGCATCTGGATTTTCGATCCACACTCGTAGCTTCTGATATGGATTTGCGGTGAACTTGTGCTCGACACCGGCCGCATCCTTATAGGTTGGGAAGTGCACCGTGTATGAGCCGTCTGCACGGGTAGTCGTCTTGTAGACAGGCGAAACGGTATAGCCCTTGACACGTTCATCCATCCACTGGGCGTAGACCGTGACGTTCTCAAGAGGAGTGTCGATTCCCGACTTAGTCGACTGGGTTCCTTCACGGTCCCAGTAGACGTTGCCGTTGACAGTCTGCCGTGCATTTCTTTCACCAGGCGAATTGACAGCGTCTGGCTCGAGCAGCGTATTCGCAGCCGCTGGGGCATCAAGTGCAGACGGGACAGCACCGGGCGCGAATGCCGCTGCCATTGCGAGAGTCAGACCAGTTGCCGCAACGCGGAGACTCCGCTTACGTGATATTGGACGCATTCTTTTCCTTCCCATTCTTGCCGGGGCACCATTGCTCAATGCCCACACACAGTGAATGCACAAACTTCTTTAAACGTCGTTCATAATCGTAACAAAATAAAGACGCTTCACCCGCGGAGATGTTGAACAGCTCATGAATAACCGCCACCCAAACCGCATAAAACAGGCGATCCCAGCGGTGTCACAGCAACCTTCACCTCCTTACCGATCAGTAAACTTGCTGGTCAGAAGGGTAACGGGCAGGCAACGAGCCGTCTTCGCCACGGAACGCACAGTCAACGTCCATCATGTGAACAAAATGACCAAAAGTTTCCTCGCGGGTAACAAGCCAGCGAAAAACTCCCGCCTCTACGTCTTCAAACCCCCGCCAATGAGTTGCGTGACGTTGGATGCCGCACGGGTACACATCGTTGCTGCTTCACTGACCCGGTCCTGTGAATAGTCGCTGTCCGGCAGCGTCAGTCCCACAGCTGCCACGGCCCGTCCAGCCGCGTCATAAACCGGCGCTGCTACCGTCCACACTCCTGGCGTCACCTCACCGGTTTCAATCGCGTAGCCCTGCGTACGCACCCGCGTCAGTTCGCCCATCAGATCATGAACCGACCTTGGCCCCTTCCCCGTCCGGTTCACAAACGCCACCTCACGCGACAACGCCGCTAACACATCCCGCTTTTCCATCGTCGCCATGATGGCCCGGCCCGTCGCAGTCAAATACGCTGGCATATGCACACCAGCCGCCGTAATCACCGCCATCGAATGAACCGACTGCTCTTTGAGCACATACACGGTCTCCCACCCACGGATCACCGCCAGCTGCGCCACCCCTCGCGCACGCTCAGCCAGCGCACGCACGTCCTTTTGCGCCACGCGCTGCAACGGGTTGATCCGCAAATACGCGCTCCCCAACTCCGCAACCCCGGGTCCAAGCAAGTAGCCCGCATCGACCTTGGTGACCAGACCCAGCTCTTCCAACACATTCAAAATCTCATATGCAGAAGACCTGGGCACATTCCCAGACCGCGCAATTGCGCCTGCACTAATGGGGCGGTTCGACGCCGCTAAATGACGCAGAATCGCCACGGCACGCCTGAGCGCAGGAACCTGAGACATCAGTCCAGCTCAAACTCACGCAACGCAGCACCATACAACTGCGCCACGTCACCCAGTTGCGCGTGCTCACC
Source organism: Brevibacterium paucivorans (assembly GCF_016907735.1). NCBI lineage: Bacteria > Bacillati > Actinomycetota > Actinomycetes > Micrococcales > Brevibacteriaceae > Brevibacterium > Brevibacterium paucivorans. The sequence continues at coordinate 1,342,649 of NZ_JAFBCP010000001.1, read as the reverse complement.
ATGAGCTGCCACCTCGCGCCCACCCACGATCACGTGAGTCGCATCCGTGGCAGTCGCAGCCAACACCACCTGTTCGCCAACCGAACCAGCCGTGCGTACCGACTCCGTGTCCACCACAACGAAATCAGCCACCTGAGTTTCACCAGCACCCACCCCCGGGCGAATGTGCATCGAATACGCACCACCAGAAGTCAGTGCAGCAATCAGTTCAGCGGGGCTGAAGCGCCCACGCTCACCACTACCCAGCCGTTCACCAGCCTCCAAAGCCCGGAGTTCCAACAGCGGATCAAGCACCACATGCTGATCTGAACCCAGCGAAATCACCGCACTGGCCCCAGCCAAAGCTGAAGCCGGCCCAATACCGTCGGCCAGATCCGCCTCGGTCGTAGGGCACATGACCACAGCGGAACGCGCATCCCCCAACAACCTGATGTCCTCATCCGTCAAGTGGGTGGCGTGCACCGCTGACAGCCGGTCAGTCACAACACCAGCATCGGCCAACAAACGGGTCGGAGTCACACCGTAGTGCTCCAGGCACGCTTCATTTTCTGCCGGCTGTTCAGACAAGTGAGCGTGCAACGGCCCGTCCAGCCCAGCAAACGCGGGCAGATCAGGCTTAGCCACACCACGCACGGAGTGAATCGCCGAACCCAGCGTCACCAGCGGGTCCTCTGAACCGGAGTACCCAACCGTCGAATGCCCGCCAAAAGCGCCACCCAGGTCATCTGCCAACGCGGTCGCAAGCCCCGCGTGACGTTCCAGGTAACCGTCGATCGAACCGTCGCTAAACCGCGCCTGCTGCTCGTTGGGCTCCTGCCCAATGCCACCGGTCAGATAACACGTGTCCAGCAACACCAGGCGAATCCCCACGTCACGGGCTGCACGCGCCAACGCCAGCTCCATGTCGTGGCCACCGTAAGGAGTGCCGCCTACCTGGTGGTGGACGTAGTGGAATTCCGCTACCGAGGTGTACCCCGCCGTGAGCATTTCCGCGTACACCGCGCGTGCCAGCAGGTAGTAGTTTTCTGGCGTGAGCTGTTCGGCGGCCCGGTACATGACTTTTCGCCACGTCCAAAAGGTCCCGCCGTCGGCGTGGGTACGCCCGCGCAACAGCCGGTGAAACGCGTGCGAGTGTGCGTTGTTCGCACCCGGCAGTGCCAAACCACTGTAGGTAACAGCCTCAGGTGGCGCGCTCACTCCAGCCCGCATCTCTGCCACAGACCCGTCATCGGCAACAAGCACGGCCACGCTGTTGATCACCTGGCCGTCTACATACAGGTTTTCAAACCACAGAGTTTTCACGCCTGCACTCCTGCTTCCATCGCCAACGCATCAGCCAGCGCCTTCACACCAGCACGTTGGTCGTCTTCTTCACAGGCTTCTTCTGGCGCATGCGAAACACCCGTAGGGTTACGCACAAATAGCATGGCAGACGGCACAAACCCTGCCAAGATTCCCGCGTCGTGCCCCGCACCCGAATCCAGAATCGGCGCCTCCGGCAGCACTCCCTGCAGACGCTGGTTGAACGCGCTGTTGAAGTGCGTTGTCGCCGAATATGACTCCTGGCTTACCGTCACCTCGACACCCAAGTCGTGCCCAACTTCTTGCGCCCGCTGCGTGATTGCGCGCAACACTGCACCCACAACGCCGTCATCCGGGTGGCGAATGTCCAGCCAGAAATCCATGCTCGACGCGATCACATTGGTACCGCCTGGGTGCAGAATGGTCCGACCCACAGTCGCCACGGCCTTACCATCCACACCGGCCACCACAGCTGGGATCGCACCAATGACCTGTGAACCAGCAACAACCGGGTCAGCACGTTTGGTCATCGGTGTTGTTCCGGCGTGGTTACCCTGGCCCGCGAACGTGAACCTCCAACGGCCGTGCCCCACAATCGAGGACCCAATGGCCACCGGCTGCCCAATATCAATCAGACCCACACCCTGCTCCACGTGAAGCTCAAGGAACGAACCAATCCTTGACAACCGTTCCTTATCCTGCCCCACCGAGTCCGGGTTCAGACCCACCTCGGAAGCCACCTCGGCGAAAGTCTTCCCCTCAGCATCCTTGAGCCCCAACGCACGATCCGGTTCGATCACGCCAGTGATCAACCGTGACCCCAGGCACGCGACCCCAAACCGGGACCCTTCCTCTTCCGGGAACACTGCCAACGCCAGTGGGCGGTTAAGCTGTTCCAGCCGGCCGTCCGCCTTCAGTTGGTCAACGGCTGCCAACGCCGAGGCGACCCCCAGCGGCCCGTCAAACTCACCTCCACCTGGAACAGAGTCCAGGTGCGAACCGGTCACCACAGCATTGTCGCCCGGGGCGGTCACCCACGCCCACGTGATCCCGTTGCGGTCAATTTCGATGTCCAAGCCACGCGCCTGCGCTTCGCCCACGAACCATTCGCGCAGGTTGAGTTCGGTGGAACTGAATCCGGGTCGCATGTATCCGGGGCCACGCGGATCGCGCCCCACATCGCAAATGTCGTTGAGAAGGGAAACTACGTCTGACATGGATCCTCCGAATTATCAGCGCATCAAGCGGATGTATGTGTGGTTAAAAGGTGACTGGATAAATGGTGACGGCCCACCCCTGTGGGAGTGGGCCGTTAAGTATTTACAGTGCGTAACCGTTAAGAACAGTTCCGTCTGTGTCGGTGAGCGTATGCACAAACTGGTGCACCCCGCTTGCGACTTCAAGGGCACGGCCCGAACGCACAAACTCGTACGTTGTAGCCAGCTCTGGTGACATGAAACGGTCAGTGCCTGGTCCTGGAACGTCTTTGCGGAGTTCTGCGATCACTGCACCGGTCACAGCTCCCGGTTCTGGTTCACGCAACTCAATGGCACGGGCTGCCGCGTACAGTTCAACCGCGAGCACACGGGTGAGGTTTTCAATCGCGGTGCGCAGTTTGCGGGCCGCTCCCCATCCCATCGATACGTGGTCTTCCTGCATCGCTGAGGACGGAATCGAATCAACCGAGGCCGGTGTGGCCAAACGCTTAGTTTCAGCCACCATGGCAGCCTGCGTGTAGTGGGCGATCATGAGCCCGGAGTCCACGCCTGGGTCATCGGCCAAGAACGAGTTGAGTCCCTGGTTACGCGCAGGGTCCATGAAACGGTCAGTGCGACGTTCGGCAATTGAGGCGACATCGGCCACCACAATGGACAAGAAGTCCAGTTGGTGCGCAATAGGGGCGCCGTGGAAGTTACCGTTAGACGACACTTCCCCGTTAGGCAAAACCACTGGGTTGTCAACAGCTGCACGGATTTCGCGTGCAGCCACCTGAGCCGCGAAGGCTGCGGCGTCACGGGCAGCACCGGTCACCTGGGGCGAACACCGCAAGGAGTAGGCATCCTGCACCAAGTGGGTGGAATCGAAGTGGGACTTCACAATTGGGGAAGCGCGCAAAGCGTCTAGCATGTTGCGCGCACTGGCCGTCTGCCCTGGGTGCGGGCGCAACGGGTGGTGCAGTTCGTCGCGGAACACCTGGTCAGTACCGTACTGACCCTCAACACTCATCGCGGCTGTGAGGTCAGCAGTGGTGAGCAGCTTCTCCAAGTCATACAACGCCATGATGAGCATTCCCAGCATGCCGTCCGTACCATTAATGAGCGCTAGGCCTTCTTTTTCTTCCAGTTCAACCGGCGTGATGCCCGCTGCTTTAAGAACAGGACCCGCCTCAACCGGTTCCGAACCGCCTTCAGGATCGTGGACATAACCCTCGCCCATGACCACCAGAGCGCATGCGGACAACGGCGCCAAGTCACCTGAGCAACCCAGCGAACCGTGCTCGTACACCCACGGGGTGATGCCCGCGTTGAGCAGGTTCACGTAAGCTTCCAGCGTTTCAACCTTCACACCGGTACGCCCGGTAGCCAGCGTGCGGGCGCGCAGAAGCATCAAGGCGCGAACCACCTCGGGCTCCACTGGCTCCCCCATACCCGCGGCGTGGGAACGGATCAGCGACTTCTGCAGCTGCGAGCGCAGATCGTGCGGAATGTGACGCTGCGCCAAGGCACCAAACCCAGTGGACACACCGTAAACCGGTTTAGGGGCCTGAGCCAGGTCATCCACGTGGGTGCGCGTCTTTGCGACCTCTTCGCGGACGTGCTCAGGCAATTCGACCGGCGCGTTCTCACGCGCAACGGCAACCACCTGCGCAAACGTTAGCTCATCGGGTTCAAGCGCAATTGGGTTCATCAAAACTCCTGACAGTTGGGGTGCACTACATCATGCAAACTTATGCAGAAACACTGTACGGTTGCGGGTTGGACGCGATCAATTCGCCTTCACAGAACACCGCACCGATCTGTTGCACGCCCGGGCGGTACACCAGGTACCGGTAGCTGGGGGCATCCAGGATTGAGAAGTCGGCGCGTGCGCCCGGGCGCAAGTGTCCAACGTCCTCACGTTCCAGGGCTTTTGCCCCGCCTTCAGTGGCTGCCCACAGCGCCTGGTCCACCGTGAAGTGCATGTCGCGCACCGCGATTGCCAGGCAGAACGGGATGGAGCTTGAGAACCCGCTTCCCGGGTTGCAGTCCGAGGCGATCGCAACCGTCACGCCGGCCTCAAAGTACCGGCGGGCGTCAGGGTAGGGCTGGCGGGTGGAGAACTCGATGCTGGGCAACAAGGTCAGCACTGTGCCGGATTCGGCAGCCGCGGCCAGATCTGCGTCGCTGGCGAAGGTCGCGTGGTCAGCAGACGCGCACTTGAACTTGGCCGCCAACTGCAGGGCGCCACCGTCAGTGAGCTGGTTGGCGTGCAAACGCGGGCGCAAACCGTGTTCAATACCGGCCTGCAAAATGCGGGCGGTCTGTTCTTCTGTGAACGCGCCCTTTTCACAGAACACGTCGATCCACTTGGCGTGCGTGGTGGCCTTAGGGATCATTTCGTTGATGACCAGGTCCACGTAAGCGTCCGGATCATCCTTGAACTCAGCAGGCACCACGTGAGCCGCCATGAGCGTCACTTCATCCGTGTGACGCGCAGCCAGCTCAAGCGCCTTGAGCTCCGACTCAACGTCCAACCCATACCCCGACTTCACCTCGAACGTGGTGGTACCCGAGTGCTGGGCCTGACGCATGAGTCGTACCAGATTCGCTTCCAGCTCATCATCACTTGCAGCGCGCGTGGCCTTCACCGTTGTGGCGATACCACCGGCGGAGTACGACTCCCCCGCCATGCGTGCCGCGAACTCTTCGGAACGGTCACCGGCGAACACCGTGTGGTTGTGGGAGTCCACAAACCCTGGGATGAGCGCCCGGCCCGCCGCGTCGATCACGCGGTGACCATCACTGTCTGCCGGGCCGTCTTCTTGCCCTTCCGCGGTGACCGCGGAAGGTGCCTGCCGCGCCTGGGTGGCAACGACCTCGGCGGCCTGCGGGTGACCCGCTTCCAGGCCCGAAGTGGGACCCGCCCACGCAACCTTGCCTTCCTCAACGACCAGGGTGGCGTCAGTGACGACACCCAGGAAGTCGCTGTGCGGGTCAGCGGGGGTTGCGTTAGGGGCCGGGTTGTTGGTGACCAGTTCCGAAATGTTCGTAATGATCAGCATGAATGCCTCAGTCTGCTCGCTTGTTCAACTTTTCTACTGCAGGGACGCGGATACCACGTTCTTCGGCAACCTCAACAGCGCGGTCGTAACCAGCGTCCACGTGGCGAAGAACACCCATACCTGGGTCGTTGGTGAGCAGGCGCTGAAGCTTCTCAGCCGCCAACTCAGTTCCGTCAGCAACCGACACCTGACCGGCGTGGATCGAACGACCCATACCCACACCACCACCGTGGTGCAGGGACACCCAGCTAGCACCGGACGAGGTGTTCACCAGAGCGTTGAGCAGTGGCCAGTCAGCCACGGCGTCGGTGCCGTCGAGCATGCCTTCAGTTTCACGGTAAGGCGATGCAACCGAACCGGAGTCGAGGTGGTCACGACCAATGACGATAGGTGCCGAAACCTTGCCTTCAGCAACCAGCTTGTTGAAGAGCAGACCAGCCTTTTCGCGTTCGCGGTAGCCCAACCAGCAGATACGTGCAGGCAGACCCTCGAACTCCACGTACTCAGCAGCCGCGTCCAACCAGCGGTGCAGAGATTCGTTCTCAGGGAACAGTTCCTTCAGCGCCTTGTCGGTGACTTCGATGTCCTTAGGGTCACCAGACAGGGCTACCCAGCGGAATGGTCCAAGACCTTCACAGAACAGTGGGCGGATGTAGGCAGGAACGAAGCCTGGGAACTCAAACGCGCGGTCGTAGCCAGCCTTGCGGGCTTCGTCACGGATCGAGTTACCGTAGTCGAATACTTCAGCACCGCGGTCCTGGAACTCGACCATGGCGCGCACGTGCTTAGCCATGGACTCTTCTGCACGCAGAGTGAACTTCTCTGGGTCGTCTTCTGCTTCGGTCTGCCAGTCGTCAACGGACACGCCAACGGGCAGGTAGGACAGTGGGTCGTGAGCCGAGGTCTGGTCAGTGACGATGTCAACTTCTGCCGCCTCGGGACGGTCCAGCAAGGCAGGCAGAACATCAGCTGCGTTGCCAACCAGACCCACGGACAGTGGCTTGCGTTCCTTCTTCGCGTCAATGACCAGCTTGAGCGCTTCGTCCAGGTCGGTCACAACTTCGTCCAGGTAACGCTTGCCCTTACGGCGTTCCAGGCGCTCCTTCTCAACGTCAATGATGAGGCAGGCACCGCCGTTGAGCGTGACAGCCAGTGGCTGCGCACCACCCATACCACCACAACCGGCGGTTACAGTCAGGGTTCCAGCCAGAGTGCCGTCGAAACGCTTGCGAGCGATTGCGGCGAAGGTTTCGTAGGTTCCCTGCAAGATTCCCTGGGTTGCGATGTAGATCCAGGAACCGGCCGTCATCTGGCCGTACATCATGAGACCTTCAGCTTCGAGCTTGCGGAAGTGCTCCCAGTTAGCCCAGTCACCCACCAGGTTCGAGTTAGCGATCAGCACGCGAGGCGCCCATTCGTGAGTCTTGAGAACACCAACAGGCTTACCCGACTGGATGAGCAGAGTTTCGTCTGCTTCCAGGTCGTCCAGAGTGGACACGATCTGGTCGTAGGCCTCCCAGCTGCGGGCGGCGCGGCCGGTGCCACCGTAAACCACCAGGTCTTCAGGGCGTTCAGCAACCTCTGGGTCCAGGTTGTTCATGAGCATGCGCTTAGCGGCTTCGGTCTGCCAGTTCTTAGCAGTGATTTCAGAACCACGAGGCGCGCGGATCACACGCGAAGGGTCGTGACGTGTAAAGGACATGATGAACCTTTCTGCTGTTCTCTGGTTGTGCCGGTTGTGCTCACGCACCCGAGCAAACCACATGGAGTTTGTTCAATCGTCTCCGGTTTTCGCTGAAAATGCGACGGGAGCCACACTGTAAGTGTCCGAAATGCTGGACGTCCACATGGCGCAAAACGAGCGGTACGGCGCATTATATTGCGCCGTACCGCTCACTTTGCGCTGCTTGGCCGCGCTGTTTGGTCGCGCGGTTAGCTGCACACAGCCATGCGAATTGGCGAGTTATCGAAACTCAGCCACACGGTCAGTCCTTGCGACCGCGCTTCCACATGCGACGACCTCGGGCGCGTTCCTCAGTCTTTTCATGGAAGGCCTGACGCACGGCGTCCTCACGGGCTTCCTTCTTGGCAATGCGCTTAGCCTCCGAGGAAACCTGTTCCTGCGTGGGCTCGTGGTCGCGAAGACCCACCTGCAGATCCTCAGGAATCTCAGGCAGCGTGCCGGTGTCAGCACGAACCTTGTGGTGCAGAATCTCCTGGCGCAGAACCTTCGCAAGGAAGTAGATACCCAGCAGGTTAGGCACGCTCATCAGGAAGAACATGGCGTCGGAGAACATCACAACGCTCTCCAGTCCAATCGACGCACCAACAATGATCGCCAGAATCCACACAACCTGGAATACGCGCTGAGCAACTTCACTACCACCAGTCAAGAAGTCAGTCGCCTTCTGGCCGTAGTAGGAGTACGACAGAACAGTCGAGAACGCGAACAGAACCACGCAAATGGTGAGCAGAACCGGGAACCAGCTAGCAACAGTGCTGAAAGCGCTCGAGGTCAACTCAACACCGGCAGCGTCCGAACCGTCATTCTCCTGCTTGTACAGGCCAGTGGTAATGATGGCCAGCGCAGTCAGCGTACACACGATCACCGAGTCAACCAGAGGCTCCCACATAGCCGTGTAACCTTCGGTCGCCGGACGCGAAGTCTTCACCGCCGAGTGGGCCATACCAGCGGAACCAACACCGGCAGCGTTCGAGAATAACGCACGCTGGATACCAATGATGGCCACACCAACAAAACCACCGGCAACACCGTGACCCGTGAACGCGCCAGAGAACATCTCAACGAAAGCCGTGGGCACGCTGGTGATGTTCACCAGGATCACAGCGATGGTTCCGATCATGTACAGAATCGCCATGAGCGGAGTAATAGCCGAGGTGTAGTCAGCAATCTTCTTAATTCCACCGATGATCACAAGACCAGCCAGAACAGCCATGATCACACCGATGAGCCACAGCTTGTCAGCAAACCAGCTGGACTCACCACCGGTAGCGTTGACCAGAACCGCAGCACCCTGGTTGGCCTGGAACAGGTTACCTGCACCGAACACACCAATCAGAGCGGCGATTGCGTAGAACGTCGAAAGGAATTTACCCAGTTTTGGGCGACCGATTTCCGCAAGACCGGCCTTGAGGTAGTACATGGGACCACCGGCCGTGGTTCCGTCTTCACGAACCACGCGGTACTTCACACCCAGTGTGGCTTCAGCCATCTTCACGCTCATGGCTAGAAGACCAAACAAAATGATCCACAGGGCTGCACCCGGTCCACCGACGGAAATAGCGACAGCCACACCGGCGATATTTCCGAGTCCCACGGTTCCAGACAGCTCAGTTGCCAAAGCCTGGAAAGATGAAACCTCACCCGGGTCAGTCTTACGCGTCAGCTTTCCGCGGATTACTTCAAGCGAGTGCGTCAAACCGGTAATGGGCTGGAAGCGCAGGTACACGGTGAGGAAGATAGCTGCGGCCATCAGCCACACAACAATCAAGGGGAGTTCAGCACCACCGGGGAGCGGTAGCGCGAAGAACACGATGTCTGAAAGAACTTGAGCAAATGGGGCGAAGACCTTGTCGAGGAACTGGTCAATGCCCGACTTTTCAGCTGCAGCTGCAGACTCAGCGAGAACGTCAATCGAGAGTAGGTTTTCCGAACCAAACGGAGCCGCGTTTGCCGCGGTTGCAAATAAATGATGACTCATAAAATCGGTGCGAGGGTAGATTTACGGCCGAAGGGTTGATCCGGCTTCGGGCACCGCTCCCAATCTTAACGATCGCCTAGAGTTTGGCACCGCGAATCCGCTTCATTGCCCGATTTTCACGCGGTTGCAGTTGGGCTTTGGCCCAGTGTGAGGCGGAACACGACGAACGCACTGTTGTTACGCTTTCGTTACATAAGCGAGGCTGAAACGGCGCAAAGCGAGCGAAACTGCGCGTTATATTGCGCCGTTTTGCTCGCTTTGCGCTGTCTGGACTTGGCTACCCTTCCCGAGGTGGTGGTTTCATTCCGGGTAGGTCACCCGAGGCGGTAGCTAACTTCCGGGGTCAGTCTGCCTTTGGGTAGATCGTGTGCGCAGGTGCCACGTTGGTCTTCATGGCCCAGGGGTAATAGATCGCCGTGGTGACGATGATGCCAATAATCCAGGAGACATCGGCACCGCCGAGCACCTCCACCAAAGGGCCCGTGTAGATCGTCTGATCCATAAACGGAATCTGCACCGCAACACCCACTACGTACGCAACCAAGGCGCCGACGTTCCAATCCCCGTAACGACCTCGGCGGTCATACAACGCGGGAATATCGAAACGGTCCTTAGATACAAAGTAGTAGTCCACCAGGTTCACCACGCTCCATGGCGTGAACACCATGAGCAGCGCCAGAACAAAGTTCTTGAAGTTGGCCAGGAAGTCAGCGGACGCAAGCAGGGCGACCACGATGGTGAGCGCAACAATGGTGACCACGAAGATCGCGCGGGCGACCTTGGTGACGCTCACTCGGTTGCGGAACGACGTGACGATAGTTAGCACACACATGAATGCGCCATACGCATTCAGGGTGTTGACCGTGAGCTTACCCAGGAGGATCACAATGAAGATGAGGAGAGCTAGCACGCCACCGCCGGCCAGGTCACCGATGAAGCCAACTTGGTTGTCCAGGAACGCCTCGCCACCCTGCGACAACGCCGTTGCCGCAATGAGGACGCCTAGGGTCATGGACCACTGCGAACCAATGACCGAACCACCAAAGGTGAACCAGAAGGTGGCTCGGCGGGGAGTGTTTTCTGGCAGGTAGCGGGAGTAGTCAGCGACATATGGGCCGTAGGTGAGCTGCCATCCGGCTGACAGCGCAACCACGCTCAAGAACACTGGTGCGCTGAACTGGTTGTTGGCGAGGACAGCTGGAATGTCGACTGTCACCAGCACGATCACTGTGAGGTACAGGAAGCCCAACAAGCCGGTGACCGAAGAAATGCGGCCCAGCAAGTGGATGTACTTGTACCCGAGCAAGGCAATGATCGCGGTGAGCACACCGAAGATGACGATACCCACCCAGCTGAATTCTTTAGCGGTGATACCCAAGATGCCGTTGACTGCCTGGCCAGACAGCACCGCACCCGTGGATGCGAAGCCGATGTACATGAGCACAACCAACACCAGCGGGAAGATCGCACCGATCACACCGAACTGCGCGCGTGACGAAATCATCTGCGGCAAGCCCAGCGTGGGACCCTGCGCCGAGTGCAACGCCATGATGGTTCCACCCAGGATGTTCCCTATTAATAAGGCAATGATGGCCCACAGGGCGTCGGACTTGAAGACGGCGATCGCGAGCGCGCCGTCGACGATTGCGGTGATCTGCGTGTTCGACCCAAACCACAGGGTGAACTGCGAAAACGGGGTTCCGTGCCGCTCATTTGGGGGGACCCAGTCAATGGTGCGGTTTTCAACGAGACCGCTCGTGGACTTTGTGTCTGCCATGAGCACTCCTCACTGGTGTTGGACGCGCATTTACGCATTAGGAACGGTTAATGCTAGCACGTGATGGGGCTCACAAATCCCGATTTCTAGAGGGTCCAGACGGTAACTTTTGTCCGACACAAGAAACTATCCATGTTGCCGGACAGAAGTTGCTTTATTGGTTGGGGGTGCGAGGTTTTGCGTGTTATTGGGGCTTGTCCGGGATGACCCGAGTCTCCCGCAGGCACCCCCACCGCAGGCGAAACGGCGCAAAGCGAGCGAAAACCAGCCGCACTTTCACCCTGCAGATGCCACCCCGCCACACGCACACAAACCGTTTACCCAACACAGCTCGATTGGACTGCTCCCCATTAGTTGGACTGACGAGGATCAGTTGTTTACTAGTGAGGAGTATTTCTATGCGTGCAGATAGTACGTTGACTGCGAGTCAGCGGGAAGAGTTGGTGGCCTTGTTTGAGCAGGGTTTTAGCTACGGTGCTGCGGCTAATCGTGTCGGGGTTCGTCATGGTCCTGCTAAGAACTTGTACCAACGGTTTAAGTTGCGTGGCAGGCTATGTCTTGTGAGGAAACGTAGAAAGCAGGAATACTCCTTCGAGGTTAAAAAAGCAGTCGTTGAGCGTTATCTCGCTGGAGAGGCCCAGCTGGATATCGCTCGTGAGTTTGGTTTGTGGTCTGATCAGCAGGTTAAAGATTGGGCAGTGAAGTGGCGTAAGGGCGGCGATGAAGCGTTAAAACCTAGGCCCAAAGGCCGACCAAGAAAGTCAGGCAAGCCGAAGGTGCTTACTGAAGAAGACGCGCTACGGCGTGAAAACGAACTGTTGCGGGCGGAGAATGCGTATCTAAAAAAATTGCGGGACTTAAGGGATCAGGGACACGCCTAAAGGTCCAGGCGATCGTCGCCCTTAAGTCTGACCACCGTTTAAGCGACCTTTTGTCTGTTGCCGGTATGGCCAGATCGACATTTTTCTACCACCAGAAACGTCTCACGAGCCCTGATAAACACGCAGTCCTTAAGACCGCGATTCGGCACAGCTTCGAGTCCAACAAGCACCGTTACGGGTACCGCCGCGTGTGGCGCGACCTGCGCAACAAAGGCTGGGTAGTCAATCACAAGCTGGTATACAAACTCATGGACCAGATGGGGCTGAAAGCCAAGATCAGGCGCCGTCGATCGTATGTCTCCTACGCGGGCACGGTCAGCCGTATCGCCCCAAACATCCTTGATCGCAACTTCACCCGGGATAAACCCAATACCGCCTGGGTCAGTGATATCACCGAGTTCAACATTACCGGCCGCAAAGTGTACTTGTGCCCGGTCATGGACCTGTTCGACCGCACAATCATCTCCCACACCGTGTCAACCTCAGCAGCGACAACATTTGCCGTGTCATCGCTGAAAGAATCGATCACGGCCCAGGCCCCGGAACCTGGATGGATCATACATACCGATCAAGGATTCCAGTTCCAGCACATAGCCTGGCGCACCTTGGTCGAAAAACACGAGGGCAAAGTATCGATGTCTCGCAAGGGCAACTGCTACGACAACGCCGTAATAGAGAACTTCTTTAGCCACCTGAAAACAGAGATGTACCACGGCGAAACCTTCAACAACATCAAAGAGTTCACCAACGCAATCGATGAGTACATCAACTGGTACAACAACCAACGACTACAAGAAAGACTCAAAGGCCAAACACCCATGCAATACCGAAACCAAACCCTTCAAGCCCTAACCGCCTAAAATAAAACCAGTCCAACTTTCAGGGGCAAGTCCATTCGAGTTGTGGTGGGTAACTGGGTTCAGCCCGCACCCACACCTCTACTGCTTCTTCAACTCACCTCGGGGTGCGATCACAATCCGCGGGTTCTGCTCAGGTCGAGGGGGCCGGCGGCGGCCACCCTCCCGGCGAGCTCCGGCACGGGCGTGGCCACACCGGTGGCCAGGGCCGCGAAGAGCAGGAGCATCAGCACGGCGATGACGAACTGCTGCCCGTAGAACTTGACCAGGCCCATGGTCCTCCTTCCTGCGCCGACGCCTGATGTCGACGGAAGTACTCTAGTCGCTCCGGATGAGACCGAGGTCTCTTCACCGTGGTGCGCACCGGCCTCTATAGAGGTCTGCTGTTGCCCGGCGCAGCGCTCCTACCTTGCTACACTGTTCTCAGCACCGAATCTGCGATGCGAGTGAGGATAAGCCGTTGAAGAGTGCGACCGATGCCGTCCGCTACTTCGTTTCGACCGTTTCGGCGATCCTCCTGAGCGTGCTGATCGAAACGGCCTGGGTCTACCTGTTGCGCCCGGACCCGCCGGGCAGATCGCTGCGGACAGAGCTCCTCGTCCTCTTCTATCTGCTCTTCTGGAACCTTTTCGTTATCATCTACGTCTCGTGGACGATGCGGTGCTACAAGCCCCTAAGCGGATCGGCGCTCATCGGCCAGGTGCGTCGCGAAGTCCGGACGCAGAAGCGCTGGTGGGCGCGGGCGTTCGGGTTCACTGGTGCGACGAACTTCGCCGTCACCGCTGCCGCCTTCGCCATTTTCCTGACCGTTGTGCTCGCCCAGACTGAGATGGTGCGCCAGTCGCCGCTGTACCTCGCACTCGGTGTCCACGCCGTTGCCGCCGCCTGGGTGTTCATGATCTTTGCCTTCGCCGCTGCTTACATGCACCTCAACTTGCCCGATGCCGAGAAGCGCCACATCCGCTTCCACGGCGAACCGCCCGAGGATTTCGACGACTATCTCACCCTGGCAGTGCTCGCCTCGACCATGGCCGCCGGCCTTTCAGCAGAGATCCGCACGAAGGCTGCCTGGAAGCAGATGCGCACCAATGTCATCGTCGCCTTCGGGTTCAACTCACTCGTGCTCGCGATGATCGTCTCGGTCACCATCTCCGCCCTGACTCGGTGACGGGTCAGCCACCGAGCACCTGTGTGCCGCACACGACGGTGCCCGGGGTGTTCGAGCTGGATCGTCTAGTGCTCGATGTACAGCCCCCGCAGCCCCTACTGGTTCTTCAGTTCACCCCGGGGAGCGATTACAATCCGCGGGTTGTACTGCGGCCGCAACCAGGTAACCAGCGTGACCATCTGCTTCTCGGTCACGGATACGCACCCGGCGGTCGAACCTTTCCCGTGCTTGTGAACGAAGATCGCCGAACCGCGCCCCGCCTTCCTCGCCGAGTTGTAGTCCACCACGGCCACGTGACTGTACTGCGGGATTTTGGAGAACACCTCGGCGTGCTTTGCGGGGCAACTACGGTTAGGCGCGCTCATCCAGGTGTTGTAGTGGCGCGAGCCAGACCGTGCACACCACTGGTCGTTGCGGTCGGCGCGGCGGTATTCGATCTTGGTGCCCTTGGGTTTTGCTTTGGTTCCAAAGGTGAAGGGGATGCGGTATTGCCCCATGGGCGTCTTGCCGTCGCCTTCGCGTTTGCCCGAGGCGGTCGCCAGCCCCTTGTACCCGAACCGGGCGTCTTTGAAGGTGTGTGTGCGGTGCCAGCGTTCGTCGTTGCGGAGTTCCCACAGTTCCACGGTGCCGGTTGTGGAAGATCGGGCCGAGGTGTGTGCGACGACGAGCTGCCGGCCGCCTTTGGGTTTGATTCCGTGTGGGAGGCCGTATGCGAGCACGCCAGTGGTGATGGTTCCGTGTTGGAACTTTTGGCGGAGTTTCCCGTCGTTGCCGATCCACGCGCTACCGGTGGGGTAGCCGTATTTGCCGCGTTCCCAGTTGTTGTTCTGCCAGATCCAGCGGATCGCACCCCACGTGGCGTGGGCGCCGGTCTTTGGTGACCAGTGGACGGAGCCGTATTGGAACTTCTGGTAGCACCCGCCGCCACGTAGGCCGCAGCGCTCGCTGGACACTGGGTAGCCGAGTTTGCCGCGTTCCCAGCCGGTACGTTTCCACTCGTTTCGGATCCCGCCCCACGTGGGGTGGGCGCCGGTCTTAGGTGACCAATGGATGGAGCCGTTCTTAAAGGCGCGGTAGCAACCACCTCGGGGGAGGCCGCAGCGGATGCTGCCGGTTGCTTTGCCTAACTTCTTTGCGTGTTTCTTTGCCGCGGCGTTGATCTGGCTGGTGGCCTGCCGAGGTGTTGCAGCGTGGGCAGGCGTTGCAGCAATGGCTGGTGTGAAAAGTGCGAACAGGGCGCAGAAGGCAATAGTCAGCACAACAGAACGATGGGGAAGCGTGTTCATACGGAAAGTGTATAGATTCTGCGGATGGTGGGCGGGGAGCGTTATGTGGCGCGTCGCTTCTTGATGTATGAGGTGGTGGCGCTGATTGCTACGGGGAGCATGGAGATTCCGAGGATGAGGAGAATGATCCCGTCGATCGAGTGAGTGATGCCTGGGATGTGGCCAAGGAGGGCGCCGATCAGCACCATTGAACCCACCCATGCGAGGGCCCCGCCTACATTCCAGATGACAAAGTTGCGGTATGGCATCTGGGCGGTGCCGGCTGCGACGGGCACGTAGGTGCGCACGATGGGAACGAATCGGCCAATGACCAGGGCTAGAGGGCCGCGGCGGTTGAAGAATGCTTCTGCGGTGGCGAGTCTGTCGGTGCGTAAGATGCGGGCGTCGTCCTTGAACAGACGGCGTTCACGGCAGCAAGATTGGTGTCGGCCGCAACATTGAACTGGATGGCACTCGTCGATGAGTGGACGCCCCGCACTGCAGTCTCGGCGTCCTCAAGGTTGCCCTTCTCCTCCACGAACCATTCCAGAAACGGTACCACCCGACAGGTTCAGGAGCCTGGACTCAGGGCGTGACATAATGGGCCAGTGACCAACTACGCAAACCCTCGATGGACATCTGAGCAGCAGGTTCCGTTACTCTGGATAATCCTGTACCTGGGTTGCCTGCTAATGGGGCTGGTGCTCGCCGCGCTGACCATGCCGTGGCCGGGCGACAGGGTCCTCGCGGTCCGGGTCGCGTTCGGCACGATGCTGGTGCTGTGTCTGGTGCTGCTGGCGATTGCCAGTTGGTGGCAGACGAAGTTGCTGCGCGAGCTGCGCAGGGTGTCGCCCTCACCCTGGCGCTGGATCGCTCTACTGGCAGCAGTCGTGGCCGTGGTGCTCGTCTTGACATGGGCGACGGGGGTGCAGGCCGAAGCCTCCGAGATGCTCGTGAGCCTGGGAATCTGGATGCTCACCGCCGTCCTGCTGGTCCCGGCCATCTCGGTCGGCACTCACGCCTTGGTGAAGATCCTCGCTGCGCGTACTCCTGATGCTCCGACTCGCTGACGTTGCCGTTGGCTCCAGAAGCTACCGTCCGCTTCAGACCCCGCCCGCATACCGGCGGGCTTTACACACAGCGGCAGTGCCTGCAGACAGGGGTAGCGTCTGGCGACAGCGGTAGCGTCGACCCATGGACGAGACCCTCACCGAGTTGGTGCTGCGCACAGTGGAGCTGGTGCCGCCCGGGCGGCTGGTCTCCTACGGCGACGTCGCGGCTCTGCTCGGGACCGGTCCCGGGGTCTCCACACGGGCGGCCGTGACCCCACAACCGGCGGGACGGCCCGCGCACACCAGCACGGGGGCGCTCACCGTGACCTCGGCGGCAGCGGACCAGTCCGTTGGCACAGAAGCCCTGCCGTTCGGAGCAACCACGGACGCAGGTGCCGTGCCCGCCTCCCGGACGAGTTCCCAGGCCACATCGGAGCTCTGGGCTGCCGGCGCCGGCAGCAGCGGATGCCACCCTTCGTCGCAGAGTTCCAGGTCATATGTGGCGGGCCCGTAGCCGGCCCCCTCCTCGCCCAGATTGCCCGCGACCTGGTGGCAACCCTGCGCCGTGATGCGAAAACCGACTGGACTGTGCGCGATGACGTGCGGGCTAAGCTGCGTCGCTCAATCAAAACTCTCCTGCGCAAGTACGGCTATCCGATCGAAAAACGCACCGGGGCCGTCATTTTGGTTATGGAACAGATGGAGCGCTTCGCTCCCCGCTGGTCGGATGTGGCGTAGCGGGTAGAAGGGCTAGGCGCACGGTCTGGGTTGGTTTGGCCGCTACGCCGTGCGTTTGGCTACTTGCACAACTTTCCAACCGTCGGGCAGTTCCCACACGTAAAACGTGGCATCTTGTGTGGGAGCCTCGAATGGCTGAGCCCCACCCGTAGTGTGTCGCACCAATAACTGCCCACCCGGCAACTGAAGCAACACCGCATAAATGAGCAGTGAACCTTCCGCCACATTGGTCCACACCTTCACCGCTCGAGCCGGAACAGGCTGAATACTAGGTCCGGCAGTCCTATACACCTCAAAGAAGTTCTTCTTGCTGGCCTGGTCCGATGGCTTCCTCACAAGGACCAGTACCGTCAACAACGCCGTCACCACCACGGCCAAAACCACAGGGAGCAGAGGCAGAACCCTCTGTGTCACGGTCAAAGAATCATCACCGAAACTTTGTGAAATGCCATCCCAACTCAGCACCACAACGAGCGCAACAATACCCAAGCTGATCGCCAAGAGCGGCCCCACCACCAGACCCTTGGGTAACTGAACTGCCCGAAAAGCGTCCTCGTGGGGAAGAACGAAGGGGTCTTCACCTTCAGGAACAATCCGCAGGAATGCTTTCTTGTCCGACTGCTTATTTGCCTGCAGTACAGTCAGCGATGTAAGAGCCACGTATTCCCCTAATCAGGCTTTCCACTTAAGGTGCAGGTCTGAAGCCTGCACTACTTTACGGTTAATCATGTTTGAGAAAACTGCTGTCTCCGTCTCCATCACCGCACGTGATGTGTTCACGTGGTTAAATGTCGCGCTCCCACAGCACTAGTTCTTCGTCACGAGCGCCACCGCCCAGGACGCGTGCGATCAGCTCTTCTGCGTCCTCATAGCTGATAAAGCCCAGCGAATCGTCATCGCGTTCCTCAACCGGGTTCGCGAACAGGTCTTCTAGTGCGCTCACCTGTTCAGGCTTCATGTATTGCCGGTACTTCGCTAGCCATGCCTGCGCGTTCTCCGCAGGGTTGCCTTCGCCCACGGGGTCATCATCATAGAAATCGCTGGCGGATGTGACCATGTCAGAGAAAATGAATCCCGCAAGATCGTCGGCGAGGTATTCGTCTTCATCTTCGTCGTTGATCAGCACAACCACAGGAGCGGAGTCGCCGTGTGCCTGCTGAGTAAGAAAACAGCACAGATTGCCCCCGGGTTCCATGGCGAAAGGCAAGAGCCCCAGGTCCGGGTCAATGTGGCGGTAGTCATCCGGCTCGGCCATCATGTCAAGTCGTTTGGCAATCTGGGTGGGATCGAGCAGCTCATAGTTGGTGCTGAAGTGCAGCAACGGAATGGCGTGCTCATCAGCTGACACGTCCAGCATCCCGTCTGCTACCAGGCGCAGAAACTCAGTCGGCCACTCACGGGAGTACCGAGCGGAGACTGCTTGGAAATCGCTCACGTTTGTCATGAATGCTCCTGACCTCACACACGCTATTGAAAGGGATCTTACTGGTTAAAGGGAACTTCGATCATAAACTTCGAGCGGTCCTGTGGCAGGTACTTCACAACAGGAACTACCATGCCCACGTGGACATTCTTGAGAACTGAGCGGTCACACCGTAGGGCTCAAGCTCTGGAGAGGCTGGTTCCGAAAGCCCGCGGGCAATACGGCTTTGGTGCAAGACGCGAGCACGCCGGATTTCCCCTTGTTCGTTCCCTGGACGGCCACCGATTCCAACTCGCGAACTTCCGCGTCATCCCTGCTTGTAGAGCGGAACGCTTTCACAGCCAGCATGAGCAGAACAATCGCCACAACAGCGGCGACACCGATCATGATCGGTTCACTAAGCATATCCATGCGTGCTCCTCGCTGCTCACGTCTGGGAGTTCTCCTGGTTTGAACGTATATAACGAGGGTGAACGGCAGGTACTTTTGAGTGAAATTTTGGTGCGTTTCACTCACCTGCCGATCTGCTCAGCACGGCGTATAAGCAACCCTGCATAGCATTCGTGGGTACTTATTTATGTGGCAAGGATCCTTGTGTCAAGATAATGTTATTTCGCTGGCTCTTGTCAGTGAGAGTTCTTACCACTAAAGGAGGGGTTCATGCGCGCACTTCGTGCAGCCTGTGCCTCGCTCGCGGCTGTTGCGATCACTGCTTTTTCGTTCGCCGCTGTTCCTGCCTTCGCGGGGCCAGATGACGATCGCAGCGTCGAGACGAAGGCACACATTGACGCGCCCAAAGTTTTTTGGAACAAAGCGACGAACACATTCGACATCAACTCACAGTCCAACGGGAAAACAGCTCCGCTGGACAAGACCTCCAACTGGGTCGGCCGTGGCTACAACGACGACGGTAGCCAGAACTACATCTTCCCGGTCACAGACGACCACCGCCTCGGCTTCCTTGGCAAGAACGGCCAGCTTCTCTACATGGCGCCACAGGTCCCCGGGCCCGGTAACAGCCCCATCTGGTCAGGCTTTGGCGCTGACACCGGCGTTCCTATTGAAAAGTTCCGTGACAAGAACTTTGCCCTGGAACTCGTAGGCTTCAACGGCCCCGGCGAGATGAACATGTTTAACTACTCGACGTTCGGCAACCTGCCCGTCACTCGCTTGTTCTCCTCCCACGACAAGGTTTCACGTACCGTGTGGCTCGACCCGGGTACGCACACCCACAACATCACGACCTTCACCAAGCCGGGCCGCTACGAAGTCACTTTCGACGCAAGTGCGCGGACGACTGCCGGTGCCTTCACCGCCTCGAAACCAACCACGCTTGTGTGGCGCGTGGGCGGTACGAACCCTGCTGACGAAAAACTCGGCGACGTTAAGACCGCCTACGACAAAGCCGCAGGCGTCACCGGTCCTTCCGCTCCGAGCTTCACCATCGCCCCACACGCCGGTAGCGAAAAAGACGGCGACAAGAACCTCACCGACCTCACCTTCAACGCCGGTAACGACGCCGCTGAAGGTACGGTTGTGTTCTACATCGACGGCTACCACCTCGCCGAAATCCCCGTCAAAGGTGGCAAGGCAACGTGGAGCGAAATGATCGGGTCCAACACCTCGGCATTCCAGGCCGTCTTTGTGCCCACCAAGGGGGCAGCACGCTGGATCAGTGCGCCTCTAACATCAAGCACCGGGCAAAAAGCAGTGACCACACAGAACGCAGGGCAGTTCCCCAAGGAAACCCCCGACGCACCCGCCGGTGACTTCTCTACTGGCGAAGTGCAGGTCAGCTCGCGTGACGTGTCCGTCAACGCGCACACGCAAGGTGACGGCAATCTGGTCACAATCGACACGAAGCCCGCAGATGACTCGCTCATCTACAACGTGACCGGTGGCTTTTACGAAAAAGGCTTCGACGAACCGACCTGTTCGGTGGATGTCGTAAGTGGTCCTGGGCGTCGCAGTCTCCAGGTAGATCGCGAATACTGCAAGGGAGATCAGTACACGCTCCGGCTGACATTGGAGCCGCAGCCACGCGCCACCATTGGCAATACGGAAACTATTGACCTTGGACAAGTCAGTGGCACGGGCAAACCTGTCCAGACCCAGTTCTCTGACGGCGGAGCTACCACCACCCCGGACCCAGGAGAGGGCAACGAAACGCCCAACCCGGATGACGGAAACGACGGTTCTGACGAAAGTCTCCTGAATACGCCTGTCACTATCAACAACGGGCATGTGGACTTGCGCGCCATGGACGTCAATGGCGAACTTTCGGTAGCGCTTGGTGACGATTCGCGCCAGCACGCCACGGAGTCCGTGAACCGTACGATCGACTCAACGACCTTGGAAGTGACGAAGCTTGCGAAAGTTAAGCGTGAAGGCGACGTGCTCGCTAACCCAAGCTACGACGTCCTTGGTCCTAAAGGCGCCGAGCTCTACATTCTTCCGCAGGCTCAACAGCCAGGTCGTGTGTGGCCAGGTTTCTCAAGCGAAACTCTGGACCGCACGAAGTATCCCGATGGTGCGACGATGACTCTCACACCAGTGAGCGCTCCTAAGGGTGGCAAGTGGTTTGCCTACACAGAGACCCTGGGTGCCATTCAGACCATGTACGCGTCGAGCGACAAGGCTTCTGACATTCCACTCCCACCTGGCACACACATGCACACCGCATGGGCGTTCACCAAGCCTGGAACGTACACGATCGATGTGACGGCGCGCGCAAAGCAGGCCACAGGTGGTGCGCGAAGCGCCGGTGGTGACGCGACAGCTAAGACGCAACGGCTCACGTTCGTCGTGGACCACAAGTCAGCTGGTGATGACGGTGACGGTTCGACTCCTCCGAGTGAGGAGCCCGGTGAAAAGCCAAGCGAGGCGCCAAGCGCACAGCCGAGTGAGGAGCCAGGCGAGCAACCAGGTGAAAAGCCCGGCGATCAGCCGTCGCAGGAGCCGTCTGAACAGCCTTCGCAGGAGCCAGCACCGGCCCCTTCTGACGAACCAACGCAGGAACCTGCACCAAAGCCTACGGAGCAACCAGGTGAACAACCTTCGCAGGAGCCCGGTGAGGAACCAACTCAGGCGCCTTCGGAAGAGCCGGGTGAGGAGCAGTCGGGTGAAGAACCTGGTGAGGGGTCAACTCAAGCACCTTCGGAAGAGCAGCCTGGTGAGGAGCCAGGTAAGGATCCGTCGCAGGAACCAAACGACCCGGCCAAGCCTGGTGAGTCCGACACTGACGACACTGGTAAGCCTGATGACAAGCAGACTGAAGCCCCTGCCGATGTCAACGAGGGCGGTTCGGACAGCGGTGCGAACAACACCTCGGGCGGTTCAAGTGACAGCGGCTCGAATGGTTCGAACGGCACAGCTTCGAACGACGGTGGCTTCCTGCCACGTACGGGTGCGTCGGTCCTGCCGATCGGCCTGACTGCGGGATTGCTCGTTGTCACTGGTGCTGCGCTAATTGCAGCTGTGCGCCGTCGCTCATGAGACAGGCTTAAGCGCAACTGAATAGTTAAAGGCAGTGCTCCGGGTAGGTTCGCCCGAAGCACTGTCTTTTTATTTTGTGACCTTCGTTCCTCTTATTCGGTTGAGCTTCGTGACTCTCCTCAGTGACAGATTGATCTGATCCGAAGCATCGACGAGACGTGATTGCAAAAATGTACAGATTAGACGCTTTTTGCGGTACGAAGCACTTCTTACTCCGTGGGATACAGCCACGCCAGGATGTGGAATGCAAACATGACTTCTAAACTGGTTCCACACTCCCGCTTTAACCCACCGTTTCAAGGAAGAAACGATGCGACACCCCGCAACTAGGCTGTCTGCCAGTGCTCTTGCCCTCGGGCTGTTCGCCGGAGGACTCGCTATAGGTTCACCAGCTCTTGCTGAAGGGAAGACCGGCGTCCCGCACTGCGGAACCGAAACCGGAGACACAGGAACCAAAGCTTGGACCAGTTATTCCGAGCTTCAGAAAGAACTCACCAAACTGGAGCGCCAGTCAAAGGGCGCCATGAAGCTTTTCACAATTGGCGAATCTAATCAGGGTCGTTCAATAAAGGCGGCTCGCGTTGGTACCGGGCCAAAAGTGATTCTTGTTCAGAGTGAGATTCACGGCAATGAAAAGACCGGAACCGTTGCACTTCTTAACCTTTTGAAGACACTTACAAGCAATACTCGAAAAGCACAGGAGCTTCGCGAACAGGTGACCGTTGTTGCCGTTCCGATGATGAATCCTGATGCTTCCGAGCTTGACCGTCGTGCCAACGAACGGACATGGGAAGAAGTCGTCGCCGACTTCCCGCAGCTCAAGAACGCAAAGTCACCGTGGAACTACTACCAGAAAGAAGTTCAGGGGGATGACTACGCGACGAAACCTGGCTTTGACGTCAACCGTGATTTCAACCCCAACCTTGACTATGTGCCTAAAGCAGAGGACTTCCCTGGAACCTCGGCAGACTCTGGGTGGTACATCCACCCTGAGTCGCAAGCAATCCGGGATCTGTACAAGAGTCTGAAGGGCGAGTTCGGAAATGTTGACACCTTTGTCGACCTCCACCACCAGGGACCCTGCTACGAGGCTGGTGACACAGGAAAGCAAGTCACATTGTCGTTGTCCGGCAAGTTCGTGGAAATCGATAGTCACTCGGACTACGCCGAGAATTACCGCATCGACTACTCCAAACAGCTGGTCCTCGCGGCAGAGGACTCTCTTAACAACCGGGGAAACTCACCGTATGGCACGATCTCGCTTTACGACCAGAACATTGACCTTCCAGGAACAGCCCTTGGTTCTTTCGCTCTCAACGGCTCTGGAACAGTTCTTTTCGAAGTCCGCGGGCAGACACAATCATGGGGTGCCAAAAAGAAGGGGCAGTTGGTGAAGGCGGTTGAAACTGGGCTGACCGGAATTGTCCACAGCGTCGCTGATGGTTCAGTGGAATCCTACGAGCCTAAGGACTACGACAGTATCCCTGAGACCACCTATCCGGAGAACTAAGGCATCAAGTCCTTAACTTGAGCCAGAGGGGTTGGAGAGGATTCTCTCCAACCCCTTGAAAAATGTCTAAGCATCACTTTTTGAGCTCAGCAAGACCTTGTTTGATCCGATGAATTCCTTCTTGAATTTGCGGCACGGAAGTCGCAAACGACATACGCAAGTACCCTTCACCTGACGGCCCGTATTCGCTTCCTGCACGCAAAAGAACACCCTTATTCGCTAAGGCTGCACATACTTCAGCGGATGGAATGGAAAGCCCATGGCGAAAGAACACATAGAAGGCACCTTCCGGATCAGAGAACTCCACACCCGGCACTTCGCTGAGTTCTTTCACAACTACGTTTCGTCGAGAAACGTACTCCCTCAACATTGGCGCGTAGAGTTCTTTGCCTGACCGCAACGCGGATATAGCTGCCTTTTGAACTGCTGCGTTTGGGGCGCCAGCGATGGTTCGTCCTACCTGTGAAATTGCCTTGGCAATTGGTTCTGGTGCCACAGACCATCCAAGCCGAAAACCCGTAAGCGCGTATGTTTTCGACAAGGTGTCTACCTGGATCAGTCTCTCCGCTAGTTCTGGGATTTCAAGTGCGGAGGTGAAGCTGGTGCCGTATGTAAAAGCCCGGTAAGCTTCATCGCTCACAATAATCGTGTCGGTATCTGCAAGTCCTTTCCCTAACGCTTCAAGTGTTTCTTTTGGCACAACTGCGCCCGTTGGATTTCCTGGGTTACATAGGATGAGCATTTTCGCTGTGCGGGCAGCAGCCAATGTGCTTTCGAGTACCACATGCTGATTGTGGTCGAGCGGTACCCACACAACTTCGCCACCAACCATTTCAACCAGATCGCTGTACAGCGAATATGTAGGCTCCGGTAATGCAACCCGATCGCCCTTTCCAATAAGCGCGAGGATTATTGCCGCCAAGATGCCGGTAGCACCATGCCCAATAGAGATTTGGTCTGGTGTTACCGCGGTTCGTTCGTGTGAATCGACGGCAATGCTCGTCTGCCTCCGCGCGTCAGTTGCCTGCTGAGCGATCAGAGAACGCAACTCTGGGTCACCGTTTAAATTTCCATAGTGTGTGTGGCCATCCAAGAGTGCCTGATAGAGGGCTTCTATGACCGGCCGTGGGGCGTCGAAATCCGGCTCTCCCATTGAAAGGTCGACCG
Organism: Brevibacterium paucivorans; assembly: GCF_016907735.1. Classification (NCBI taxonomy): domain Bacteria; kingdom Bacillati; phylum Actinomycetota; class Actinomycetes; order Micrococcales; family Brevibacteriaceae; genus Brevibacterium; species Brevibacterium paucivorans. Next base: position 1,318,031 of record NZ_JAFBCP010000001.1, on the reverse strand, counting down.
CGCCTGGCAATGGTCGGGTGCCGGCGGGGCGCAAGGAAGTTTCACGGATTCGTTGAAGTGCGGGGGAGATGAGTGGGTTCATAGTAATCCTTTGCTTAGTGCTCAGAGCGGAACATTTTCTGTGGCGTGGGTTACAAAATGACGTAACATAGAGTACTCTCTCATTTGAGAGTTAGCTATTACTTATCGGAATGTGACCAATGGAGACCACGATGAACAACAACGTTTTCACAGCTGCAGCCGAACTAGGAGCGGCCACCATTCATGAAGCTCAGGGAAAAGCTGGAGCACTGTCTCATGAGATCAAACCCCTAGACCCGTCCTTATCCTTGGCCGGTCGCGCCTTAACTGTTCTTACCCGCCCTGGAGATAATCGCGCATTGCACCTTGCTCTACTGGAAGCCCAGTCAGGTGACGTACTTGTTATTGATGCTTGGGGATGGAAGGAAGCAGGCGTGTGGGGCGATGTGCTTACTGCCGCTGCACAGCAGATTGGGCTCGCAGGGGTTGTTATCAATGGTGCAGCCCGTGACGCAGCTACGATCAAGAAACTCAAATTTCCAGTGTTTGCAAAAGCGCTTTCCATCAAGGGCACAACAAAACTCGATGATGGAGTTATCGGCGAAGCCGTAACGATTGATGGAGTCAACATTCGTACCGGTGACCTCATTGTTGGTGATGTTGATGGTGTTGTCGCGGTACCACAGGACTCAGTCACAAAGACGCTGGAGGCCGCGCAAGCTCGCGAGGATAAAGAGGCCGACTGGGTTGAGCAAATCGGTCGTGGCGCACGAACAGTAGATCTTCTTGGTCTGCGATGAAGCTGACCTGCTAAACAATCAGAAAGAGGCAACTTATGAAGTGGTGGTTCCGTCAAAAGCTACACACACAAGTCCTAATAGGCGCAGTATTGGGAATTATCGCGGGTATTGCTCTACGGGAAAACGCAATGATCCTCGATCCAATTGGGCAAATCTTCCTGCGTTTGCTGAAATTCCTTGTGGTGCCACTTGTAATAGCAACTCTCATGTCGGGAGTCTTGCAGATGCGCTCTGTTGGTGAGCTGGGCAACGTTGGGGCTAGGTTTTTTGCGTATTTAACAGTCACATCGCTCATCGCATCCGCATTTGGTGTTGGAATGGCGCTACTTTTGCGCCCAGGAAAGGGTTTAGATTTGGCGTCGATCGATGCCGAAGAAGTCGAAACCGAAGACTTCAGTTTTGCTGAGCAGTTACTTAGCTGGGTGCCAGACAACTTTTTTCTCGCAATGTCCGAAACAAGCATGATCCCACTGATCATCGGCACAATCCTTTTTGCGATTGCGATGATGCTCATCGGAGAGGAGCGGTTGCCACGTATCTTTGCGATGGTCCGTGAGGGAACCGAGGTCATGCTCAAACTTACTAACATGATCATCCAAGTTTCGCCTTATGGTGTGTTTGCACTACTCGCGGTACTTGTCGGAACAACCGGCACCGAAATGCTTGAGGCTGCAACAAAATTTGTCGTCGCAGATGTGGCCGGCATTTTGTTGGTAGCCGTTGTTGTGTACCCATCTGTCTTGATGACCTTCGCTCGAATAAATCCGTTGCGTTTCTATCGCAAAGCGTGGCCTTCAACGATGTTTGCCATGACCACGTCTAGTAGTGCGGCCACGATCCCAGTATCCATGAGGGTTGCGCAGGACAACCTTGGGGTACCTAGGAAAATCTACGGCTTTACTGTCCCCTTCGGTGCCACCGCAAACATGGATGGATTTGCCGTTGCACTTGGTGTTATCTCGATCTTCGCGGCCGATGCCTTTGACATGAAAATTACAGTGGGCCTTATCGTGCAAATCATCCTTTTGGGCCTGGCTTTGTCGCTCGGTGCGGCCGGTGTACGTGGCGCTGGAATCGTCATGTCCGCGGTACTATTTGAAGCCCTTGGATTGCCCTTGGATCTCATCCCATTGTTGGCAGCAATTTGGCCCATCATCGACGTCGCGCATACAGGTTTGAACATAACCAGCGACCTGGCCGGCACCGCAACAGTAGCAGCGCAAACGAATGAACTTGACCGGAAAATATTGAACGCTCCAACTGTCGGTATGCATCAAACAACCGCAAAATCTGATGCGCGTCAACAGTAAAACGTTCGGTTGTGATTCAGCCGAGGCCGTCCGAGTACCAATGAAACATTTGCTATCAAGTTAAGGTGCGGTCTCGGCTTAATCATTGCTAGTCCACGACCGAAGAAGCGCACAGTAGGAATGCGAAAGACGCGTTGCGATTTCCTGGTTTGACCACTTACGTTGCATACGCAGGTCGCGAAGCTCTCGCGGGTCAAACATGATGTTGTGTAGGTATAGCGCATCCTCAAGGTCGATGGAATTCAACTTCAATGCGTCAAGAAGGTGCGATATTGGACGCTCCCATGCAGAACGGACAGTAGTGATAACCGGATCTCCTGCATGAAGGCGACTCAGGTACCCTTCGCGGGAACGCAGACGGATAATTGCGTCCCCATACGTACTTTGCATACGTAGCCACTCCCCAAGCACATCGGCAAAGAGGTCTTTGCCTACTGAGCTACAGCTTTGGCTGTACTCTGCGAGCTCCACGATCACAAGACGTAGATACTCTGTACGTAGGTCATCTAAGCTCGGAAAGAATCGGTATGCAGTTGCCACGGACAGCTCGGCGCGTTTTGCGATTTCAGGCATTGTTGCGTTCTCATGATCACGAAACAAGAAACCTGCCGCATCAATCAGACGTGCTCGGTTGCGTACCGCGTCAATCCTACGCTTACTGCGTTGCTCCGCCATGGCCACGTCCTCTACTTTGCCAACTGTTAACTATCAACCGTACTGAGTAGCCACCCGCCTAGTCCCGAAGGGTCACTCCACAGAAAAGAGCGTCACATAAACAGTAACGTTTCTACCCCAACGTGATCGTCTTCAATGACTGTTACCAGTACTAAGCCAACAAGACGACTAACTGGGCGAAATGTAGTATTCAGGACCAAACCAACCACAAACTGGTGAGCAACCGAGCGTGATGAATTCGTTGCCACGATTTTTGGTTAAGTTGAGTAGAGAAGAAGCAAACCCCCTCAGTGGGTTGTCCGTAGAGTCAGCTGCTTGACGAACAACGCCAGCACAAGGGCGGCCACAACAAAAGGCACGCCACTGACGAACACCAAGTGCATGGCCTCACCCATGCCTTGGTGAATGGCATCGACAATTGGCCCTGGCAAGGACTCAAGTTTTGCCGGATCCAAAGCCGAACCCACCCCTGAGTCCGCACCCATGGCACCGCCCATCCCCTTGGCCCCTGCAGGCAGGTGCTCCTGAATCTTGGGCACCATCGCCGAACTCATAATCGACCCCAACACCGCAATCCCAATCGTTGACCCAACGTTGCGGAAGAACTGCACCGCCGCAGTTGCCACCCCAAGCTCAGCGCGATCAACCGCGTTCTGCACCACCAGGGTGTACGTCTGCATGGACATGCCCAAGCCCATCCCCACAACCGTCATCGCAAGCGTGAGATCCCACAGGTTCGACTGCCACGTCAGCATCGACAACAGCACGTACCCGCCCAACAGCATCATGGCGCCGGCAATCAAAATCACTTTGTAATTGCCAGTCTTGGTAATGACGACGCCCATCAGAATCGACGTCACAATCATGGCCACGTTCAGCGGAATCAGAATCGCCCCCGACTGCGTAGCCGAAACACTCAACACACCCTGCGCATAAACCGGGATGTAAATGATCGCCCCAAACATGGCCACCGCAATAAAGAACGATGCCAGAATCGACAACGACACGGTAGAACTCCGCAGCATGCGCAACGGAATCAGCGGGTTTTCCACCCGGGTCTCAACCCACACGAACGCTGCCAGCAACACAACGGCCACGGCACCCATGCCAAGAATCACCGGTGAGGTCCACTCGTACGTGTTTCCACCCCACGAGATCGCCAGCAACCCAATCACCAGCCCCGGCGTCAGGGTGATGATGCCCAGGTAGTCTAGTTTGCCCTGTGACCGCTGCTGAGGCACGTGCATGAACTTTGCCAGAAACAGCAGGGCCACGACCCCAATGGGCAACGCCAGGTAGAACAAGTAGCGCCACCCCAGCGTGTCTGTCACCCAGCCACCCAAGAGGGGCCCCGCGACCGAGGCGATCCCAAACGTCGCCCCCATCAGTCCCTGGTATTTGCCCCGCTGCCGAGGTGGGATGATGTCGCCGATGATCGTTTGGCTCAGCGGCATGAGGGTTCCCATCCCCGCGCCCTGGAGGGCGCGAGCGAACACGAGGAACCAAAAATTGGTGGCCATTCCTGCAAGCGCTGCTCCCAGCATGAACACCACCAGACCGCCGATGTAGAAGGTTTTGCGCCCGTACATGTCTGACAGTTTTCCCACGATGGGCACGGTCACCGCTGACATCAGCATTGCGGCGGTAGCGATCCACGAGTAGTGCTCCATGCCACCGAGCTCAGCGACGATCCTTGGCAACGCGGGCCCCACGATGGTTTGGGAAATCGCAGCCACGAACATCCCCAACATGAGCCCTGCGATGACGAGTTTGCCTTGGCGGTCAAGCCCCGTGAACTCGCGCGGGGTTTGGGTGGAGCCACGGACAGCAGTGTCGGGGGCAGTGGTCTCGTCAGGAAGCTCAATGCGGGTGCGACTCGTTGCACTTTGGGTACGTTCGTTGGTTTGCGGTGCGTGGGAACGTTCGGCCATGAACTCCGTCCTGAAAAACTTGCAGTCTCTGAAAGTTTGTGACGGATTGAGTTTATGCCTGCGTGGTTGAAAAGTGAAGTAGTAGCACCCAAAATTGTGACGAACGAAACGCTTGCTTCTGCGCGACCGTTCGGCTGAGTTCGCCACTGAGCCGGGGAGCGAATGCCACGCATGAACAGGTGCTTGTCTAGCATGAGTGCGAGGAACAACATGGACACTCAAGAACAACCCCAGGGTCTACGCGAGAAACGGAAACGTGAGTCCCGCGACGCCATGCACCGTGCGGCACTCGAACTGGTCAGCGCACACGGGTTGAGCAACGTCACGGTTGAACAGATCGCTGAACGCGCAGGTGTGTCCGCCCGCACCCTCTTCAACTATTGGGGCAGTAAAGAGGCCGTGGTACTGGGAGCCGAGCCCGCCTCGGACGTGGCACTTGTCAAAGTTCTGCAGGGCCGCCCGGCAGACGAAGACGTTGCCGAATCCTTGGCAGTAGTGCAACGGGCGTACCTTGAATCCGCAACTCCAGACCGATCTATCCGCACACTCAAACGCAAGGTGATGCGGCGCGAACCGCAACTGGCACAAATGTCAATCAACTACCACAACGATGTGCAGCGGTCACTGATTGAAACCCTGGCTGGGCGTTTGGAAGCCGACTTTGACCAGGATGTTGCACATGACTTGGCGACCGTTGCCATATACGACATGTTTGCAACTGTCCGCGCTGCTTTTGCTCTGTCCATGCGACATGACATCGACTTGTTCGAAGCGCTCGCACGGATCAACGCCTACCGGGCGGACGGGTTGCTTGCGTTTTCACGTGCGTAGGTGAGTGCGGGCGGGGCTATACTTAATGCAATCGTTCAGCCCACCCCGACATTCGTTGGGAGTGGGCTGGATCTTTTTAGGTGCGTGTTCGGCGCGTGTTGAGCGTCACCAAGCAACCTAGCCCGCCAGTGGCGTAGAGTTTGTTTGTGCTATCGCGTCGTCGCAACAACTCACCCGGCCCTGACCGCAACCATTCCACCAACCGCAGTCAACCCAACCAACACAACGATGCGATCGACCCTGCCGGAATGCGCGCTATCTGGCTGCTTCTCGTCGCCGCTTTCGTGTCAATCCTCAACGAAACCACCATGGCGATCGCCATTCCCACCCTGAACAAAACCCTGGGCATCCCACCTGAACAAGGCCAGTGGCTCACCAGCGGATTCATGCTCACCATGGCAGTGGTGATCCCAACCACCGGGTTCCTCATCCAACGCTTCACCACCCGCCAAGTGTTCCTGGCCGCCGCCAGCCTATTCGGTCTGGGAACCGCCGTGTGCATGGTGTCCCACGGCTTCGTCCCTCTGCTGGCCGGCCGCGTCATCCAAGCCTCCGGCACCGGCATCATGATGCCCCTCCTCATGACCACCATGATGGAAGTCGTGCCCTCTCACCAGCGCGGACGCATGATGGGCCGAGTAGGCATGGTCATCTCACTCGCCCCCGCAATCGGCCCCACCATGTCGGGCATCGTGCTGGACACCCTGGGCTGGCGCTGGCTTTTTGGCATCATCCTGCCCATCGCGATCGTCGCGCTCATCCTGGGCTGGCGCTGGCTCGCCAACCTGGGTGAAACCACCACCGCGCCCATTGACGTGCTCTCCGTGGTGTTGTCCGCGTTCGCGTTTGGCGGGATCGTGTTTGCTCTCAACCAGTTCGCAAAGGGAGGTTCCGCCGCCGAGGTGACCCCACCCGAATCTGCCCCCGGCAGCTCCAGCGGGGGAGAGTTGGGTAGCTTCCTTTCCTCACCACTTGGAACGTGGACGATTCTTGGCGCCAGCCTCCTGATCTTGGTGCTGTTTATTTTGCGACAACTGTCCCTGCAAAAACGCGACGGCGCGCTTTTGGACCTACGCGTGTTCTTGTCCAGCAACTTCGTGGTCTCCGTAGCCATCATGGCCATCATCGCGCTGTCCATGTTCGGAACGTTCTCACTCCTACCCCTATACCTGCAGTCAGTCGTGGGGCTGAAAGCAACCCAGTCCGGCCTGGTGATGCTTCCAGGTTCAATCCTGATGGGCCTACTGGGCCCACTCATGGGACGCATCTACGACGCCCGAGGCCCCAAGGTCCTACTGATCCCCGGCACTATCTTCGTTGCCGCCGCACTGTTTTCATACTCGACCGTGGGCTCGCAAACCCCCGTGTGGTGGATCGTATCCACGCAGATCGTCATGGCCCTTGGCCTGGCCGGATCCTTCACCCCACTGTTTTCGGCTTCTCTGGGCTCATTGCAACGCCACTTGTACTCGCACGGATCAGCAGTGCTCAACACGTTGCAACAAGTGGCCGGTGCGGCAGGAACCGCGTTGCTCATCGGCATTTACTCGGCCTCACTCAACTCGGGTGCCACCGCCGGTCTGACCGTGGTCCAAGCTGGCGAACCGGGAGCACATTCGGCCTTCCGCCTCGCCATGATCATCGCGATGGTCGCCGTGGTGCTTTCCATCTTTGTGCGCAAGCCCGAAGAAGACGAACCGCAAAACCGCGCCGTCATCGCGGACGAGTAGCCGTGTAATTCTCCGGGCAGTGTCCCGAGGTGTCAGACACCCAGGTGCCCCACCTCTGCGCCCCGCGGACCACCTCGGCGGGGGTCACCGCCTGGGGAGTGGCAGGCGAGGGAGGCGCTCGCGGCGCGCAATCAGATCCAGGGCGTGAGCATCCAGTAGCCGGTCCTCTTCGCTTCTGAGTTCCAGCTGGGGCACCTCGGACGCTTTTCTGTGTTCGTTGATGTGAACAAAAATCATGGTGCAACGGGTGGTCAGCCGGAACTTCATATCGCGGGGGTTCGCAGAACGCACGCGCAGCGAAATGTGTACCGAATGAGGCCCGGTGTGGATGATTCGCCCGTCGACTTCCACGACATCACCAATGTGAACGGGGCCGTGGAAATGCACACCACCGGTATACACGCACACGGTGGGTTGCCCAACAAAACTGGTGGACAGTGCCTGCGCGCATTCGGTCAGCCAACGCATGACAATGCCACCGTGCGCATTACCGCCCCAGTTCACGTCCGACGGGTTCGCCAAGAACCGCAACGTCAGCTCCGGTGTCGTGCCTTCATTACTGAAGGTTTGGGCGAGCGTAACGTCGTGAATCGCTTTGCGCGCTTCGATCCGTTCCAACGCATCCTTTGACAGCTCTTCGTCTTCACGTGTGCGCGGGCGCCACTTAGGGATCTCGACTGGCTTGCGGTTGTCGTCCATGGCCACGAACACCAGAAGGCAGTGCGTTGCCAACGCAAACTCGCCCGTGCGCGGGTTCGCCGATTCCACCGTGACCAACACGTGCATGCTGGTGCGTCCCGTGTAGATGATCCGCGCAGACGCTTCCACTAACTCACCAGGGCGGATGGGCTGTGAGAAGTGAACATTACCCACGTACGCAGTGACGCAATAGCGTCCGCTGTACCCGGCCGCACACGCGAATCCCGCCTTGTCGATCCACTCGAGAACTCGTCCCGCCTGAATGCTTAAGCCGTCTTTTGTTTCATCTGTGGGGGCCGCAAGAAACCGGAGAGTGATGCGGTCGTGCATAGGGGAATCCTCTGACTGTGGATACGGAAGTTCCGACTATTGTGCCACGAGGAGCGCCCGTTCCTAGAGGTGCCCACCTAGTTCGGGACGGCGACCTAGAGGTGTCCACCCAATCCGGGACGGCCCGCGGTGCCAGTGCCTCGTGCAATCGCCCGACCCATCGAGTCAAACGCCCGCATCCAGCGACTGGGGCGGTCGCCAGAAATGGTAGGTGGCATCATCACCACAGGGCAGTCCACGTTGTACACCACCCGCGGCGCCAACAGTGGCTGGGTGACGGGGTTGCGTGGCGCATCGAGCACCAGCAGGCTGGCGTTTTTACTCACGTTGCGCAGCACCCGTGACGTTTCACCACGGAAAACGTGCACGTCAACCACAGAATCAGGGCCTTCGACGGCTTCCGCGCCAAGAACCGAAATCACATCGGCCTTCAGCTTCGCCACTTCCGGTTCCAAGGGCCTGCGGCCGGTAGCCGGCGCCGAGGCGTACGCATTGAACCCGCCCCCAGCGGTAGATGCGCGCACCGCGATCAGTCGACCACCTCGGGCGCGGACCATATCCATGGCCCACGCCAGTGCTGTGGGTGAATTCGACGTGTCTGACACCCCCACAACCACCACGTATTCGCGGGACTCTTCGGTGACTCCCGTGGCAGGTGGTTCCGAGGTCTTCTCTGCCTGGTTCTGCATGTTTTGTGAGCGTGGGTCGGTGGTCATAGCTTTACCCTTTCATGAAACTTATTTGGGCAGGTGTGAGATCTCGTTACCATCATCGTCGAATTCGATCAGTGGTGGCGCGATTTCTTCGAGCGACTTACCTTCTGCGTCGACTCCCCACACGGCGGCGACTGCGGCACCAATGAGCATGACACCGGTTGCCAGCAGGTATCCCCACATCATGGGTTCGCGCGAGGTTCCGTCACCAATAAGGACACCAAATAAGACGGGTCCCAACGAGCCAGCGATCTGGGCGATCGAGAAGAAGTATGAGATCGCTTGTCCGCGGACTTCCTGAGGGAAGATTTCAGACACTGTCAGGTATCCCGCTGAAGCGCCGGCGGATGCGAAGAAGAACGATATACACCAGAACAATGTGTGGGTCAGCGGGTTAAGCATGTCGTTGACGAACATGAGTGACGAGACTGCCAATACCACGCCGGAGATGCTGTAGCACCCGGCGATCATCTTCCTGCGACCCACCGTGTCAAAGAGTGGGCCAAGCAGTACGGGGCCCAGCAGGTTACCAAGCGCGAACGGGAAGAAGTACAGTGCGGCCTCCGCCGCCTCCAGGTCATAGAAGTTCTGCAGAACCAACGAGTACGTGAAGAAGATGGCGTTGTAGAGGAAGCTCTGCGTGATCATCAGGGTTGCACCCAACACTGTGCGCGTGGGGTAGAGCTTGAAGAACACCCAGATGAGTTGCTTGAAGTTCAGGCCCTCAGTGCGACGAAGCCAAATGTAGTCGTCCTTAGTGCGCTGGGGGAGTTCACGGCCGGAGTCTTTGACCTCCTGCTCAATGGCTTGCACGATCCTTTCGCCCTCTTCTTCACGACCGTGCTTGGCCAACCAGCGCGGGCTTTCCGGAATGTGACGGCGCAGGTAAATGATTCCCAGACCCAGGATTGGGCCCACAAGGAACGCGAGACGCCAACCAATGTTTTGGTCGAAGTACCCCTCGTTGAGGAACACGCTACTGACCGCAGCGCCAATACCCGCACCCAACCAATACGTTCCGTTAATCGCGAGGTCAACGCGTCCGCGTTGTTTGCCGGGGATCAGTTCGTCGATCGCGGAGTTCACAGCGGAGTACTCACCGCCGATTCCCATACCGGCGATGAACCGGAAAATATAGAAGAACCACGGTGCTGGGGAAGCCGCACAGATCAGTGATGCGATTAGGTACAAGAACAGCGTGAGTACGAACATTTTCTTGCGACCCAGCGTGTCGGTGAGTCGCCCAAACAGAAGCGCTCCCGTGACCTGGCCAAGCAGGTAGATGGTCGCAGCGAATGTGACCTGCAACGTGGTCATGTTGAGCGAGGACTCGAAACCTCCGGCTGCAACAATCTGGACTTCAACGCCGTCAAGAATCCATGCGGTACCCAAGCCGACGATGACCATCCAGTGGAACCGTGACCACGGCATATCGTGCATGCGGATGGGGATGCTGGTCTTGATTGGCTTGTCGGTCGCTGACTGCGCTGTCGACATGCGATCACCTTCTGCTGACTTCTCAGATGGGAGTGTTCGGTTGTGTTCGTCGCGTCATGTGACTGGGGTTACTGGCGCGACGAAGTAATTTCTAGATATAGCACGTAAAACTCAACACAAACGTGATAAGTCACACATTCGAGTTAGGGACTCAATCAAAGCACCCAACTAATGCCAGCCAGATGGGTTGTAGCGACCAGTCACTCCCGGTGAGGCTGGTCGCTACAACCCACCTTTTGGCTAGTACGTGTCAATGGGGAACGTGTAAAGCGAATCAAACGCCGGTGCGCTCCCGTTAGACGTCACGTAATGGGACATGATCTGGTAGCACGTGGCCATGGAAACAACTAGACGTTCAGGGCTGTCTCCAAAGCCGGTGAGCTGGTGGGGCATGGCTGCTTCGGCCATGAATCCGCTGTCCTGACGCTTGCATTGGGTGAAGCGCGATGGGTCTTGGACATTCTCAATGGTCAGGAATTCGTCGTGTTGCAGACCCTGGATCAAGTCCATGATCTGTGACGCGCTCTTGAGCGGGTAGAAGTTTCGTGTGTCAAACGTGTAGACCCACTTGTTCTCAAGAGGCTGCTCTTCCCAAGCTTCGAAGCTGTGAAACATGGGTGTGGACTGGTGAACTGGCTGATTCTTCTGTGCGGGCATGGTGACTCCAATCAAGTCCGTGGCCTTCGGGTTAAAGGCCATCACCTATACATGTGGGATCTAAACACGTGGCACTGACACAGTTTTTCACACCATCCGCTACGCAATCCGCTACTGAACCCCTTGCGGGCCCTGGCCTCTAACCCCGTGCGGCAACAAATGTGCTGATCAGCTCATCAATTGCAGAGTCCGGGGTGTCCCACGCAGTCATGAGGCGAATCCCGTTTTCCACAAACGGCCAGGCATAAAAAATCACGCCCTGCGACAGCACACGCTCCACCACGTCAGGCTCAACGCTGGCAATCACCGCGTTCGCTTGCGTCTTCACCGGCACACTGAAACCGGCCTCAATGAGACCCTTCGCCAACTTCGCCGCCTGCGCATTCGCGTGCTCGGCGTTGCGCAACCACAAATCACCATCGAACAGGGCCAGCAACTGCGCTGAAATAAACCGAGCCTTCGACGGCAACTGCAACAGCGACTTATTCAGATACTGAATCCCAGAAACCGCCTCGGGATTGCGCACCACGACCGCCTCCGCGCCAAACGCGCCGTTCTTCGTCGCACCCAAAGAAATGACGTCAGCGCCACGGGTCAATTCTTCCAACCCCGCCCCCGTGGCGGCCGCCGCGCACGCAAGCCGCGCGCCGTCAAGGTGGACCGACAAGCCCGACGTGTGGGCCACCTCGGCGATGGCCCGGAACTCCTCCACCTGGTAGACGGTGCCCAACTCAGTGGAGTTGGACACGCTGACCGAGGTCGTTTGAGCCTCATGCACGAAATTCCGGCTAGACAGTGCGCCGGTGACGGCCTCGGGGGTGAGCTTGCCGTCAATGGCAGGCGCCGGCTTGACCTTGATGCCGATCGAAGTCTCCGGGGCCGCGGTTTCATCAGTGTTGATGTGCGCCGAGGGGGCCGCGATCACGTGCCCCCACCTGGGGTTGAGCGCGGCGAGGGAAACGACATTGGCGCCCGTGCCGTTAAATACGGGGAAAATCAGGGCGTCGGCTCCAAAGGTTTCGCGGGCCCACTCGCGCAAACGTTCCGTGTACGGGTCTTCGCCGTACCCAGGCACATGCCCGCCCGAGGCGACACTCAAGGCATCGAGCACCTCGGGGTGCGCTCCCGCATAGTTGTCTGACCCAAAGTGAACGAGTTCGCTGTTGTGTAGTTGTTTCACGGTTTCCTCCTGATGGGGTCAGTGCAGGCCCAAAATTACAGTAGCGATCGTGAAGTAAATGATGAGGCCCGTTGCGTCACAAAATGTCGAAATGAACGGGTTGGAGAAAACGGCAGGGTCGGCGCCTACTTTTTTCGCCAAGATGGGCATGAGCCCGCCCACGGACGCGGCCATCGTGCAGATACACAACAGGGTGAGTCCAATGACGGAACCCAGCTGGAACCCGTAAATGAGACCAGAGATCAGGAAGCCCAGACTTCCCAGCACCAACCCCAGAGAGGCGCCCACGCGAACCTCACGCCACATCACCATCATCAAGTCACGCACACGCACCTCACCAACGGCAAGCGCGCGCGTCACCGTGGTTGCCGCCTGGTTGCCAGCGTTACCACCGGTACCCGTGAGCAGCGGGATGAACAGGGCCAGAGCCACGACTTGAGCCAGGCGATCTTCATACAGGTCAAGCACCTGCACCGTCAGAACGGCTGAAACGGCCAACACCAACAGCCACACAATGCGGCTCTTGACGATCTTCATGATGCTCGAGGACATGTAGGAACGGTCCAGAGGTTCCGAACCGGATCCGCGGGCGGCGTCCTCGGCGTCTTCTTCGTCAATAATGTCCAGGGCGTCGTCCATAGTGAGGATGCCCAAGAGGCGGTTTTCAGCGTCAACCACGGGCATCGCAATGAGCCGCTGATCCAAGAAACTACGCGCTGCATCTTCACGGTCGGTCATGGCTTCAACAGACGACGGTTCACGCATCAGCTCGGTGACGGGTGTATCAGGTGAAGCCCCCACCAACGTACGGAGGGACACGACGCCAACCAGGGTGCGACCTCGGGCGAGGACGGGTAGGAGGTACACGGTTTCTGGTTCATAAATGCGTTCCCGCACAACCTCTAAGGCGCGGCGAGCGTCCCAATCTTCGTGAAGTGACAGGACTTCCGGCGACATGTAGCGGCCGATCGCGTCACGTGGGTAGCCCAGCACGATCGAGGTTTTGGTGCGTTCGTCGTGCGAGAGACCCTTCATCATGGACTTCACGACGATGGCAGGGAGTTCGCCGAAGAGTTCGGCGCGGTCGTCGGGGTCTAGGCCTTCGATGATTTCGGTGACGTCGGGGCCACGGAGCGCCTGGATTAAGTCAGCTTGGTAGCTGGGTGGGAGGTTTTCGAAGACCGTGAGGGCTTCGTCCTTCTTGAGCACCCGGAACAGGACCGCGGACTGGACGATGGGGCGGTTGCTGACAAGGCGCGTGAGTTCGTGAGTGGGAATCTGTTTGGCCAGACTGTTGATGACATCCAGGTGCGCCGAATCCAGATGCGAACTGGCGAGTTCGTCTTCGAGCTGCTCAATTGCGTCGTGCACATTAACAGTCATGTTGGCTCCTCCCACTGGACCACATTCATTTTAGGGGTCGGTTGAGTGGGTGGGAGTGGGGGTGCGCGATGATTTTGTATAAACATATTGCCATGCGCTTATAAGTGTGTCAGAATTGAGGTGTGAGAACAGCTCGCCCGAGCTGACTTAGGTAACTGACTACATGGAGGCAGTCATGATCGCTGGAACCGAACACAACCAGGCAGAACACACCGTTGAAGACCACAAGCACGGCGAAAACTGTGGCCACGAAGCCGTTCAGCACGGTGACCACGTTGACTACGTTCACGACGGACACCGCCACGCAGAACACGAAGGTCACTACGACGAGCACTGATCTGCACTGATCTTTAGATAAAAGCTCAAGCCCGGCACGCGATGTGTCGGGCTTGAGCTTTTTGGTTGGGCGATACGGCGCAAAGCGATCAATACGGCGCAATATATTGCGTAGTTTTGCTCGTTTTGCGCCGTGCGGCGGGTAGCCTGGGATCACCGAACGAAAAGCGAACGTTCTAACAATCGATTTTCAAAGACGAATAAACGAGTTACGGGACGCTTGCTCTTGCTGGCAAAGTCGCTGGTAGGACTGCTGGTTTAAACACCAGCAGGCCCTGCTCGCTGGCTGTGCTCAGCGGGGTGAGTTTCCCAGTTAGGATGCACTGTGAATCACGCTCCACACACGCAGGGCGACCTCCAAACGGACCCAACCGATCTGGTCAACCCGGCCAACAGCGAACTGGCCGAGTTGGCAAACAAGGCAGTTGACCGGGTGCGACGCTGGTTGCGCTTGTCCACCGCAAAGTCAGCAGGGCGCGCGAAGTCTTCACCACCTCGGCACGCAAGCACCCAGGCGCTCAAACAAGAACAACGCCTGGCTGCCGTGCTGTCTGATCCCAACGGGTTGCCGTTCACCAGCGGATTTGTGGACCGTGTGATCCGGATCGAAGACACCAAAGCCGCCGCACGCGCACTCACTGAAGTGGCGCGCCTGACCCCAGAGAGCATGTCACTTGCGGATCGCGCGCAGATCCAAGCAGGTGCCACACTTGCCACCGCAATGCCCGACCTCGTCATCCCCGCAGCACGGGCCCGCCTGCGCAACATGGTGGGACACATGGTGGTCGATGCGCGCCCGGAACAGTTCGGCAAAACTGTGGCCACGCTGAAACGCGGCGGCCACCGGCTCAACATCAACCTGCTGGGCGAAGCCGTCCTGGGTGAAGAAGAAGCCGACAACCACTTGGAACAGACCCACGATCTGCTAGCCCGCGACGATGTTGACTACGTGTCGATTAAGGTGTCGTCCGTGGCCAGCCGCATCAACATGTGGTCCTACGACGAAACGGTCACCTACGTTGTGGACCGGTTGCGTCCGCTGTACCGGCAAGCAATGGAGCAGGCGCGCAGTGAAGAGCAGGCGGCCCGAGGCGCCAAGTTCATCAACCTCGACATGGAGGAGTACAACGACCTCAACCTCACCATCGATGTGTTCATGCGGCTGCTGTCGGAAGAAGAGTTCCACCAACTGTCAGCCGGGATCGTCATCCAGGCATACCTCCCGGATGCCCTGCCTGCGATCCAGCGCCTGAGCGAATTTGCGCGCTCACGTGTTGAGGCTGGTGGCGCGGAAATCAAAGTGCGACTCGTCAAGGGCGCAAACCTGGCCATGGAGCGCGTCCACGCGGAACTCGCAAACTGGCCGCTTACCGTCAACCCCACCAAACAGGCCACCGACGCCAACTACAAACGCATCCTCCACTGGACGCTCACCTCGGAAAACACTGCCGGACTGCGCTTAGGGGTCGCCGGGCACAACCTGTTCGACATCGCGTTCGCGCATGAGCTCAGCGTGGCTCGGGGGCTCACGGACCGCGTTGAGTTTGAGATGTTGCAAGGGATGGCCACCAAGCAGGCCGAGGTGATCTCGGCTGACGTTGGAGACCTGCTCCTTTACGTGCCGGCAGTCCATCCCGACCAGTTCGACGCGGCCGTGAGCTATCTGGTGCGCAGGCTTGAAGAAAATACTTCGCCACAGAACTTCATGGCCTCAATTTTCGAGATCGCCAACGGCAGCCCCGCCTTCCAAAAGGAGGAGGCGAGGTTCCGAGCGTCCGTGAACGACCTCGGCGAGTTGCTGGCCACAGGCGAACCGCCCACCCCCAACCGCACCCAAGACCGGGGTAAGGAAGGTGCGGGGTCCAGCGAGACCAGCCCCGTCACTTTCAGCAACGAACCCGACACCGACATTTCCCTTCCGGCCAACCAGGCGTGGGTGCGGGAGTTCATGGAGAAGTCGAGCGCGCCAGGCTGGCTGGATAAGCAACCGAAAGCCGAGCCGTTCACCTCGGTTGAGGACGTTAACAGGTGCGTCCAGACCGCCCGTGACCAGCACGAATGGCGCGCCATGAGCGCTACGGAACGGTTGGAAGTTTTGGATCGGGCGGCAGACATTTTCGCCGCCAAACGTGGGCAGTTCTTAAGCGTCATGGCGCATGAGGCGGGTAAGACCTTGGCGCAGTCGGACCCCGAGGTCTCCGAAGCGATCGACTTCATCCGCTACTACGCGCGGCAGGCGTGCGAACTCGAACGCATCCAGGAACGCGACGGCGTCCACTTCGAGCCCGACCGCGTCGTCATCGTGACTCCGCCGTGGAATTTCCCGGTGGCGATCCCCACGGGAGGTGCGGTGGCAGCGTTGGCGGTGGGCGCCTCGGCGATCCTCAAACCAGCCGGAGCAGTTGCGCGTTGCGGCGCCCTGATTGCCGAATGCTTGTGGGAGGCCGGCGTGCCCAAGTCCGCGCTCCAGTTGGCGCCGTCGATGGAAGGCGACCTGGGGCGGGCACTGATTGGGCACGAGGCGGTCGACCGGGTGATCCTGACGGGTGCGTCTGACACGGCGTTGCTGTTCAAGTCGTTCCGTCCGGGGTTGCCGGTCAACGCGGAAACCAGTGGGAAGAACGCGATTGTGATCACCCCGTCTGCCGATCGTGACCTGGCCGTGGCCGACCTGGTGTATTCCGCTTTTGGGCACGCGGGGCAGAAGTGTTCGGCGGCCTCGTTGGGGATCATGGTGGGGTCGGTGTATGAGTCCGAACGCTACCGGAAGCAGCTGGTTGATGCCGCGAAGTCGCTGGTGGTGGACGTGCCCACGAATCTGCGTGCGGAAATGGGGCCGCTCACGGTCGATGCGACGGATAAGCTCTTGCGCGCTCACCCAGCTTGAAGAGGGTGAAGAGTGGTTGGTTGAGCCGCGGCAGTTGGACGACTCAGGGCGCCTGTGGTCGCCGGGTGTGAAAACTGGAGTGAAGCCGGGGTCGTTCTTCCACCTCACCGAATGCTTTGGGCCGGTGCTGGGGCTCATGCGCGCCGACTCGCTGGACCACGCGATCGAACTCCAGAACGCTGTGGAATACGGGCTCACGGCAGGTATTCATTCCCTGGACACCGCCGAGGTCGAGACCTGGCTGGACCGTGTGGACGCGGGCAACCTGTACGTCAACCGGTCAATCACGGGCGCCATCGTGGAGCGGCAACCCTTTGGCGGGTGGAAGAAATCCACGGTGGGGCTCGGTTCCAAGGCCGGGGGCCCGAACTACCTCATGATGTTCGGTACGTGGACAGACCGGGCGGCGGCGACCTCGGCGTGGCTGGACCGGGCGCTGGAGAGCGACCGGGAGGCGTGGGACACCGAATTTGGCGTGGCGCACGACCCCAACGGCTTCGACGCCGAGGCGAACATTCTGCGCTACCGGCCCTGCCCAGTGATCCTGCGCGTGAGTGCGGAGGATGCCGGGGCCGTGGGTGCGGCTGGGGCTCCTGGCGACGCGGGTGCGGCTGGGGCTACGGCCGAGGTGGCGGCCGGCCTGGAGGCGCAGATGCGCCGGTGTGCGCTCGCGGCTGCGCGGGTAGGTGCGCCCATCGAGTGGTCAGTGGACGCGGACGTGTTTTCCCAGGTCAAGGGCGTGATTGAGAAGATTCGCGCGGGCGTGGATGAGGGTCTGATGGCGCCCGAGGTGGACGTTAGCGACGCTGACACGTTTGCCTCTCGCTTGGATTCCGTGAGTGACCCGATGGGTGTGCGGGTGCGGATGATCGGCGAGGTGCCACAGGAGCTGGTTGAGGCGGCGGCGCGTCACATCAACGTCACGCTGATCACCGAGCCGGTGACCGTGAGTGGCCGGGTGGAGCAGCGGTACTACGTGCGTGAACAGGCCGTGTCGATGACCATGCACCGGTTTGGAAACCCGGACCGCGACTTCCAGGAGCTGGCGAAGCGGTTGAGGTAGGGGCGCTACTTTTCGCTTTCTGCCTGGCTCTGTGTTTCGGTGACTGCGACGAGGCGATTGTTGCCGTCGGCCCTGGTCAGCGCATCGCTGACCGCGATGAGGCGACGGTCGCGGGCTGCCTTTGACTCTTCTGTTGCGGTGGTGCCGTACGATTCTTCGACGGCATCGACGACGGGGGTGTAGGAGTCGTCGCCGAACGTGGTGGCTTCGGTTTCGAAGGAGTCGAATGTGGACAAGACGTGTTCTACCAGGCCGCGGAAGCCGTGATCCGAGCCTTGGTGGAATGCCTCAAAAGGCCCAACGGATGCCCAGCGCGCACCAACCGAGTTACGCACCGCGGTGTCCAGCTGGACGGGGCTCACGATTCCCTGTTTGACCAGGTAGGACGCTTCTTTCATGATGGCCCACTGCAGGCGGTTGATGACGAAGCCGGGGATTTCGCGGTTGAGTCGGACCGGCACCTTGCCCAGTTGTGTGTAGAAGTCGGTGACGGTGTTGAGTACGTCTTCCGATGTGTGGTCGTTGGGCACGATTTCGACCAGGGGCAGGAGCTCTGGTGGGTTGAAGGGGTGGGCAATGAGGATGCGGGCGGCCATGTCAGCGGGCAGGTCCTGTGCCACGACAGAGGATGGGATGCCCGAGGACGAAGAAGCGAAGACCGTGGAATCCTTGGCCACCTGCGTCATGGTTGCGTACAGGTCCTTTTTGATCTGCTCGCGTTCGGGGCCGGACTCTTGAACCAGGTCGGCGTCTTTGACGGCTTCCTCGAGGGGCGCAGTTGTGAGCTGCGCGTCGTCGGGGAGGTCTGCGTTGATGTTGGCGATGACCTGGTCGAGGTCCTCACGAACATCAGACACTGTGACGTCGAGTCCGTTCTTGGCGAATAAACGTGCCCACGATTGACCGATGACTCCGAAACCTACAACAGCGACTTTCTTCACAAGAACTCCTTTGGGGTGGGAGGGCTACTTACCAGTCCAGCGAGGTGCACGCTTTTCAGCGAACGCCTTTGATCCTTCGATTGCGTCGTGCGAGTTGAACACGTCGCGTGTGAGCGGTTCCTGCTTGGCCGATTTTTCGTCGCGCGCCCAGTCAGCGGATTCCACGATGATCTGCTTGGACGTGCGCACCGCCAACGGCCCGTTCGAAGCGATCGTACGTGCCAACTCAAGTGCACCTTCCAACGCCTGACCTGCGGGAACGACCCGATTGATCAGCCCGTGACCGGCCACAAACTCAGTGGGGTAGAGGTCACCGGTCAGCGCCATCTCCATCGCAATCGCCCGGTGCGTGCGTTCCGGAAGCGTATACACGCCACCTGCCGCAGCAACCAGACCGCGCTTCACCTCGGGAAGCCCGAACTTAGCGTTATCCGCGGCCACCACCAGGTCGCACGCCAGCATGGTCTCAAACCCGCCCGCCAACGCGAACCCTTCGACAGCTGCGATGAGCGGCTTGGCTGGGGGCGCCTCGGTCAGCCCGGCAAACCCGCGACCCTCAACGGACGGGGACTCCCCGCGCACGAACGCCTTGAGGTCCATGCCCGAACAGAACGTCCCACCAGCCCCCGTAATCACGGCCACGGCCAGTGCGTCATCGTCGTTGAAGCGGTCAATCGCGGCGGCGACACCCTGGGCCACGTCCTGGTTGACGGCGTTCTTTGCCTCGGGGCGGTTGAGGGTGATGACGAGGACGTTGTCAACGACCTCGGTGAGTACCACCTGGTTTTCTGGGGTGGTTGGGGCGGTGTTCGCAGGGGCGTCCGCCGAGGTGGTCGCTGGGTTAGTTGCCGGGTTGGTTGCCGAGGATTCGTTCTGGGTCATTGGATCTCCTTCGATCGCGGGTTTCGTCCAGCCTATGCGTTGAGCTGCGCCCCGAGCTATTTTTCTGTGCGCTGTCTCACAGAGTGTGCTGGGGTGGGTTTGGTGCCGAGGTGTGGGCCAGTTTGTGTGGTCCCGGCTAGGGTTCGTAGTGATACCGACAGCTTGCTATGCGAATCTCATCATTGATGACCTTGTAAACGAGCCGGTGCTCACCGGTGATCCTGCGTGACCAGTAACCTGACAGGCTGTGCTTGAGGGCTTCAGGCTTACCGATCCCGTCGTTTCCGTTGCGCGCGATGTCGCGAATGAGCTGGTTGATGCGTTTGAGTGTCCGGCGATCTTCTTTCTGCCACCACACATAGTCATCCCATGCGTTTTCATCCCACACTAGGAGTGCCATGGTTAGTCCTCGATGAGGTCATGCCTTGTTCCACCACGCTTTTCAAGCCGTTCGATTGAATCGAGCAGGCGACGGGCGTTGGCTGGTGTTCGAAGTAGGTGTGCGGTTTCGCGCAACGACTCGTACTCGGTGAGAGAAACGATCACGACGGGTTCGTGGCCCGCGCGCGTGATGATCGTTTCTTCGCGGTCGTTTACCACGGCGTCAAGGACTTTTGCGTAGTTTGCGCGGGACTCCGTGTAGCTCATCGTTTTCATGCTGGCGGCTCCTCAAGCAGATAGATGTACAGATAATTGTACAGTAGCTTTTTGGGTGTCGATCGACGCGGAGCCGCATTACTCTACAAACCTCGAACTGGCGTGTAGAGTAAACGCCCCTTTTGTTCGTTTTGTTCACGTTTTTGGCCCAAAATCGGTGCATTACTCTACAACCCTCGGGGCAAAGCGCATTGGGTTGTAGACAAAACCGTCGGGAAACTCACTTGGCCCCAACGAGCCTCGCCGACCTACCGAACCGCACCCACAGTGCGCAGGCACAGATCCGTGTAACGGTCCACAACCTGGGCTGCGCTCAGGTCGCCGTCCGGTTGGAACCACGACGCAACCGAAACACACATGGACACAACGGCTCGTGACGCATCCAGCGGGTACGGTGCAGTGAACACACCAGCCTTGGCCCCGGCCACCACGATGTCGTCGATCTGCTTCTGTTGCCGCAAGCGATTCTTCCGGTGCATCGCTAAACCTTCCGCATCCAAAGACCTGGCTTCTGAAGCGTTGACCAGTGCTTCGTCTTTGCGCACAGTGTGGAACCACAGCATGCAGTTCATGACGTTGGTGAACTGGGCTAGCGGATCGTCGGCCCCGGCCTCTTCGCGCGCAAGCTCGGTGCGCCACCACAGCTCCTCCATGCCCTGCGATAGGAGTGCCTGCAGGATCGCCTGCTTGGACCGCCAGTGGTGATACAGCCCAGGCACGGACAAGTTCGCTTCAGTTGCGATGTTGCGGATCGAGGTGCCGTGATACCCAGCTCGTGCAAAGCACCTAAGTGCCGCCCCCTGCACTGGGGTCCACGGGTTGTCGCTGTAGTCGCGCCACATTGCGCTAGAGCTGGCTTCGTTTGAGCTGGTTTCGTTGTTCATTCATTTCTCGATTAGACGTGTGACCGTGCGGCAAAAGAGGGGCGGTTCCCAAGCGTTTGACTGGCAATCACCGGTTGACAAGGCGTTAACCCCATGGTCAAAGTATAGGTATTTGAAGAACACCGAGCGATCGATCGGTGTAGTGTTTGATCGATCGGTGTAGATGGGGTGGGCGTTTCCGCACCCGCGCCAGGCACAGCAAAACAAGGGAGATTTGCAATGGACAACGCTTC
Organism: Brevibacterium paucivorans; assembly: GCF_016907735.1. Taxonomy (NCBI): domain Bacteria; kingdom Bacillati; phylum Actinomycetota; class Actinomycetes; order Micrococcales; family Brevibacteriaceae; genus Brevibacterium; species Brevibacterium paucivorans. Next base: position 1,296,391 of record NZ_JAFBCP010000001.1, on the reverse strand, counting down.
AAACGCTGCAGACACTTCAGGCACCCTGGCCGGCAAGGTCGCGGTCGTCACGGGTGGTAGCCGCGGAATCGGATTGGCGATCGCACAAGAACTGGTCTCACAAGGCGCTCGCGTCATCATCACCGCGCGCGGCCAAGAAAACCTCGACGCAGCAGTGAGCACAATGCCACGTGGCTCAGCCCTGGGAATCGCCGGAAAAGCCCACGACCCCGAACACCGCGCCCACGTTCTCAACACCGCCGCCCAAGAGTTCGGCGGCCTGGACATCCTCATCAACAACGCCGGCATCAACCCGGTCTACGGCAAGCTCGAAGACCTGGACCTGGGCGCCGCCAGCAAAATCTTCGAAGTCAACGTGCTCGCGCAACTGGCGTGGGTGCAGGCAGCACTCAAGCACCCGGACCTGAAGTTTCGCGAACGCAAGGGCTCGGTTGTGAACCTGTCGTCCGTCGCGGGCGAAACACCTCCGCCCGGGATCGGTTTCTACGGCGTCACCAAGGCCGCCGTATCGCACCTGACCCGCACACTTGCCGTGGAACTCGGGCCCGACATCCGCGTCAACGCCGTCGCCCCCGCCGTAGTCAAAACCGACTTCGCAAAAGCCCTGTATGAAGGCAAGGAAGAAGAAGTCGCAAGCGCCTACCCCATGGCCCGCCTGGGCGTCCCCGCCGACATCGCCCAAGCCGTCGCATTCCTCGTCTCCGACAACGCCAGCTGGATCACCGCACAGGTGCTACTGGTCGACGGCGGCCTCACCGCAGCGGGAGGCACAGCATGAGCCACACCACCTCAAACTCGCAGAACACGCCCACGACCAACCAACACGCACCCAAGGCGGACACCCCGGGGAAGTCTGAGGCCACCTCGGCCGAGGTCGTTCCCACCTTTGACGGCGTCCCCACCGGGTCCGCGGCCCCTGTGCTGGTGCTGGACCGGATCGAAGCATTCTTGGACGAGCACGGCCTGGGCGCAGGGCCCGTCGAGTGGGAGCGCGTGGGTGGCGGGCAGTCGAACATCACGTTCGTGTTGTCGCGCGGTGGGGAGAAGTTCGTGTTGCGACGCGGACCTCGGCCGCCACTGCCCAAGGGCACGCACAACATGGTGCGTGAGGCGCGCGTGCAGCAGGCCGTCGCCGCGCAGGGCGTACCGGTGCCAAAGATTTTGGCGGTGGGTGAAGACGAGTCGATCCTGGGCGTGAACTTCTACATCATGGAGTTCCTGGACGGGTTCGTGATCGATTCCTCCGAGCCTGCGAACGTCACCGCGCCTGCGGATCGTGCGCACGTCATGGAGTCTTTTGTGGATTCGCTGGTAAAGCTGCATTCGGTGGACGTGGCGGACCCCGATGTTGCTCGCCTGGGCAAGCCGGAGGGATACCTGGAGCGTCAGGTGGCCACGTTCACGCGCCTGTGGGAGGTCAACTCCAAGCGCGAGGTGCCCGATGTTGTTGAGCTGGGCCGCCGCCTTGCCGCCGACATCCCCACCTCGCAGCGCCACGCAGTTGTTCACGGGGACTACCGGCTGGGCAATGTGATGGTGCGGCCGTCAGGGATGCCGGACGTCATGGCGATTCTGGACTGGGAGATGGCCACGCTGGGTGATCCGCTGGCCGACCTGGGGTACTTCCTGGCGACCTACGCTGAGCCCGGGGCCGGGCAACCTGGCGGCCGAGAGATGACCGTCATGGAGCTGTCGCGCGTGACCACCTCGGAGGGGTATCTGTCCCCAGACCAGGTGGTGGAGCGGTATAGCGCAGGGGTCGCCGAGGTGTCAGGCAGCGCCCCTGACCTGTCTCGGATCGACTGGTATAAGGCGTTGGCGCTGTTCAAGTCGTGTGTGTTCCTCGAGGCGATGTTCACTCGGTGGAAGGCTGGCGAGCGTCCCGGTGATGATTTTGCGCCGAGGTTGGAGCAAGGAGTTCCGCAACTCGCCGCCCGCGGGCTTGGGTGGGTGTAAGGCGACGCTTCTTGTTTTAGTGGGCTGGTTCCGTTTCGTTTAGCTACAGTCGAGTTGGATGTTGAGTCTCGACTGTAGCTAAAAGTGCCCAAAGATGTGGCACAGGTCACACATTTGGGGTGAAAAGGGGGCGTTTAGCTACAGTCCACGAATTGGACTGTAGCTAAACGAGTTCTAGTGCATGGGCTTCGGTGGGTATGAAAACGTGCCACATGCTGGAAGGTCTAAGCGTTACAGGCCTTTGGGATCTACGTCGAGCAAGATGTCCGAGGCGTTTTCCATGACAGCGAGCAGCGTCATCGCGTGGGGGAGTTCATACTCGAAGAAGTACTGCGCTGCCGCCCGCTTCCCTGCGTAGAAAGAGGCGTCGCTTCCAGTGGATGAGGCTCCGTCAATCGTGTTCACCATGTCCAGCCACAGCCACGCAGCAACGATGTGCCCCATCGCCTCCAAGTACAGCGCGGCGTCCTTCAATGCCGCATTGGCACTGTCCCTACCGTGGACCTTGCGCGTCACCTGAACTGCCCGCTCGACCGCGCCGCGCAGTTTGGTAGCCCACGCCTGAGTGTCAGCCGCGGCCGCGGCCCCGGCCCCACCGGCCCCAGCGCCATCAGCCCCACCACCAGCGGCCTCACACGTCTGCGCGATGCGCCTGACCAGCAGATCCAACCCGGCCCCGCCACGCATGGCCACCTTGCGCCCCAACAAGTCGTTGGCCTGAATGCCGTGCGTGCCTTCGTGAATCGGATTGAGCCGATTGTCCCGATACAACTGCTCCACCGGGAAATCGCGCGTGTACCCGTACCCACCATGTACCTGAATGGCCAGGTCAGACGCCTTAACCGCGTACTGCGACGGGAATGACTTAGCGACCGGTGTCAGCACATCAAGCAACAGCGCCGCCGCCTCACGGTCCTCCGCACGCTCCGCCGTCTGCGCCTCATCCTGCAACCGGGAACAGTACATGACCAACGCGACTGACACCTCGGCGTAGGACTTCGACGCCAGCAACATTCGCCGCACATCTGCGTGCTCCACAATGGGCACCATGGGCCCGCCCTGCCCCTTGTCTTGCGGGAGGCGACCCTGGCGCCGCTCGCCCGCGTACCGCACGGCAGTCAGGTGCGAGCGCTGCCCCACTGAGGCCGCCGCGGCGCCCACGAACACTCGCGCCTCGTTCATCATGTGGAACATCAGCGCCAGGCCCTCGCCTTCGCGTCCAATGAGGTATCCCACCGCGCCCGAGGTGGGCTCACCTTGCGCGTTTGCCGGCCTGTGTTTGTCGTCGCCGAACTCCAGGAGCGTGTTCGTGGTTCCGCGGTTACCCATTTTGTGGTTGAGCCCCACCAGGGTGATCGCGTTGCGTTCGCCCAGGTCGCCGTTGTCGTCAGTGATGAATTTGGGTACTGCGAACAGGCTCAAGCCCTTTGGTCCGGGCTGTGCGTTCTCACCTGCGTGGCGGGCCAGCACCAGGGCCACGATGTTTTCCGAGATTTCCTGGTCGCCACCCGAAATCCACATCTTGGTGCCGAACAGTCGATACGTGCCATCCGGTTGCGGTTCGCAACGTGTGGTGAGGTCGCCCAGGGACGAGCCGACTTCTGGTTCGGACAGCGCCATCACGCCAAAGAAGCGGCCCGAGGCCATGTGTGGCACGAACCGGTCAATCAGCTCTTGCGATCCGTGCTGGTAGAGGGTTTGGGCGGCTGCGGTGGTCAGCCCGGCGTAGGCGTAGGTCGAGGCGTTCGCAGCCTGGAACCACATGTACACCGCGCGAGTCACGGTCATGGGCAACTGGAACCCGCCCACCTCTTCATCCATGGCTGCTGACATCAGGTCTGCCGCGGAAAACGCGTCGAGTGCGCTCTTCACGTCGTCGATGAGTTCGACTTTCCCGTCCGCGTTCATGCGCGGTTCGTTCGCGTCGAGCTTCTGGTAGTGCGGTTCGAAGTGCTCCAGCGCGATCTGCTTTGCCACGTCCAGGATTCCGTCGAACGTTTCACGTGAGTGTTCCTTGAACCTTTGGCGTTGGGTGAGCTCATCGACTTTGAGCCATTCGTACAAGAGAAACTGTGCGTCGCGTTCGTTGAAAATGACGGACTTAGACATGTCGCTCCTTTGCGATCGATTGTTAAGTATGGGGTCATCCTACAGTTTTTGGCGGTGGCGCCAGTCGAGACGTCGCAAAGTGAGCAAGACGGCGCTTTATATTGCGTAGTTTCGCTCGCTTTGCGCCGTGTGGGCTTGGCTAGGTTGCCCGGAGCTCTTCACCCGGAAAGCCGTTTAGCTACACTCGAAAAGTTTGACTGTAGCTAAACGACCTCATTACACCCCCATTTAGTGACCTACATCACTCTTTTGGGGGCTTTTAGATACACTCGACGCACAAAATTGAATTGGAGTGTAGCTAAACGACGCTACGCGAATTGATCATAAGACTGGAACGGCCAGATGAGACAAGCGCACGCCGAACTTGCACACACAACAAACCGGCCGTGTGCAACACATGCACACGGCCGGCCAGTGATTAAGGGCTAGTCACCCAAGCCCTTCACACTCAGTGCTTGCCAGGGGTACCCGAAGCGTCAGCGTCCTTGACGTCTTCGAGGTCGGATGCGACCACCTCGGCGTCTTTTTCTTCTTCGTCGCCGTGACCTGCAGGTACTTCCACCTCGGACACGATAGGAGCGGTCGCGGTGGACTCTTCAGCGTCGTGCGAACCCAGCGGGCGAGCGTCGGCTGGACGGTTGCCAGGCAGTGGTTCCGACCATGGGTCGTTAACTGGCTGGAGCTTCTTCCACACGTAGTAACCGATCGCGCCAATGGCACCCAGTGCCAGAACCCACACGACCCAGTTCCAACCGTTGCTCTTCTTGTTGGACTTGGCCAGTTCTTTCGAGGTCTTAGACGCCTGCTTGGACAGGTCCTTAGCGCGCTTAGCCGCAGCCTTCTGAGCCTTCTTGACAGTGTTCTTGTCGCCGGTCACGCGACCCACGAGTTCTTCTACTCCCTTAGGAGCAGATGCGGAAGCCAACAGGCCAGCGACCTGCGACGATGTGTCAGCGAAACGCTTGCTTGCGTCGGAAGCTGCCTTGGTGGAGTAACCAGTTACGCGTTCGCTTGCCTTAGCCGCGCGGTCGCGACCCTGTTCGGACAGTTCCTGCAGGCGAGGGCCAGCCTGGGAACGGACACGGTCGGCAACCTCGTGAAGACGGTCGCTGGTCTGAGTCAGCTTGGGGCCAGCTGCGTCGGTGATGTCGTGAATGAATTCGTTGGCACGTTCCAGGCCTGGGCCGGTGGCCTCAATGGCCTGTGCGGAACCTTCTCGAACAGTCTTACCAATCTGCGATGCCACGTCACTAACCTCTTCCAAGAATGATTTTGCGGTTGTAGTCGACTTCTTAGCTACTTTTTTAGCCGGTGATTTCTTAAACATGGCCCCTCTCAAGCTCGAGAATAAAAACTCGTTGTCTTTATCCTACGTGTTTGAGTGTGCAGTGCCACCTGATCGAGTCATCTGAGACTGAGTCTTTGCTGTGTGCCAACTGCATGCCGTCGGGCGCACCTCGGCCCGGCTGAGTCCAGCTCGGCCCAGGCGAAAACCTCAACCCACCACCCTGAATGAAACTTGACAACGTCACAGGCTGGTCATGACACAATGAAGCCATGAGTATTGCAACGCAGCAGGCGATCCTGCACACCAACAAGGGCGACATCAAACTCAACCTGTTCGGAAACCACGCGCCAAAGACCGTGGCCAACTTCGTTGAACTGGCCGAAGGCACCCGCGAATACAAGGACGACGCGGGCCGCACCAACCCCACCCGTTACTACGACGGCCTGGGCTTCCACCGCATCATCAAGCAGTTCATGATCCAAGGCGGTTGCCCACTGGGTCAGGGAACCGGTGGCCCCGGATACATGTTCGACGACGAAATCCACCCTGAACTTCAGTTCACCAAGCCTGGCCTGCTGGCAATGGCCAACGCTGGAACTCGCGGCGGCAAGGGCACCAACGGTTCACAGTTCTTCATCACCACCGTTGCGACCGAATGGCTCAACGGCAAGCACACCATCTTCGGCGAGGTTGCTGACGAAGAATCCGCCAAGGTCGTCGCTGACATCGAAGCAACCCCCACCGGCGCAATGGACCGCCCACAGGAACCAGTCGTCATCGAGTCGGTTGAAATCATCAAGTAAAACCGACCGTGACCGATCATCCTGATCACAACGAGCCGCCCACCAATGGTGGGCGGTCTTCGTTTTCGCAGAATTCTCCCGAGGTGGGTGCGGCCGGAAGTGGGCGGACACCTCGGGATTGGCCCCAGGTGGGGCAGGCTCAGACTGCCCCGCGCTCGCCCGCTGTGCAGGCGCTTCGGCGCAGCCCGGTCACTGTGACCATTGCCGTGGTCACAGTGACCGTGTGGCTGACCCAGTTCGTTCCCGCGTGGCACGTGCAGGAAAAGCTGGCGTTTGTTCCGCTGTGGGCGTTGGACGAGCCGTGGCGTTTTGTCAGCACCATGCTGGTTCACTCTCAGCCCAGCCCCGCGCACGTGCTGTTCAACATGATGGGGCTTCTGCTGTTTGGGACGTTCTTGGAGCGCACGTTGGGCTCGGTGTTCTTTGCCGTGACGTATGTGTTGTCTGGAGTGGGCGGCTCGGTCATGGTGTGGCTGCTTGCCCTGGCGGGAATCGCGCACCCGTTCGCGTTGTACGTGGGTGCGTCTGGTGCGGTTTTTGGGCTCGTGGGCGTGTTGCTTGTGCCGTCCAAACGGCTGGACCGCAACTGGGGCGGAGTCGTGGGGTTCGTATTGCTGAACGCGCTCATGCTCTTCGTTGAGCCCAACATCGCGTGGGAAGCTCACCTTGGTGGGCTGATCGTGGGGTTTGTTTTGGGTGCGCTGAGGCTGTGGCCACCTGAACACCCCTAGCTGTACTTCCCCGTGAGGTTGTGAACGCGGTCGGCTGGTGAGAGTCCCCCGATGGCGGTGTGGGCTCGGTGGTGATTGTAGTCATGTAAGAACGCTGCGTACGAATCCTCGCGAGCACTCTCACTGGCATACGGTCTCGCGTAGGCCCATTCGTTCATCAGCGTCCGGTTGAACCGCTCGACTTTCCCATTCGTCTGCGGACGGCGAGGCCTCGTCCGCTTGTGCCTGACCCCATCTCCGAGGGCTTGCTGGAAGTCTCCGGACCGGTAACAAGCCCCGTTATCGGTCATGACTGCTTCGATCGCGACACCGATACTGGTGAAGAACCTGTTCGCCCGCTTCCAGAAGCCTGCTGCGGTGTGTTTCTTCTCGTCATTGAGGATCTCGGAGTACACCAGCCGGGAGTAGTCATCGACGGCGTGATGCAGGTACCGATACCCCCGCGACGAAGGCTGCCCGGCACGCGCGGCTTTGCCCCGTGAGGACTGGACCTTCCGGTCCTGGCCCGATCCGCGGCCATGAGCCCGCCAGCCGCCACCGTCAGGGATGCGGCCAAGCTTCTTGATGTCGACGTGGACCAGCTTGCCAGGCTGATCGACCTCATACCGGTGAGGTGCCGGCCGGCGGACCGGCAGGCCGGTGGCCTGATCGATACAGTCCAGCTTCGGCATCCGGTAGCGGGCCAGGACCCGCCCGACGGTCGAGCGTGGCACGCGCAGGTGATAGCCGAGCGAGGCTCGCCGGGTTCCCCGGCATGCGGAGCATCGGGCGGAGTAGGTCGTCGGTGAGGCCGCGGAAATCGCCGGCTGCGGTTCCGAACACCCGGGCCCACGCGCTGCCGTCATCGAACAGGGTCCGGCTGGTCGCGAAGACATCGCGCACCGCCGACGCCCCGCCGTGGTCGAGCGGGTGGGCGTACTGGATCTCCGGCCACTCCCAGGCTAGACCGTGGGCCGCGAGGTCGACGGAGCGGCTGAAGGCGTTGTCGACGGCCAGCGGATGGAAGCCGGAGCACTCATCGTGGAGAAGTCCGGGGAGCGTTGCCTCCGCCGATCGGGCACCCCCGCCCGGTTGCGCAGCGGCCTCGAGCACGGTGACCTCGATGCCGCTGCGGGCAAGGGTGAGAGCGGCGGAGAGTCCGTTCGGACCGCTGCCGACGACGATCGCGGACGTCACTGCGGGCCGTCATTCACAGCTAGACCCCCGAGCCTCCGCAGCACCTGACAGAGCAGGATGGAACTCACACGGTGGTGTCGTCGGTGCGCGAGCGCTTTCCGGTGTCGCGGCGCCAGAAGTAGATGACGACGAGTGCGACGATGATGAGGATGCCGGCACCGAGGAGCTGCCGCCAAAGCTCTTCACCGGCGATGCCGAAGAACATGCTGACGACGGCGATGCCGATGACGATGAGAACGACGATCCATGCTGCGTTCTTCGTGGAGTAGGGACTCTTGGCCATGGTCGAACCTTTCGAGCGAGGGGAGCGGTACATGCCTGCCGGGATCACATGCCCGAACCGGGCGATACCTGCAATTTCCGTCACGGTCAGATTACACCCGGGCTTTGCGGGCAGCACCGCCGCGAGAGTGAACAGTGGGCGAACTCAACCGGGCGGATCGCTTCATCGATCAGCGCCGGCGTCGGTCGACTCGCTCACCAGCCGACGGTAGAGATCGTTCTCGCGCATGAGTGAATCATGATCCCCGAACGCCCCGACCCGGCCGTCCTCGAGGACGATGCTTCGATCGGCGAGGGTGAACGCGGTCGGCTGGTGAGAGTCCCCCGATGGCGGTGTGGGCTCGGTGGTGATTGTAGTCATGTAAGAACGCTGCGTACGAATCCTCGCGAGCACTCTCACTGGCATACGGTCTCGCGTAGGCCCATTCGTTCATCAGCGTCCGGTTGAACCGCTCGACTTTCCCATTCGTCTGCGGACGGCGAGGCCTCGTCCGCTTGTGCCTGACCCCATCTCCGAGGGCTTGCTGGAAGTCTCCGGACCGGTAACAAGCCCCGTTATCGGTCATGACTGCTTCGATCGCGACACCGATACTGGTGAAGAACCTGTTCGCCCGCTTCCAGAAGCCTGCTGCGGTGTGTTTCTTCTCGTCATTGAGGATCTCGGAGTACACCAGCCGGGAGTAGTCATCGACGGCGTGATGCAGGTACCGATACCCCCGCGACGAAGGCTGCCCGGCACGCGCGGCTTTGCCCCGTGAGGACTGGACCTTCCGGTCCTGGCCCGATCCGCGGCCATGAGCCCGCCAGCCGCCACCGTCAGGGATGCGGCCAAGCTTCTTGATGTCGACGTGGACCAGCTTGCCAGGCTGATCGACCTCATACCGGTGAGGTGCCGGCCGGCGGACCGGCAGGCCGGTGGCCTGATCGATACAGTCCAGCTTCGGCATCCGGTAGCGGGCCAGGACCCGCCCGACGGTCGAGCGTGGCACGCGCAGGTGATAGCCGATCCGGTGCGGCCCCCATCGGCGGTTGAACCGCAGCGCGATGATCCGTCGCTCGGTACGTGCGCTGAGCCTGTTCGGGCTGTAGTGCGGACGGCTCGAGCGGTCAGCCAAACCGGTCCCTGCCCGATGCCGGCTCACCCAGCGAGACACCGTTGCCGGGGACACCTGGAAGCGTTCAGCAACGCGTCGCTGGGGCCAGCCGTGATCGACAACAAGACAGACGAGCCGGCGCCTACCCTCGATGGTCATCGGGGCGTTACGGTGTGTCATGGAAGACCTCCGGGTCAGGGTGCGTGTCGTTACCCACCTCGATACCGGGGGTCTTCTCTGACCTCAAATCCCGTTCACAACCTCCCGAGGAACTACACCTAGCTAAGCGTCGTCGGAGTCAAACGGGCTGGCAGGACCAATCATCTGTTCGCCCATGCGCAAGAACACTTGGGTCAACGGCCCAACAAACAACGCGTACAGAATCGTTCCAATAAACAGCCGTCCGCCCATCAGGAACCCCAGCCCCATCACCAAGACCTCGATAACGGAACGTACCAAGAACACCGGCCGCCCCGTGGCGCTGACCAGGCCAGTCATCAGGCCGTCTCGTGGCCCTGGCCCAAAGTTGGGCACAATGTACAACGCCGTGGCAAGCGCATTCACCACGATTCCTGCAACCATGAGCACCACTGCCCACACCAGATTTGGCGCCACCGGAATAACGAGCCCCCACAGGTCAACAAAAATCCCCACCAGCAGGGCGTTTGAAATCGTCCCCAATCCCACGCGCAGGTGCTTGCGGATGGGAATCCACAGCAACATGACCAGCATCGACACCGTGATGGTACAGGTCCCAACACTGACTCCAAGGCGCTTCGCCATGCCCTGGTGCAGAACGTCCCACGGCATGTTTCCCAGATCGGATTGCAGCAACAACCGGCACGACAGCCCGTACAACACCAGCCCGCCGTACAACGCGAACAAGCGCACCCACATCGGTGCGCTTGCTAGCAATCTGAAGTTTTTTCCGGAAGCTCCCACGAGGGGAAGTCTAAACGGTGCTGGTCATCGCCATCTAGTCGACATGCCTAGCCCCACGACCATGATGCCGAACCCGACCAGCAGGTTCCAGTTACCCCACGCCTCGACCGGCCACTTACCGCTCGAAATGTAGAACACGATCAGCCACGCAAGACCCAGCAACAGGATCCCCAGCATGACAGGCAGGAACCAGCGCGGGTTGGGGCGGGTTACCTTGCCGTGGTCGGCAGAGGAGTAGGTGGACGTCTTGCGTCCCGAGGCGCGCTTTGCCGGGTTGCCCGACCGCGAGGTGCGCTTCGCGGAGCCCTTCTTCGCCTCGCCCTTGTCGCCCTTGCTGCCCTTGTCGTCCGTGCTGCCCTTGGCGTTCTTGCCACCCTTGGAGGACGCGGACTTAGAAGTCTTCGAAGCTGAGTCCTTTTTTGCTGAGGTGTCTTTCTTCGCCGAGGTCGTTTTCGACTTCCCGTCAGCCTTTTCCTTGGCGGCCTTGGCACCTACGGCCGTGCTGCCGGCGCCAGTGTCAGCAGAGTCGTCGGCGCCAGAGGCGCCTTTGTCGGAAGCCTCATCAGCGTCGGCCTCAGGCTCAGCGTCAGCGTCTTTCACCTCGGGCGCTTCAGCGTCAGTTGCAGGCTCGACGTCCGTGTCTTCCACCTCGGCGGTCTCTACGTTCTCAGTGTCCTCAGCGATGGAGGAATCGACCGGTTGCTTCGCGGTGTCCTTTGCCTTGGCATCCCGCGAGTTCTGCGTTGCCTTGTTTCGCGAAGTCCTTTGCACTCGGTTGGGCTTAGCCACGATTCTCCTCTTTTCGTTAAGTCCTCAAAGATTGTACTTGGTACGAGTCGAATTACCGCATGTTTACACCGACTTCTAAGAGTAGACCGTAATATATATGGGGAGAAACTCGGTGTGTAGACCTCTGTAGACCATTCGGTGATGAGAACATACTGAGTTCGCGTTTGGTCGTCTAACAGGAAATGCCGGTCCCCGGCATGGTGAGGTGTTCGTGGAACAGCCCAGAACCCGCAGGGAACGTCGCGAAATGGAGCGTGCCCGCGCAGAAGCCGAGCAAGCTCGCCAAGCATCACAACCCGACGCTACAGTCCAGATGCCTGCGCAGAACTCCACACCCTCGCACGATCAAGAAACCCAGGTACACCAGCCAGCCTTTGCGCAGGCAGGCGGCAGTCAGCGGGCGCCCCACGAAAGTCAGCCAACCCCGGAGTCGGACCAGCCAACCGAACAGTTCGCACCGGTGACCTTGCCACAGACCGCCTACCAGGCCCCAGCTGCCTCGCGCCCTTTCATCCGACCCGCCGAACGTAGCGCCACCTCGGGAACCCCCAACAACCAATACGGCGCCCAATCTCAACCTTTCCACGGCGTTCCGCAAGAGGCGCCGCACGCTGGCCCGGCGGGGGCCACCTCGGGCGGGGAATACACAACCCAAACCGTAGTCCAGCCGCGCGTGCAGGACGAACCCCTTCCCACCCGCGCCCAAAAGCGCGCCCAGGACCAGGCGGAAGAGCGCGCGGAAACCCGCGGCCACCACCGCAAGCAGAAGCCCGAACGCCAACCTCTGGGAGTGGTGCGCGGAACCATCCGCACGTTCGGCGAACTGTGCATCACCGCCGGGCTCATCATGATTCTGTTCGTGGTGTGGCAGCTGTGGTGGACCGACATCGAAGCCAACCGCGACAACGAAAACCTGGCATCGACCCTGGTCACCCAGTGGAAAGACAACCCGCGCGACAAACTCCCTAACGACCCAGACACTCCCGTGGTCGCTCAGACGCCTGAAGAAAACAAGGCGTTCGGGATCATGTACGTGCCGCGGTTCGGCGATGACTACTACCGCACCATTGCTGAAGGTGTGCAGCTGGAACCCGTTCTGAACCGCATGGGAATGGGCCACTACCCGTCCACCGCGCGACCCGGTGAAGTGGGCAACTTTGCCATGGCCGGGCACCGAGTGACCTACGGTAAGCCCCTGAACCTCATTGCTGAAATGCGCCCCGGCGACCCCGTGGTGATTCAGACCCAAGAAGGTTTCTACACGTACACCATGCGTAACTTTGAAATCATTCTGCCTGATGCGACCGAGGTGCTCGCCCCCGTTCCCGCCTTCCCTGAGTACAAGGGTAAGGAGCGGCTGATGACGCTGACGGCGTGCAACCCCATGTTCTCGGCGCGTGAGCGGTACGTGATTTACGCTGAGCTCACCGAATGGCGTCCCGCGTCTGAGGGACCTCCTGATGCGATTAAGGACTCCGCAGCATTTAAGAAGGCTGGTGGTCAGTGATGTATGAACTGATTTGGCGGATTCTGCCGGGCAACTGGTTTGTGAAGACTCTGATCTCGCTCATTTTGATCGCCGGGATCGTGTTTGTGCTCATGCAGTACGTGTTCCCGGTGATCGCGCCGTACATGCCGTTTAACGACGCCACGGTTGAAGAGGGCGCGTTCGCTCCGGCGCAGGGGCCGGCGCAGGGGCTGGCGCAGCACCTGACGGGGTTGCTGCGATGACCCACATTTTGGTGATCGATAACTACGACAGTTTCGTGTACACACTGGTGGGCTATGTACAGGAGCTGGGTGCCCAGACCACGGTCATCCGCAACGACCACGTGGATGCCGACCAGCTGGATGACTACCTTCCCCAGTTCGACGGGGTTTTGGTGTCGCCCGGACCGGGCACGCCGGCGGATGCGGGCGTGTGCCCCCAGGTGATCCGTTGGTGTGAGGCGCATTCCCTGCCCATGTTTGGGGTGTGTTTGGGGCACCAGGCTCTGGCCGAGGTGTTCGGCGCCACCGTTGCCCACTCACCTGTTCTGATGCATGGGAAGACGTCGCTTGTTCGGCACAGCGGGGCGGGCATTTTTGCCGGGTGCAGGAACCCATTGACTGCGACCAGGTATCACTCGCTGGCGATTGTCGACAGCACGCTTCCTGCTGATGTTTTCGAAGCGACCGCCCACACCGACGACGGTGTCATCATGGCGATCGAGCACCGCCACGCACCCCTTGCCGGAGTGCAGTTCCACCCCGAGTCTGTGCGCACGGAAGACGGCTACCTCATGGTGGGGAACTTCTTGGCCCGGTGCGGGCATGAAGATGCGCCTGCCAAGGCCTCGGGCAGGTCACCTGTAGCCAGTGCGTCGCTGAACAAGTAGGCGCAAAGCGACCGCCCCAAGACCCTATGGAACTATTTGCCGCACGTCGTTCTCTGAAGGTGCCGGCGGGAAGAACGGCGGGCGTGATGGCTCCGGTGCCTGCGACGGTGACGGCGAAGGAGGCGGTGGTGGCGCCTTGGCGATACGGATCGTCACCGTCGAGTGCTGTTCGGCCGTGGACCCGCCTTGCAGCGACTGCTCGAAGACTTCACCTTCAGCGTGATCGCTGGTTTCGACTTCCTTAACGTCACACTTCAGCTGCGTCTTCTTGTCTTCAAGGGCCTTGCACGCGTCGTCCTTGGTCATGCCAACCACGTCAGGCACTTCGACCTTTCCGCTGGACAGCACCAGGTCCACGGTAGACCCAGCCTTCACGGTCGAGTCCTTCTTAGGCTCGGTACTGAGAACTGTGCCCTTGTCTTCATCGGGTGAGTTCTCTTCAATGTTGGACCCAGCGTTGAGCCCAGCCTTTTCCAGTTCCTGCCTGGCTTGAGCTTCACTCATGCCCTTCAAATCAGGCACCTTAACGTCCTCGGGGCCGGTCGACACCTTTAGAACAACCGTTTCACCTTCGGGCACGTCGGTACCCGGGCCGGGGTCAGTGCTGACAACATTGCCTTCCTTGACCTCGTTGTCGGCAACCTCTTTCTCTTCTGCCACCAGGTTGTTCTCTTGCAGGTACTTCTTCGCTTCAGCTGCTGGCTTGTCGGAAAGGTCAGCCAGGTGAACCGTGACGATCTCCGGCGGTTTGGACGTCTGGTAAATCCAGAACGCCAACCCGGCAAGCACCAAAACAATCATGGCGATTCCGGTCCACATGAGGCCGCGCCTCTTGCGGTCTTGGTCAGGGTTCGGCTGGTCTTCCTTAACGGTCGCCACCGCCGAGGTCATAATCCCTGGCTCTGCCCCCGGCTGGGAACCGTAGTCCGGTTGGTGTTCGGCAGGCGAAGACATCACCCGCGTAGCCGGCTCCTGCGAGTACGGCTGCGACATGACCTGGGTGGTCGCTTCGTCGTCGATGCTCATGGGTCGACCATCGCGCGCACACAGCACGTCCTCACGGAACGTGAACGCGTCCTGGTAGCGCGCGTCCCGGTCCTTCTGCAACGAGTGCATGACCAGACGGTCAATGGCCGGGCTCAGTTTGTGGTTGAGCTCGGAGGGGGCCTTAGGCGTCTCGCCCACGTGCTGGTACGCAACGGCCAGCTGCGAGTCTCCCACGAACGGTGGACGCCCGGTGAGGAGTTCGTACAGCAGGCACGCGGTTGAATACAGGTCAGACCGCGCGTCAACCACTTCACCCTTTGCTTGTTCAGGTGACAGGTACTGCGCTGTACCCACAACCGACTGCGTCTGGGTCAGTGAACTGGTGTCTTCGAGCGCACGCGCGATCCCAAAGTCCATGACTTTGATGTCGCCCTCAGGGGTAAGCATGACGTTGGCGGGCTTGATGTCACGGTGAACAATGCCCTTGCGGTGCGAATAATCGAGCGGAGCCAGAACACCGGCGATCACGTCAAGCGATTCCTGCGTGGTGAGCGGTCCGTGCTGCGTGATGACTTCGCGCAGAGTTTGTCCTTCAACAAACTCCATGACAATAAAGGGAACTTGAACTTCCCCGCCACCACTTTCGGTAAACGTTTCTTCACCGGAGTCGTAGACACCCACAATGCCCGGGTGGTTCAGGCGGGCTGCTGACTGTGCTTCCCGCTTGATGCGTTCGTGGAACGAAGGGTCACGTGCCAGGTCGGAGCGCAGCAGTTTGATCGCGACACGACGTCCCAGCCGGGTGTCCCACCCAGCGTGAACTTCCGCCATGCCTCCGCGGCCGAGTAGCTCTTTGATCTCATATCTACCCGACAAGACGCGCGGTGTGCTCATGCTGACCTCCTAACCAAACTTTGTGAATGTTCAACTTTACTGTGTCATGTTCAGAAACGTTTTGCCTGTTGACCACGCCTAGTTTCCACCTGCTGTCTTTTCAGGCTTTGGCGCTTTGTCTTTGCCACCAGGGTTGTCGTTGCCGTTTCCGTTGCCGCCTTTATCCTTGCCGTTACCGTTTCCGTTACCGTTGTTTCCGGATCCGGTGTCGTCCTGGTCGCCGCCGGGTTCGGAGCCTTCAACTCCGCCGGTTCCGCCATCGTCGCCCGAGGTGTCATCGCCTTCGTCTTCACCCTCGTCTGGCGCTTCTTCCGTGGGTTCGGGCTTTTCTTCCTTGGTAGGTTCGGGCTCGGGTTCCGGTTCGCTAGGTCCGGTGGAGATTTCGAGCGTGACGGTGTCGCCTTCTTCGAACGTGTACCCCTGGTTGCCTTCGCGCACGCTCACCACGCGCCCGGAGCGCTCCGAGGATTCCACATCCACGTGCTTGACCTTCAGCCCCAGGTTCTCGAGGTTACGCTCAGCGGTGGTCGCTGTTTGACCCACGTAGTCGTCGGGGTTGATGGTGACGGTCTTGGTTTCTTCCGTGGGCGTCGCTGTTGCGGTGGCGCCTGGCTGTGGTTCTTCGTCTGTTTTTGCGAACTGCCATACGGCCCACGCGATCGCTGCGATCGCCAGGATCGACAAAATGACGATCGCAATCGCGGCACCTTTGGACTTCCTTGGGGGTTCTTCCTTGCCCGAGGTCGTTTCCTCAGGGTCTTCCACCACCGGGTTGACTGCGGTCTGGGGGAGGACCTGGTTGGCTTGCGTAGGTGTGGGTTGGTTGAAAACCCGTGTGACCGCTTCCGAGGCGCTTTCGGGACGCGGGTTCATCTGCGGAACCGCGGCCTCGGCGGCAGCGACGTCACCGGCGATGAGCGCGCGAGCCGCAGCTGCGAGAGCCTTACCGCTTTCTGGGCGTCCTTCTGGTTTCTTCGACAGAGTCGCGTCGACGAGGCGGCGCACCGGTTCGGACACCGACTGCGGAAGCGGTGGGTGTTTGCGGTTGACCTGCGCGATCGCGATTTCGACTTGAGATTCGCCGGTGAATGGGCGCACTCCAGCTAGGGCTTCGTACAAGATGACGCCCAGCGAGTACAGGTCGGACTGCGGGCGCGACCCCTTACCGGTGGCCTGTTCTGGCGCAAGGTATTGTGCGGTACCCATGACCTGGCCGGTCTTGGTCAGCGGAGCTTGGTCAGCCACACGCGCGATCCCAAAGTCGGTGATCTTGACTTTGAAATCAGGCGTGATGAGCAGGTTGCCCGGCTTAATGTCGCGGTGAACAACCCCGGCATTGTGCGCAGCGTCCAGTGCTTCGGCAGCCTGCGCCACGATTTCAAGCGCGTCGCCTTCGGGCAGGCCACCGTTACGTTCCAGGATCGTGGAGAGTGCTTCACCGGGCACGTACTCCATGACCAGGTACGGTGCGCCCTCTTCTTCGCCGTAGTCGTACACAGCGGCGATTCCGGGGTGGGAAACCGAGCCCATGGAGCGTGCTTCGGACTTAAAACGTGCCAGGAAGCCCGGTTCTGACCGGTACTCTTCCTTCATGATCTTGGCGGCGACTTCACGGTCGAGCACGGTGTCTGCACCACGCCAGACTTCACCCATTCCACCGACGGCGATCCGCCCGGTGAGCTCGTACCTGTTACCCAGTCGAGTTCCCTTTTGAGGCCTCATTCGTTCACCACCGCTTCCATGACTTTCTTCGCAATTGGTCCCGCTACTCGACCGCCAGACGCCTGGTTACCCGCGTTTCCACCGGATTCTACGACAACCGCGACAGCCACTTGCGGGTCATCTGCTGGAGCAAAGCCGGTAAACCACGCGTGTGGTGCTGCTCCTTGTGCGTGCTGGGCTGTTCCGGTTTTTCCTGCCACCTTCACGCCCGAAATCGACGCAGCCGTTCCGGTTCCCTTCTCCACGACGTCGACCATCATGTCGGAGAGCTGACGTGCCGTGTCCTTAGAGATCGGGCGCGAGTATTCGCGAGGCTTGGGCTTATCAATGGTTTCGAGCGTGCGCGCATTGCGAACCTCGGAGATCAGGTTGGGGCGCATTTCTGTGCCACCGTTGGCGATCGCCGCGGTCACCATGCACACCTGTAGAGGAGTGGTCTTCACTTCGAACTGTCCAATTGCTGACTGTGCGAGTTCTGGTTCGTTCGGCGACTCGGGGAAGGTCGATGCGCTGACTTTGAGCGGCATGGTGAAGTTGTCGCCAAATCCGAACTTTTCGGCTTGTTTGTTCATCGCGTCGGCACCCAGATCCATACCCAGTTTGGCGATGGGGGTGTTACACGACTTCATGATCGAGTGTTTAAGCGTGGCCTTCTTCCCGTCGGCACACGTAGAACCACCGGCGTTCTTAATGGTGTGGCTGGTCTGAGGCAGTTTCAGCGCGTTGGGCGCGTCGATCTCAGTGTCTTCCGTGTAATCGCCCGACTCGAGTGCCGCCGCCGCTGTCACCAGCTTGAACACACTTCCCGGCGGGTACAAGTTACCGCCGATCGCACGGTTGTACAGCGGTTTGTCGGGGTCTTTCAACGCCGACTTGTACGCCGCCTCGGCGTCCTTCCGGTCATGCGTTGCCATGTCGTTGGGGTCGAACCCAGGGGTGGAAACCATAGCCAGCACTTCGCCGGTCTTGGGGTTCATGGCCACGGCCGCGCCCTTCTGGCCTTCCAGTGCCTGGTACGCAACGCGCTGGGCCTTGGGGTTGAGGGTCAGCTCAACCGCGGCTCCCGTGGGTTCCTGCCCGGTGAGCCAGCCGGAGATGCGGTCGTAGAAAAGTTTGTCGTCGGTCCCAGCCAGGAGGCTGCCTTCCGTGCGTTCAAGTCCGGTAGCGCCCGAGGTGATTGAAAAGAAACCTGTCACGGGACTGTACATCTTGGCGGGAAGCTGTTTGGAGCCGTAAGTCCGCTGGAACTTGAACTGGTCGTCGACCGGGTTGGACAGAGCCACGGGTTCGCCGTCGACCAGGATTGGACCGCGGTTGCGTGACAGTTCCTCGATCACCGTGCGGTTATTCAGCGAGTTTTCATTCAGGGACTCTGCTGCGAAGTACTGGACGTAGCTGGTGGAACCAAACAGGAAGGCGAACATGACAAAGCCCACGACAGCGACGTGCTTGAGTGGCTTATTCATTCGACCTCCTCTGGTTCAAAACGGTGGTGGGTGCTTCCGACCCAGCTTGGTCAGTCTGGACAGTCGGGGCGTCCTCGTCAGCGGAAGCGGAACGTGCGCTGGAAGAGGGGGCGACCTCGGCGTTGGAACCCGACTCATTCTCAGGCTCACTCACGCGCGCGACCCGCAACACGCCCGTAGCGAGTTCTTCAGCGGGGCGACGGGCGTTGTCCGAGGCGCGCAGGAACAGGCCAATGATGATCCAGTTGGCGACCAGGGACGAACCACCGGCGGCCAGGAATGGCGTGGTCAGACCAGTCAGCGGGATCAGGCGAGTCACGCCACCCACCACGATGAACGTTTGCAGAGCCACAGTGAACGACAGGCCCGCAAGAAGCAGGGTGCCGAATCCGTCGCGCAGTTCGGACGCGGTTTTGAACCCGCGCTGGAAGAGGATCACGTACAGGATCAGGATTACGAAGAGCCCGATCAGGCCCAGTTCTTCGCCAAGGGAGGCGTAGATGAAGTCGGATTCGGCGTAGGGCACCACGTTGGGGCGTCCTTCGCCCAGGCCAGTGCCCACCAGGCCACCTTTAGCCATGCCGAACAAGCCCTGGACCAGCTGGTAGGAGCCACCGGGGGACTTGTTGTATTCCTCGGGGCTCAAGGCGTTGAGCCAACCGCTCAGACGCTGGTTGACGTGCGAAAAGATCTGCGAAGCCACGACCGCACCGACCACGAACAGCGACAGACCAATGATGATCCACGACTTCTTGTTCGTAGCGATGTAGAGCATGGCGACAAACAGTCCAAAGAACAACAGGGAAGTTCCCAGGTCACGTTGGAACACCAAAATTCCGACTGACGCGACCCACGCGATTGCGATAGGGCCGGTGTCGCGCAAACGGGGGAAGCTCAGCCCCAGGAATTTCTTGCCGGCCGCGGTGAGCTGGTCGCGGAATGTCACAAGGTACCCGGCGAAGAAAATGGCCAGGAAAATTTTGGCGAGCTCGCCAGGCTGGAAGCTGAACGGTCCCAGGTGGATCCAAATGCGGGCACCGTTAATGGTCTTCCCAAGACCTGGAACCAGGGGTAGCACTAGGAGAAACAACGCTGCCAGGCCAAACGTGTAGGTCCAGCGACGCAAAATGCGGTGGTCGCGCACGAAGATCACTGTGGCAGTGGCCAGGAGTACACCCAGTGTCATCCAGATGAGCTGGTTGACGGCCACGTGTGTGCCTTTTGCCTGGTCAAGCCGGAAGATCATGGCCAAGCCCAAGCCGTTGAGCAACACGGCGATGGGGACGATCACGGGGTCGGCGTACTTGGCGCGCCACCACGTCACCACGTGAAGAATGATGCTTAGTGCGGCCAACCACACTGAGTATTCGATGACGTTGGCTGGAATCTGCTTGTCGGTTCCCAAGCCCACCAGTGCGTACGCACCTGCGGACACAGCGATAGCGAGCAGAATCAGAAAAAGTTCCGCTATTCGGTACGTGCGAGGGCCCTTGGTTTTAGGTGACGGGGCGTGCTCGTTGTGATGCGTACCCTGGTTTTCACCGGCGTCGACATTCCACGTGGCAACACTCATGGGTTTTCACCCTGTTCTTGTTGCTGCGCAGGCTGTTGTTGCTGCTGCGGTTGGTTCTGCTGACCCGGTGCCGACGGTGCAGGGTCACTGCTGTTGCCGTCGGTGGCGCCGCCGCTCACGCTTTGCTGGCGCGCTTTTTCGGCAGAGGAGCGCAGATTTTCAACGATCTTCTTTGCTTCGTCCTCACTGGACGCAGGGATCGTCTCTTTTAGCCTGCTTTGTGAGTACGCGGGAAGGTACTGGACTTCGATGTCAGTGGTTTCGCGCAGATTGGACAGCTCAAAAGGGCCGAGGTTCTGCGAAATGCCCTGATAGACTGCAACCTTGCCGTCTTCTTCGGTGACGTAGTACTGCGACTGTATAAATGCTTTTCCAGCGAATCCGGCTGCTATGAGCACAACAATGACGGCTGCAGCGATCGCCCACGGAATCCAGTGTCGGCGAGGTTCCTCGTCAGAGAAATCGTCAAAATCGTCGGTGTCAGCGCCAAGTTCCTTACGCTTGCGACCCGAGGTCGCTCGCGCTTTTCCCCGACCGCCCCGCTTACTGGCATCAGCAACCGACGCGGCCGAACTTGCGGCCGCACCAACAGCGGTAGCCGAAGCCGCCTCGGCCGGGTTTGTGTCAGCGCCTTCCTTGGTTTCTTCGGGCGCACTCGCCGAGTCGGATGACACCTCGGCGGTCTTCTCATCAACCTGAGGCAACGCCTCAGTTTCTAAGTCCTCAACAGCCTTGGGCTCGTTGACGGGCTGGGTGTCATTGTCAGTCGAGCCCAGCTGCGCATACTGCGGGTTGATCTCAACCGAACCGCCGAACGCGCCGGGCGCAGCCAGGTCTTCAGCGGTGAGGTCGGTCGCGTCGATGACATCGCCGATCACCACCGTAATGTTGTCAGCGCCCCCGCCCTCAAGCGCCATGTTGACCAGCTTCTCAGCGCAGTCACCCGGGTCGTCGATCGAACGCAGGGCCTCTTCGATGACGTCCAGGTCGGCGAAGCCGGTGAGGCCGTCAGAACACAGCATCCAACGGTCGCCAATTCGCGCCTCGCGCACGGACATATCAAGTTCAGGTGGGGCACCAACGTCACCCAAAACGCGCATCACAACGGAGCGCTGCGGGTGGTATTCAGCCTCTTCAGGGGTGATGCGACCCTCGTCGACCAGCATCTGCACGAATGTGTGGTCGGTGGTCATTTGCGTGAACGAGTCGTCGCGCAACAGGTACGCCCGCGAGTCACCGATGTGAGCCAGGGCCAGGCGGTCGTTGCAACGCAAAAGCGCGGTGACAGTCGTTCCCATGCCACCCAGCTGCGGTTCGTCGTCAACCGCGCGAGCGATCCGGTCGTTTGCGTCCAGGATGGTGGAGCGCAACGAGTCCAGGCTTTCGCCGTTGTGGTCCGGGTGGTCCAGCGACGCTAGGCGCGCAACAGTAATTGCAGACGCGACATCACCGCCGGCATGGCCGCCCATGCCGTCGGCAATGAGAAGAAAGTTACGGCCCGCATATCCGGAGTCCTGGTTGTTCTTCCTAACCAGACCCACGTTGGACCGTACAGCGCTGTTGAATACAAAATCGGTCACGAACGTAACTCCACAGTGGTGTTACCGATTGTCACCGGCATATGTACTCCCAGCGAGGTGGGCGCCTCAAGTTGATGTTGCCCCATGTACGTGCCGTTCGTTGACCCCAGGTCCTCCACATACCAACCGCCTCGGCCGTCCGGGGCGATCTTGGCATGAAAACCACTTGCGAAGTCATCATCGAGGACCAGAGTGTTCTCGCGGCTACGTCCAAGCGTAATGGGCGCATCGCCTAATGCAATAACCGTCCCAGAAAGAGGGCCCGAGGTGACCACCAGTTCGCTGACGAAATCGGAGGCTTGGTGAGCGTAGGAGTCCGAGGCGTCGCCGTGGGTGGCACCTGCGCCTACAGGCTGCTTGGTTGCCTGGGCGGATTGTTGTGCTTTGGCTCGCTTGCGACGCTTGCCGGCCTTGACTTTACGCGGGCCGAACAAGTCACGACTGAGCACGCCTGCCACCATGAACACGAACACCCACATGGCGATAAACAGGCCGAACCGTAGCGCGACAACGGTAAATTCGGTCATCGACGTCCTATCTCCATGGAACAGAAGGTTACCGAAGTATCACCCGCGGTGAGAGTCACGCCGTCAGTGAGTGTGATGGAGGTGATGCGGTGGCCGTTGTGAAGTGTGCCGTTGGTGGATCCGAGGTCGGTGGCAGTTGCGTGCGTTCCGTCGATGGTGATTTCGAAGTGGCGGCGCGAAATTCCCGGGTCGTCCAATACGAAGTCAGCGGACTGCGAACTGCGTCCGAACACAGTGGTGCCTTGCTTAAGCGGGGTGAACTGTCCGTTGACCTTCACTCCGAAACGTGGTGCGGTGCGTCCGCGGGCGGGGTTGGCGCCACCTCGGCCGGTCATTCCCGAGGTGGAAGCGGCTGGCGCTGTCGCAGCGGAGCTGGCCACCACCGGGTTGGCGCCCGTGCGGTGCGCGTTCTGGGCGCTTTCGTACACCTCGGGCACGATGGGGTTGGAGCGGCTGGGTGGGTCGTAGCCACCTCGGCCGGAAGGTTGCGCTGCCAACGTGCCGTCTGGGCGGCGTGTTGAGGCGCGCACGCGGTAGATGCCGGTGTCCAGGTCTTCTGCTGGCTCGAGTGTGACGGTCACGGGGCCAACGAAGCTGTAGCCCTGTTCAATGGCGTGTTCGCCAACGACTTGGCGCAGGTCGGCGGTGAGTTCGTCGCTTAAGGAGTCGAGGCGTTCGAAGTCACTGGCGGCCAGTTCGATCACGTAGTTGTTCGAGGTGAGCGTGCGTCCGCGGGACACCACAGCGGCGTGTGTGTCTGCTTCCTTCTTGAGTGCGCCGGCGAGTTCAACGGGTTCAACCTGGGAGCGGAAGGCTTTTGCGAAGGTTTGGTTGACGACGCGTTCGATACCTTTTTCGAATCGGTCTAGTACGCCCACGTTCGCTTCCCCCTGTTCGCTGTCAGGCTGTGTGCCGTTAGCTGTTTCTGCCACACGTAGTAACTCGGTAGTAACTGCACTGCTGGGCGAATAGTATAACCGCGTCACGATTGTGATGTGACGTGCGGATGGTTTCGCTCATCAGCCTGTGCCTGTGCTTTCAGTTGTGTATAGCTGTGTGTAGCTGTGTGTGCGAATGCTCCCGCATGGCCGCATGGCGCTATCACCAGTGCTTCAAATGTTTATGGTAGCCAATTAGTTGGATAAAGCACTGGATTTTGTTGTTTGTAGCCTGTACGTGTACAGTTATCACTTGTCGCTCGCGCGAGTGGCGGAATTGGTAGACGCGCTGGCTTCAGGTGCCAGTGATCGCAAGATCGTGGGGGTTCAAGTCCCCCCTCGCGCACAAAATTTTTTCGGGGTCTCACCTGTTGGTGAGGCCCCGAAATTTTTGTGTTTACGTGCGAAATCGCGTTGCCCGGGGTCGGGGAGTCGCCTGTGCGGGAGTCGCCGGGATGCGTCATTTGGCTACAGTCGAGTTCGATGCTGGGGCTCGAGTGTAGCCAAAAGAGCCTAAAACTGTGGTGTGGGTCACTATTTAGGGGTGTTTTGGGGTTGTTTGGCTACAGTCCACAAATTGGAGTGTATCCAAATGCGTTCTAGGGGCCGAGGTGGGGGAGGCCCCGCGTGTTAATGCGGTTATCGCGGGTTACTCACCGCACGTGAGTTGTTTTTCGTGTGATGTGTTGGGTAACTGGCTGTTTTTGGGCCGAAAACGTGAACAAAACGAACAAAAAGGGTGTGTAGTCAACACACTGGATCTGGACTTGCCCCTGAAAGTTGGACTGGTTTTATTTTAGGCGGTTAGGGCTTGAAGGGTTTGGTTTCGGTATTGCATGGGTGTTTGGCCTTTGAGTCTTTCTTGTAGTCGTTGGTTGTTGTACCAGTTGATGTACTCATCGATTGCGTTGGTGAACTCTTTGATGTTGTTGAAGGTTTCGCCGTGGTACATCTCTGTTTTCAGGTGGCTAAAGAAGTTCTCTATTACGGCGTTGTCGTAGCAGTTGCCCTTGCGAGACATCGATACTTTGCCCTCGTGTTTTTCGACCAAGGTGCGCCAGGCTATGTGCTGGAACTGGAATCCTTGATCGGTATGTATGATCCATCCAGGTTCCGGGGCCTGGGCCGTGATCGATTCTTTCAGCGATGACACGGCAAATGTTGTCGCTGCTGAGGTTGACACGGTGTGGGAGATGATTGTGCGGTCGAACAGGTCCATGACCGGGCACAAGTACACTTTGCGGCCGGTAATGTTGAACTCGGTGATATCACTGACCCAGGCGGTATTGGGTTTATCCCGGGTGAAGTTGCGATCAAGGATGTTTGGGGCGATACGGCTGACCGTGCCCGCGTAGGAGACATACGATCGACGGCGCCTGATCTTGGCTTTCAGCCCCATCTGGTCCATGAGTTTGTATACCAGCTTGTGATTGACTACCCAGCCTTTGTTGCGCAGGTCGCGCCACACGCGGCGGTACCCGTAACGGTGCTTGTTGGACTCGAAGCTGTGCCGAATCGCGGTCTTAAGGACTGCGTGTTTATCAGGGCTCGTGAGACGTTTCTGGTGGTAGAAAAATGTCGATCTGGCCATACCGGCAACAGACAAAAGGTCGCTTAAACGGTGGTCAGACTTAAGGGCGACGATCGCCTGGACCTTTAGGCGTGTCCCTGATCCCTTAAGTCCCGCAATTTTTTTAGATACGCATTCTCCGCCCGCAACAGTTCGTTTTCACGCCGTAGCGCGTCTTCTTCAGTAAGCACCTTCGGCTTGCCTGACTTTCTTGGTCGGCCTTTGGGCCTAGGTTTTAACGCTTCATCGCCGCCCTTACGCCACTTCACTGCCCAATCTTTAACCTGCTGATCAGACCACAAACCAAACTCACGAGCGATATCCAGCTGGGCCTCTCCAGCGAGATAACGCTCAACGACTGCTTTTTTAACCTCGAAGGAGTATTCCTGCTTTCTACGTTTCCTCACAAGACATAGCCTGCCACGCAACTTAAACCGTTGGTACAAGTTCTTAGCAGGACCATGACGAACCCCGACACGATTAGCCGCAGCACCGTAGCTAAAACCCTGCTCAAACAAGGCCACCAACTCTTCCCGCTGACTCGCAGTCAACGTACTATCTGCACGCATAGAAATACTCCTCACTAGTAAACAACTGATCCTCGTCAGTCCAACTAATGGGGAGCAGTCCAGAAATGCTGTGTTGACTAACTACCAATTTAGTTCGTTTTGTTCACGTTTTCGGCCCAAAATCTGTTCATTACCCACCACAGCTCGGGGAAAACCAGTTCGATGTGTTGGGTAGTTGAGTGGAGGCGAACCCCGCACAACTAACACCCCACCGCCATGCGATTTAACTCTGGCACGGCATCTCTCATATACGTTTGAGCCATGGCGTTGAAAACACTGGACGAATTCCTCGACACGATTCCTCAAGACGACAAGCGCGACCGCATGGTCGAAGTCCTCGACTGGGTCGCGTCCACCTACCCAGAACTTGAGCTGCGCATCGCCTGGAGCCAGCCCATGTTCACCCACCACGGGACGTTCATCATCGGATTTTCAGCCGCGTCGAAGCACATGGCAATGTCTCCTGAACGCTTCACCATGATCCACTTTGAAGAGCTGCTAAAAAGCCGGGGCACTGATCACGGCAAAATGTTGACCCGGCACCCGTGGACGCAACCGTTCGACTACGAACTGGCCACCGCGTTCATCGACTACCAGCTTGAGGCCAAGAAAGACGTCACCAGTTTCTGGATGCCTAACGACGCGTGAGAAGCGGGCTGAACCCGTTTACCCACCACAACTCGAATCGATTCGTTGAGTAAACACCACTTTTGTTCGTTTTGTTCACGTTTTTGGGTGAAAATCGGCTAGTTACCCACCACAACTTGGGGCAATCCAGTCAGCTGTGTTGGGTAGTTGAGTAATTGGGTAACTCAACCGAAAGCCCCCCGGCGTAAGATCAAAGCATGATCCCTCATGCCATGCTGAACTCTGCATATCCCCCATCTGAAGACTCCTACTTCCCCCAAACCATCGAGCAAGACATCGCGCTCATGCTGTGCCATGGCGACCCTTACGACGAGGTGCACGCCTACTACACGCAAGACCCTGAGGATGACCCGTGGCAGGACCGGGAATCGGACATCGACCCCAAACCGGAATCTCTCGAAAAGCTCATCCGTATGGTCAGCGAGGAGTACAAACGGGCCGTCCCGCATGCCTCGGAGGACGCCACAAAAATCGCGGGCCTTGAGGACGCGTTCAAACAACGCAACCTCGCCTGGTCCTTTGACGAAGGCTGGGACAAAGGTGAAGCCGCAGATGAGGGCGTAGAAAAAGCCCGCGAAATCAACGCCGACGGCTACGCCTACTGCACCCTGCAAGACATTGACCGGCTCATTCACACCGGCACACTCTACGTAGGCTTTTCCGCCGTCAGCGGGCAGGAAGAAGAAACCCGCACCATCGGCCACCGAGTGTGCGAAGTGCTTAAAGAACAAGGCCTTCACCCCGTGTGGGACGGCAATACGGGAGCGCGCATCGAATGTTCGGGCCTGCGCTTTGAGCTCGCGCTCGCTGACGACTTCCCGTCTCAGTGACCCGGTAGGGCCACCGGACCGCTAAGCGTGCCTCCCACCGCCGAGGTGGGTGTCACCTCGGGGACGGAACCGAAGCGTCCCCTGGGAACAGGCGCGGGCCAAGCGCACGCATCACGTACACCAGGCCAACCAAAACGGGAATTTCAACCAATGGTCCGATGGTTCCAGCAAGGGCTTGCGGTGACGTGGCACCAAACGTGCCGATCGTCACCGCGATTGCAAGCTCAAAGTTGTTACCCGCGGCAGTAAACGCCGTCGACGCGCTCTGCGCGTAGTTCATCCCTGCTGCACGAGACGCAATCAGTGCTACAGCAAACATGCCCACGAAATACACCAACAACGGCACAGCAACACGCGCCACGCTCAACGGATTGTTCAGAACCTGTGTTCCTTGAAGACAGAACAACACAACGATCGTGTAGAGAAGTCCCACCATGGCCAACGGTGAAACACGTGGAATGAAGTGGTTTTCAAACCACTGTCTTCCCTTCAGCCGCTCACCCAATACTCGCGAAAGGACTCCCAAAGCCAACGGGATTCCAAGGAAGATCAAAACACTTCTCACGATTGCCCAAAACGAGAAGTCGACACTGGCCGTGTCCAAACCAAGCCAGCCCGGAAGGATCTGCAGGTAAAACCAGCCCAAAACCGAAAACATGAGTAGCTGAAACACTGAATTTATGGCTACCAACACGGCGGTTGCTTCACGGTCTGCACAGGACAGATCACTCCACACAAGCACCATGGCGATGCATCGCGCTAGACCAACGATAATGAGACCAGTTCGTAGTTCCGGCTCATCAGGCAGAAACACCCACGCAAGAACAAACATGAGTAACGGCCCCGCCGCCCAATTGAGAAGCAGAGAAAGAACCATCAATCTGCGATCGCGCGCGATTTCCCGCGCTTTGTCGAAGCGCACCTTTGCAAGTGGCGGGTACATCATGACGAGCAGGCCAAGTGCAATCGGAAGCGAAATATCGCTGATCTTGAAACGGTTAAGAAAATCTGAACTCTGAGGGACCCACACGCTTAGAGCGACACCCACCCCCATTGCACACAGGATAAAAACTGGAAGCAGGCGGTCTAGTGTGGAAAGTTTTGGAGTTTCAGATGCAGACGGTGTAGACGGCGTAGACACAGGATTCATATTGAAGCAGAAGTGTAGTTTAGCGGCGCGGTGTAAGTTGAGCGATCAAGGTATCGACTCGCTTACCGATTTCATCTCGAATGAGCATCATACGTTCTTCGCCCTCTATTCCTCGTAGAGAAGGTTCGGCGATGTCCCACGTTTCGACCGATCCACGCATACCTTCAACCTGATCGACCTTGGCACTTCCACCGACGATGACAACACGATCCACCGACCGAAGAAGATCAGGGTCAATAGGTTTGGGGTACTCACCGTCGAACGACGCCCCTACCGCTTCAACACTCTTACGCGATTCCTCATTCAAGGAATCCCCCGGTTGGGTTCCGCCTGAAAACACATCGATCGCGTGCGCCGCTTTTTTGCGTGTCAACGCTGCAGCCATCTGGCTCTTGCCACCGTTCTTGACGCACACAAAAAGAACGCTTGGTTTCTTCATGGATTTCCTCACATGGCGAATGGGTCGACTCTAAAACACCTAGTGTCATTGTAATGACCGGGCACTCGACACACTGTCGAACCGATCACCTCACGTAACCAACTGTTCAACTGAGGTTGAACATCACACCACCTACCTGGGCGCGGAATCGATTAGCGTCGAGACGTCAAAACTCAGGCACCCATCCCCCATCACCGACGATTTGGACACTCATGTCGCACACACAAACCCGCTCACTGCTCGCAGTGTTAGCCCTGGTGGTCGCTTCAGTAGCACTTCCTGTGCTACCAGCTCTGGCGGCTAACAAAATCTACATTTCAGAAATCGCATACGCCGACAACACCGGCGACTTCATCGAAATCGCAGCCCCTGCAGGCACCAAGCTGGACGGCTGGAAGGTCGGCTCTGTCACCCGAGGTGGTACCGTCCAAGACGCCACCAACGTTCGCACGCTCGCCAACACCATCGTGGGCGAGTCCGGGGCTGTCACCGTAGACATCCCCATCACCAACACCGTCAAAAGCGGGGCGCAAACCGACGGAGCTTATGGCGCCTCGGCATTCTTGATCAGCCCTGACAGCAAGATCGTGTCCTTTGACACGATCGGTGGCAACGCGGGTAAGCCCGGCGTAGAAGCCGGGTCCAGCGCCCACACGCCCGAGGTGTTGGCCGGCAACCGCGCCACCTCCACCGGCGCGACCGCCGGCAAGGGGAAGTCCATCGCGCTGATCAACGGGAAATGGGTCGAAGGTAACCCCACCCCAGGCACGCTACCTGAAGGGGCAGGCAACCCGAACCCATCGGAGCCCACACCAGAGCCCACACCTGAACCAACAGACGAGCCGACAACTAAGCCGACCGACGAACCTACGAAAGAACCATCCCCGAAACCAACAAACGAGCCCACTGCTGAACCAACTCCAAAACCGACCCCAGACCCCAGCGAACCAGGTGACGTGACACCGATCCGCGACATTCAGGGCACCAGCGACAAGAGCCCCATGGTGGGCAAGTCCGTGACCACCCGCGGAATCGTCACCGCCACCTACCCCACCGGTGGGCTCAACGGGTACTACATCCAAACCCCGGGGACAGGAGGGGCTGAGCACGACCTCGGCGGGCCATCTGACGGGCTTTTCGTCTACTCCTCAGACACCGTCAAGGACGTCAAGCGTGGCGACTTTGTGCAGGTCAACGGGCAAGTGAGCGAGTTCTACGGGCTCACCCAGATCTCCGTGAAGGCTGGTGGCATGAAGCAGCTGAAGGAAGCGGCACCGGAAGTCAAACCGTTCGAAGGCGAAATCCCAACCGGTGACGAGAACCGCGAATCGCTCGAAGGCATGCTGGTACAGCCCACCGGCGACATCACGGTGACGGACAACTACTCGACGAATAAGTTCGGCGAAGTTGCGCTCGTCAACGGCAAGAAAGCGCTCTACCAGCCCACGGACAAGTTCCGTCCGGGCTCAAAGGAAGCCACCGACCTCGCTAAACGCAACAGCGAGCGCAGCTACCTGCTGGACGACGGATCCACCCTGAACTTCCTCACCAAGGGCCAGGGCACCCCGGTTTCCTACCTGGACAACGAACGGCCGGTGAGGGTCGGCGCTGAGGTGACGTTCACCTCGGCGGCAGTGTTCAGCTACGGCCACGAAGCCTGGCGCTTGCAGCCTGTGGGGGCACTCACGGACGCCGAGGCGGGGGTCGACGAACCTGCTAAGTTCGGCAACAGTCGCCACGGGTCCCCCGAACTGCAAGGCGGGAAGCTCGCGAGCTTCAACGTGCTCAACTTCTTCCCCACCACCGGTGACCAGCTCAACGGCTGCTCCTACTACAAGGACCGCGAAGGCAACCCCGTCACGGTCAACGGAGGCTGTGACGCGCGCGGTGCGGCGAACCTCGAGTCGCTGAGCCGCCAGCAGATCAAGATCCTCAACGCGATCAACCAGATGGACGTTGCGGTGCTGTCGCTGGAGGAGTTGGAGAACTCGGAGAAGTTCGGCAAGAACCGCGACTTCGCGATCACCTACCTGGTGCGTCAGCTGAACAAGCAGGCTGGGTACGGCAAGTGGGCGGCTGTGACGTCGCCTAAGTCGGTGCCAGCTACAGGTGACGACGTGATCCGCACCGGCTTCATCTACCAGCCGGCGCTGGCGGACACTGAGGGCGCCTCGGAGATCCTGGATGACCCGGCGTTCTCGAACGCGCGCGCACCGCTGGCGCAGGAGTTCGTGCTGAAGAAGGACGGGAAGGCAACGGGGGAATCGTTCGTGGCGGTCGTGAACCACTTCAAGTCGAAGGGTTCAGGTAAAGGACCGGGCAACGAGGACTCTGGTGACGGTCAGGGCAACTCCAACGCTGACCGTGTGAAGCAGGCTAAGGCCCTGGTCACGTTCGCTGACGCGATGAAGAAGAAGGCACAGACTAACAACGTGTTCCTGTTGGGTGACTTCAACTCCTACACGCAGGAAGACCCCATGCAGGAGTTCTACAAGGCCGGCTACGTTGACGCAGGCGAAAAGTTTGAAGCTGAGCCGACTTACGTGTTCGGCGGTCAGCTGGGCAGCTTGGACCACGTGCTGGCAAACGAAGCCGCTGCCAAGGGGTTGAAGGGGGCGTACACCTGGACCATCAACTCGCGCGAGTCCGTGGCTCTGGAGTACTCCCGCTACAACTACAACGTGACCAACTTCTACGACCCATCACCGTTTAGGTCATCCGACCACGACCCAACGATCGTGGACTTCGACTTGAAGTAGAGGGATACGGGGGCGGGTTGGTTGGCTGCCACGCAGGCAGCTGGCCCGACCCTACTCTGACAGAAGTCGACTGACTACCTGCGACGACCTCGGGCATTATCCGCCCGAGGTCGTCGCAGTTTCCGCGGAGTGTTTCGGTGAAGCCGTTGCTACGAAATGTGTTCGTTGAGCCACTCGGCGAGCACGTTGGCGTGGTTGTGAGTGCGGTCTTTGGCTGCATACACAAGCACCACTGGGGTGTCGCTGGTGCGCACTGTATCGATGAGAATGGATAGTTGGCCGAGGTCGTCGTCGGGTATATCTATGTTTCGTGGGCCCGCGTTAGTGTTCGCGCTGGTGTTCGGTTGGTGAGGGCCCTGAGTTTCGTTGAGTTCGGCCAGCTGTTGACCGAGTTCATGGCAGTACCTCTGACTGAACTCTTCGAACTTATCTGGGTCGTGCCCAAACCATTTACGTAGCTCAGGTGACGGCGCTACCTTGGGAAGGTGCGCGAGGAGATTCACTGAGTCCTTTTTCACCCCGCGTGGCCACAAACGGTCTACCAGGATTTCGGTGCCCCGGTAATCCACCTCACCGGATCGCAGGTCATGGATCTTGGCTGTTTCAACCCGTTTCATGACTTCAGTCTAGGCGCGTGGCATTACACAGCAGATCAAACACCCGCCGAGCCGTAAACGGCGCCAACGTCATTCCCAAGGTGCCGTGACCGGTAAGGACAGCGACACCTCGGCCGATTTCTTTAAAGATTGGCAACCCGTCCGCGGTCATGGGACGGCTACCGATCCGCGCAACCGCAGCCTCCCGGTCCAGCTCACCCACCGCCGGGACAACGCGGGTGGCCGCACGTACCAGAGCGTCAATCTCGGCAGGCGTTGGTGCCGTACGCGGCTTACCGCCAAACCGCATTCCACCAGATAAACGCACACACGTGGCCGCTGGGTTGATTACCACGTGGTCCTCAATACTCATGAGCGCCCGCGAGGCCACCGGCCCGTCAGTGGGAATCTCCACACTCCAGCCCACGCCGGGTTCCACCGCTACGCGACCGCCAAAAAGGCGGGCAACCTCGTCGCTTTGCGCACCGGCAGCAATGACGACGTGGCGGGCGCGGTGGTGCTCGCCGAGGTCGGTCTCCACGCACGCCACTCTCCCATCTGAAGCTGCACGCCCCGAGGTGACAGTCGCTGTGTGGAAGCGGGCGCCTCGGGATTGGGCGGCGTTGCGCACGGTTGCGGTGACGTGGCCGGGGTGGAAGGAAACGTCGTCGGGGTAGAACACTCCTCCGGCGATGTCACTGGCGAGCGCGGGTTCGCAGGCGCGGGTTTCAGCGGCGTCGAGGAACTGGCTACGAACCCCGGCGGGGGCCACGGTGGCGGCTTCGCGGGCTTGAGCGCGCAGGGCTTTCGGCGAGGTGGCCACGTAGAGCCAGCCGGTTCGGCGCAGGTGCAGGTCGGTCGATTCGCGTTGCTCGAGTTCGGCGTAGAGGTCCACGCTGGTGCGTGCCATGTTGTAGATGGTGCGGATGTGGCGTTTGGCGTGTCCGGGGCGTGAGGCCCACGCGAGCTTCGACAACCAACCCAGCGTGCTCAGTGGCATCGGGGTGGCGAGCTCGATGCCTCCCCCACCTGCAAGAACGGCCCTGGCTCCGGTGACAAGAGCACGCGGATTGGACATAGGTTGGGCGTAACTGAGCGCCATGATGCCGGCGTTCGCGTACGAGGCGACCGGCTCTGGCTGGGGGTCAAAAACGTCCACTTCCCACCCGGCGAGCGCGCACTCATACGCCAGATAACTGCCGACGATTCCGCCACCAACGATGATGATCGACTGTTGGTTGGGCGTGGGGCGCGGGTTGGGCAGGTTAGGCGTAGTGCGCGAGCTCATTTCTTACCAAACAGTCTGCCAAAGAAGGACTGTTTCTGGGGCTTTTCCCCGCCGCCGAGGTCGCCCTCGCTTTGCGGGTCCGCAAACGGCTCTGCGTTGGGGTCCGGCTCAGTTTTCTGGTACGTGAAGTACTGCCCTTCAACGGCAAACACGTCTTCGCCTGAGCCCACTGCACCCGCGGCGCGCGGAAGTTCTTGGATAAGCAGGTCGCCATCCACCTCGGCCGGTTCTTCCCCACCTTCCTCACGGAACACGAACGCAGACTCATCAACGACCGGAGTGCCTTCGTTGAGCTCCTCATCACCGGCAAGCAGGTGTCTGACGAGTGTGCCATCGACGAACACCCGGTAATCCACGAAGCTCATGGAGGACACGGTGCTCGCGACGTGCCAGGTGCCAGGCAGGGTGATCGAGTCGGTTTCGAAGTGGGGCGCGATCAGCATTTCCGGGTCCCACAGGATGGTCCAGTCGCTGGGGCGTGCCACCGCAAAGAACTGGTTCGCCGGGTCATGGAATGCAGTCCACAGATCGCCTTTGTCCTGTGTGGGGGTCAGTCCCCAGGCCTCGAGCTGCTCAGCCGTTACGGGTTCTGTTGTGAGGATCAGTGATGTTGTCAGTCCCATACGAAAAGCGTAGCTAAATGTGGTCCATGAGGGAATGGTTTGTCTAGTTGCCACTGGCCTGTGGAAAACCCGGTGTTGCCGTTTTTGGGCCGGTAAAGTTATGCGCATTGAAGAGGCACGCACACTACACAGAGTCATGAAGGGAGGTGCAAACGATGAGCGTTCGAGTTGAAGTTCAGCCCAGGCTTTTGAAGTGGGCAGTCGAACGAGCGGGATGGGACCGCGAAACTACAATCAGTCGCGCACCAAACTTTAGCGACTGGGTCGCTGGAGTGAAAAAACCCACACTAAAACAACTCGAAAAGTTCGCTCGCGATACTCATGCTCCCATAGGACTCATGTTCTTACCGGAACCGCCGGAAGAAACCGTCCCCATTCCCGACATGCGAACGTTTGGCAATAAGCAAGTACCACGGCCCTCGGTGGATCTGCTCGACACGATTTATTCGTGTCAGGATCGACAGGACTGGTACCGCACATACGCGCAGACGAACGATGTAGAACCGCCAAGCCTCATCCCACACGTGACTACTGCAACACCAGCTACAGTTGTGGCACGTCACATGAGGGAGAAGCTAGGTCTGCCGAGCCTAGATCACAACAGTGCCCTAAGTCGGCAGCAGACGATTCGCCAACTAATTGACCGTATTGAAAGCCTTGGGGTCTTAGTCATGATCAACGGCGTTGTTGGTACGAACACCCACCGTAAACTCAACCCGCAAGAGTTTCGAGGTTTTGCACTTGCAGACCCCTTAGTACCGTTGATCTTCGTCAACGGTGCTGACACAAAAGCGGCACAGATTTTTACCCTGATTCACGAGTTCGCACACATCATTCTGGGCTCCAGCGCCTTGTCTGACGCTTCCACGCACCTGGAAAACGGCATGCGTGAAGAAGAGTGGTGCAATCAGGTTGCCGCCGAAGTTCTAGTACCGCTCGATGCTCTAGAACATGACTTTTCCGGCGAAGAATCTGTTGAGGAGCTCGAACGTTTGTCCAACACGTTCCAGGTCAGTACCTTGGTTATTCTCAAGCGGCTTTTCGACGCCCACTTGATTACGTGGGAAGAGTACCGCGCACGCTATGTAACCGAACAAAAGAGAATCGGTGAGATTTTAGCCTCCCGAAAACCTTCAAAACCTGGGGGTAATTTCTACAACACTCAGCTCACTCGGCTTAGTCGCACGTTTGCCAGCGCCGTTATTGCAAGTGCTATGGAAGGGTCCACGGCATATCGTCAGGCGTATCAATTACTAGGCACAAAGAAACGCTCGACGTTTGACACCATGGCAAGCGAACTGGGGATTGCCTAATGTACTTGCTCGACTCCAATGTTTTCATCGAGGCCAAGAACCGATACTACGCAGCTGATATCGCTCCTGGTTTTTGGACGTGGCTTGAGCTGGTTCATCAGCAATCTATTGCCTGCAGTATCGAGGCGGTGCGTAGTGAACTTCTCGTAGGCGATGACGAGCTCGCCGAATGGGCAGACACCCATGCCTCATTCTTCAGGCAGATCGACCAACAAACCACACAACATTTTGCCCATCTTTCAACCTGGGCACATTCGCAGAATTTCAAGCCTTCGGCAGTCACGGAGTTCACTAGCAATCATGCCGATTACCTACTAATTGCGTATGCCATGGCACACGGACACACAATTGTCACCATGGAAAAACCGCAACCAAAGGCACGTAGACGAATCCTCATACCCGACGTGTGTAAGGCAATGAAAGTAAACACTGTCGATACGTTTGGGATGCTCAGAAAGACTGGCGCGCGACTAATTCTGCAGCCTTAGTAAGCTGCGAGCGAGTTCCTGCGCTGTAGCCACCACCAAACGCATGAGCACACTCACCGCCAAGCATGTCCCATCACCGCACCTGGTAGCCCCCACACTAGCGATTCATTACCCTGTATCGCGTGACGCACACGAACCAGGGCCACGGCACCCACTCCGCCACGCACCTCACCCACGTGCGCTCACCCGTCCCGGTGATCCTGCTGACCGGCTACCTGGGTGCCGGCAAAACCAGCGTGCTGAACAACCTGCTCCGTCACCCCAGCGCGCGAGTGGGAGTGATTGTCAACGACTTTGGTGAACTCAACATCGACGCCGGACTGATCAGCAATCAGGTCAACGAACCAGTCGCCATTTCTGGCGGCTGCATCTGTTGCCTCACCGATGCCGGTGGCCTCGAGGACGCCCTCGCCGCCATGGCCGCACCCAAACATCAACTCGACGCGATCGTGGTTGAAGCCAGCGGTTTCGCCGAACCACTCACCTTAGCCCGCCTGGTCTCCCGCTGGGGCCGAGGTCGTTTCCGCTTAGGCGGCGTCATCGACGTGATCGACGCGTCCGAACACTTTTCCACCGTCGATCACGGCGGCATCCCACCTCTTCGCTATGCAGTGGCCACCCTGCTGCTCGTCAACAAACTCGACCTGATTCCACCCGGTCAGCGCGACGCACACATGAGCAAGATCCGCGACCGTGTGCACAGTCGCAACCCTCGCGCACACGTCGTGGGCACCGTCCTGGGCAGGATCGACCCGCACCTCCTCTTTGACGGCTCATCCGGACCCAACACCAAAGCCGCTACCACCTCGGCCGGGGAAACCAACCCCACCAACCCCCAGTGGCAACAAACCGAACTTCCCCTCCACGACCTCTTCATGGCCTCCTACCGCGAGCGCGACGAAGCGCGCCTTGCCGCAATCGACGCACCCGCTCACGACCACACGCACGCCCACTCCGTCACCGTGGAGGTGCCTGGGGCGGTCAACGCCGAGGTGATTCTCGACTTCCTTGAGAATCTTCCGCCGGGTGCGTATCGGGCGAAGGGGTTTGTCACCGTGCCCACCGGCCGGGGCACGCAAGCGTTCGTGGTGCAGGCGGTGGGGCCCAACGTTTTTGCTTCTCGCGCAAAAGACACTGTGGCCGGGAGCGCGCTGGTGGTGATCGGCGCTGACCTGGATGAACACACCGCCGAGGTGGCAACCCGGACCGCTCTAACGGAACTTCCCGCTCACGGCCCCGCCTCCCCTGGGCTGGAGCGTTTGCGTACCCTGGTGCGACTCCACAGTTAGCGTGTCAGGTTCGGTACAGGCCACCTGTTCTTGAACGCATCGCAGCGTTCCTGCTCGCCGTCTTAGCCACGGTGTTCCGGCAGGTGCCTTATGTGATTGCGGAGCGCGTCGGCAGCGAATCGTGCAGCAGCCTCGCTACCGAAAGTCAGATGAAAATCGGGATTCGATTCGTACTGGTCCGCGACTCCGAGAACCATCGCGGTGGACTTCTCTTTGTCGCCGGAATGTGTTGGCGTTCCAGGGATTTGAGCGAACCAGTTCATGTGCGCGGACGCCTGTTCTTGGGCGGCTGTGGAATCGGGCTCGTGGCCAGCTTCCTGGAGTTCGCGCCAGCGCGCCAGGAGTGCCTCCGTGTCAGCCTTCCATGTCTGTTGTTCGCGAACGGACTTACCATGCCACCACTGATTTGATGCTTCGAACGCGTCGCGTCCCCAACGTTCAACAACCTCGGCTTCGTAGTCATCGTTGAAGCCCTGGAGCATCACGTCCATCTGAGGCGCGCGACCTTCTCGGCGCATCTTCAACGTGTGCTGAACTGCGGTAATGCGACGCTCAAGTGTCTGCCTGTCCGCTTCTAGTCGCCGAAGGTGGGCCTGAAGCGCTTCTATCTCAGCGTTGGGGGTATCCTGCGCGTCGAGTACCGTGGCAATCTCGGTAAGAGCCATCCCTGTGTCTCGAAGGAGAAGGATGTGCTGTAGGCGTGCGACCGACTCGCGTCCGTAGTAGCGATAGCCGTTGGACCCGACACGGTCGGGCTGAAGCAGCCCGATGCGATGGTAGTAGCGCAATGCGCGACCGCTTATCCCTGCTCGTTCGGCGAGTTCCTTAACGGTCCACTCCATCACGTACTCCTCATCACGTCTTAGTCGTCAGCCGCGCCCGGACGGTGCAAGACCAAGGCGAGGCAGAGCCTGCAACAGGATTTCCGCCGCGGGGGTACGTACGTTTTGCGCCGCGGTCGTGCCTTCGGCTTCGACGTACGCGGCAACCAGCCTCGCTCCGGCAGCATACCCAGCGCCGGTGGGCAGGCCCACCGGCGAACCACCGAAACGTTGGGCTGTGGCATCGCCGAGAACCCACGCCGCGAAGTCCTGCATCCCGGTGATATCAAGCCCGGTCGCGACCTTCGCAAGAACCTGGTCATCAGAGCGGGTCGCATCCGCCACGAAGTGAGTGTATCCAGTGTCGCCGTAGAGTTCTGCGGCGAATGTGTCTGCGAGGCCCTCGGAGATGATGTGCTCCCCAACCGTCACTGTGTTGGGGTTCCATACGATACCGCCGGGCGAATAGCGGACATTGTGATGGAGCTCATGGACGGCGATGGCTTCGAGCCGGTCGAGGACGCGCTGGGTGGGCCACACCGTGATTGCTATGTAGCCACTGATTCCGCCGAACCCCGACAAGCCCTGAACCTCATTGAGAAAATGGTCGTTGGTTGGATCGCCGAGCAGGAGCAACACCTTGAGATCCGGCACGATCACGCTCGGATCGGCGTCCTGCAAAGCGGCGACTCCCGCCTCAAGCGCCCCAGCGACTCGCTTCCACGCATCAGCCTCCACCAGTACCTTCAAACCCTCGTGTAGCTGGTCCGTAGTGTTCTCCCAGTCGAAACCGAGGTTTTGACGGTGGACGGACGCCATATCTAGCCCGTCAGGAATGAAGTGGTACATGCCGGCCATGGGCGCCCACATCTCTCTCACTAGATCCGCCCGCAGATCGGGGGCTACATCCAAAATCTGCGCCATCGCAGAGGCGCTGTCAATCAATGAAATGGTCATAACGCTTGACTGTAAACATTGACGCTGGGACAAGGTCAACCACCGCTTCAATCAACGTCCCCGGTCACTACAACTAGCGCCTCTCAGGCAGACTTCCCGGCGCTGGCCTTCCCGGTGGGCTTATTCGTGTATCGAACCGTGTGCTCGCCCACTTCCGCTGAGTTGAGTTCAGCAAGTTCAAGAGGTCGTTAGACACGTATCCGCGTTTACCCTTGTCGACACTTCGCTTCTCCAAAACGCCGGCCACCACAAGGTGTTCAAGGG
Source organism: Brevibacterium paucivorans (assembly GCF_016907735.1). NCBI lineage: Bacteria > Bacillati > Actinomycetota > Actinomycetes > Micrococcales > Brevibacteriaceae > Brevibacterium > Brevibacterium paucivorans. The sequence goes on along the minus strand of NZ_JAFBCP010000001.1, from coordinate 1,257,552 downwards.
CGCTCTGCGCCGACGTTGCTGTTGTGCCGGTCAGCCGAGCGGCCACATCGATCGTCAACGCTGGAAGTTTCGGCAACACATCGAGGATCTTCCACACGGTTGAATCGCTTCGAGGAATTCTGGTCCCGGTCCGTTGCGCATGGGCCGCAATGATCTCACGGCTATCACGGTCAAACTCATCGAGCTCAGCCTTAAGCGCGGTCGCTAAATTCACAGCGTCATCTGCCGCAGAGATGAAGTGCGCAAGCCACGCGTTGACGCCTTCACTGATGCTTAACTCACGCGCAGGCTCAGACTCGGTAGCCAAATCGGCACCATGCGGGATGCCACGGAAAGCCATCAACCCGGTGACATATTCATCTGAACGGGTCAGAAGCACCTGACTGATCGGCAACACCGAACCTTCCGTCAGACCACCGCGAACCAACACAGTGTGAATGAGCGCTCGCCCAATACGCCCATTGCCATCAGCAAACGGGTGCAAAGTTTCGAACTGCGCGTGTACCATTCCAGCCTGAATAAGAGAACCCGTCGCCGCGCCGTTCATAAACTCCACCAGGTCCTGCACTGCCGGCATGAGATCCGCCGGTGCGGGCGGAATGAACTCCGCTTGACCTGGGTGGATGTCGCTGCCACCCACCCAGTTCTGTCTGTCGCGCGTACCCGGCTGACTCAGCTCGGGCACAAGTTCTGCCTGCAACGCCTCAATGTCGGACCACGTGATGCTCTCCGCCGCGCCCAGGCGATTAACAGCGCTTGTGAGTGCGGCGATGTTGTCCGCAACTTCAGCCGCCGCCGAGGTGTTCCCGGAGTTGGTAACGACAGTCCCGGTGCGCTCGAGCCGCTTGAGTTCTTCGAAGACAATGTTCTGAGCATTAGAGCGCAGGCCCTCTATGTAGGAGCTCGATACTGCTTCGCTCCGCAGGAGGTAACGCGATATTGCTTCGAGCTTTCCAGTTGACTCATGGAACTTCTGAGCTCGGATGCGTCTTTCTACCCGACTGGCTTCAGTAGCCGCCTCGGGATCAATACGCCAGTCAGGTTCAATGAGCGAAAACGGTTGATACGACCAGTACGTCCCGCCCCAGCGGTCGCGTGGACGCCGCTCGTCGTCGGGCGGAGTCCACTCCCCAACTGACCAAGACATACGCGAAAGCCTTTCATCAACCACCATTGAATCCAAGGATAATGTCTATCCTTGGATTAAGCGCGCGTACACCAAAGGATAAGCATTATCCTTTGGTTTCTAGCTCATCCCGCCCAGGTTAAACACGATCTTTGGAAAGGTGGCTTGGAAGCCTTTCCGCGTCGAATTTTCGAACTTCCCACAGCTTCCCACTTAACTTCCCACTCAGCTTCCCAAAGTGTTAAGTCGAGTGGGAAGTTAAGTGGGAAGTTGAAAACACTACCCAGCTAAAGCTTCTTCACCTTTAGCTTTTGGATCAGCCCGGCTGCGTTAAGTTTCATGGTCACTTCGCGCCCACACTGCTGACCGTCACGCTCCTCGCCCCACACTTTCCAGGTGGCCTCGTGCGCATTGATCCACGTGACCTCAACGCCTTCCAGCCCGGCAGCCACCGAACCTTCACCGCCCACGTACTCACGCACCTCGGCCCAGTGCGTCAGGCGCTCAGCCCGGGGCACATCCATGTCCATGTTGGCCGAAAACACCTGGTCAGCCCCCGAATCATCACACGCAGCAATCATCCGTTCGGCCTGCGCAACCCGCTCACGCGCCACCTGAGACGGCGCAAAACTGCACACCGGGTCCACCGCATACACGACACCAGCCCCAGAGGCACCCGCACCCTTGCGTGCCGGAGTCGCCTCCACCGTTTCAGCCCTGGGCCACGCAACCGAACCGTCACCTCGGTCGCGCACATCCGAAACCAGCGCGTCTAAAGCGTTGGTGGCGACCGCCTCGGCGGGGAAACCAGTCACATTCGCCAACAGCACGACCCCCGTGCCACTTGCCGCATGCCACCTCATGTGCAGCGAAAACCCGGGGTACCCGCCCGAATGCCCGGCACTGTGCCCCAGCTGCGTGTCGAAATAACACCGTAGCCCGTACCCGTAACCCGCGGTCACCACGGCGTCACGTTCGTTGCGCGTGACACTGATGAGCCGGTGCGCTTGTTGCAGGTCGGCCAGAATCCGGCGCCACGCGCGCTGCTCGCGCGGGTTGGCACCCAAGGGAAAACCGCCGAGGTCGTTCCCACCTTCCCCGCTGGCCTCACCTGCCGCGGTAGCCAGCCCAGCGGCGTCACCAGCCGACTCACCTGCTACCGCGGTTCCGTCCACGGCCGTCATGAGAACACTGATCCAACGGGCAACATCACTCACCGAGGACGCCAACCCACCAATCGCCGAAAACGCACCGGGCAACGTGAACGGTTGCGGCTCCAGTTCGCCCGCCAGATTCTTCCGATACCCCGTAACCAGCCTGTCCTGGTCCAGCTCACGCACATCAAACCCTGTGGACTCCAACCCCAGGGGCGTGAGCAGATGAGTGGCGACCACCTCGGTAAACTCCCGGCCCGTGGCCGCCTCCACAAACGCACCCAACAACGCATACCCGTAGTTGGCGTACTCATACCCGGTACCCGTCACGAAGTTGGTGCCCGCAGACCGCCTCATCAGATCACGCATGCCGGCGTCGCTCAAGGACTCCAAGCGGTCCGCCCACGGGTCGTCATTGGGTAGACCAGTCGACATGGTCAACGCATCACGCACCGTCATCCCGTCAGCCCACGCCGATTCCCGCAGGTCAGGCAACCAGTCCACCAACTCGTCATCCAACGAAGGTGCCACACCCGTCACCGGGATGACACCTCGGCACACGCCCAATACCGTCGCCGCCGTAAAAGACTTCGTCATGGACGCGATCCGGAAAATCGCATCCGGGTCACGCTGAGCAACCAACTGGCCACCGGACACAATCCCGTAGGCAAGTTGCGTGACACCTCCCGCTGATGCCTCAGCCTCTAACTCTTCGCACACCTGAGTGAGCACGGACGGGGCGAATGACACAGTAAATCCTTTCGTAAGTAGGAGCGAGTGTTTCAGTTATGGACGTAAGGGCTGATGTTTGCGCTTACTTCTGTGGCGGCTCCGTCTTGCGCTGTTGAGCCTCGACCTCGTGCCGGTGAAGGTGAGCGTACGAGTCACCCAAAAGCGCTTTGAGACCTTCGGATCGGCTGATCTGTTTCTTGGACGCCACCACATAGAGCACGGCACCGATCGCACACCACACACCCAGAATGATGTACTCCGACGGCCACACCAGCGACGATCCCGTACCCGGCACAATCGCCCACACGATCACCAGCAGCGCACCCACTCCACCGATCGCGGGCAGGAAGCTCAACCGGGTGCGGTAGGGGCGCTCCAGTTCCGGATACCGCCGAGGCATCAGGTACTTCGCCAACACCACCATGAACCATACGATCCCCAAGTACACGCCTCCGGTGTCCAGGAACCACACCACCGCGCCGGGTCCCAACCATCCCAGTCCCAGCGTGACGACCGCGGTCGCAATGAGGGCTTTGCGCGGGGTTCCTGTGCGCTGGTCAATATCCCCCAGCCGAGGTGGCAGCAAGTGGGCGCGCCCCATCGCCACCATGATGCGGGAGCTGGCTACGAACAGCCCGAGGAAGCTTGTCAGCAGACCCAAGAACGCAATGAGGTAGGCACCAGCACCCAGCCAAGCGAACCCAGCTTCACGGAAGGCCGACACGGTTCCCAAGTCCATCTCTGCCACGTCTTGCCACGGCAGAACCCAAGCGGTAGCTGCCAGCACCAGGCAGTAGAAACCTCCCGCTGCAAGCACGGTGAACCCCACGGCGCGGCCGACTTTACGCGCGGACATGTTCGCATCCTCGGCTAAAACAGCCACCAGACCGAAACCTGCCAAGAAAGTCATGCCCGGGATGATGAAGCGTAGAGTGTCCGCCACCGGTTGCGCATCAGGCGCGTAGGCAGGGAAGAAGTTCTGCGGTGATCCGGTCGTGAACCCGACCACGACCAGCGCCACACCGATCACAACGATCGCAGCGAACATGGCCATCTGCACTTGCGCGCCCACTTCGATCCCAAACCAGTTGAGCAGGAAGAAGACGGCGGTGAGGGCGATACCAATGAGCAGGACCGGAAGATACACGGTTTCATCGTTAATGGTGTAAAGCGGGATCGTGTTGACCCACGGCACGAACTTCGCCAACAGGAATCCGAACGCGGTGACGTAAAACGCCAAGGACGACACATACGCACCCAACAGCATCCAGCCGGTAAGGAATGCGGCACCTCGGCCCATGGAGGTGTAGGAGTACACCACCTCACCACCGGCACGCGGGAACGTGGTGGTCAGTTCCGAGTATGCGAGCGCCACGCACGCAGCCAGCAGCACACCAGCAATCAGACCAAAGACCACACCGCCAGCACCGTATTCGGCAAAGAGTTTGGAGTTGGTGTAAATCCAACTGGTGCCCACGACGCCGGCGACGCCGAAGGCTAAGAGCTGAAACATGTTCAGCGACTTCTTGAGTTCCGCCATGTTTATGTCCTTCTTGTGGGTCGACAGTGACCGATCGATATTACCTACGTCACACCCCAGAATATACATCGCGAATGAAAAGTTTCACCTGTTAAAACTTGGTACTGCAGAGCGGGATGCGCAGGCGACGCACACCGCACCCCACTTGCATTCGGTTGAACAGTGTTCAAGACTTGTTCCATGTCTGTAGATAACGCTTCACCGGCCACATCAGCCGAGCCGGGCACTGTAACCTCGCACTCCCCTGCCCCCATCGACCCCGACGCACTTGCCAAGCAGGTGCTCGCTGGGACCCCTGCCACCTCGGAACAGGGGCTGGCCATCCTGCGCACAGCCGACGAAGACCTCCTTGACGTCGTCGCCGCCGCGGCACGAGTGCGCCGGAAGCACTTTGGCATGACCGTGAAGGTGAACTACCTGGTCAACCTCAAGTCCGGCCTGTGCCCCGAAGACTGCGGGTACTGCTCACAGCGCCTGGGATCTGACACGGAAATCCTCAAGTACTCGTGGCTGAGCACCAAGGACGCCACCCGCCAGGCGACCTTCGGGATGGAAGGTGGCGCGGGTCGCGTGTGCCTCGTGGCCTCCGGACGCGGGCCGTCGAACCGTGACATCGACCGGGTGGGTGAAATCACCAAGTCAATCAAGGACAACAACCCGCAGCTGGAAGTGTGCGCGTGCCTGGGATTCCTCAAGGACAACCAGGCCGAACGCCTCAAGGAATACGGCGTAGACGCGTACAACCACAACCTCAACACCGCCGAATCGAACTACGAAGAAATCTGCTCCACCCACACGTTTGAACAGCGCACGGACACCGTGAAGAAGGCGAAGGCTGGGGGCTTGTCGCCGTGTTCGGGCCTGATCGTGGGTATGGGCGAATCGGACGAACAGGTCATCGAAGCGATCGACTCCCTGCGCGAACTCGACTCCGATTCGATCCCCGTGAACTTCCTCATCCCATTCGAAGGCACCCCCATGGAAGGCGTGCACCACCTGACTCCACAGCACTCGATGCGCATCCTGGCTGCCGTGCGATTCATGTGCCCTGACAAGGAACTTCGCATCGCCGGTGGACGTGAAATGCACTTGCGCACGCTGCAGCCGCTGAGCCTGCACGTGGCCAACTCGCTGTTCCTGGGCGACTACCTGACCAGTGAAGGCCAAGACGCCATCGCCGACCTCGACATGATTGTGGACGGCGGCTTCTCCATCTTGGGCCAAGAGGACACCGAGGCGCTGCGCGACCAGATCCTGGCCAGCAAGAACGCCCACCTGGCTGCGGTCAACGGCACCCAGGGTGGCACTGAGGTTGGTGGGACCGGCCCTGCTGGCGGGGCTTCCGGTGTGGCCGGGGCTGGTTTGCCGTGCGCCGGTGGTGCTGGTGCGCAGGCCGGTGGGTCTGCAGGTCAGCCGGGTGCGATCCCTGCGGGAACCTCCGCCGAGGCGGCAAACGGAACCGCTCCCACCTCGGGCGGGTGCCCCAAGAGCCGCGGAGAGGTACCGGGAACGCCCACCGTTCCAGTGATCCGCCGCCGAGGTGCCGGCACCGACCTCCCACCCAACGCATAACTCCCACCCAACGCGCATGTTCAGGCGGCCCGCCCTTACCGAGGGTTCCGTTACCGACGGTTCCCGTGCCGAGAGTGGGCCGCTGGGACTCCTTCAATTCGCTGGGACATCTTCCGTTCAGACTCGCTTGATTGAATATCGGCATGAGCGAAAAACTGTTTGAACACGAATCAGAAGAATCGATGACCCGCGAGCAGGCGGCGAAGAAGTTGCGCGAACTCGCCGATGCGATCGAACGCCAGAACGAAGTGCGCGTGCAGACGGGCGACCACGACGTCACCGTAGACGTCCCCGACACCGTTAGCTACGAGTACGAAATCGAAGTGAAGCAGGGCGGGAAGTCCGAAATCGAGGTCAAACTCGCCTGGAAGTAAGCCTTTGTAGACGCAACTCGCGGACAGGAGAAACTGCGTGAGCCTGAAGTACGACCTCGAAAACGTTGACACGGAACTCCCCATCGACGGTGGCGTGGCCGCGTTTGACCCGGTGAGCCTGCGACTGGCCGCCCAGGCCTTGTCTGACCGCGGTGGCACCGTCCACCTGTTGCCCAACGTGGCCGGCACGCAGTCTCCCATCCTCACCCAGCTCGCCACGGTGGCGACCGAGCCAGCGGAGGGAATTCCCACCTCGGTCGTGGCCACCGTGGACACCCGCCGGTTGCGCTGGGACCGGGGCACGTTTACACCCAAGGCGGTCGATTTCACGGACTACACGGGTGAGGAAAAGTACGGGGTGGATCTGGGCCGCCTGGCCGTCGCTGACATGGGTGACACGCGAGTCACCTGCGTGGACATGCTCACTGAGAACGACGAGGCCCTCACCGTGTGGTTCGCGGAACTTCCCAACGAGCTCACCAGCGCCGATGCCCGCGCGCTCACCGATCTGGCTTTGCGCACGCGAGACAGGTGGGAGAAGGCTGAGCGCTACACCGCCCTGGTCACGATCCCTGCCCAGCAGCTCACGTATATGGCGTCACCCCAGGTCAGCCACGTTGATGACTGGGATCTGACGGGTGTGCTGCAGAAGTTCGCGGCGGCTTTCGATGAGACGGGAGCTCGTGTGATCGCGCAGACGGCCATGTTCGCTAGTGCCTCGCTCACACCTCCGCCGGAGCGCACGTTTGGCGAGCGCGGGCCCGTGGTTCTGTGGTTCACGGAAAAAGGCGCCGAGGTGCCGTTCAGCATCATCTACACGTCCAGCCCAGCGTGGTTGAAGGCGGGCACCAAGGTCGATATCGACGGTCTTCAGCTGCCGTAGGGCGCTTGGTTAGTAGTCATCTTCACACGTGTCTAATTCAGACTTGCCAGACTCAGAACGATACTCAACGTGGAGCGGGTCGTTGCGATTCTGTGGTTCGGCACGGACGCACTCTCGGATTCCATCAATGTGTTCGTTCAAGCTGTCAGTAATCTTGGCCCACATTGGATCCAGAATGAAGTCAATTCCGGAGCGACGCGCATGCTTGGCAGCAGGAACAAAATCGCTATCGCCGGAAATCATGACAATCTGATTGACCAGTCTCCGTTCAGCAAGTGAAGCAATGTCTAAACGGATTCGCATATCAACGCCTTTTTGCGTGATATCCAAATCAAAGTCTTCAGGTTTCAGATCAGAAACTGAAATTTTGCCACTGCAGAGTATTTTCAGTTTGTCGTACTTGAGTGAAAAGTGATTTTGCGACTCAAGCTCTTCACCCCGCCGGAAAGCAAACTTTCGCTTCCGCACGAGCTGCTGATGAAACGATCGAACCCACCTGTATTGATCGCTTTTCGCCAAATTGACGTGTTCCCCAGTCAGTGGATGAAAAACCACTTTCTCTGACGGCGGGCAGTCGTAATAGAAGACTCGATACAAGCATGCTTGGGATGCTGCAATATGGCGACGGCAGTACTCTGCAAGCTCTTTGGCGCGGTCTTCGGGCGTCTTTTTTCCGAACAGTCTTAATGCACGCTGTCTGTAGAACCCACCATCAACCAAAATTGCGGTCGTGATTGCACGCATAGGTAGTCGGTGACTTTGCTTTTTTGAACGCCTCTGGTTTTTCACCATAACTCCATCGTTATAGAAAAGCTTCAGTCATCGGCGCTCTCCTTATCGTGGAGGGTCAACGGCTGAAGCTGATGTGTCATATTTTATGGCATAAGCTCCATGCATCCAAGATTCAGACAATGAAGGAGCCCCGAAACCTTGTAAGATTTCGGCAATGCGCGATCCACAGTCGCATACCAACCACCAGCTACAGCCCGGTTGTATTTGCCGTAGGGCCGTAGGGCGAAACAGCGCAAAACGAGCGATACGGCGCATTATATTGCGTAGTCTTGCTCGCTTTGCGCCGTCTGGGCTTTCCTCACACAGCCGCACCCTGTTCCGAACGTTCCGAAACACGCGGAAGGGACTCCGACCTCGGGCTGATTTCCGAACCACGAACCCGGTTAATGCGGTACCAACGCAATACAAGTCCCAGACCACACAAACACAGTGCCGGCAGGATCCCCACCACAGGCGAGATCAGCCACTCAAAGCCCGGCCGGATCACCAAACGACCTTCCAAGACCAGCGGGTTAACCGTGACGTCCTCAACTGCGTGCAGCAACACCAGCGGCCAGATCGACCCCGCGAGCCGAAACAGTTCTGCGAACAGCACGCCCCACAGGACCATCACACCGCACGCGAACAGCGCAAACACGGGACGTGACACGTCCATTACGGTGCGCATCTGCTCTTCCGGCAGGAAGAACAGGTAGTACGGCAAGTGCCACAGGCCCCACACACCACCGCTGATCGCGTACACCATCCAGTCACTGGCACGGCGATCCATTTCACCCACAAAGAAGCCACGCCACACGGACTCTTCGCAAATGTTTTTCACGAACATCGCGATAAATGGAACGGCCACTGCTCCACTGAGGGCACTAATGTCAATCCCATTAAACGTGGCGATACCCGAACCCACGCCTGCGACACTCGAAAACACACAGATGGCGGGGTACACCAACAGCCCAAGCACGTACCACGGCCATGACTGTTTGAGCCGAGGTTTCCACCGACCCGGCGCACTCACCTGCTTTGTCACTCGCGCGACCACCACCAGCACAAACGGGGTGGTGAGCCAGATCAGTGAGCCCAGTGAGTCCACGGAATTTGGTTGCCCCAGAAGTTCGTTGATACCTGCACCGATCCATCCGCTAGCCAATGTGACGATTGTGATTCCAATAAACCAATTCATGACGCGCCCTCCCCAGAGCTTTGAGCGCGAGACCCTTACTCGCATATCTCTATGAGATATGTCTATCAGACATGTTTAAGCGACACAAGAGGTACTCTTGATGTCATGGCACATGTGATTCTGGGGTTACTTCTCTTGGGCAATATGAGTCTCTACGACCTCATCAAAGCTATGGAACAAGGAACTTCGTTGTTCTACTCGGCCAGCGCCGGCAGCATTAAGCGCGCGCTCGACGGCCTCCTCAAACGCGATGACGTCCACGTGGTATCCCAAGAAACCACGGGCCGCAAGCGCAAAATCTACGGCATCACACCACAGGGACGCACAAGTTTTCACACCTGGATGATGTCACCGCCGGAAAACGCGGACCTGGACTCGGCGGCTCTCACCCGCATCTACTTCTTGGGGCTTTTGGACGAACCCGAACGCATCTCCGTCCTGGAATCGATTCGTGACGCGGTCTCTCGTTCTGCCGCGACTCTTGCGCACACTCAAACACAGGTGGCGGGCCAAAGCGTACCAGCCGAACTCGCCTCAGTTGCGCACTACAGCACAGCCACGCTGGACTTTGGGATCCGCGCACACGACACCGCGCTCACGTGGCTGGCAGAGCTCATCGTGCAGGCACGGGCTGACTTGAAATAAAGGCGCAAAGCCGCAGGCTCTACGGAAACTCTTTTACACCTCGGGAAGGGTAGTTTCGCTTCGTTTGGCTACAGTCGAAAAGTTGGACTGTAGCCAAACGATTTTCCGGGCAAGAGGGCCAGCCCGAGGTGGAACCAGCCCAACCAGCCATTAAATCTCCAGAAGGTTCTGGGCGTTGTCGGGGTTTGAGACCAGCTCGTCAACCTGCGCATTACCGTTCTGGCGCTCCAGGTACGGCTGCGCGCGGTCCACCTGCGACTTCAGCACGTCAATGGTTTGTGCGAAGTTCTTGTTCGCTTCAATGCGGAACTGGTCAATCCCGTCCATAGTCTTGAACACGCTATCGAACGCCCGGTTGAGCGTCTCAACAGCAACACCGGACTCCACAGCCTGCTTCTGCGTGCGCACCGAATTCTGCGCCAGCATGTCAGACGTGCGGTTGATCAGGTCATTCGTGGTCTTGTTGACCGCGTCAATCTGGTCAAGCACCAGCTTCTGGTTCTCCAGCGCCTCAGCCGTAATCACGGCGGTGCGCAGCGCCGTCACCGTGGTGGTCTTGGCACGGTCCACACCCTGGATGAGCTGGCGGTTGTTCGCGTCGATGATACCCATGGACAGGTAGCTCTGAATGGTCACAGCGATCTGCGTCTGAATGTCCTGACGACGCTGACGCACAGCAAACAGCAGGTCCTTCTCCAGGATCCCTGCCTGCTCAGCCTGACCCTCAGACTTCAGGCTTTCAATCTTGCCCACAACCTGCCCGTCGATCTGCTCCAACAGACCTTCCGCACGTTGCAGTTCGTGCAAGTCCTCCCACAAGTTGCGACGCTCCACGGCAAGCTCCGCGTTGTCGCGCTGCAACTGCTCCTGACCTGCGTCCAAAGACCGCAACACCGAATTCAACTGCTTCTGGTTCGACTCAAAACTGTTGAAGTACTTCTTGATCGCGTTAAACCCAGGCACCCACCCCAGGGCCTTCTGCGCAAACGTCTTATCCGACGGCGCCAGGTCGTTCATGACAGTGCGCAGTTCCAGCAGCGAACTCGACACCTGCTGCTGGCTCTTGCTGCCTTCTGCCTTGGCGTCACGCAGCGACTTCTCCATGAACCGGCTGGACGTCTGCGCGGTAGACTCAAACGTCTTACGCGCCACGTTCCCAATCGCAATAATCTGCGTCTGGAACTCCTGGCTGTGCGGGTTCAAAGCTGCCACGGTGTTCAACCATTTTTCGGCACGCTGGCTCAGCTCCGTGGAAACCGCCTGGTCAAGCGGCTCCAGCATGGAAAGCGCTTTGTCGTCTTTAACTTCTTCAACGGGTGGTTCAGCTACGGGAGCTGGAGCTGGTTCTGGTGGTTGCAGAGTCATGACGGTCCTTTCGGGTGGGTTTAGATGAGAGCTAGATATCAATAATCGATGGGGTGTCAGAAGCTTTCAGGCGCCTACGCATGAACTCCGAATGCACTTCCAGGGAGTGGCTCACGCCACGCACCACGTCCTGTTCCAGCTGTTCCAGAGTCTCGCTCATGACGCCGAACTCACTGTGAATCGTCTCGAGGTTCTTCTGCACGTCCTTAAGCGCATCCCCGCTGAACTTAGCCAGGAAGTCGAATGTGTCATCAACCGCGTCCATGAGCTCCGGAATGTACCGGCAGGCGATCCCCTCCAACATGAGCAGGTCCCCGTCGCTGGGGTCGCGTTCTTGCACGGCTTCGGTCTGGGCTAACCCGTCGATCCGGGTGAGGATCCCTGCCAGCTGGTCTAACACCTCGGCCGGCCGTGAGGCTCCCCCATACCGGCCCGAGGTCGCCCCAACTCCCGGCGCCGCCTCAACTCCGGAGGTGACCCCTGGGGCCATCCCCGCCGAGGTGCCACCCGCCCCTCGCTGTCCGCGCAGGTTCCGTTCGATCCGGGGCAGTTCGCTGCGCCATTCGTCGAGTTTGCGCCTTATGTCGCGGGTGGAGTTCAGCACGTTTTCCAGGATGGTGGCGGTGCTTTCATTGACCCCGTCCGAGGTGGTTACGAGCAGGCTGGGCGCGGGAGTGATTGCGTGGAGAAAGACACCAACGGCGGCAGCCATTGCGCCTCCTGCAGCCACGGCGACACCCGCAACCCCAACCGCGCCGGCAAAACTACCCAGCCCCAAGACAGCACTGGTTGCGCCCAGCAGCACTCCACTGGCGCCAGCGATCATGGCCTGCGTACGAGTTTTCACAGGTAGCCTCGGATGTCCTTAAACGCGGCGGTGAGGTCGGCGTTGCCGTCAAACACGCGGCCCCCAGTGAGTGAGACCAGTTCCTGTAGTTCGTCTGAGTCGGCATTTCCGAAGCTCACCGCGAACACGGGGATATCCTGGACGTCCGGGTTATTGCTGTACCAGTCTTTGAACGCGCGGAATGAGATGCCGTGTTCGTTCATGCCGTCGGTGAACACCACCACTGAGGTGATCTTGTCATCCGACTTTTCTTTTTTCGCCGATTCCAGCGTGGTTTGCAACGTGGAGTAAATGGCTGTTCCGCCTTCAGCCGTCAGCGTCTGGATCTTGGTGTCGAGGTCCTTGCGCACCTTGTCAGCGCTACCGTTGTCAGTCAGTCTGTATCCGTCGGTGCTCTTGACTTCGTGCGAGAACTCCACCAGTTTGAGCTTTTCACGTGGCTGGATCGCAAGGAAGCGTTCGGTGTCGTTCTTTGCGCTGGTTCCGCTCAAGATTCCCAACGCTGTTTTGAGTTGTTCCAACCGCTCCCCGCGCATGGAGCCCGAGGTGTCAATCTGGAAGAACATCGTGGCGGGTTTGCGTCCGTTTGCCACCCACGCTTCCAGCAGTTTCTGGACCGTGTCCAGGGTTGCTGGGTACGGGGTTTCAAAGGTTGTGGGGAATTCGTCTGGGTTTGAGACCTTTGTGCGACGGTGTGTTTCGTCCGTGATGCGTTGCTGGACTTCATCGCTGAGCAGGTGTTCGGTGACCTTGTTGAATTTTTCCTTGGTGTCGCCGTCTGCCCCGTCAAGCAGGGTCAGTGGGTAGTCAGCAGTGACCACGCCGTCTGAGGGTGCGATCAGCACGGGTGGTTGGCCCCCAAAGTCCATGCCTTTGAGTACGGATTCGTAGTTGATGATTCCGTCTGCTTTGGACTGGTCTTTTGCGAAGGCTTCCGCTAGCCACCCGGAACTTCCCGAGGTGAGAGAGGTTCCTTTGGAGAATTTGGAAAGTCCTTCTGTGGCAGCTTCAACGTCTTTGGTTTGTAGCGCGTTACCTGAACCAGAGAGTGCTGTTGCAGCTTCCAGAACAGTTGAGAAACCGGAGTTGGACGACAGCGGGCTGGTCATGCCGAACTTCAGATCGCCTTTTTCTGCGGCTTGTGCAACATCAGCCCATGCTGGTTGCTTGTCTTCTGACCAGCCGAGTTGCTTAGCTTTTTCAGGCTTGAGGCCCAGAACTACTGGCGAAGACATGATTGATTTTTCTTCACCAACGAGTGATTTCGACTGCTCAAACAACGACAGATAGTAGTTGGATGGGAACCATGTGAGGTCGAAATCGCCCTGACCTTCGTTGACCAGTTTTTCGGTGCCTTCAAGGGTTCCGGCGTAGGTGATGTCGAAACTTACACCGGTTTCTTTGGCCATGTCGTTAAGGATCGGCTCTAAGTCTTTGACTTCGGAACCTGCTAAAACTTTCAGACTGTTTGCGTTTCCTCCGAAGCCACCGCCGTCGCACGCAGCGGTCACGAACGTGAGCATACCCACGGTGAGCACAGCGATCAGGGTGCGGATGATGTGCCAGGGCTTGGTTTTCGTGCTGGTTGCAGACCTAGTTGGCCAAGTCATAGCGTCTCCCGATGTTGTCGACGAGGAACGTGGTGATTTCGCTGGACGGTATCTGCGCAAGCTCAACAAAGTCGCCTGCTGGGCGGTACCGGTCGCTCAAGTTCTTTTCTTGCACCCAGTTATCGAACGCAGCGGAGTGCGGACCGTTGCTGCGGAACCCGTGTTCGGCGAGGAGTTTGGCCAGTTCTTCGTCGTTGGACAACAGGTCCATGACCTTGTCGCCGTTTTCCGTAAACGTCACAGCGGTGTGCGTGGAGAAGACCGTTGGACTTGGGTAGGCGAGCACCATGTTGTCACGGATACGTGAGTTCTGTGCGGTTTCTTCTCCCAGGAACTGACCTTCGTAGGCGATGACCATGGGCGCTTCACCCATTCCGCGGCTCAAATAGCGTTCAAACGGAGCGGCTGATGACCCTTGTGCATACCCCTGGTTGAGGAAGAGTTTGGATAGGTCATCGACTTGTGATTCAGCCGCACCTTTGTCAGTGACAACCGAGTTGTTGTTCATGACGTAGCTGGCCAGCGTCATGTACATTACCGCGGAGTTAGACTTCCGGATGTCAGTGCTGGTGATGAGCACGTTGCGCTGGGGCTTGTACGCCTTGTTGTCTTTGAGGTCGCTCCACCGTTTGTTGTCTTTGACCAGTTCAAGATACTTGGCCATGTCGATTTCCCAAATGCCCTGGTTTTCGTGGGCAACGCCGTTCTTGGCTAACACCTGAACGACGGGTTCGAACGTTGCAATTGCGATGGGTGAGAAGAATGGCGTGTACGAGTTACGCGCTTTGTCTTTGAACGCTTTTTGAACCGCCTGACCAGCGGATTCAGATGATGGGAAAGCGAAGTCGTTGTTAGCTGTGGAATCACTCTTCGCCATTGCAAGTGAGCCAGCAGTTGAGACCTTCACTGTGAAGCCTTTGTCAGCGAACGCTTCGACCACGCGCTGGTCTTTAAAGAAGGCTTCCTTCTCGCTACCTACAACCGCAGTGACTTCAGTTTTGGGCTTGCCAAAGAGACTAAAGCCGAATCGGCTGGCAACAGCTATGCCAAGCACCGCAACAAGAACAACGATGATGGCCGCACCTGCAATGGCAGCGATCTTTTTGTTTTTCATAGTACTTTTGAAGCTTAAAGACGCTTGGTGAATAGTGTGTGAACGAAATTCCCCCAAGGAGGCGGCGGTGCACGGCCGGTTGCCACCACCTCGGGCGGGGCTGCGGACGTCCCAGGCTACTGGCGAATGACGTCCATAGCGTCAAGGCGGGCAAGGGCGGCGGCAAGGACGCGCACGCCGTTGGCAATGTCCGAGGTGTGGCTGAACTCCTCAGGGCAGTGCGAGCGCCCGTCCACGCTGGGGACGAAAATCATGCCCATGGGACCAAGCGCGGCCATGTGTTGCGCGTCGTGCCCAGCACCGGAAGGGATCGCTTCCCAGGTGAGACCGGCAGTTTGGGCGGCGTTGGCAATCTCGTCGCGGATAGCCGGAACGGTGGGGACCGCCTCCATGGTGGCGAGCCACTCGAGATCCACTTCGACACCTCGGGTGTGGGCTTCCTGGGCGATCTGTTCAGCGATGTTGCGCTGAGCAACGCCCAGCCAGTCGCTGTCAACGGAGCGGAACTCAGCTTCGAGCGTTGCCCGGCCAGGCACCACGTTGAGCGCGCCAGGCCATGCGTCCATCCGCCCCACGGTTCCCACTCCGTGATTGGGTGCGCCGCACGTGACCCGTTCGACCGTCAAAGCCGAGGCGGCCGCGGCCATGAGAGCGTCGTGGCGCACGTCCATGGGTGTGGTTCCGGCGTGGTCGTTGCGGCCGCTGAACTGAGCGATGAAACGCGAAATGCCCGTGATCGCTGTAACCACACCGATCTGGGTGTTGTGCCGTTCCAGCTGTGGCCCCTGCTCAATGTGCAGTTCGATGTAGGCGTGGAAGGAACCCGGTTGCCACGCGTTGTTGAGCGCGGCGTTGGGATCCACACCAAAGCGTGCCAGGGCGTCGCCGAACTTTGCGCCAGTGGGGTCGGTGTAGTCCAGCATGGCCGGGGTGACGCCTCCCACCAGGGTGTTTGATCCCACGCACATGGTTCCAAAGTCGTTGGCTTCTTCGCCTAAGAAGTCGATGACAATGAGGTCGCGTTCGAAACGACTTCCTGTGCGTCGCATGGCTTCGACCATTTCAATGGCACCCAGCACGCCCACGATTCCGTCGAACCGGCCACCTGAGGCAACTGTGTCCGTGTGCGAACCCGTCACCAGCGGTTTGAGCCTGGCACCACGTTCGCTAGCCAGACCAGGCAGCCGACCGATGATGTTTCCCGCACCGTCAGTGTGGACTTCCAGGCCCGCGCTTTTCATGCGGTTAGCCACGAATTCGCGGGCTGCCTTGTACGGTTCGCTGAGTACTTGACGGGTCCAGCCGTCTTGTGCGGAGTCGGTGTAAGTGGACAGTTGGTTGATGGCTGATTCCAGCGCTTCCGCATCCGGTTCAATGGGACGGGTGTTGTGGATGCTGGGCTTTATTGCACCAGAGCTGGGGGTTCTGGACTCATGACTCTGCGACATTGCACAACCTCACTGACGTGGCCTGGGCTCATTGGGTATTGGTTCCCGATCGTAACCATGAGCGGATCCAAGCGAGGTTCGTGTCCAGACTGTAGTTCTTGATGTGCTTTGTGTATGGGGTCTAAGTCGTGGGGGTGCGAGTCTCGTGGGTGCGTTTCGCTACACTCGAGCACCGGAGTTCGAGTCGAGTGTAGCGAAACACCCAGTTTTTTCACTCTGAGCGAACAAAACCGGTCGTTTGGCTACACTCCAAGAACTGGACTGTAGCCAAACGCAGTTTTCACTCCTTCAAATAGCGCAGCGCTTCTTTGAGTTCTTCACTCTCCAAGTGCGGGTTCCGGTGCGCAAACTCTTCAACATCCAGCCACGTGTCCGGGTCCAAGGTGAGCTCCTCCCCAGTACAGCCCGTAGAATCGTCCGCTTCAGGAGTGTCCTCTGAGAGAACCATCAACAACAGTGGCCTATTGATGACCTGGCCATCGCGCACCAAAACGTACAGGTCACCTTCACGATCACCAAAGTCCACATAGTTCAGCATGGTGAGAGCACTGAGGCCGGAAAGCACCTCGGGAAGCTCTTTTTCCTCCAGAAGTGACACCAGAACCTCAATGTCGGTTCTGCGGGGACGGTCCTCTTTGCGCTTCTCACCATCGGTGTGGCACAGACGCTTCTCACTGACCTCATTCCAGTAGTGCGCAGCAACTTCGGAAAGGTCTTGATCCGGACCGCACTCGTCTGCATCGATAACGGGAAGGAGCAGGTTCTTCTGAACCCCATCCGACCCCACATACAAGATTGGGCTGTTCCAGTTATCGCCCACACACATGACAAGGACACCGAACTGCTCACTTAAGGCTTCGGCAACCACATCAGGTTCTGCATCTGCCAGGCGACCAATGATCGTGTTGAGGTTTTTACGTGAAAGCATTATTTCTCCTTTGCAAAATAGACTTGTGCTTTCACCCCATGTGTTGTCGGCACTTTTTATTCGGGGTGCCGGACCCAAACCCGCCCTAAAACTCCGGCCCCAGCCCACCCCAAACCACCACCCAAAACCCGCACCCAATCAACCTTTTGGTGGATTCCACGTTCAACCACTGGCGCGATGTGCCCACGCGCAAACCTTGGTGAGCTGGAGGTATGACTACCTCAATTAACACTCAATCCTTTGCGGATCGCCTCACATCCCGCCGCGGCGCGTGGATCACACTGGGCGTTTCGCTGTTGATACTCGTGGCCCTGTTTGGCGTGTTCGGAAAGGCGAAGGCCCCGGTGGGCACGAACCTCGCCCCCGCTGACTCCGAATCCATGCAAACGGCCGAACTCATGAAAAAGTTCCCAGAAGCGGATCGCGGCACGATCCTGGTCGTAGCAACGCGTGACGACGGCGCCGAGCTCACTGAGGACCAGCTCGCCCAGCTGAAGGAACTTCTGCCGGTACTTGATGACCACCTCGGCGCTGAATCCAGCGGACCGCTGCCCAGTGAAGACAAGAAGGCAGCCCTGCTAGTCACTGACATGCAGGTAAGTGAGGCGTCTACTGAAAACGCCGAGGTCGTTAACGGCCTGCGTGCCACCCTGGCTGACAAGGTGCCGGCCAGTCTGTCATTGCAGGTCACGGGTGGTCCGGCGTTTGGTGCGGACGTGGCTGGCGCGTTCGATGGCGCGAATTTCTTGCTGTTGTCGATCACGATTGGGATCGTGGCGGTTCTGCTGATCCTGACCTACCGCTCCCCTATTCTGTGGCTCTTGCCGCTGTTCGCAGTGGGCATGGCCGACGGTCTTGCTGGCCGAGTCACCGCAGCCGCCGGCGCCGCGTGGGACCTGCAGTTCGATGCGGGGATCATTAGTGTTTTGGTGTTCGGTGCCGGAACGAACTACGCGCTGCTCCTCATCTCTCGTTACCGCGAAGAGCTCCTGTGCACGCCAAACCACCGAACCGCTTTGAGCAACGCGTGGCGCGGTACAGTGCCGGCGATTCTGGCCTCGAACTTCACTGTTGTTCTGGCGCTCCTGATCTTGGTGGTCGCAGTGATTCCAAGTACCCGCGGTATTGGGATTGCCTCAGCGATCGGCCTGGTGATCGCGCTCGCAGCGGTGCTGTTCCTGCTCCCGCCTCTGCTTGCCGTCAGTGGGCGAAAAGCGTTCTGGCCGTTCATTCCAAAGCCGGAACAGAACGCAACGACATTAGACACCCCAGCAACCACCTCGGGCGGGGCCCGCGCCACTTCACAGAACGCCACAACACAGAAACGGTCCTTCTGGCGCTGGGCGGCCAGCAACGTGGTGCGCAAACCTGCCGTGAGCCTGCTTGCGGGACTGGCACTCCTGGGCATCATGGCGACCGGGTTGCTGGGCACCTCGGTGGGGCTGGATCAGATTGAAAAATTCCGGGTGAAGTCCGAATCGGCCACCGGGTTCGAGGTCCTTTCCCAGCACTACGCACCGGGCGAGGCCCAGCCCATTTGGGTGGTCGCCAACAGCGACAAGGCCCAGGGCGTCGTCGACAAAGCGGAGACGGTTGAGGGCATCGTGCGTGCGCACCCGGTTGACGAAACAGAGGACGGCACGCTCACCAAAGTCATGGTGACCAGTGAATACGCGCCAAGCACTGCGGAAAGTTTGGCCCAGATCCGGGACTTGCGTGAGGCTGTCCATGAGGTTTCTGACGCCGAGGCGGTCGTCGGCGGCGCTGTCGCTGAGGACTTAGATGCGCGCGACGGAAATAAGCGAGACCTGTTCCTGATCGCCCCACTGATTCTGGGCGTATGCTTCGTGGTGCTTCTGGTGTTGCTGCGTTCAATCGTGGCGCCAGTGCTGCTGTTGCTGGTCAACCTCACAAGTACGGTTGCAGCGATTGGTGCCGGCGCGTGGCTCAGCCGAGTTTTCCTCGGTCAGCAAGCCCTTGACCTGCAGGTGCCGTTGCTTGCGTTCCTGTTCCTTGTGGCGTTGGGGATCGACTACACGATCTTCCTTGTCCACCGGGCCCGGAATGAAGCGAAGGTCCACGGCACACGCGATGGCATGGTCGAAGCGATCACCCACACCGGTGGCGTGATCACCAGCGCCGGTGTGGTGCTGGCAGCGGTGTTCGCGGCATTGGGAATCCTGCCGCTTGTCACACTGGGCCAGCTGGGTCTGATCGTGGGAGTAGGCGTTATCGTCGACACCCTGGTGGTGCGCGCAGTGATCGTGCCGTCGATCTTCACCCTCATGGGCGACAAGATCTGGTGGCCAAGCAAAGCGCCCAACGCCAGCGCGCGCTAACCCGCACCCCACCCACACAACCGCGCAAAAAGCCCAGTGCCCCCGAGGCGGAACATCCACCTCGGGGGCACTACCCACTCACGGGGCACTCACGTAAGGGAGGCACTTAACGCTGTGCCACCTCGGCGAAGGCCCGGCGAAGCATCCTCACCGCCGACTCCGCATCAATACCCATGTCCACAAGCTGGCGGGCGAAGTCACGGGTGGCCGTGAGTGCAGGCGTGGCCGAGGTGTCTTCACTCACGATCGTTCCCCTTCGGCCCGCGGTTTTCACATATCCCTGGGTTTCGAGTTCGCGGTAGGTGCGGGCGACCGTGTTGGGTGCGATTCCCAGGTCGCTAGCTAAACGTCGCACGGCTGGGAGGCGGGAACCGGGCGGGAGTTCTCCGGACTCGATCTGCTGGATGAGCTGCGAACGAAGCTGCTCGTACGGAGGTGTCGCACCTGCGGGGTCAATGCGCAACATGGCATCCGTCCTTTCTGTCAGGTCTGGCAGGGTGGTCGTCAGGCGTTATCGTCCGAGGTGGTTGCGGTGTTCGCAGCGTGGGTACCGGCTACGTCCGTGTGAGCTGCTTCCCCCGAGGTGGTTCCGAAGTCTTTTCCGGCCCACAGTTTGCGCCATGGTGTGGGGTTGAAACGACCGGTGAGGAAGGGAATCAGGACGATCGCCCAGCAGACCAGACCAGTAATGAACGCCAGTCCTCCCAGTCCAGCGGTGAGGTCTTGGGCGCCTTCGCGCACCTGAGGGCTGATGATCACGTTGGCAACGCCCACCAATGTCACCAGGGATGACACCATCGCCATAGCGATTGCATTGTCGATGAGTCCGCGTAGTGCAACGGTACGTTCGGCGTCGTCCCAGGCGAGTTCCAGGTCATCGCCGGCGTGCTGTGGGCGGTTGAGAATGTGCGTGCAGGCGAACAGCATGGCTCCCCACAGCAACAGCAGGAACCCTGCAACAACGGTGAGCATCACGAACTGGTTGCTGTATTCCGCAATCACTCCAGGGGTACTTGCGGCGATGATCCACATGGTGGCGGTGCTCAGAGCGATGCTGACGGGCGCGAGCCACAGTGCGATCCGCTCACCTTTGCTGACGTAGTCGCCAAGGGTTGTTTCAATGGGGCGGGCTACCCGAGGTTGTTCAGGGGCGAGCGGTTTGGTTCGGTAGGTGGCGACGAGGCCGCCCAGTCCTCCACCGAAAGCCACACCCATGAGGGTGATTGGGCCAGCGATTGGCATGTCGGCGTCCCAGCCACCGAACGCGGTCTGCAGAATGGCACCGATCACGAAGCTGATGACGATTCCAGCAATTCCGCAAATGAGGGCCGCGCGTTCACGTTGCGTGATTCGTTCAATGAGCGCAGGGCGGAGGTGGTTAGGGGTTGGAAGTTTCTGTTTGTTTGCGTATTTGGCGAGTTCTTTTTCATTCACTTTGCGCATACCGCCAGTGACGGGGGCTGTAGCAAAGAGAACCCCAACCGAAATGATGATCCACCAGATCGCGGTGTTCATGTCACTTCCTTCCATAGCTGTATGTATCAATACATAGTATGTACTGATACAAACTCGATTGCAAGTGGTTTTCCGCAATGCTTCAGTAAATTAGAGGCATGAGCGACCTCACAGACAAGTCCAAAGACGTGGCTGACCAGGCACAAGACGTTGCAGACAAAGCGGAAAACGTCGCCCACAAAGCAGGTGACGCGCATAGTGAGACGGCCGAAAAAGCCGGTGAGGTGATTCAACAGAATCCGGTGTATCGCGGGTTTGTCACAGTAGGTCTACTTGCCTACGGCGTAGTGCACTTGGTCATTGCGTTCATCTGTGTGCAGATCGCGTGGGGCGGAGGTGCCAGCGGACAGGAGGCGTCTAACTCCGGGGCGACTCAGCAAATTGCACAACAACCGTTTGGATACGTGGTGCTGATTGTGTGTGCGGTTGGACTGGCTGCGCTGGTGGTGTGGCAGCTCATTGAAGCGGCGATTGGTAATCAGCAGTATTCGGGTGCAAAGCGGTTGTTCAAAAGGATTGCGTCAGTGGGTCGCAGTGCCGTGTACGCGTTCTTGTGTGCCAGTGCCGTTCAAGCCGTTGCGGGTACTGGTGGGGGTAGTGAAGAAAAGCAA
Organism: Brevibacterium paucivorans; assembly: GCF_016907735.1. NCBI lineage: Bacteria > Bacillati > Actinomycetota > Actinomycetes > Micrococcales > Brevibacteriaceae > Brevibacterium > Brevibacterium paucivorans. Next base: position 1,235,780 of record NZ_JAFBCP010000001.1, on the reverse strand, counting down.
GAGTCCATGGTGGGCCAGGTGCTGGGCATGCCTGGCGGCGTCGTGATCATCGCTGTGGCCGGTGTTGTGATTGCTGCCGTTGGTGTGGGCCAGATTGTTTCTGGGGTGAAAAAGTCGTTTGAGGATGACCTGGATGGGGGCGTCGCTCAGTGGGTGAAGCGTCTGGGCCAGGTCGGTTACATCACTAAAGGGACCGCGATCATTTTTGTGGGCGGTCTGTTCATGTGGTCATCAATCACGCATGACCCCGAGGCGGCCGGCGGCACGAATTCGGCATTGCGCACGTTGGTCGATCAGCCGTTCGGACCGTACTTGCTGACGGTAATGGCGTTAGGGATCGTCGCTTTCGGATGTTTCTGCTTGGTGTGGGCGTTTAATGCCCGGCATGAAAAAGCAGAATGATTGGCACGAGGCTCGCAAAGGACAGTGCGCTAAAGCTTTTAACCTAGGAAAGTCCTCTCTAAAGATATTGAAAGAAGAGATTAGCTAGTCACTAGTGGTGTTTACTGTGCGTATTACGTTCTGTAAACTGTAAGTGTGCGAATAGGCATCCACCCACGGTCCTTTAAACATGGACTGACAGAAGAGCAGATCGTCACGGCGATCGAAACGGGTATGGATTTCGCGCGAATCAGGCGCCGTGATGCCAACACGGAACCGCAACGCTGGGGTGTGATCGGTTTCGATCACGTTGGCCGTAGCGTCGAATTAGTAGTAATCCATGTCCCCGGCGGGGTGTTCGTCATTCACGCGAACTACCTCACAAAGGGCTTCGAGCAAGAAATGAGGAACGCACGATGACGAAATACACTGATGTCAACGGCGTCGCATTTACCGACGCTGACGTGGAACGCTGGGCAGACGAGGCCGAAGCAGGATTCCCCAACTCAACGTTGACCAAAGAAACACCGACCTGGGTGCGAACTGACCCCATGGAAGTACATAGCGTGCGGGTACCAGCACGCCTCTGGAAGCTCGTTGAGAGCGAAGCGAAGCGCCGTGGTATGTCTACAAGTGAATACACGAGGGAAGCACTAACCCGTAGCCTCAGCGCCTAGAGCCACAGGTACAGAAATCGTCACAGAGTTTCTCCACTCGCCAACTAAACCTTTGAGCGAGGGACCAGTTCAAACTCCAGTACATCGCACCAGAAACGAACGACTGTGTTCACATCAGGATGAAACACCTCGTAGCCCAGTCTCATTGTGTCGGATTCCTTTGCTCAGAGCTCTGCTGTCAACGACACCGCTCAAAGCTGAACCTGACACTCAACCGATCAGTCCGAGCCTTACTGCGCTCGACATCGCCATGTAGCCTCCCACAATTGCCGCGATCCACAGCAACGTCACCTTCGCTTCATATTCCAACCGTCGCATTGCGCGCTCCAACCGCGGAAAAATGGCTGGTCCCGCGGCACCGGCAATGACAGCCACGAGAATCGCCGGCAGGATCATAATGAGGCAATAACCCGCAATAAGCGCGACCTTGCCACTAAATCCAAAGGACATAGACTGGATAATCCCCATCGCGCCTAAGTAGGGCAACATCGTCGCCGCCTCGACGACTGCAGCACCCAGCGCCAGCCCCGCCATGCCGGTCACACTCAGCGACGCACTCTTGGCGAGGCGAGAAGCCCGACCCTCCGGCACCTCGGCGCCGGCGGACTGCGTGGCCGTGTGCTTTTTGGGGTTTGGCGAGAACACGCCGAAGACGAAAAGTCCCGCGCCAAGAACAAGCGTCACCCACCGGAACCAGTCAGTTTCGCTCACTCCAGAAAACCGTCTAACTGCCGCATCGAACCCCAGTAGCAACGCAACCCCGAGGCCGAAGTAGGCCGTGGCGATCGTCGCGAGGTAGGTGCCCAACAGGCCCACCCGGACTCGTCGCCACATAAAAATCAGGGCGATCGGAATGACAAGGGTACCTGCGCTCAAACTATCTACGAGTGCAAGGCCGGCAAGAGGAAGGAAGTCTGTCATGGCATTCTCCAATAATCGGATGTTCACGCGAGGGGTTGGCCTCAGCTTCAAGGAAGGCTTTGACCTCGTTTTAATACGTTCGTATGAACACGAATTGATACGATCGTATAAGACGCCAAAAGCGAGTGCAACTACGCTCATGAGTGACTCACCGCACCGGAGCCACGGAAGATTGGAGCCCCATGTCCGTCGATCGCAATACACTCATCACCGGCACCGCCGCAGTGGTCGCTGATGCCGCCATTCGCGTGATGGTCAGCCAGGGCCTCGATGCCCTGAGCGTGCGCAATGTCGCCGCGGAAGCGGGCGTGGCCCCTGGGACCGTCCAATACCAGATGGGTACACGGGACGACATCATCGCGAAAGCTATTGTCAGGTCGTTGCAGCGCCAGGAGTCGCGGGCCCTCACGCAAACGGATGCGACGGATTTTCACGCGGTTATCCACGGTCGCTTGGCCGAGCTTTTGCCGATTGGACCCGTCCAACGCGAGGATTCCGCTGTGTGGGTCATTGTGGGGGCTGCCGCCTCGACACGCGAATGGCTGGCTGACCTATATGACGCTGAGGTGACGAGCTTTCGAGCGCGCGTATCTGAAGGTCTCGAAGCAGCGCAACGTTTTGGAAAGCTGGCCCGCGGGCTGTCGCCTGAGCAAGGAGCTCGTCTTGTCACTGCACTGGTCAACGGCCTGACGATCGACTACCTCAACGCTCCTGTGGACTCAGCGATGCAGCTGTTAGAAGACCTCGCTTCAGGACTCGCGCTGATTGTGGAACCCGGGTCGCCTAAGAGCTGAAACAGCAGGCGGGCTGGAAGACAAGCATGTCGTTTCATGTTCAGGAAATCCGCCGATCCATGTCGGTGCTGAGACACTGTGCCCTTCACCAACTTTTGGATTTTATTCGGCGGGTGAAAGTTTAAGTATCTCGCAAACGGCGTCCATGTGGCCGGCGTGCCGGGCTACTTCGGCTAGTAGATGGGATAACACCCAGTCGACCGTGGGGCGGTTGCCGTCATCGTCAGCTTGGGACGCAAGCTCTCCCGGTGGGTACGCGGCAAGCAAAGACAAGGCATCCTTCCACTCCTGTTGAAGGGCATTGACGAAGGTCTCGAGTGCGACCTCAGGGTCGGCATTCCAGTCTTTATGTGGCGAGTCATCGGTCCACGGGACCGGAAGATCAGCTCCGACCACAACATTCGCGATCCAAAAGCGAATGACGTACCGCTGATGGTTCAGAAGCCCCGCAACGGTCCAGTGACTACGAAGGGGAACATGAGTCACACCTGATCGGTCGACTTGAACGGCCATTTCGACGATCGATTCGAGTTGGCGCTGGATCTGATCAGTGAGCGCGGAAAAGGGCTTCGCAGTGGTGGGCATGTCGTTTTCCTCCAGCGTGTATTGCGCCCAAAGATACCGCAGGCACGTCTTTTCCGGGTTGCATCCGCTAGAACTTGGAGGAAAACCGCATAGTCACACCCAGCCGCGCACGGAAGAATAGAAGACATGAACGAGACATACAGCACTCACCAGACCACCGACCCGTCGACCGAACGTACCTGGGCAATCTTGTCCCACCTTTCACTCATCATCTCCTCGGTGGTGAGTGTGGGAATGCTCTCCTTCGTGGGACCGCTCATCGTGTGGTTCATCTACAAAGACAAAAGCGACTTCGTGCGCAATGCGGCCGCAGGATCCTTCAATTTTGCAGTGACCCTGGCGCTCGCCTCAGCGGCCGCCACTGTCCTCGCCTTCACTGTCATTTTGTTGCCCGTGTCTTTCATCATCTGGGCGATCGTCTACATCGTCAGCATCGTGATCCCAATCTTGGCAGCGATGGCTGCTTCCCGCCACGAAATGTACCGCTACCCACTCACGCTCCCGTTGCTTCGCTAAGCTCGGCGGACACCAGACCCGCCACTACCGAACCTCGAAGGGCACCACAACAATCGGCTCCGTGTATGAATCAACTCGAGCCGCGACCTGCAAACTCCACTTCCCGGATGCGGGAACCTGCATACTAGCTTCATAATGACCCGCGTCCGGGTCCCAGTGGGCTTCTTCGTTTAGCGGGCCGAGGTTCTGTTCAGGTAGTCGTAGCGTCACGGTGACATCGTCGCTGGTAATCGGCTTTCCCTCATACTCCAATATGAACGTCATGGTGTTCGTTCCAACAGCTGCAGGTTTCACGTCGCCGGCAATCCGCAACCCCTGTGATTCCGCCTCAAAACGTGCCTCCTGAGAAACCTCAGAACCACCCGCCGAACCTGCTTTCGAACCACTGTCGACAAAGGGGTTTGCATTACTCAGGAACCCGGTAACTAACAGCACCGCAACCAGCACGGCGGCTTCCAAAGCAACTACACGCCGCAACGCACTCCAGCGCAACGGAACCGTAGGCTCCTTGATGACGCGAGGCAAAAGCCGAAAACGATTCCAGCCTGCCAACAGCACGACAACAGCCACGAGCCCCAACTTAAGCACCAAAAGTCGGCCATAACTCGAAGACACCAGCGCAACCAGGTCGTCAGCGATAAGCAAAACCATGACCACACCAGTCAGAGCAACGCCCACAACACAGGCGAGCGCCCACCCCGAAAACCTGCGCACCACCTCGGCCGTAAATTCCGGTGTGCACGTTGCCGGCACGGTGGGCGAAACTTTGGGTTCCCCCGCCGAGGTGGCACCGGGTTGGTTCCGAGCCCCCAGTTGCGTACGAGTCATCATGAACACGAGCCCCACGAGACCGCCACACCACACTGCTCCCGCTACGAGGTGAGCGACATCCGAAGTCATCATCGCCCACAGAGGTTTCTGAGTCTGACTGTGACCGGTAAGAACAGGCGTCATGAGTGCCCCCACCGCGCAGATCAGCGCGAAAACTCGCCAGATGACGTTACTCGAACGCACAGCAGAGAGTGCGGTGAAGACTACCGCTCCCAACCCAGCGACAAACACCACTCCGGTAGACACCCACTGCTGCACAGGAACAAATGGCACCCAACGATCCAGGGGAAGGAACAACGGGGTGTCCGCTCCCAGCGCGGTGTTCACAAGATCAGTTCCGGCAACATTGGCGCCTGACACGGGCAACAGGAGAGCCGCGGAAGCTAACGCGCAACCGTAGGCGTAGCGAAGCACCTTAGTCACCGGCGGAACATGGACTCGAGCAATGAGGACCTCGAAAAACACAAGCCCAGCAAGCACGAGCAGGCCAAGATAGTGCACTCCAGTTAAGAGTGAAGCAACCACAGTGTTGACGCTGTCATTGGGATCACCACCAGAAGGGTGGGGACTCGGGTGCTCACCGTGCCCCACCTCGAAGGTCACCGATCCACCCACTGGGTGCCCATCAGCAGAAATGATGCGATAGGTCAGCGAGTACCCACCGTCCGGCAAGTCCTCAGGCAAGTCAACGGTGACCGTGGAGTCAACGGCGTGAGCCGTCATGACTGTGGAGTTACCGTCGCTGGAAAACAAACGCGTCGCACCTTCAACTGCCTGTACGGGCTCGTTGAACGTCAAGCGAACCTGCGATGGAGCAGCCTCCAAGCTGGAACCATCGGCTGGATCCGTGGACAACAACTGTGCGTGAGCAAAGCTTGGCGCCGCTCCCAGCCACATAAAAAGCGTGCCGAGTAACACCACAGCCAGCGCCCGCGACACTGAAAGCCGCACTTCCACGCGAGACATCTGTTTTCCAGCGACGGTTCTCATCATGCTTTCTTACGGCCCCGCAGAAGCGCCCAGACGCCGGTTGCCAAACCTAGGATGCCCACGATGAGCGAGGTCACCACTAGAGGCGTATTGTTTCCTTCCCCACTCTGGCTCGCTGGCTGAGCGTCTACCCACTTCTCATCAGAGCCATGCTCATGTCCGTGGTCGTGGCCGTCAGCGTGGTTGTGCCCATGAGCACCGTGTGCATGTCCGTGACCATCTTCAACGGCTTCAGTCACTTCAAGTTCCGGTGACGGGTTTTCAAGCTCGTGCGGGTCTTGCCCTTCAGCCGGTATCTGCACCCAAGCGGTTTCTCCCTTTTCACACTTCTGCACTGTCGGGAAGTACAGGGTTTTACCGGCTGCGTCCTCGGGCAACTTGGTCGACAGCTCAAAAACGTCACGCTGGTCTGCTGGCAATGGCGTCTTAGCCGTGTACACGACCTCGTCCACACGCTGGGTGATCTTGTTTCCGTGTCCATCGGTGATTGGCTCAGGAAGATCCTTCATCACCTTCTCTACCGAGTAGAAACCATTGCGCGTTGGGGTCACCATGTTGATGCCCTCTGGAATTTTGATAGAGACCTTCGTGGTTGCGGAACCGTCGCACCCGTGTGGCACGCTCACCTGCAAGACCGTGTACGAACCGGCAGCGGCATTGTCAGTTTTCACAGTCACATGAGCACTTGCAGGCATAGCACCCGCGATGGATAGAGCCGCGGCCGCAGCAGTGACACCTAAAGTGCGGGACAACAGTGACTTTTTATTAAGAGTTTTCTTGTGCATGTTTCTTGATCTTTCTGAAATTCGTGATGGGTTTGCTGTGGATCCCGAGGTGGAAATCGACGACGCAGAAGCACACGCACAACGCGTGCATACGAACTTTCTGCGCACGAACCGTCGCACGCAAACGAGTCCCGGTGCGGGCAGCGTCCTCGGGATGAATCACACACATCTCGCAGGAGGTCTTGTCTCCAGCGAGGGATAAGTATCTAGCGCACCTCGGGTGAGGTGGTTCTTGCTAGCGCACACCCATGGGTGGTCCACGCCACCACAGAAGAGAAATGGAGATTTGCGAAACCGGCGCGAGGTGCCGTGTCTCAGGAGGCCGAATCCGCGCGCTAAACAGCGGAATGAGCGGCCGGAAAGGTGACGGAAGTCCAAGCCCCACTTTGCGCGCGAGCCGAATGGCCAGCGTCCACAGGTGGATCAGGATCTGCTCACCCTTGTGAAGAAAAAGAATCGTAAACGCCGCACCCGCTAAGTGGGCGATCCACATGCTCGGACCAGCGTGCATGTGCGCTGCATGGTCCGCGACTCCAGACATGGATTCTGGCATGGACATTGCTCCATGCCCGTGATGATGGTGACCCATCGCCATGTTCGTGGGACCCGAAGAAGTTGAGCTTGGCGTGCCCAACATGAACAGGCAGTGGAACAACACTTGACTCGCGATAACGGACACGGACAGTCGCAACAACGGCAACATCCGGCCCGCCACCACAGTACACACGAAGATCGACAGAATGAGCGGAGCGACAATACCCAACCATCCAGGCACCTCGGCGCCACCCACCACGTGGGCAAACAGCGCAATAAACGTAGCAAAAACAGCGGCGATTACACCCCGCACCAAGCGGAACACTCGAGCCTGTTTTTGCATGGGACAAGTATGAACTCTCGCACAGTTCCCCACCAAACTGAGACCCTGACGGGCAATTAGTCACACGCGAGCGCGAACTGCGTTACGCATACGGCACCAATAGGGCCGAGGTGGCCGCTAGGTGGACCGGCGCTCCCAAAGGTAGTCGGCACTGTCTTCTGTAAGGATCCACTCGGTAGGGGTGCCGAGGTGGTTGACACGCGGCGTGAACCAATAGGTTTCGTCTGGCCCCCACCCAGCGATCACTGTCGCTGTGTCAGCATCAACAGGGATCGCTGTCCCCGCAACCGCAAGGTACGCAGCGACCTGGAGGTGTACTGCATCGTAATGCTCAGCGACCTTTGACCAGTCTGGGACCACCCACTTTCCGGTTCGCCCGGTGGTCAGATACCAGTCATGACGCTTTTGTGCCGTTTGCTCAAACGGGAACCGCCTGCACAGTTCAGCCCACGCCTCTGCCGAATCGATCTCATACACGCGGAGTCCCTCAGGAACTTCCAGCCGTAGGGTTTCTGCGGTCTCCCACCCCATACTGTCCTCTACCAGCCACAATCCCACCGGGCTCGTATCGAACATCTCCCGAGTCGACGACGGGAGTTCCCGTGGAGGCGTAGACCACCAAATCCCGCTCCACGATGCTGTTGGATCCGTGGGGCGCTCGCGGGCAGCCAACTTCTCCTCGTCTCCGTCTTTTGCCCGCGCTTTGCGCAACACGCGCAACGGGTCTGCCGGAACCCTGCGAAGTTCACCGTCCCACTGCACAGTGCATTGTGAGGACTCCTCCACTGGAGTGGTCCACCAGTCTGTGTGCGTCGAAGCTGCAAGGTGTTCGGCGACCCGGCGCAGTCCGGCCCGCATGGGGTCGGTCGCAGCCAGAACATCGTCACCTTGGGGCTCCTGCCAATATGCCGCCATCTCCACCGCCGGCAACAGGCTCGACAGCAAAGACCTCGGCGTCACCTCTGCCAAAACCACGCCCTCTAAACGTGCGGCAGTCTCCTCCGGCGTCACCACCGTTTTTCTTATCTCCTCGGCACCTGGACCCATCAGCGCGCCTGAAGTCGATCCACTGCGCAAATCGAGGTGATAGGACGCGATGAACACCGCCAAGCTGAGTGAATCGTCTCGCTCATCCTTGCCCTCGATCCGTTCCGAGGCGAGCGCGTATTCCAGTAACAGCCGCCGACCGCGTGGGCCGCTTAACAACGCATCCGCCAAGCGGTGCTGGCGATCCTGTTCATGCATGAAACAAGTATGAACAGGGACACAGTTTCCTCAAAACTGGGCACGCGCTCAGCCCACTTCTCGATTTCGGCACTCTTGCTGAGGCAGTGAGTGGTTTCGCGTTCATGACCGGTCAACGTGACGGCCCGCCAGCACAGTACACAAGAAGATCGACAGAATGAGCGGAGCGACAATACCCAACCATCCAGGCATGGGGGCGCCACCCACTACGTGTGCAAACAGTGCGGTGAATGTAGCAAAAACAGCGGCGATCACACCCCGCACCAAGCGGGCCGAGGTGGCTGATACGTGGTGTTATCCAAGGCCTCGTGTAGACCCCAGCCGTCGATCACTGTGCTGTTTCAGTATCAACCAGGTTCATTATCCCGACTGTCACTTCGCATACACTAGGGTTGTAACTACGCCTCGACGAACATTATGATTCGTCTATACATATTGTTTGCGTTTCTTTCACGCAGTTTTGGAAAAGAAGGTTCGGAATGCGGAAACAAATCGGAACAGTTCTGGTGGCCATCTGCGCCATCCTGGCACTCACACTCACCGGCTGTGGCAACGCCAAGAATGGAGCGAAAGCATCGAACGGCGGGAAGCCAACGGTGCTTACAACCTTCACCGTGCTACAGGACATAGCGCAGAACATTGCGGGTGACCATCTGCAGGTCGAGTCGATCACTAAGGCAGGTGCGGAGATCCACGACTACGAACCGACACCCGGTGATGTGCGGAAGGCTTCACAGGCCAGCCTCATCCTCGACAACGGACTTGGCCTCGAACGTTGGTTCGAACAGTTCGTTGAAGAAGCAAAGGTGCCCCACGCAGTTGTCTCTGAAGGCGTGGAACTGATGAACATTAGCGAGGACGCCTACGCGGGCAAGCCAAACCCACACGCCTGGATGAGTCCAAAAAACGTCCAGCTTTATGTGGACAATATGGTGAAGGCCTTCAGCGAGCTTGACCCTGAGCACGCTGACGACTTTGCCAGCAACGCCAAGGAATACAAGAAGTCCCTGCAGGGAATCCATGACGAGCTCACGCACGAACTCGCTGACGTTCCCAAAGAGAAGCGTGCTCTTGTGACATGCGAGGGAGCGTTTTCCTACCTGGCCCGCGATGCAGGTCTGACCGAAAAGTACTTGTGGCCGGTCAACGCGGAAGAAGAGGGAACTCCAAAACAGGTGGCGAGCGCCGTTGAGTTCGTTAAAAAGAACTCCGTTCCAGCAGTGTTCTGTGAATCGACCGTCTCGCTCAAACCCATGCAGCAAGTTGTCGACGCGACCCCAGCAAAGTTCGGAGGAACGCTGTACGTCGATTCGCTGTCCGAGGCTGACGGCCCTGTTCCCACCTACCTGGATCTCATGCGTCACGACGTCCGCACCATTGCCGCTGGGCTTACGGGGAAGAATTCATGACCACCGCAATTGAAACCTCACAATTAACTGTCGATTACGGCAGCGTTCGTGCTCTTGAAAACGCGTCGATGACAGTCGCTGCCGGCAAAGTCACGGGGCTCATCGGCATGAACGGTTCGGGAAAATCGACGCTCTTCAAAGCACTCACCGGGATGGTCCAGCCGACCTCCGGAACGATCCTGCTCGATGGTCAAACACCAGCACGGGCCCGCCGCAAGGGGCTCCTCGGGTACGTTCCTCAGAGCGAAGATGTCGATTGGTCCTTCCCCCTCTCCGTCGCCGAGGTCGTTATGATGGGTCGCTATGGTCGCCTCGGACTCACACGCCGGCCGCGAGCAGCTGACCGTGAAGCCGTCACCGAAGCGCTCAACCGGGTTGACCTCGAACCTTTCGCCAAGAGGCAAATTGGGCAGCTTTCCGGTGGCCAGCGAAAGCGCGCGTTCTTGGCTCGTGGTCTGGCCCAAGGCGCAGACATTGTGCTTCTTGACGAACCGTTCGCAGGGGTCGACAAGCGCTCTGAAGCAACAATCGTGCGGCTGCTCCGGGAGTTCGCAGCCACAGGCGGAACGGTGTTGGTCTCCACGCACGACCTCCACTCCTTACCTGGTCTTGCTGACGAGGCGATCCTGCTCAAGCGCACGGTTCTGTATTCGGGTTCTGTCGCCGAGGTGCTCTCACCTCAGCGGCTCACCGAGGCTTTTGGGCTCAATCCCCTGGGCAAGGGTTCGTGGGACGGTCAGGTGGTAGCATGACGATCTACGATCTGCTGTTGGTGCCGCTTTCCTACGAATTCATGAGTCGCGCTCTTGTGGCTACTGTTATTGCTTCAGTGGTGTGTGCGCTCCTTTCATGCTGGTTAGTGCTCATTGGGTGGTCGCTCATGGGGGACGCGGTGTCGCACGCGGTGCTACCAGGCGTTGTTCTGGCCTATATTTTAGGTCTTCCTTTCGCCCTGGGAGCAGTTGTCTTCGCGTTTATCACCGTTGGTCTCATAGGTGCAGTCAGGTTTAACACCCGGATCAAAGAGGACACGGCCATAGGCATCGTGTTCACGACGCTTTTCGCAGGTGGACTTGTGCTCATTTCAGTGACGCCCAGCCAAACCCACCTCGGTCACATTGTGTTCGGCAACATTCTGGGTATCTCTACCAGTGATCTCGTACAGATTGGTGTGCTTGCGGCAGTTGCTTTAGCCATCCTTGTCATCAAACGGCGTGATCTCACTCTCTTCGCCTTCGATCCGACTCACGCGCGTGTCATTGGTATCTCTCCCCGGCGCCTGGGAGCTCTCCTGCTCGGCGTCCTCGCGCTGACAACCGTCATTGCCCTTCAGATTGTGGGGGTCGTGCTCGTCGTGGCAATGCTCATCATCCCCGGTGCAACGGCTCGTCTAGTGACCGAAAAGTTCAGCAGAATGCTGGTCATTGCCCCGACGCTGTCGGCAGGCTGTTCAATTGCGGGCATCTACCTGAGCTACTGGTTTGACGCCTCGCCCGGTGGCCTTATCGTCCTCACTCAGGGTTGCGTGTTCACATGTGCTTATTTATGCGCACCACGGCACGGACTCATCGCGAACTGGCGCCGAAGTCGGCTAAGTGCTCGCGCTACCCAGTCGACGACCAAACCTCAGCTGGCCGCAAGCGATACGTAAAGCACATCGGTAGCCGAGCGACCCAGCGGTACGGTCTTGGCACCTCGGCGGGCAGGAGTCACCAGCAACGCGTCAGAAAAAGGACCACCCTCGGCGACTGCAAGACGCACGCCTACACAGATTTCCTGCTCGGAAAAATACTGCAGAAGGGCGGGGTCACTGTCGGAGATTCGCTCAACTATAACGTCTTTCCCCGGGCCGACCTCGGACAATGTTTGAGCATCAGGGACATCGAGCTTACCCTCTTTGGACGGGATCGGGTCACCGTGAGGGTCTCGTGTTGGGTGATCGAGAAGTGCATCAATGCGGTCGATGAGGAAGTCCGAAACGGCGTGTTCGAGGCTTTCAGCCTCGTCATGTACCTGGTCCCAGGTATAGCCCAGCGTTTCAACAAGGAAAGTCTCAATGAGCCGGTGCCGGCGGATCATCGCAAGCGCATACTTGCGACCAGACTCCGTTAGTTCAACAGATCCGTAGGGTGCGTGGGTCAGCAAACCTTGACTGGCCAGACGCCGAACAGCATCGGAAACCGATGAAAGTTTTAGGCCAATGCGTTCGGAGATCCGTGTAGGTGTAACGGGCTCCGAACTCCATTCCGTCAAACCCCAGATTACCTTTAGGTAATTCTGGGCACTCGTGGACAGCTCAGAGACAGACATACCTCCAGGTTACCGTCAGAACGCACGGAGCGAGCTACGCACACGCGATGGTCTCGAAAAGCGCGCTGATGATACCGACGTATCACAGTGGGACGGGACGCCATGGCCACCCATTTTCATAAGTTTGTTAATTAGTAACTTACAGTACATCTCTTCAACAACATAGAAGTTCGCCGTGGCGTATTATTTTTTTGCGGGCTATCGATCTCGGTGGCATTACCTGAAGTATTTGGCCCCTTCGGTCCACAGCTCGTACACATGACAAAGCATTCGACTCCAGGAGTACTCGTGCAATTACCTGTCTACCGGTCTGTGCTCGCCGGGATCGCCGCGCTCGCTGTGGCCATGGGACCGACCGCCGCTCACGCAGCTAGCGTTCCATCGCCTACAGCAGCTGCCGATTCAGCTACCCCGTCAGCTGACGTTGTATCGCTGGACCTGTACAACCTTACGGACGTGCATGGTCATATCGAACAAAAGACGGACGACGACGGCAACATCGTCGAGGCTGGCGCAGCATCTATGAAGTGCTATCTTGATCGCGCCCGCACCACCAACCCCAACTCGACCTTCACTTTGCTTGGGGACAACATCGGTGCCTCCACCTTCACCTCGGGCATCCTCCACGACAACCCCACAGTCGACGCGCTCAGCGCCCTCAACCCTGCCGCCTCGACAATTGGAAACCACGAACTGGACGACGGCCAGGACGTATTCCGTGCGCGAACAAAGGGCGCAACCGTCAACGGTGTGTCATACAGCAAGTTTGGGTTTCCCTATTTAGCCGCCAACGTCAGCGGATCGCTTGATGACGTGCTCGGTGACCACAAAATCGTTACCACCGCTGCTGGCGTCCGCGTTGCTTTCATTGGTGGAATCGCACAAGACGTGCCATACAAGCTGTCCCCGGGCACAACCGCTGGCATGAAGTTCGCCGACCCAGCAGAAGTGACAAACAAGCAGGCGCAGGAACTGAAGGAATCTGGAAAAGCGGATGTCGTTGTCGCCATGATCGATGACGATGCGGCAAACACCTACCCTAAGATGGGCAAGTACGTCGATGCCCTCATGGGCGGTGACACGCACGTGCCGTACAAGTTTGAGAACGTCAAGGGTTCACAGGGCAATACCCTGGTAGCCACGGCCTCCGGTTCATACATGGACAATCTGTCCAAAGTATCTGTTCAGTTTGATACCAAAACCAAGAAGGTCCTGTCGTCTGATGTCGAACTGATTCCTGCTGCGAAGGTAGCCGAGTGTGGCGAGGACGCAAGCGTCGCGCAAATGGTTGCGACCGCTAAGAAGAAGGCAGACAAAGAAGGCGAAAAGCCCGTTGCCCAAGGGTACAAGCAAGGCTTTGCGCGTGGAGTTTTCGCCGCGAACGACAAAGAAAACCCCGTCCCGGGTTCAAACCGCGGAATCGAATCCACCCTGGGTGACATGGTCGCCGACTCGATGAAAGACACCGTACTCACCAAGGACGGCTCCAAGGTCGACATTGGGATTATCAATGCTGGTGGTTTGCGAGAAGATCTGCGTCCGCGCAAAGACGGCTCAATCAGCTACCGTCAGGTATTCGACGTGGCTCCATTTGGCAACGAATTGGGGTACGTCACTGTGAGTGGCGCCGATTTCAAGAAGGCACTCGAGCAGCAATGGAAGACGGATCTCAATTCGCAGAACTCGCGACCACTTCTCAAGCTGGGTCTCTCTTCCAATGTGCGATACACCTACGACCCTAGTGCCAAGTACGGTGAGCGGATTACCTCCGTGTACGTCAATGACGAGCCATTGGACCTTAAACGCAAGTACACGATCGGCTCTGTCACGTTCCTGCTTGAAGGTGGAGACTCGTTTGACGCTCTCACCGCAGGCAAGAACCTTGTGAACATGGGTAACCTGGACCGTGACCAGCTGGCGAAGTATCTGGGTGAAAAGGTGCGCGAACCGCGAGCCCAGAAGTCCTCTGTGGGAGTCACTGTCGGTGCTCCTAATAAACAGGGTGACATTCCAGTCGACATGCGCGGACTTTCCTTCTCAGAAGGTCCGGGCGTGACTAAAAAGGTCACGGTTACCATCGGTGACGTGGAGCGCACAGCGGACGTGAATAACTCGCTTGTCGAACCGAAGGCCAACACAACGGACTCGATCATCACCACTGACGGCGCCGGACAAGCTCAGGTGTCGTTCAAGAAGGAAGAGGTCTGTGGCACTCGCACAGGACGGCAAGATTTCTCTGTCGCCGTGGCTACCGACTTTGGCCCCTCGGTCTCACCTGACCAGCTCAAAACGGAGATCGACTGTGGCGCGGAAACGCAACCACGCCCCACCGATGATGGGGATTCCCGGGATGACGACAAAGACGGTTCAGACGCTGGCCCGTCAGAAACACCAGGTGACGAACCCTCCGATGATCAGTCCTCTGACGCTCCTGCTCACGCTGAAAAGGACAGCGGTGACATGCCACGCACAGGTGCCAACATCGTTCAAAGCGCTACCGTGGCTCTCATTCTGATCAGCATGGGTGTAGTCACCGTTGCTTGGACTCGCAGAACTCGCAAGTGACAGTACTCGAACGATGAAGCTAGGTCGTCAAGCATAGTTGTTCATCGTCTCGACGGCACTATCTCGGTTTCACCAGCGAGATTCGGTAGCTAGTTCTGGTTACGAGGCCGTCCGCTCTCTCTTGAGGAGTGGACGGCCTCCTTTATGCTTGTAATACGATTTCTGGAGGAAAATATGCGCAAAGTAATCGTGCTTAACAACGTCAGCTTGGACGGCGTAATGCAAGCCCCTGGACGTCCCGACGAAGATGAACGGAACGGCTTCGATCGTGGCGGATGGGCGCAAGAATACAACGATGACGTGAAGAGTGCGGCTATGGGTGCCGGCATGGCCAGTGGGGCCGAACTCCTGTTGGGCCGACGCACCTATGAAGACTTCTATTCTGCGTGGCACGGGCAAACTGGAAATCCCTTCACCCAAGTGCTTGATAACACACCCAAGTATGTCGCTTCTACCTCCGCTGAAGAGCCGTTGATCTGGGAGAATTCGACTCTGCTTAAGGGCGATGTGACTGAGGCCGTGGAGGAACTTAAGCAGCAAGACGGGCCAGATTTGCTCATCATGGGAAGCAACAAACTGGTTGAGTCGTTGCGCGCTAAACCCGGGGTTATCGATGAGTACCAGCTGATGATTCATCCACTGGTGCTCGGCAAGGGGTTGCGACAGTTCCCTGACGGAGCGGTTTCGGAGGATCTGGAGCTTGTTGGAGAGCCCACTATCACCACGACAGGTGTAATTATCGCGACCTACCGAGCCAAGAGCTGAGGCTTCGAAGACCAGGGCCGTGCAGAAGCTAGCGCAAAGTGAGCGAAACTGCGCAATATATTGCGCCGTAACGATCAGCTTGCGCCGTTGACACGTCCGACCCATACACACATTTTGAGCATTAACCCGCATTAACCCAAAAACTCACATACGAAACGCAAAAGCCCTGGTGGGATAACCCACCAGGGCTTTTGTTCTACGAGTGCTGTCTCACTAGCTTCTCGAGTGGAGGTAAGGGGACTCGAACCCCTAACCCTCTGCTTGCAAAGCAGATGCGCTACCAATTGCGCCATACCCCCAAGCGGTGAAATCTACTCTATACCGAGTCGGTGTAAGATTTCCACTCCTGGTGGCCACGCTGGCGTTGTGATCTTAGTCGCAACACACAACCCAGAAGGGCCGCTAACAGTGTGACCGGCAACCATTTCTTCACGTCGTTTCCTCCGATCGGATGTGGTTACGTGGGCCTACCTGGACTTGAACCAGGGACCTCTTCATTATCAGTGAAGCGCTCTAACCGCCTGAGCTATAGGCCCTGAACCGAAAATCTAATATACACACGTTTCAAGCACTTTGCAAAATACGTTCTCGCACCCCCAAAAACAACTCTCGCCCGGACACTGCACACAGCATCCGAGCGAGAGCTCACAAACTTAGCCAGCTTCAACCGCCGGCCAGGGCCACAGCCACACAATCAACCTCAGTCGTCGACCAGCGTCAAGCGGAATCCGCCCACCATCTTCGCACCGATGTTGTACAAGAACCCAAACAGCGTCGCTAGCGCCGTCATGAGCACCACGTTCACCACGGCCAGAATCACCGCAAAGCTCACAACCGGCCCAAACCCAAGCAGCTTCAGCATCTCTTCTGCCGACTCAGGACCCGCAATCTCACCCATGGTTCCACGGATGCTCTCCAGCGTTCCCGTCGCCTGCATCACCAGCCACAGAATAATGAACGCCACAATCGTCGCAATACCCAACGCCACCGACAGCAACAGCGCCATCTTCGACACCGACCACAGGTCAACGCTCGCAACCGTCAGGTTCACGCTCCGCGGCCCGGACTTCTTGTTGCCCTTCATCTTCACGCCGGCAGAACTTGCGCGCACGCCATCCTTGGACTTCTTCGCGCCGCTTGTCTGTGCAACGTTGGAGTGGTCCGGCCCGGACCCTGTCTGGTTTGCCGTCGCCGAGGTCGCAGCACCTGCCGTCGCAGACGCACCCGCGCCTGCCCCGGCTGCAGCACCCACACCACCGACCTGCGTTGGAGCGGACCCACGCTCAGCCTGCGAGGACGACTGCGATTCGCCACCTCGGTCACGGGACGTATCCGGCCCCGAACCCTGCTGGATTGGCACCTCGGAGCCACGTCCGGCGGCACCGCCACCGGTACCACCAGCGCCAGCTCCGGTCGCGCCGGCCCCACCGGTACCACCAGTACCGCCACTACCAGATCCGGCCGAGGTCGCAACCACCGGTGTCTTCCCGGCGTCTGACTTGGAACCACCCAAGCGCACACCTTGCGACGTGGAACGCACACCCGAGCTCTTTGGTTTGGAAGCGTCAGAGGTTTTCGCGTCAGAAACGTTTTGGGGGTTGCCTGATGCACCACCACTCGGCGCCTGGGCAGGTTTTGCTGGCTTCTCGGGCTGTGCCGCCCTTGCGGACTGACCGGCCTGCCCTACCGGACCAGTCTTCCCAGTTTGCCCCGCCTGCTTTGGCTTCTCAGCCTGCGCTGGCTTTGCTACCGGCTGCCCAGCCTGTCCAGGCTTCTCCGTCGGCTTCCCCACCTGGCCACGCTGACCAGCTTGCCCAGCCTGCGCCGGCTGCTGTGCCTGCGCCGGCTGAGCACTGCCAGCCACAGACGTTTCGCGCTTGTTTTCAGCAGCACCACTCTGCGACTGCCCAGTGTCAGACGACCCTGCCGTCAAGCGGGTCTTCCCTGCTGAGGTCCTGAGGATCCTTGGCTTGTTCTCGTTATCGCTCACTGGTGTCCATCACCTTCGTCTGCTGATTGGGTTTCCGCTGACTGGCCGTCTTGAGTTGCCTCTGACTGGTCCGAGTCTACTGACTGGCCATCATTCTCAGCGTCAGAAACCGTACCTTCTTCGACTTCATCCAGAATGTCTTCAGCTTCCGGTCCCCGAGTCACCGCAATAATACGGTCCTTCTTACCCGGCTTCGCAAACACGACTCCCATCGTGTTGCGTCCCTTCGCGGGAACCTCGTCGATCTTAGAACGCACGACCTTGCCCATTTCCATGACAACGAACACGTCGTCACCTTCAGACACGATCAGTCCGCCCACCAGATCTCCGCGCTGCTCAGTGATTTTAGCGACCTTGATTCCGAATCCGCCACGTCCCTGCAAACGGTATTCCTCAACCGGGGTGCGTTTTGCGAATCCGGCCTCCGTCACTACGAACACGTACGTGCCTGGGGTGAGGACGTCCATGGTGAGCAAGGTGTCGTCACCTTTGAACTTCATTCCGGTGACGCCCGAGGTGGCACGCCCCGTCGGCCTGATTGTCGAGTCGTCCGCGGCGAACCTGATCGACATACCTTTACGGGACACCAGAAGCAGGTGGTCGTCAGCGTCAACCAAGCGCGCTGAAACCAGTTCGTCTGGCTTTCCATCTGCCATTTCGCGCAGGTTGATCGCAATGACACCACCCGTACGGTTGGAGTCGTATTCGGACAACCGTGTCTTCTTCACCAGACCAGACTTCGTGGCAAGCATCAAGTACTGCGCCGCGTCATAGTCCGGGATCGACAGGACTTCCGCGATCTCTTCATCCGGCTGGAGCGCCAACAGGTTCGCAACGTGCTGACCCTTAGCGTCACGCATACCTTCTGGCAGCTCATAAGCTTTTGCCCGGTACACACGCCCTGTGTTGGTAAAGAACAACAACCAGTTGTGCGTCGACGTTACGAAGAACTGCTCCACCACATCGTCCCCACGCAGGCGGGCACCCGTGATGCCCTTACCACCTCGGTGTTGGGCCCGGTACAACGCAGACTGGGTGCGCTTTGCATACCCTCCACGAGTAATGGTGACGACAACTTCCTCTTCAGGGATGAGGTCCTCCATGGACACATCCCCGTCGAACCCAGCCAGAATCTTGGTACGGCGGTCGTCTCCGTAGCGCTGCACAATCGCGTCAAGCTCTTCCGACACGATCTCACGCTGACGCGCAGGCGTTTCCAGGATGTCGTTGTAGTCCTTGATCAGCTCTTCGATCTTCTGCGCTTCTTCTTCAATCTTGAGACGTTCAAGCGCTGCCAGACGACGCAACTGCAAGTCCAAAATCGCATTTGCCTGGATGTCGTCGACATCCAGCAGTTCCATCAGGCCGGTCCGCGCCTCATCTGAAGACGGCGAACGACGAATCAAAGCAATCACTTCGTCAAGAGCAGACAGAGCCTTGAGGTAACCGCGCAGAATGTGCGCGCGTTCTTCTGCCTTCTTCAAACGGAAGCGCGTACGACGCACAATCACGTCAATCTGGTGCTTCACCCACAGGCGCAAGAACGCGTCAATGGACAAGGTACGCGGCACGTTGTCCACCAGCGCCAGCATGTTCGCCGAGAAGTTTTCCTGCAGTTGCGTGTGCTTGTACAGGTTGTTCAGCACGACCTTGGCAACCGCATCGCGCTTCAGGACGATGACCAAGCGCTGGCCGGTACGTCCAGAGGACTCGTCACGCAGGTCAGCAATACCGGCCACCTTGCCGTCTTTGACATACGACGCGATCTTGTTGGCCAACGTATCCGGGTTCACCATGTACGGAAGTTCAGTCACCACCAGGCACGTGCGCCCCTGGATCTCTTCCACTTCCACAACTGCACGCTGTGTGATCGACCCACGACCAGTACGGTAAGCGTCTTCAATCCCCTTGCGCCCCAAAATGGTGGCGCCATTGGGGAAGTCTGGCCCCTTGATAATGCCCAGTAGCGCTTCAAGCGCCTCTTCGTTTGTGGCATCCGGGTGCGACAACAACCACTGAGCACCTGCTGCTACTTCCCGCAGATTGTGCGGCGGAATGTTCGTGGCCATACCCACCGCAATACCGGCCGAACCGTTGACCAACAGGTTAGGGAACCGCGCCGGCAAGTACACAGGCTCTTGGTTACGCCCGTCGTAGTTGTCCTGGAAGTCGACCGTGTCTTCTTCGATGTCACGCACCATCTCCAAGGACAGTGGCGCCATCTTGCATTCGGTGTAACGAGGAGCAGCCGCCCCGTCATTACCAGCCGAACCGAAGTTACCCTGCCCGTCAATGAGCGGGTAGCGCATGGCCCACGGCTGAACCAAACGCACCAATGCGTCGTAGATCGCGGAGTCACCGTGTGGGTGGTACTGACCCATCACGTCACCCACAACACGTGAGCACTTGGAGTAGTTGCGGTCAGGACGGTACCCACCGTCGTACATCGCATAGAGAACGCGACGGTGAACCGGCTTCAAACCGTCCCTGGCGTCGGGAAGCGCACGCCCCACAATCACACTCATTGCGTAGTCCAAGTAACTACGCTGCATTTCAAGGTTGAGGTCAACCTTTTCAACCCGTGAGGCCACTACACCTTGCGATTCTTCTGGTGTCTGGTCCTCACCGTGAGTTTCGTCGGCCACTTAAGCCCTCCTCGTGTCTGAACGCTGACTCGCACCCGCGAGCTGGCAACGTCGTATGTCTTAAATGTCTAGGAAGCGAACGTCTTTCGCGTTCTCTTGAATGAAGCGTTTGCGCGAATCTACGTCATCGCCCATGAGCACCGAGAAAATCTCGTCGGCCACCATCGCGTCATCCAGCGTGACCTGCTTGAGCAAACGGTTATCAGGGTTCATGGTGGTCTCCCACAGTTCGTGGTAGTTCATTTCACCCAGACCCTTGTAGCGCTGGATACCCAGTTCCTTTGGCAACCGCTTCCCGTTGGCACGCCCATCGGCCAAAAGCGCGTCACGTTCCCGGTCTGTGTACGCAAATTCGTCCGACGCATTCGACCACTTGATGCGGTACAGCGGCGGAGTCGCCAAGTACACGTGACCACGCTCAATAAGCGGCTTCATGTAACGGAAAATCAGCGTGAGCAACAGCGTGGTGATGTGCTGGCCGTCAACATCGGCGTCGGCCATGAGCACAATCTTGTGGTAGCGCAGTTTCTCCATGTCGAATTCGTCGCCGATTCCGGTTCCGAACGCCGTAATCATCGACTGCACTTCCAGGTTCGACAGCGCGCGGTCCAGCCTGGCCTTTTCAACGTTGAGGATCTTTCCACGCAGAGGCAAAATCGCCTGGGTCAGCGGGTCACGACCCTGCACCGCCGAACCACCAGCCGAGTCACCCTCCACCAAGAACACTTCCGAAATCGACGGGTCCTTCGACTGGCAGTCCTTGAGCTTTCCGGGCAGACCCGAAGATTCCAGCAGCGACTTCCTGCGCGTCGCTTCGCGTGCCTTACGGGCAGCCATCCGTGCTTGGGATGCTTGAATGGCCTTACGTACAACCTCTTTGGCTTGCATGGGGTTGGATTCCAGCCAGTGGCCGAGGTGGTCGCGGACTACCCGCTGCACGAACCCGCGAGCTTCAGAGTTCCCCAGCTTGGTTTTAGTCTGACCTTCGAACTGAGGCTCACCCAGCTTGATTGAGATGACAGCCGTGAGTCCTTCACGGACATCGTCACCAGTGAGGTTCGTGTCCTTTTCCTTGAGGAGCTTTTGCTCACGCGCGTACGCGTTGATCAGGTTGGTCAACGCAATTCGGAAACCTTCTTCGTGGGTTCCACCTTCGTGAGTGTTAATCGTGTTCGCGTACGTGTGAACGGATTCTGCGTAACTCGACGTCCACTGCATGGCCACTTCGAGCGCAATGGTTTCTTCAGTGTCTTCAGCCTCGAAAGAAATGATGTCTTCGTGAACGGGCTCGGACTTCTTCGTAGAGTTCAAGTACTGCACGTAATCAAAGAGTCCGTTGTCATACTTGAACGTGACTTCACGTGGCTTGAACTCTTCTTCTTGTTCTTCTAGCTGAACGTCGTCGTCGTTGACCTGTTCTGCGCGTTCGTCGCGCAGAGTAATACTGAGTCCCTTGTTCAAGAACGCCATCTGCTGGAAGCGAGCGCGAAGCGTTTCAAAGTTGAACTGGACGGTTTCAAAAATTTCCTCGTCCGGCCAGAACGTAATGATGGTTCCGGTGTGATCTGCGACTTCACCCTTGGTGACCTCGCCTGTGGGAACACCGCGCTCGTAACTCTGGCGCCACACATACCCGTCACGGTGGACTTCTGCGTCCATCTTCTTCGACAGCGCATTTACAACGGAAGAACCTACACCGTGCAAACCACCGGACACTGCGTATCCACCGCCACCGAACTTACCTCCGGCGTGCAAGATCGTCAGAACCACCTGCAAGGTGGGGACCTTCTCAGTGGAGTGCATGGCAACCGGGATACCACGACCTCGGTCTTCTACCCGCACTCCCCCATCAGCCAAAATGGTGACGTGAATCGTGTCGTTAAACCCGGCCAAAGCTTCATCAACCGCGTTGTCGACGATTTCATAAACCAGGTGGTGCAGACCTCGTTCGGATGTTGACCCGATGTACATACCGGGACGCTTACGAACCGCTTCTAAACCTTCTAGGACGGTAATATCGTCCGCGTCATAATGCCGGTTGTCGTCCGCTGTCATGGGTCTCCTCGTCTGAACAATACGTACTGCTCAATAGTATCGTGTTCGCGACCCTCACACCTTTATATAAGGCGTTTAAACCGGGCAAATTTGGAAGTTTATCCCGATTCACACACCGCCCCTTAGCTCTACGGGTGTGCGGCCGTTATTTGGGCGTTCAGAGCTTTCACAAATTGCGGACTATCCGTACGTGTTAGTCACGCCTGTTACCCGTACGTGTCCCGGGGACCTCTGCCCTTGACCGAACGGCGACCACGTTTCCACGATTTCTGCGCAGGCCCCATGATCTCAATCTCATCAATGACTCGCCGGCCCAGCTCTTTCTCCAGCCGGTCCAAAAGCATGGCCGACATCACGCGCATCTGCGTGGCCCACGTGCTCGAACTTGCGCGCACCACCAGCTTGGGTGGTTCGCAGATCACCGGCACGCAGTGCTCGGCAACGTTGGCGCCCACAAGTTGCGGCCACCTACCCATCAACTCACCCACATCGAGCTGGGTCTTCCACCCAAACTTCTTCGTCAGCGCAGCCAGGCTGGCCCCCAACTTCTGCGGATCCCGGGGATCCTTACCGGGTCCGGAATAAACGACCTCGGCGCGGGTATAACTACGCCACGAACGCTGTACGCCAGCTGCCAAGTCCGCCCCGTCTCCCATTCGACGCACCCGGTCCAACGCCTCCAAAACCGCCACCGAGGTGGTTGGATCCCCCAGGGTGTACTCCCCCACTACGCGTCCTGCAGGTCAATGATGGTCGAGTGCAAGGACTCTGGAACGTCACCGGGGACGGCTGCCGTGATAAGGACCTGTTGCGCGGGTTCGAGCATTCCCGCCAGCCTGTTGCGGCGACCTTCATCAAGTTCAGCGAAAACGTCATCGAGGACCAAAACAGCGGAGTCGTCTGGGCCACTGTTGTCCTCTTGTAATACGTGCCAGCCGGCCAATTTCAACGCCAACGCCACCGACCACGACTCACCGTGCGAAGCGTAGTGTTTAGCCGAAACTCCGCCGATCTCCAGTTCAAGGTCATCGCGTTGTGGCCCGACTAGGGTCAGCCCACGGTCAATTTCGGGAACCCGCCTGGCCTGAAGCGCTTCAATAACTGCGTTCTTGGCATCAGTGGTATTTTCGATACCCAAATAATCGATCCGTGAGGAATAGGTTGCGCTCACGGTTTTGCGGTCCGCGTTGGCATCCTGCGCCAGGGTGGCAAAGTCCTGCTGCAAAGGTTGAGTCAGTCGCTTCACCAAGTCCATTCGCCCCACCACCAGCTGGGACGCAGCCTCGGCAAATGCCTCATCCCAAATGGCAAGCGTTGCTTCAAGACCTGGATCGCGGTTATTTTTCAGTTCCTTTAATAAGGCGTTGCGTTGCTTGAGCGCTCGGTCAAAGTCGGCTCGCACGGCCACGAATCTAGGCGACTGAGTCACCAGTAAATCATCGAGGAAGTCCCGGCGCTGGGCCGGCTCCCCTTTCACCAGGCCCAAGTCTTCGGGCGCGAACACCACACATGGCAAAAGACCAACCAACTCACGTGGCCGCACCGACTGCCGCTGAATACGAGCCGAATTCGCCCCTTTAGCACGAACGGTGACTTCTAAGGCCAACTGACGGGCACCTCGGTGAGCAAGAACGGCAACCGTTGCCTCATTACATCCAGACCTCACCAACGGCAGATCCTGGGAAACCCGGTGTGACTTCAAATGCGAAACATAAGCCAACGCTTCGACAAGGTTGGTCTTTCCCCACCCATTAGGGGCCACGAACGTGCTTACGCCCTTTTCTAGAGCAACGTCGAAGGACTCGTAAGATCGAAAGTTACGCAGACGCAGCTGCGAAACCCACATGTTTAACCTCGCTTAGAAACGCAGAATCGGCATGAGCAAGTAGCGGTAAGCCGAATCGACTTCACCGTCCGGTTCCTGCATACCAGAAATCACCACTGGTTTCTTAGGGTCAGTCAGGCTGAAGCGCACATACGGGGTATCAATTGCGTTGAGTCCCTCGGAAATGTAGTTCGGGTTGAAGCCCGTGAGAATGTCGCCGCCCTCGATTGTGGCCGGAAGCGCTTCACTCGCCTGCGCGTCATCTCCAGCGCCGGCGCGAAGAACAAGAGAGCCATCAGCGAACTCAAACTTGATAGGAGTGTTGCGTTCAGCGACAAGTGACACACGGCGAACTGCTTCGCGGAGCGCTCCCACCTGCAGAACAGCCGAAATTGTCGACTCCTTGGGGAACAACGAACGCACCTTGGGGTAGTCACCTTCGATGAGAAGCGAAGTCACTACTCGGCCTTCAGACGAAAACGCCAGCATTTCCTTGCCGTTGGATTCCGCCAGCGAGATTTCGACATCGCCCGACATTGACTTGGCAACCTCGGTGAGCGTCTTACCGCGAAGCAAAGCGTTTGCAGAGAAGTCCGGTGTGCGTGGGTTCCATGTGAACTGGCGAACGGCCAGACGGTAACGGTCAGTTGCCAGCAACGTGACTTTGTCACCCTCAATCTCGATACGAACACTCGTCAGAATAGGCAGAGTGTCGTCACGAGAAGCAGCCACAGCAACCTGTGACACTGCGTGCTGGAATGTGGATGCACTCACAACACCCGTGGTGTCAGGGATTGTTGGCAGGTCAGGGTATTCCTCAACCGGCATGGTCATGAGCGAGAAGCGCGAGGAACCACACGAAATATCCACTTTGCCGTTGTTCAGTTCAAGAACTACCTGCTGAGGTGGCAACGCACGCGCGATATCAGCCAAAAGGCGACCAGAAACCAGGAACGTTCCAGGCGCGTCAACTTCAGCTTCTATCGTGATGCGCTGGGAAACTTCCCAGTCGTAGAACGCCAAGCGGACAGTTCCGTCGCTTTCAGCAGTGACCAAAACACCTGTGAGAACAGGGATGATTGGACGCTGAGGCAAGTTCTTGGCTGCCCAAGTAACTGCGTCGGCAAAGACGTCACGTTCAACTTTGAACTTAACGGTGTTGTCTGCGTTCACGTCTCTCCCCAAAGTTCGTACTTATTCGCAGATTGCAACTTTACACGCCGGTTATACCCCGGGCAATTTTTTGTAATTCGTGGCTCGCAGTTCGGTTCTCAGCAGGGCGCGGCGTCGCTTCTTGTTACTCAACTTGAAAATATTTGCAGTAGTAGGCGTTGTGGAAACTGTGGAATTACATGAATGTCATCGAGCGTTTATGCGCTCAAACGAGATTTGTGCCGTGTGTACACGTGTGTGCGTAAAGATCCACGTACCAGTGGACGCTTGTGAGTTACATCGAGGTAGTTACACAGACATCCACCGACGGTAGTGAAAAGTTCATTCATAACCCCACAGGAAAACAACTACTATGCACAGGCTTTTCCACAATTGTGAACAACGTGTTGTTTGTGTTAATTGCGTGCGTGCGCACGTTTACAGAGGTCGCCCCTGCCCGGGGACTGCCCCGGGCAGACGCGAGTATGAACCCTAAAGCCGGTGCTGTTGCTTGATCCGGTTGGTGAGTTCCGTGACCTGTGTGTAGATCGCACGACGTTCAGCCATCTGCGTACCAATCTTGCGGTTGGCGTGCATGACCGTTGTGTGGTCGCGCCCGCCAAAGGCTTCACCAATCTTGGGAAGCGACAGATCCGTGAGTTCACGACACAGGTACATGGCGATCTGCCGAGCAGTAGTCAACGTGCGCGAACGACTCGACCCCTGTAAATCCTCGATCGACAGGTTGAAGTACTGGGCGGTCTGCCCCATGATGTCGGTCGCAGTGATTTCAGGCGTTTCATCATGGGTGATGAAGTCCTTCAAAACTGTTTGGGCAAGTCCCACATCAATGACTTGTTCGTTGAGGTTCGAGAACGCGGTGACACGAATGAGAGCCCCTTCCAGTTCTCGAATGTTTGAGGAAACTCGCGAGGCGATGAATTCCAAGACCTCATCTGGCACGGCCAGGTTCTCATTAGCGGCTTTGTTCCGAAGAATCGCAAAACGAGTTTCGAGGTCCGGCGGCTGGACATCGGTAAGAAGCCCAGACTCAAACCTTGAACGCAGACGCTCCTCAAAGCCTTTCAGCATTTTTGGTGGCTGGTCAGACGTGATGATGACCTGCTTGTTTTCCGCGTGCAGCGCGTTAAAGGTGTGGAAAAACTCTTCTACCGTCGCGTCTTTGCCTTGCAAGAACTGGATGTCGTCAATCATGAGGATGTCGACTTCCCGGTACCGGCGCTGGAACGCAGGACGCAACGTGTTCGAGGTCACCTGCGATCCAACCGTGTTAATGAAGTCGTTCACAAACTCCTCACTGGACACGTATCGCACCCTGATCTTGGGATACAGCTGGAGTGCATAGTGCCCCACAGCGTGCAACAAGTGGGTCTTGCCCAGTCCCGAATCCCCATAAATGAACAGCGGGTTGTACGCCTTGGCGGGTGATTCGGCTACCGCAAATGCGGCTGCGTGAGCGAAACGGTTGGACGCACCGATAACGAAACTGTCGAACGTGTACTTGGGGTTCAGATCTGAGCTTCCCACCTCGGGAAAGTCTGCAGGCGCTGCCAGCGTAGGTTCAGCGGGTGCCACGGCCTGGGGTTCCGGCGCCGAGGTCGTCGCAGGTTCCTCTGCAGGTGCGGGGTCTGTGTTCATGTTGGAATCAAGCGCGAACGCGAACGACACGTGCCTTCCCAGAGCTTCGCTGAAAGCCTGCCCCAGCGGTTGTCGGAGTTCCCGCTCAAACGTGTGGCGGGTCAGGTCGTTGGGGACCGAGATCACCACCAAGTCTTCAACGATCGCTTTGGGTGCTGCTAGTCCCAAAAAGCCTTTCAAGCGGGGTTGAAGTTGAGAGTCGGCGCGCATTCCTTCAACGACATCCGTCCAGATCTGTTGAAGGTTCTCGTTTTCGTTGCTCATGTGGTTCCTAAAGGGTGCGTGAACACACGTGTGGATAGAGATAGTTCTACTTCCACATAGTTTTCCACACAATGTGGAATTCTCAACCCGTCACCCTTGAATTATCCACATCGGTGGACAAGTTTGTGGATAACTACATGGTTGTCATTTGTGGAAGTCGGTGTTTATAACCCTGTTTAACTACACTGATGTAATTGAAAAGAAGACTTGATGTGTACATCAGGTAAAGCGAGAACCGCTCAAGCAAAGCTCATATGACGAAAATGTGAACCTACGCACCTTTGAGCCCGTATGGTTTGACCAACCAGTCGCACACGCTTTATGCTTGAGTGTCCTGTGTTGCGGGCCTTTGCATGATGTGACTGATTCGGCCTGGTCGCAGGAGCGCCGTAGATAGCGCACCGTGCCAGCCCATGGCACCGCAAAACAGTTTCGACATAGACGGAGAACTAAAGTGAGCAAGCGTACCTTCCAGCCAAACAACCGTAAGCGTGCCAAGACCCACGGCTTCCGCCTGCGTATGCGTACCCGCGCCGGACGCAGCATTCTTGCTGCTCGTCGTCGCAAGGGTCGCGCTAACCTTTCAGCCTAAGTGTTACCGGTCGGGAACCGGGTTCGGAGCTCTGAGGACTTTCGGCGCGCATTTCGCTCCGGTCTGAAGGCCGGGACCCGGAACCTGATCCTTCACGTAGCACTCGACTCGGAATCCCACGCCCCGCGCGTGGGGTTTGTTGTCTCTAAAAGTATTGGAAATGCGGTTACCCGTAACCGTGTGAAACGTCGGCTACGTGCCATTGCACACGAACGATTAACGCAGATGTCTCCAGGCATTTACGTGGTACGTGCGCTCCCCCAGTCATCTCGCAGTGAGTTCATTCATTTAGAACGTGACTTCGACGTAGCGCTGAGTCGCGTACTGCCAGAGGACCACCAGTGAAGAGCTTGGAAACCACGCCGTCATCGCTTCCTCCGTGGCCACGTGGCGTGTGGGCGAAGATCGGTCATGCGTGCGTGATAGCGCCACGGATGCCGGCGGTATGGTTTATGCGCGGGTATCGCGGAACTGTGTCGAAACTATACGGGAACGTGTGTAAGTACTACCCCACGTGTTCCAAATACGCACTGGATGCGTTCGAAGTTAAAGGTTTGTTTATGGGGTCGGCCATGACAGTATGGCGACTGCTCAGGTGTAACCCCTTTTCGCAAGGTGGCGTCGACTATGTACACGGGTCGGTGCTTCACCAGCGGAGTTTGGAAATGAAGCGAGCGAACAATGGCACAATGGTGCCTGACGCTTTTACAGATGACGCTTCTCGCAGCGTCTAGGAGATTACTACATGGACTGGCTAGGCAAGCTACTTCTGCCCATTGAGTGGGTCGTCGCTTGGATTCTTGCATTCTTCCACATGGCTTTCACCGCATTGGGAATGAGCCCAACCGCCGGGTGGACGTGGGTCGCATCGATTGCAGGCTTGACGATCGTTGTGCGTGCTGTGCTGATTCCGCTGTTTGTCTACCAGATTAAGGCGCAGCGCAAGATGCAGCTTCTGCAACCAGAAATGATGGAGCTGCAAAAGAAGTACAAGGGTAAGCGCGACCAGTTCTCCAGGCAACAGATGGCAGAAGAACAGCAGGCGCTGTTCAAGAAGCACGGGACTAACCCATTCGCTTCGTGTTTGCCACTCTTGGTTCAGATGCCAATCTTCTTTTCGCTGTACCGCGTTATTCGCAACACTGAAGGAATTGGTAACGGTGACATTCCACCCATCGGTGGTCTAACACAGGAGCTTGCAAGCCAAGCAACGCACGCCTCGATTTTCGGTGTAGAGCTTTCTGACACCTTCCTTCAGGGCGACCTTGGAACCAAGGTCCTCACTGCGATCCTGATCGTGATTATGGGTGTTACCCAGTTCATCACGCAACGCCAGATCATGGCGAAGAACATGTCGGAAGCAGCCATGAACAACCCGTTCATGCAACAGCAGAAGATGCTTCTGTACATGATGCCGATTATCTTCGCTGTGGGTGGTATTTACTTCCCACTTGGTTTGATTGTGTACTGGCTCGTTTCAAACGTATGGACCATGGTTCAGCAGTTCATCGTGATTCGCAATATGCCTACCCCCGGTTCCAAGGCCGAAAAAGAACTCATTGCTCGCCGTGAACGCCAGGGCAAACCGCTTCCTAAATCAATGCAGCCGAAGAAGGCCGCTGAGTCGGAAACACAGCCTAAGTCCGGCCAGCGTCAACAACCCATGAGCAAGGCTCGTCAAAAGAAGAAAAAGAAGAAGTAGAGAAGCATGACTGACGAAATCGTTGAAAAGAAGCCCACACGCGCCGAACTTCTTGAAGAAGAAGGCGACATTGCCGCTGATTACCTCGAAGAACTGCTCGACATCGCTGACCTTGACGGAGACATTGACATCGACGTCAAAGAGGGTCGCCCACAGGTCGCCATTATCTGCGATGAGAAGGACTCGAACCTTTCCACTTTGGTAGGCAAGGAGGGTCGTACACTCGCAGCCCTTCAGGAGTTGACTCGGTTGGCCGTTCAGTCTGCCACCGGTCAGCGCTCTTGGATGATGCTGGATATCGACGGTTTCCGCAACCGTCGCCGTGACGCGTTGAAGGAAATGGCGCGCGAATACATCGAAAAGGTGAAGGCATCAGGCGAACCAATTTCGCTTAAGCCCATGAACTCGTTCGAACGTAAGGTCATTCACGATCAGGTTTCCAAAGCCGGTTTGGTTTCCGAATCGGAAGGCGAAGGCGACCGCAGGCACGTGGTTATCTCCGCTGAATAATGATGTCTCAGGTAGAACCAGTACCCGCGTGCGCGGAACAGATCTTTGGAGAACGTCTCCCCCTTGCCCGCACCTATGCCCAACACTTGGCGACCACTGGTGTGGAATGGGGCCTTATTGGCCCGCGAGAGCTCGATAGGTTGTGGACCCGTCACATTCTGAACTGCGCAGTTGTTGTTCCCCTTATCCACGATGATGACGTTGTGGGTGATATTGGTTCGGGTGCTGGTCTACCTGGCCTTGTATTGGCCCTTGCACAGCCGCAAGCCTCATTCGTGCTCATTGAGGCTATGGAAAGGCGCGTGGATTGGCTACGGATGGTTGTCGACGACTTGGGCCTCGACAACGTTCGTATTGTCCGAGGTCGCGTTGAAGAGCTAGTTGACGAAGAAGTCTTCACAGTTGTGACTGCACGCGCTGTCAAAGCCTTGAACGTACTCGTTGAATGGGCCGCGCCAGTACTTGGCCCTAACGGCAGGTTGCTGGCGCTCAAGGGACAGAAGGCACAAGAAGAGATCGATAAAGCCAAGAAGGTTCTTAAGCGACACAAGATGACTCCCCCGGTGATTAAGCAGATGGGTGCAGAGTTCCTCGAGATCCCTACACGAGTAGTGGAAACAACTCGTCGATAATAGAATATATGTTCTAAACGAGTACTGCGTGGCTCGCTTTGCGGTGAGGCT